>JBGSQQ010000026.1:0-36967 GCA_041737945.1 Chryseolinea sp.
AAAACCCCGCCCCTTCTAAAAATAAAAACTATATAAAAATGGGAAGAAAGACATTGAATCCCAAACGGGATTCTACGCACTAAACTCTTTTTTCCTCCTCATCATCAATTACTTAACAAATTAGCCTGACGGCTATGGCCTGCCGGCAGCCGGCGGGCTAAGGCAGGTTATGCCTGCCCGTCCGAAATGAAATGGAGGCGGGTTAAATTGCCCGCCCGGATGAAGATCCGTTCGGACGGGCTTAGGTATCCGGGCCTTGAAATCTCTTTAAGTTTTTGGCGCGTTGGCGAATTAGAAACGTGATGCATTTCACTTACCTCAAGGCTGGGCCGCAACACTCTTTGGGTAGGCTTAGGAGGTGGGAGGGAAGTGTGGCATGCACAATGTGTGTTGCTGCTTGTGGTGATTCATTATCTAATATTAGAAGAGATAATTTCAAACCCTTCAATAGTTTCACTTTCAATGTTAAAATTGAAACTCGGTTCAAAATAGGTTGTATGCGTACAGAATTGTGTCTGATTCCGATTGCTCTATATTAACAAAGCACTCGTTGAGGAGTGAATAAAAATTTAGCCAAGTAAAACTACCTCATACTCACCAGGGGGAGGATAAAAATGGATACTGATTGAAAATATTTATCTCTCTCGAAAACCACACCTATGCCGCGCATGGATACATCTTCCAGGCTTCGTCAGAATGACGATCATAATTTGAGCGTGGATTTTATTCGCTCCTTAACGAATCGACTGGATTTGCTCTAGCAGCACTTATCGATTTAAAACTTACAGTTGCACCGGCCAATAGCAATGACAATAAGACGGAAAGGATTAGAGTGTCAATTGAAACATCGACCTTATATGCAAAACCAGTAAGCCAGCGATTCAAAAAGTAGTAGGAGGTAGGCAGAGCAATCGTTGCGGCAATCAATACGCACACCATAAACTGTCCAGATAATAGTGCGGTGATGTTGGATGCTGAAGCTCCTAACACTTTTCTTATGGCAATCTCCTTTGTTCGCGTCTCTGCCATAAATGAAATGATTCCCAACAATCCAAGACACGCAAGCACAACTGACAATCCGCAGAACACATAAGCTAATTGTGAAAATCGTTTGTCCTGTTGGTACATCTGGGCAACATGTTCATCAAGAATGATGTAATCAAAAGGAATATCAGGCGCAAGTTTCCTCCAATCAGCCTCAAGTGATGTAAGCGTTTGATGTATACTCCCTGGTGCAACCCTTACGTACAATAATTCAACTTTTGATTTCGGAATTAGTAGTATCAGTGGAGCAATCGCTGAATGAAGGCTTGAGAAGTTAAAATCTTTCACCACTCCGATTACTTCTCCAGTTATATTGTACGATTCGAGCTTTCTTCCAATGACATCATTTTTATCCCAACCAAACATTTTAACAGCGGCTTCATTCAAAATAAAGGAACTGCTATCACTTCCTTCCAAGAAAGTTCTACCCGCCACCATTTCGAGTCCCATGGTTTCTATAAAATTAGGGTACATACGGAATAGATTTATCGGATACGATTCTGTGCTTCCGATTTCAATAACGTCTGCAACGGCTTGCTGGCCATCAAAAAGATCCCTGCTGGCAGAAACGCCACGAACAATTACATTCTCGGAAAGTTTATCTCTCAAGGATGGATAAAGCTTCCTCATCTGATCATCCGGAAGATGAAGGGCAATGACCCCATCTTTGTCATAACCGAGATCTTTTGATAATAGGAAGTCCATTTGCTTTTTAATTGTGAGACTCGTTGCGATAAGTGCTGCCGTAACAAAGAACTGGAATACAATAACAGCATTGCGGACAGAAAGTTTGTTGCTTCCAAAGTTAAGAATGCTCTTTCCTTTAAGAGCAAGTTGTGGTTTCAACCCGGACAGAAAAATGGCAGGATAAGCACCACCGAAGCACCCCATTAGCACGATAACAGCAACATAAAAAGGAAGCCATTTTAAATGTGTGGCTGTAGTGAACGACAAGTTGGTTCCAATAACATTTTCCAGTTTTACAACTCCCACCTGAACAATGAGTATCGCCAGGAGCAAGCTAACGGAAACGGTAACCATAGAATCGAGAATGAATTGAGAAAATATTCCAATTCTACTTGATCCCAATGTTCGCCTGATACCGGTTTCTTTAACGCGATAAATTGAAAGGGCTGTTGACAAGTTGGTGAAATTGAAACATGCGATGCCGAGAATCAGAGCAGCAATAGCGGCCATGCCGGTTGTGTAGGCATAATCGCCTTTCGTAGAAATGCCATCACGTTCGAGGATTGTACGGGAATGCAAGTAGACATCTTTTACAGGTTGCAATTGATAGTTCACTTTCTTAGCATCCTCTAATGATCGATACTTGGTAATGAACGCAGGAAATTTTGCCTCTACATCGGGAGCATGAAACCCTTCGCGCAACCTGACGTATGTTGGAAATGACGTCCATCCCCAGCTTGTTAGAGTAACAGGAACTCCTATCGGTGTTGTAAAGGTTTCAAATGAGATCAGAACGTCAAACTTGAAATGCGATTTGCCTGTTAGAAGTGTAACCCCAGTAATTTTCAGCGGGATATTGCTCACTTCAATTATTTTATTGATGGGATCCACGGACCCGAAATATTTCTTTGCGAATTCAGTTGTGATCACTGCGCAGTTGATCTCTTTTAAAGCAGTGTTTGGATTTCCTTGTGCGAGAGGAAATGTCAAGACCTTAAAGAAATTTGAGTCAGCGTAAAAGACTTTCGTTTCATAGAACTTCTTTTCACCCACCTCCACTAATACATCGTCTGCATGTCGCAACCGAACGGCAGCTTCCACTTCAGGAATTTCTGACATAAGGGTAGGAGCTAGTAGCGGTGTTCCGGCTGCCTGTACCTGCACATCCGTTTGGCGCTGGGTTACTGTATTGAGGCGATAAACGTTATCAGACAAGTAATGAAATTCATCATAGGAAAACTCTTCTGATACAAAGTGAAGAATGGTGATGGAGGCTGCTAATCCCAAGGCTAACCCTCCAATATTAATAAACGAATACGTTTTGAACCGCCATGCGTAACGCCATGCGAGTTGCAAACCCTTTAAAATCATACAGGTCTAATTTAGCGAAAGGTAAGATTATTAATCCTACATTTGGATAATAATATTGATAATATGAAAAAGTACCAACTGGGCGAGTTTGAAGAAGTGGTCATTCTCACTATTGGAATTTTAAACAACGAAGCATATAGTGTAGCCATAAAAGATGAAATAGAATCCAGGCTTTCACGTAGTGTGAGTATGGGCGCACTTCATACTGCCCTCAAAAGACTAGAAGACAAAGGCTACTTAAAATCATTTCAGGGCGAGGCTACTTCGGAGCGTGCTGGTCGCCCTAAGCGTTATTTTGAGATTACCGCCATGGGTAAAAAAGCGATGCTGTATGCCAAAACCACCAGAGAGAAGCTCTGGGATGCTATTCCAAAAACAGTGTTGCAAGCAAACATCGGGTAAGTTCAATGAAGAATAATAATCTACATCCACCCAAATTCTTTTTGAGTTTTTTCCGCTGGTTCTGCCACCCGAAGATGCAGGATTACATTGAAGGAGATCTGATGGAGGTTTATGAGGTACGATTGAAAACACTTGGAAAAAGGAAAGCAGATTTGAAATTTATTATCGATGTGTTATTTCTTTTCAGGCCAGGCATCATCAAACCAACAGAAGGATATAGAAAATTAAACAACTACGGCATGTTCAAAAGTTACTTTAAAATTGGATGGAGAAACCTTCTCCGTAATAAAGGATATTCATTCATTAACGTAGGAGGACTTGCTATAGGTATGGCCGTTGCGATGCTTATTAGTCTATGGATTTTTGACGAACTGTCGTTCAATTCTGATAATAGAAATTACACTACAATAGCACTTGTCAATAAAAACAGAACATTCAATGGCAAAATATACACCGAGACATCTCAATCCCTGCCCCTCGCAAATGAATTGAGAACTACATATGGAAACAAATTTGAAAATGTAGTTACCTCTTCTTATTTCTTCGAACATTCTGTTAAATATGGGGAAAAGAGTATCCTCAAAAGAGGAATCTATATGGAAGAAGGTGGTCAGGATATTTTGGATTTAAAAATCATTTCCGGTTCATTAAACCAATCGAAAGATCCTTTTTCAATTTTAATTTCTGAATCCGTTGCCGCTAGTTTATTTACGGATGAAAATCCACTGGATAAGGTCATAAGGCTTGATGATAAAGTAGACGTAAAGATATCCGGTATTTATAAGGATATTCCTCATGGTTCCACATTCCGGGAGATTGGCATCTATGGTTCGATGACACTTTTTGAAACTACCGATGCGTGGGTAAAAAATTCACGAGATCGTTGGGATGTGAATGCTTTTCCGATTTATGTGAGGATTGCATCAGGAACAAATTTCGAAGCCGTTTCTTCCAGTATTAAGCAGGTAGCTTTTGAGCATACCAAAGATGACACTAACCCCGAATTGTTTTTGTACCCTATGAGCAAATGGCATTTGTACCAGGATTTCAAAGAAGGTAAAAATGTTGGTACGGGTATAAGCTATATCTGGTCTTTTGGATGCATTGGCATTTTTGTTTTGCTGTTAGCGTGTATCAACTTTATGAATTTGAGTACAGCCCGGTATGAAAAACGAGCGAAGGAGATTGGAATCAGAAAGGCAATCGGTTCAGCCAGGGGTCAGCTGGTTACGCAATTTTATATTGAAACATTCTTGTATGTTCTATCAGGCATCTTGCTATCTATAATAATAGTCAATCTTGCGCTGCCATGGCTCAATGAAGTAGCCAATAAAAAGATTACAGCCTTACTCTTTAGTCCATTATTCTGGTCGGCCGTAATTTCTTTTGGCGTTGTTACCGGCCTATTGGCGGGGAGTTATCCAGCGTTCTTTTTATCTTCCTTCAATGCCATTAACGTGCTCAAAGGAAGACTTGTAGCGCGAAAATATTCTCCAACACCGCGAAAGGTATTGGTGGTGGTTCAATTTGTTATCTCGCTAACATTGATCATTGCAGCAGGCATTATTTACGAGCAAGTTCAGTTTGTTAAGAACCGACCCATCGGATACGAAAAAGACGGGATGATATATATTCAGAGAAGGTCGCCTGCCCTGAATGCACATTACGAATCGTTCAGAAAAGATTTGCTGGATTCGCGCAATGTTGTTGAAATAAGTCAATCATCTGGCCCTATAAACGAATCGTGGTTTAGCAGCAGCGGCTTCGCGTGGCAAGGAAAAGATCCGGACTATAAAGAGGATTTTGTTACCCTTGCCGTTTCGCAGGAATTTGGAAATACCGTTTCCTGGGATCTGCTACAAGGAAGAGATTTCTCATCGCAATTTTCTACGGATTCAAGCGCCATGATAATTAATGAATCAGCGCTGAAAATAATAGGTAAACAAAATCCATTGAACGAAACTATCACCTGGGAAGGAAGAAGCTATCAGGTTATTGGCGTAATCAAAGACCTCTTACTGGATTCTCCCTATGAGAGCATAAAGCCGATGGTGTTTGTCATGAGAAACACGAATTTGAATTTTATTAACATGAGGTTAAATCCAGATTTACCTATTGCAGACGCCATAGTAGGAATTGAATCGGTTTATAAAAAATATTCAAGCGAGCCGTTTGGCTTTCGCTTTGCCAGCGACCAACATAATCTCAAGTTTAGAAAGGAAGAACAGATTGTAAAATTGTCACTTACGTTCTCATCGCTGGCGATATTCATCAGTTGTATGGGCATATTTGGTCTCGCATCATTTATGGCTGAACAACGCGCCAAGGAAATTGGAGTGAGGAAAGTATTGGGAGCTACTCTATTCAACTTGTGCCGACTTCTATCAATTGATTTTATAATTCTGATTCTTATCTCATTTTTAATAGCAGTGCCATCCGCATATTATTTGATGCATAACTGGCTGCAGAATTATGAGTACCACACTGAAATTTCATCCTGGATTTTTGTCGCTACTGGCATTGGTGTGTTGACAAGCACATTGTTGACCGTAAGCTTCCAAGCCATCAAAGCAGCGATGGCAAATCCGGTGAAGAGTTTGAGAAGTGAATAAAATATTAGCGGTTGTAAAACAGGATAGCAGCCAGAGCCGAACTATGAAAAGAATTCATAGTAGCTTCTCGGATGTCAACGGATTTCTTACTTCAAAATTCCCTTAGCGCTAATATCACGATTCTCGAAATTAAAACTCATAAGACATTATTGTGTAATCCATGCGCGGTGGCCCGGCCCAAAGGCGGGGTGGCGCGTTAGCATGTGAGCGGGAAGCAATCTCTACAGAAAACGATGGAGCGTGACGAGCAAAAGCGAGCAAAGTGTTTGGCAAGTAACTGTGTCCCAATCCACGTTGATGAAAGATACGAGTATTCAAATGTTGAAAGCGCAGTGCAGCAAGCGATCACGATTCAGCAGAAATTAAATTCATCATTGAATCCTTAAAAAAAAGCCCCCTAAAAAGGGAGCTCTGAAATGGAACACTCAAGCCACCTGCCTTCGCTAAAAAAATCCTTACATAATTTTCGGAAGTAAGGACAAAGCTTCGGCAGGCAAGCAAGAACCTGCCTACGCACTAGAGTCGTTGCTGCCAAGGATTTAACTCGGTCTAAGTGCTCCGGCAGGCAAGCCTGAGGAAAACCTCTTTGATGCCAGAGGGAAAGAAACCAACCATGAATGGCTTAATCCGCCAGCTGGCGGAAACGCCAACCGATAGCCACTCCCGCGAGGCGCGGGACCAATGGCCCCCACACCGACATTGACTTCTAATTTAAACTTAATGCGACCACACCTGCCTACGACGAGCATGGTTTCCAATAGATTAAAGGGATGTCACAACGGCTTCGGCAGGCAGGCGAGGACCGGATAGAAAGATACAAGGGCTGCCATAAAAAAATACTACCCGGTGGATGTGCGGCAGGAGGAGGCAATACCTACGCGAGACGCTTCGGCAGGCGAGGGGAGGGTGGACCATGCCTACGCGAGACGCTTCGGCAGGCAGGGATTTTTTTACGAGCAGCCCCGAGTCTCTCGGGGGAACCCTTGCATCTTTCTATTCCGCAAGCCCGTAACTTTGTGTTATGTTTAAGTATTATCTTAAACATAATTGAATTAAAATATGATTGTTGAAAGTATGAATGACAAGGAGTTCGTCATAGAAGTTGTAAGGGACTTCTTCGATGAGATGCGAGACTATGTCGTAAGGACAATGACGAAAAAAAAGATCAAGAGTAGGCACGCAAGCAATTATACTTCAAAAAGAGGAAATCAATGGTTTATAATCTATAGACCTGAATATGGCGGACAATATAGTCTTCATGTCAAACGGCCTCAACCAAAAGAATTGTTTTCTTGGTATAGTTTAATTTTGGAACAAAGTGGCATGACTCTTTTTGGATTTAATAAACATGTAGCTGAGAGGATTTCAGAAAGATATCATCCTGAGTTGCCCCCAACTGAAGCCCTTAAGGAAATGTTAGTAAAGACTCCAGCAATAATTCAAGCCGAAATAGGGGACAGTTTCTACACTCGTGTCAATGGTGGGATTTGTCTAGGATCAGTTTATGGAAAGAGAATTTCAATCAATACCGGAAGCCAAGATCTTCAGGTTGAGCTTAGAAAGACTAACACGTTTGTTTCAGATGATATGCTTTATGATGATCAGAAAAACGTCACTGAGGAGAGTATTGCTCGTGCAATAAATAAGCTTGGCAAGAACTATCTCTCAGACCATGATGATCTAGGGGATACCTTAGAATGACCGTTGCCAAAGCCTACAAACTATTTAATCTCCCAACATTCCAACCACCTTTTTTCTGGATGCACCAAGTGCAAACAGTGAGCGAAACATAAGGTCCACAGTGACCGAATTATCGGCTGCCTCCATCTTGGCTACTCTTGATTGACTTGATTTTATGCGCTTGGCGAGATCAACTTGAGAAAGTTTTTTTGACTTACGCAAATCCTGGAGACCCTTGCTTAAGGCAAGTTTAAGCTCAATATACGCAGCTTCCTCAGACGAAAGGTTCAGGAATTCCGCTGTGTTACCAACCTTCCATCCATTTGCTTCAAGGCGTTTTTTCTTTGCACTATTCATTTTCTTCTTTATTTAGTTATATCATCATACTTTCGAATCCGTTGCTTACAATTGTCAATCACTTGCTTGGGTGTTTGCCTGGTCTTTTTCTCAAAAACTTCCAAAATCACAATTGCGTCTGAATCTGTCCGATATACAATTCTCCAAGTTTCATTCTCATCATCTATGCGAAGTTCGTGGCACCGTTTGCCAATGGAGGGCATTGGCCGCGAGTGTGGCATTGACAGCTTTTCACCCTGTTGAAGCCTACGCAGTAACACACCAGATTCAATGCGAGCAGCCACCGAAAAAGGCGGCGTTTTTACTTCTCCATGTAGCCAAACAAGTGGTTTATCCATTTTGATTCACATACAAATATATGTCATATTTGACATATGTCAAATATGACATATAGTTTTTTTAGTGGACCCTCTTGCGCGTTGGCCCGACCCAAAGGCGGGGTGGCGCGATGGCAGGTGCGTGGAAGCATATTTGGCTCTTGTCCCGATAGCTATCGGGATTGGTTCTTTTTGCATCAAGTTTTTCATCCCGCAAGGCGGGGGCAAAAAGAACAGAAAGTCGAGTAGCAAACTCCGTTGCTCAACGGTGAGCGCCAGCGAACCAAATCAAAATCAATGTGAGCGAAATCTACTCAGCCAGCCTAGGACTGGAACCAGATCAGGCAGGCATCAATGCCGGCAGGCAGGTTATATAACTCTTCAGCAATGCCTTTCGTTGAAGCGCCCGTGGAGCAGCACGGATGAACTTAACTGCGCGCGGGTTACATCTCGATTGGCGGATTCTTCGCTATCGCTCAGAATGACGGTAATGGTTTAGTGTCAGCCGGATAGCTCAGCAATAGTTATATAATGGCCTGCGTTATGTTAAATTGCCCGCCCGGATGAAGATCCGTTCGGACGGGCTTAGGCATCCGGGCCCTGGAAAATCTCTTTAAGTTTTTGCGCGCTGGCGAATAAAAACACGATGCATTCATTTACCGCAATGTTGGGCAGCAACACTCTTTGGGCTGGCTTTGATCTTAGCGTTGGCATGTGCGGCCTGCACAATGTGTGTTGCTGCTGCGCTGGCAAAGCAATAGGGATAGAAGCGGAAAGCCCGAAGTGTGTTAGAACAGGGGAGGCCGGACTTGTAGCGGATAGCCCGGACCGCTACTGCGGGATTACCCGCATTGCTGTTAAAACATAAATTAATATCTTAGTAAAGATTCCTTGCCCCACCTGATCCAATCTGATCGACATCCCGCTAGGAGGGAGTTATAATGGCTGCGTTGTGGTAAGTTGTATTGGTATCCGGGCCCTGGAAAAATCTCAATAAGTTTTTGTGCGATTTGGCAATTTGTAATCCAATGCTTTTCATTTTACGCCGACAGTTCCGGGTTGACGGCAATAAGCAGGCTAGGAAGTGGGGACTTAATCACTACTCACTGAATTCCAATTTGAAATTATTTCCATATCAAATGTGGAATCTGCTATCAGTTTATTTTCCAGGGATTCAATTCGCTCTTTCGGAATGGGATAACTTTGATAGTAGTCGTAGTGAATTGTAACAAAAAAAGACAAATCAATTGAGTAGAAACTGTACTTTAATGGGGAATACCGCCCGCCGAAACGTAAAAATATTTTCAAATTGGTGTTGTTGTTTCTTAGGACATTCAAGTCATTTGCATGTAGTCCAATTTTGAAAACAGTTTCTATTCTTTTTCCATAATACAAGATTTCTAATGGCTTATGGACTGTCGGAAAAGGCATTCCAAAAGTTTTTTCCTTTAGAGGCCATGGTTCATCTACTTCTAGGGGACTACCTGAATTGCTTGAGATTATAAATTCAGGGTACTCCTCATTTTGCAACGGGGAATTATTCTTAATAACAACTTTGAACTGAATCAAGACATATTGGTAATCCTTATCCAAGAATGAAATATTCATGAATTCTAAATAGCCTTTTAAATCTGGATACCTAATCTTTCTAAATAATGCTTCGACAAAATGGTGAGGTGCTATCCTTGTCTCCGTGTCCAATCTCATGAAGTATCGATTATCAGTTTGATGCGGACTGTACTCACTTTTCTGAATTTGGAAAAGATAAACAAAACGTCTGTTATCATTGTCACTTACCTCACACACTTCTATGTTGTTCGGTATTGGAATAATTCTGTCACTTACTGATCTCATTAAATCCTCTTTCCTCATTTTAGCCGAAAATGGAGTTAAATCTCCAAAACATTCTTTTTCGCCTTCATTATTTGTTTTCTCAGTCGGTGCTCCCCAGACAATCAAGCCTCCCTCTGAATTTAACATAGCGCAGATTGTTTGATAAATTCTATCAGGTATTTTTTTTTCACCGTTATTGGATTTAAATTCCAAACTGGTGCTTTCCTTTTTTGGGGTCAAGAAAAAGTCAACAACATCATTGTATATTAATTTGTCCATCCCAAACTGCGCTTTGATAAAGTCGATCATATATTTTCAAATTACAGCTTCAAATTTGCATTTTCAAATACACAGGAATTCGGAAATAGCCTATACTTCCAGGTCGAGATTTTCTATATGCTCAAACTAGGATCGTGGAGCTCAGTATAATTTGGATAGCATGTTGATAGAAAAACCACTTTTTCAGCCTAAATTAACCGCTTAATCCAATTCATTGTTGGCCATTGGAAGACATCAATAAAAAGGAACTATCCGAAATAGACATTTGTGACAACTTCATCACGCCCGCAATCAAGAATGCAGGGTGGGATCAGTATACCCAAATCCGCAGGGAAGTCACCCTTACTCCCGGGCCAGTTGTGGTCAGAGGAGAGATGTCGGCCCGAAATAAAAAGAAGAAGAAGTTTGCTGATTATGTGTTGCACAAAGAGCCGGGTATTCCTATTGCCGTAGTTGAAGCAAAAGACAATAACAAAACAGTAAGTCATGGTTTGCAGCAAGCGATTGGCTATGCAGCAATTCTTCAAATACCGAGTGCCTTTAGTTCAAATGGAGACGGATTCGGATCTCATAATACAGTCCCGGAAAATGGGGAGGACATTGAAACAGAGTTTGCGATGTCTGACTTTCCATCTCCTGATATTGTTTGGAAGAGATACAAGAAGAAGCACGGAATTAAGGAAGAAGAATTGGTGCTTCAACCATATCATGATGATGGTTCAGGCAAAGAACCCCGCTATTACCAAACTGATGCTATCAATAGAACAATAGAAGCTGTTTCAAAAGGGCAGAAACGTATTCTTCTCGTGATGGCCACGGGTACAGGAAAGACCTACACCACTTTTCAAATTATCTGGAGGCTTTGGAAGGCCAGAAGGGCAAAGCGAATTCTGTTCTTGGTTGACAGAAACATTCTGGCTGATCAAACGCTGGTGAATGACTTCAAGCCCTTTGGGTCGGTAATGACCAAGATTAAGAATCGTAAGATTGATCCTTCTTACGAAATCCAACTGGGATTATATCAGGCAATTACAGGCCCAGCTGAGGAAGACAAGATCTTCAAAAATGTTTCGCGCGATTTCTTCGACCTCATTATAATTGATGAGTGTCATCGGGGTAGTGCAGAAGAGGATGCTTCGTGGCGCGAAATTCTCGATTACTTTTCGGGAGCAATTCAGATTGGAATGACGGCGACGCCAAAAGAGACTAAGTACGCTTCTAATATTACTTACTTCGGTGATCCAGTTTATACGTATAGCCTCAAACAGGGAATTGAAGATGGATTTCTGGCTCCTTACAAAGTAATTAAAATTGATATCGACAAAGATATCAAAGGCTGGAAGCCGGAACCCGGAATGGTGGATGACTTGGGGAACCCGGTAGAAGACAGAATATATAATCAAGCTGATATGGATCGCATTTTGGTTCTTAATCAAAGAACGAAATTGGTGGCCAGGCGGGTAATGCAATTTCTCAATGCTACCGATCCCTACTCAAAGACAATCATATTTTGCGAAGACATCGACCATGCCGAACGAATGCGGAAGGCGATCGTGAACGTGGCTGGAAAGCTGGCAACCGATAATCATCGCTATGTCATGCGGATCACGGGGGATAGTGTGGAAGGAAAAGCTGAGCTTGATAATTTCATCGACCCTGAGAGCAGGTATCCAGTGATTGCAACCACATCGGAGTTAATGACTACGGGTGTAGATGCAAGAACTTGCCGGTTGATTGTCATAGATAAGACCATTAACTCCATGACCACGTTTAAACAAATCATTGGTCGTGGTACTCGCATTCATGAAGAGCTAAACAAATACTACTTCACTATTATGGATTTTAAGAAGGCCACAGAGCTTTTTAAAGATCCGCTATTTGACGGTGATCCTGTAGTAATCTATGAGCCGGGTGATGATGATCCGCCCGTGCCGCCCGATCCTCCACCGGGAGATGATGATGACGGTGATGATGGTGGTGGCGATACAACCACGCGTAAGTATGTATTTAACAATATCGAAGTGAGTATAGTAGCTGAGCGTGTGGAGTACATCGGTAATGACGGAAAACTGGTAACGGAATCGTACAAAGATTTCTCCAAAAAGCAGATTCATTCAGAGTTTGCTTCACTGGATGATTTTCTTAAAAACTGGAATTCTGCGGCAAAAAAGAAAACTATTATTGACTTATTGGAAGACAATGGTGTAATCGTGGAGAATCTCGCGGAAGCAGTAGGCAAGGATTTTAGTGAGTTTGATTTAATCTGTCATGTGGCGTATGATCAACCACCACTCACCAGAAAGGAAAGAGCTAATAACGTGAAGAAGAGAAACTATTTCACTAAATATGGCGATCAAGCAAGAAAAGTGTTGGAAGCCTTGCTTGATAAATATGCAGATAGGGGGGTTGTTTCCATAGAAAACCCGAAAGTACTACAACTCGACCCGTTTAATGAAATCGGAACTCCTGTTGAAATCATTAACGATGTCTTTGGCGGAAAGGACAAGTATGAAAAAGCACTTCAGGAATTAGAGAAGGAACTATATAAGTCAGAACAAACAGCATGAGCAATGTTTCAGGAGTAATCAAGTCGATACAAGACTTGATGCGTAAAGATGTCGGTGTAGATGGTGATGCACAGCGCATAAGCCAATTGGTTTGGATGTTCTTTTTAAAAATCTATGACGATAGAGAAAGTGAACTGGAACTATTAGAGGATAATTATAAATCGCCCATCCCAAAACACTTGCGTTGGCGAAACTGGGCAAGTGATCCAGAGGGAATAACAGGTGATGAATTAGCTGATTTCATCAACTTACAATTATTCCCAACACTAAAAGATAAACTGAAGCCTCAAGGCCCACAGGCTGAACGAGTGAAAGTAATTGTAAGCGTATTTGAAGATGCCTATAACTACATGAAGTCGGGCACGTTGATGCGCCAGATCATAAATAAGATCAATGAAATCAACTTTAACTCCAGTGCCGACAAGCAAACCTTCGGTAACATCTATGAGCAGATTCTGAAAGACTTGCAAAGTGCCGGCAATGCAGGTGAGTTTTATACACCTCGTGCGGTTACTGAGTTTATGGTGAACAGAGTTAATCCGAAGTTAAAAGAAAGTGTTTTAGATCCCGCCTGCGGCACCGGTGGATTTCTTAGCAACGTCATTGATTTTAAGCGCAAGAATTATGTAAAATCCACAAAAGATGAAGAAGTGTTGAAAGCTTCCATTCATGGTGTGGAGAAAAAGACACTGCCGCACATGCTGTGCATAACGAACATGATCTTGCATGGCATTGATATACCCGTAAACATAAAGCACGACAATACATTAAGCCGACCCTTACGCGATTACACATCAAAAGACCGGGTGGATGTGATCATTACCAACCCACCGTTTGGCGGCATGGAAGAAGATGGTATTGAAAACAACTTCCCAACCGCATTTCGCACACGTGAAACAGCGGACTTGTTTCTATTACTCATCACCCATTTGCTAAGACAGGAGGGGAGAGCGTCCATTGTATTGCCTGATGGTTTCTTGTTTGGTGAAGGCATGAAAACACGGTTGAAAGAAAAACTCCTAACAGAATGTAACCTTCATACGATCATAAGACTCCCCAACGGAGTGTTTAATCCGTATACTGGCATCAAAACAAATTTGCTGTTTTTTACAAAAGGAAAACCTACAAAAAACATCTGGTACTATGCACATCCTTATCCTGACGGTGTGACGAGTTATAACAAAACCAGACCGATGCGGTTTGAAGAGTTTGAGGCCGAAATGAACTGGTGGGGAAATGAAAAAGATGATTTTGCCACACGGGTTGAAAATGAGTATGCATGGAAAGTGCCCGTTGAAGAAATTGTGAACCGCAATTACAACCTGGATATTAACAACCCGCATGTGGGCGAACAGATCAGTCATGATCCTGATGTGCTGCTGGCTACTTACAAAGCCGAGCAAAATGAAATAGCGAAATTGAGAGGAAAGCTAAAAGCTATTCTTGCTGATGCATTGACTAGTAACAGAAGCAACTAATATGGCCGATAAGATTCTCAATAGTTTTGATGTTTGGATAGGGGCTCAGGGGTGGAAGTCAAAACTTAGACTAAGAAGTGTCGACAACATTAACCTAGAAGGTATTAGTCGATTACGTGAGCTAATTTTAGAATTAGCCGTAAGAGGCAAACTTCTTAAGCAACATCAAAATGATGAGCCAGCTAGCTTGTTATTGAAAAGGATAGCAAGTAAAAAAAATGTATTGATCAATGAAGGTAAAATCTCTAGGCCAAAAAGTTTGCCTGAGATTGGAGTGGAAGAGAAATCTTTTGAAGTCGCTAATGGTTGGATATGGTGCAGAATGCAGGATATATCAACGTATATCCAAAGAGGGAAGGGGCCAATATATTCAGATAATGGTTCAGTTCAGGTAATTTCTCAAAAGTGCATACAATGGTCAGGTTTTGATATCAGCAAGGCTAGGTTTGTTGACGATTCATCTATAGTTAATTACCAAGAGGAAAGATTTTTAGTAAATAGCGATTTGCTTTGGAATTCAACTGGGACTGGAACAGTTGGAAGAATAAATGTGCTTAATGAAAAAAGTGAGTACAGGCTAGTTGCCGATTCTCACGTGACTGTAATTAGACCTCTTGAGGTAAACTCCAGATTCCTCTGGTGCTATCTGGCTTCTCCAGGAATTCAATCCAAAATTACGCAATTAGGTAAATCTGATTCAATAGTTTCTGGGACAACAAATCAAGTCGAATTAAATACAACTTCGGTTATCCGCTTAGCTGTACCATTACCACCCTTTGCCGAACAGCACCGCATTGTTGCCAAAGTGGATGAGTTGATGGCATTGTGTGATGAACTTGAACAACAAGAAACGAACCATCTCAAGTCGCACCAGCTTTTGGTAGAGACCTTACTGGGAACACTCACGAAAGCTAATGATGCTGCCGAGTTTCAAACTGCCTGGGCAACGTTAGACCGACACTTCGATGACCTGCTCATTACCGAAGACAGCATTGACCAACTCAAACAAACTATTCTACAACTGGCAGTTATTGGCAAACTTGTTCCGCAAGATCCGAAGGATGAGCCCGCGAGTGTTTTGTTGGAGAAGATTAAGAAGGAGAAGAAGAGGTTGGTCGAGGAGGGGAAAATTAAGAAGCAAAAAACTCTGATTCAGTTCCAAGGACTTGACGAAATAAAGCATGCAATCCCCAAAGCATGGGTTTGGATTAGACTAGGTGATATTGCTGATATCGTCCGAGGTGGTTCTCCAAGGCCTGCTGGTGATCCCCGTTTTTATGATGGCAATATTCCTTTTTTGAAAGTTGCTGATGTAACTAGGGTAGCTGGGAAATTTGTGAAAGATTACGACTTCACAATAAAGCAGGCCGGTCTTAAAAAGACAAGATTTATTAACAAAAGAACTGTCCTACTCACCAATAGTGGAGCAACTTTAGGTATCCCGGCAATCTGTGAGTTTGAGACAACGTTTAATGACGGAATTGCGGCCTTCTGTGAATTGACAGAGGGTGTGTTCGATGAGTATTTGCACTTATATTTAGAAGCCATCTCAAGTTGGTTTTTGAACATTGCGTCACGCGGCCAGGGACAACCAAACCTAAATACCGACATTATAAAGGCAACTTGGTTCCCTTTACCACCATATACTGAGCAGGTCAGAGTAGTCAAAAAAGTTGACGACTTGTTTGTTTTATGTGATAGTTTGAAAGAAAGAATAGCGGAGTCGCAAAAGGTGGCTAACCAGATGGCGGATTCGATATTAGAACAGGTTTAGTGATGGTGCGTGTAAAGGAAGACAACAGACAATCCCAGATAAGATATTTGATTTAAAACTTAACACGTCAAAAACTGTTGCATAATGCTTTTGCGTTATAGCTTTGGTATCCGGGCTTCCGGCTTTTAATAACTCTCAGTATTCAAACTTGGCTGGGGCAGCGGTACCCTTTGGGTAGGCTTTCGACGTTGGAGGGAGGTGCGGCCTGCACAATGTGTGTTGCTTCTGGGTTGGCAATTAATTATTTCCAATTCTTTCCAAGAAGGGGAATCATACTTTCTGCCAAAAGATAGAGCTTAGTCTCCATTCGCTCTGGAAAATAATGAGTAGAGTGATTGTCACCTTTTTTTGCATTCTCAAATGCCAGTTCTATTAATAAACAATATTTTTCAATCTCAAATTGTCCAAGTTTTGTTGCCGGAAGGGAGGTTTTAAGTTCACCACAAGATCTGCCGTCATCCTTAATCACGCCTGAATGATAATGAAGCCATACCTCAAAACATGGGTTACTAATCGCTAAATTCCAAGTAGATTTATTTTCACACGCTTTGAATACTTCATCAATATGCTCGCGTTCCCATTTGTCAACATCGCAAATAAACCAAAGCTCGTCTTTTTCAGCTGGAGACCATTCGCCAGAGTTTGTAAAGTCCGTAACTCTATCAATAAAAAATTTAGGCGAAGTCTTTCCGCCATCCCTAGGAACCTTCTTTATCAGAATTCTGGAATTAATTTCATTAAAATAAGTAAAGTAGGAGTCCTCTCTATCGCCCTCCGCTACAATGACAAAAAGCCTGGCATCTCTGTGAGGCGCACCTTTCTTATAAGCTCGGTTCTGCCTCAACATATTTGTCCCAGTTTAAGTCGCGAAGATTAGATAAGAATGGAATAGCTCCAAAACGGCCAACGAGGTATCCCTTTCTAATATCCAAGTCTGCACGAATCTCATAGTCACTTAATGGATATAATGTCGTTTCGCCATTTTTATTTTTCTCAACGAACCAAATCTCATCTCGTCTGAAAATTTCTTGATCTAACAAATTAGATTCGTGGGTAGTAAAAATTAATTGCCCCTTTGTATTTTGATCAAGTGAAAATTTTCTAATAAGTTCTTTTAATAGTGCAGGATGAATACTCTGATCAACCTCATCAATAATAACAGTATTTTCTCCGCTTAAAGCGCTGTAGATTGCTGGAATTAAATCAAAGAGTCGAATTGTCCCATCAGATTCTTCATCAATTAGAAAGTCAAATAGTTTTCCCTCCTTGTTAGCATGCTTGCTGATAACCCTCTTAATAACCGGTCTACCTCCTTCAAGTACGGCAATAAGTTCCTCTCTGTTCCCAGGAGACCTCAAAGGGATGATTTGGTTTTCGGCTTTAAGTTCTTTCCTAATCTCATCTGCTGTTTCTTTATCATCTTTTCCAAAGAATTGATCTAAATCATACTGATTAACTTCAATTTTTGAAATACCTGTATGCAATGAACAAATTAGACTATCTGCAAACTCCTTAAACTCTTGAGATCTGTTCAACCTCTCAGCAAGCCCCGATGGGCGAGACTTTGGAAAGACAACAAGTAAGTTTGCCTTAAACCAATCAAAGGCCTCCTTAATCTCCACAAAGCTCTCTTTAGATTCAGAAATTAATTTAAGAAATGGAGTATACTCTTTTAGAAATTCGTTTTGATAAAGTTCAACTCTAATTCTGTCCTGGTCATTCTTAATATAATCGTCTGATAAGTCAATTTTTGTTTTCCCATTCTCGGTCTTTCGTGTAAAGATTTTTTTATCCTCTTTGCCAAGACTAGATTCGTATAGCCATTCATCAATAATGGAATGATTCATTAAAGACAAGCCATAGATATAAGGGCGTGAGTTTTTTACAAATTCAATTTCAAAGGAAGTCGGAAGGTTCTCACATGTTGGATCAAGTCTAAAAGGCTTAAAATCAACAACTGGACTCCAGTCACCTTTAGTTACTAGTTTCCTAAGAAAATAGATCGACTTAATGAGATTCGACTTGCCGGCCCCATTCGCTCCATATAAAGCAGCCGTCTTTAAAAGTTCCAAGCTGCCATAATTGTAAATATGTTCCTTATGCCATTTCTGACTATCGGTAACCATATTAAACTCAACGTCCTTCTTAAAGGATAAAAAATTCGATACAACAAATCGGACTAACATAAGATGCAGTTTATTATTTCATTTCTGCGTAACTAAGAGAAAAATTCTCTCATTTCAATAACAATTTACAATTAAAACGATAAATAAAGCTAAAACGTTTGTTTTAGGAGATATTTTCTCCTAATATTACATCGGATCGATAAAAGACCGTTTTTTGAAGGTGAAATGAGGATAAGCAATAAAAAAATGACGATTTATGAAACTGAAAAAAGCTAGGGTTCAAAACTTTCGTTCTATTGAGGATACAACTGAGTTTGATATTAATGATCTCACCTGTCTGGTTGGCAAAAATGAAGCGGGGAAAACTGCGGTTCTACAAGCAATCGAAGCACAGAGACCTTATTCTAAGGCTTCTGCATCCTATGATGTTACGAAAGAATATCCCAGGCGTTTTGTAACGCAGTTTGATCAACGACATCCAGACGAAGAGGCAATTGTTTGTACTACTACATGGGAATTGACTTTAAAAGATAAACTTAGTCTTTCAGTAGAGTTTGGAAATGGCTATTTAACCGGAGATACTGTTACTATAACAAGCGGCTACGGATTTGAAGGAAGTCGATGGGCAATATCGATTGATGAGCAAAAGGCCATTGATCATTTACTCTCAAAATTTAAATTGGATGCGTCTGAAAGAAATGTTCTAAATAAAGCAACTACCTCGAAGGAGCTCTTCGAGGCTCTAAAAGCTTTACAACGTACTGAAAAGCAGGAAGCTCTATTTCAACAAATTTCGAAATATCGAGATCACTCAATTTACACGAAGTCTCTCGATATATTGGCGGCTACGACTCCTACGTTTATCTATATTTCTCATTATGATAGGATGGCTGGCCAAATATCAGTTGAACAACTGATTCAGCAAAAGGCAAATAAGACAATTGCAAAAGAGGACGAAATCTTCCTGTCCTTGTTAAATTTAGCAGGTACGTCATTAGATGATTTAAAGGATTCCACTCAATACGAGGAACTAAAAGCAAAGTGCGAAGCTGCATCTAATAGTATTACCGAAAAGATATTTCAGTACTGGTCACAGAACGACGCGCTTGAGGTTCACATCGATTTCTCTCAGGGTAGGAGCGAAGATCCAGCACCTTTCAATGCTGGCACTGTAGTTCGTGCTAGGGTCTGGAATGGTAATCACAGAGCCAGCGTTCCCTTTTCTGAAAGAAGCGCAGGGTTCGTTTGGTTCTTTTCCTTCTTGGTAAAGTTTGCAGAGATAAGAAATAACGTGGGCAATGTTATTATACTCTTGGATGAGCCAGGCCTAACTCTCCACGGAAAGGCTCAATCTGATCTTTTAAAATATATTGAAAATGAATTATTGCCTTATCATCAAGTTATCTTCTCAACTCACTCACCATTTTTAGTTCCCGCTCACAGATTGGCCGATGTAAGAATAGTTGAAGATGTTCTTGAGTATAAGAAAGGGCAAAACAGACCAATTGTCCATGGAACAAAAGTTTTAAAGGATGTTCTTGAAACAGACAAGGATACTTTATTCCCCCTTCAAGGAGCGATGGGATATGATATCTGCCAATCATTATTTGTAGGACGACATACTATTCTCGTTGAAGGGCCATCTGATATACTGTATTTACAAGCACTTTCATCTGCGCTAAAACGCAGGAACAGAGTGTCACTTGATCCAAGGTGGACTTTATGCCCAAGTGGCGGGATTGATAAAATGCAAACTTTTATATCACTCTTTGCTGGAAATCATTTAGATGTGGCAGTATTAACAGATCAGGGCAGAGGTGAGAAGGCCAAAATTGAGCGCCTCAAAAGGAGTGAAATTCTGCGAGCTGGATGGGCATATTCCATTGCGGATTTTGTTAAACAGGACGAAGGCGATGTTGAAGACATCTTTGAGCTTAGTATCTATGTTGAGATTCTAAATGCCGCATTTGCACTATCCTCAAAAGATAAACTTGATCCTGCGAAACTTGAAAGTGCCGATGCAAGCACTGCACGTTTGGTCAAAAAAGCTGAAGCAGCATTTAGGACAATGGGAGTAAAGGCTCCTAATTTTGATCACTTTACGCCCTCTGAATGGCTACTCCGAAATCCAAGCTTTTTAGATGAGAAATCTGAGGCTATCGAGAAGACATTGGATAAGGCAGAAGAAATAATTAAAACATTTAATAAGCTACTATGAGTAGATTGCAATGAAAACAAGAAGAGAAAGAATTACCGAGATAATTGAGGAGATTGTTAAATATGAAAAATCACTTGATTGCATCTTATTTGACAAGGATAAACAGTATATGAAAAACTACAAGCAATTTCTAGTTGAGGGCAAAATTCAGGAAGCAGTTAAAAAACTACTAGAAGAAAAAGAAATATGTTCGTTGGTTGCTGAAAGTGCAAATACGAGTGTATTTAATAATCAATACCTCTTGGAGTGGGAGCAATACAAAAACATTCCTAAAACTAATTTAACATATAGATTTGATAAAGGTAAGGGCACACCAGGAAATCAAGATCATGTACACGTATTCCTTGGCAATACAAAAAGTCAAGTATATGCAATCAATATTGATGGTACCCCTCATGATGGTTCCGCTGCAAGATTAGGAAAAAAAGAAATTAACTTCTTGAAGGGCTTAGGATTTACTCCACCAAAAGATGGGCTTCTTGAGTGGATAAAACTTGATCAATCGAAAAATTACATTGGATATAAAGCCCAATTATTATTTTCATAATCGGGCGAAATCTAATTGAGTAAACTTTGCGGTGGCCCGGTTCAAAAGCGGGGTAGCGCGTAAGTATGGCGTGGCGTTCTCCTTGTCCAAATACTTATAAAAAAAGCCCCCTAAAAAGGGAGCTCTGAAATGGAACACTCAAGCCACCTGCCTTCGCTAAAAAAATCCTTACATAATTTTCGGAAGTAAGGACAAAGCTTCGGCAGGCAAGCAAGAACCTGCCTACGCACTAGAGTCATTGCTGCCAAGGATTTAACTCGGTCTAAGTGCTCCGGCAGGCAAGCCTGAGGAAAACCTCTTTGATGCCAGAGGGAAAGAAACCAAACATGAACGGCATAACGCCATGGCGAACGCCAACCGATAGCCACCAGCCACCGACATTGACTTTTATTATATATTTAAACATAATGCGGCCACACCTGCCTACGCCGCCGGGCATTGTTATCCAACAGATTGAAGGGATGTCACAACGGCTTCGGCAGGCAGGCGGGGACCGGATAGAAAGATTCAAGGGCTGCCGTAAAAAAATACTACCCGGTGGCTGTGCGGCAGGGGAGGCCATGCCTACGCGAGACGCTTCGGCAGGCGAGGGAGGGTGGACCATGCCTACGCGAGACGCTTCGGCAGGCAGGGATTTTTTTTCGAGCAGGCTCTGCGAACCCTTGCATCTTTCTATTCCGCATGCCCGTAACTTTGTGTTATGTTTAAGTATTTGTAATAAAATCAACATGCTCTTTAAGGACACTAACGGGCTGGGCAGCGACACTCTTTGTCAAAGCTTTAGATTAGTTTTGGGTTAAGCGGCTTTGCAATGGGTGTTGCTGCTGGATGGACAAATTGTATTCCCAAACATATTTGGAGGTTATGATTGTTGAAAGTATGAACGATTCAGAGTTTACTCTAGAAGTTGTAAGAGACTACTTCGATGAGATGAGAGCATATGCTGCAAGAGCATTGACATTGAAAGGGAAAATCAAAACGAAACATTCAGCTAATTATCTTTCGAAAAAGGGAAATCAATGGTTCATTGTCTATCGGCCGGAGTTTGGAGGGCAATGTAGTCTCCATGTCAAGCGTCCACAACCAAAAAATTGGTTTACTTGGTATAGTTTGGTTTTACAGCCGAGTGGCTTTACACTTTTTGGCTTTAATAAGCACGTTGCAGAAAGGATTTCAGAAAGATTTCATCCAGAATTGACTCCCTCTGAGGCTCTCAAGGAAATGCTTATGAAGACTGCAGCCATATATCAAATTGAAGTCAAAGATACCTTCTACACTCGTGTGAATGGCGGGGTTTGCTTAGGGCCAGTTTATGGAAATAGAATGTCATTCAGTAACGGTAACTATAAGGGCCAAGTCGATCTTAGAGAGACTAGCACGTTCATTTCGGACGAATTGCTTTTTGATGATCAAAAAAAAATTACTGAAGAAAGCATTGCTCTAGCGATAAAAAAATTTGGTAAGAATTATCTCACAGATCACGATCTGCAGACGGGGGTTAAATGAAATGAAGTTAATCAAATTCCCTTCACAACTTACCGGCTTTACTCCACCATGTTTTGGAAATTCTTTAGTGTCTAACCTGGTTCTCGATCCAAAAGTTGAAAAATGCTTCAATCTCTTCTAAAAATGGACTTGGAAGCTTTTAACAGAAACTAATTACAAGTCAAGTCGTCCATAAGAAATTCCTGCCATGGCCCTAAACTTAACAAAGATGACATCAATTGTCATGACCATTTGATAATTTAGCTTAAACAAGAGAAATATTTATAAATGAAATTTGCACTGTAATATGTTGACATATAACGAACTTCTTGAATTAAGGAAAAAGTTGACCAATGGGGAGATTACGCAAAAACTTGCAAAAGAAATTTATTGGAAGGAGCATGAAGACGGGAAGCGGTCATGGCATACAAAGGATTGGAAAGAAAGGCGGAGTGAAGTTATCAAAGACAAATGTGAAATATGTGGTAGCAAAAAAACATTAACATTGCAGCATCTTTCTCATCCCAAAAAATATAATGACTACGAACGAGAAGTAATTAAGAGCCATACCCAATCTTTCAGAGACTCTAACACGACCGTTGACAAATTTGAATTTACCGAACATATACTCCAAAAATATAATTATGAGCCTGTTCCTTTGTGCCCAAATTGTAAGAATAGGTATCCTAATAAAAGAAAGAGAAAGGTTCCACAATATCGTTGCACAGTATGCCGACACGAATTTGATGAACCACTTTATAAATCAATAGATGAACTTATTGCAACTTTTTATGAAAATGAAGAAGTCGCTGAAGTTCGCGATAAATGCTTCGTCTTAAAAGACAAATGGAAGAATCAGCATAACCTATCAAGTGTAAGATATTGGTTGCAAAGAGAAAAGGCAAAAGATAAAGATAGTGAGGCCATTGGGAAGGAGGCATTTTTGCTCTTCTTAGACGAAAACATAAAGTATCTTTCCTTTGAGGATACAATAACTGCATGTAACAAATGTGCATTTAGCTATGATATGCATAACATGGAACTATGTCCAAAATGCAAAGAATATTATAAAGGGATTCAGTATCCAACCTGTATCCAATGTTTGCCTGAAGACAAGCGGAAAGCGGCATTGGAACAGATTGAATTTGGAAAGGAGTGGCGAGCGATGCATAAAGACCTTGGAATTGACTAAAATGACGAATTCATGATATGAGTCGGAAGGAAAGGCAGCGGTTGATAGTGCATTCCATACCGCCCCATAGTTCAGGCTTGGTTAACGGCAAGTTTGTATCCATTAGACGTGTGGCTCATGCGCTGGCCCGAGCCAAATGCGGGGTGGTGTGTTGGCATGTGCGTGGAAGCATATTTGGCTCTTGATTTTTGAGCGTTGGAAAAAAGCAAGTGTATTGCTGGCTATGGCTGTGGGTCGGCATGTGCGGCCAGGAATTCTCTTGCTTTGCGCGCTGGTTGACCGAACTGCGCGCGTGCCTGCACGTAGCCGTTTCGGCGAAGGCAGGTCGGCAAAAAACTTTTGGCAGACTTTTAATTATTAAAAGCCGCTCCAGGATCTGAGGCACAAACGGCCCGGATGTGCGGCAGGACTGAGCGGCTATTTAATAACTTGTCCGCCCTTTGGCGGATAACGTCAAACCTGCCTGCCGGTCAGGCAGGTTATATAACTCTTCAGCAATGCCGTTGGTTTGAGCGCCCGTGGAGCAGCATGGATGAACTTAACTGCGCGCTGGAGATTGGGTTACATCTCGATTGGCGGATTCTTCGCTATCGCTCAGAATGACGGTAATGGTTTAGGGTCAGCCAGTTAGCTTAGAAAGAGTTATATAATTTATATTATGTTAAATAGATTTTGACGCATATGCCACCAGCATCATTCAACCACTTTTGGCCACAAACCAACGCAGGTTACAATCCACCACCCTCCCGTATCCACAATCCGAATCGTAAAAGGAATCCTTAAGTTTGTCACCGTTATTCAAAAACTCGAGATTCCTTTTATTTAGCCAAATTTTAATGAACGTCAGTCGACTACTGTTTTTCCTTCTCATTGTACTTTCAGCTTGCCAGGAAGATTCTCCGCCGCCTGTTGTACCAGACCCGGAAATCAATCTGCTAACCTTTAAACAAGATGTTAGCAGCTTAACATCATTCTCGGATGACTGGATTTATGTTACAAATGAAGACGGCGACGTACTGGATATCAAACATTTTGAGGCTGACGAGACGATAGTCCTGAAAAGTAACAAAGTGACGACCTCCGATAAAATCAACGTAACGATTTTCCATTACCGGCAGCCAACTACAGAGACGATTGACTTTACAAGCTTTCTTGCAATAACACCGAATCAAACGTGGATCTATAAAAAAATCGCTGGCCTCTCGCCTGCCAAAACGGGAACCGCAACGCTGAACCTTGCCAATGCACCCATTCCCCTCGGAGCTACAATTTCTACCAACCTCGGTAATTCTTCAGTAAAGCCTTCGAGTCCGGCAAGTACGACCTTCAACTTATATAAGTCGTCTGAACGGATGCTGGCACGCGCTAACATAAACGGTGCGCCATCCTTCTTTGAATCTACAAATGTGCAGGATGGAGTTGTTATTGAAGCGGACTACCCTACCGATTTTAAACCCCTGGAGAATATCTTTACCCTTGATTTGTCTGGAAGTGATTCCTATGCTGGATCTGTCTACGGTATAACCAATGAACCTGGCATTGATCCGTATGATATTCCGGGTATTCTGAATTACTCTTACAACGCGGGAGCTGTTGCGTCATGCCCATGGGGCTACAACTCCGGATTTGATTTATACAGAACCACAATGGGCAAATCTCTTGGCAAGACATCCAGACAATACTTTAAATTAGGCCCTGCAGTGACTACTATCCCCTTTCCGGATCATACCTTCTCTCCTGTCAATAACGATCTTAATAGTTTTGCTTTTACTATCTCTTCAGATTATCAACTGAGAAGCAGCCGGTGGACGGTCTCCGTGCCGGACTACCAAAGTGTACTATCCTGGCGGGTATATTCGCCGCCTGCTGGAAAACAGGTGTTCCCTAAGATTCCGGATGAGATCAAAAGTCTGTATCCAGCACTTTCAATTGAATCCCTGGTGCTAAAAGAAAATGCATTCACCATTTATCTGGATGGGTTTACTTTCACAGACGATATTAATGGTCAGATGAATATAAGCTCGTCAAAGAAACCATACTCCACCGAATACCAGCGGGTCATTATTCAGAATTGATCTGCAGCTGCTAACGCTTTCGTCGGATTCGCCGACGCAGAGAAGGCATAGGGATTAAGGCCTTATTCCCTATTCCTTATTCCCTATTCCCTATTCCCAATTCCCTATTCCCAATTCCCTATTCCTTATTCCCTATTCCCTATTCCCTATTCCCTATTCCTTATTCCCTATACCTATACCTCCTACTCATAAACCTTCATCGTCCGCAACACTATTTCCATCGTTTCCTTCGGACCGTTCCACTTTTCAATATTCTGTTGAATAACCTGGATCATTTCACGGACGATCTCCTTCCGGTACCCGAATTTAATGGCGAAAACTTCACACAGCCAGAGCTCCTCGCCATCAATGATCTGGTCTACCGTCATCATGTGCACCAGGTCATACAGCTGCGAAAACCTTACCTCTTCATTTCCCGGAACTTCAAACCGAACCTTGGAAACATTTGCCTGGATGGTTTTCAATTCTAAGGTGGAAATATTGTTCCGTTGCGCTGCAAGCTCCAGCAATCGTTGTTCCTCACTGCCTACCTTTCCATCGGCTGCGGCGATCTCGATCAGATTGCGCATGTGACTTTTTGCCGTTGCCTTACCCAGCTTAAAGTGGTCGATGATCTCCTGAAAACTCATTGTAACCAAGTTGACTATTTATTCCCACTAAAATAATTCCGCGGCACCTCTCCCACTATTTTCTTTCGTCCAAAAGCGGATGGCACAGACTGCTAGCGTTTTGCGGCCGCAGCATTGGCCCGCTCAAGCAATTTCGGATCTCCCATTGTTGTGGCAAGCTTAACGAATGTTGCGGTAGGTCCACGCCATCGCAGCTGCTCAACGTCTGTGAATAAGGGGGCATCCGTTCGTAGCGTGGCCAGGCGTTTGAACAGCAAGGCCTGTTCGCGTTTTCCCCCCAGCGCCTTCTCTGGGAACGCCTCGATAGGTCCGTGCTGGTTCAACAGCTGTGCAGCGCCGATCTTCCCTATTCCCGAAATGCCCGGATAGCCATCGGCACTGTCACCAACGAGGGCGAGATAATCAGGGATAAGTTCAGGACTCACACCAAATTTTTTGCGGACCGCGGCGGCGTCTCTGATAGCGTTAGCTCTGCGGTCAATCTGTACCACCCGGTCCTCCCGAACGCATTGCGCGAGGTCTTTGTCCGGTGTCCAGATACACACTTTCAGCACCTCCGGATCGAGGGCGGCGAGGTGCGCAGCAGAGGCTAACGCATCATCCGCTTCCAACTCAACCATTGGCCACACAACGACACCCATAGCTGCCAATGCTTCTTCCAACGGATGGAATTGTCGGACCAGTGTACGCTCCATCCCCTCTCCTGTTTTATACTCTGCCCACAGCGTATTGCGGAAGGATTCGATAACATGATCCGTTGCCACGCCAACATGCGTCGCTCCTTCTTCGATCATTTGCAATACACCATGCAGGACTCCCACCACGGCACCAAAGGGTTTGTCTTTACCCTTGTTGAAACTACGCTGGCCATAGAAGTGTCTAAAAAGTTCGTATGTGCCGTCGATGAGGTGGATGAGCATGGGGAGGGTGTAGGGGAATTGGGTATTAAAGTTATGAGTTATGAGTTATGGGTTGACGGGTATTAAAGTTATGAGTTATGAGTTATGAGTTGAGTGCGGGGAACACAGGGCGTACTATTTATATCGAATATTTATTTTATGGTCCCCTGGCGGTATATCATGAATAACGACGTAGTTGCTGTTTCGGATTTTTTCCGATTTATAGGGTGCATTCCTGGCGTCGAGTTGAACAGTTGTTAAAGATTTTCCGGGAGGAATGAGTTGACGAATAGCATATTTTTTCGCATCGCCTTTAATGGACAAATGAATTGTTTTTCGCGAGGTATCGTGTAGAAATGTATATCCTACAGATTTTCCGGAATTGCCATAGGCTATTGTTATCACCGCCTCGTTTTTACCCGCAGCCAACCAGCGTGGTGAAATTTCAACCGCTTCAAAGTTTTTTCCCGGATCAACAACGCCGGCAAGACCTTCAATCATGGCACTAAAAACTGCGGCTTGTCCCCAATTGTCCGGGATTCCTTCATCGACGGTTCCATCTGGCTTATAGGAAACCGGCAGGCTACTTCCATGTTTAGTATTCAACGCGATCATTCGCCTTAAAATATCCGCTCCGTATTCCTCATACCCATGCTGAAAAGCTGCCTTCGCCAGTTCTCCGCCTACAATCGTATTGACGCCGCCATTCATATAGGAACCTGGCAAGTAATCTGCAAAATGTGGTTCGATGGGCGGATAGACACCAAACCACTCGGCAAACGAATTCTCCACATTTTTTCCTTTTAATTGCTGATAGGTGCCGATGATCGACTGCGCCATCTCCTCGCTGGGCAAGCCTCTGTTTACATCGTAAGGATTGGACAGGCTTAACGTATTCTTGTGATCAATAATTAAGTAAGGTGGTGACGGGTCATCCTCAACGAAGTGTGAATAATAGGATTCATTCCAACAAACAGTATTGGTCCTCGTCCTGATTTCCTTTGCTTTTTCACTCCAGTAGCTTGCTTTGTCATTTTTTCCCAACGCCGTAAACATCACGGACATTTGATGACAGGCAGCAAATAGACCGCTGTTATCACCGTGCATGATTCCCATGGGTGTGTTTTCGTCAATATTAAAAATACCATTCTGTACATCAAATCCCTGTTTTATGTATTCCGCACGACTCATTGGCAGTTGCATAAAGTCCCAGGTATCGAGCGTATAACCCCGCTTTGCAAGCTGATGCTTATCAGACCATCGCAATGGGTCGGTCATGATGTAGTGTAATCCCTTTTCCAGTTTCTCCAACCAGTTATTGATATAAGCATCATCGCCTGACGATTGCCAGATATAATACGCCCCTTCCACCATCAGGTATTCCAGATCGGCTTCAACGGGTAGCCTATGAATTTGAAGTGAATCTCTTGACAGTATTTTCCAATATCGCTTATCAAATAAATTCATGCGATGATTTAGCGGGCTGGCAATGGGATAATAATAATCGAAGTACAAACCTTCCTTCGTTTGATTCTCCATAAAAAACTCCCAGAAGCTGCTGACATCGGATTCCAGGAATTTCATGGCCTTCATTACATGAACATGATCCCGAATCCATTGAACAAATTGTTTTCTCTCCTTCCCACCAAAATGAACGGTCTTCCGATACTCGGTTTCAATTAGTTGTTTCTTTAAACTATTAAAAAACACCCCATATTCATCCGTACCTTTGCCAAAGTTGGTTTGAGCAGTGACATGTGTTGCACCGCCCAGCAGCATCAGGCAAAGTGCTATTGTTAAAATGTTCCGGCTGAGAGTTTTTAACATGTGCATCGGTTACGTTCTATAAAAATAATAAATCCACCCTATCTCCCTATTCCCCATTCCCTTATACCCAATACCTATTCACAACCTTCCCTTAACCGCAAAGGCACAAAGACGCCAAGGACCGCAAAGACCAACTCCGGCACTCAACTCATAACTCATAACTCATAACTATAATACCCTATACCTCTATTCCTTATTCCCTATTCCCATATACCCTATACCTTTATACCCCTATTCCTTATTCCTTATTCCCAATTCCCCTATACCCTATTTCCCAATTCCCAATTTCCCAATACCCCTATTCCCAAAACCCATTCACCGCAAAGGCACAAAGACCCCAAGGACCGCAAAGCCCCATGCAACTCATAACTCATAACTATAATACCCTACACCTAATTCCCCCCACAACTGTAACCTCTTGCACCCACTAATAGTCTAACCCACTGACCGTCAACCCTACCCATTATGCTATTCAGCTACCTCAAGATCGCCACACGCCAACTGGTGAAGAATAAACTTTACCTGGCCATCAATACACTAGGCATGGGTATCGCCATCGCCTGTGCCATGACAGCCTATCTACTGGTGGCTTATAACATTGAGTTCGACGACGTCATCGATCAGGAGCGCGTAAAGCATATTGTAAAAGTGGTGCACCACCGGAAAGGCACGAACGGTGATCCGTTTAAAGAACTTGTCGCGCCTGTATCCCTTGGCCCTGCTGCGATGAACGATCTTGCCGGCATCACCCGGTTCAGCCGGTATTGCAGCGACGGAGGCTACCTGAGCTACGGGGAAAAAGGGTTCCATGAAACGATATTCTTTGCCGACTCTGCTTTCCTGAACATGTTTACTCCTGAACTGGTCAGCGGATCCTACGAAAGTTTTGATTCCCGGAATACCATCTTTATCACGGAGAAGTTTGCAAACAAATACTTCGGTGGTGAAGATCCCCTGGGTAAAGAAATGATCGTATCGATCAACAGTCAGCAGGCGCTTGTAAATGTCGGCGGTGTTCTTCGCGATGTTCCCTTCAATTCAACCTTCACGGAAAACGTCCTCATGCGAATTGAAAACTATCTGTCGTTTTATAACCTGAAAGAAAACGACTGGGCAACGGCCCATCAGACTTCAACCCTTTTCGAGCTGACCGACGTCTCCCAGGCAGCAGAGATCGGCAAGCAGTTCAAAAAATACACCAGCCTTCGCAATGAAGCGGTCCCCGAGGCCGGGTCGTTTGCCTATGAACTCCTCCCCTTCAGCCAGTCGATTTCTCCCAACGATGTCAGGCAGTCGGACCTGCATTTGCGCATTCCGTTTATTGCGCTGGCCATCTTTATGACCCTGGGCGGAATCATCCTGTTGATCGCCTGTTTTAACCTGACCAACACAACCCTGGCGCTATCCATGAAACGATTGAAAGAGATCGGCATCCGAAAAGTGGCCGGCTCAAGCCGCTTTCAGATCGGCATGCAGTTCTTTTGTGAAATCCTTGTTACCGTTTCCCTATCCGTTGTGGCTGGCTTTGCCATGTCCCTGTATTTCATCCCTCAGTTCGCCTCTATGTGGGAACTCCCTTATGGTCTGAAGGAATTAAACGGCATCAACATGCTTATTGCTCTGGTACTTCTTCTTTTCCTTTGCGCGTTGCTGGCAGGCCTCTATCCTGCCCTGTTCGGAAGCCGCCAAAGTCGCGTGTTTCTCTTCCGGGCCGGCAAGACTCCGGGTGGTACAAACTATTTCACCAGAAGCCTGCTGGTGGTTCAGTTCTCCCTCTCGGTGATGGTGCTTATTGCTGGAATAGTATTCACACAAAACGCTGTTTATCAGGATACTATCCCCTTTGGTTACGACAAAGAAAAGATAATTACCGCGCTGATACAAGGTCCGCACGAAGCGGAACGGCTGACGCAGGCTATACGATCCTATCCAAAAATTGAGGCTGTTTCTCCGTCGGTTCACCATTTTGCCTTTATTAATGCTCCAGAACGACCCGCTCAGCTGGGCACTGAAAAATTCAAAGCAACGGTGTATGAGGTCGGTCGGGAATATTTTTCAACGGTTGGACTAAGCCTGCTTTCCGGAAGGTTGTTTAACGAAATCGATACTGCCGAACGAAAGTCGGTGCTGGTGGATGAGAATTTTGTGCGCCGGAACCGGTTGGCCGATCCCCTGGAAACAAGTGTAGAAGTTGAAGGTGAATTTCTGACCATTATCGGTGTCGTTAGTAATCACTTAACGGACCTGGAGAGTCATAATACCGAGGACTATATCTACCGGCTTGCCAAACCGGATGAATACCAGATTCTGCTGATACGGGCAGAGGCTTCTACCCTTCCGGAAACCCAACAGTACATAAATCAACAGTGGCGCAAAATCTTTCCAGGTAAACCGCTACGCACCGATCTTCAGGATGATATTGTGTACCTGGAGGCCAATGCCTACAACCGCAACCTCAGCCGGATATTTTTATTCATGACCGTATTGGGCTGTATGTTATCGGTGTCGGGACTTTACTCCATGGCAACGTTAAACATACACCGCAGGACAAAAGAGATTGGCGTCAGAAAAGTGCTGGGAGCTTCGGTGCTGAGTATCCTGAAGTTGATCAACATTGAGTTTGCCATGATACTTCTGCTGGCTGTGATTTTGGGTGGCTACGGCGGCTACATGCTGACCGATGCCCTGCTCTCGGATCTCTATGCGCAGCACCTGGAGGTCCCCCTGATCACCACGGTAACCTGCGGTGTCTTTGTCTTCCTGATGGGTATGATTTCGACCAGCCTGACCATCTGGTCGACGGCCAATTCAAATCCGGTCACGACTTTACGAAGTGAGTGACAACAGCCTTCAAACCTTGTGAAACTAATTACTGAACCTGAGTAAAGTTATTTAGGAAGGTCTCCACTGCTGAGAATCAGCCACAAAGCAAATTTCAGGGCGCCTTTGCTCCGGTAGAGTTCAGGATGCGTGGTCTTGTTCTTTTCGATCCATGCGAGACCCCAGACGATGAGCCAGGTCAATCCCACAGTAACGGAAATCAATAAAACGAACTTGGTCCACCACATAGCCATAGCGCTTGCGTTTTGTAAGACAAGCTAAGATAGTAAAATTAAAGGAGTTCCTGAAAAATGACGGTAACTATCCGAAAGCCTAATAGACCGTCTTAATAGGTCTGCACAGATCCACGCTTAAGTCTTATGCCGTCTTGCTAAATACAGGTCGAATGAACGTCTTACGACCAAGGATATCCGATGCGCGTTCTTCAGCTTTAACCGAATCCGAGAGCGCACGATTCAGTCTGTTGTTGCTTTCGTTCGTTGGTGTAACGAATGCGTACTTCTCAACTGTACGTGCTTTACTGAATTTATTGAAATCAAATGCACCGAGTTTAATACGATTTGTTTTCGCGGAGCTGAGTTTTACGGCGCCTTCATTATAGTGGTCCAAATAGTCTTTCACCTGGTTTGCCGTATGGGCGAAAAGTATTTTAAGGCCCTGAAGCAGAACACCCGAAAGAAAGAATAAAAGTAGCAGAGTCATAACAATCGTATTTGACCCTAATACGATCACGCAGAACCTTCAGTCATTTTTTTGGCAACGAAGCATCTGAACCCGTCAATTCGAACACGGAAGTGCCGTTATACCGGTTTCAGCCGTTACCCCGACGATAAGGGGAATTGACAGGCAGATGGTAATCCACATAGACATAAGGCTTCCGTTTTGGAAGCCAAGCCATGATAGTAAGAAATACAAAGTTTGGAAAAACGACGGTGACTATCCAACGGCCATATAGACCGCTGCGCTTTCAAGCCTATACTCGCGTTCGAAGGCAATTTGTTTCCGCAACACCGTTTTGAACTGAATCTCTTTGCGAACTTCGGCGTATACCGTACGGAATAATTTCGTCAACTCATCAAACTCGTTCACCTCGAGGTCTATTTCCATACGCTTTCTATCGGAAGCATACGTAAACTTCAGGTGCTTGGGACGGTTGAACTCGATCAATCCACGGATGAGTATAAAATGAGGTAAGTACTCGTTAGTCAGGTTGAAGTGAAGCCGTGCCCGGTTTTTATAGTATGATGCCGTAGGATGAAAGTAAAACGTATCCTCGTCGGGAGTAAAAGTAAGTGCTCTGGTTCTGGTAGTTACTTCGAATTGGGAAAGTATCAGGTCCGCGTGACGGTCGTTGTAGAGTGATTGTGCGCTTTGTGCCATGTTGTTAGAGTATTAAAAGTCTGAAATGATTTTTGTTGTGTTTCCTTTAACCCTGACAACACCAACAAGACTTGTTCAATAACCACTGCATAATTTTGTTTTTTTTTGGACTTCCAGGGGGCCGCCCCCCCTTAACTACACCCAAATATACGGCCAATGCCTACAAAGTCAATAGGGATTGTAGATTTATTTTGAGGGGGAATTTGGAATTGGGAATTAAAAGTTAGGAGTTATGAGTAGATGAGGAGTCGAGGTATATAGGGAATTGGGCGTCCACCTTACCATAATTCATTAACCATCAACCACTCACACACACCACACCCTATACCCCATCCCTGCTTGCCGCAAAGGCCAAATCATTCACTATTAACCATTTACCATTAAATTAATCATTAACTTCGTCTACTTCGTAATCGTCAGCATATATTCGGATACAGCCAGCCGTGTCTCTTCCGACAAGTAGTTTTGCGGCGGCATTTCAGGATAATCATCACGCTTATGCACGGGCTTGGTGATGTACTCCATGATTCCCTTTGCATTGTTCTTGTACATCGCCTGGATGGTATTTACCGGTGGCCCTATAAGTCGTGAACTGTAAGCGTGGCATCCGGAACATACGCCGTAGTAAGTCATCTTACCCTTTTCGCTAAGCACAGTAACACGTGGCGCTACCGGTTTATCTAACAGATAGGTGGAAACCGACCTAGTATCACGTACCTGGCAGTTGGCAAACTGGTCAACACCAAATACCCGGTATCGTGCCGGGTTAACAATACAACTCCCCACTCCTCCTCCAACGGCAATGATATCCGGTCCAAGCTTCGAGAGCTTGGTTACCATTAATGCTTTCAATTCCCCGACAGGGTCGTTACCATTATCGCGCATGAAATTGTCCAGCAATACGATTCGGTCTGAATTAGGTTCCGACTCCGGATCATTTGCCTGATCAACTCCGGCGAAGGCATAATCGGTAATGGTAATTCCGGCATTATCGTTACCTATAATGATGTTGTTTTCCAGGGTCACATCATCAGCAGCCATAATCAAGATACCTGTTCCTTTGGGAATATGCGATACCGTCGATCCCACTGCTCCAAAATTCACATGGTTGTTGCTGTACACATAATTGTTTCTGATTATAACGTCGTAACACGTTTTGATAGGAAGGCCTTGCGAAAGAAAAGCAAGAATTCCTCCCGTGTTGTGATGTGCATAGTTATACTCGACCAGAGCGTGCCTTGAATTTTCAATTTCAATGCCCGCCACGTTATCGTGAACCTCATTAAAACGAACATCAACATTGTCGCACATACCGATATAGATAGCGGCGTCTTCAATTCCCGACAACACATTACGTTCCACTAAACCATTCTTTCCAAACTGCGGAAATATTCCATAAACACCGGTATCTACGATCCAGTTATTCCGTATTACATAGTTGTTACCGGCCTGGCCCATAATTCCGTTTCCCTTATAGTTGGTGATCTTCATGTTTTCAATCAGGGTACCATTGCCGGAGTAAAGAATGGCGTCGTTCATCTTCTTCTGTCCATCCAGCGTGGGCCACTCCCCTCCTTCGATTACTCCCTGAATACTGATATTGTCTTTATCTATGTACACGCTTTCATTATAAGTGCCGGGGAATATCCGTATCAGGTCACCTGGCTTTGCTTCACCCACAGCATCCTGAATCGATTGCCCCTTCCTTACTTCATGAACTTTTCCGGTTATTGTTCCTGCACCTATCCCCGTTGAATCTCCTGATTGAGCAGACTGGCTAAAGTATGTGGGTACCGGCGCCGGGATGTCGCTCTTTCTACCAAAGAAGAACTTTCCTCCATACAGGCCGGCTGCGAATATTACAAGGGCGATGACTATCCGTTTTATCATTTTCATTCGAATTCAATTTACTGTGCCTTTTGTGCTTTTGTGCAATGTTGTGAGGGAGTGGTGTTCCGGGATTGACTTCCCCGAAGGTAGTTTTGTTGGAACCTGAGGCTTAAAGGATTCATCTGTCAGCGTCTTCATAAAATCAACAAGACGATCCATTTCATACGCACTGAGCTGAGGTTCCCATATATGCCAGTGAATCCTTAGATTCTGATTTTGTGCGAGATCATGTCCCCGACCCTTCGTGTAGAACTCAACCATCTCACGAAGCGAATTAAATCGGCCGGCATGGGTGTACGGAGCTGTCCGGTCGATGTTCCGTAAGCTTGGAACTTTAAACGCTCCACGCATGGTTGAATCCTTGTAGGGTATCTCTGCGCCGGCATCGAATGATTGTCCTTTGGGTGCTGCCAGGCCGATGACGGCGAGCTGCTGGTTGGTAAACAACGGAGGAGTATGGCACTCGGCACAACGCGCAACGAATGACCTGAAAATATTGAGCCCCTCGATTTCCTGCTGGTTAAGTGCCGCCGCATACCCGTGAGCATAGTGGTCGTACCGGCTGTTTAATGAAATCAAGGATGATTCGAAAGCAGCAAGCGCTGTATAGATTTCATTCAGTTCGATGGCGTCATCAGTGCCGGACGGAAATGCCTGCTGAAATAAATACGTGTAGGATTCAATATTATTCAGCGTTGCCAGCAAGAGATGTTGGGTAGTGCCCATTTCATCAGCTGAATACAGCGGACCAGCCATTTGTTCTTCCAGTGACTTTGCGCGCGCATCCCAGAAGAATTTTTTTAAGAACGCTACGTTCCATAAGCTGGGCGCTGCCCGTTTTAATTTTGTTTTGTCTCTCCCAACACTGGTTGGAAGTCCGTCACTGAAACCTTTATCCGGGTGGTGACAGGATGCACAGGAAAGCGAACCGTCCCCGGATAGTACAGGGTCGAAAAAGAGGTATCGGCCAAGGTCAATCTGTTGAGGTGTAAACCCATCGCGAACAGAAGGCAGTGCGCTCTTAAGTCCACCAACACCCGCTTCATCACCTGCGCCGGATTCATATTGCTGATACAACGTGCGCAGTACGCAGCGGTTGTCGGCCGTTAGTTCAAATCCCGGTGGACAGGAAGTGTTTAACCCGATGTACTTTTCCTTCTCCGGTGATTTGCAGGAAACCAGGATGATGAGTAGTCCAAATGAAAAGAATAAACAACACTTCATTTGGTTGATGGTTCAGCAGTAGATCGGATGTACGCTATCACGTCATTGATAGCCTCTTCGCTGGTCAACAAGGCCATCATGGGGACCATTTGAGCACCGTAAGTATCCTTGGGATGGGAACCTCGTATGCCGCTTTTGAAAGCTTGTACTTGCTGTTTTATATACCAGTCATCGAGACCATACAGATTGGGGGCATTCAATTTTTCATTTCCCCTGGCGGCTTGTCCGTGACA
>JBGSQQ010000019.1:0-163325 GCA_041737945.1 Chryseolinea sp.
GCTGGAAGGGATCATCAGAGATATCAAGAAATATACATCAGTTAAAATAATCGAAGCTATCAGTGACAATCCACAGGAAAGCAGAAAGGAGCTTCTTCTCTGGCATTTTGAACGAGCGGGGACCCACAATAGTAACAATTCGAAATACCAATTTTGGCAACAACATTCCCACCCTGCTGAATTAGCAACAAATGAAATGATTGATCAGCGGTTAGACTATGCGCATAATAATCCTGTCAAAGCTGGAATTGTCTTATCGCCTGAACCTTATTTGTATAGTAGCCCTATTAACTATGCGGGTCTGCCCGAAACGTTGATTGATGTCATCCTAATTTAATGCCAGTCTGAAGACTGGGTTCATTTCAGGCACAAGTCCCGCCATCGCTAACCCAGGGGCAGGAAGACTTGCGCCAGTTGAGTTCTCTGCACACATGGATGTGGGCGGTCACATGCTATGCTCATGAATTCGATTGAAATTTTTGGGACCAGGGTGCTCCAAAAGTAAGAGAGGCGTTAGGCTTGGCGCGTGAGACAAATTAAGTATCAGGAGTAGTTCGTTAGGGACATTAAGTATCAATAAAAAAGCTTTTTGATATAAAGAAGGGGCTTGCGCCCCTCCAGTCACTATTAAATTAAGTACGTTACAGAGGACTAAGCTGCCTTCTGCATGTTTTGGACTTGAACCACATTAATGGTAAGCCCGATTTGAAACTCTCCGTCCCAATGCAATTCAACTGCGTATTTACCAGGCTTCGCAAAGGTGAGACCACCTATGTTCAGCGCGATGTTGACAGTTGCATAGTCATTATGAGGGTTTTTCATCACTCCCATTTGTCCACTCAGTTCCTGTTGGAATGGCTTACCGTGTCCGTCAAGAAACTTGATTTTAAAATCATGTTTCCCTTCTTCATGGTTTCCAATCCGAAGCCTCGCAGCGACGGCGCAATGCGGAAGTTTGAATGGCAAAGCAGGTGCGTTGATGGTGTCAAATGTCCCCATCAGATTCAATTTGCCCTGACCATAATCAGCGGCGAAATCACAAACAGAAAAAATTTCAATATTCATTATTAAACAGTTTTAATGGGCTGCTTGCGACAACCACACCTGCGTCACCACCCTTTGGTGTACAGGACGTGTACGAATCCACAACAAACCCTTTCAAAACCGATTGAAAGTGCTTATCTTCAGGAAAACCTTTTTAAATTTGTAGGTGTTAGTATTAAAGAACACAAACAAAAACCCGTGTAGCACAGATTGGTGACAAGCCATTGTTTATCAGGGGAGTTAGTACAATATGAACCCTGATGCGCTAAACGAGTGAAAGTCTAAGTGTCAGGGCTGCAATCCCTGGCACTTTCGCTTTCAAGCTATTTGTCGGCCTTTGTGGTTAATCTTTCATTTCTTTCTTTTTACAAGTTTGTAGTACGTTATGTCCTTATTCGGCATTTCGTCAATGTCGAACGTTGGCGGATCGTTGCGATAATCAATACCCATCTGTGACCACAGCCGTCTCGCCTTCAACGAGTAATATCCTGAGGCCTTCTGAACTTTGAACGTCTTATCATCTTCCTCGGGTACCGGCATCAGGATCAAGACCTCATTGTTAAAAGCGCTCTCAGGCCCCATCAATCTGGTCCTGCCGATCTTCCAGTATTGGTTACGCCCAAAGTCCAATAACTCGTTAGCCGCCAGATTGAAGCCCAATCTGCCGGTCCGATGGCACGAAGCCTTTGGAGCGCCATACTTGCTCTCAGGCTCCGCAAACTCGAATTCAAAGTCAAAATCTGTGTTGTCGCTCATTGCAATAGCAAGATAACGCTAATGGCGCATTCTTGCAAAATATCATGCCTGGTAGGGCTACTTTAAATATAGCGCTTTTATAAGTTATCCACAGTAGTTGTCCACAATCCCGAAAACTCGTTTCACGGAAAAATACGCCTAATTACGCGTATTTGTAAGTTTTTGACGTTCCACGAAAAGTTATACACATTTGACTTGCAATGAGAAGTACAATGGCGACACAAATGAAACAGAAACGAAGAGAGGACAAAATGTAGTAAATCGCTATGAAACAGCGTATTAATTGCCTGTACTTGCAATTCCTTTTCAACCGCGTAGACTGCTATCAGTGTTGCAGTTATACTTTAAGTCAAATTGTTCTTTAATCTTTTCTGCTTGGTGCGATCGCAAAGTCCATTCTCCAATTACCGGCGCTAAACTGGCAAATGATCAGCAGGATTTTTCCATCATTACATATCCAGGGCATCGTCTGCACGTCGCCTTCAACCGCTTGTACGGGCAGCCCTTTCCAAAAAGACTGCGCCACTTTAATTAACTCTGTCATACTATTAAAAATACTAAAATGAATTTGCTTCAGGTTTGGTGAAAGTGCGTTTTGCCGTCTTTCGAATTGGAGGCAACCCCGGCAGTGCGACGTTTCATGACCTCACAAGCACTGCCAAGAATTGCGTGGGTATTGAGTGTACATGTTGTTGGCAGCCGTATTTTCATTCAGCTACTATTCCCTTTATCCTTTCCCAAAGTCCCTGCTTTTTCAGCTTCCTGGTTCGCCAATTAATATCAAACTTCTCCCCCTCAACTCTGTCAATCGGCAACGGAACTTGAATATGGAATGGCGGAAATTGGTCAGCAATTTTGTTCAATTCGTTTTCAGTCCTTAGTCTTCTGCTCGTCAATAATTCAACTGTTGTCCAACTGTCAGTCGCCTCCCAAACACTTGTGTTTATCCAGAGTGGTACTTTATTATTTGTCCATAGCAAGTCGATAACTTCTTCATCAGTTAAGTACTTGTTTTTGTAAGTCACAATTTGACTATCAAAAAGAATCTCGTCTCGGTCAAGGTGAGAATCAACTGTCCCAATATTTGGCCTTACGACAAATCTATACTTTGAAGAAAATGAATTAGAACAAAGTGTCCTGGTCAACCCCATCAATGAGTCAATTGCACCATTCAAATTGTCTTTAAATTTATCCTTGGTCATACTGTCCAGAAAATATGGCTGCCAACGAGTGTGTATCGGCTATATGGCTTATATTTCTTTATTGTCAACGAAAGTACTGGGTGGAGGTAAATTATGCAAGGGGCTATGAAATTTGTCAAACTTTGAATCATAAACGTGGTCTTTGAAACAATTTTCATAGCAGGCTGGACCTGGTCGTAGTGCAGAGGGGGTTAGATTTCTATACATACGGGCAAGTGTAAACGTCAGGAAAAATTGTATTCTATTTGGGCTACAATTCGTATTTATCCGTTTACTTCCGGGTAAAAACACAGACCAATGTCGATATGGCCGTTTCCGTCTCAATACAGACCACCAATCTAGTGCATCAAACGGAGAAATAAATAACCCAATAGACGATAAATAAGCGGAACCACATGTGACAACATGGCGAAATGACCAAAAGAATAACAGTCATACATTTAGCGAGAAGTAAGGGCGGCTGCAACCGTTACTGAGAAAGGAGCTACATAAAGACATACAACAAAGCTGAGGGTCAAGGGCCAGAGAGGTGACAGCACAAAAGGTTGAGAGCGGTGAAGTAAAGAATGTAGGTGACAAAGCAAGATCATAGCTAAATTCATCAATTACGAGCTGTGATGCCTATAGTCATGCCCAATATGTTGATGCTTGCAAAAAACTTTCGCTTAAGAATGTTGCGAATGGAAATGGTGAAATAGTTCTTGAGCATGGTCTATGTTTTTTAATTGTCAACCTAAAGATCAAAGCTCAGTAAAGCTACAGCTCTTTTGTGTCCAGCTTGGTAAATCGCCTGTAAAAAAATGTAAAGGAAATGTAAATTCTGTTTTTCTTCTTTTTAAGAAGGGACCTGAGTTGTCAGCGGGCTCGAATTTTGTCCACCGTGGTAAATTGTCTGCGAACATGTTCTTTGAATTTAAGTCTTGAATTTCTTTTGTATCCACTGTCAGCGAACATCGATTTTTCAACCAAGCTGAAACATGTCCGCAGACCGAAATTGAATTCAGGTATTTTGTTGTTTTGCTTTTCAGTCCATGGTTTTGTCCGGGAGTTGCGGGTAGGAGAGGCAGGCTCTTTTGCGTTGCTTTGGTTTGAGTGTCGGATGTGCGGCAATGCAAATGTGTATTACTGTGCGGAATGAAACTGTAAACTGTAGGGCGCGCATTACACACAACATCTGGCTATGCGCTATGCACATATTTCCAATATTACCGTTCCTCCTTAAAAATGCCAATTTATTATGAATATCATTTAAGGCAGATATGAGGCTATGAGCAATAAAAAAGACCTGCCTCCTCAGACAGGTCTCTCTTTGTAGAGTGGCCAACACTAAACCCCAACTCCCTTTCCTTTCCTCGACTTCTTCTCCTTCTTCCCCTCACTCTCCTCGTCAACATCCTGTTTCTGAGTTTCTTTTTTCTCTTTAGATTTTTCAGGCTCCTGCTTTTCCTTTTTCTCTATTCCTTGGAATTGCTTTTCCATTTTGGAGTCGTAGAGGTTTAAGGTCTTGAACTGCGGATTGGCCTCGATGAACATTTTTTCTTCCCGTCCTTCTTTGACAAATGTCACGGGTTGCAGGTTGCCTTTCTCCAATGACTTGATCAGCTTTCCTTTTTCCTCCTCGTTGCTCAACTCTTTTATGGGATACTTATTTAGCGTAGCCTCCAGTTCATAGCCATACCCGGTGTGGTATTGCTTCACTTTGAAGTTGTCATTCTTATCTTTCTCCTGAAAGTCGAGTTGCAGCCAGGCATTGAAGGGCTGACCTTCTTTATTATTAAGGTCTTTGTTTACAGAGCGACCGCTCAAAAGATTGTAAGCCTCTTTGGCGGTGATGCCGGAATTCTTTGTGACGTAGAAAGTCTGCGACTTCTCTTGTGCCGGATCATCATTCTTCAGTGTTGCCTGATAGCGATTGAAGAAATACATATCGGTCTGGTCTGACTTTTTGAAGTCGAGTTTGTAATCTACCTTATCGGTGACTCCATCCTTTTTGAACTCCCCCTCCAAAGAGAGTTTAAACTCAGTTGGTTGTTGATTGATCTGTTTCTCAAGGTCGGCATTCAGTTTATCACCGAAGCCCATGTACTTGAGGCCGTCTTTTAGAAATTCAAAATTCTTAGTGTTCATAATTTGTCTGTTAAATAAGTTTATAATAGTGATTCAACTCAGACTCCATCGTTTATTCAAGCAAGCGTGCTTTTACTATGGTTTTGTTTTTGATTTCGAGTTCGAAGTGCCTGCCTCCGTTTTGCTCAAACATTTCAACGTCAAAATGTTTAGACTCCGGGATAGTAAGTTTTGTAAGAACGTACACCAGGTCGGTAGAGGTTCCTCCCTTCACAGACTTATCGTTTCCGTAAACATAAATCGGCTTGACTTCAATTTCCTGGGAGGCGGTGCGCTTGATCCGCGCCTTATCTTGGACGTAGAATTTCAAAAAGTCCACGTCATAGTTAATGTTGGAGCGATTCGTAATCCTGAACCTGTAGAACATGACATCATCTTTAATATAAATTCCCAGCAGCGTCAGACTGATTTTATATTGCTTCTCTTTGATGAACCGGATCGATCTTTTAGATTGAACGATGTCGGATGAATAGTTTTCCATATCCGTCTCCGTCATTTCGGTCTGAAAGATCAATGGTATTGATTTTTTCGAATTGCTGCCTTCGCCAATGTCAAGTGTCAATGCCGTAGGTTGACTGGAATAGTTCACCGTAAACTGATGCAAGATTCCGTCACCGGTGATCACTGTAAGATTGGTCTCTGGAAAGTTCTCCTTACCTGCTTTCAATTGAAGGACATTACCAACACCTTTCGCCTTTTGAGCAAGGATATCGCGGCTACCCCGGTCAACACTTTTTATGACAGCCGGAAAAACGATACTGCACGTTTTGTTGAATGTTATATCAACTTTTTGTGGTTCATTGATGGGCTGGCTCCTGGCATCTCTGGCCCAATTGGCGAGGAATCCCCACAATAGAATTTTTATATACAAATTGATGAAGAAATTCATAGTGTTAATTATTTAAGGTTTATTAAAAAAGTATTGTCATTTAAAGATTTAAAGATTGATTTAATTGATGTTTAGTCTCCCTTTATTTTCTTCTAATATTTGATTAGAGTGTATGGGCATTCTTGCTGTATTCCACTTCAATGTTTTCCGATTGAGTGCGGGATTGGTTGCGAACGTCTTTCAACATTAGCATTAACAACCCCCATAAAATGATTCTGACGAATAAGCTCATAACATTTTTGTTTTGGTTTTAATAAATTGATTTTACGATTGAGTATCCTTCTGATCTTTCAATAAGATCTTATAACCAGCTTTTACAGTTACTCTGATCAGTTTCATCTTTTTGCTGAATAACCCTTTTGCTGCCTGAAGACCAGCACTTGCAGCCTGCGCACCTAAAGACTGATCCATCGTCATGAATTGCATACTCTGCATGGCCTGATCAGAGGATTGTTTTGCAACATCACGGGTAATTGCTCCAGGAATGTAAATACCTTCAAGTCCGTCCATGTCATAAGCAGAAAGGGAAACAGGAAAAAGGGAATTATCATCGCGAACAGAATTAATTGCAATGATCAGTCGTTCTTCGTTAATGGCACATGTTCCATAAATGAACTGCCCGCTCGGAATAAGTCGTCCATTAATATAGACATCACTCATCAACCTGATCTTCACTGTCGATCCCTCCACCAACTGCTGCGTATCGTGGATAACTGCCTCTATGGCATTCTCGGATTGAGTTTCATCGTTTGCTTCTTCTTCCAATCCATAAAAAGCATTTTGTCGAGATTGCCCAGAAAAAACTCTGCTGACAAAGGCTGAACTGTCTGAAGGAATGGCTGACGTTTTTCTGTTTTGACCTAGCAAGGAAATATCTTCTTCGGTTTTGTGGGTAACGACAGGGAAGACTTGTCCTTTCTTTTGTTCGCTCTGCTCTTTAATTTTTTCACGTACCCTATCAGGGTGCTGGATGTCGAGAATCTTGTCGAGCATTCCCCCGATCTGTTGCATCTCCGGATCATTCTGATCTCCATTACTCATCATCTCCATCATCTGCTCCAGTTTTTCAACATCGGAAGAGAATTGTGGGTCTGCTATATCAGTTGTCACCCGCTCCTCCTTAACCGACCCGGCCGGAATCTCCGAAGTCTTATTAAGTTCCCGATAGAGTTGATCGAGTTTTTGATTCACCTTCGCTTCGTTGGGATCAACATACTCAGCTCGTCTTTGAGCAGTGGTTCTTTGGCTGCTATTGGAAGAACCTTTGACTGCTTGCTGTGATTGTAATTCCTGATCGTCTTGAGACGTTTGGTCATCCAGTGTGGAAAGAGTGAAGTAGGGATCATTCTTGCTTTCCTCTTTAAACTTGAGAGAATCACGCTCCGCTATTTCATAAAGCGAAAGTTTGTTCCACTCCTCAGTATTAAAATGAGCATCCGGAAGTTCAAGATTTAATCCCGTCTTTTCCTTGGTCATGGCTTGAACAGGCGACCCCTGACCTCCACCCAGTGACCAAAAGATAATCGTAAGAAAAGGCAGCACGAGCAACGGCAGAACCATGATGAACCTTCTCTTCTGTAAAAATTTCTGTGAATGCGGTTTCATTGCATTTGTGTTTTAGTTTAAAAAACTGACTGATACTGTTGAATAAGTAAATTGACGCTGTCCACTAAGCCCGGTCTGGCAATCATGAGGCTGTCATAAGCAGCGGTTTGTTCAAGGCTGTCGAGAAGTTGCTTTATTCGCAAAACCCGATGGAGATTTTCATTTCTTGCATTGTCTTGATGGATGCCTTTTGGCAAAGTGATTTGCTCAAATGTGATGGCAGTCTCCTTTCCATCTTCTCTCAGAGACTGAATAATCTGACCAATACAGATAACACCCATTAAGATTCCAAATAATAGCAGGCTTAGTCTCTTATGCGATACTGAAAGCCTGTTTACACGTTCATTCAGAAAATCAGCTATCGACTTTTTAGTGCTACGAAGCTTTTCAGAAACCAGGTCTTTCATGGAATCATCCTGAACTTCTTTATTTTTATCTCCTTTCATAGTTACCGGTTTTCAATTTTGATGTCTTTGTTTTCTATTGTGATCCACTTTTCGATCAGGAATCCATGCGGGTTGTTATCAGATCGGGAAACATTCCTGAGAAACCCTTCCGTTACAAGACTCCGTGTTACAATAGATGTAGTTCGAATCAACCTTTGCCTTGCATAGCATTTGAAGTAAAAGGGGTACTCATTGATGTTGATTCTAATACTATCGGTCTCAATCTCCTGGCTGATGTTGCCCGAAATGATATTAGAGTAGTACCTGCTTTCTTTCAGGTTATCATATTGGCGCTTCGCGGATGCATCTGCCAGATAAAGAGCTTTCGTTACGTTTGCTTCGATTACCCGGTCATCGGGATCAAGGGTGAAGAAATAGTAATGGAACATCTTCACATGATCGCGTGCCTCTACAGGAATATTGTCTTTGCGTTCTGCTGACCATGCTTCCAAAGCTTTTCCATTAGCCAGTATGTAGATGCGCTCCTGCATGTGCGTTACCGTTTCAATACTCTTATAAATTGTGTAACAGCAAATCATTATGCAGGCTACAATGATGGCAATTGAAAAAAGCCGGATGTGTCGGAACGCTGAATCAATATTTCTGAGCTGACTGAACATGGTGCGATCATTCATTTGCCGGAAAGTTTATCGTGCAGGAAGGCTCCCGATCCTGTGTTGCTTTCAGAAGAACTGGCCGGCGTTCTTGAATATCCGGACTCGTTCACTTTCGATTGACTGGAGGAACTAAAAACGGAACCTGCTCCGGATGCTATTGTGCTTGCGGCTGCTCTCGATCCACCGGTGAATACATTGGAAGCCTTGTAGAGAAGGATGTTTCCACCACCGGCATGAACAATGTAATTTGAAACACTTGGCACAGTAAAGTATCCAACAATACCCATGACCAGGAAGATCAGGTAAGCGGTATCAGTCGAACTAAAAAAACTATCTCCGTATTTAACTACCTGCTGAATGTCAATCTTCAGCATATTCTCCTGCACTTTGGCAATGATGGCTCCGAATATGTTAGCTACTGGCAACCACAAAAAGACATTTATGTATCGTGCAATCCAAATAGTCAAAGTATGTTGTAGTCCATCGAAAACAGAGATGCCGAAGATGAGCGGGCCCAGGATAGCCAGAACAATCAGGTAAAACGTTCTGATGGTATTGATGCTAAGCGCGGCAGCTTCATAAAGGATGTGAAGTATTTCCGACATCCATTGCTTAACCGTATTGCGAAAGTTGTAGGAGGCTTTAGCCATCGCGAACTTGATATCGTTACCCAAACCGTCAAGCGTTCCCTCTTCGGTGCCATCCGGGTGTGTGTACTGATACCATTTATCGCGGTCTCCACTTCCATCCGTGCCAACATACATTTGCCATGCTGGTGTTTTTTTAATTGCCTCTTCCTTTAATCGCAGTAAATACGCAATGGCATTGTTCGAACCTGTTACCATTGCAGCCGTGCCCGTTACAGTTGGTTGAAGTATCCCATTAATAAGCGCCAGCACATAGGGGAACATCATCACGCATAGTCCAAGGGCAAAAGGCCTCAATAAAGGATAGAAATCTATTGGCTCGGCATTAGCCAGGTGTCTCCACACCCGTGAAGAAATATACCACAGTGCTGCAAAGCCGGCCAGCCCTCGGCTAACCCCGATGAGTTTACTGCTCAAAGGCAGCATTTCATAATACAGCTGGTCCAGGACGCTTTGCAGACTGTGGATCTCTCCCGCGAAATTCTGAGCACACAAAACGCCAGGCAAAAAAATCGCGGTGAGAAATGCTATTGATAGTATTGAATATTTCGATTTCATAAAGTCAGTTAGTTGATGCCATATAAATGATTGAGTGTCCTTACATCATTGGCTGACCTTGCTCGCTGGATGGCCAGCATTTGTGTGCTGTTGTTGAAGCCCCGGAGAAACACGAGCTTTCCTTCCATGTCATAAAAAATCCGGTCAATGGCTTTCATCCTTTCGTCATCGCTCATCCTGAGTTTGGTGGCGGTGATAATCATGACCAGGTCATCAATGTTTCGCAAACTGGCCGTGAACAAATAGTTGTATACGTTGGCGAGGTATTGAATTTCCTGTGGAGAAAAATTAGGGTCGTTCCTAAACCTGTTGTAGGCGTTCTTGTATTCCTTTACCAGAAGCTTCTGATAGTCGATGATGTAAGGAACTCTTCTGTAATTTCTTACCGCAGGGTTGACAGCCATCAACCCATCGAGGAACAATTGGTGCAGATTGTAGTTACCTTGCGCAATGTTCTTAACAGTGGTGTAACCCTTGTCAAGAATCTTATACCCGGTGTACATATTTTCGAGGATCTTCTCCAGCTGCTGGAGCTTCTCCCAGTTAAGGAGAAGTTGCGCGGCTTCCTGTGCCTGACTCCTTACGATGTTAGGAGTTGCAAGACACATTATAATAGAGACTATTGTAAGTAACCGTTTCATATGTCATTGTTTTTTTTGAGTAGTTCTATTTCGTGCGCTTCTTTCTCACGCTCCATTGATAGGGCAGTGGCATCATTACCAAAAGCTTTTACAAATGCGCATTTGTCGGACATATCTTCATATATCCTATCAATTCGCATAATGCGTTCGTCGTCTGTCATTTCAGTTTTGTCCGCCTGGATGATATTCAGCAGTTCTGAAATGGAGGCATCACACAGAAAAAGCATGTTGGTATGCACTTTGGCTATGTAGCGGATTTCTTCGGGTGTGAAGTTTTTGTTGTTCTCGCAGAAATTGTAAACCCGCCTGAAATCTCTAATGATGTAATACTGAAAGGCAATAATGTCTGCGGCCTTGGCGGAATTCTTAATTGCCGGATTGACATTTTTGAGTGACCGGAAGAAATCACGATCAAGGTTGAAGTTCCCGTTCTTGATGTTCTCCACAGTTGTCCAGCCCTTTTGAGCTATATCATAGCCCTTCTTCAGATATCCTAGATAGACTTTCAATGCTACGATCTGTTGAACGAGGTACTTCGTTTGCGTATTCTTCTGCCTGAACCATTCATTGAACGTTTGGGCATTTGCCGTACGGACGGAAAAGATGAATGAGATGGATATTATTAGAATTGTTTTCATGACTTATTCGGTTGGAAGTCCGTATAGCTTTTTCACTGCAAGAATCTCATGCTCATCTTTGGCACGGTTCAGACTTAGCTGGATATTCTGGTTGTTGAATTGTTGCAAGTCGCGGTAGTTCTTGTCTATACTATCCCCGGCTTTGTTGATGATCTCCAGTCTTTTAGCATCCGACATTTGCGTCTTGTAAGAATTGATTACCAACAGGATTTCGTCAAGGTTGTAAAGACTTTCATTGAGAATACCGGTGTATACGCGGTACATGTAGTCAAGCTCTGACCTCGTAAAATGCTTGTCCTGATTGATCATTTCCCAGGTGAACTTGTATTGCTGGACGATCTGTTTCTGTCTCTGAATGATGGTTGCGATGCGGTGATAGGTCGCGAGTGTTTGTCTGACCTGCCACAATTCATCATAGTACTTTTTGTATAGCTGTCGCTGTTTCTCCGTCCATTCAGCGATCTCACTCAACTTTAATTGAGACAACTTGTTCTCCAACACCTTTTGAGCGTTTTGCAGCCAAATCGTTTTGTTTTGCAGACGCTGGATCATCAGGTCAACCGCCTTGATAACTTTTATTACAGCTTCCTTGATGATTTTAAGTATTGGTATGGCCGCTTTCGTTTCCTGAACCGGAACAGTTATGAAAACTGTGGTTCCAAGAAGCATGATTAAGAATATTTTTCTAATTCGATTCATAATGTTTTGGTTAAGCTTTACCTGTACGCATGTCATTTGCCAGTTCGCTTATGCCTTTGCGGATATCACCGTCCCATTTCTTGGTATAAGCCTGGACTTTCATCTTTTCAGATTCTTCGGTGGTGTAGGCCAGGTATTCCTCCAGTGAAACTTCAGTGGCGTAAACCTTGGAGACCATCCCGCCCAAACTGATAAAGACTTCTTTATACTTCCTTGATGGATCATTACTCTTATTGATAGAAAGCACCAATGCTTTTTCTTTTTCAGTAAGTCCTAAGAGTTGCTGAATCTGCTCAAACTTGTTTTGGTACTTGCTCTGATCTAAAAGAATCTTGCAGTCAGAGTTATTGATAATAGCCTGCTTGACTATCGGAGAACTGATAATGTCTTCCACTTCCTGAGTCACTACAATGGCCTCTCCGTAGAATTTCCTGACTGTCTTAAAGAGGTATTTGATGTATTCTGCCATGCCTTCCTTTGCAATGGCTTTCCATGCTTCCTCAATCAGAATCATCTTGCGGATTCCTTTCAGCTTGCGCATCTTGGAAATGAAGACTTCCATAATAATGATGGTGACGACCGGAAACAGGATGGGGTGGTCTTTGATGTTATCCAGTTCAAAAACAATGAACCGTTCTTTCAGGAGGTCAAGATTCCCGGTTGCATTAAGCAGATAGTCAAATTCACCTCCCTTATAATATGGACGCAACACATAAAGAAAATTTTCGACATCAAAGTCCTTTTCCTTTACCCGGTCTTCTTTGAGCGTCTGAACAAATACATCCCGAAGAAATTCATAGAATGTGTTGAAGCAGGCAAATAGCTTTTTGTTCTCACCAAGATGTTTGTAGTACAACTGCAATGAAATAGACAAAGCCACATATTCGGAACGGTTGAATGTTTCATCATCCTTTTTCCAAAGAGCTAACAAAAGAGTTTTAATACTCTCTTTCTTTTCGGTATCAAGTGTATCGCCATCACTGATATAGAATGGATTGAACCTGATCGGATTGGCTTCATCGTAAGTGAAGTAGTATCCATTCACCAAATCACACAGTCCTTTGTAGGAATGGCCCACGTCTACGAGCACGATATGAGTGCCCTGCTCATAGTATGAACGGACCATGTGGTTGGTGAAGAATGACTTTCCGCTTCCTGATGGGCCAAGGATAAACTTATTGCGATTGGTGCAAATACCTTTCTTTACAGGCTCGTCTGAAATATCGACATGCAACGGCCTGCCGGTGAGCCTGTCTCCTAGTCTGATACCAACCGGACTGACAGAAGATTGATAGTTCGTTTCAAGATTGAGAAAGCATGTTGCTTGTTCTGTGAATGTGTCGAATGTATCGTTCAAGGGGAAGTCTGCTTCATTTCCCGGAAGTCCTGCCCAGAAAATTTGTGGCGCTCCGTCTGTCTCTTGCCTGGCAACGGAATCCATTTGGGCCAATGCTGATGTCACTTGTGTTTTCAGTTCCTTCAACTCCTGCCTGTTGTCTGTCCAAAGCATGATGTTGAAGTGTGCTTTTACCGGAAGGCGTTGAGAGGAAATGGCCTCGTTGAGAAAATCATTTGTAGCCTCCCGGCTTATCGCATTCTCTCTTGAGTAAGTTGAAAGAGATTGAAGTCTTAGCCGTTTGCTTTCAAGGTGCTTGATCGTTTTGTGGGCATCTTCAATGAAAATGAATTGATTGAAAATGTGATTGCATGAAAGCAATTGACCTAAAGGAGAAGCAAAGCCAATGCTGAACTTGGTTTTGTCTGTAGAGTATTTGTCGTAATTAATTCTTGAGCCACATAAGGAAGGCAAGTCTTCAACGTCCGCCAGTGAATATAATTGACAGAACTGATCTCCAATTTTGAATTCATCCTTGAAATGAATGTCTCTGACAATGGGTTTATCTGAATCGGAAAGAAGGAAGCAATACCTTTCCAGTAAGCCTGGCTGTTTTTTGGTTCCGGCAAGCTGATCATCTTTTATTCTCGTCAGCCTCACAAATCCGCTATCCTGCAAAATCCTTTCAAACTGTCCTGCGGAATCAAGGAACTCCTGCATCCGTTGTGGGTTGAGTGTTTCTTCGGGTACAAGGGTTTTTCGGATGAGATTTGAAAAGACTGAACTGGATGGCTTTCTGTTGGCGGGCTTCCTTGTTAGAAAGATTTGACATTGGTGCTCCAGGTAAGGTCTTTCATTAAAGAAACGCTCACTGGATCGCGAGAGGAATGACTGATCACTGTTTTCAAAATCTGCATTTTGTCTTTTTGAAAAGAACCAATCCTGCTTATGAAAAATTGAATTGTTTGGCAGGACTTTTATGGCCTTTACAAGAATCTGGTGGAATGCCTCGTATTCCTGATCAGACAAAGTGAATATCTCTGGTAGTGTTGCCTCAAAGGCAAGCGTAACATCACCCTGCCTCGACAAGATGCAGTCATTCTCAACTTTGTAAATGGGAAATACTTTAGCTAAAGAAATCGGTTGTGCCATGACTATTGTTTCTTTAAGAGTTCGAAAAACACCTTTCGGGTCTTGCCCTGAATAAAGTCAGGAATGCTGCGGATGGCCAGCTTCTTCAATAGTCCATACTGACCGTACTTGTCACTCATCCTGTAAACTGTCATGAACAAAACGACACCCATACCTCCGATCAGGATGAGGCACACAAACATGTTCACGCCTGCGATGTACAGGATGGCGAAAAGAACAAGTAGAGAAATCAAACCTGCCGCGAGGTAGGCGATGTATTGTGCCTTGAGTCCTTTGAACTCAATCGGCTTGTTGATGCCCTTGTTGATTTTGTAAACGCTGCTCATGGTTTGATGTGGATTAGATTCCCCTTCTTCTCTTGCGAGTCCTTCGGGTTACCATTGATTTTTTTTCCTCGTTGCTTTTTTGCCCGTGGTGACGAACTGCTTCATAGAAATCATCATCACCCCAGCTCAACATTTTATCCCACATATCACCTAATTGACTGATCTCTGCCACAAGGTCATCGCCTTTGGCTATTCGCTTTGCGCCTTTGTCCATTTCAGTAATCATTGTTTTTGAGTTTTAGATTCCAAAGAATGATCTGAGTACTGTAGCCACGATCACAAGAAAAACGCAACTGCCAAACCATGCGGCAGCAACTTTTCCGGTGTCGGGGTCTCCACTGTTCCATTTCTGATAAACCTTCACTGCGCCAACAAGTCCGAGAATGGCACCGATGGCATACATGAGACTTGTGCCTGTTGTGAAATAGCTGCGCACCCTCATGGTGGCCTCATTGATTCCTGCGTTTCCGTCCTGGGCGTTGGCGGGGAACAGCAAGGTCATTGCATACACGATCAAGGCAAGTCCCAGGGCTTTGCCATTTCTGATGGAGAATTGGATCACTTTTTTCATAACATTCGATTTTAGTTGATGGATAATGATTATTCGTAGGTTTCTTTCCACCACGATTTGATCTCGTATAGTGTAAAAGAGTGCGCCGTGTTTGCTGATAAGGAATCTTGTATGAACAGGCTTAGCTCTTCCTGATAGTTAGTTCCAAGCAGGTGTCGGTAGTTTTGCAACAGCGCATGATATATTGATGCAATCTCTTCTCGATTGCCTTGCGACAGTTCAGTAACGATTGTCTTAATCTCTCGCAAGAGCGCGGCAACAGATTTGGTAACTAGTATATCTGATGAAGTCGCTGTGACTTGATCAATAGACTCCTCTATTTCTTTTAGAGGTTGTGTATTGATCTCATCAGACTCCACTACTTTTTCATGTGGAACATTTCCCGAGGTCTCGTATTTGATGGTGCCTATGAGATCAATGGATTCATTTGAATCATTTTGATCATCGCTTGCATCAGTCTCAATAACTTTTCGTTGCCTTTGACTGAAAATGGATTTGATCTCTTCGCTGTAGAGTAAGAGAGCGGTGATTGCGTAGTATCCTCCAACGATCACACTGATCGCGGAAAGGAATTCTTGCCAGGAAATTGAATTGAACATAGCCTTCGTGTTTGATTACGAAGGCGAAAGTGTGGGCTATCTAAAAAGAATGTTCACAAGATGGGGGGAAGATGGGGAAGATTTTTTCAAATCTTCGAAAGGCCATACAGAACACGCAAATTGTTAATTGAGTCTGTTTCATATGCGAAATACATTGTGGGATTCAACTGCGCAGTACTCCAAGCATCATTTAACAGACAAGAAATTGAATGGACTCCTTTATGAAGAAGTTCAGGGTGAGATGCTAAATCCGCATTCTGATAAAATATGAAAAATTCGTCAACAATGTAATGCAATAGCTTTTGAGGATACAACAAAGCATAATCTGTGGGTTTAAAAACCTCCGTATCTTTCAAGAAGACTTTCCAAGCAACCTCTACACGATTCTTATCTTCAGTCAAACCTAATTTTTCAAGCATAAAAATTATTATTCTCATTCTAGCTTCGTCAGCTGGGTGGGATTGCGAGTATTCAAAAATCTTCGTTGAACCATGACCCGTGGAAAGTAACTTTAAATTTGTCCAGGCATAAGACGCGCCACTCATATAGGTTCCAACTAAATCACAACTAAATTCCTCCAGCCAGGATGCTTGCCATAAGTATTTTGCAAGTTCTAATGTTTCCCGAAAATGGATAGCTGTTCCATCATCAATTACTCTAACAATTTCTTTTGCAAAGTGTTTATCTATGACTGAAGCTGAAACTTCACAACTTTTCCCTCCAAACATCGAATGAAGAAGATGTCCAATTTCCTGATACATATCAGGCAAGTTCAACAAACTATGCTCTTCACCTGACGGCAAAGCAATAATTTCGAAGTAAGGTACTGCCCAATAATAATAGTCATGATTGCTAATTGTTGAAACGATTGGTGGCAATGCACTTATTCGATGCTCGGAATAAATTTGAGTTATGACCTGATAAAAAAAGATCTCTGGGTCTTTGTAGTTCTTTATCGCTAAATATCTATAAGAATGGATTGCTTTAAACTCACGGTGCACCCTGTTGAACCGAAAAAGATTGTTTCCTGAGAATATGTCTAACTCCAGGACACCAGTATCTAAGGCGTTTTGAAGTTCATTGCGAATTGATGAGAATTGGCTAAGTGTATCATCGATAAATCTATCCTTTATATCTTGATGATGCACCATGCTTTTAATGTCACTAACGACAACATCAATTCTGTGCAGCAAATCAGCATATAATGCTTTTATAAAATTATTCATCCTCTGCTGGTCCGTAATTTTCGAAAAAGCACGGCTGCTTCGTTATCAAGTATCGAAATGAATTTATCTATGTTTACTAAATCCTTTTCAGTTAGGTCTTTGTTGGACTTAAGTTTTAATAAAGTATTAGTGATATCAGCCTTAAAAACTACATTCTTCAAAATCTGATTTTGAAACATCGTGTTATCCATCAATTCGTACAACTCGTTTTTTGTATCTTGGTCTTTGTAGAAATTCTCCAAAAGGGGAAGGATGGCCAAGAGCAGTGAATTGGCTTTAGCCACTTCGTCTTCAGTAACTGCAAGCTTTGGATGTTTCTCCGTGTGCTCCTTAATAGCTGAGACCCTTTTCCTTTTCAATGTAATCACCGAGTTATTCAAATCATTTGTAAGATTTGACACCGAATTATATTTTTTGTACAGTAAACTGAAATCGCTCATTGTTTTGTAAATTTAATATTGGTTCAAGGGCTTTGATTTCCTTTTCCTGAGTAAATGCAAAATCGTACTCGTGTGCCACATCTCTAATAAGAGTGTCAATTAGTTTTAATGGTAAGGGCAACGAAGTCGGCCTGTCTGGAGAAGAAAATGTGATTTGTGTTAAACGAAAAATATCTTCAAGTGCCTTTTCAAAATCAATATTCCCTGAAGTAAAAGAAACGTGTATTGGCTTGGACGATCCAGGTACAGAATAAGGTGTACCGGTATTGAAAATGAAAGCATCCTTCTTGTTCATCATAAAATAAGTGCCGCAATCAGGATTGTTGAGAGATCGATAATCACCATTAAAAGTAGCAGCTCGAACAGGAATGGCGGTAGATTTAGCTACATCAATTACACCCGTTTGGACGGCTTCCTTGTCTAGTAATTTGGCATCTGAAAGTCTTTGCATTACGTCAGATAACGCTTTCTCCTCTTCGCCATAACTCACTCCATCGCGAAGAATCACGATGCTTTTTGGCTTGTGTTCCTCCACCGACAAATGCCTGGAGAGAACAGCATAAATCTTATCTGCAATTACTTTGTAGTTAATTTTCTCATTGCGGAAAGTGCCAGTGCCTTTAGAAACCTTATCAACTTCAAAAACTATCTTTTCACCGTTTCCGAAAAAGAAACAGAATCCAGCATAAAACTCGTGCGCGTCAATTCCAATGTACAAATCATGATTGAGGTTTTGTGCTAACGCGAATGCCCATTTTTTATTGACTATAAGGTGTTCAAATAAAGTGTTTGTTTGATACGAGATGAAGTTTCGCATTAGTCCATCTGGAACGGCATATGAGAGTGGATATCTTTCATTTACCCCCAATTTTAAATAGCGTTTCAAGCTTGTTGCGCTGACGCATTTTATTTTAATGGTATCAAACAGTTCCTTCTTTATAATCTTGTGAAGTGATCTTATGAATGTCCCTCCATCACCAGTGCTTTCAGGGAGAACAAAAATTGCGCTACCGCCAGCCATTCGATTTTGCTCAATATATTTTTTCAAATCAGAAAATACTTTGTGAGCAAATGGTGCATTTTTGGTCGAGTACTCATGGATAATAAAGCCTGGAAAGTGCGGAGCGATATTTTTCATCCCTTTGTCAAAATAATATTTTAATGTCTTACCAAAGGGTAGAGATACATTGTCCGGAATGAACAAATATTGATTTGTAAATGGCGTCTCAGATAAAATCCCGTTCCTAAAGACAAATTCTCGTCTACGCTTTGGAAAGGTATCTATTGGTTTACCATACTTCACTGTGCCTTCATAAGGATTAAGTACAGCCTCTTTGCCGTATTTTAATGCAGGCAATCTAAACACCTTGCAATCCTTTTTATATGGCTTCAAGTCAATTTTCAAGTCAAGCCCATTGAATTTAAGATGCTGAAAATAGTTAGAGATGCAGAGCTCTGCTTTGTAAAATCTTTTGTTCGGATCGTTGATTGAATTTTTGTGTAAATCATCTTCTGCAAAGCGAATTCGTTTTGCCAGACAAGCTGCGCTAGCAAAAGCAATTGCTGCATTTGATGTATATGAATAAAATAAGGTTTCTGAATTTTTATTTAGCGGTGCTTTAAATTTCGCGTTAGCATATTTTCCATCATTGGCTATATAGTCATAGACTGAAATATTTTTTTGATTAATTGTCATCATGTGTTCCGAAATTGGACCGCCAATAGATTTGCCTTTTACGGTGTACCAATCGTCACCATTTAGGTATAGGAAATTTTTATTGGACACTAAATCATTATGCCTTTCCTTTGGTATCAGCTTCAAAAGCTCAGATAGCGTTTTCTTATCAGCATAACGGTATGCCAGGTCGAGGCAGATGAATACATTGTCTTTATCCGTTGCGACAATCTTAAACTTGAAACCTTGATAAATATCAGTTTCAATTTCACTTGAAAGAGGTAGCGGAATTTTCCTTAAAAAAGTATTTATTCCGGCATCCCATAGATTTCTATTTTTGTTGAGCTGCCAATTGACCGCGCTATCTAAGAATTTTACTGCTAAGTCAAGATTCTGATCGTCCATAGTTTTGGCATTCAACTGAAAAACGCCCTCCAATGGCGTCAGTATGACATTCATTGGACTGCCAGTAATAGTCTCTTGTTTTAGGATGGCATCGCCTTTCACGGCAACATATCTTTTGTTTTCATGGTAAGCCGTAGCAACAACTCCTTTTGTGGAATATGCAAGGTGGTTAAGGGCGTTGTAAAATGCCTTGTTCAACAATTTGGTATCATTGCCCACTCCTTCAATTTTGACATCGACTAAGCGATATTGAAAGTTTAACTCAGACCAGTTGTTGATGCGAAACCAATTTATAATATTCGTTTTCATCGTATTTGAAATTGTTTTTAATTAAGTGAATACACAACGGCTTGAACTTGCAGAACATACATGTTTCCCTTTTGTCCGTTGTGATATAATCTTCAATATTTAATTCATCCCATTTTTTACTTCCGGAGAGCTGCTCTTGTTCATCTTTAAATTGATAGACGTAATCCAATGCCCCGGCTGCGCTTTCCTTTGTAAATAGATGTTGTCTTTTATTGCCATTCATTAAATTAATTTCAAACAATGAAAAGTCTTCAAGTTTGGGTGGTGTCCATTGTTTTTCAAGATTACTTTTCTTGATGTTATGAAATGCAACTATACCAGCGAGATATAGTTGTTTAGAGTAGTCGCTGGTATTGCTGTCTGATACTTTCCAATCAATTACATGAATTGCCTTATTCTTATGCCTCACTAAGTCAATTTGAGGGTTTAACTTTATTCCTTCGAACTCATAGCTCCAATACTTAATATCGGTTTGTAAATAGTTTGACGACACCAGGTACTCATGAAGCGTTTTACCTTCTTCTGGACTTGGGTATTGCGGTATTTGTAAAATTATTTCCTTGACTGTAGAATATACGTTGAGTACGTCTTCTTCCACATAAGGAACTCCACATTCATGAATATCCAATATTTGAAATGCATCGCCAGCTTTAGTTTTGGTAACAGATTTGTCCCGATAAAGGCGTTGCTCCGAAAACGCAAATTGCTTTTTCGCTATTTCCACGAGTTCGTCTGCTAGAACTATGAAGTCAGGATTCTTCTTATCCTTATACAGTGGAATTATAGTTTTACTAAAGAAATTGTCGATCAAAGTGCCTTGCCACATTCTAAGGTTTTTCGATTGAGCTAACTCAAATGCCTTCCTTCTAATGGGATGAGTAAAATGGAAATCAGATAATTCATAGGGAAAATAGAATTTCCTATGGCATTGTCTTAGGGCTGATAATTTTGAGATACTCCACTCCATTTTACTCTCCCTTTAAATTTCAGTGTATAATTCCGATAATCGCTTAGTGTATTTGTCTAAAGCTTCTTTGTTCTGGTATAGATAGCTTTCATCAGATTTCAATCGTACCATATCAAATGCACCAGGGTTGTTAGACATTCCTTTTCTGAAAGAGGGTTGTGCCTTCGCAGGAATTGTTAAAAACATCTTACTCTCAGCGCTCAATCTTTCAAAAGTAGCGTCAATAGCTAACTGCGCTTTATCTAAAGAAACATTTAAGAGCTTTAGTAATTTTACAAGAGACTTCACCGGCACACTGTTAGTAAAGATCATATCAGATTTTATGTCCTCTAAAAGCGAAGCGGTTAAGCCAGTATTGGCTTGTAAGTCACTAATATTTGTAGCGCTGCTTGCCAATGCCTTTTGAATCAACGAACCCAGGGTATCTTTTGACAAAGATTCGGTTAAAGATGAAATCAAGGTATTTACTCTCTCTTGTGAAAGTGATGAACCGAATTCCTTCGCAAAGACGATCTCAGCTTCTTTGTCTGAATTATTTGAAACAAAGTTTTCCTGACCCTCTTTGGTGATGTAAGCCATCAGCAAATTTTCGAATGGTTTTGTTTCCTTATTTTGTTTCATTGTATGTGTCGTTTAGTAATTCCAATGTTTTCTTTTGCAATTTGGCCTTTGCCCTAATGAACTTTACTTTTAACTGATTGTTTTCAATATTCAGCATTGTCGCAATTTCATCGTAGCTATAGCTATTCATTCGTAACAGAAGCAATTCTCTTTCTACCTCACTCAATTGTTGTAATGCTTTCTGCATTGCTAGGAAAAGCCTATTGTTTTTCGAAGAACTGTCGTAAGGATTGATTGATGAAATTTGTTCGATTACTGGTTTGAAAATATCAAGCTTGAAATCGTCATCTTCTAACTCCCTTACTTCGTTTTCCCAATCCCTCAAGTCAACAGGCTGAAATTCTTGTTCCTTACTTTTTTTACTTCGCAGTAATTGAAGAATATTGTTCTTGTGGATTTTGAAAAGCCAATTCGCAAAGTGATTCTCAGAACTGAAATCATATCGCGTAATTACCTTTCCCACGGTTTCTATTGTTTTATAGAGAACATCATATCCTTCATCTTCATCTATATGAAAATGGGTTACCGAAAAACCGAAAAGCTTTTGCCCATACCCCTCGAAAAGGGCCTTAAGACCCTCATTGGTACTGGTCTGAAATCCTGATATTACTTTCTGATATTTCACTTATTTGTTTTACTTACTTGATGATATATATGCTTTGAGGTTACAATACTCGCAAGATGCAGATAATCAGTGTTTTACTATTTTCTGCAACTCTATCCAATAAGACTCATCCCAATATCTTCTGGCACTCCCTGAAGTGGACGTAAGGACAAATACCTTTGATTTGCCTATCTGTTTCTCCTGCAATCCGTAGTCGATTAAACTTGTCAAACCTCGAAATCCTAGAGCAAAAGAGGCTGCCTTTTTGCTCGTGAAGGCTATGAATTTCGGTTTATACTTTTCCATCTTAAGTATGAAACCTTCTACATCGTAGCTTTCGTCATCAATTTGATTGTCGTTGCCGGATTGGGTGTGAACAAGGTCAGTTAGACCGATCTTGTATTTATTGATTTCGTAACATTCACTAGGCAAAAGTCTTTTCGGAGTAAATCCAGCATGGTTTAGTATAGCATAAAACTTATTCCCAGGGCCAGCATAGTAAAAACCTAACCTTGCAGACGCCTCCCCTTTACCTGTACCACAGAAAACAATATCCAGATTGTCAGCCAAAACATCCTTGAGCATAGGTTTTAGGTAAAAAGGAATAAAACATTGATTCGGTTGCTCTGAGTTCGTCAAAAAGTATAAGCTCAGACAAAATCGAAGTCCTCTTCCTGTGAAATGATGGAAGCTGATTTACAGAAATCCAAAGTTTAATCTTTGGGTTCCAAATCTTGAAAAAAAACTTTATTTATCCTGTACTCACTCATTACAACTCACCTTTAAAAGCCTTATCCAATAAAGAAGGCATTAGCTCATTTAGCTCTTTCTCTGTCTGTTTGTGATTATCCTGTAACAACTCAATTTTACTAAGCAAATCAACAAACTCTTGTTGTAACCCGAGATCAGGAACCGGAACTTCTATTTGCATAAGCAACTTGTTATTCAATGTTCTGGTTCTAGCGACGGTGCCGGGAGAAGCAGCACTTAATTTTGCCACGCCTTCAAACGTTCTAAAATAATAGTAAAGGAATTCAGGGTCAATTAGCGACAAATTGGGCAAACAAGTTATGTAACGGTGAGAACCAACCCAACCGTCATATTTTTTTGGAATTAGACCTACCGCCCCTTCCCAGCCGTTTGCATTGCTAAAAAGCAGATCACCTTCATTCATTCTGAATATTTTCTGCCAAGTTAACTCTGAACCTTTAAAATTTGGATTTTCAAACAAACCCCTACCAAAACTCCTAACACCAATTCTGCAATATGTTTCCTCTGGATTAACTTTAATTTGCCTTCTATGGATTGGAGCAACTTCATTCATTGGTAGCCAATCAACACCTTCAATAATTTTTGAATACTTGCTGTAAAGAAGGTTGTTGATATCTTTTGCTTGCCCGGCTTTTAATAGTTTAATTTTTTCTAGGTTTAGTCTAATAGACTCAAGTTTTTCCACAATTTGTTTTTGAATCTTCAGCGATGGAAGTTTAATCTCAAGAGATAGAAGATTTTCCGGGTTTAGGGTTCTTCTGCGACTTCCCATTCCCCGGCCTTTAGAAAATAGTTGTTTCCATACATGCCCTTGCTTTAAAAAGTACCCTACAAATTTTGGATCAGCCAAATCTTCATCCACCAAAAATGTAGGAAATTGAGAAGAAACATATTTTCCCTCGAATTCCTCAGAGCTTACAGCTATTGCCCCTTCCCAGCCAAATAGCTGACTCATCACAATGTGTTTCGATTTAAGCCGGTAGAAGTTTTTATAACTAGTATTTAAACCAGAAACCGGCTCCTTAAAAAAAAGACCTTTACCAAAACTGTAAACGCCCACCATTGGATAGTCAATGTCAGACGAAACCGACTCTAAGCTTGTAACATCATGATGAGCTATGTCACCTATTTGTTTTACTTTCCAAGTTTCATTCATTGTTCACTGTGGTATGAATCACACTCTCGATTTCGGATAATAGATTAAATACTTGTCTTTCTCTATTCAATATTGAATCTAAAATTGCGGCTGAATCTCTGTGTTCAAATTCACCTTTTCGATTCGGGTTCTTTACATCAAGATTCACGTTCAGAACATTACCCTTCTCATCAGTATTCACAACTTCTTTTATTTTAACCTTCCATGCTGAATCACTTTCTTTTCGCTTTGCCCACCATTTCTTAAGCTCGATAAATTCCTCATGTTGAATAGGCTTGGTTTTACTATATTTCTTACGCTCCCCAGGTGGTAACAATTCGTAGTACCAAATTTCTTTAGTAGGTCCGCCTTGTTCAAAGAATAAGATATTGCTTGGTATATCTGTATAAGGTGCAAACACACCTTCACCAAGCCTTACAATGGTGTGGAGATTAAACTCATCTACGAGCTGTTTTTTCACTCTAGCAGCAATTCCATCTGCAAACAGTGTACCGTGCGGAACGATAACCGCAGCTCTACCGCCTTCAATACCCGGTTTACTTCTCTTTAATTTTCTCATGATAAGCTGAAGAAAGAGCAAGGCAGTTTCAGCCGTTTTTTTATCGTCCGGAAAATTATTGAGTATGCCTCTTTCCTCTTCGCCTCCAAAGGGAGGATTTGTAAGGATGATATTCACGCGATCTTTATCGCCTATATCCCGCAAAGGAAATCGCAGCGAGTTTCCGCTATCAATATTTGGGAAATCCAAACCATGCAGTATCAAATTCATCTGGCAAAGCATATAGGGTAAGGGCTTCGGCTCACCACCAAAAATGGATTTGTTTTGTAAACTACGTTTGTGCTCTAATGTCTTCGCTTGCTTTTTCAAATACTCAAATGACTCCACTAAAAAACCACCTGTACCAGAGGCGGGATCTAGAACACTCTCACCAATTTTGGGATCGATCATTTCTACCATGAACCTCACAACCGGTCTAGGTGTATAGAACTCTCCACCATCTCCGCTTGCATCACGCATTTCCTTTAAAATACTTTCGTAGAGATGCGACAGTGTGTTGAGTTCTTCGTTGCTAGTAAAATGAATTTTATCCACTTCATTAATGACATCGCGCAACAAATATCCATTGATCATTCGGTTTTGTACGCCGTTGAATACGGTTGCAATTACATCTTTGCGTTCCGTGCCGGTTTCACTTTGTAAACTCCTGAGGAAGTGAAACAATCCTGGCCTCACTTTCTTGTCTTTTCCTTGGGTTTTTTCGTTGGAAATGAAAGACAATAAATCATCACCTGTAAGGGTAATATCTTTTGCCCAATCGCGCCATCTATAAGGGCTGCCAATGGCTGCTTTGTACTTTTTGCTCTCTAATTGTGCGTTTAATTCTTGAAGCTGTTCGTTATCATCTAAGAATTTAAGGAACATGATCCAGGTGAGCATGGGTAATCTGTCGGCATCACCATTCATACCTTTGTCTTTCCGCATAGTATCGCGGCAACTCTTTATAATTTTTGATAACCTTTGTGCTGGCGTTTCGTGCTTCACAACTTTCGGCATTCTCTTCTTTGCCATAGTGTACTATGCTGCGTCAGCGTAAAGTAGTTTTTGCAATTGTTCAATTGTTTTTTTGAATTGGTCTATACCTCCAAATTCTTTCACAATTTCAATGGGGTTGCCATGCTTGGAGATAGGCTCAACTGAAATAATATCAGGCCGAATTTGGTTGACACCAAAATCTACGTACTTCTCCAATATCTCATTTAATATTTCCTTTGCTTTATCAGAGTAGTGCGAAAAGAAGTCAACTTTGTTTTTCTTCACCAACTCAGCACGTTGTTTTCTAGTAAGTGGCTTTAGGTTGTAGGCTACAAAGCACAACATATCAAAGGGATCGGCCTCCTTTTGTTTTGTTATCTCCATTAACTGCTCAATGGAAATTCCCCGATTTTCTAGCTCTTCAATCAGTTTAGTTCTACCATCCGAATTCACCCAGGCATTTTTTAAATCCGTGCTATCGGCAAAGAGCGTGGTGATTTGTTCTTTGGCATATTGCGATAGTTGAACAGTCGTCAATTTTCCAGTTATTGGATCAATGATCTGAATGGTTTCGACTGCTATTCCCATTGTACCACCTTCCACGTAGAATTTTCTTCTTGTTCCTGAATCGTTTACATTTCCATCAAAGTCTTCGAAATCATTTTCCGTATATTCAGGCGGATCGGGGAATTCTTCATACGTGCCAGGAACCGTTTCTCCTTCAGCATTAATTTCTTCTTCCGTGATTAAGGGAGGTTCTCCATCAAAATCAGGATCAGCAAAGTTTCGGGTTGCGCTTCCGGTATAATCCAGGATGGTAAAGAATAGTTTTTGTTTATCTTCTCTTACGCGTGTTCCTCTACCAATTATCTGTTTGAATTCAGTCATGGAATTAACCATGCGGAAGATAACAATGTTCTTGCAGGTGGGAACATCTACACCGGTGCTCAAAAGCCTTGAGGTTGTAACAACTACTGGAATTTGTTCGTCAATGTCCATGAACTTACTCAGATGTCCTTTACCTACGTCACCTTCATCAGAAACAATCCGTACCGCGTATTCAGGGAACTGCCTGGTTAAATCAGTATTCAGATTATTAAACTCTCGCCTGAAATCGTCTGCGTGTTCCTGGTCAACGCAGAAAACAATCGTCTTATCAAAGCGACCATTCTTAAGCATGAAATCAGAAAGATGCTTTGCTACTGCTTTGGTTCGTGGTAAGAGTGAAAGTGAGTTCTCAAAATCAGGCGTAGTGTAAAGTCCGTCAGGAATTAGTTCGCCTTTGGAATCACGTTGTCCATCTTCAGGACGCCATCCAGTAGCATCTACATCTGTTACAACTCTGTGAACAATATAAGGAGCTAAGAAACCATCTTCTCTACCTTGCCTCAAACTATATGTATAGAGGGGATTTCCAAAATAGAGGTATGTATCTTTGTTATCATCGCGTAGTGGTGTAGCCGTTAACCCTAACTGCACTGATTGATTGAAGTAGTCAAGTATAACCCTCCAATTACTATCCTCAGATGCGCTACCTCTATGGCATTCGTCAATTACAATTAAGTCGAAGAAGTCCCTTGGTACTTTTCTGAAAGCTCCAGGCCTACCTTCTGATTCTTCGAATGACTTATAGGTAGTGAAATAAATTTCACGACTGGTTAAAAATCCTTCATCAGGCACAAGGCATCTTGCGTCACCAAACAAAGCGAAATCTTTAGAGTGAGGATCGGTAATAAGAATACTGCGATCAGTAATAAATAAAACTTTAGGTCTGCGATGCTCGCCCTTAATATTCCAACGGTTTGTCCAAAGCTTGTAAATTATTTGAAAGGCTACTGTTGTTTTACCAGTACCTGTTGCCAATGTAAGTAGTGCCCTACGCTTGCCTTCTAAAATTGATTTGATTGCTTTATTGATTGCAATCTGTTGATAGTAGCGAATTTCCTTGCCAGGAGTAGCAACAAACGGTTTTAGAAAAATCTCTTGAATACCAGACTTAATGGACTCGATCTTGTTTAACCGTTTCCAAAGATCGACAGGAGTTGGATACAATGCTACTTTGGTTTCAAGCCCTGTTATAAAATCATACTCCAGTATCTCTTTGCCATTGGTAGCATAGGCGAATTGTAATCCCAAAATCAGTGCATAGTCTTTAGCTTGTTGCATTCCATCAGCGGCAGACTTATAACTCCGTTTTGCCTCTACAACAGCTATTAAGAAATTCTGAGAATAGCGGAGCAAATAGTCAGCCTTTTTTGGTTTCTTCCGTTTACCAATTCTACCAATTACAATAATCTTACCTGCCGTAAATGGCCGTTGCTCTAGAATTTTATCATCTGTCCATTGGCTTTCGTACAGCTTAGGTAAGACCTCTTTTCTACAGGTGTCTGCCTCACTGTCTTCATTGATGATATGGATTATTGGTTTGTCCAAGTAATAAGTTTCAATAGGTTGAAAATACGCTTTTTAGTGTTTTTAAAAATTAAGTAGTCAAGATACCTTTTAAAAACCCTTCATAAAAATATTTTGAAGGCTCATCTTCACAACCTCATATTCCGGCAATTGCTCCCCTGCTATCTGATGCCCCAGACTATTCTTCCACGCACCCTTTAGTTTCTTATCGTTGTCCTCATTAATAAACTGATCGATACCCGTGAACGTGTGCCCCTTAAATTTCATCTTTTCGTGAAAGGCCTCTGCAATTTTCGGCCAGTTCAAATCTTTAATTGTATTGGAGAGATACCAGATGTCGTAATAATCGCGTGGCGCGGTGTAAGACCGTTGAATCAACGCTCTTAATTTCTCTGCCAGCATTTCTTCAATGGCATAGCAGGGTATTGCATTGGGATTGATGGATAGTTGATCGGAATACGGATGGATGATTTGTTTATCAACCTGGGCAAACAATATTTTTTCGTATAACGTGACCTCTATTTTGATTTTGGTGTGCCACCGCTCCGGTGGCGAAGGCGCTTCGTTCTTCGGATGGTCGGAACCCCAGAATTTTATAACAGCTTCGTACCCGGCAAGTTGATCCTGAAACCTGAGCGGTGTAAGCGACTCAATATGTGTAAGGATGGAAGCATTCTCTTTTACATGCCAGCAAACAAAATCGAGGTGACTTTGCTTTAATTCAAAATCGGTTTGTCGTGAAGTAAAATCAAGGTCTTCAGAGAAACGGTAATCCGGAAACCAACATTTCTTTAAGCAGGTGCCTCCTTTAAAGATCAATGTTTCGCGCAACTTCTGTTCGGAGTAAATGGCTGCCAGAAAATGACCAAGCACCCAGTCTTTATCAACGGTGCTTTTTACCACACCCTTCTGCTCAGCCATTGTCATTATTTCCTTTTGCAGAATCATCAATATTGTTTGTTAACGATGTTCATAATCTGTTCCTTATCGATGTTCAGTCTCAACCGCCATGCGTTTACAAATTCGCCTTCGTCCTGCCCGGCTGGATCAAACAAGTTATATTTTTGATTGACTTCTTTTCTTGCAAAGTCGATAAATGATTTTAGCTGATCTGCTTTCAGCATCTCTGCCAATAAACCCATCCGTTTTGTAACAGCTTTGTTGGCAACGGCTTTGCAATAGGCGATCAATTTGGAAGGATCAAGGCTGGCCTGATTGAATGCACGTAACAATTCTGCATACCCCCCGGAATACTGCGGCAGATCGAAACAATCCACGATTGTTTTTTCAACATCCGTCACAGCATACTGATTATTTCCAAATCCTTCTTTTACGATCCCTGCTCTTTTGGTCTTTGTGATTTTTATGAACTGGTACTTTGTGCCAAAAACTGTTTTAGCAGGTTTAAGTTTAGTAGTTTGTATAAAAACGGTATTGGGAAATTGTTCCGTAAGACCGTGTTTGTTCAAGGCAGACCAGTAGGCTACTGCACCATCATCTACCAGGAAACACCCGATTACATTTTCATCACGGAAATTGGCTTTGCAAAATTTACCGCGCTCAATACGGGAAAGTATTTTTTTGTGAACAAGGTTTTCCACCAGTTCGCTTACGTTGCTGAATTTCTTGCCCACTACTTTCTTGACATGCTCCAGGGAGAAAATATTCAGTTCCTGATCGTCCAGCATAAGCAGGAGATCTATCTGGGGTTGCGTGAGATTAGCGGATAAATAGGTGCTTCTGGCCATTACTCTTTGATACAGGATAAACCCTAAATAATGGGGTCTATCTAATGTCAAAAGGTAATAAAAGGAGGAGTTAGAAGCAAGGAAAAGACTAAAAGGCTGGTTTAGGCCGATTTTTTAGACTCTTTATATAGGCCGCTAAAGAATTCCTCAACGGTAAGCTTGTGAATAGTCAGGAGCCTGATCAGGCTTTTCATGGTAACATTAGTCTGGCCTTTTTCGATGCGCCAGTATTGTACGCGCGGAATATCGTGGTCAAAAGCAAAGTCCTCGTGGCTGGTGTAGCCTTTTTGCTTGCGCAATTCGGTTAGCTTCAAGCCAACTCGTTTCAAAAGATTCGACAGGACTTCCTCTTCTTTCACGGAAGCCAAATTCGAAGCTTATTTACATAAATGTTACCTCATATAAGATGTACACATTTCAGATAGGTTTCCGTACACCCTCTTATTACCTTGGCAAAAGCATTATAGGAGCCCATCCCTTCCAAGTGTGCCCGTTAGCAACGCTGGGCATTACTTTTTCAGACCCCTAGAACAAAGTCTTTGAATCAAAGTACTTGATTTCACCAGACTTATATTTATAGAGTTGCTTTTCAATTCCATTCAGCTTTCGTAGAATCTGTTCATCATTCAAATTTGAAAGATGAAGCCCGATGGCAAGTTTTCGCTTGTTCTCATTCAGATCACTAATTAAATGTTCATCATAATCTGAAAATGAAAAGCCATAAATAACAAGGCGATTGCGGCTTGCTTTGAATGCCGACCTGCAAAACGACAAGTAGGTGCTTTTTGCAATCGTGTCTTCCTTCAGTTTCGCCTTGCCTTCAGAAACGAATACGGGAACATTGCCTAAGTGTATATGTAACCGGATCAATTCCAAAAGTTCTTCAGTATTAGTTCCTCGTCTGATCTTTACGATCTGCCCTTCCCACTTATGCAGGAACAGTGCTCCGTGTAAATAATAGATATTCTTGAATCCCGGCAACGGTTTATCCGTAAAGGTGAGGTCTGTTCCATTCTTTCGGAAAAAATCCTGGTATCGCTTGACCTTGCCGTCTCGCCTTCCACGATCTAACGTGATAAGAATTATGTGATAAAGAAAGATGTCATAGTTGGTTGTGAAAATATCTCCAAACCAATCAAGTCCTTTGGATAATTGAAAAAGTGTTCTGGGATCAATCTTTGTATATTCCGGGTGTAAATCCTTTATGGCTTTCAGCAATCCCAATTGCAAGAACTTTAGTGAATTCTCAATTCCTGAAGTTTCATAGTTGAATAACTTGTTTACATCAAGTGCATTAGAAAGCCGGTTCTGGATTCCTTCAAAATTTGTGGAGTTAAACTTTTCAAAAATGACCTTGTCGTCCGGGTTGAGGTAAGTCAGGAACCTCTCAAACAAGGAGCGGTAATTCAGTGCTGAGTTAATATTAATAGAGAAGCCATTTCCCAGGAAAATATCAGCGCCTTCGAGCGCATCCTGAATTTCTTTCCAATGATAGATTTTAATATCGCTAATTGTTCTCATTCTATTGAATTAGGAGAAATCATCCAGTCGTTGAACAAGCTTTTCTTTCATGTCATCTAGGAAATTAGTCTTACCACCCTTTCTCAATCGAATCTCCTGAAACTGTCTGTAATAATTTCCAAGCCTTACGTTGAACAAGTTCTCAAATGAACTCGCTATTTGCTTTATATCAGCCTTGCCATTGTTGACTGCATCTACACTCTGAAGCGCGTAAATGAGTTCGATCAAAGAGGCCTTAGTGCCTGTCCAATTTAGCGGTGATTGCTGTCCTTGAGATTGCGAGTCAATCTTTTGAATTAGAGCGTTTAAATGTTCCTTCACCATTTGCCCGGCAATAATCTTCGACAGGATGTTGTCATAACCTGTGGAAAATCTCGTGTCAACATCGGGGCCGTTGAGAGAATTTTCAGAGCGTGTGAAATACTTCTCATCAAAATAGGTAGAGTTAGAAAGACAATACTTATAAAACTCCGGGTTAACCTTCACGAATTGTTGTAAGGAATCCAACTCGGTGAAGTAATACTCTCTTAGTGAATCTGATCCACTGAATGGCTCATCAATTTTTATTGAGAAGACTTTTTCATAATAATAGTATTGGCTAATGAAGACCGGTTTAATCTCCTTGAAAAACGTGATCTCTTCTTCCCTGCTGATAAATTTATAGGCATAAACAAAGTCCTTCAATTGATTAATTATAGATCGCACACTAACCAGGCATTTACTCGCCTTTGCTGTGAAATCAGGATTTTCTAACCCGATAGTTTCCAATCGGATTTTTAAGCTTTCCTGAAGCTGGTCGGAGAATGTTTTTATGTCTATGGTTTTCATGGGCGGACTAATTCAATTTTGCTTCAATGATTTTCTGTATGTCCTTTTTGATTTTGAAATAATTCTGCTGGATTTCGTAATGGCTAATCTTTCGAATGGCAGGGATGGGTTTATAACCATCTTCCTCCTGTCGGATCGCGGCATGGTCATTTAGTATTTCCGCATGAAAGACTTTCAGATCAATTTTCTGTTCCGGATCATCTGAAACAGTCCCTACAAACTCTCCTGAGGAAAGAGCTGCTATTTTTGATGGCGGAATAGCAGAATCCAATTGCGTAGAACGACTTACAGATGTGTCGTTCATATTTATTGAAATGCTCTCCCGTTCCTGAACGATCTTGCCAAATCGTTCCGATAACAGTTTAGCAGTTTCACCAACCACCTGGCCGCTGATGACATTTCCAACTATGTTCATGATTACCTCTGCCTGGTCACGACCGTAGTCCTTTTTTAACTGACTATAATCCTGAACAGCCAAAGTGGTGGCTACTTTATTTGCTCTCGCGGTGGCGATCAGGCTGTCGATGCCGTTGAAGTAGATGGTTGGGAATTCGTCAAACACAAGACTGCATTTCTGTTGGTGCTTTTTGTTGACCAGCTTGATCACCCTGGAGATATAGAGCGAAAGCACGGCTCCATAGATTTGTTGCTTCTGCGGATTGTTTCCGGTGCAAACAATCTTGGGTTCTTCCGGATTGTTGATGTCTAAGGTGAAATCGTTTCCCGAAAGGACATAGTACAACTGAGGTGAGGACAATCTTGCCATACCAATCTTGGCGCTGGCAATCTGACCTTCCAATTGCTCCATTGCTTCATTTCGGTAAGCAGACTCGAACGGATTGATCAGAACTTCTATCTCTGGCTCGCTCCTGAGTAGCTTAAAGAGATGCGGATAATCCAACTGCATGAGTTCGATCACATGAGGAAGGGTGCAATACTTTCCGTTGTCATGCTTTTTGAGAAACCAGATTATGGCAGTCACGAAGTTGATGGGTGATTCAACGAAGAAGTCGCCTTGCTTCTTTATCCAGTCACGATTTAGACCGAGCATGATCGTTCTGGAAGATTCGGTAGCATCGGTGATGTCTTCCATTGTAGCTGGGTCAAGCGGATTGCATCGGTGTGAGCGAGATAGATCTTCGAAGTTGATGACGAAGAATTTAGGCTTGATCTTGTACTGATGATTATGTCTGAGGAGTGTATTGTATGCAATTCTTGAGAGGTCATCATACTTGAAATCATAAATGAACATTGTAAATCCTTTCTTAATGTGCTGCGTAATAATATGCCGTACAACGAAATAAGATTTACCGGCTCCGGGTGTTCCAATAACCAGTAATGACCTGAAAGGATTGATCACGTTGATCCAACTTGTTCTTCGCTGACCTTTCAATCTATAGGCTGCCGGAAGGTTAATGGAGTACTCGTTTTCCAGGAGGCGTTCCTCCTGCGGAAATGATTCGTTGAACTTGTTAAAAATGTCTTTGCTAAAATTGAACGTCAACAAACGGGATAGCAATGTGCCACCGGTGAGTATAAGGATATATCCTGCTGAAGTTGTTGATAGATAAAGTCCGGTTAGAAAGGATGCTTTCAAATTAATCAGGAAAATCAAATGGCTAAGTAAGAATAAGACTAAACCAACAACTCCAAAAGATGATGCTTGTACAAGACTGATCCGTTCGTCCTTTCTTCCTCTTGCTCCGATCAGGGATATAATCAACAATCCTAAAATAAAAAGCTTTGATTTGTAAATGGCTAGGAACAATCCGGTGTTGGCAATGGATTTGACGATTTCATCAACTATCTGAAATGTCAATCCCCAGGATGTCAAGGACTGGTGACAGAAATAGTAAAAGTGAAGCAGCAATACGACTATACTCAGTAACCTGATGAAGTCGATTATCTTTTGCAATGCCTGCTCGTTTTCTCCGGTATGTGACATTTGACTTTCGTTTAGATTGAACGACCTTTTCTTTTCTTTCTCTTGCGTCTTTTCATGGCAGCGTCTGGAGATGAATAGTCGAATTGTTTTGCTGTAGTCAGGTCTTTAATGGTGTCTTCTAATGCAGAATCCTTTTCATCTGATTTTTCTTGGTGTGCGTGGATAAGCATGGCTTGAATCGGTATCGAATCGGGCTTTGACAAACTTGTCAATCGGTCAGTTATTGCTTTGGCTCCGTAGGCCTTGCCAAGATCACTTCCATTGAAAACGACTTTTGTTTTGTTGTCCACGAAGGTGATACCGTAAATCCTTCGCTCTTCATTTTGACGGAAGAGCACAAAGATTCCTTCCTGGCTTAATGACTGAACAAAGAATGATTTTGATACGGTCTCTTTCTTTCCAAAAGCACTATTGATACAGTTGATCAATCTGTCTTTGTGCGGTCGTCTGAGAACCTCGTTGAGTTTGAATTGCTTCTGAAGGAAAGCAAGTGTTGGCTTTCCATAAATCGAGCTTGACTTGATGGCCATTCCAACTTTCTTTCCTTGCTCATCGATCAACCTATAGAGCAGTCCTTTCTTGAGATTCATTTGCGAGCCCTCCTTACCTAGGTCGGCCTTCACATTGTACTGCTTGAGCACGGCATTCAACTCAGGGATGGAGGTGTACTTGTAATTTCTTGTTACGTAGCGCACCGTATTTGAAATCGTCCTTTTTGTTTCCAGCTTGCCATAGATAGCACGCTTAACATCTATCGCATTGACACCCTCAGTTTGATTTGTTCTTTTTCCTTCTGCACGAACCAATCCGTATTCTTTCTCCAATTCTTTTCTTGCCTTCTCAGATTGATTCCTTCCGATGTTGTAAAGTATAATTCTCTTTCCATCGCGCTGAATGTTAGTCGTTACAATATGGATATGCGGATGGGCTGCATCAAAGTGCTGATAGACTAGGTAAGGTTGATTCCCAAATCCAATCTTGTCCATGTACTTCGTTGCGATCTCTTTTAGCAAATCTTTGCCAGGCTTTTCAGACGGATCGAAATTGAGCGATATGTGTACAGCCTTAGTTGTAGCCCTGTGATTGCGATTGATAAATCCCTGGAAGGTCTTCAGCTTATCATAAAAATTGAGGCGATCTACATTGCAACCGAATTGGTTCTCATGGATACATTTTGCAACGCCCTCTTTCACTTTGTTCTCGTTGTAATTGAGGAGTCCTAATATGTTTTGTCCCGTATTCACCTTTGCAACCATTTTTTTGTGATCTCTGAAGTAACGTCCATAACACGATCAAGCTTCTGCCCGACTTTCTTGTACTCATCCACGATCTTGAGCGCTTGGAATATTTTCTGATTCGGAGTGTCAGCGGAATGAAAGTGACGGGTAATCTGGTTAATGTTGATGCCTATCGAGTTGAGTTCCTTTCTGATCAATGCCAGCTCGGCAACAGTTGAATCCATTGTGGCATCTTTGTGATACCAAATAATTTCCTCTCGATAGAGAATCCTTCTCGCCACTTCAGCGATATACTGACAATTGGAATTCTTCCTGATTTCTTCAAGCCGGTTGTGAAACCTTTCCGAAATCCTGACCCCGACCAAGTGGGTGTACTTTTCCTTTGGTGCCCTCTTACGTCCCATAAAAAAAATCTTTGATTTCAAGGAAGCCGAGTTCCGAGGCTGACTCCTCCAACCGACTGCAAGACGGGAGGAGGACGGGTACGTTTGTGTTAACAAACGTACATCTTGCTAAAACCGAAAGACCGGTTTTTACCCTAATCAGATCATGAATCTTTAGACCTTTGAAAAGGACCTTGCACATACTCTAAGAGTTTGGTTTCTTACTAATGAGGTGAGGGTTGCGCTTATGCTCTTCGATCATTTTTTGGATGTCGTCATAATCGTAGAAAATGACTCCTCCAATCTTTGTGAAAGGCAAGGTTCCGTTTACACGGAGGTTCTGAAGTGTGCCCGGAGAAACCAAGAGCAGCCTCCTGACTTCATCTGACTTGAGCCACTTGCGGGCGGGCGTAGTTTGTCTTTGAGATAACAGCTTCTGTATCTCAGCGAGTAATTCCTGCTTGAAATTTTGCAGGTCTTCGAGCGTAATTATTGTTGTGGCCATAACCTTTTTGATTATGGCACAAAGGAATATTCAGAAGCGTTTTGAAAACAGTTACAAGGGTAACAGGACCCTCGTTAAGTGGTTGAGGCTCAGTAGAAAAATTTTATTTATTGATCAGTCAAATTTTCTCAAGAGTTCATTGACTTTGTTCATTTCTGAAAGTAATAATTGAGTTCCGTAGGATTTAGCGAAGGCAATAGTGTCAAGATATGTTTGCACCCGGAAAGCACCAGCATAGTTCTTAAGGTAATGTAGTCTATTCCTTTTTTCACTCAAGTTTTTTAAGTAGCCCAGGAATCGGCTATCTAGACCAATAACAGCTTGGTATTGCTCTGTTAAGGTTCTCGAAAACGAAATGGTATTGAAATTTTGAAAACCTTCCAGATATAGCTCACTGAACTGATCCTTCCGTACAAACTGATTGGACTTTAAAAAATCAGAAATCAAAACTGGAGCCGTCTTTTGCACGCTTGCCAGTGCTTTGTTCTTTTGCCCGTCAATTAAATGAACCACATATCCTTTTGAGAGCAGAACTGATTTATTATAATTCTCAAATGCTGTGCAAATCTTTATTTCATCAATCAGTTTTTCTTTACTCAATCCTTCCCAATACACTTCGGGCTTCGTATCCGCACCAAAGCTCTTAGCGAACGCTTCATAATTCTTGAACACATAGACTCGACTATAGAGCATATTCGCGTACGACAAAAGTTCCCAGGCTACCTGAAGCCTTTCATTTTCGCTTATATATGCTTGCGTCTCATCGAGATATTGTTCCTTTGGTAATTGCATGTCACAAATTTATTTCTTTACTTTTTTATATTTTGACTCTTCTCTCCAATAAACCGATTCATTATCTAATTCGAAATGCAATATTTTTCCTTCGTTGGAGACTAGCGATTTATCGTCTAAATCAAGTGCTGCCGTAAATAAGGGTATTGGCCGTTCATCACTGTGCGCCATACTTTGCCAACCTTCTTTATCATAACCGTTCAGCCTCCATTTCCTGTTTGACACTTCATATCCGCTTTCAATGGAGCGGATAAATATTGTGTCCCGGATTGTTCGCATCCCAACCTCATTGCCCGTTTCAGGATTTAATACCTTGAAGGAATACTCCCTTACATAAGTACCGGAAATTTCATCATTGGAACCTGAATCCCTTCCACTACTACACGAGAAAATCGCAAAGCCAACTGCGACAATAAGCGTCATGTTCGTTTTCATATTAGTTATTGTTAATAAATCCTATTGCAGTATGAAGTGTGTTCTTCACAGCATCTTTGGTATTGTCTTCAACATTGTAATACTTGATCCTGAAACTCTCGTACGAGATATTCTCCGAGCGTTTGGTTTTCACAAACCTGGCGAGAAACCGGATCAGTTCGGATATGTTTTTATTCTGAATGACACCCGTTTCGACGAATGCTTTGATGAAGAATGCAAACTGCGATACCGACATATCAAATTCCAGCTTGAAGTCCTTTTTAGCAAAATCATTTTCCGCAACCTGTGTGGTGGTTAAATATCGCTTCCTCTCAAGAAACTGAACCTCCTCAGAAATCCATTCAGACAATTGAGTCTTTATTCCTCTCAAGCTAGAATCATGCACCATACCGGGGGTGGGTTGAATCTGGTTTATTGTTTTGTAGTGAAAGGCAAGTTTTTCCAATCTTTCAGAATCGCTTCCCAATTCTGCCAATTCATTTTGAACGATGTCAACATAATATTTGAAGTATTCCTGACTATTGTAGTTCAATGAAAATAGAAGAGATTGAATTTCCCCTTCATCTAAACGGTTCTCTTGATTCTTTTTGAACAGATCGCTAATTGAATCTACCAGCAGTTCCATATATTCAATTTTCCGATACGATATTCCTTCTCTTCCTTGAAACTCAGTTACGCCTTTGAGGCATATCGCAATCAGAGCATTTTGCTCTACGCTATTGTAGTTGCGAACTTCAGCACACTTTCCCTGAATGATTTTCAGCACCTTTTCTTTATCAGGTTCAGGCACCTTAATATCAAGGCTAAAATATTCCGAAAGGTTCTTTCTAATAGTGTTGAGGATGTCCTCCAATTGATCGTGAAGGAAGAATGCTTCGCGAGGCAGCTCTGAATGATTAACCGTACCCTTTCCTTTTTCACTTCTCCCAATTTCGAACAGTTCGTCAATCAGTAAAATGAGGCGATGCTGGTGGTACTGTACGAAATGTGACCTTTGCTGACTATTCTCCAATTGCCACACACTAAGGGCAAAAGATTTCTTTATCCTGTCGCACTCAACAGCAACAGCATTTCTGATTTGTGCAAATCGCTCATCAAAAGCCTTATTCGATTTGGTTGATGGATCAATTGCACCTCGAATCAGGGATTCAATATTCTCAAATTCATATTCCAATTGCCGCTCCGTTTCATGCTCTGCAGCCCAAATGCTAGACAGTGAGACAAAATTTTTGAAACGGCTGCTATATTACAATAGGATAAACCGTGTAATCTTGTACATATTTCTATGTAGTTTCCCGGATTGGGATGGCAATTTAGGAATGACCGCAAATTTACGCAACCTGGATGTCACGTTGCTCCAATTTATTGATCAATTCAACCTTGTTTGTGGCCGAAACCTTTGCGAAAATGTTGGAAACATGTTTTGCCACTGTCTTTTCTGAAATGTTTAAATCGGAGGCGATGATTTTGTAAGAATGACCCTTTATAATCAATCTGACAATTTCTGTTTCCCTTGAAGTCAAATGGAATTTCCCACAATTCGATTCGACCTGTTGTTCCAGACTGTGCACGCGGTTGAGAAGAATGAGGTATTCTCTCCTCGATTGGTAGATTGACGAACGTATATAGACAATAGTCATGATAAGGAATCCTGAATTGGTCAAGGAATGTTCCAATACCTGGAAGTCTCCAAAAAAGACAATTACCGGTAAAGTCACCCAGCACAAAAGAGCAACATACGCTGCTACCACCAACTCAAATTTTGTCTTATCAGAGTATTCCCTTTCCCTGAACTTGAAAATAAAAGCGCGGGTAGTAGCCACAATGAATGCAAGCCCATAGAGAAATGGAATAACTACGGCCAATTTACGGCTCCAAGCGAGGTCGCCTGTGATGTAATATGGGACAACAAAAAGAAAAACGTATGGGGCAAAAAGAAAAATCAGTGAGCCAAATGTTACGAAAAACTTAAGCCTTTTAAGCCCAAAGGCTTTATAGTAATAGTATACGAAATACATGGATGTGGCGAATGCAAAGAGGTATGCAATTATGGTTTGCAACATAACTGGAATTGGAATATTCTCATCAGGGAAAAGTCCACTGGTTAAGTTGTAAAGAATTAGGAAAACCAGAAGAATCAAATACAGTAGCCGCTTCCTATCGTTAGTTCTTTCAAGAAAATAAATGATTTGAAAGAGGAGCATCACCGCCTCGAACACGATTACCGTGAACGTGACCATGTGCATTTGCGTACCCATGAAGTTCATAATATTTGCAGTCTAATCCATCACCCAACTTTTCTTTCAAGACCTAAAAATTCAAAAAGTGCAAGCTTAATCGTTGCTGTTGATTCTGCGCAGCATGTAAAGTTTATAAGTAAGTTCTAATGACTGAAAGATTTCGAAACCCTGTTTTTTATACCAGGGTAGATTTCTATCAACTGAAGTCTCCAGGTAGATGGGTCTCTTCTGAGCTTCGGACTCGTGAATAATCTCCTTCAAAAGGTGGCTTCCATTTCCCTTGTTTTGAAGTTCAGGTGTCACCCCAATAAACCAGAGGTAGCTAAATTGCTCTTTCGGGTGGAAGGATTTTATTTTTGACTCCCTGCTTAAAACCTGAACAACTCTGTTTAGGCCAATGACGGATAGGGCAAGTTTTACATCCCACAGGATAGCGTTCAAGGTTGATCTCTTCTTATCAGGATGGAGAACTAATGCACAAGCCTGATCATTGTCTGCCATCCAAACATCACCAAATGCATTGCAGACATTATATGAGTATTCCATCAGTCCGCGAATTCTCGCCTGTCTGTTTTGATCCTGCTTAACAACGTAGTTTACACTTTTGTTGTCATCAAATGATTTACACAAAATGTTTACTACCAGGTTTTTTTTACTCTCATCAGCACGCTTCATACCTGAGCCCTTTAGAAAAAGAAACCGTCAGAGTTTGACATAGGGAAATTAATTTGATTAGCAAAAATTGATTACATCATATAAGTAAAGTCGGTCTTTTTAGTCGATTGCTAATGTCGTTTGCCGACAAAAAGGTCAGAAATAAAAAAAGGCCATCAGAGTTTTTCTGATGGCTTGAACCATTTCAAATTCACTGTTTTTTCATATTACTCAACCTGATATGGGTTTGCGTATTAGAAAGCTTGTCTTTTAGTTTACGCATATCGCTGCTCACTTTTTTCTGTACTATTTTTCCATAAATCTGAGTGGTGCGAATGTCTGTGTGACCTAGAAGTTCCATTGCTGTTTCCATCGGCACATCATTGATCAATAGTACTGTCGTTGCAAAGGTATGTCGCGCTGTATGTGTCGTAAGTTTCTTTTTAATGGTGCACAAATCCGAAATCTCTTTCAGATAGGCATTGTAGCGCTGATTGCTATTCATCGGCAATAGCCTGTTATTGGCTTTGCAGTAATCATGCTTTCTGTATTTCTCAATAATCTCCAAGGGAATTGGAAGTAATGGAACGTTTTCCGTGGTGTCTGTCTTTTTTCGGTTGCGTATGATCCATTTTTCTCCGTCTATTCCAATTGCAATATCATCAGGAGTCAACGCTTCTGCATCCGAGTAGGCATATCCGGTGTAACAACTGAAAAGGTAACAATCTCTAACCTCCTCAAGTCGTTTAATGACGAACTCCTTTTTGTATAATGTGTCAAGTTCTTCCTGATCAAGGAACTCTCGTTTGACTTTCTTGTAAGAACATTGGAAATGCTCAAATGGACTGGAAGGTATGTATTCCAGCATTGCGCCATATTTCATGACCTGCTTTAAATCTTTGGCATACTTCATCGAAGTATTGTGCCCGATCTTGTCGACAGTGCGTAAGTAGTGTTCGAACTCTACAATAAAGTTCAATTTCAATTCTTCGAGGATGATGTCTGACCTCTTGAACTTATACTTGATAAACGCCTCACATTTCCCATAAAGAATTTCAAAACGCTTGTGACGGCCTTCAGACAAGTCTTCTATTTCTTTTCGCTCAGTCAGTTGCTGATTGTACTGTTTGAAAAGTTGGAGAAAGGTTTTCTTGATTTCCTTAACGCCTTTGTAACTGTTTTTCACATCATCAGCCGTAACAACATCTTTGGTTGAGAGCAGTATGTTGTAGTGTTTGAGGATGTCAGCTTTGACAAGTGTTAGATAATCGTTGATTGATCTTGACTCGCTAAACTTGTCTATCACCTTGTTGTTTTCAGCATCCCAAAATTTAGGATGAATCTGTTTTTGTGTTGAGCACTCGGCACGCTTGCCATCGACAGTGATCCTGATCCATATTGGAATGAGACCCTGCTTGTTCATCTTGGCTTTGTTGAGCCAGAACAGAATTGAGAATGTTTGATTTAAGTTCATTGCCTTAGAATTTTTAGGTAACCGAACTCGTGTCTTTTGACGGCAAATGAATCAAATCACGATTGGTGCAGAATGTTGTTTTTCAACATTTTACAGCACCCTCGGTTACCTAATAACGGAAAAGGACTAGGTAACCGAATAGGTAACCTAGCGGTTGGATTTCGATGTTACTTTTTGGTCGGCTTAAAATGAAAAAACCACCCAGAAATTGATTCTGAGCGGCTTTAGTTTCGGATGGTTACTCCGATGTGATCCCGCTGGGATTCGAACCCAGGACCCATACATTAAAAGTGTATTGCTCTACCAACTGAGCTACGGAATCCTCCTGCGCGAACTTCGAACGATGATCTATCATATCGAAAACTCACCAGTTTCTTTTCTTTCTTCAAGCTCTCCAGGAGCTTCGGCGGACACAGTCCTCCTTCTTTGCGCGAACTCCGAATGATGGTTTATCAAATCGAACGTTCGCCAGTTTTTTTTCTTTCTTCGAGCTCTCCAGGAGCTTCGGCGGACACAGTCCTCCTTGATTGGCTCTTTTTTCTCTTTATGTGAGAAAAATCGCTTTTCTTAACTCCTGTCAGACGACTTCAACCCTCTTGTCTATTACAGTTTGCCAGTTTTAAAGGCTTTTCCGTAATTGAGGTCGCAAAGGTAATAGGATCTAAAAAATATGCAAAGGCACCTTCTAAATATTCTCGTCATTATTCCCCTGCTGCTTCCGATCCCGTCCTTATTCGCTCAGGTCTCCACTTTTCGATTGCATCAGGCGGATTCCTTATACGAAAAAAAACGCTATACCCAATCACTGGAACAGTATCAAACTATTCTTAATCAGAAGGAATATACGCCCGCCATGCTGCTCAAAATGGCTTTCATTGAAGAAGGCCTCAACCGCGTCGGCCAGGCACTCTACTATCTCAACCTCTATTATCTTGCCTCAAACGATAAATTCGTTCTCGAAAAAATGGAAGAACTCGCTGCCAAATACAACCTGAGCGGCTACGAAAATTCCGAAACGGATCTGCTGCTTTCCTTTTACCAGGATTATCACCTCCACGTTTCCATCGCCCTCGTTTCTATCGCCGTCTTCCTGATCAGCCTCTCTTTTTATACCCGCAGAAAAGGTAAAACACCCGTAGCCAGCAGTATATCACTTTTCACCGTCCTCATTCTTCTGCTGCTCCACGTAAATGCATCGAATACGTATGCATCCGGCATCGTCGGTGAGCCCAATTCTTACCTAATGGATGGCCCCTCCGCCGGCGCCTCCGTCGTCTCCGTCATCGAAGAAGGCCACCGCATGCGCATCACGGGTAAAATTGATGTGTGGTATGAGGTGAGGTGGAATGAGAATACGGTTTATGTTAGGGATAATGATCTTTTGGTTGTGGAGCTGTGATGTTAGTTATGAGTTATGAGTTATGGGTTATGAGTTGGGGGTTATGAATTGGGGTGTGGGTTTTGAGGGTGGGCGTGGCAGGCAGGGTGTGGCTAGAGGTTGTGTTTTGTCTTTGTTGTGAGGATAATGCTGCGAATTATTTTAAGCAGACTCGTGGCATCGGAGTGCAGGGATTCAAATTCGGATGGCGTTATGTAGTCTGACGCTAGGAGCAGCTCGAGCCAGAACTGCGTTTCATCGCACTCTTTTTGGGAAAGGGAAAGTTTGTAAACAAATTCCTTTTTTGACTGGCTGTTCATGGCCTCACGGACGTTCGCGCATATTGAGGTTCCTGACCGCAACAGCTGCTTGCTTATCACAAATTCTCTTTCTCTTTCCGTGAATTCCCTGTAAAACCGCGTCACCCTGACGGCAAAGTCAAAGGACTTTTTCTTTATGATACTCTCACTCATAACACACAACGTTTAAACTAACTCCTAACAGATGCCTATTGCTTCAATCCAAAACTCACAACTAACCCAACTCCCCCCTACGCGAAACGCTTCGGACGGGCAAGCATAACTCATAACTTCTCAAAACGATTGCAGCTCCCCCAACGTCCCCTAACTCACACTCACACCCCAACTCATAACTCATAACTCCCGCCTACGCGAAACGCTTCGGACGGACAAGCATAACTCCTAAATAATATCCCAACTCAATTCTATCCACTCCCTCCCCTCACACCCCAACTCATCACTCATAACTCCCGCCTACGCGAGACGCTGCGGACGGGCAAGCATAACTCCTAGATAATATCCCAACTCAACTCTATCCACTCCCTCCCCTCACACCCCAACTCATCACTCATAACTCATAACTCATAACTCATAACTCATAACTCCCGCCTACGCGAGACGCTTCGGGCGGGCAAGCATAACTCCCGCCTACGCGAGACGCTTCGGACGGGCAAGCATAACCCATCGGAACGATTGCAACTCCCCCACGTCACCCTGACTCACACCCACACCCCAACTCATAACTCATAACTCCTAACTCATAACTCATCGGAACGATTGGGATTCGGCAAACGACACCGTAATAATCCCCTTATACTCCTTATCCGAATACTTCAGCAAATAAAAATACTCCCCGGCTGCTGCACCATCCGCATACCACTTGAATTCGCGATCTACACTTTCATAAACCTGCTTGCCCCAGCGGTTATAAATTGCTATGCCTTCAAAACGGCCGGTGCAATTGTCCTTGGGTAGAATGTTAACCAGCTGTCCGGTGTTTTCATCCTGCTTCACCATGGCAAAGTACTCGTTGAGCTGATCACCATTTGGCGTGATGATGTTCGGCGGTAGAAATTCGGCATCACTCCTGTCTACATCCTTGATGGTAATATCAACGGCAAGGGTATCTCCTTTGCTGTTAAAACACCGGTCATCAATAACCCTGAAAGTAAACGTATAGTCGTTCTCGTAAACGCCGTTTTGGAAAATGGAACACTCCGGATTCCAGGTAAACGTAGTCTGCACCGTCCTTCGTCCCTCCGCGGAGGCAAAAATATAACCGTCGGCTGGCTCTCCCTCCACGTTAATAAGCTCCAGTCTTAAGTAATCCGGCTCGGGAAGGATATCCGAATCTGTTCCTGTTAGCCCCAGGGTTATCTGCTGACCAAGTGTCACGGTAAGACTGTTATTCAACAACTGCATCTCCTGATTCAGGTTGGCAATGAGTAACGTGGGCCCGTCATTATCCGGCGGGTAAAGTTTTACGGTAACATCTAACGTATCAGCCTTGTAAAACCGGCATTTATTGGCATTGTCAACCACCACAAAACGGAATGTAAATTCATCCTTGACAGCAAGGTTAACATCATCACAGAAAATGTTCCACCGGAAAGGTGACGTGACCAGTCCGTTTCCGCTTACCGCAGGGAACGTGATGTTGTAGTCGCTGATATTAAAACCAACGCCGGTTGCACTCAATACCAGAAGGTCATTGTCCACGTCCCTGCCGGTGACATTAAACACGAGGGACTCATTTACCTTACGTTTTAGTCCCGTGATGGTTCGTTCCTGAAGATCGGCGGTGAGATCAGAATCAATTATGGGATCCAGGTTGCCCGGAAGTTTAACCGTAAGCCGCAAGGTCATCACATCGGGATGGGTGAAGTTGCACTCATCCGCGTCTTCCAGAATGACCATGACATCAAACTGCGTCTTTTTCGTAAAGTCATATACATCACACCGGGTATCCCACTCCAGGAATGCCTCGTATTCACCGTTTTCATTTTTGACTTGTACAATTTTCATTCCCACACTTTCCATCTGGAATCCGCTGGCTACCACACCAACAATCAGCTGATCGCCATCGGGATCAAGGCCCGCAATCGGCCAGGTTTTTTTATCGCCTTCATTTAACTGCTCCACCACATTGGGTGTCGTAAAATAGGCATTGGCATTTGGCGGCGGAACAATGTTAACTGTCACCACCAACGTATCGGAAAGGGGAAGACTACACGCATCATCGTAGGCCACAATGCCCACCTGAAAAGGTCCTTCAACATAGGGACACTCTTCAAAACAAAGTTTAAAGTTTGTAACACTGCCGTTGGCGAGTGTTGCCGTCGTAAAGGCAGGCAATATTCCCTTGACATCTTTCCTGAATCCGATAGGCACCGCCTTAATCTGCACATTTTCAGTAAAGTTGTCATCCTGCTTGGAGGCATCGGGGTCGGAAACCTGAACTTCAATACAACGCTGCTCATCGGTAACGGTGTTGGTAAACGTCACCTGCATATTTTCATCGAACGAGAAGGAAGCGTCAGCCAGTCTTTTTCCCAATATCTGCGGAGCTTCTGCCCGTGGACAGACATCCACTACCAGCATCTGAAAATCACGACGCACTTCACCAATCTTTTCTCCGTTCCGGTATTCGTCGCACTTTACAGCAAACACATACAGACCCTGCTGCGTGGGTGTTGCCGTCAGGAACCCATCGGGACTGATCCTCAAGTCGGGTGCTCCTCCTATAATATTTGTCAGGCTGAATGGAGGTCGCCATTGTACTGTCGGATAGGGACGTGGCAGCAGCGGAGGAATCGCGACCAGGCTATGCGTAGTGAGCGGAGTAACTAACGAATAGGCTAGTGAATCTCCGTCATCGTCCACGCCGGCAAAGTCAACATAGTAAGGTTTTCGGGGACAAGCATAGTCATTCAGCGGAGGAAACAAACGGGGAGAAGAATTGATAAACGGCTCGCCGTTCTTAATGACAGGTGGAAACTCCAGGTAAAATGTCTGGCCGGCAGCCCGCGTACTAAAGGCTGGATCTTCGCTGTAAATATTGGTAATCGTATAGTTCCTGCAGCACCGTTCCCAGATAATGTAATAGCCCTGAGGGTCATTGTACCGTGCGTCCGATAAGGTGACAACCCGTGAATACACCAGCTTCCGTGTAACGTTCTCACCGTTTGAACATTCGGGCTGTGTGTAATCTACATTTGTCTCGCTATACCCTTGAAAGAACACGGTTTCCATCAGCTGGTTATCACGCTTTCGATAGATAGCCGTGGTAAAGCTTGGATCTCTCGCGCCTGGCGCACCATTTAACTGGTCAAAATACAGGATCAGATTTATGCGGTAGGAATTTCCATTAAGGTGTACGATCTCAAACTCACCCCCCACAATATGTGTGGCCATTGCTGGTACCGCCAAGACACACAAAACAACGATCAATAGCCTTTTCATAGCATCCCCCAAAGAGACGTAAGATAGAGAATCCGGGTGAGGCAGAAAACCCCCTACATTGTGTAATTTGGCGCCCCATGAAAAAAGGAGACATAATAGAGAATCTTGTAGTCGAAAGCATGGCTGCTGAAGGCAAGTGTGTGTCGAGAATAAACGGATTAGTCATCTTTTTGGAAGGCGGTGCCCCCGGCGACAAGGTGGATGTGCAGTTAACGAAAATCAAAACATCCTTTCTTGAAGGCAGGGTAACGGCAATAAGAGAGCTGTCGCCCAACCGAAGTGTGCCTTTTTGCCAGCATTTTGGCCTTTGCGGGGGATGTTCCTGGCAGCATATCCGGTACGCTGATCAGCTCCGCTACAAACAACAGCAGGTGATCGACAACCTCCAGCGGATCGGGGGACTGGAACTTCCCGCCATCCGTATAATTGTGCCCTCTGCAAAGACCACCTACTACCGCAACAAACTGGATTATACTTTTTCAGCTCAACGGTGGCTGTCGTGGGAGGAACTGGCATCGCGAAAAGCGTCCGATCCGGATAATCCCTGGGGTGAAGCCGAACCTGCACTGGGTTATCATATCCCGCGCAAATTCGATCTGGTGTTTGATGTGAAGGAATGTCATCTACAGCCTGATCCCTCGAACGCTATCCGGCTGGTAGTCCGCGAGGAAGCGATCAAACGAAACATACCCTTTTTTGAACTAAGAAAACAAGTGGGATTTCTCCGGACTATCACTATCCGTACATCCACCAGTGGTGAGGTGATGGTCATTCTGCAAGTGACGTCCGACCGATTGGAGTGGACTGAACAGATCCTCCAGCGACTGGAAAAAGATTTTCCGCAGATCACTTCTTTCCACTATGTCATCAACGGAAAAAAGAATGATTCATACAGCGATTTGAATGTTGTCTGCTGGAAGGGAAATCCCTACATCACCGAAATTATGCCAAAGCCGGATGGGTCGGGGTCGCTGCAGTTTCGGGTAGGACCGAAATCCTTTTACCAGACTAACTCTGAACAGGCTTTCGAGCTTTATAAAGTGGCATGGGAGATGGCGGAGTTGAAAGGTGATGAGTTGGTCTATGATTTATATACGGGAACAGGGACCATTGCGAACTTTGTAGCCGCGAATGCCAGAAAGGTGATCGGACTGGAATATGTGGCGGCAGCTATTGAAGATGCGCATGAGAATTCCCGGATCAATGGAATTACGAACTCACTTTTTTATTCGGGGGATATCAAGGATTTGTTGGATGAAGATTTTCTTTCGAAGAATGGAAAACCCGACACCGTCATCACGGACCCACCACGTGCCGGAATGCATGAAGATGTGTGCCGCATGCTGCTGAAAGCGGCGCCTTCGAAAATCGTTTATGTGAGCTGTAATCCGGCAACGCAAGCGCGGGATCTGAAAATATTATCGGAAAAGTATACCGTTACAGCCATCCAACCGGTAGATATGTTTCCGCATACGATGCATGTGGAGAATGTCGTGCAGTTAATGGTTAATGGTTAATTGGTCTCGGAGGGCTTTGTGGTTGTGTTGGGGCGGTTTGTATTCAGTAAGAATACATAAATAAAATACACCGTAATCCTGAGTGGTGAAGGCGGGGTGGCCGGTGCGAACGAAGGATCCGTCAAACGAAGCGACGGGCACATTCAACAAAAAACAACTGTTTTAACAGATCCTTCGCACGCACTTGCAGCGCGAAAGCCCATGCTCTGGATTTCGGTAGACTTTTTTTTTTGAGTCGTGGGCGCGAGGCGGCGAGCGAATGAAGGATCCGTCAAACGAAGCGACGGGCACTCTCAACAAAAAACAACTGTTTTAACAGATCCTTCGCACCCGCATGCAGCGCGAAAGCCCATGCTCTGGATTTCGGTAGACTTTTTTTGAGTCGGGGGTGTGCGGGGGTGAGAGTGTGGGAGTGTTAACACAGAGGCGCAAGGGCGCGAAGATTCGCAAAGAGTATTGGGTTTGACTTCGCGGTCCATGGCGCCTTTGCGGCTTGGCGCCTGCCTGTATTCTAAGGGTTAACACTCACGTGCACAAACCCACACACTCTAAAATGCATCAACTAAAGTTAAACTCCAATCTACTGCATACTCTGTGCCTTTGTTGGTGTTCTTCACCAACAAACTTGCACCATCCCTCCCTGCCTTCTCCAACACAACTGTTTTAACAGATCCTTCGCACCCACATCCACCGCGAAAGCCAATGCTCTGGATTTCGGTAGACTTTTTTTGAGTCGGGGGTGTGCGGCGGCGGCGGACCGAAGGATCCGTCAAACGAAGCGACGGGCACATTCAACAAAAAACAACTGTTTTAACAGATCCTTCGCACCCACATCCACCGCGAAAGCCAATGCTCTGGATTTCAGTGGACTTTTTTTGAGTACGGAGCTGCCAACTCCTCACACCTAACTCCCGCCTACGCGAAACGCTTGCGCCACCGCTATAGCTTTAGCGCACGCGGTCGGACGGGCAGGCATAACTCCCGCCTACGCGAGACGCTTCGGACGGGCAAGCATAACTCATAACTCATAACTCCTAACTCCCGAACAGTCGTTTATTAAATTTTTTCTGCTTTCTACTTGAATCCTTGCCGCAAAACACCCAACATCGCTGCCTGAAAGTAAAAGCATGCGACAAAAATTATTGAGCGAAGGTGCGAATGAACTGAGCTACGAGATCCGCGAGATTGTTAAAAAGGCCGAACTACTAAAGAAAACCGGACTTAAAATTTCGTGGGAGAACATCGGCGATCCTATCCAAAAACATCACAAGCTTCCGCAGTGGATAAAAGATATTGTCTCCGATCTGGTAAAACAGGACGATGTCTACAGCTATTGTCCCTCCAAAGGAATGCTGGAAACACGTCAGTTTCTGGCGGCTCAAACCAATGCCAACGGTGGTGTACAAATCACGCCGGAGGACATCTGTTTCTTCAACGGCCTGGGCGATGCGATATCAAAAGCATACCAGTTTCTGGCCCAGACTTCCCGTGTAATCGGGCCCTCGCCGGCGTACTCTACACACTCCAGCGCCGAGGCAGCACATGCTAACCACGAACCACTCACCTACCGGCTGGATCCGGATAATCATTGGTACCCCGACCTGGATGATCTGTATAACAAGATCAAGTACAATCCAAACATTGTGGGCATCCTTATTATCAACCCGGACAACCCTACGGGTATGGTCTATCCGCTGGAAACGCTTAAAAAGATTGTCGCCATTGCTAAGGAATTCAAGCTATTCCTCATGGCTGATGAAATCTACATCAACATCACTTACAACGGTTCCCGCGCTTTTTCACTGGCGGAAATTATTGAAGATGTACCCGGCATATCCATGAAAGGAATATCCAAGGAATTGCCCTGGCCCGGCGGTCGCTGCGGATGGATGGAATACTATAACCGCGACAAGGATGAGGACTTCAACAAGTTCTGCCAGGTGCTCGACAATGCCAAGATGATTGAAGTGTGTTCTACAAAACTTCCGCAGGTTGCCATACCCAAAATCTTTGGTGACCCGCGCTTCAAAATCTACCGCGAACAAACCAATCAGAATATTGGTAAACGTGCCCGGATCATTGCGGATATCCTGCATACTATTCCTGAACTAACCTTCAACGAGACCTACGGTGCTTTTTATAACACCATTATCTTTCGCGAAGGCACTTTAAGGCCTCATCAGAAGATAAAAATCGAAAACGAAGAGATCAGGTCGTTAGTGGAAGGATGGGTTAACCAGGACATCCCACTCGACAAAAGGTTTGTTTATTACCTGTTAGGGGCCAAGGGAGTATGTGTCGTTCCGATTTCTTCGTTTTGTTCAGAGCTCCAGGGTTTCCGCGTCACACTACTCGAAGAAAATGAAGAAACATTAACCCATACTTTTACAGCCATCCGCGATGGTATTGCCGAGTATCTCAACAGCTAACATTCGTTATTCTACCTAACATTTGTTACAGCGTTATTTTGAAATATTTTCTCTGAAATCCTTGAATCATAGTGGATAATTCTTGAAGATTGCAGTCGCACAGAATAATATGTTGAACATGACTAACATAACAGAACAACGAATAATCTCCGAAAGGCTGATTACTGTTTTTTCTGTGCTCTTCCTAGTCGTCATTATTCTTAAACCCATGGGGGCGATGGTCTAGGTTTACAACGAAAAAATTCATGAACCGCCCCGACATCCTCGGGGCGGTTTTGTTTTATACGGACTCAAACAAACTAACAATTGTTATAAAATATATGTACTACACCAAAGACACGATCCTTTTCCTGAATGGCAAGTTCATAAAAGCGGTTGATGCTCATACCGATCTCTACAGCCAGACGTTACATTATGGCTTCGGGGCTTTTGAGGGTATCCGCGCTTACCAGACCATGAATGGCGTGAAAATATTCAAGGCACAGGAACATTTCGACCGTCTCAAGAAAAGCTGTGCGCTCGTTGGCATCCCGTTCCAGTACGAAACTGAAGATCTGGTACAAATCGCTTATCAGCTCTTATCAAAAAATAACCTGTCCGATGCATACATCCGTCCGCTGGTGTACTGCGGTCCTAACATGATCCTCACTCCCGCTCAGGATGTGTATCTGATGATGTGCGCCTGGGAGTGGGACAAATATCACGGAGACAACATGCTGAAACTTTGTGTTTCTTCTTATCAGCGTCCGAACCCGAACTCGCTGAAGATGGAAGCCAAGATTACCGGGCATTATGTCAACTCCATCCTGGCCACCAGCGAAGCTAAAGTCAGAGGATATGATGATGCACTGATGCTTGATATGAATGGCCATGTTGGTGAAGCATCCGGCGCAAACTTCTTTATGGAAAAAAATGGTGTGCTACACACCCCGGCATTAGGACACATTCTCCCCGGAATCACCCGGCAAACCGTATTGAACATTTGCCGTGAACTGGAGATCCCCGTGATGGAAAGAAATATCAGAGCAGAAGAACTGGAAGGTGCTGATGGCGCATTTCTCTGTGGTACTGCCGCTGAGATTGCCGGCATTGAGTCCATCGATGCCAAACCTTTTGCCAAAGAGTGGCAAGACAGTCTGGGTGCAACCATCCAGGAAGCTTATAGGTGCCAGGTACTGGAAAAGTCTTTCAGCTACGTGATTATCTGATAGCTCTCAGCTTCAAGCCAAAAGCTTCAAGCTGCAAGTCACACACTTACACAGCTTCAAGCGGCAAGCTTCAAGCTACAAGTCACTCACACAGCTTGAGGCTTGAGGCTTGAAGCTTTTAAAACAGAAAGAAAGAAAATGGAACTAAATAAATATAGCAAGACCGTAACCCAGGACATAACGCTGCCGGCAGCACAAGCCATGTTATATGGAATTGGGTTGACGGAAGAAGATCTGAAAAAAGCCCAGGTGGGTATTGTGAGTACAGGCTATGATGGCAACACCTGCAACATGCACCTCAATGACCTGGCGAAGGAAGTGAAGACTGCCGTATGGGATAATGATCTTGTGGGATTGATCTTCCACACGATCGGTGTAAGCGATGGAATCAGCAACGGAACAGAAGGCATGCGCTATTCACTGGTAAGCCGCGAGATCATTGCGGATTCTATTGAAGCCGTATGCGGAGCGCAATACTACGATGGCGTACTGGCTGTTGTAGGGTGTGACAAAAATATGCCTGGCTCCGTGATGGCAATGGCAAGACTTAACCGTCCGTCGATAATGATCTACGGCGGAACCATTGCCGGTGGACATTGGAAAGGACAGGAACTCAACATCATCTCGGCCTTTGAAGCATTGGGCCAGAAGCTCGCGGGCAATATAACTCCCGAAGACTTTAAGGGAATCATTCAGAATTCGTGTCCAGGTGCAGGTGCCTGCGGGGGAATGTACACAGCCAATACAATGGCCTCCGCGATTGAAGCCCTCGGTATGTCGTTACCCTATTCATCCTCGAACCCTGCGCTGAGTAAGGAAAAGTCTGCAGAATGTGTCGAGGCTGGCAAAGCCATCAGACTTTTGCTCGAGCGGGATTTAAGACCACGCGACATCATGACGAAGCAGGCCTTCGAAAACGCGGTTACGGTAGTGATGGCGTTGGGAGGTTCTACCAATGCCGTCCTTCACCTGATCGCGATGGCGAAGTCTGCCGGAATCGTTTTGACTCAGGAGGATTTTCAACGGATCTCGGACAAAACACCGCTGATCGCCGATCTAAAACCCAGTGGCAAATACCTGATGGAATCCCTTCATAAAATCGGGGGTGTTCCTATTGTCATGAAATATTTAATGAACAAAGGATTTTTGAACGGCGATTGTATTACCGTAACCGGAAATACCATTCGTGAAAATCTGAAGGACGTTCCTGAACTGGAGTTTACCACACAGGATATAATCCGTTCGCTTGAAAATCCTATCAAGGCAACGGGGCACTTGCAGATACTTTATGGCAATCTCGCCGAGAAGGGATCGGTGGCCAAGATCACTGGAAAAGAAGGTGAAAAATTCAGTGGACCGGCACGGGTATTCAACAGTGAATTTGAATTGAACGAGGGTATACAAACGGGCAAAGTGATAGCCGGCGATGTGGTAGTGATCCGAAATGTGGGACCAAAAGGTGCACCGGGTATGCCTGAAATGCTAAAGCCCACGTCAGCTATCATGGGTGCCGGACTCGGCAACAGTGTTGCGCTGATCACGGATGGAAGATTCTCCGGAGGGTCACATGGTTTTGTGATCGGTCACATCACGCCGGAAGCCTATGAGGGTGGACTGATTGGCCTGGTGGAAGATAATGATCAAATTGAAATTGATGTTCAAAATCATACTATCAATCTTTTAGTAGATGATGCTACGCTGGCTAAGCGTAAAACAATTTGGGCACAACCCGCGCTCAGGGCGAAGAATGGTATTTTATGGAAGTATGCGAAACAAGTAAAAACGGCTGCTGATGGATGCGTTACTGACGAAGATTAAACCAATGGTTGAACCCGGGAAGCATCGGGAAGAACCCAAACAAAAAATTACAGGCTCCGAGGTATTGCTTAATTGCCTCGTTGAAGAAGACGTAGACGTCATATTCGGATACCCCGGGGGAGCGATTATGCCCGTGTACGATGCCTTGTATCATTATGCCGACAGGCTTTCTCATATTCTGGTACGGCATGAGCAAGGTGCCATACACGCGGCCCAGGGTTTCGCCCGGGTGACTGGCAAAGCCGGTGTGGTGTTTGCCACGTCCGGTCCAGGCGCAACGAACTTAATCACTGGTCTTGCCGATGCCTTAATCGACTCTACTCCGCTCGTGTGTATCACGGGACAGGTATTCGCACATTTGCTTGGTACGGACGCGTTTCAGGAAACGGATGTAATCAATACAACCATTCCAGTCACTAAATGGAACATCCAAGTAACAGAAGCCAAAGACATTCCGGGTGCCGTAGCGAAAGCGTTTTACATTGCCAATGCCGGCAGGCCTGGACCTGTATTGGTAGACATCACTAAAAATGCACAGAATGAACTGATTGAGCCGGCCACGTATCGCAAGTGTGACAACATCCGCACGTATAAACCAAAGCCCGTTCTGCAGCTTGCTCAGGCAGATGCCGCGGCGGCGTTGATCAACAGCGCTAAACGCCCTTACATCCTGGCTGGCCAGGGAATTCTTTTGTCAGGTGCCACGGAAGAGCTAAAGGCATTTTCAGAGAAGACAGGAATTCCGGTTGCCTGTACCTTACTGGGACTAGGTGGCTTCCCTTCCGATCATCCGAATTACGTCGGATACCTCGGTATGCATGGAAATTACGGACCCAATCTGAATACCAATGAATGTGACGTGCTGATCGCCATCGGAATGCGATTTGATGATCGTGTTACCGGAAATGTCAGCAAGTACGCGAAACAGGCAAAGGTGGTCCATATCGATATTGATAAGGCAGAGATTAATAAGATCATCAGGGCCGATGTAGCGGTTCATGCCGACGCAAAAGAAGCCTTGGAGTATCTGGTGAATCCATGCAACGCGAATAATCACAGTGAATGGATCGAAAGCTTCCGGAAACTGAATGCCATTGAATACGAAAAAGTCATCACTAAGGAATTTAACCCCACTGCGAATGAACTCAGTATGGGGGAAGTGATCAATCACTTGTCAAACTTTACAAACGGAGAAGCTATTGTTGTGACGGATGTTGGCCAGCACCAGATGATTACGTCGCGGTATTATCAATATAAAAATCCACGGACCAACGTCACATCGGGTGGCGCCGGAACGATGGGCTTTGCATTGCCCGCAGCACTGGGTGCAAAAATGGGAATACCGGAAAAAGAAGTTATCGCCGTAATTGGTGACGGCGGCTATCAGATGACGGTTCAGGAATTGGGAACCATCATGCAATACAAGATCCCCGTCAAGATTGTGGTATTGAATAACAATTTTCTGGGAATGGTTCGCCAGTGGCAGGAACTGTTCCATGGCAAGCGTTATTCCTTTACAGAAATGCAGAATCCGGATTTTGTAAAACTGGCAGAAGCCTATAGCATACCGGCGAAAAAAGTTGAAGCCCGTGAAGATTTGCAGGGAGCGATTAAGGAAATGCTCGAAGCAAAAACACCGTACTTCCTGGAGGTGGTTGTTGGAAAAGAGGATAATGTATTTCCCATGGTACCCGCCGGAGCGGGCGTAGGTGAAGTACTGTTGGAAGCTCCAAAAAAATGATAATTACATGAACAACACGAAGCGCGATTTTACACTGGAGATTCATTCTGACAATAATTTTTCGGTTTTAAACCGTATTGTCAATGTTCTCAACCGGAGAAGGGTACGCATCAAGAAGCTGATTGCTCATGAGGATGAAACTGACTTCAGAAGAGGTGTAGCGGTGCTACTCCTTTTTACAACCGACGATCTGATGGAGAAGGTAAAGCATCAGTTGGAAAAGCTGATCGAGGTGGAGTATGCTATCTACTATGAAGGCAGCGACCAGTATTGCGAAATGAGCTCGAAACACAACGCACAGGTTGTTTGAGTGAGCGGATAAAAAAGAACATAACCAAACTAAATAAACACAACAATGGCAAAGATCAATTTTGGAGGAACGATCGAAGAGGTTGTAACCCGAGAAGAATTTCCAATGGAAAAAGCATTGGACATATTAAAAAATGAAACGATTGCGATCATCGGATATGGTGTGCAGGGACCAGCACAGGCGCTGAATCTCCGCGACAATGGCTTTCGCGTAATTGTCGGCCAGCGAAAAGGTTCTAAAACATGGAACAAAGCGGTTGAACACGGATGGGTTCCCGGTGAAACTTTGTTTGAGATCGAAGAGGCAGCTAAAAAAGGAACGATCATTCAGTTTCTTCTTTCCGATGCCGGACAAATCGAACTGTGGCCTGCTGTCAAGCCGCATATTACTAAGGGGAAAACATTGTACTTCTCACACGGCTTCGGAATTACCTTCAAAGATCAGACAGGTATTATACCTCCCGCCGATGTTGACGTTATATTAGCCGCTCCAAAAGGGTCGGGAACCTCCGTTCGTCGTTTGTTCCTGCAGGGCAAGGGTATCAATGCCAGTTACGCAGTATTCCAGGATGCTACCGGAAATGCAAAAACAAAAGCCATCGCCCTGGGAATCGGTGTTGGTGCCGGATATCTCTTTGAAACCGACTTCAGAAAAGAAGTTTACTCGGATCTCACCGGTGAGCGTGGTACCCTGATGGGTGCTATTGCCGGTATCTTCGAAGCACAATATGAGGTGCTCCGCGCCAACGGGCACTCACCTTCCGAAGCTTTCAACGAAACGGTTGAAGAACTTACACAAAGCCTTATGCCATTGGTTGCAGAAAACGGTATGGACTGGATGTATGCCAACTGTTCCACTACTGCACAGCGTGGTGCCCTTGACTGGAAGAAAAAATTCAAGGCTGCGACACTTCCGGTGTTCCAGGAACTTTACAAGAGCGTAGCTACAGGACAGGAAGCAAAACGTACTATTGATACCTGCAGCAAACCGGACTACCGCGAAAAACTGGCGGAAGAGTTAAAGGAACTTCGCGAAAGCGAACTCTGGCAAGCCGGTGCTGCTGTGCGCCAACTAAGGCCCGAAAAAGCTACAGTTGAAGCCAGTATGATCAACTAAAAATTGCTTTGCCTTTGCACGGTTGTGGTGTAAAGCCATGACCGTGCAAAGGGTTAAGTATCTCCTTCATTCATTATGATGTCAGCTTCCAAAACGTACGAACTCAATATCAACGCGGCAGCGGATGTGCTGAAGGCTGTAGCCTTGAAAACACCGCTCCAGTTTCATCGTAAACTCTCTGATAAGTTCAAGGCAGAGATTTACCTGAAGCGCGAAGACTTGCAGGTTGTGCGTTCCTATAAGATCCGCGGCGCCTATAACCTGATCCAAAGCCTGCCCGAAGAACAACGCAAACAGGGTGTCGTGTGTGCCAGTGCCGGAAACCATGCACAAGGCGTTGCATTTGCCTGTAAACATCTCAACATAAAGGGCGTCATCTACATGCCGGCTATTACGCCGAAACAAAAGATTAATCAGGTAAGGATGTTTGGCGGTGATAACATCGAGATCGTACTGATTGGTGATACGTTTGACGAATGTCAGGCGCATGCTCTCGAGTATACCGCGGAACATAATATGGTCTTTATTCCCCCCTTTGATCACCTCAAAGTGATAGAAGGACAAGGAACGGTTGGTAAAGAAATTCTTGACGAGCTATCAAACATAGATTACATATTCCTCCCCGTCGGCGGCGGCGGATTGTGTGCTGGTGTGGGACAATACTTCAAAGTATTCTCTCCGCAGACAAAAATAGTCGGTGTTGAACCTCAAGGTGCACCTTCCATGACGGAAGCCTTAAAAGCAGGCAAGCCGGTGATCCTGGATAAAATTCAACGGTTTGTTGACGGCGCTTCCGTGAAGAAAGTGGGCGACATCACCTTTGAACTTTCCAAGGATATTTTGTCGGGTGTGGTTCTGGTGCCCGAAGGCAAAGTGAGTTCTACTATTCTGCAACTTTACAACGAAGACGCGATAGTTGCCGAGCCTGCGGGTGCGCTTTCCATTGCTGCCCTTGATCAATTTGCGGAAAAGATCAAAGGCAAAAAAGTCGTTTGCATCTTAAGTGGAGGCAATAACGACATTGACCGTATGCAGGAGATCAAAGAAAGATCCCTGTTATATGAAGGGCTAAAGCACTATTTTATAGTCCGATTTGCACAACGGCCCGGTGCACTTAAGGAATTCGTAAACGATATCCTCGGACCCAATGATGATATAGTCCGTTTTGAATTCATTCAAAAAAATAACAAGGAGAGCGGTCCTGCCTTAATCGGTATTGAGGTAAAATCAAAAGACGATTTTGACAGTCTTATTGCCCGAATGGATAGTCATAGACTGAACTATACGCTCGTCAATCAGAATGAGAACCTCTTCGAGTACCTCGTTTGATTTAGTCAACCCAGCCAACTCTTAAAAGCTGTTGCCTTTTCGCGGCTGATGTCAATCTCCGTATTCAAAGCTGGCTTTAACTGTACCGTTAGTCCTTTATGTGTTGTCTTGACACGGTCCACAGATTGTATATGAATAATGTATTGTCTGTTTACCCTAAAGAACAGTTCAGGGTTCAGCAAGCCTTCAATCTCGTCCATCGTCGTATGCTCACAGATGAATTTGTCACCATTTATCGTGTGCAGATAAATCAGCTCCTCCTTGTGAAAAAACGCAATCTCGTTCAGGCTTACCGGTACCAGTGCATTTCGGTGTATGGTTAGAAAACGCTCTTTGTATTTTTTAGTATTCTGACCCCAACCGCGTATCATGGATTTCAACTCGACGTCCACCAAAGCACCCGCGTTAAGCGACCTGTACTTCGCCAGCGCTGCCTTAAGCTCCGCTTCGTCAATGGGTTTTAGCAGGTAATCAACGCTGTTGAGCTTAAAAGCCCGGATCGCGTAGTCATCGTAGGCAGTGGTAAAAATAATCGGGCACGGGAGCTGCAGGTTTTCAAATATTTCAAAACTTATACCATCCGAAAGCTGAATGTCTGAGAAAATCAGGTCTGGTGCAGTATGGTCGCTGAACCACTTCCCAGAACCTGCAACACTGCTTAGTACCCCCAGTATTTTTACATCAGGCTCCAGCTTCAAAATCAGATTTTGAAGATCCTTTGCAGCCCAAAGTTCATCTTCGATGATGAGTATATTCATTTGAGTGATTTTTGCAATGATTAACGGATTCCTACGCGGCCGTCAAAAAGAACCTTACCTCCGACCTATCCAGAAAACCAAACCGCAGATAACGCAGAGCGAATACTCGCGGAGGCCACAGAGTAGTATTTCGCATCACGCTTGAAAATCTCTGCGAGTTCTGCGTGCATTCCTCTGCGAACTTTGCGGTTAATGGACTAGTTACCTAGCCCAAACAACAGGCTCAAAACTCAAAATTAGGATTCTGCCACCCCATCGGGATATCGGCCTCGTAGGTGTGATGCGTGGTCTTTATCCTCATCTCCATTCTTCCCTCCACGCGAAAACCCAACGACTCATACAATTGAATAGCTTTCCCATTACTTTCCCTTGTTATCAATTCAACCTTGCCAATATCCATCCGGTTGTGTCCGATCTCCTCCAGGAAAATGGTAAGAATGGTGCGTCCGATTTTTTTTCCCTGGAATCGGGGATGAACCACCAGCGTAACATCCCCCAGGACGTGCTCAAAAACTTTTATCCCCGCCTTATAACCGTGTATAGATGCTACCAATTCATCCGGGCTCTCCGGATTCTCGCCAACTACAATAACTCCTGTCGCCAGGCTCCTTTGAAGAAAGTTCTTCACATATTTTTCCGTCACTTCATGCTCCAGTCTCGCGATGCCTCCCTCCTCCCGGGCCACAATTTTATATAAGGTAATTAGCCTCTGTAAATCACTCATGTCAGCCGTGCGGTAAACCATCTGTCGTTAGGGGATTATTTTCCTTTAAAGTAATGGAATTTTTACAGCAAACCGCTCATCGGTTTGTTCCACAAGCACTGGTTTTTCTGTGAGAAAGCTGTAGAGCGATTTCAAATCATCCAGTCCCTGCTTATTGGATGTTTCCACCTGCTTACGGAGTTGAAGATTGTTACTTACCAGCAAATAATCGCCTATCGTCAGCACATCAATCCGAAGAGGTCTTTCGACATCGGCAATGTTGTGCTTCAGTGCATTCTCTATCAGGGTCTGAAGGGTTGCCGGAACAATCGCACGTTCTCTACCGACTTCCGAAATGTCGAATTTTATAACCAGTGCCTGTTGAAATCTCGTGCTCAGGAGGAATACATAATTGTCAATAAAGTCAAGTTCAGTCTGCAACGACACAAAATTCTTATCCTTGTTTTGCAGCACATACCGGTATACTTTCGAGAGGTGCTGAAGGAACTGCGACGCCAGCCCCTGGTTCTCAAAAATTAGTCCATTGAGGGAGGTTAATGAATTAAAAAGAAAGTGCGGGTTAAGCTGGTTTTTTAAGTTGTTAAACTGCACTTGTGATTTTTCCTTTTCGAGTCGTTCCGCCACAATCATCGAGTCCTTCCATCGATGGAGAAAATAATTCGTAAAGAACCCGAGATTAATCCCGACCGTGGCAAGGATATACAACACCCAGGTAGAAGCTATGAACAGTTCATCCAGCTTAAAGGGCAGGTGCGGCTCCCCAAAGAAATAAATCAGGAACCGGACAGAAGCACCTACTAAAGCTCCCAGAAATAATTGAAGGGCAATCCTGCCACTGATACTTCGCTCGAACGGAAATACTTCATTCAGCCTTTGGTTGATGAGGCGCAACGACTCCCACGTTGAAGATATTAGGAAAATAGAAACGGCAAAAATGACAACCTGCAAGAGAAGCCCGAACTCGCTAAACTTTACCAGGCGCACAAGAAAAGAAATCACCGCAGCGAGCAGTATGATCCCGTATGCGATAAAAAAATGCCGTTTGTCTGAGTAGCCAATTTTCATGTCCCTTTCATGGCTTGAATTCTGCGTTCGCGGTTCAGCAGGAATAGCGGGCAGGTAAAGGCAATGGCAACAAGAAAGCTAAAAAGAATATACCAGCCAATACCCTTCATTTTTAATCGCCGCGCTTCAACAATCATCCACACCATAAACGCTGAAACCACGATGAAAAAATCGGTTGTGATCGAAGATGTAAAATCATTGGCCAATCCAGCCATGAGATAATTCTTCAGCGTAAACGGGTCGTCCCCGAACAACAGCTGACGCATGTTGAAATACCAGGGAACACATGCTCCGGCCACCGACATCAGGAAGTAGAACCACATCAGGGGAGTCCAGGATTTTGTGTTCATTGGAATTTCGCTTCACCAATTTCCAACAACACTATTGAAAAGAAACATCATAAAGAAATTTCATTTGCTTTTCCATCACGGCAGCTGGTGTGACGCGGACAACGGCATTTCGAAGCCACATAAGCAACGGGTCATCTACCTGGGCAATTCGCCCTAGTCGCCAGGAACCAGCGACAATTTTTCTCGTGCGTGCCAACCGCAGTGATTCAAAATTCCGAAAAGCCGTTGCTGGTTCCGTGTTGCTGCTTAAACAATTGGCTAAAACGGCCGCGTCTTCAATGGCCATACACGCACCTTGCCCCATGTTCGGGGTCGTTGCGTGCGCTGCATCTCCCATCAGGACTATATTATTAAAAGCAAATCGGTCAAGGGGTTTCAAGTCAATAATATCACCCCAGATGAGTCGATCATTCGTTGTACGCTGAAGTATTTCAGCAACAGGGGCATGGAAATTTTGGAAGCTGGAAAGCAGGTCGGGTATTTTATAGGCCCTCATCGCCGGATCATTACGTCGCGCATTTAGGCAAGCGAACCAATACAGCCTGTTGTTCGCAAGGGGTACGATACCAAACCTCTTGCCAGGACCCCACGATTCTGAAGTTTCAGTACTACTTACACCAGCCGGAATGTTGTCGATCACCGCCCGCCAGCAGGTATACCCGGCGTAACGGGGTTCACTAGCGGGGACTAGTTTTTTTCTAAAGATGGAGTGAATACCATCACATGCTATGACATAGTCTGCTTCCGTTGAACTGCCATCTTGAAAAAGGATCGTTACACCCTGCGCTGACTGTTCAAAATCGACGCAGGTTTTTCCGAGTTGCACAACCTCTGGGGGAAGATAGCTAAGCAACGTATTGTGAAGGTCGGCACGGTGAATAGCAAAATTGTTAATGACTCCGAATTTTCTGCTGACTTCCACGGAATCGGTCTCTGAAAGAATATTTCCCGATTGATCCTTAATGGTTAATTTCTGTAGGACCCTTCCCGCTTTCTCCACTCCTGCGTCTATGCCTATCTCCGAAAATGCTTTCATGGCATTTCCAGCGAGTACGAGTGCCGCGCCGAGCGGTCTTACGGGAAAGGCCTGCTCATAAACGGTCACCTGCAAACCTTTGCGCTGAAGGGCAATCGCTAACGTCAGTCCGCTGATTCCTCCTCCCGCGATGACAAAACGTTTTGTTTTGCTCATTGTGGTTTGAGTAGTTGTCGCTTACTCTTCTGAAGCCGCTTGAGCATACGTTCCTCGCGGATCAGGTGACTCAGGTTTGTCTGCGCAACATAAAACTGTTGCAAATACGCATTGGTCGAAGGAGTGAGGTTAATCCTATTTTCCATAGTTGTACATTTTTGAAGGTAAGACACCCATGTGGACGTTTACCACTACTTTATTATTTTAAAGATGAATGCATTTTAATTCAGCTCACCTGCTGTCTTACGTTTTGGCGAGTGTAGCTGCCGTTGAACTGATTATTTTCCCATCGCTCATTTCTACAATTCTATCGGAGTTACGCGCAAACTCCATGTCATGCGTAACTGCGATGATGGTTTGCCTGTACGTATGCGTCAGCTCCTTGAAAATATCAAACACCAGACTTGAGTTATACGTGTCCAGGTTGCCTGTGGGTTCATCTCCCATGATAATATCCGGATCATTTATTATTCCCCTGGCAATCGCCACACGCTGCTGTTGCCCACCCGAAAGCTTGTTCGATGGCTTCTTTGCATAATCCTGCATACCCAGCATTTTTAATTTTTCGTATGCACGGTCTTCCACCTCACTGTGCTTGTATTTGTTCAGTTTTAAAGCCGGTATCATTACATTCTGCAACGCGGTAAATTCCGGTAACAAGTAGTGAAATTGAAAGACGAAGCCGATGTGTTTATTTCTGAATTTGGCCAGTTCATTTTGTGTTTTTCCTGTAAGCCGCTCTCCGGCAATTTCAAGTTCACCTTCATAATCGGTATCCATCGTGGATAACACATACATTAAAGTAGATTTACCGCATCCAGACTTCCCTACTAACGAAAGAAATTCCCCACGGTTGACAGTCAGATCAATTTCTTTCAACACCTGAAATTTCTCCGGGTCGTAGAAGTACTTGGTGATCTTGTGTGTTCGCAGTACCTGTTCCATAAACCTTACCCCCTTAGGATCTCAATCGGATCCATCTTCGATGCCTTACGTGATGGCATGTACCCTGCCACTGCCGTTGTTGCCACGCCGAATACAATTCCGATGATATAATACTTGGCGTCGAAATTTACGGGGAAGTGGTCCAGGCTGATAAAGTCGCCTCCATCAAAAGGTGCTTTTGAAATTGCATAAGAAAGGGAATAGCCGATGGCCAACCCGGCAAGACTCCCCACGAACCCGATGACGAGGGATTGGATCATAAAGATTTGTTTTACATCCCGCCCGGAAAAACCCATGGCTTTAAGGATGGCAATGTCCTTCATCTTATTGTAGATGGTCATGTTGAGAATATTATAAATCCCGAAACCGGCAACCACCAGCAGCGTTATTGACACGGAGTACGTCAGGATGTTTCGGATAATTACACCGGTGAGAAACGTTGAATTAGCCGTTTCCCAATCCTCCGCCTTGTAGCCGGCGATTGCCTGAAATTGAGGGGCAATGGCCTTTGCTAAATGCAGGTCATAAAGTTTGATGTTGATGTCCGTAATGTAGGATTGATCCTTCTGCAGGATAATCTGGACCATGGAGATATTGGCATAACTCCGGATATTGTCTACCGTACCGATACCCATCTGGAAGGTGCCCACTATCTTTAAAGTCATCGTGTAGCCCTCAGGTGTTGAAATCACTACCCGGTCTCCGGTCTTAACGTTCAGCTTTCGCGCCAGTCCCGTACCCATAATAATTCCATCGGTGTTAGCCTGCAGGTCTTCGAGTCTTCCCGACTTCATCTTTGAGCGGAGGTCGAAGAGTTTATCTTCTTCCATAATATCCACACCCGAAATTGTTCCGTTAAGTTGAACGGGACCATAGTTGTAAAAGACCTGCGACGATAACGTGGGTGCAACACCCATCACGCGGGGGTCCTTCCGGATCAATTCCGTAAGCTGAAGTGCATTTCGGAGTTTGGAAGTTTCCTTTTTGGGTTTTTGGTGATGTACCAGGTTGATACCTGATGGATTTACCTGTTCGACTAAAGCCGGTCTCTCCTGGGTAATATCGTGATAGATATGGATGTCCGGTGAGGATGTCATGGTAAGCTCTTCCGTGAAATTGTTTAACCCCGTCATGAGGCCCACCATGGCGATAAACATTCCAATACCAAAAGTCACACCCAGCATAGCGACGAGCGTTTGCTTTGGCTTTGACAGCAGGTGTGTTTTTGCTATTTCAATTGACAGTTTCATCGCTTGTTATTTATTGACGATACCGCTGAGTTATTGATTATCGTACACAATCAGGGATCCCGCGCTGTCCAGGCCGCTCACAATTTCGACCTCATCCATAGTTTCAATTCCTCTGGTTATTTTGATTTTCCTAATTCCATCCGGCGTCTTGATGTTCAGGGAATCGCCAGGTAACAATGCCGATTTAGGAATAACCAGCGCGTTGTCCTTTTTTTGAATTATAATATTAGCCTCCAGTGCCAATCCTGAAAATCCTCCCGATAGTGAGTCCGTTAGGTCGGCATCAACCTGGATGGATTGTTGTTTTTTGTCAATCATCGGGTAGATCTTGGTGACGCGCGCATTGAATATTTTATCGGGATAGGCATCAATTTTTACCACTACCTCCTGGCCTTCCTTAATCCGCTGGACGTCCAGCTCATCGACGCTAAGTTCCAGGTAGAACGCATTATCTTTTCCGATTACTGCCACGGCTTCATTTCGCCTGACCAGTTCACCCTTTTCCTTCATGGTCTTGAATACTTTACCATCCACCTTGCTGCGGATTGTATACCGGCCACTTTCATTACTGGCAATCTGCAGTTGACTTTTCGCATTCTGCAACTCGAGATAAAGCTGGTTTTTTGTTTTTTCGTAACGGCTTTTCTGCAGCGAGTATTCATTGCGTGAATTATCGAACAACAATTTCATCCGGTCGAATTCCGAACGGGTTGTGGCATTGCTTTTTAACAGATTGGAATAGCGAACATAATTCAATGAATCGAATTGAACTTTGGTTTTTGAAGTCTGGATCGCTGCCCGGAGTTCTTCGAGCACCGGCGAATTTTGGCTATAGTTAGACGATGCCATTTCGTAATTTTCCTTTGCGAGCCGGGACCGGGACGATTGCTGATCGGATTCAATAACAAACAGCGGGTCACCCTGTTTGACATCTTCTCCGTCGGCAACCAGCTTTTCAGAAAGGTATCCTTCGGCTTGCGAATACACGTCGTATTCATCTTTTGCCACCACAAAACCCGATGCATAGACGGCCTCAATCAGTGGTTTTACCTTTGGTTTGAGAGTTTCCTGATTGTTTTGGCAGGCGACTGGCAGGAGAAGGAAGAGTAAATAAAAAGATCGTTTCATACACTTTCTGACTCCTGAAGATACGGCCGGGCATACCTAAAGGATTTATCAATCTGCGCGAAGTGGGCAAAAGGACGCCCGAAGTGTCACAAATTACGATCGGGCTTATACTAAAAATGCCCCCGGGAATCCTCCAGAGGGCATTTTTACGTATTTAACGCTTAAATGTTTGGTTGAGGCGTCATTCGCAGATAAGGCTTAACCCGCTTATATCCTTTCGGGAATTTTGCTGCGATGTCTTCGTCCTTTACGGCGGCCGAGATGACCACATCTTCCCCTTGTTTCCAGTTTGCCGGTGTAGCTACACTGTATGCTGCCGTAAGCTGGAGACTATCGACTACGCGTAGAATCTCATCGAAGTTACGGCCTGTTGATGCCGGATACGTAATCATGAGTTTTACTTTTTTGTCCGGGCCAATCACAAAAACTGAACGGACCGTAAATTTGTCGACTGCCGGATGGACCATATCATACAGGTTGGCGACCTTAAACTCCGGATCAGCGATAAGCGGGTAGTTGACAACTGTGTTTTGTGTTTCGTTAATGTCTCCTATCCAGGAAAGATGAGACTCCAGTGGGTCTGCACTTAGTGCCATCACTTTAACATTTCGTTTGTCGAACTCGCCGCGCAATTTGGCTACCGCTCCGAGTTCTGTTGTACATACCGGGGTAAAATCCGCCGGGTGGGAAAACAAGATACCCCAGCTAGTGCCCAGCCATTCATGAAAATTAATCTTTCCTTCTGTTGTGTCGGCCGTAAAATCCGGCGCAATATCTCCTAATCGTAGTGACATAGTATAAAGTATTTAGAGTTGAATATTCAATAGTTTGGTGGAAAAAATAAAAGTCTACAAAATTAGTATAGATTACGTAAACGCATAACTGGTGCTAGAGGTTCCTGCTCTTTAGTTTTTTTTCTGTTTTAACCAGGCTTTCAAGTGTGTCGGATTTCAACAGTTCGACGGTGGCATTTCTGATTTGTAAAAAGGCCGCACGAACACTGCATGTTTTTTCATCCTCACATTCGTCACACGACTCGTAGAACTTATACGTAGCACAGGGGACTGCGGCGATAGCGCCATCAAATAAGCGTACAACTTCTGCCAGATTAACTTCTGCCGGAGATCTTCGGAGCAGGTAGCCCCCATCCTTTCCTTGTTTACTTCCTAAAATACCTGCCCTTTTCAAATCTAGCAGCACGGTCTCCAGAGATTTTCTGGGAATTGAACAGGCTTCAGAAATCTCCTGGATCAGGAATTTATTGGTTGGCTTTTTGGCCATAAATACAAGGGCATGAATGGCATATTTGCATTTCCGGGAGATCATAATCGAGACAATTTAGTAATTTACAGGGCATCGTAGTAAGTTTATTCGAAGCATAGTGTTAAGCGATTTTGAATCGATTTGAAATAGCAATCACCGATGTAGCTCAGGAGTAGAGCATGGCGCGCTGCGCGCCAAGGTCGTGGTCCAAATCTATTGCCGAGATAGCTCAGGGGTAGAGCAGCTGTTTCGTAAACAGCAGGTCGTGGGTTCAAATCCCATTCTCGGCTCAAAAAATATTTTAAGTGCCTATTTAGGTGGGCGGGTTATGTTGACGGTTCATCGCAGGCTCAACGCGTATCCCTTTTTGATCCGGGTCGATGTAAATTCGACCTGCCCTTTATTTAGTTGATACTTCAATAAAGATCCTCACGTTGTCCGACAGAATAATACTATTGCTGCCCACGCCAAAGTCCCGTCGGTCGACTGAAAATTCTCCTTTAAATACTTCATTATTCTCCTTGCGGCTATGGGTGAAAGGTACCTCTATCTCTTTTGTAACATCGCGGATAGTGAGGTCAAACGTTCCTGTGAAGCGGTCCTTCCCAAGCGATTTAAACTTTTTAGATACCATCCTGATTCGTGGATATTTTTCCGCGTAGAAATATTTGCGGGCAAGCAAATCCCGATCGCGCATGTCAATCCCGGTCGTGATAGAAGCAACTCCTACGGAGCCACGAAGGACACTTTTTTCCAGGTTCTTTGGATCAAAATCTATCTCGGCATTTACGTCTGAAAAAGAGCCGTCCACCGTAAATCCCGCATTTTTGATTTTAAAGGTTATTTTATGCGACGTTACTTTCCCCTCAGGACCGTATGGCGCCAAACCACTAAAGATCAACAACAGAAACACCCAAACAATCTGCTTCATAAAGATATCGCTTACGTTTAAAGCTATGCCAAAGTCATGCCTGATCCGCTTATCGAACACCGTTTGAGCGTATCATAAGTTTGCTGTGCGTGAAAAAAGAATAAAAAAAGTAATTTTAGGGGATTGGACGTTAAATGATTAAATGACAGGGTTAAGTTTCCCTACTCGGCTCCATGGATATCTATAAAATATTAGCCGTCGGAATAGGAGGTTTTCTGGGCAGCGTGACTCGTTACATAACCGTCAAGGCAGTAGACGACAAGTTGAATGCAGTTTTTCCTTATGGCACCTTTACGGTTAACGCGATAGGTTCCCTGCTGCTCGGAGTCATTTATACGCTTGCGCTGCGAAAAGCAGGTGTCACCGAAAACTGGAGGTTATTTCTGGGGGCTGGTTTTTGCGGTGGGTTTACGACGTTCTCGGCCTTCGCCTGGGAGAACTTCAGTCTGATTCAGCAGAAATTTATTGGCACTTCCCTGCTATATGCTTCAGCCAGCCTACTGGTTGGACTCTTCGCATTGGCAGTTGGCGTATGGATCGGCCGTTTTCTTTGAATCCTTTGTTAAATCTATAAACCTTCTTACTTTTGTCGCCCTCTCAAACAGAGAATGCCCAGGTGGCGAAATTGGTAGACGCACTACTTTGAGGTGGTAGCGCCCGAAAGGGTGTGCTGGTTCGAGTCCAGTTCTGGGCACCAAAGGCCTCTCCCCTGAGAGGTCTTTTATGTAAGGACGCAGATGTTGCGTCCAAGATGTAGCGACGCAAGATATTGCGTCCAAGATGTAGCGACGCAAGATGTTGCGTCCCATGTAAGGACGCAAGATATTGCGTCCAATAAAATGCCGAAGTGGTGAAACTGGTAGACACGCACGTTTCAGGGGCGTGTGGCGCAAGCTATGCGGGTTCGAGTCCCGCCTTCGGCACCATTAATCTATGTGAATCCAAACCGTCCTCATGTTGGGACGCAAGATCTTGCGTCCTTACACGCTCTTCTCTCTATCTCTTCTTCAATCGATGGATCTCCTCCTGGAGTGTCAGAACCGTATGGGCCAGTTGATCGGCGGGAACGGCTGTCGTCGATTGCGGATCCGGAAATTGGTTTGAAAAGAACGCTTTTGCATGCCAGATTTCAAGTACATCGTTCGTGTCCACGGAAAAAGGATCATAATGGCGGTTATCGGAAACCAGCAATAATTTTGCATCGTCCTCCGCAAAATTGAAAATTCGCTTGAAAACAATGCCGTCCTGTTTTGTGACCAGGATATACAGTTTTCCATTCTTAATGGAAGCGACATCCTCGAGAAATTCACCAAAGATGATACTGCCTGGCTGAACCGGAAGCATTGAATCGCCCTGAATTTCAAAGGCCCTGTAAGTCTTATTCTTTGGCAAGACCGGTATATTGATCTTTGGAAGTTCCTTGACAAATTCAACATCCTGATAACCTGATAAATAACCAGCAGACGCCTTTTGTGTAACCAACTCCACGTTTTCTTTATTAGTAGAGTCCACGGTGATGGCCAGGACATCCCTGCCTTTGCTTGTGGAGTTCTTTCTTTCTTTCTCCGTCCACCGGCTTAAATCCTGTTTTACGAGATCATCCAGATTAATGTTAAAAATTTTTGTGATGTCCAGGAGGGAACTTAAGGGAGGTGTGGCGCGCTCTTCTTCGTAGGCGCCGATGGCAGCCTGCTTCAGGCCGAGTTTTTCAGCCAACTGCTTTTGCGTCAACCCCTGTTGGGCGCGTAGAAATTTCAGATTTTTGTTGATGATAGCCATAGTCAAAATATAAGCGTTACGAATTCGTACAAGTCAATTTTTTTGGCGGCGGCACACGAAACTAAAAACTTTTTTTCAAGTCTTTCCGGCATACGCATCCAAAGCTCCATTCCTAAACCCTCCACCCAGGAAGTGGAGAGGTTTAGTTCAGAGAGCGCCAACCCAAAATAATTTTTACGTTCATAGCTGCTTGCGCAGTCGTCCGCATGGTAATGTCAAATGTTCTTTGACCCTTCCCACCTCCACACCCGATTCCGGTGCGAAGGCTGGAAGAGAAGTTGCTATGGCATTAACAACACTCAAAACTAAAATAATTAGTTTAATTAAAAAACATTTTACTAATTTTTTTAGTTAATTAGCGTTATGGATCGGAACATAATACACCTGGATTTGGATGCTTTTTTTGTTGCCGTAGAACGCAAAAACAACCCTAAGCTGAATGGAAAGCCGCTTATTATTGGCGGCAGCAGCCGAAGGGGCGTTGTAGCAGCCTGCAGTTATGAAACGCGGAAGTTTGGGGTTCATTCCGCCATGCCGATGTACCTGGCCCTTCAACTCTGTCCGGATGCAAAAGTTATTTCCGGGGATATGGAATCCTACAGCAAGTGTTCACACGAGGTCACTGAAATTATTGCCGATGCCGCTCCTCTTTTTGAGAAGTCATCAATTGATGAATTCTATATTGATGCCAGTGGCATGGATCGGTACTTCGGAGCTTTTGCCTGGGCGGTAGAATTACGAAAAAAACTTATCCACGAAAGTGGTTTACCCATTTCATTGGGAATGTCAGTGAACAAACTCGTTTCAAAAGTGGCAACGGGGGAATTCAAACCAAATGCTGAACAACGTATCGCCGCCGGAACAGAAAAACAATTTCTCGCGCCGCTGGCAGTCGATAAGATTCCTATGATTGGCAAACAGACCGCTTCCTTTTTATATGACATGGGCGTTCGTCGAGTAGAAACGCTGCGCGAAATGCCGTTGAAATTTCTCGTCAGCGCTTTTGGGAAAAACGGAATCAGCTTATCGAACAAGGCTCACGGAATTGATGAATCTCCGGTGGTGCCCTACACAGAACAAAAGTCCATTTCTACGGAATGCACCTTTGATGAAGATACCATTGATATAAAACGCCTGAAGTCCATTCTCATCGCGATGGTGGAAAAGATAGCATTTCAGCTACGCGACCAGAAAAAACTTACTTCCTGTGTGACGGTAAAAATACGCTACTCCAACTTCGACACTGAAACCAAACAGATTCAGATTGCTTATACATCCTCCGACCATGTATTGCTGCGCACGGTCACCGAGCTGTTTACAAAACTTTACTCCCGGAGAATGCTCATCCGACTGGTGGGTGTCCGGCTCAGCGGATTGGTTCATGGCAATCACCAGATCAGTCTGTTTGATGATACGGCTGAAACCATCCACCTGTATGAGGCCATCGACCACATCAAACACAAACACGGCGTGGAAAAGTTGATACGCGCCACAACGCTTGGTGTAGGGCGCAGGGTAAGGATGGAGATGAACATGTTTAAGGGGACGGTGAGGTAATGGAGAAGTACCGGAATAAATATCGAAACGATTCAACCCGGCTGAACAACCGGGATTATGGTGCAAATGGTTCCTATTTTGTTACCCTGATCACCAAAAACCGTAAAAATTATTTTGGGCGCGTTGAAAGGTACGCCGCAGGGACGCAAGATTTTGCGTCCCAACACAATGTAGAGACGCAAAATTTTGCGTCCCAACAAATTGGTGAATATCATTTTGCATGGGTGCATTTAACAGAAATCGGCAAAATCGCCCACCAATATTGGATGGAGATCCCGGATCATTTCCCTTTTGTGATTTTGGACGCATTCATCATTATGCCGAATCATGTTCACGGCATCTTGTCATTCAACAAACCGAATCATTCCGGTGAAGGGCCAAACGCCTTTGGCCCTCAATCGAGAAATCTGGCATCCGTAATACGAGGATATAAGGCCGCCACAAAAAAATACGCCACTTTAAATTCTCTGGAATTTGCCTGGCAGCCAAGGTACCATGAGCGTATCGTGCGACTAGATGAATTAAGGGCGACGCGTCTGTACATAAAAAACAATCCCGCCACTTATGTAAGGACGCAAGATTTTGCGTCCCAACACGATAGAAGGACGCAAGATTTTGCGTCCCAACACGATATCGTCAATGAAAAAAAATAAGCTAAACATATGAAACCATCTCAGATCAAAATCAGAACCTAGGACGCAAGATTTTGCGTCCCAACACGATATCGTCAATGAAAATAAATAGCTAAACATATGAAACCCTCAGAAATCAAAATCAGCAATCCCGTACAGGAACTATTATTCATCATCGCGCCACCACGGCATATCAAGAGCGACGTATCGGTCCTGAAAGATGATGTCCAGTATTTAATTGGCCGCGAATTTGACGACCGGTATTCAAAAGCCTGTATCTCCCTGTTCAACTATAGCGATGAACATGTCACCGACATGATCGAACATGTTGAGTCAAAGGCAGCACATTTTAAACCCTTCAATATCTTCATCAAAGACCTGAACGTATTCTATAACGGATCCTACCGGACGATTTACCTGGATATTGTAAATAAGTACCCGGTGCGTGACCTTTTTGAAAAACTGATCAAGGAGGATGCGGGTTACATTCCCCATATCACTATCGCCAAAAAACTTGCCGCTGAAGATTTCTTAAAAGCATGGCCGTACCTGAAAGACCTGCCTTACAGTCAGCATTTTTTGTGTGATCGGATTACGGTGTTGGCACGCAGTGAAAACAAGTGGGTTCATTATAAGGATATTTTGTTTGGCCAATCGTAGGGACACATGATGATGCGTCCTTACGGTATGATCACAATATACCGGATCATGGAGGGACGCATGATGATGCGTCCTTACAGGTATGGGTGCTGCGCATCCATTAGGTTTATACAAAACACATGGCTTATCTTTTCTTACAGTATTTATAAAACGTTATTGCAATTATGTCATCTCTAGAAATTCTCCAGGCCCGATTCGGCTACTCTTCCTTTCGCTTGGAACAGGAAGCAATTATCAACACCGTCCTTCAAAAGAGGGATACGTTTGTACTGATGCCAACCGGCGGCGGTAAATCGCTCTGCTACCAGATACCCGCCCTGATTTTTGATGGGCTCACCGTCGTGATATCTCCTCTCATAGCGCTCATGAAAGACCAGGTCGATGCCTTGCGCCTGAACGGCGTTCCGGCTGCGTTCCTGAACTCTACCCAAAGCACCCAGGAGCAGGAAGCGATTTTACAAAAAGTAAATTCAAAAGAACTAAAGCTACTCTACCTCGCTCCGGAAAGTACGTTTTTTAAAAAAATATCGTCTTTTGACGTTAGCCTCATCGCTATCGATGAGGCCCATTGTATCTCCCATTGGGGTCATGACTTCCGCCCGGAATATCTGATGCTGGCGCAACTAAAACGTTCCATGCCGCACGTACCCGTCATTGCGCTGACGGCAACAGCAGATCGCCTGACGCGGAAGGACATTCTCGAAAAACTGGAACTCAACAATCCGGTAACTTTTGTATCGAGCTTTAACCGAGCGAACATCCGTTACACCGTAGAACAAAAGAAAAGAAGCTTCGAAAGGCTGCTAAACTTTCTGGGGACACGAAAAGATGAACCGGGAATCATTTATTGTCTTTCCCGCGCCTCTACGGAAACATTGGCAAACGATTTGTCCGAAGAGGGATTCGAAGCGCTCGCGTACCATGCTGGCATGGAAAAGGAGAAACGCGCCAAACATCAGGAAATGTTTTTGCGTGATGAAGTTAAAATTATTGTAGCCACTATCGCTTTTGGTATGGGCATCGACAAGTCGAACGTACGGTATGTCGTACACATGGATCTGCCGAAGAACATTGAAAGCTACTATCAGGAAACCGGGCGGGCCGGACGGGATGGTCTCGATAGTGAAGCCCTGTTGTTCTACTCCTATGCCGATGTTAGCAAAATGAAAAAATTCGTGGAGATTGAAGGCAATACGGAACAGACCAGAATCTATTTAAAAAAACTGGAACAGATGGCCGCCTACGGTGACCTGAGTACCTGCCGACGTAAATATTTATTGAATTATTTCGATGAAGAGACCACCGATTATTGCGGAAACTGTGATAGCTGCCTGACGCGTGTCGAGCGTGTAGACGGAACGATACTTGCCCAAAAGGTACTCTCTGCCGTAGCACGATTGCAGGAACGGTTTGGTGCCGGATATATCATTGATTTTCTGAGAGGTTCAAACACCGTAAAAATCCACGACGGCCACAAAGCAATAAAAACGTTTGGCATTGGCGCTGAACTCCCCCGCGAAGAGTGGAGTATCATTATCCGTGATCTTCTGTCACAGGGCTACCTGGTCAAATCAGATGGAACGTACCCGGTTCTAAAACTTACATCAAAAAGTGCCGAGGTATTGAACGGATCGGGGCGTGTAATGCTTGTTAAAGCAACTGAAAAAATTGAAGTCCAGGAAAAGAGTGTTGATTACGAAACGGCACTCTTCCAGCAACTAAAAGATGTGAGAAGAAAGTTTGCCGCGCAGGAAAATGTACCGGCTTACATTGTGCTTTCCGATGCCACGCTTATCGAACTGGCTACCTATTTACCACAGAATTTGGGAGAGCTGGCCAAAATTTCCGGTTTTGGACAGGTAAAAATTGAAAAGTATGGACAACAGTTTGAAGAGGTCATCATTGATTACTGCAGAGAGCGTCAGTTAAAAACGCGTATCGAGCTTAAATCTCCAAAGCGTCAGCGTAATGGAAAACCTGAACGAGAAACGGAAACAAAACAACAAAGTTTTGAACTTTTTCAGCATGGACATTCTGTGCATAAGATTGCTGAACTTCGCGGACTTAGTCCGATGACGATCGAAGGTCATTTGGCTTTTTATGTTCAACACGGAAAGATTAAAATTGATCAGCTTATGGATGTATCAAAAATCGTCCCTATCCAACGAGCGATCGAAAAAGTAGGAACGATTTCCCTTACACCAATTAAGGATTTATTGGGAGATGCTTACAGTTTTGGTGAAATCAAGTTAGTAATTGCCTATCTGGCATCGTCTTCGACTGCACCGGTAACCAGCGCCTGAAAAAATTCCAGGGAGGTTTACCGGTTGCGTGGCGACAGAGGGTTGAAGTTGCTGTATTAAAAAATCTGTGAACGTCCCATGTATCTGAATTGTCACACTGCTTTTAGTTTTAAATATGGTACGCTTCAGGTAAATGACCTTTTTAATGAAGCGCGGCGGTGCGGGGTTCACAAACTAGTGCTCACTGAAATCAATAACACCGCTTCGTACATCGAGATGCTTCGGCTCTGTGCCGAGAATACATCCCATGAATGCAACCAGACGCTGTATGGTAGAGAAGCCTATGCGCTTGAGATCGCCGTGGGTATTGAATTCCGGAAGCAAGATGAACTGCTCTATATTGCTATCGCAAAAAATAACGCCGGGTTTGAAGAGCTCAACCGCTTTTTATCCCATCATAATCTCGAAAAAAAACCACTCCCCAACCGGGCGCCCTGTTTTGAAAATGTTTTTATCATCTATCCCTTCAAAAAAGTGGAGCCGGAATCGCTGCGCGACCATGAATTCATCGGTGTTAAAAAACAGGAATTGAGTCTGTTTTCTTTATATAATCCTTATCTGTCGTTTCGAAATAAATTTGTTGTCTGGCATCCCGTAACCTTCGTCACGAAAATAGATTTTAACACGCACAGACTCCTGCGTGCCATTAATTACAATACGTTGTTAAGCAAGCTCGCGGAACATCAGCAGGCTCACCCTGAAGAAGTGATGATGCCTGAAGGGGAGCTGGAAAAATACTTTGAACCGTATCCGGAGTTGGTTCAAAATACCAGGCTATTGCTTGATCAGTGCTCAATCGAATTTAAGCTTGGTTCTGATAAAAATAAAAAACACCTGACAGGCGGCGAAGAAAGTGACTGGCACCTTCTGGTCCGAAAAACGTGGGAAGGATTTTTGAACCGTTATCGCGAAAAGAACGAGATTCTTGAAGAGCGCATCGAAAGGGAATTGTCCATCATAAAGGCTAAAGGGTTCAGTGCATACTACCTGATCGCCTACGACTTAATCTGCTTTGCCAATTTAAAAGGATTTGCCTATGTCGGACGGGGAAGTGGCGCTAACAGTGTTGTCGCATATTGCCTGGGGATCACCAACGTCGACCCTATTGAACTCGATCTGTACTTCGAACGGTTCCTGAACACCGAACGCACATCGCCTCCGGATTTTGATATTGATTTTTCCTGGGATAACCGCGATGCCATCTACGAATACCTTTTTACCCGTTTTGAACGTGATCATGTTTGTTTATTGGCAACGCATGTTACCTATCAGAAGCGATCCGTCATCCGGGAACTGGGCAAAGTATTTGGCTTACCGAAAGAAGAAATCGACGCCATCGTCGAGGAGCCTGGCAGGAATATGGATCGTGATCATATCACCAGGCTGATCTTTCAGTATGCCGAACGTATAAAAAATCTGCCTGCCAATATTTCCATTCATGCCGGAGGCGTCTTGATTACCGAAAAACCAATCTACGCCTACACAGCAATTGAACTGCCACCCAAAGGTTACCCCGTTTCTCAGTTTGAAATGCACAATGCTGAGGATATGGGCATTTTCAAATTTGATATTCTCAGTCAAAGGGGCCTGGGGCACCTGAAAGAGACGGTACGACATGTAAAGCGAAATAAGAATATTGATGTGGACATCCATCGTTTTGGTGATTTTAAAACGGATGAAAAAATCAAAAGCCTCATGCGGAATAGTAAGGCCATGGGATGTTTTTATGTCGAATCGCCGGCAATGCGCATGTTGCTCGGCAAGTTACGCTGCGAAGACTACCTTACGTTGGTCGCAGCCAGTTCTATCATCCGTCCGGGAGTCGCTCGTTCAGGAATGATGCGCACCTACATTGAAAGGTTTCACGCCGTGCAGCGCGGGGAAACGTATGAAGTAATTCATCCGCTGATGGATAAGCTCATGAAAGAGACGTACGGCGTAATGGTCTATCAGGAAGACGTGATTAAGGTTGCTCATCATTTTGCCGGGCTTACGCTTACAGAGGCTGATGTGTTACGCAGAGGCATGTCCGGAAAATACAGGTCACGCCACGAATTTCAACGCGTTCAGGATCGCTATTATGAGTGTTGCCGGGAGCGCGGATACGATAAAGCGATCGCTGATCGTGTGTGGTACGAAATTGAAAGTTTCTCGGGATACTCTTTTGCAAAGGGTCATTCCGCCAGCTATGCCGTTGAGAGCTACCAGAGTCTTTACCTCAAAGCACACTATCCGCTGGAATTTATGGTCGGTGTGATCAACAACTTCGGTGGGTTTTACCGAACGGAATTTTACTTCCATGAAGCCCGGATGAATGGAGCAACCATCGAAGCGCCTTGTGTCAACCAAAGCGAATACCTGACGACTATTTATGGAACCCAAATATATATCGGTTTCATCCACCTTAAAAGCCTGGAGACGAAGGTAGCGCAACACATTGCCGTAGAGCGTGAACGAGCCGGTGCTTTTAAAAGTCTGGATAATTTTCTACGACGAATAACGCTTGGCCTGGAACAAATCCGAATACTCATTCGAATGGGGTCTTTCCGGTTCACCGGTAAGAGTAAACAACAATTGCTTTGGGAGGCGATGTTGTATTTTGGAAATATCAAATCACACAACAAAACTACGGTTGACTTATTTGATACCGAGCCCAAAGAATACCCCCTCCCTGTTCTCCAGCATAATCCCCTGGAAGATGCTTTTGATGAAATTGAGTTGCTCGGATTTCCCTTGTGTGATCCCTTTCTTCTCACCGATTCTTCAGAACGTGGTAATACCGTCGCCCAGCAACTCATCAACAAGCTGGGGCAACAAGTGCACATCGTTGGCTACCTGGTCACGACAAAAAATACCAGTACGCTGAAAGGAGACCCGATGTACTTTGGTACTTTCTACGACGCTCACGGAGAAGTTTTTGATACCGTGCACTTTCCGGGAGTTGCCAGGTTATATCCCTTTCGGGGAAGAGGCTTCTATTCCCTGAAAGGAAAAGTGGTGGAAGATTTTGGTGTGGCTATGATTGAAGTAAACTGGATGGATAAAGTGCCTCTAATAAATAAAAGAGCAGAAGAATTTATGCGTGAGTCTGTATTGGAAGAAAAACAACCTCAATAAAGGGTTATACCCGACGACGACCTTATAAAAACATCCGGAATTTAGTGCCCGTCTGCGGACACCGTCGTTCAATTATGACCGTATAGACGACCAATTAGCTGTATTCAAGGGACAAAATCCAAGATTTCATCGTGGCACTGATCTTGGAAGTCCTTTGAGACGCTATTCTAAAACCTTCAAAAAAAACATAGCCAAAGGCCGCACTGACCATGTTGAGAAATTATCTAAAAACGTCGCTCAGGAGTCTGCTCCGGTATCCGAGCTACTCCTTTATTAATATTTTCGGACTTACGATAGGCCTGGCAACCAGCATCTTTATTTTTCTGTGGATAGCTGACGAGTTGAGTTATGACCGGTTCCACAAGAATCCGGGTATTTACCGCGTCATAAGCAATTTTACCTATACGGATGGCACCATCGAAACGGGCTGGTCGACGCCGCTCAAACTTGCTGGGGTAATACAGGCTGAAGTGCCGGAAATCGACCAAACCTTACGGATGGGATGGCCTACAAGCTTGCTCTTTAAGGCAGGCGATAAGTCGATTAATGAATCAGGTTTTTTTGCTGACTCCACTATCTTTTCCATATTTTCATTCCCCATCTTAAAAGGAGATACACGCAACCCGTTGCCCACACTAAACGCAGTTGCTATTTCGGAAAAGCTTGCGTTAAAATTCTTCGGTGAAGAGGATCCTATCGGTAAAGTTTTCCGTGTTAATCAACAGTATGACCTGACGGTAACGGCCGTATTTGCCGACATCCCAAAAAATTCGACTTTATCCTTTGAATTTATTCTTCCCTTTGGCATATGGGAAAAAGAAAATACGTGGGCCGAGAACTGGGGAAACAACGGAATGCAAACTTATGTCAGCCTGAAACCTGGGGCAAGTCTGGAGGCGGCTAACGAAAAAGTATTCGGCATTATCAAGAAGCATTGCAAAGACTGCATCAGCAATCCATTCCTGTTCCCGTTTAAACAGGTGCGCCTTTACAGCGAATTTGAAAATGGAAAAAATTCCGGAGGGCGTATTGATTACGTAATGACGCTTAGTGTTGTGGCTTTCATCATTGTAATCATTGCCTGCATCAATTTTATGAATCTGGCTACAGCCCGCTCGGTCACCCGTAGCCGTGAAATCGGAGTGCGCAAAGCCATCGGGGCTCAACGCATGGGGATTGTTGCACAGTTTATTGGCGAATCCATTTTTCTTTCCCTGATCGCCATGATTTTAGCCCTGACGACGGTACAACTGATCCTGCCGAATTTTAATGAAGTAACAGACAAATCAATTGCTATCGACTTTAGCAACCCAATTTTTCTTTCCGGGATCATTCTTATCACCTTGTTCACCGGGCTGATTGCCGGAAGTTATCCGGCCTTCTTTCTATCCTCTTTCAAACCTGCCGTTGTCCTGAAAGGAACCTCTAATTCAACGTTCTCGGGCGGCGGGTTACGTAAGACGTTAGTAGTTATCCAGTTTGTCATATCCACCATTCTCATAACCGGAAGTCTCGTCGTCTATAATCAAATCACTTTTATCCGCAATACTCACCTGGGATTCGACAGGGAAAACATTATTGTGGTCAATCAACACGAAGGTTTTGTAAAAAATAAATCGGCATTTAAAAATGAAATGTTGCAGTTTCCATCGATTAAGAACATTGCCGTAACCGGACATAATCCGTTCTCGGTTGACAATACCACTACGGATCCGGCCTGGCCGGGAAAACCAAAGGACGCCATTATCTCTTTTAAAGTAATCTCGTGCGACTATGATTTTATACCAACGCTGGGAATGGAAGTTTTAGCCGGCCGTAACTTCTCGGACGACTATAAGCGGGATAGCTCCAATTACATCATCAATGAAAAAGCGATGGAGGTTATGGGACTGACCACTGATGATGTCATTGGTACCGAGCTGGATATGTGGAACGGCAAAGGACAAATTATCGGTGTTGTCGGCGACTTTAATAATGGAAGCCTGAAAGAACCCATTATGCCCTTGGTTTTTGTGAACATTCCGGAGAATACCTGGCGCCTTTATATTAAGGCGGAGGGCAATATGCCGGCTGTACTCAAGCATGTTGAAAGCATTCAAAAAAAATATGATCCGGATTACCCGTTCGAGTATTCGTTTCTCGATGAGGAATTTGATCGCCAATATCGAAGTGAGGAAACCATGGGTAAACTTTCCCTGAGTTTCACAGTGGTCGCCATTATTATTTCCTGTCTGGGCCTCTTTGGACTTGCTGCCTTCACTGCAGAGCGGAGAGTAAAGGAACTTGGCGTGCGTAAGGTTTTGGGAGCTACAGTTCTTAACTTGATTACACTCCTGTGTGGAGACTTTACCCGGCTGGTAGTAATTGCTCTGCTGGCAGGGACTCCGCTAGCCTGGTATATGACGAACGAATACCTGAGCAGTTATACCTTTCATACCGAAATGACGATATGGATATTTGCCCTTCCGGCCATTGGAATACTACTGCTTACGTTGCTTACGGTTGGTTACCAGTCAGCACGGGCTGCCATGCGAAACCCGGCAACCTCGCTCAGAAACGAATGACGCCTGACACCTACAATCAAAAATAAAATACTGAAATTCAAGAAAATATGTTACAGAACTATTTCAAAATTGCCTTACGGAACCTTCAGCGAAACGCAGTCTACTCTTTCATAAATATCAGCGGACTATCCATCGGAATTGCCTGCAGTATTCTTATTCTTTTATGGGTAATAGATGAAGTTTCGTATGATCGCTTTCATACGAATTACCGTCAACTTCATCAGGCGTGGATTCATGGCCACTACGATGGTACCATCAATTCGTTTACATCAGTTCCCCAGCCACTTGCCGATGCTTTAAAAGCTGCTGATGCCAATATACTAAGAACGGTTAAGGTCGACTGGGGAGGAGAGCACCTATTGACTGTTGGCGAAAACCGATTGATGATGCAGGGGCACTACGTCAGCGAACCGTTTCTGGAAATGTTTCAATTTCCGCTGCTGACAGGAGATCCTGCCACCGTGCTGGACGACCCCACGTCAATCGTGTTGACTGAATCAGCAGCCAAAGCGTTGTTTGGTAATGCTGACCCCATCAATCAAATTGTGAGGGTGGATAACCATGCTGACTTGAAGGTCACCGGCATACTTAAAGACTTGCCTCAAAACTCTACGTTTAAGCTTAAGTGCCTGTTGCCATGGTCTTATTATGGGCAACACAGCCAATGGATTAAGGAATCGGAAAACAACTGGCAAGAATTTTCCTTTCAGGTTTTTGCTGAACTACAATTGGGGGCAGATCTGGCTTCCGTTAACGAGAGCGTTCGCGACCTTATCAAGAAAAATGCGAAAGAAGACATGAGGCGCGATGTTTTTCTCTACCCGATGAGCCGCTGGAGACTTTACAGTTCATTCAAGGCCGGTGCGGAGGATGGTGGCATGATTGACTACGTAAAGAGTTTTACTGCAATCGCCATATTTATATTGATTATAGCCTGTATTAATTTCATGAACCTTGCCACTGCCAGATCAGAGCGTCGGGCACGCGAAGTAGGGATCCGAAAAAGTGTTGGCTCGCGCAGAAAAGAACTGATTGGGCAGTTCCTGGGTGAGTCAATTCTAATCTCAGCGCTGGCCTTTGTCTTTTCCCTGGTCATCGTGGAACTGGCCATGCCCTTTTACAACCAGCTTGTGGAAAAACAACTTATTATAGACTACCAGAATCCGGTCGTCTGGATATCAGGCGTCTTGATTGTGCTGATCACCGGGCTCATATCGGGTAGCTACCCTGCGTTTTACCTTTCATCCTTTCAACCGGCAACCGTTCTGAAAGGAAAAGTGAATGTAGGAAAAGGCGCAAGCACACCCCGAAAGGTTCTCGTTACCCTTCAGTTCGGCTTTTCGATTCTACTCATCACCGGAACTATGGTAGTATATCAGCAGATAGAACACATTAAAGCCCGAAACCTTGGTTACAATCAGGAGAATCTGTTGGTGGTCGAGAACACCTCAGATATGGATAAGCACTTTAAAGTAATGAAGGAGGAAATCCTAAACAACGGAGTTGCAATGTCCATTACCAAATCACAAGCTCCTATCACCTCCATATTCTCCAATAACTTTGTAGCGTGGCCGGGCAAACCGGATAATGAGAAGGTATTATTCGCCACGCTTCGCACAGAATACGATTTTACGAAAACAATGGGCATACCGCTGCTAAAGGGACGTGATTTTTCCGAAACATTCAAGAGTGATACCGCTGCTGTAATCATGAATCAGACGGCCATTAACATTATGGGGATGAAGGATCCTATCGGTCAAAAAGTTACGATCTGGGAAAGATCTTTTGAGATCGTTGGTGTTACCGACGATGTGTTGATGGGTTCCATCTTTCGTGACGTTCCTCCGATGTTCATGGTTCTTATGCCCGGGGCATCCAACTACATCACGATGAGGTTAAAGGCTACCGATGATTTGCCGGGGGCGATCAGTACAGTAGAACATATTGTTAAGAAATACAATCCTGCCTATCCTTTTGAATACACCTTCGCTGATTCCGAGTTTGCCAAGAAATTTACAAACATTAACCTGATCAGCAGGCTTTCAAACGCTTTTGCTTTTCTGGCCATCTTTATTACATGCCTGGGACTCTTCGGCCTTGCGGCCTTTACTGCAGAACAACGGACAAAAGAAATCGGAATTCGAAAAGTGTTGGGCGCCTCGCTTTCCGGAATTGTGGCGTTGATCTCCAGGGATTTTTCACGTCTTGTATTGGTTGCGTTTATTTTTTCAGCACCCCTTGCCTGGTGGATTATGGACAGGTACCTGCAACAATATGCCTATCGCATAGAAATCCCGCTTTGGATATTACCACTGGCTGGTGGCGTGGCCCTGTTGCTGGCACTGCTCATCGTCAGTATACAAGCTCTTCGTGCAGCAAGGGCAAATCCCGCACAATCATTACGAAGTGAATAGCGCGGCTATGACAATTACTTTAATAGCGGAACCCGACCTACAGCTCCGTCAAACAAGCCTTTATCCATCGTCATAAGTTTCGCAGAAGTAGCAAGTTTGTTTTCTTCAGTCCTGGGTTGCACCATGACTTTGCTTTCAGTAAGATTTAATTCAACGCCGTTGAATTTAGCTACAAGAAGTTGGTTCGATCCGGCCGTGCCGGGATAATAATAATAGTAATCGATGGTTTTCTTTGAAATTTTCAATTCCATTACTTCGCCGGTCTCAAACGTATACAACAATGCATAAACGTCGCCACCTGAACTCCGAAGGTTCGCGGTCTTCACAAGATAAGTCGTCTTGGTTTGTCCGATAAACTGCTCCAGAGAACCTGTTGCAAAACCGGATGAATTCTCGGCTGAAAAATCAATTCCCCATAGCGGAGAAATTACTTCGTCTTCAGTGCTACATGCAGAAAGAACTACTGAAAGACTTACCAAAAGTAAAAGATTTGTTTTCATAGTCGTTCGCGTTATTTAGTAAAGAGATATATTAAGACGCGCCGAATGAAGGCTGGATCGCCATAGTCACAATAGCCTCGACGACCGTTTAGGACAAAAAAACGGGCTACTTTTTTATTACGTTGTGAATTGAAAGCGAATTTGAAGTCAATCCGCCGAAATGATAATTCATCGATTGCACCCGTAATTCATCGAAAGGGTCTACGGCTATTTGATGGAAAAACAAATCCAAAAAAATATATTTCTAAAAAGGTGCAAAAAGGTGGTTACCTACAAATCTGAACGTTTCAGTTTCAAATAACTGAAATAGTTGAACAGGATCATCCAACAAAATGCTATGGCCACAGAGAGAGGAGCAACATAATCCTGAATTTCCTGAAAGGCATATCGATAGAAGGGTATCGGCACCAGCGCGCTGATTGCTTGCATCGGGAAATATGGAATAAGCCAAGGAACGTAGTCATCGATATTTGCCCGGATAATGGCCTCTAACATGTACGACAACAGTAATAGAATAATTGTCAAGCCTGATCGCTGGACGAATATACCTAGCATAAGGGCATAAGAGAGGAATGTAAATATTTCCAGTAAATAGGCAGGATAGAATTCCAGGTCGGTGAATACATAATTCCAGTTAATCTCCGGAGTATAAATAAATCCAGTTACCAGTGCTATGATAAAGATCAGGACAACACTGGTCAGGCTTAACACCATGTTTGTAAGAATCTTCGAATAAAGGAATTCCCAGCGGCTTAGTCCATCAATAATATTCTGCCGTAGCGTCCGGTACGTGTATTCGTTTGTGATCGATATCACAACCATGATGCCCAATAGCACCTTGAATAGCCCACTCCACCATACAAGATTTAGCCAAACATCCGGAAAGTGATATAAGGGAATGCGGTTTATGTTTAAGCTCGATCCAAATTTATCGAAGGTACTTGCCAGCCACTTCAGGAATTCCATACCACTTGCCGTGGAAAATCCAATGGTCAGGAAATAAAGTCCACATACCACCCAGAAAGTACGGTAACTGGTTAGTTTTTTGAGGTCAATTTTAAGAAGGTGTAACATGGCTTTCCTAATGGGCTTCTGAAAGAATCTCCAAAAACATTTTTTCCAGACTTTTCTTTTTTGCGATCAGGTGATTGGCAACGATACCTTTCTCAAACAGGAAGTTGTTCAGATCCTTGCTGTGAAAAGCTTCGCGAAGTGTAACCTGGTAACATCCGTTCTCGCGAATAACCGAAGCTGCACCAGAGAAAGTTAACAGTAATTCGTTTAGGTTTTCGACTTCAGCGTTTACCTCTACGACCTCCGCGCCTTTTCCAACCTCATCGACAGGACCTGAGTGAACCAGGTTACCCTTTTTCAATACGGCAAAGTGTGTACATACCTTCTGCACTTCATCGAGGAGATGGCTGGCCAGAATAATGGTCTTCCCATTCGCGGCAATTTTTCTTATTAATTCACGGATCTCCGCGATTCCCATAGGATCGAGACCGTTTGTAGGCTCGTCCAGAATCAATACCGTTGGTTCATTTAATAATGCAGAGGCGATCGCCAGACGTTGCTTCATACCCAGTGAATAGGTCTTATACTTGTCTTGCCTTCGGTCGGTAAGTTCAACCAGTTCGAGTACATTAGGAATATTCTCAACCGGACACTGCTTGATCATCGCGTTCAACTCCAGATTTTTCTGTCCACTGAGGTAGGGATAGAATATAGGATGTTCGAGAACAGCACCAATCTTTTTACGGACCTGATGGTTGGGGGTTTCACCAAACCAGGAATACTTTCCTGCTGTAGGATTCACAACGCCCATTAACATTCCAAGTGTCGTTGTTTTGCCGCTCCCGTTGGGGCCAAGCATTCCGAACACCTGTCCCCGCTTAACTTCAAGATTCAGGTTATTGACGGCACAAAGCTTTCCAAAGTTCTTTGTAAGACCGTTGATCGTGAGGACAGTTTCCAAGGGGATTCTTTTGTGTTATGAGTCGGCTGAAAACAGAATAGTTACAGAAAGTTAATCCTTTTTTGTAAAGTCTTTTATTTTCTTCCCTATATCAGAACTCTCATCCAGCGTAGTGAATAACTTGGTGACTTTATTCAGTGCTATACCTCCCACAATATCCAGTACAAAGAGACTTGTTGAATCATTGACGGTTACTATCATTCCTTCTGTCTTGCCGTTTTTGTCTTTTAAAAAGACATCAAAATTTTTCCCTTGATAGCGACTGGTCATTATTTCCTCGAAGGACTCTGATTTATAGTCAGCAACCAGTTGCTTGTATTGTTTTGACCCGAAGTTCTCATTCTTCTCGATCATCAGGAACTTCATTTTTTCAATGTCCTTGATGACTGCATCAAAATCCTTATCGTCAGCCTGGTTAAGCATCCGCAGCGTGTTGTTATAGAAAAACAGTGCGAGTGCATCACGGTTTGCCTTATGTAGTTCTTCCGTTGTCTTTGTCTGAGCAATAACCGTGGCTGTTGAAAGACTTATCAGCAACAGGACCATCCAGAATGTTAAACGCATAGCGAGAGGTTAATTTTCTAAAAGTGAGAGATATTTCCTTAGTCAATCAAGTGTGCCAAAATTGATTTCAATTACCACAACAGAATTTCTTATGAATACTTTTATAACGAATATTTTTCTTCAAAGTTGACAAATATTTCACAACGTATTTATTAAGGTGATTGAATGAGTAAATCGCGGCCAGACACGTACTCTGTACAGTGTCTGACCGCGAGGATAATTATTCCTTTTTATCCATTTTCTCCAGATGTTCCAACCCTTTCACGTCCATTTTCTTGCCGATTCGCGAAACTTGTTTGAGGTCGATCTCGCCGAATAGACTCATCACCATGAACTGCTCATTGCCTCCCATTATCATCAGCAGTTCGGAAATTTTCCCGCCACTTTCCTTGATGAGAAATTTCATGTCTTTATCCTTATCGCGCATCGACATCAGCTCTTCGTATTCTTTTACGGGTATCAGGGTAAACGCCTCCTTATACAATGTTCTTGCATTTCGCGCATCCTCCTTTGACAGAATCCGGAGCCCCTTTAACTTACTGATGGCATCCAGCACTTCCTTATCCTCCGCTGTTTCCGCCTCCATATTGGTAAACAGCGCAAACATTTTACTGGATACCGTTACCTGGCTGAATGATTCATCATTTTGATACTTGCTGAAAAACTTCGAGATGGCATCCTGCGCAAACGCGCCGCTCATAACCATCATTAATAAACCTGCTGCTATTGCCTTTTTCATTTTCTTTCTTGTTTGTCGTTCGATAATTGAATTAGTACTGGTTTCAAGCCCGGCTTGCCAACGCGGTGTGAAAGGTTGTGTGTGTAGTTGTCAGAGTTTTCTTTCTTTCTTTTTCTGGATATCTTCCTGTGCCTCGTTGAACATATTTATTTTTTTTGCCCGCTCTTCTGCCGTTCCGAAACTTTTAGAAATCATCATTAATGCCTTTTTTGTTTCTTCGAACGCCAGTTTCGGATCGTCATAAGTGTCTACCATTGCCTGCGGCGTCGACTTCCTCACTTCATTCCTGATAAACCAGATCGACATCATCACGACAAGCAGACCCGCTGCAATACGCATGGAGTTTTGTATCAACATTTTTACTTTCCCGTCACCGGCTGGCCTTACTTTTGCGAGCACCCGCTTGTCAAACGAAACATCACGCAGCGATTTTTTCTTGTTTTCCCCGAAGTATTGGAACAACGCAGCAGTTTCTCTCCATTCCGGCGGAATGTCTTCTCCCTTGAAAAACTCACGCAACTGTTGTTCCTCCTCCAGCGAGGTCTCACAACTCCAGTACCTGCTGAGCAATTCGTTAATTTTCTCAGAGTCCATAAGCATTGATCTTCATCAGTTTTTCTCGCACCGCATTCCTTGCCCTGAACAAATTTACTTTTACCTGGTTCAGGTCAATCTCCAAAATCTCGCAGATCTCGTTGTAACTATACCCTTCTACATCCCGAAGGTGTATCACCTGTCGCTGTTTCTCTGGCAGCGCAGCAATAAATTGATTAATTCGATTCATACTCTCCGACATTTCAGTTGACTCAAGAGGAGAAAGAGATTCCTGAATGACAGCATAGCCATCTTCTATGGGTTGGGTATGCTTTCGGGTGATAACCCGGATACGGTCCAGCGAAAGGTTTTTGGTAATGCGCATACACCAAGCCTCCCAGTTCTGTACCTCATTCATCTGCTCCCTGCCATTCCAGACCCGGATAAATACCTCCTGAACAACGTCCTTCGCTTCCTCTTCATTACCCAGAAATCTGAGTGCGAAGCGAAAAAGCTTGTTTTTGGCCGGCAAAACCCGCATTTGGAACGATTCGAGATTCATTTAGTCAAATTCAATAACAAGACGGCATGGGTGAGCAATTGTTACAGGCATGTATTGCTTTTTATTAAAAAAGCGATTTTGTTGACGTTAGGCAGTTCCTGATGAAGTTTGTTACTTCTTTTTTGCCTTGACTTCCCGGATCAGTTGAAGTTCAACATTCTCCCTGGATATAAATTCGTAATTGCCTTTCCCTAAATCAGCCAATCGCTCAAGCGCTTTAGAAGAACCGGCTCCTTTACCGAAGTTGAATACTGAAAGAAAAATATCCTCTTTCGAAAACCGCTGGATCAGCTGACGAGTCTCCTCGCTGAGCGCAAATTCACCATCGGTTGCAAGCACTATGCGGTTATTGCCACCTCGAACATAGTTTTCATCGGCGACCTTGTAAGCAAGTTTCAGCCCTGCATTACCATCAGTTTTGCCCGAAGATTTCAAATCATTGATCGCATTTCGGATCTTGGCCTCCTCCTTAAATGAAGTGGCTGTAAGCAATGCCTTTGGTTTATCCGAGAAGGCAACAATAGATACCTCATCTTCCTGACGCATCATCGAAAGCAAATCCATCACCGATTTTTTGAGGAGGGGGAGTTTATCAGGCGTGTTCATGGAACCCGAAACATCTAACAATAAAATCATGTTGTTGGTGGCATAGCCCTCCATAGACCGAAGGTTTTCTCCCGGTGCAGATATGTACACTGTATCCCTGCGTTCTATGTACACGGTATCACGCAAGACCTTCGTTTTCTCCACGACCGGTGTATTGCTCTGTTGCTGCACAACAGGTACTTCTGCCGGTCTGGTGGTCTCGGCCGCTACTACCGGTGCAACGTATGTCTGATCTTTCTCCTTTGGAGGACCCGGATATATTACCGTATAGAGTTCAGGTTGTTTTAAGGTCTTCAAATGTGGTACATCGACCGACAGTTCGCAGAATTTATTGTAGTCCTCCACTACATCATTATAATAGTAAACCATTTGGTGATACGGATGCCTGGAGTTTAGGGATGTACTGACGGGCTTGAGTTTTTTCAGTTCTTCACTCAATGCTTTGGACGTCACCGGGAGATCCTCATAGGGTGTATACGGGCAGAGTCCATTGTTGCGACCAATTTTCTGAATGCCCTTCATGTTGTCGTACTCTTTGGCGATAACCTCCCGAAGCGTCTGATCAATTTTTTCGGTAGAGATGGAAACGCCAGCTTGTCCGCCGTAATAGGATTTTGCCTTGAATAACGCATCACGATCCAGATCGGTGAGCACTTGAAGCGCCTTACCCGATACAAACCAGGAGTTGGTTGGCTGACCTGCCGGGTAGCTGTCATATACCCTGCGGACATCCTGATACAGCAGTTCCTTCTTCTCGTCCCAAAGATCAAGAAGGACTTTTTGACGCTCCAGAATTTCGTATACCTTTTTTAAATGGTCCTTCTCGTAACGTTTTTCCTTTGTCTCGACTTCGAGCGTTGCCCCAAGGTCATCCATTTCTTTCAGGATATTTAACAATACCTCCGACTGATCATTTAATGACTTTGCTATCGATGGTAGTAATACCTTGCTGTCGGTAACTGTCTTTTGGTACTGTGATAGGGGCAGCTTGAAGTCCCCGTAATCAAAAGACATGGCACCCTTTCGTTCAAACGTTTCAAGTCCTTTATAATAGGATGCCGTGGAATTAAAGCTCGTGAGTACCATTTGCATGTATCGCGTCTGACGCCAGGTTTCATTTATAAAGTCAACGTAGTTGGAAAGTATCTGGAACGTTGACTTTGTAATGGCCGCTTTTTGCGCGACTAGGGTGACTGGAGTTCTCGGGATATCCTTAAAGGGTTTGACAGATACGTCAACTACCTTTTCGCCGGTTCTGATTTCAAAAAGCGGAACGAACTTAATTGACTTCAGTCCGTGATAGCCATCCCCTTCCGCGAACTGAACAAAGGTGTTGTGATCGGACACCAGTGTTCCATTGAAATAATTAATTATACTCAGATAAACAGAATTGCTGTGTTTATCCGATTTCTTGGCTTCGAAATTATATTCATCCAGCCCACTTCTTTTAACCGTGAGGATCGAACCAAGCGACTCTTGAAAACTGGTCCACATACTGGACGCAGGATACTTTAACACCGGCTTCATTTTTTGGAGAGCCAGCAAGTGGGCATCCGTATCGAGAATGCTTTGTGCAAGGATATCCACCGGCCAACCGGTATGCACGCCCTCGTTAATATTAAACGTCCAGGTGTTAAGGAAACTTTTTTCCCGCGCTATTTCTTCCCTCATTTTTTCATCTGCCTTGTGGTAAGCGCTTTCAGGACTCGATGCGGAAAGTTTTTTGTGTGAACTTTCCAATTCAAGCTGCAGTGCTGTTTGTTTCTTCCGGTAGTCACTAATCAGCAGTTGAAGCTCGGCGATCATCGATTCAGCTTTCGCGAAGTTGTCCTGCTTATAATCTTCCAGTTTATGGTAAGTGTCCAACGCTTTGCATTTTTCGTCCACGCGTTCGGATGCCTCACGGAGTGCTGTGAGTTTTGCGTTCAGACCAGTAGAAACCGTTGCGCTCAGTCCACTGTTTAGTTTTCGGGCATTATTGAGATAATAATCTTCCAGCTGAACAGGACACGTGTAACGCGGCGCACCCCACGATCTTTTTTGGTGAATAGTGGGATAGTATGTGATAATACTTTGCACCACTGCAGAAACTTCATCTGCCGACTGATTGGCATATTCAACATAACTATTGAGTGCCTTTTGCTGGACTGAGGTAATTCCCTGACCAAATACGGGGCTGGAAAGTAACAGCAGGATAAAGGGTGCATGTCGCATAAATAAACTTAACAAAAAGTTGTTTAAGACTCGAACCTCCGCCAGGCTAGAAATGGCTCAGGAAAGCAAATATCCGCGAAAAACAGCCAAAAAAGCCTTTAGTAAAAAAAATACTTCTATTTGAAACTAATAGTGTCTACATTTGTTGTATATACAACTATCATTAAAACACATAAAACTTACATCTATGGCAACTTGGAAAATGGACACCGCCCACTCGGAAGTGAAATTCAAAGTGAAACACCTTGTAATTTCTACAGTAACCGGAAATTTTAACAATTTCAGCGGAACGGTAGAAACCAGCAAAGATGATTTAACCGATGCTAAAATCGCCTTTGAAGCAGACGTTAACAGCATTGACACAAAAAATGAACAACGGGATGGTCACTTGAAATCAGGGGATTTCTTTGATGCGGCCACTCACCCTACGCTCACCTTCAAGTCGAAGGCCTTTACCAAAAAATCCGGTAATGAGTATAGCTTAACCGGCGACCTTACCGTTCGCGGTACTACGAAAGAAGTAACCTTTCCCGTGGTGTATAATGGAACGGTAAAAGGATTTGGCGGAAGTTTTGACGTTGCAGCCTTTGAAATCAACGGTAAGATCAATCGGCAGGAATTTGGACTAAAGTGGAATGCCCTGACGGAGACAGGTGGTATCGTAGTGAGTGACGATGTAAAACTTGAAGTACTGGCAGAATTTATAAAATCCTGATTTGCTTTATCACAACTTCCCCCTTCAAATTGGACTGAGGGGTTTTGCCGGAGGGGTGAAGTTGTTGATAGGATTTCAGCATCATTGTTAACTTCGTACGCATGAACTCATTAAAAGATCTTAAACGATTTAGTGATTCTCTCGTAGAGACGGATGAAAAAATGCCTGTACTGTTTACGGGGCATGGTAGTCCGATGAATGGTATTGAGGATAATGAGTTTAGTCAACGCTGGCGATCGATGGGAAATGAAGTCCCCCGGCCGGCTGCAGTACTTTGTATTTCGGCTCACTGGTTTACCCGTGGCACATTGGTTACGGCCATGGAACAGCCGCAAACGATTCATGACTTTGGGGGTTTTCCAAAAGCGCTGTTTGATGTACAGTACCCGGCTCCAGGCGATCCGTTATTCGCAAAAGCTGTTGTGGAACTCGTTCAAACAACAAGTGTAATTCCGGATCATGACTGGGGACTTGACCACGGAACCTGGTCGGTTGTCAGGCAAATGTTCCCTGAAGCAGCGATCCCTGTTCTTCAATTAAGCATTGATTATACAAAAGGCCCATTATTTCATTACGAGCTGGCAAAAGAACTTGCTGTGCTCAGAAAAAAAGGTGTGCTCATAATAGGCAGTGGAAACATGGTGCACAACCTTGGGGTACTCAATTGGAGTCAACCTGAATCCGCTTATGATTGGGCGGTAGAAATGGATGAAACATTTAAGAAATTAATCCTGGAGAGAAATCACCAGCCACTCATTCAGTATGAGCAGCTAGGTCCGGCTGCAAAACTGGCTATCCCGACACCTGAACATTATTTGCCTTTGCTCTATACACTGGCACTTCAGGCCAATGACGACGCGGTCAGCCTGTTCAATGCTAAACGAGTGATGGGGTCCGTTTCAATGACGTCCGTAAAAATCGGGTAGTATTCACCCGGTTATTTATTACAAAAACTTTTCACCTACTTCTTTCCAGTTATTCAGTCGGTTGTACTGTTGAATATGCAAGTTGTGTGGAGCTGTGAAAATGAACGGCTCGCCTTTAAATCCGGCCAGATTGTAAGCCAAATCATCAATCATATAATCGCCATGTACAACGGCTTTACTGCCGCAAAAAACTATTTGTTTCCAGCTGAGAAAAGGAAAGTGATCTTTTAGCCAGGCAAGTTTTTCCGACAGGGATTGGGGGAACTCCATGGCGGCAGACACAATAAACAAATCATATTTTCTGTTGAGTTCATTCAGCACCTCAAGGCTGCCCGCATTTGGCGTCATCGTACGAAAAAAATTCTCCCGGTAGGGAAATTGCTTCACGATCTCATGATGACCTGGAAACCCATGACCCTCATCCTGGTGGTTCAGGCTATCACGTACCACGCGTACCCCAAATTCCATCTCATAGAAATTGATAAACTGCCCCGTAGCGTCGGCAATTACGTCATCCATATCAATAATCAATCGTTTCATCAGGTCCTTTTCATTATCTTCCGGGTACAAAGATGTGAGTTTATGAACCGCAGTCAAATACACGTTCTTCCATTTTTATCCTTTACCGGGAATACAATGAAAATGCCCGATATCCACGCCCTTCCGGGGAAAGTTGAGTTCTGGTATTTTTCTTCAACGAGGGAATTCGTGGCTATAATGTTACAAGCGACGTTCATAACGGTTGACAGCTCACTAAATAATACACAAACTCTTTTGTTAAAAAGTGAGCCGGGTGGCGGATACGTTGTAAAACCAATCATACTCGGCAATGCAAAATCATGATGAAATAATTGTCTTTAAGAAATACGACAACGCAATTGACGCCAATATTGCCAAAAGCAAACTGGATGCTTACGGAATTCCCTGTTTCCTGACTGAGGAGAATATGGCTAACTTATATCCCGGAGCCAGTAACCTGATGAATTTCAGTGTCAGGCTACATCTTTTTGGTTATGATGTTGAAAGGGCTCTGCAGATCATGTCCGAGAACCATCTGCGGGTCGATGATGAGACCGTTGTACGGTGTCCCCGATGCGGCTCCCGGAATAATGAACGTGACTTTCCAAAAAAGCTCACCCTGGAATTTATGTCTTCCCTTCGTTATTTGTTTTTTGGTATATTCTATCCCGAAAAAAAGGTATATCGCTGCTCGGATTGCGATGCTGAGTTTTAGTTGAATGGCTGCCAAAATACTTTGTTACTATTTACCACCACCTTAAATTGCGCAACTTCCAAAAAATACTATGTCAAGAATAATTATTGGTGTGATGGGCCCCGGCGAAAATGCCACACCCGATGAAAACGATATGGCCTATGACCTCGGCAAGGCAATTGCCCAGAATGGTTGGATAACCTTAACCGGTGGTCGCAGCTTTGGGGTTATGGATGCATCGCTTAAAGGTGCGACGGAAGTCGGAGGTATGACGATTGGGGTATTACCCGGCGACAATGACAAGAATTCATCCGAGCACGCCCAGATCAAAATTATTACAAGTATGGGCAGCGGCAGAAATTACATCAGTGTGTTGACCAGTCACGTGATCGTTGTCCTGGGAATGGCGGCCGGAACAGCTTCCGAAGTAGCCCTTGCTCTGAAATCCAGAAAAAAAGTCATCTTATTAAATCAGGACGAAATTACTATTCGTTTCTTCAAGAACCTGGGCAGTTACAACGTATTGGTGAGCAAAACGGTGGACGAAACCATTAAACACATTAAAGATTTTCTGGCAGTAAACCACTGATCACTTCAGGTTCCCGGTTATTCAACCAACTTGAATTTTGCGGCACTTTCCTCAATTCTTTTCAGTTCTCCATCGGCCAGGGTGAAGCTAAGCGCTTTGATGTTGTCCATTACTTGCTTCTCATCCCGGGCACCCACCAGAACACAATCCATCGCAGGCTGCCTGGTGGTCCAGTTAATTATCAGCTGTGAAAGTGTTGCTCCGTGTGCATCTGCTATTGGCCTGATCTCCTCGAGTAACTTGTTAGCCTGTTCAATGTTCTTAGCTGTATAGAATTTATTTCCCTTCCGGGTATCCCCCACGTTAAAATTATGATCCGGTTTTATTTTGCCTGTGAGCAGTCCGCGCTGAAGTGGACTATAGGGAATAATACTCATTCCCTTATTCAGCGCCTGAGGAACAACATCTTTCTCGATACCTCTGTTGATCAGACTATAAGGCACCTGGTTCGAAACTATTCCAAGTGTCTTCAACGCTTCTTCAACCTGAGCAACAGAATAATTACACACGCCTGCTGCCCGTACCTTACCCTGCTCAATCAATGTGGCCACCGCGTCCATTGTTTCTGCAATAGGGGTTGTTGAGTCAGGCCAATGTATCTGAAGTAAATCGATATAGTCTACCTTCAACCTTCGCAGGCTGTCCTCACATTCCTTCAATACCCTTGATCGCCTGGCGAACTTATATATCCTGACAGGCTTGCCGCTGTTATCGGTTGATTCGAAATGAAATTCGCCCTCCGTCGTATCCCAACTCAATCCGTATTTAGTCAGAATTTGATACTTGTCTCTGCTTATCCCTTCCATCGCACGGCCTACCAGCTCTTCACTTTTGCCAAAGCCGTATACCGGAGCCGTATCAATTGTCGTTATGCCCGCGTCAAAGGAAGCGCGGATGGCCCGGATGGCGTCTTTTTCCTCGGCACCACCCCACATCCATCCACCGATGGCCCATGCTCCGAAGGCAATAGGGGTAACGTGGACCGTAGAATTCCCCAGCTGTTTTAATTGCATCTTACCTGGTTATTTGTTACTCGTTAAATATCTTTTAAGCCTGGTCCTCAGGCAAAATCAGTTTCCCTGTATGCTTTAATCAAAGCAAGTTCACCCTCCTTGCCAGGCTTGGCATTGCCGTGTTCCATACCCCAGACGCCACGGTATCCCTTATTGTAGACGTGTTTAAAAATATTCTTGTAGTTAATTTCTCCGGATGTTGGTTCTTTTCGGCCCGGATTATCACCAATCTGGAAATAGGCAATTTCATCCCAGCAACGGTCAATGTTATTAATAATGTTACCCTCGTTTCGTTGCATGTGATAAATGTCAAAAAGAATCTTGCAGGCAGAACTATTTACGGCTTTACAAAGTTCGAAAGTTTGATCCGAGTAGCGCATGAACAGTTCGGGGGTATCGCTTAAGGGCTCGAGGACCATGATTAAGCCATGTGGTTCAAAAATCTCGGCACCTCGTCGAAGGGCGTCCACAACATTCGCAGTCTGAATCCCCATAGGCATACTTCTTTCGAAGAAACCGGGCACTACGGTCATCCACTTCGCATTAACACGCTTGGCCAATTCAACGCAATCTTTACACGTCTTTACAAAATTATCCTTAAACTCCTGTTTTCCGGTTGTGAGTGAAATCTTCCAGTTGTCCCCGCCATCCACTACAAACACACCCATCGTCATTCCCAGCTTTGTTAGGGTTTCACCAATCTTGTTTTGCTCCTCCTTTGATCGCTTCAGCATGCCGTTATCCTCGATTCCACGAAAGCCCTGATCGTGCATGAATTTGATTTGTTCCACAAAATCTTTCCCTGCATGATTGCTAAACATCCCGTCATGAGGGGCAAAATTGAGCGTGAAGGGCTTTTCAGCAGGTGGAACTACGCCATTACCGGCATTCGTGAATGATGGTGACGCAAAAAGATTTCCGACGGCAACCGAAGAGGCAGCGGCAGTTAGTGAATTGCGCAGAAAGTTTCTTCTTTTCATTATAGTACGTTTTTGAGACTGGTGTAAGTATTCGATTTGAACGAAGCCAAGATAAAACTTTCCGTGAATAAATTCTTTTTATCGGCATGTGTAATTGAAGGCATCGCAAGCAAGAACCAAATGGATATAGCATCCGAAACGATTATGCGCCCTTTAATAAGATTAAGCTCCCGCTAAGTCGTATCTTTCGCCGCGTATCACAAATTTGGAATGAAACTCTACATAAATATAACCAGGGCTGTTATCCAGGCGCTGGAAATGATCTTTGAAGGTAACAAGTATGCCGATAAGGTAATTGAAAAAGTACTGAAGCAAAACCCGAAGTGGGGCGCACGCGACAGACGTTTTATCGCAGAGACTACCTATGATATTGTACGCTGGCAGCGCTTGTTACAAAACATTACAGAAGCCGGGGAGAACGACTATTGGAAATTCCTTGGAGGATGGTGTGTCCTGCATTCCATTCCGCTTCCCGACTGGACCGAATTCAGTGGACTTTCCGAAAAGCGAATCTTTGAGCGTCTTGAAAAAATGAATGCGATCCGAAGATTCCGCGAATCCATTCCCGATTGGCTCGACACGTTGGGAGAAGCACAACTGGGTAGCCGATGGGATGAAGAACTGAAGGCACTCAATGAAGAGGCCGATGTGGTGTTGCGCGTCAATACACTGAAGATTGGCACCGGCGAACTTCAGCAACACCTGGCTGAAACCGGCATTGAGACTCAGGCGCTGAAAGATTTCCCGCAGGCATTAGTCCTAAAACAGCGCCAGAATGTCTTTCGACATCCCTCCTTTAAGGAAGGGCTTTTTGAGGTTCAGGACGCTGCCTCTCAGTTAATCGCCCCTTTTATGCGCCTTGAACCTGGTATGCGGGTTGTCGATGCCTGTGCGGGAGCCGGCGGAAAAACACTTCACATTGCAGCACTGATGAAGAACAAAGGTCGCATTATCGGTATGGATGTGGAACAATGGAAGCTGGAAGAACTTCAGAAGCGGGCACGCAGAGCAGGTGTTAGCAACCTGGAAACACGGATTATTGACTCTTCCAAAACAATAAAAAGACTGGAAAATTCTGCCGACCGGCTATTGCTGGATGTGCCTTGCTCAGGCCTGGGTGTACTTAGGCGAAACCCCGATGCGAAATGGAAATTGTCTCCCGAATTCATAGAGAATGTGAAGGAACTTCAGGGACATATACTTCAGGATTACAGTAACGTGTTAAAGCCCGGAGGTTTGATGGTGTATTCTACGTGCAGTATCCTCCCTGACGAAAATGAAAAACAGGTACAGGTATTCCTGTCTAAACACAGCGACAAGTTTGAACTCGTAGATGAAAAACATAGCTGGCCTTCCGAAGGTTTCGATGGATTTTATATGGCGTTGATCCGCAAAAAATAATTTGATTTTATCCGACTATCACAACACAAAAAGACCCGTTGCAGGCCTGTGCGGATTTCCCTACATTTAAAAGTTTTTAACTTTTTAACATTTGAAATTTCTACTGACGCTCACCTTTGCTGTCGCTTGTACCGTGCTAAATGCCCAGGAATTGAAAGCTTATGAACAGGAGATTCCGTCCGCGGGAATAACCTTCCGGATGGTACCAATTCCGGCAGGGTCATTCACTATAGGCAGTCCCTATTCTGAAACAGGTAGGGATGAAGACGAAGGTCCGCAGCATAAAATTCAGTTGTCCGCCTTTTGGATGGGTGTACATGAAGTCACTTTTGCGGAATGGGATGCTTTTTTCAAGAACATGGAAGTGCCGCAAACAAAAGCCATTGCCATAGATGCTGTCTCACGTCCCACAGCCCAATATATTGACCTTACCTGGGGGATGGGCCGCGATGGAAAACACCCTACAAACAGTATGAGTCAGGCCGCCACCATTATGTACTGCAAATGGCTCTACACACAGACGGGAGTTTTCTATAGATTGCCAACCGAAGCCGAATGGGAATATGCCTGTCGTGCCGGAAGTACAACTGCCTTTGGATATGGCAGTGACCCGTCGACCCTCATGGAACACGGCTACTTTAAAGGCAACAGCGGCGGTAAATTCCACAAAGTTGGTCAGCTTAAGGCAAATCGATGGGGATTGTATGATATGCTTGGTAATTTAAGCGAGTGGACGATGGACCAATATGATCCGGCTGCGTATGATAAACTTGCGGATAATGTAAAAAATCCACTTGCACCTCCGGGACCCCGATATCCCCGGGTTGTTCGCGGCGGAAATTACCTGTCGGATGCAAAAGAATCGCGTTGTGCAAACCGAATTTCCGCAGTTTCGGATTGGAATAAGAGGGATCCCCAGATACCGAAAAGCCGATGGTGGCTTACGGACGGAATGACGGTAGGATTCAGGTTGGTCCGACCGGCTGTGCAACCACCGAAAGATGAGATAGAAAAGTTCTTTGCTCAATATTTAAAGTAAATTCAACTTTCCGAACGGCCGGTTACCGGACGATTCAGGAAAAAACAAAAACAGCATTTTTACTAAGATAATTAAACAACGCTCTATGAAAACGAACGAAACTGGAAAATCCTCCCGTCGGGATTTTGTTAAACAATCCTCGATGCTGGCAGGAGGACTAATGGCCGCTCCGCTTATTTCAAATGCCGGCTATTTTAATTCCGTAGACGACACGATCAAAATTGCAGTGATAGGTTGCGGAGGCCGCGGTACAGGTGCAGCCATGCAGGCGTTGCTCAGTAAACAAAATGTAAAACTTGTAGCAATGGCCGATGCCTTTCGCGACCGGTTAGATAGCTGTTACAAAGAGTTGACCAACGAGAACAACGAAGACGGTAACGTCAAAGCGAAGGTAGCGGTAACGGAGGCTACAAAATTTGTCGGATTTGATGGTTATGCGAAAGCTATAGCGCTGGCGGATGTTGTACTTCTCACCACACCTCCGGGTTTCAGGCCGATCCATTTTGCTGAGGCAATAAAACAAGGCAAGCATGTATTTATGGAAAAGCCCGTGGCAACAGATCCTGCCGGGATCAAGAAGGTTTTGGAAACTGCAGAAATAGCAAAACAGAAAAAACTAAACGTTGTTGTCGGACTTCAGCGTCATTACCAAAATTCTTACCTGGAGCTTTACAAGCGTGTTCAGGATGGAATGATCGGCGAAATCACTTCGGGACAAGTATGGTGGAATAATGATGGCGTGTGGGTTAATCCACGCAAAGCCGGACAAACGGAAATGGAATATCAGATGCGCAACTGGTATTATTTCAACTGGTTGTGTGGAGACCACATCAACGAACAACATATTCATAATATCGATGTGATGAACTGGTTCAAAGGAGCTTATCCTGTAAAAGCTCAGGGGATGGGCGGGAGACAAGTCCGGACGGGTAAAGAATACGGCGAAATATACGATCACCATTATGTAGAGTATCACTACGCAGACGGCAGCATTATGAATAGCCAATGCCGGCATATCAAGGGCACGTATGCGAAAGTAGACGAAATGATTGTGGGCACGAAAGGAGTCGTTAAGTGCGGAGATGCCCAGATTTCAAGTAAGGGAAAATCACTTTACCAGTACGACAAGAAACTGGAAAACAATCCGTACCAAACCGAACACGATGAACTCTTTGCTGCTATCGCAAAAGGACAATATAAATTTGCCGACGCTGAAAATGGTGCCAAGGCAACGATGACAGCCGTGATGGGAAGAATGGCTACCTACTCCGGCGAGGTTATTGAATGGGACAAAGCGCTGGATTCAGGAGTGAATATCATGCCGGCCAAGTTTGCCTGGGATGCTAACCCTCCAACATTACCGGATGCTAATGGCTTTTATCCTATAGCTACCCCGGGTATAACCAAGTACTTCTCCTAGAATACCTTTTACCTAGAATACCTTTTACCAAACCTGCTTGGCTTCGGTCAAACAGGTTTGGTCTTTTTTTAGCTATCGTTGTTTCAATTTGTACCGACATAACCTTATGTCACAACTGTTATGATGAATCTGAAAGCCTTGATTGTTGAAGACGATCCCATTCTTCAAACATTACATCAAAAAGCTCTGAAGTCCCTTCCGATTGAATCAACCATCGCCGGAACCGGAATTGAAGCAATCCAAGACCTCAAAAATTCAATCTTTGATTTTGTTCTGATGGATATCAACATGCCCGATCAGGATGGATTAGACGCAGCCGTTGGATCAGGGGTGAAAAAGAGATTCAAAACAGGGATGTCCTCGTATTTGCGCTTACAAGCTTTTCTTCCCCTGCGCATACCCAGGAAATTCTTCAGGCTGGTATGAATGAACACTTAAAAAGCCGCTTAACCGGGAAGCTCTGAAAGACTTGTTGTACAAATATTTCTGGTCTAAGGAACTGGATATCCAATCGCGGATTTAAGCAGTTCATTTTCCGTGTGCATTGTATGTTTCTAAAACTTTCAGAACTTGCCCGCAAATTTTTACCAAGCAAGTTCTAAATGTTTAGGTCTCTCCTTCTCAAGCTTTATGCCTTCTGGGTTTTGCTGGTCTTTACCGTATTTATGCTCGTGCTGCTGCCCGGAATCATATTACCGTTTGTGCTTGGAAAAAACTTTACCTGGATTGGCTACCTGTTTCTAAAAATATGGTCATGGATCTTCAGCATGTTAACCTTCATACGATACGAGTTCCAGGGGCGTGAAAATTTCAGGAAAGGCCAGTCGTATATCTACGTGAGTAATCATACTTCTTTTCTGGACATTCCCGGGCTTTGTATCCTTATTCCGGGTGAGTTCAGACCCCTTGCAAAAAAGGAACTTTTGAAAATTCCCGTGTTTGGATGGATCGCACGATCTGCGGCCATAATTGTTGATCGGTCAAGTGGCGAAAGCCGCAAGAAGAGTATGGATAAGCTAAGAAAGATCCTGCTTGGAGGCTTAAGTATTTTAATATTTGCTGAAGGAACTCAAAATCGTACGAAACACATCCTGCAGCCTCTTAAGGATGGTGCATTCCGTATTGCGATCGATACACAGGAGCCCATTTTACCAATTGTAATCGTTGGTGCAGGTCCGCTTATGCCCCCTGGCACTCTCAATTTGTCACCGGGTAAAATTAAGATCATTGTAGCTCCTGAAATTTCCACTACAGGTCTAGGTAACGCGGATCTTTCCACCCTAAAACAACAAACGTCTGACACCATGAAAGACATGATAATCAATAATCAATAATCAATAATCAATAATCAATAATCAATAATCAATAATCAATAATCAATAATCAATAATCAATAATCTTATTACCCACTACTCATTACTCACGATTACTCACTACTCATTACTAACTTAGAGTGTCTTTAAAAAATTAATCCGGGAAGGCACGTATGAGAAGCCTTACCCGGATAATTGCAAACCCAACTCTTAAATGAACTATTCCGGGGAGGCACGTATGAGAAGCCTCACCCGGATAATTCCAAACCCAACTCTTCAAATCAATCTGGAAGATTGATTGTATTGTTTCTAAATATTAAACCCTAATGTTACTACAAATGAGCGCCCATCTGAAGACCAAACTCCCGGCCCCGGATAAAATTGCGGCCTTTTTGTAAAATACTGTTTGTTCGTTGCATTGTTAAGGTTCAGTCTGAGGATTACGTGATCTGTAATTCTCCACGACGCATTGATATCCAGAAGACCATAAGCAGGAACCAAACCCACCGATCCATTTGCAGATGGAGTTTCAGTATTCAATGCATCCGCGTATGTCTCTGCCGTGTAGCTGTACAGTATGGAAAGGCCTGCGCGTTGAAATTTGACGCTCAATCCATTGCGCGTGATCACATCGGGCACGCTTTCAACCTTATTTCCCTCAACACTTACATTGGTATCCCCGACCCTGATAAAGGCATCACGATAGCGCGCATCCATCCACGATGTAGAAGTAAAAAGAGAAAAGGTTGCCCATTCCACCGGGAGGTAATACTCGGCAAAAAACTCGATACCATTTGTGATCGCATTCCCAATGTTGGTTCTGAATAAATAGAAATTACCATTTTCGTCTGTTTGCGATAGCATCCCCAGACGGTTATTATAACGAAGCTGAAATACCCCAATATCCCAACGGAAAGACCTGGACGTACCCCTGTATCCCGCTTCAAAGTTGTAGCCATTCGCATCTTCCAGATTCTTATCCACCTGCTCGTAAACCGAAGATGGAACAATATCCTTTAAGATAACCGGGCGGTAGGCCTGGGCCCATCCTGCATAGAGATTCTGAAATTCCGAAAGCTTGTATTGAATGTTGAGCCCTCCCAAAATAAAATGATGATCTATCGTATTGGGAAGCTCATCTTCCGGATAATTTGTAATAGAACCCCCAAGGTCCGATTCACCTATTTCGGCACGTAGCCCGGGCGTGACAGACAGTTGTTTTGTCAGGTTGAATGTATTCTCGATGAAAACTGCAATGTTGCTAGTCTTGAAATGCAAATCACGACCGTATCCCGGCTCGGTTAGGGTCAGGTCATAGTCAGATCCTGTAGTACCTTTACCCTGTTGTCTTCTATGGAGATCATTCCTCATGACCTGAACTCCCGTCACTAGCGCGCTATTCATACTTAATAATTGGTATGCATGAAACAAACGCATCTCCGACGTGTAGCTATTATAGTTGTCAATATCTACCTGGCGTGGAGCGTAAGTCAGCGTGTTGGGATTGATCGCGTCCACGACATCCGCCGGGCGGTCAAACATAACGCTGCTACGTGTTCCCAATACGGCTGAAGTCAACCATGTGAATTTCGTTCTATCACTGATCTTCCAGTCAAGGGTAAGGGAAGGAATGTAAATATCGGGACTGTAATAATTCCTAGACCGTGTTGATTGCCTTGGGTCCGCATAGAACATGCTGTCGGTCAACTGACCAGGCAATTGATAGAGATAATTGGAATGAGTCAGCTCTGCCTTAATAGCCATCGATTCGGTCGGTCTGTAGACGATCATAAAAGCCGCCGCGCTAGCCTCTGTCTTCCCATTTTCGCGATAGCCTGTGGAATTCCGTCTACTGTAGTACGCGTAGTAATCGAATTTTCCAATACGGCCACCAATAGCATTGTAGGTACTGAGCAACCCATAAGATCCCATCGAATTCACCGTTTCAAATGTAATCGCTCTTGTGGTATCCGCCGTCTTCGAAATGTAATTCAGCATACCGCCAAATTGGGCGCCATATTGTAATGAGCCGGTTCCCCTAACCAATTGAATACGATCCACCGCTTCCATGGGCATACTGTAATGGCTTGCCGGATAGCCATACATATCTGAATTGGTGATCGCATCATTCCGGCGAATATTAAATTCCCAGCCCCGGTGCGGATCTAGTCCGCGCGTTGAAATATTAATCTGGTTCCCGGTACCATCCATATCATACACAAAAACTCCCGGGATCTTAGCAAAAATCTGCCTTGCTGTTTTTTCAGCAATATTTGCATCTAGGTTTTTGACACTGATGACTTCATTCTTCTTACCAGACCAGATCCGTGTTCCTTCAAAGGAACGCAGTCTGGAAATATCCTGGCGTTCACCCACAATGGTGACTTCCTCCAGTCGTTTTGTTTTGAGGGTGTCAGTTGGACTTTGCGCAAAGCCCAACAATACGCTAGTGATCATGAAAAATAAAGTAGTCAGTAACTTCATGATTAGTCAGCACCATCCAGTTTTGCCCGATCAACCGTATACTTCGCCACTGCCTTTCCCTGCGTAATGCCTACTTCTGAATCAAACCGGTAATGTATACCACCATAGATCCGTGACTCAGCAGCCTCAAGAGCCCACTGCTCACATAAGGCAGCTTCTGCCGGATAGACATAGGATAAGACATCAGATGCAGCCGCAGAAAAAGTACTGTGGCCTGAAGTGTAACTTGGAAAATTTGGTGTCCCCAGAATTGTTTTAAACCCTTTGATCGTCTCAATTGGACGTGGATAATGGTAGTAATATTTCGCATCCCAGCAACTTATACCAGCATCCATAATCGCCATGTTCATATAGGCAAAAATTCTCGCAGACCGGATCGGATTTTCCTTGTATTTGATCATAAATTCCGTTGCAAACCTGTTCCAGTGACCAGGAGGTGTATAAGTTCCTAATCCATCCTGCCACCAGTTAGCAATTTTTCTTTTTCCTTCGGTCATGTTATTCTGAATATCCACAAGTTCATTGACTGCAACCTGAAACTCAGCAGATCCAATTGCTGGCGGGGGACCTGGTCGTACGGCCTCAACACTGGGAACGTTCCACATCCTAACCTTACCGTACAACGGGGCTAAGCCCACTGGTCTTACCGGTATTTCCTGATTGGTCCAACTCCAGCCGAACCGCTGGAAAGCAGCAGCCTTGATAGAGTCAGACACCGGCTTAGGGCATTGTGCTTTTTTCATACCATCATTAGCCGCTCTGGCCAGTGAGACTTTTGCTACTTCAGCCCCGATAAATTTACCGGCAAATATATCACTCTCAACGTTTGTCGCCGACCACTCCAGGCTTCCCAAATGCTCATCGGCTTTTGCCTGTAAATAATCTTTTTCCAACGGAAACATGGCGGTCAAAATTGCGCGTGAAGTCTCCGCGATTACTGCTCCATCGGAAGGATATGAGGGCAGATCTGTTTCTCCGTATGCCGGCTCAATAGTGTTATCAACCTTAGCGGGTGAAGGTCTGTTATATCGATATTTGTAATTCCAGGCAGTAATCAAACCATCAAATTGCGCGACGCTCAAGTATGCAAGCGCCCTGCACGTATATGCCGGGTGTGCAAATGGAAATGGAGGCGGTCCTTCTGGTGATGCAGCATTTGGGAGTGTATAGGTTCCGTCTGCGTTAGGCCCCGGAATAAGATTGTATTTTGCAGCCAGTTCCAGCGCAATTTCATTCCACCTCAAAATCGGATTGTTGGTCCAATAGTCTACAGCTTCCTGCTGATCTCCACTGAGATTACCTATGGTCGATTTCAATGAGGATAATTCTGCCTGATATTCCGGTGAAGTCACATCTTCAGGCGCATCAATTGCTATCTGACCAGGCCCGTTTAGCAGCACCGGTGTCCACGAACCGGCATCTTCATCCAGCTCTGTAAAATCATAGGCTGAATAGTTTGCACGTGTGGGTAACTCATTTTCGCACGACGCAATCAATAGCATGCCGAGGCAGGAGCAAATAAATAGCGTAATTATGTTTTTTCTCATGATCGTATTTCTGTTAGTTCAAAACGGTAAACTGATATGTCAACCCTCCTCCGAAGGCTGTAGATTTCGACATATTCCTACCGTCAAATATTTGATTGTAGTATACTAACACACCAAGTCCTTCTACTGACTTTATATAATATTGAACGGACGCACCAACCTGATCAAACTGGACTTTGTTTGTTGGCTGTGCTGCATTGTATTTTCGGATATCATCACCGCTGGTAGATGTTAACGCATAATAGTTTGCTTCCAGCTTTAATGAATTGTCTAGCATCCAAATGCCCACAGCAGCGCTGTATTCCCATGCACTTGGAACGTCCATCCAGGCAGTATAGTAGCTGCCATTATTGTAGTAATAGTCCCTTTCAGCTTCGGTTTGACCTCTGAACAAATGGCCTCCTGCTATTCGTGCATACAAACCCATCTCCATTTTATACTGAACAATGCCTCTGACACTCCATTCATTTGTGCCATTGCCAATGCTATAGGGCCTGTAGTCTGAGAGATAATTCGTAATCGGTGTAGAGTACCCACCGGCTGCAAACAACGCCAGGCTCCCATTCCCTATTTCCTTGTTGAGAATCTCGTATTTCAACGCCAGAGACAGATCCTGAAAACCATCGACACCGCGGAGGTGCCCACCATTAGGTTCGCTGGATTCTGTTTTAATATAGGGAACACCTAGATAGAAGTTAAGCTTGTCTATGATCCCAACGGCTACCATTGGCATGAGAGCTTGCCTTGAAACCGTGGCTATGGTTTCATTTTTCCGCAGATCGGTACCCTCCCAATACTCATCAAAGGAACTATATTCATAAGCGAGCGCGAAACAGAGTTCGCCACGTTTCATCATGATAGCATCGGAGGGAGTTTGCGCCTGAATCGATCCTATGCAGGAAAGAAAAAAAACCAAACCTAATACCGACTTCATGCCGGCTTTAACGATATGACAGAATCGTCGCGCAAAAAATGCACATGAAATACATGCACACCGTGTTGTAAGTAGAAATTTATCCATATAGGAAAGAGTAGTAATGACAATTGAAATGATCTGTATTAATCAGAAATATGAGTTATGCCTAACTCACGATGTTTAACTCACGATGAAAATATTCGAAGACCCGATCCTTCATGGATTAGCCTACGAAATAGTCATACGTTAAACGTTACAGAATTGTGGAGGAGGACTAACAACAGCAATTGATCTGCTGCTGAATGAATCGTACAAAGCTGTTGAGGCAACGGTGGAATTCCAGCCCGATGAGGCTGTACTTATTTCCATGGATGATGGTAAAAAATCTTTGATAAATCCCGTGAAAATCTTTCCATTGTGTTTTGCATCAATGGGCTTGTCTGTAAAAGTCTTTACATAGTCCGTAAGCGCCTGTTTTATCCGCTTGCTATCGTGGTCCTTAATACAAACAATATAAAGGGTATCTTTTTCTAACTTTTGTTTAACGAGTTGGTAGAATTCGCCATTGTGTTCTATTTCACCATCAACGCGTTCATACTCGTCGGAATCTATATGATAAGGCAGCGCCAACGGCACTTTTAAAGTAACCGTCTCTTCTTCCAGGTAGTCCTCGTTATCCAATCGCTGAACCAGATCCTGCCTTGATTTATACGTTAACCCCACAAATAGTCCGAAGAATCCCAGCGCATTAAAGAGCAGGAGCAGGACAAGGAATATGGCGGTAAGATTTTTCAATTCAGTCGAAATTCGCCAACATAGTTATTAAAAATAAACAAAAGATCAAAAGGGCGGAGCCTGACGGGCATTGTGCAAACCCTAAAAGTTGACTAGAGAGGTACGTAAACAACTTTTTTAGTCTCAAAAAATTCCTCCGCAAAATAGTCTGACAACGCAATTATCTGATGTGGTTTTTTCAGCTCAGCCATCTCTTCATCCAGGTCCCCCCCTTTGAGGTAGAGGATTCCATTATAAAGCGAATGCATAGACTCCTTCTTAATTTTCCGGTGTACCCAACCATAAAATTCCTTTAGTCTGGTGACGGCTCGGCTCACAATAAAATCATACTCGCCTTTGATCTGTTCGGCACGAACTTGTTCTGCTTTCACATTTTTCAACCCTAATGCGTCTGCCACATTTTGAACGACCGTTATCTTTTTACCTATGGAATCGACAAGGTGAAATTGTGTTTCGGGAAAGAGAATAGCCAACGGAATTCCGGGAAAACCTCCGCCTGTGCCAACATCCAGAATCTTTGCGCCGGACTTAAAACTTGTGACCTTGGCAATGCCCAGAGAATGAAGGACATGATTGACATAGAGATTTTCAATGTCTTTGCGTGAGATCACATTTATCTTTTCATTCCATTCTCCATACAACGCCGGCAGCTTGCCAAATTGTGTTTTTTGTTGTTCCGTGAGATCTGGAAAATAATGGAATATACTTTCAGCGTTTTGCAATTGGGAGGTGTTTCGTTTTAAATGAAAAAGCTATGATCAAGGCTTAGGAAAAAAATCGCAGAAAAGAAAAACTGAATTATTCTTCCATCAAAAAGGTATGATTCAAAAATAAGTGCCCTTAAAAATTATCTTAAATATGGTCACGCTTATTTTTTACCATTTCAAACATAAGCTCGCGGGCACGATGCAACTGTGCTTTTACGGTACCCAAAGGAGCATCAAGTTCAACAGCAATTTCTTCATATGACAACTCATGGAAGTAACGAAGCCGTACGAGCTTCTGATACTTAGGTGGAAGCTTGTCGACAAAAACCTGAATCAGTTCGGCTTTTTGCATCCGGATCGTCTCCTCTTGAGGATTCAGATTCTCGTCTTCCACATCAATGGATACAGATTGACCGTCATCATCTGTAAAGGTATTTTCAATGCTCAACGTGTTGATCTTCTTTTTGCGGATGAAATCAATGGTATTATTTGTGGCGATACGAAAAAGCCATGTGCTGAACGTAAAATCCTTTTTAAAGCGATGCAGGCTCCTGAAAGATTTCGCAAAAGACTCGATCGTAAGATCTTCAGCATCGTCGACGTTGCGTACCATTTTGAGGATCATGTGGTAAACGGGTCGCTTGTAGCGCTGTAGTAGCTTGGCATATGCTTTGTCATCTCCGCCAACAGCCATGTCAATCAGCTTAAAATCCTCCAGTGCCTTTGATGAGAACCGGCTTTCTAATTCTTCCATCGTACTTTTTTTGTTACTAACGTGCGCAGACCGATGACAAGATAATAAAAGGCATAAATAAAATCTAAAAGTGGCGTAATCCAACGCTCAAACTCCTCACCGAGTTTTTTCGATGCGATTTGAACCGTAGTGGTTACAACAACAATGCGCAGCCCAAGCAAGCCAGCAACAATGAGGGGGTGAACAAGTAAAAAAAGGAAGATTGCCCCGGCAAACCAGGTTACTAACCAACTGGCCGTGAAAAGCCCCAGAAGGAACCGGTGGCTGATCCGATAACGTCGTCCAACAGAAAGGTGTCTAACTTTTTGACGGAAGAAATTATGCCAGGAGATTTCCGGAATCGAATAGGTGAGCGACCCTTCTCCGATGCAGACGGAGGTTTTCTCCTTCGTCGCATATTGGTTAACATATAAGTCGTCATCACCACCCTGCACATGCAAAATGTTGTTGAATCCCTTTGTCTCCAAAAATTTTGATCTCCGGTAGGCCATATTGCGGCCGACGCCCATGTATGGATTACCTAGTAACGCAAAAGAAATATATTGAATACCCGTTAATAGGGCTTCAAATCGAATAAATGCGTTCAAAAAACCCGCTCTCCGGATATAGGGCGAATAGCCCAAAACAAAATCGGTGTCATCATCAAAATGTGAACTCATGTTGCTGATCCACCCGGGACCATTCGGCCGGCAATCCGCATCCGTCAATAAGATCCATTCATACCGGCTTGCCTTAATGCCCAGGGTAAGCGCATACTTCTTGTTATTTGCATGAGGCGGCGTACGGTTTACATGGACCATTCGCAAACGGTGATCCTTTGCTGTTTCGGCCAGAAGCAAATCGAAGGTCGAATCATTGGATCGGTCATCCACGATAATAACCTCAAATGCCGGATGATCCTGTCTCAATAAGGCCGGAATGAGGGAACTCAGGTTCTTCTCTTCATCGTGCGCACAAATGACTACAGAAACACCTGCATGACGAGGGTCTCTCTTTTTAAGTTTTTTCGAAAATGCTGCTATGAACGCGGTGAAATAAATGAATTGTATTCCAACTGCTATGAGAAAGACAATAAACAAAATATACAAGGAACCGGGTAGTTAAAGAAACCACAAATATAAACGGCAAAGGGTACGATAAAAGTGGTGTATCACTCAAATTGAATCAAAGCTTCTGCGTTGATTGTGACTAACCAACAAATATCCATCTTACCAGCGACGCCTACGATGAAGTTGGCTGGTTGATTATCTCTTCCACATGAACGTTTGCGGAAATTTATAAGAACTGTTAATTTTAGGATTCCTAACCCCTCTGACTAAGAAGTTAGCCAGAATTGAGCGATGGGGGTTTGAGCCTATTTTCCACCCAATAACTGGTGGGTCCGGAAAGATCGATAAAAAATAAACAAGTAAAGGTTTTTATATGTGCACGCACACATTTACTTTGTGTGCGAAAACATTTCTTTAAAAACAAACAGTTGCCAAAAATTCAGGCAAAAAGTTCAAAATATAGATAGGCGACTATGGAAATTGGCAAGAGCATACGTATTAAAGATATCGCTAAACTGGCCGGCGTTTCTGTTGGGACAGTAGACAGGGTCCTTCACAACCGCGGAAGGGTTTCTGAGGATGCTCTTCAAAAAGTAACCACAGTGATGAATCAGATTGACTATAAGCCAAATCTGATTGCCAGAACCCTTGGATCCAATAAAAATTACAGGATCGCAGCACTTATCCCAGACCCAACGCTCGATCCCTATTGGGCTCAATCCAATCTCGGCATCATCCAGGCGCAAACTGAATGGGCTCAATATGGTGTTATTGTCGATACGTTTCCATTTGACTTATACAATAAGGATTCATTTCATAGAATAGCAAGAGCGGTTGTTGAAGAACACCCGGATGGAATCCTGATTGCTCCAATATTCTATCATGAATCGATACCAGCTTTTGAATTGTTTCAGGAGGCGGAAATTCCCTATGTTCTGTTCAACACAAACATTCATGAAGCCAAACCCATTGGTTTTATCGGACAGAACCTCAATCAGAGCGGAAGAATTGGTGCTCAATTAATGATGCTTGGCCAGCATGATCCCGCAACATTTGCCGTCCTTCATATTGACGAGGACGTACATGATTCCGTACACTTGCTCGAAAAGGAAAAGGGCTTTCGTGACTACTTCCAAGAGAAGAGCAAGGCGAAATTTGAAATTGTGGACTTTAACTTAAACCCCCATCAGGAAGCTTTCAAAACACAAATGATTCAGCTTCTGGAAAATGATATGCTTAAAGGAATTTATGTGAGCACCTCCAAAGGAACTGCACTGGCCGCAGCTGCGCTGGAAGACCATGGCAAAAAGGATATCCGGATGATCGGATATGATATTCTGAGCGAGAATTTAAAGTATTTACGCTCCGGTACGGTCGATTTTCTGATTAATCAAAATCCAAAAAGACAGGCACTGCTGGGCATTAGCCACCTGGTTAATCACCTGATGTTTAAGAAATCAACACCTCCCATGGACCTTTTTCCGTTGGAAATCATAACCCAGCAAAATGTTGATTCCTACCTGGGTTCCGGTATCCATTAAGAATTGTTTCATTAAAGTCTGACCGGTAACGCTCAAGGAATTCTGATAACAGAAGGGTATTTTTGCGCGCTACATGAACTTTCAACTTACGTCAACAGATACCAGGTCATCTGCTCGTGCAGGCTTACTCCAAACCGCACATGGTGAAATACCTACCCCTATTTTTATGCCGGTGGGTACGGCAGGATCGGTGAAAGCGGTTCATCAAAGAGAACTGGAAAATGATATCCTCGCGGAAATAATTCTCGGTAACACCTACCACCTCTACCTGCGCCCTGGAATTGAATTGATGGAAAGAGCGGGCGGCCTCCATCAGTTTATCGGCTGGAAAAAATCAATTCTGACAGACAGTGGTGGCTATCAGGTCTATTCGTTGGGCGCAAACCGTAAGATCACCGAAGAGGGTGTAGTTTTCAAATCTCACATAGACGGGTCAAAACACACCTTTACACCCGAGGGCGTGATGGACATTCAGCGTTCAATTGGTGCGGACATCATGATGGCGTTCGACGAGTGCACGCCGTATCCATGCGAATACGACTACGCCAAAGCGTCCATGCATCTCACACACCGGTGGCTTAAACGCTGCATTGATCGGGTTTCTTCCACTGAACCCAAATACGGGTTTGAGCAATCCCTTTTCCCCATCGTTCAGGGGAGTGTTTATAACGATCTGAGACTTCAGTCCGCGGAGTTTGTTGCCGCACAGAATCAACCAGGCAACGCTATCGGCGGACTATCCGTAGGTGAACCACATGAAGATATGTACGCCATGACGAGTCTGGTGTGTGGTGTCCTCCCAAAAGAGAAACCGAGATACCTCATGGGTGTTGGGACTCCCGAAAATATCCTGGAGTGTATTGCCCTCGGCATCGATATGTTTGATTGTGTTATGCCAACCCGAAATGCCCGAAATGGAATGCTCTTCACCTCCGAAGGCATTATTAATATTCGAAATGAAAAATGGAAGGATGATCTCGCGCCTATCGATGTTTCCCTTGGGGGTTATGTCAGTACAACCCACTCAAAAGCATATTTACGGCACCTGATTATCAGTAAAGAAATTTTAGGCGCACAAATTGCTTCCATACACAACCTGACGTTCTATCTGTGGCTGGTAAAAGAGGCAAGAAAACAAATTATTGAGGGTACCTTTACCCGCTGGAAAGATAAGATGGTGGCGAAGATAACCAGACGATTGTAAATCAACCCTAATCAATCAGGATTCAAAAAGTAATGATTACCCCAAACTGGTTTGAAGCTCTTAGATAAATATATTCTCAAGCGGTTCCTCAGCACATTTTTCTTCGTGGTGCTCATCCTGCTGGCGGTCATTACGGTAATTGACCTTACCGAAAAGATGGATAAGTTCGCCAAGGCAGGGCTGCAGGCCACCGAGATTTTTATATACTATCTTGATTTTATTCCCTGGATCGGAAGCCTGCTGGCACCCATAACCATTTTTATCGCTACCGTGTATGTCAGTTCCCGCATGGCTGGCCATACAGAAATAATTGCCATGCTCAGCAGTGGTATTAGTTTCAGAAGGATTCTTGTGCCCTACTTTATTGGCGCCAGCATAGTGGGCATCATAAACTTTCTGTTAAATGGCTGGGTGATTCCTAACTCAAACAAGTCAAGGCTGGAGTTCGAGCTTCAGCATCTAAAAACCAAGTACTACTTTGATCAACGCAATGTTCATATACAGGTAGCCCCGGATACTTACTTGTACATGCAAAGCTACAACAACAGCAATCAAACAGGTTATCACTTTACGCTTGAAAAATTTGAGAACAACAAGCTCATCGAAAAACTCACAGCAAACCGGATCGAGTGGGACTCCAGCAAACTTAAATGGACCCTACGTGACTGGTCTGTAAAAAAAATTGATGCATCCTTTAAAATACCTGGTGAAACAGACATTGCCATTAACGTTCAACAAACGGGCACAACGGCGAAAGATTCCGTCTCCAGGGGAGCGTCGCTGGATACGGCATTGGTCATTAGACCCAAAGAATTCGAAAGTGATTATCGCAAGTATGATGGGATGACGCTCAATGAGTTGGATGATTATATCCATACACTTCGTCAACGGGGTTCTACGGGTATTGAAGTATACGAGGTTGAGAAATATACACGCTACACATCTCCCTTCACCATCTTTATACTTGTCTTCATGGGCGCCATTGTAGCTTCCCGAAAGAGCCGCGGAGGGACAGGACCCCAGATTGCTATAGGGTTTCTCTTGTCGTTTGTCTTTATTCTTTTCTTTACATTATTCCGGACATTTGCGGAGACAGGGGCCATGCCTCCGGCTATATCCGTTTGGATTCCGAACATAATTTTTGGCGTCATTTCGCTTTTCATGTACAAATATGTTCCTCGCTGATGGCGGCCCGAATAGACTATCTGAAGCTTCACTTTATCGTTTTTCTCTGGGGTTTCTCCGCTATTCTTGGAAAACTGGTAACCATTCCAGCATTGGAAATGGTCTTTTATCGCTCGATTCTCGCTGCATTGGGCATGGGGATCCTTATCCTGGCAGTAAAAGGAACATTTTCTGTAACCCGCGCAGAGTTGTTAAAACTTGTTCTTATTGGTTTTATAGTCGCCTTGCATTGGGTAGCCTTTTTCGGATCAGCCCGCGTATCAAATGTTTCTGTTAGTCTCGTAGGCTTTGCAACCAATTCGCTCTGGACAGCCTTTCTGGAACCCTGGCTTAACCGGAGCCGGGTAAAGAAATTTGAACTGCTTCTTGGCCTCGTCGTGATTTTTGGACTCTACATTATTTTCTCCTTCGACTTCCAATACAAGCTGGGCTTATTCATAGGAATTGTAGCTGGATTTACGTCTGCCCTTTTCTCTGTATTAACGGCCAAAATGGTAAGGCGCGTCCCTTCGTATACGATTACCTTTTATGAAATGATTGGCGTCTTCATCGCGCTAGCGCTGTTCCTGCCTGTTTATATGGTTACCTGGGCCGAAGACGGACTTCTTCAGCTTGTTCCCAGCTCAATGGACTGGGTATACATCGCGCTGCTGGCCGGAGTTTGCTCCGTATATGCATTTTCCACGGCAGTTGAACTGATGAAAAAAATAAGTGTATTCATGATACAGCTTACACTCAATCTTGAGCCGATATACGGCATCATCATGGCGGTGATTATTTTTGGAACCCAGGAAAAGATGGGGCTTAATTTCTATGTCGGAACACTCATCATTCTCAGCGCAGTTATACTTTATCCTTTTCTCCGAAAACGTTATGACCGGCAATTGACGATCAACACGTAAAGACAAACGGCTGTCAAATAACAGCAAGAATCTACTAGCGCATGAATCCAGCCCAAACCGTTGCTTGAGTGAAGTGTTTTTCCCAGGCAACCTCGGCATCAAAAATCCCAAAGACCGCAGAACCTGATCCGCTCATACTTGCATACTGTGCACCTATCCCATACATCTTATCCTTGAGCGCTTGTATAACGGGATACTTCCAAAAAACAGACTCTTCAAAATCATTTTTCAGCATGGTCTTCCAATCTGCCATTGGCTGTAGGAACACTTCCTCGAGGGTATGTTGCGGTCGCCGTGGCCGAATTCCTGCAAATGCCTCCGCAGTCGACACATGAATTTCCGGTTTCACCAGAACGAGATAGTTGCCTCGCAGGTTTACAGATATTTTAGCAAGTATCTCTCCTCTACCTTGTCCAAACATTGGATTGTCCTGGATAAAAAAGGCGCAATCACTTCCCAGCTTCGCTGCATAATCCATAAGTGTTTGTTGCGGGAGCTGAAGCTGGAAAATAGTATTCAGCAACCTGAGCATATGGGCCGCATCTGCAGAACCCCCACCCAATCCGGCACCGGTCGGGATAATTTTATGTAGGTGAATATGTACAGGTGCCAGATCGAACTCCTGCTTTAAAAGCTGATACGCTTTGATACAAAGATTGTCTTCCGTTGCCCCAGGAATGGAATTGCCCGAGCTGGTAAAGGCGAATTGATCGGCAGGTATAATCTCTAGTATATCCGTCCAGGGAACGGGATAAAAACAGGTCAATAAGTCGTGATAGCCGTCTGGCCTCTTATTTATTATCTGAAGCCCGAGATTGATTTTACAGGGTGGAAAAGAAACCATTAGTCCTTTGTCAGCTTCCTTTGATTAATCATGCTGTTGTAATCCCACTGTATCAACCCGTGATCAACACGTCTTATTTTGTAAGTCTTTCGATCAGATCCTGCGTAATACCAGTACTGGAGAACCCACCATCATGCATCAGATTTTGCATCGTTACCATCCTTGTAAAATCAGAGAACATAATGGTGATGTAATTGGCGCAATCTTCAGCGGTGGCATTACCGAGGGGTGACATCATCTGTGCATAGTCATAAAATACATCAAACCCTGAAATGCCTGCGCCTGCAGTAGTTCGCGTAGGAGACTGGGATATCGTATTAACACGGACTTTTTTGAGCTTCGCATAACGCGCGCCGTAGCTACGCGCAATGGATTCCAACATAGCCTTAGCTTGTGCCATATCTGTATAGTCCGGATACGATCGCTGTGCTGCGATGTAGCTTAGTGCAACGATGGAACCCCATTCATTCATGCCATCCAGTTTTTCCGCCGTCTGCATCACTTTGTGAAATGACAATGCGGAAATATCAAGCGTTTTCTGATACCATTCATAATTCATATCGCCGTACGCCTTTCCCTTACGGATATTGGGACTCATACCGATTGAATGAAGCACAAAATCCATTTTGCCGCCAAGTACATCAATAGATTTCGCAAAAAGATTCCTGAGATCCTCTTCGGAGGTCGCATCTGCTGGTATAACTTCTGCATCGCAGGCTTTGGCGAGCTCGTTGATTTTACCAAGCCGCATAGCAATTGGAGCATTGGTAAGTGTAAAAGAGCCACCTTCTTCTTTCACTTTTAAGGCGGTCTTCCAGGCAATGGAATTCTCATCCAGTGCACCGAATATGATGCCACGCTTTCCTTTTAATAGATTGTTAGCCATGGTAATTATTGTGTCGTTTTGTAAGGGTACAAGTATACAAATTATTGGCTTCAATATAACTTCATCGAGTGTGGGCTAACGCTGATTGTATGGACTACGTCAAGCACAACCCGTACCGTAAGAGATACAGCGGACTTGAAAATTCGGGTCTCCTCCACGGGGATAAAAGGGGTTAGTCAGCATCCAGGACGACATCCAGGACAAAGCCCATTCAGGATAACGGACTGGCACAGCCGGGCTCACACGACCGGTGGCAGCCGCGATGGTTTTGCGGGGGAACCGTTTAAAAATTGAGGTCTGTAGAGTGAAAAGATTGCATATGTAATGATGCATTGGTGCGAAAATTTCTTAAATTTCATTATACCAAACCATCAGAACCTATGGAAAACCTGTCTACTTTTTTAGGCCTTTGGGATCAATCCATGGCAATTGGATCGGCAGTCTGTGTAATAATCGGAATCTCTATATTACTTTATCACGAATACAAAGTCCTTCAGCTAAAAGACCTGAAGGAAAAGTATGACTACGTGAATCAAAACGAGATAAAGTATTTCTGGTATGCTGTCATCGCGTTTATTGCGGCTGCGGCTATCTATGCAAACACTATCTTGACGAGCAAAATTCTAAACGACGGCGCGCGATGGTTTTACGTACGGATTTTTATAACCGCCTGCTTTGGTATCATTGCCTACTTTATCTTCTCAAGTTTAGTCCGGATTTACTATCCGAGTTTCCTCGAGAGAAGACTAAACAAATTGCGTAACACGCCCCGCGTTTCTCCGGACGGAAATACCATGCGCAAATTGACGAAGTCAGAAGAAGATCACCACCTGGAAAGTGAAATGATAACAAATGGGGAAATCCATACGATCGATTACGACGTGTGGATAGATGATAAAACAGGCTTCACGAAAATTGAAAAATACCCCGCATACCAGCATGCGGAAGAATGCTCTGAATGTGGGTACTTCACGCTTAAGATTGATCAGGAGGAAATTGAACAGGCTCCTACCGCCAACGAAGACGGGATGCTATTAACACATTATGAATGCAGCTATTGCGGCCACCGCGAAAGGCGGGAAATAACTGTAACAAAACTTTCAGCAAACGCGGTTTAAAAAAGACTTCACACCATTCACAGAAACAACACGCCGGGATAGCGTATATTGGCGCGTTGTATGACGCACTTATCAGCAAAACCCATTGGCGTTTTTGACAGTGGTATTGGTGGACTGACTGTCGCCCATGCCATACGTGAACTCCTCCCCAGGGAGAGCATGATCTATTTTGGAGATACCGCACATCTTCCTTATGGCGATAAATCCGAAGCAGCCATACAGGCATATTCTATTCGAATCGCCGATATACTTTTAAAGAAGGGATGCAAGGTCATTATAATAGCCTGTAATTCAGCTTCCTCGGCCGCTTATGAACTCTTAAAAGAATATGTTAGAAAAGACACGCATATCATTAATGTGATAGACCCGATGGTTGAATATGTACTGGATCACTTTCCCGGCAAACAAGTAGGACTGATTGGCACGAAACGGACTGTACAATCTGATGTGTATTCCCGTAAAATTAATGAGGGCAGGAAAAACATAACGCTACATTCCCTGGCCACTCCACTGCTTGCACCTATGATTGAGGAAGGTTTTTTTAATAATCAAATTAGCCACGAAATTATTGCCCAGTATTTATCTGATGCGTCCTTGAAAGATATTGAGGCGCTGATCCTGGCATGCACCCACTACCCGCTTATCAAAAAAGAGATTGATTCGTTTTACCAGGGTAAGATGACCATCCTTGATTCCTCGGAGATCGTCGCGATAGCGTTGAAAAAGTATCTTGAAAAAGAGGGACTATTGAATAACAATCTCAACATGCAGCAACACTTCCTGGTCTCCGATTACACAGAATCGTTCGAAGCATCTGCCCGCATGTTTTTCCACGAAACCGTTCACCTGGAGAAACATCCGTTATGGAACTGACCGGAAATCGATGTATGTTTCACGGCAAAAAATTACAATTCAATAGAATTAATTTTTGCATTTTAGGGTCGCCGAAATCATAATTCGCTTGTTGACAACGCTTTTCTTCATATTGCCCTTTCTTTTACTCTACACCATCGTGGCAATTTATGCCGAGCGGAAAATTTCAGCGTTCATTCAAGACAGGCTTGGTCCAATGGAAGTGGGGTATTACGGATTCGCCCAATCTATTGCCGATCTCGTAAAGCTTATTCAGAAGGAGGACATCGTCCCTCAAAAGGCAATTGCCCCATTGTTCAGAGCTGCACCCATACTAATTTTTGTTACCGTATTTGCGGGCTTTTCTGTATTGCCTTTGGGTCCGTCCTGGGCTGGGGCGGATATTTCCTCTGCATTATTTTTTCTGTTGGCAATCGTTTCATTAGATGTCATTGGAATTGTTATTGCCGGATGGAGCTCCAACAATAAATACAGTATGCTGGGCACTATGCGCTCAGCAGCTCAAATTATTTCCTATGAGGTCCCACTTGGTCTGTCTGTATTGTGTGTGGCCATGGTATGTTTGTCACTTGATCTCCAGGAGATTTCGTATCAACAGAGTATTCTTCGGGACACACCTCAATTTTTGTTTGGTATCCCCGCTCTCGGTATCGAAACAAGTTCAGCTGGCGGCTTCCTGCTTTGGAATGTTTTTAGAATGCCGGTTCTGTTTCTTGCCTGGATAATATTTTTCATTGCGTCACTCGCAGAGTGCAACCGTGCACCTTTTGATCTGCCCGAGGCAGAGTCGGAACTGGTAGCAGGTTTTCAGACAGAGTATTCAGGCTTTCGATGGGCCGTAATAATGCTTGCTGAATATGGAATGATGCTTTTAGTAAGTATATTGGGAGCGGTTTTATTCTTTGGAAGCTGGAATACTCCACTTCCAAACATCGGTTCATTGCGGCTTGCTGAATGGACGAGCGGAAGACCAGGCACGTTGGCTTCAACCCTTTGGGGGATTTTCTGGCTGTTGGGCAAAGCGTTGTTTTTTGTCGCAATGCAAATGTGGGTTCGTTGGACTTTCCCTCGTCTCAGAGTTGACCAACTAATGAATTTATCATGGAAGTATTTAACACCTATGTCTTTGGTATGTGTTGTTATAATTGGATTTTGGAAATTAATATTTGGTTGATCGCGTGAAAAAACATTTTTGGCTCCTTCTAATCATTTTCACTTTTTCGGCTCGTTATTCCCATGCGCAGAATAAACTCGATAGTCTGCAGAATCTACTTCGCAGCGGTACACCTGATTCCCTGCGCGTACGGGTATTGATCGGACTATCGTCTTTGACTCAATATAACGACTTCACACAAAGCCGGGACTATGCCGACGAAGCATTAGAACTTGCGGAAAAACTGGATGATCCATTCTACAAGGTTCTCGCTTATCAGAACAAAGCCTTTTTGTTGAACAGCAGCGGAGATTACAGCAACGCGCTTCGCTATGATAACCTCTCACTTGAAAATGACATCGTCCTCAAGGATAGTTCAAAGATTTCAAGGGATTATAATAATATCGGAAATGACCATTATGACCTGGGCGAATATGATGATGCGTTCTATTATTTTACCCAGTCGCACCGGGTAGCGACCGCAATTCGTGATACTTTCAGAGTGTTGGTTTCCTTGCATAACGTTGGCCGCGTTTTTAAAGAGTTAGGTCAATATGACAGAGCACTCGACCATCTTCACCTTGCCATGAGAATGAGTGAGAAGCACAAAGACGCTGAAGGGATCGCTTATTCATATGATGAGATTGGCGATGTTCAACTACGAAAAAATGAATATGATTCTGCCCTTGTAACGCTTGGGCTGGCCCTCAAATTAACACGAGAGCTTCATATTAACGTGTTAGAACCCAGGATTCATTCAAAGCTTGCCACAATCTTTCTGCGCAAGGGTGACTTCATCAAAGCACGTGCGCATTATGACTCAGCATACCTCCTTCATGATCTTACCAAGGATCGGTTTGGTGCTGCTGAAATTGAACTGGGCCGGGGCATAGTTTATATCCAGGAAGGCAATTACACGGAAGCACTGAGTAAAATCGAATCCAGCCTGTCAGTTGCAAAGGAACTCAATGCCCGCGTACTGGAGATTAAGTGTTATTACCAGTTGTCGGCATTATGGGAAATGAAAGGCGACTACCAGAAATCCCTGACGTACTATAAAGAGTATAAACAACTTGAAGACACCCTGTTCAGCCAGGAGATGCAAGGCAAATTGCTGCGCGACCAGCTGAGATTTGAAACGGAATCAAGAGATTCCAGAATTGCATTCCTGAGCGAACTGCAGGCCATACAGCGTGGCGAAATAAAGAAGCAGGAATTTGTTCGCAATATTCTTGTGGTCGTAATGGCCTTGAGTGGAATATTGCTGATCACGGTTTACCGTAGCGGTCGAAGACGCCGACAGATTAATACGCTGCTCCTCAGACACCAGGAAGAGATGGAAAAACGCAGCGAAGAACTGGAACGACTCAACCAGGTAAAAGACAAGTTCTTCTCTATTATATCGCATGATCTCAGATCCCCCATAAATGCCCTCGCCGGACTCCTTGATCTTCTGGATAAGGGTGCTGTGAGTTCAGACGAACTACCCAAGCACATCAAAGAACTGAAGGCCAGATTTAATCATACCCGAACGCTGCTTAATAATCTGCTCGATTGGACATTGCTTCAAATGGATAAACTCAATCTCCAGGCAAGTAAAATTGACATACATCACATCGTTGAAGAAAATATGCAGCTCCTGAGCTCTGTTCAGGGAAAGGACATTAAACTCATCAATGAAATCCCAAAAAATGCCATAGGCTTTGCTGACTCCAACACGATTAACCTGGTTATCCGAAATCTGATGACTAATGCCATTAAGTTCACCAATGATGGCGGTGAGGTCAATATCCGGGCCCGTGAAAAAGGCTCTGAATGGCTTGTGTCAGTAACCGACAATGGTGTTGGAATGAATAATGAAGTCCTCAAAATGCTCTTTGATAAAACAGCTCCCTATACAACAAGGGGAACTGCCAATGAAAAGGGGACGGGATTGGGACTTATTCTCTGTAAAGAATTTATCGAAAAAAATGGCGGCAAAATCTGGGTAGAAAGCCAGGAAGGCAAGGGCAGTACATTTTATTTTACCCTTCCGAAAGCCAATTAAACACCCGGCGCTATCCCAGGAATCACCAGGGGTTGGCGGCTGCCTCAAACTCTAATGAAGCCCCCGCAGGAATATTGCGTTAAATAGTTTCAAACTGGCATTTCCCTCCTATTTTTGTTCACTGAGCTATGTCCCGCAATAAGGCAACGTATTGGAATAACATCTATAGTACAATTCGTTCCACCTACAATGGAATGAAGATCACTCTTGTGCATTTAATCGGCGCCCGGAAGACCCAACCAACAATATCCATAACCGACGGAGAATACTTTAGTCAGAGGGAAGGAATTGCCACTATTCAATATCCGCATGAAATGCAGCCTATACCCGATGCTGGAAGGTATCGACTCCACAATGAGATTGATGACTGCATTGTATGTGATAAATGCGCAAAAGTCTGCCCTGTAGATTGTATTGACATCGAGCCTATACGCGCAACTGAAGAATTCGGAAAAACTTCGGACGGAACTCCAAAAAGAATTTATGCCGCGAAATTCGACATCGATATGGGGAAATGCTGCTTCTGCGGCTTATGCACTACCGTATGTCCAACGGAATGTTTGACCATGACGAAGGTATATGACTTCAGTGTTACAGACATTCGCGAGCATAATTTTGAGTTTGGCGAAATGAGCGCCGCTGAAATTGAGGAAAAGAAAAAAACGCTGGAAGAATTTCAAAAGTCCAAAGTTGCCGCTGCATCCACGTTGGTTGATCCTCTCGCAGAAAAACCTGAAAGCACGGAGGCCGCTGCTCCGAAACCAGCCAAACCAGTTTTTCGTCCGAAAATTAAACCTCCAAGCTCAGGCGCATCATGATAGCATCTTATGTTTTCTATCTTTTTGAAGCTGTTGCAGCAATCTCCGCGATCTCTCTCATCTTTATCAGAAATGTATTTTATGGTGCATTATTGCTAATTATCTGCCTGCTTGCTTTGGCCGGTATTTTCGTGCTGGCTTTTGCCGAATTTATTGCCGTGACACAAATCCTTGTCTATGCAGGGGGTATATTGGTTGTTATACTGTTTGGAATTATGCTGACGACCAAAATTTCGGGCAAGCCCCTTGTGGTTGAACATAACAACAAATTTTCCGCCACGTTAACAGGCGTCACATTCTTTGCACTGCTTATTTATGCCTTGTCAAAGGAATCCTTCATCAATACACCTTCCGTTGCAAGCCAGGAAAATTTTAATAACCTGCAACTTATTGGCATTGGGCTGATGAGCGATTTTGTGCTGCCCTTCGAAATTGCAGGGGTACTCCTGCTGATAGCACTTGTAGGAGCTTCTGTTGTTGCTTCTTCTGTCAAATCTAAAAATACATAGCATGTTTCCGACAGAACATTTCTTGTATCTTGGCGCGCTGCTTTTTTCATCAGGTCTGATAGTTGTTATCGTTAAGAAAAACATGATCATGGTGCTGCTGGGAATCGAACTGATGCTGAATGCATCAAACCTAAATCTGGTGGCTTTCAATCAACTTCATCCGGGTAGTGTAGCAGGACAAATGTTCGCACTGTTTGTTATTATTGTAGCAGTCTGCGAAGCTGCCGTTGGGTTGGCAATAATTATACAAGTCTATCGGTACTATCAGACCTCGGTACCTGATGAAGTGAGTGAACTTAACGGTTAGCCTTGGAAGATATTCAGTCATATGAAGCGACATATTTTACGACCTGCCTCGTCGCCGCAGTGGCTTTACCGTTGATTTCCTTTTTTCTTTCATTTGCTATTTCAGAGAAATACTCGTGGATCGTATCCTTTTCTGCACCCTTTCTCTTGCTGTTAAGTACAGTGGCTGCCGGGTTTGTTTTCTACGCAGTATGGAACCATGAACCTGTTAATATTCAATGGCATTGGTTCACCTGCGCCGGCTATACGTTTACGGCCGGTGTTCTGCTTAATAATATTGCAGCGCTGATGCTGCTACTTGTCACCTTCATTTCTTTTATTGTCCATTCCTATTCCACCGCCTACATGGCCGGCGATCCGGATTTCCGGCAGTATTTTGCGATGCTCGGTTTTTTTACGTTTTCCATGCTGGGCATTGTTGTCGTTGACAACCTGTTATTGATATTTATTTTTTGGGAACTTGTCGGCTTCTCATCCTACATGCTTATAGGCCATTGGAGAGAAAAACCTGAAGCCGCCGAAGCTGCGAAGCGGGCCTTCCTGATTAATCGTGCTGGCGATATAGGCTTCCTCATAGGGCTGATGATTTTGTGGGCCAATACCGGGTCTTTCAACCTCACGGATATCGATTCATTGTCGGGGTATTCTTCATGGATGACGGCAGCCTCCCTATGCGTCTTTTGTGGGGTTATGGGCAAATCCGCGCAATTTCCATTATTCAGTTGGCTCCCTGATGCAATGGAAGGACCAACACCCGTTTCCGCGCTGATCCATGCGGCCACCATGGTCGCAGCCGGCATCTTTCTTCTGGCGCGTGTTTATTCCCTGTTCACACCCCCTGCGTTAGATGTTGTCATTATAATCGGAACGCTAACGGCCTTAGCCGGTGCCTTATCTGCCTTAGTTCAGTTTGATTTAAAGAAGATACTGGCTTATTCCACTATTTCACAACTGGGCCTGATGGTGGTTGCCATTGGCGCTGGTGCGCCGCAGGCTGCCATGCTACATTTGTTCACGCATGCATTTTTTAAAGCATGTTTGTTCCTTGGCGCCGGCTCTGTTATCCATTCACTTCATCAGGCTCAACACCAATCAAACACTGCCCTGGATGTTCAGGATATCCGAAATCTGGGTGGTTTGCAAAAGAAGCTTCCATTCACCTTTATTATATTTTTGCTAAGTGGAGCCGCATTGGCTGGGGTTCCTTTGTTTACCGGCTTCCTCTCAAAAGATGCCATCCTTAACTCCCTGATGGCCTGGAAAGGTTCTGATCTATCCTGGCGATGGTTGATATTTGCTTCTGCCTTTCTGGTTTCATTTATCACAGTCTTATATACGTTCCGCCTCATTTGGTCGGTGTTTAAAGGCGAAGAAAAGGTCACTGCTTCACTGTCAATTGAAGAGCCACCAGTCGCTATGCGAGTACCGATGGCGATTCTTGCTGCAACTTCATGCTGGTTGTTTGTTTCCTGGAATCCTTTTGATTTTTCAGGATGGATCTACAACGGCCTGACAAGCGTTAAGCACTTTCATTTCACCTTTATCGCTCTGGTGTCTGCGGCCTGGATTGTGGTAGCGTTAATCGTTGCCTATCGCATAAGAGAAAGATCATTCAAATCTGCTGTTCTTCTAAATGGGTTCTATCTTGATCGCGTGTATCGGTGGTTGATTGAATCCCCGGCATTTCAACTGGCATTATTTACCAACAAGGTGGATAAGAAATGGATAGACGGTGTCCTTCACACTTCTGCCTATCTGCAACTGATCGCGGCGCATGTCACCGGTTGGTTCGATCGGGTTTTGGTTGATGGTGCAGTTGATGGTGCGGCAGGGCTCACCAAAGGTATTGGTTCCTTCGCCAGGTCATTCCAATCCGGAAAAATTCAGCTTTATATTTTCTGGGCGGTTTTTACAATTATAATTTTTATAATTTGGACCTTGCTATAAAACTGTGAGCAACAAGCCTAACACAAAACGTTAATGCAGGATATCGCACTTTCACTCTTACTATTCACTCCCCTGCTTGTTGCATTCGTTGTGCTTTTTCTTCCTTCTACTGCGGCGACTGCTTTCCGGTATCTGACGTTGGCTGTAAATTTTCTACAGGTCATTATTCTGCTTATCATTCTACGAGCTTATGACCCGGCTCTGGCCCTTCAGTTTGTTGAACAACAACCATGGATTACACTGGATCTCGGATCGTGGGGAGTGCTGAAGGCCGAGTACTTCCTCGGCCTGGATGGACTAAGTCTGCCCCTGGTCATTCTCTCCGTTTTTGTGATGCTAATAGCGACAATTTCTTCCTGGAAAATCGCTAAGAATGTAAAGGGATATTTTGCACTGCTACTGATTCTTAACGCGGCCATAATTGGAAGTTTTACTGCCCTCGACTTTTTATTGTTTTATCTCTTTTTCGAGTTCATGCTGCTTCCCATGTTCTTTTTGATTGCGCTATGGGGTGGTCCAAAAAGAGAGTATGCCTCCATCAAATTTTTTCTCTACACACTACTCGGATCCATTTTTATTTTGATTGTGATGATTGGCTTGTACACCTCTGTACATGATCCTTCGGTAACGGGGAAACTCGTTCATTCCTTCAACGTGTTGCACATGAGCAATGCCACCAATTTTATTTCTAATTCCATTCTTGATCCCAACAACGTTTGGCAAATCGGTTGGTACACGGCACGGCAGTGGGGCTTTTTGCTTCTGTTTGTAGGATTCGCGATAAAGTTGCCGATGGTACCCTTTCATACCTGGTTACCCGATGCCCACGTTGAAGCGCCAACTCCGATTTCTGTAATCCTGGCCGCACTCTTGCTGAAAATAGGGGGGTACGGGCTTTTGAGAATTGCATTCCCCATATTTCCCGATTCAGCGGTTTATTTCGGCTGGTTTGTCGGACTCATGGGAGTGATCTCTATTTTATATGGCGGGCTAAATGCCATGGCCAGTAAAGACCTGAAGAGATTAATTGCGTATTCATCCGTTTCTCACATGGGATTCGTGCTATTAGGCGTTGCCTCTCTTACTTCGGAGGGAGTTGCAGGTTCTGTTTATCAAATGTTCAGCCATGGAATAATTTCCGCTATGCTCTTTCTGCTTGCCGGAGTTATTTATGATCGCACCGGCAACCGGATGATAGGGAACTACTCCGGTTTGTCTACCAAAATGCCTGGCTTTACCGTATTCGTTTTGGTGGCTTTCTTTGCTTCCATGGGGCTTCCCGGCTTCTCCGGATTCATTGCTGAAATCATGGTGTTTCTCGGCGCATTCAAATCAAACAGTATCAACGGACCTTTACACGAAAGTCTGGCCATCGTTGCAACGCTAGGGTTACTCATTGGAGCAACCTATTATTTATGGACTTTACAACGTATGTTTTTTGGCCCCTATAATCTGAAGGGTAATTTATCCGGAGCTCATATGCCCGATGTGAACCAGCGCGAATACAGTATGCTTCTGCCCCTGGCTTTCGTGGCACTGTTCTTTGGCATCTATCCGCAACCAATGATTACAATCATTGATCCTTTTGCAAAACATTTTGCCGAGTTTGTCCTGAGTGCAGGCAAGAGTCTAATGCTTAATCCCTGAATGCTGTGACAGACCTGAAGGAGAAACTGGAGTTGATCGGGATGAGCCTTTCATTTTTTATCCCCGAACTTGTTCTCACTTCTGGTATACTTCTGGTAGTTTTTCTTGGGTTGATTAAAAGGGAAAAAGATTCCCTGTTGACTTTAGTAAGTATCTTAATTTTTGCTTCTTCTTTTTTGTCTATTGCACTGAACTGGGAGGCATATGCCACGCCAAACAGGCTTTTTGGAGGCCTGGTGAGAAGTGATGATTTCTCCGCTTACCTGAAGTTACTGTTTGATATAGCGGCAATACTTTCTGCCATCATGACCTGGAGAAAGACAAACAACCAATTGCACCTTTCTGAGTATTATGCGCTGATGATGGCCATTGTTCTTGGCGCGCACATTCTGGTAATGAGCACTAATCTGATCATGGTGTTTGTTTCGCTGGAATTGATCTCAATCAGTTCCTACATGCTCGCTGGCTTTTCCTTCTCAAAGAGAGGTGCTGAAGGAAGTCTGAAGTATTTTGTTTTCGGATCTGTGGCATCAGCGATTATGCTCTATGGCTTCACCCTGCTCTATGGGTTTACGGGAACACTTGATTTTTCCTCTGTAGAATTTGTTCAGCAGCTGCTGGGCAAGAACTCCATAGCCTTTTTTATTGCAGCCCTCATGGCAATCGCCGGGTTCTTGTACAAAATTGCCGCAGCTCCGATGCACCCCTGGTCTCCGGATGTCTACGAAGCGGCACCCATGCCTGTCATTGCATTCTTATCGGTTGTCCCTAAACTCGCGGGTGTCGGAATCCTAACCAAATTTATACTTGCTATTAATTCATTTGGACAGTCTACCGTAGATTGGCAATTCCTGCTTTGCCTGATTTCAATACTTTCACTTACCATTGGTAATTTCGCCGCGCTCTGGCAAAAGAATCCAAAACGTCTGATGGCTTACTCTTCCATTGCACAATCAGGGTTTTTATTGGTCGGTATCGCATCATTCCAGCAACAAGGCGTTCACTTTATGCTTTTTTATGCCAGCATTTATCTGCTCATGAATTTCCTGGTTTTTAGTTACCTGCAATATTTTGAGTCGTTTGGCCTGACGACATTGGCATCGTTTTCCGGCGCTGGCAGAAAATTTCCATGGGCATCCATTCTTGTTCTGGTGGGATTTGTCGCATTGACTGGCCTTCCTCCTACCGCAGGCTTTACCGCTAAACTTTTCGTTTTCACTTCCCTCTGGGAGGCTTATCAGGTTACAGGAAAGGAAATTTTGCTGTGGCTGTTGATTTTTGGCCTCATCAACACGGTGGTTTCGCTCTTTTATTATCTGAGGATCCCCTATTATGCTTTCATAAAAAGTGGAGAATCAAGCGAAAAGGCAAATAATCTTACAGTCGAGAATTTTATTGGACTGACAATAGTTTTATGCTTACTACTGCTCTTCTTCAACCCGGGTTTGTTGATGGGATGGATTAATAAAATTAACTTTGTACTTTAATTCCGTTAGCGGCTACAAGGTATTCTGGTGATTATTGGAACCAAGTTTTGGCCTGATTGTTACCAGCCTAGCAAACAATGATCGGATACGATTAAAGAAAGAAGCCATGAGCGACCAGATTCTTCATGAATGCGGAATAGCACTCATCCGATTGCGAAAGCCCCTTTCGTATTATATTGAAAAATATGGGCCGATGTACGCCGTAAATAAGATGTACATCCTTATGGAAAAACAGCACAACCGCGGTCAGGATGGTGCAGGGGTTGCAAATATCAAAATGGATGTCGACTCGGGCCACCGGTACATCAGCCGCTACCGCTCAATCAAGGCTCAGCCCGTGGCGCACCTGTTTGCCAAAATCGGTAAAAAGTACAAGAAGGCTCAGAAAGAAGGCAAAGAGAAATTCAAAAACGAGCGCTGGCTGAAGGAAAATGTAGCCTTTTCAGGCGAGCTCTGGCTTGGTCACCTTCGCTATGGTACCCACGGCATGAACAGTATCGAAAATGTTCATCCGTTCCTCCGGCAAAATAACTGGCGATCAAGGAACCTGGTTATGGCCGGAAATTTCAACATGACCAATGTTGACGAGTTGTTTGACCTGCTTGTGGACCTGGGACAGCACCCCAAGGAAAAAGTTGATACCGTCACGGTGATGGAGAAAATTGGTCACTTTCTGGATGAGGAAGTGCAGGGAATATTCAAAAAATACAAAGATAAATACTCTAACCGCGAGATATCGGATATTATTGAAAACGAAATTGACATTCCTCGTATGCTGCGCAGGGCATGTAAAGATTTCGATGGTGGCTACACCATGGCAGGAATGACGGGGTCTGGTTCAGCATTCGTCGTGAGGGATCCCAATGGAATACGACCAGCATATTTTTATGCCAACGATGAAGTGGTTGTCGTTGCCTCAGAAAAGCCGGCCATCAAGACTGCATTCAACATAGAATACAACCAGATTGAAGAGGTTAAGCCAGGCCATGCGCTGGTCATTGAAAAGAACGGTGACTTCGCACAACACTCCATACTTAAATCGGGCCATAAGACATCCTGCAGTTTTGAACGGATCTATTTTTCACGGGGAAATGATCCCGATATTTATAAAGAACGAAAGCAACTTGGTCGGCTTCTCGTACCTCAAGTGCTTCGTGCCGTAAATTTTGATATCAAGAACACGGTATTCTCATACATTCCGAATACGGCAGAGACAGCCTTTTATGGGCTGATGGCCGGAATTGAAGACTATCTGATAAATAAACAAAAGGATATCATTATAGATCAGAAGCCAACCGTTGATTCTCTGGAAGACATCCTCTCATTCCGCCCTCGAATCGAAAAACTCGTGTTAAAGGATGTTAAACTACGGACCTTTATTACGGATGACCAGCATCGGGACGAAATGGTAGCCCACGTCTATGACACTACATATGAAGTAATTCGTAAAGGTATTGACACGCTGGTAGTCATAGATGATTCGATCGTTCGGGGAACTACACTGGAAAAAAGCATTCTTAAAATGCTGGACCGGCTACAGCCGAAAAAGATTGTAGTAGTTTCATCGGCTCCCCAAATTCGGTTCCCCGATTGTTATGGTATCGACATGAGCCGTATGGGTGATTTTGTTGCTTTTCGTGCCATGATCTCACTACTTAAAGATCACAATAAGGACTACCTTTTGGGTGAAGCCTACGAAAAATGTACTCGTGCACGAGGGCATGAAGTCCAGCAGAATTATGTCAAAATGCTTTACGACCAATTCACGGATGACGAGCTTTCCACCAAGATATCGGAAATTGTTCGCCCTGCCGATATGAACGCTGAGCTAGAAGTACTTTTCCAGACCGTCGATAACCTGCACAAGGCCATACCAAATCACAGTGGCGACTGGTATTTCACAGGGAATTACCCCACACCGGGTGGTATGAAAGTTGTCAATCGCTCTTACGTGAATTACATGGAAGGCAAACTCGTCAGGGCTTACTGATGTCTATTTTGGCCGTATTGCTTTCCAGTTACTCTTTGTAGCATCTTCTAACAATCTTCAACGTTCGGAGTGATTCCGGCAATTGAGGGTATGTGGTTAGCCGATCCAGGGCAAGTAAAAATCAAAATTGATATTGTTCATACACTTAAAATGTCCTTTCGGACAATTATCAAAACCACGCGTTGAACACGGACGGCAAGACACCTGGTTATTCTCCAGAACAGTAAATCGGGTGCGATAGGGATATTTTCCAAAAAGTAATATTGTATTTCCCCAGAGAGTAAAGATCTCTTTCCGAAAGGCAGATGCCAGCGGTATGAAATCACTGTCAAATGAAAATACGGCTCTTGATTGCTTTACCACGCTGGCCATCTGATTGAAGTTGAATTTTCCACAGGCATTATAGATTACCGTTCGCTTATTTAGCTCACGTAACCCTTCTTCCCATTCTACGGTGGAATTCCTTTTGAAAAAATTGCTAATTCTTTCACCTGTTTCAAAGTCTTCCTTTGCCCCCAGTAAAACTATCGGTCTGTTAATCTTATCACACAATTCAATCATTCGGTTGACAGGCAATTGGCGTGTTGCATGAGGCGCACCTATTGGAAACACTACAAAGCCCTCTTGAAATGCCTCGGGTAGCCAGTCTGTAGAAACCTTATCCATCTCAGGTATAAAATAATCCAATCCCAGTTCATCGGCCTTTATACCCAGTGGCTTGAGAATGTCCAATTGCCTCTCCACAACATGGACATTAAGAAGGCGATCAATTTTCAACCAAACCATGAGCCCGTGTTGCCAGGCTAATGATCTGAGGGAATACGTTTTTAAGCCAAGAAAAAAGGAAAAAATTTTTGATGGTACATCTGTGCTGAGATTGATAATCAGATCATATTTCCCCTCTTTAAATAAAGCCAGGGTTTTCCTGATTGATGGTTGTCTCAGAAAGGCTTTGTCTATATACGGGTTTTCGTCCATCACAAAACCAGATTGATCTGAAAAGAGCCCGTGTAATTCGATATCATCTAATTGCACTTTTAACGCCCGGATCACAGGTGTCGCAAACAGCACGTCTCCGATAGACTCATCACAAATAACCAGTGCTCTCATTTCTGTATAGCCAAACAGAAAAATACAAAGACTATTTGCTATTTTGTAAAGCCGTAACAGACAAAGTTTATGAACCACTGGCTATTGAAAACTGAACCAGGCACCTATTCCTGGGATGATCTCACCCGTGACAACAAAACGGGGTGGGACGGTGTTAGGAACTATCAGGCGCGTAACCATCTTAAGGCAATGAAGAAGGGGGATCTTGCCTTCATTTATCACAGCGGTGACGATAAGGCAATATTTGGAATTGCAAAGATTACCAGGGACAATTATCCCGACCCAAAGGACAATGACTGGGTTGCGGTTGAAATTGCACCGGTAAAAAAACTAAAAAAACCAGTAACCTTAGCACAAATTAAGGCTGATAAGCGTTTTGGTTCTATGACATTGGTTAAATCATCGCGGCTTTCGGTACAGCCTGTTACGGGTGAAGAATTCGATTTGGTACTTTCTTTGAGTGAAGGAAAGGAATAGCATGTAAGGTCATCAGCCAGGCTGGATAAAATAAGAGGAAGACGTTTTTTGAGCCTCACGGCAGTTATAGAAAGAAAAGACCATGAATGAGTCAAATGATACGAAGAATACCCCTGCGGTGGAAAGAACTTTTTCAACCACGTGGGTCCTTTTGACTATTTTGTTGGGAATAACATTCTCAAGTCTTGGCCAACTGTCGCAGCCGAGACGCTACGAAAAAGCCCAGAAGAACTCAGACGAGTACTACACATTGATTTCGCTGAAAGAGGAGGGGGTAGCGATCTTCCGTGACCTTTCAAAATTCAAGAACGGCAATAGAACGTGGGAACTCGTGCTATTGGATACGGCGCTAAAGGAAACGAAGAGCCTGGAGCTTGAGATTAAGGACCGCCATAATTTGGTGGGATACGAATATGCACCAGGCCATCTTTACTTTCTTTTCCGGACAGGAGAAACTACAAAAAATGATTTTGAATTAATCGATATAGACCTAAAAGGTTCTGAGGCGGGTCGCCATCAGTTTAAGCCTGACCTTGATTTTAAGCTTACTCATTTTAACAAAGCTGGTCAGAATTTCATTTTCGGTGGTTATGTGAACAATGAACCCGCCGTAATTCTATTTGAGCTGCCCGCAAAAAATATTCGGGTAATTCCAGGCTTTTTTCAAAAAGATACCGAATTGGTGGATCTGAGGATTAATCAAAACCAAACGTTTAACACGGTGCTGATCGACCGGGGCTCAAAGGAAGACCGAAAGCTTGTATTTCGGACCTATGACGAAACCGGCAAACAACTTTTGGAAGACGTTGTACCCATCGATGAGCAAAAGTCTCTACAAGCCGGTATCACCAGCACATTGGAGAGAGAAGACCTTGCAGTTCTGGGTACCTGGGGAGAACGAAACTCAAAACAATCTATTGGATTTTATTTTATGACTGTTGATCCCTTCAAGGACCAACAGATCCAGTATGTTGACTTTGGACAACTGAGGCATTATCTGGATTACCTCAGCCCCGGGAAAGCGGAACGTGTGAAGAAGAATTCGGTCGATGACGCGGCGGCAGGAAAAATTCCCAACTTCACATCCTATGTAATGCCGTTCCGAATCTCAGAACACAAGGATGGTTTCTTAATGCTTGCCGAGGTCTACAATCCGATATCCACCATGAGCCCTTATTATTCCAATCCTTACTATTACAATCCATATTACAGCCCGTACGGCCTGAATCCCTATTCATCCGGAATCTATTACCCTGGTATGAACAGGATGTACAGACCCTATACGTATGGTAACAATGCCCGTAATATCGATGAAATCAAGACCAGTGAGGCCGTTCTGGTTTCATTTGACCCAAAAGGCAAAGTGATTTGGGACTACAGCATGAAACTTGATGAGATGAAAATGCCTGGCATCGAACAGGTATCCGACTTCTGTATACGGGAAGACAAGGTGTACTTTCTTTACAAAAAAGAATCTGAACTGAAATCGAAGACAATTGTTTTATCAGATGAAGTTGCTACGGAACTTGTAGATAAAGTCAAGACCTCGGAGCCACAGGATGAGATAAAGTCAGAAAGGGAATTTGAGGGTGGAGTACGGCATTGGTTTGACAATACTTTCTTTGTATGGGGTTATCATTCCGTGCGCAATTCAACAAAGGAGGATAAAGTGCGTGATGTTTTCTACATTAACAAAGTTGTGGCTAAGTAACAGGGGACTACTTTTCCTTGCCTTGGCGATCATTCCAGATGCCCTTGCACAGCAGGTGTGGCAAATAAATCGCTATGAGGTTCCCACTGCCAGGGATGAAAGGTCATACGAAATATTGCCCGCAAAGGAAGATGGCATTTTTTTATACAGAAGATTATCAGGGTCATCAACTGATCACATTGAAATGATCAAACTTGATACCGCGTTCAAGGAAAACTGGCGCGGTTATCTGCCTGTAGATAGAAAGTTTGTATTAATGGGCAAAGTAGCTGAGCGTGGCAAGGTGTTTTTTTTGCTGCGGTATCAGGATTATACAAAAAACAACCTGGAACTTTATGCCATAGAGCAGGGAAACGGAAATTTTCTGAAATATGAAATTCGAAATTTCATCCCCTTCACTCCATTGGAATTTCATACTACCGAACAGGCCGCAATTATTGGAGGCTATTACAATCAGGTGCCAGTTGTTATTTATTATTCCTTTCTGACCAGTAAAACAAAAGTATTGCCCGGACTGCTAAACGAGGATGGAGAACTCACTCAGGTACAAACGCATCCGGATGGGACATTCGATGTCCTTATAAGTGCGCGAAACTATAAAGGTCAACAGACCGTCTGGATCAAAAACTATGACGCGGAAGGAAACCTGTTAGCCAACTTCACCCTGGATCCTGATGCCAGCAGGCACCTTATATTCGCCAGGTCTATAAAAACCGCCAATAACATGCAACTGGTCGCCGGTGTCTTTGGAGGACGAAATACAGAGTATTCAAGGGGAATATTTTTGGCAAGTATAGATCCTTCCGGGATGCAACAACTCAAGTACTATAACTATGGTGACCTGGAAAATTTCTTTAACTACATGACTGCCAAACGCGAAAAGCGTGTGAAGGACAGAATTGAAAGAAGAAAAGTAAAGGGAAAAAAAACGCGATTTAATTACCGGTTCCTGGTACATGAAATTGTTCCCTACAACAACCAGTATGTCTTACTGGGCGAAGCTTTTTATCCCCGATATATCACCGCAGACAGGGCTTATTATAGCGGCTTTTTTAATCCATCATTTGTAAACCAGGGGGCATTAATCCGCGATGGACGTATTTTCGACGGCTATCGTTATACCCATGCCGTAGTGATGGGTTTTGATCTGAATGGGAAGCTCTTGTGGGATAACAGTTTCGAGATTAATGATGTTCGGACATTCACCCTTGAACAATTTGTAAAACTTGAGGTACAGAAAGACAGAATAGCCCTATTGTACCTCTTCGAGAATGAGCTACGAACCAAAATTATCAAAAACAACGAAGTATTGGAGGGAAAAACAATTGAACCCATTAAGGCCGTTGCAGAAGGTGACATTGTCAGGAAAGATCAGACTAACTTTAACAGGCTCGATTATTGGTATCGTGACTTTTTCTTTGCCTATGGCGTCCAGGAAATTAACAATCCGGCTACGGGTAAACGAAGGGTGTTTTTTGTAAATAAGATATCCTATCGTTAAGAATAAAGTGCCGACGAGCCGGCGTTAACCGCTATTCGTTCATTATTATCTGTTATCCGTGTAAGGCGTAATCACTCGATACTTTTGAACTGATTACAGCGATCTGTCGTCCCGGCTGGAAAGTCAATCATAAAATGCAATCAGCCGTAATGGTTCTTAGAATAATTTCGTAATTAGGAACAGTATACGTGCACTCCGGTCGGATCAAATTTCTTAACTCATCAAGTCAATGAATCGTTTTACTAACCTCTGCCTCATTATTGGTTGCCTGTTAACTACGGGAATCATCAACAATACACGTGCTCAGTCAAAAGAATCAAAGCCACTTCGACTTGCTGTGGCCGGGATAACCCACGGGCATGCGGGTTGGATTTTAAGCCGGGGCAACCGGGCCGATATCACGGTCGTAGGCATCTATGAGCCGAATACAGATCTCGCACAACGACAGGCCAAAAAGTACAACCTTCCGGCAACGTTGTTTTATACTGATTTTAATAAAATGCTTGACGTTGTGAAACCAGAAGCGGTGGTTGCATTTGGCTCAATTTACGAGCACCTGGCGGTTGTGGAAAGTTGCGCCCCAAGGGGAATACACGTCATGGTTGAAAAGCCCCTGGCGACGACGCTTGCGCAGGCAACACGAATGGAGCAACTCGCAAGAAAACACAAGATTCACCTGCTTACGAATTATGAAACTTCCTGGTACCCCACAACAGAAAAGACATACCGCCTGGTTAACGATAGCAGTTATGTTGGCGCGATTAGAAAGGTTGTTATACACGACGGTCATCAGGGCCCAAAAGAAATCGGCGTGAGTAAGGAATTCCTGGATTGGCTCACGGACCCAATTCAGAATGGCGGAGGTGCATTAATAGATTTTGGCTGTTACGGTGCGAATCTGATGACCTACTTAATGAAAGGTGAGAAGCCACTCTCAGTAACTGCCGTTACCCAGCAGATTAAGCCAGCCATCTACCCGAAGGTGGACGATGAGGCAACCATTATTCTCGCATACCCGACTTCACAGTGTATCATTCAGGCTTCATGGAACTGGCCGTTTGGCAGGAAAGACATGGAAGTTTACGGAGAGTCCGGCTATGTAATGGCGCCCAATAGTACGGTCATGAGGATAAAGAACAGTAAGTTGAATGTGGAACAGACCCGGCAGGTAACCCTAAAGGAAGTTGATGTTTACGAAGACCCCTTTTCTTACTTTGCTGATGTGGTTGCGGGACGAATTATTGTTCCCAAAAATGGCCTCTATTCCCTGGAGAACAACGTCACGGTCGTGCGTATTCTTGACGCGGCCAGAGAATCCGCGAAGACGGGTAAAACGATAATACTACCTCAATGATTCGTTCGAAATGGCGTTGCGAAATCACAACTATTACGATTTCCAGCCGAGAATTTTTGAATTCCCCCGTAATGAGTAGTTCAGCAAAAGGGGCTTTCCATCATACTTTACAACAGCATCATTGTCCAGGTTAATCAGCTCTATTAATCTTGTAGGACCCAGTATAACGACAGAATTCCCTTTAACCGATTCACACCAGACACTATCACACGTGAGCTGGCTGAGATCAAGAGTACACCTACCCTCCATCCCACGAATCATCAGCTTCTTACAGATCCCCGTGAAGGAAGCCTCCCCCTCTCCAGCCATCGTAAATTCGACCGTATTCTTTCCGCAGTAAATAAGCCCGGACAGGCTAAAGTTACCAATAGCCGTAATTTTGGCGTCGCCGTAGTTTCCAATCACTATGGAATCTTCGTTGTGGTCCCCTATAAACTCAATGTTTCTGGTACTTCCAAATGTTGATTTTACCATGGGTTCGAAAATGAAATTTGACGAATGACTACTGCGTGCAACTCACAGAGTGTGTGACAATCAAAAGAAGTGAGCTCATAACCCAATGGCAATAAGTATACTCAAAATATCAAAAAAAATTAACCAAATTGATTATAATACACTGATTTATAGCGAGTTGAAAAAAAGATATCTACAAAAAGTATTAACCAAATATTTGGTCCTCTAAACACTCAAGCGGTTTTGATTTCCATAATTCGCGTCTCAAACGCCTCATTCGGGAGCTTCGATTTGCTTTTCACCCGTGTCTTATAGGCATAAATAGTGTTGACAGAATAATTCAAAATTTTTGCAATTTTTTCAGTGTCGTTAATTCCCATGCGGATCAGTGCGAAGATTCTCAGTTCGGTGTTCAGCAACTGATTTTCCTTTAAAACAATCCGGTCCTTTTCATCAAAAAAGGAATTGAAGATGGTCACAAAATCAGGAAAGAGTTTCAAAAAGACCTTGTCGAAACTGAAATACAGGGCTTCCCGTTCCCGCTTCAAATCAATATTGTTAACGATAAATTTAATGTCGTCAAATTTTCGGTTGACCAGTTTGTGGTCGATCGCCCGCTTGAATTCTTCAATTTTATTCAGGTATTCCGAATTGATATTAAAATAATAACCAATGTATTCCTCTTTGATGGCATTTGCCTCGCGCAGTGTATGGTTGATTTCGCGAAGGCTGTTATTCGCCTCTGTGATTCGCAATTCCGCCGCCTTAAGTTTTTTGAGCTGCCTGACAATGACGATTACAAAAACAAACACCAATATGGACAATACGGTCACCACGGCGGCATAGGTGAACCACAATTTCCGCTGCTCCTCTGAGGTGTTCAACCTTTGCGCGGCGATAACGGGCAGCAAGGAGCCGATCTCCACTTTTCGCTGACGGGCGCCATAGTATAAAGCATCATCCATTGCCTGCTCTATAAATATGTAGGCATTATTTACATCACCCTGCTCATACAGCAGCCGGGCGAGGGTATACATTGCTGCCGTCTCTTTCGTTGCCACGTGTAAATCTGCAAGTGCAGCCATAACCATAAACTCAATGGCTTTGTCAGTGTCACCCAGTGACGTGTAGATGTAGCTCAGGTTATGATAGTTTACCGCCAGCTTTTACGGAGGAAGCGAAAACCGATGCAGTACCTCGTTCAAATCAGACATGGCTTCCTCCAGGCGATTATTTTTTAAGTTCTGCAAGCCGCGCAGGTACAAATAGTCATAGGAGTCGGGTGCGCTTAGGTTCCTGGCCGAATCCATGTATAGGTCCGCCAGGGAAGCATATGAAGATTGGTAGTATCGATCGTGATTGTACGTGCCGAGATCATAATAGGCTCGCGCCATGATGTAATAATACTCTACCTTGGTAGTATCCGCCATGAAGTTAACAGGCGCAACTGCCAACGAATCGAAAGTCTCCTTAAACATTCCGGATGAAACGAGAATGAATCCAAGCTTAACCCTGGCGTACCCGATTCTGGATCTATCGCCAAGCCTATACGATGTTTCAATCAGTTTCTGAGCATAAGCGAATGCTGAATCATAGATGAATGTCTTATACTCATGATAGAGGGAATTGTAAACGTCAAAATATTTTTCTTGCGGACTTCCGGATAACGACCGTAAACGCGATTTTAATTTTTCAATTCGCTCCAGTCTGAGACGAACGCTGACATCTCTGGTTTCGATAGCTTTCGTAAGGACTAGAATCAGGCTATCTGAATGGTTGTTCGGTCTGCCTTCCGATGCGAGAAACAGCAAACCACTTAACAGAGACGCGCGCAGTATTAAACTATTCATTCAGCAGCCTTGACAAAATTGTCGCCGTCAAAAATACTAAAAGTATTAGCCCGAAAGGGACTCAGTTCGCTACAATAGGAAGTATTTCTCTCAGGATCGTTTCCTGAAATTTCCCCGGCTCATTCGTATTGAGGTTGTGGCCGGAATTGTCGAAAATAAACAGCCGCTTGGCCGGTGCTTTCAACCTTTCGTAATAGTCACGGGTAATTTCCCAATTGGTCTGAAGGTCTTTCCTCCCCACAAAAAAATAAACGGGGCACCCTATTTCCGGGGCTATATCATTAAAGTTCACTACTAATGCCTCGTTATACATCGGCAGCCATTTTAATGACCAGGCTTCTGAGGTGGTCTTCAAAGGCGGCTTGTTCCCCCTCATTTTGGCAAGCCAGCTCCGATGATAATACAACTGATCACCACCTCCAAACGGAATGTTAACAGTAGCCAAGTCCTTCAGCGCTGCCGTATTGTTGTCCTGACGGGCCTTGTTAATCATCCAGGCTAGCGACTTTCGCTCGCTTTCCAACTGATCCACCATAGGGCAGATAGCGACATAGGCATGAAGAAGTTCAGGATGGTGCAATGATGCCATCAATCCAAGGAAACCACCCCATGAATGACCCATTAGAAAGATTTTCTTCTTTGAAAAGCGCATGCGCAGGTATTGAATCACTTCGACAGCGTCGCTTTCCATAAGTGCGACCGTCAGTGGTTTATCAGACGCATTTAATTCTGCGGTCTTACCACTTTCGCGTTGATCCCATTGCACCACAACAAACCGTTTTTGTAGTTCGCTGGTGAATTTATTGGCATAGCTCATTGCCGAGTTCCCCGGTCCGCCGTGTAAAAAAAGCAGTACCGGATTCCCGTTGTTTGTTCCGTCTATGCTGATCCACTGACGCAACCCACCAATCTCAATGGCCTGACGGAGATGGATAGACAAAGAATCCTGGGCGGAAGTTTCCGGAAAGATCAGTACCAATAATATAATTACTCGGATCATGAAACCAGCCAGGGTTTTAACAATGCTTACTTTACGCCTAACCGTTCAGATCCATAAAGGCTGCAGATTCGTACGCTATGGTAAATATACTCTGAAAACAGGCAGCTCCAGACAGGACTTTGATTCCTAAAACCGCTCCAGTAAATAGTAATGTGTATCAATAAAAAACTTCTGCAAAAGGGGGTATGCAACACTGATTTTTTCAACTAACCATTCCCGGCTTGCGACGGATGGGCATGCGACGACGCTTAATAAGACCGAAGTCCGTTGGCATTTATGCGGGCTGAATCACTATATTTGGACCGCGCTATGCAGAAAAAACTAATCTTCGATTCAGCCCACCTCGATATTACGATTAGCCGTCTCTGTCAGCAATTAATTGAGAATCACAGCGATTTTTCGGATACCGTTATCATCGGTATGCAACCTCGCGGCATCTTCCTGGCTGAAATTATTCATAAAAAACTTAAAAAGGATACAAAAAGAGAGATACCCCTGGGCTATCTGGACGCCACTTTTCATCGCGATGATTTCAGAAGGCGCGAAATTCCCGCTAAGGCCAATGAAACCAGGGTTCCATTTACGATCGAAGGAAAGAAGGTAGTATTGGTAGACGATGTGCTGTTTACAGGGCGTTCCATTCGGGCTGCCATGGATGCCATGATCGCTTTTGGAAGGCCTGCTACTGTTGAATTGCTGGTACTCATTGATAGGAAGCGAAATCGGGAATTGCCCATAGCGGCTGACTATGTGGGAAAGGAAGTTAATACACTAGCGTCCCAACGAGTCCTCGTAGAGTTGGAAGCTCAAGGATATAAACAAAACAAAATCTGGTTGATCAACAAGGATTAGATCTATGTCTAAACTCAGTCAAAAACACTTGCTTGGTATCAAAAACATTACCCTGGAGGACATTGAGCTGATTTTCGAAACTGCCGATAATTTTAAAGAGGTAATCAACCGCCCCATAAAAAAAGTTCCTTCCTTACGCGATATTACTATTGCCAATGTGTTCTTTGAAAACTCAACCCGTACGAGGCTTTCATTTGAACTGGCCCAAAAAAGATTGTCTGCTGATGTTATTAACTTCTCGGCTTCCAACAGTTCGGTAAAGAAAGGTGAAACGCTGTTGGATACCGTCAACAATATCCTCGCGATGAAGGTAGATATGATTGTGATGCGTCACGCCAGTCCGGGAGCACCTCACTACTTATCCAAACACATCAAAGCCAATATCATCAATGCAGGAGACGGAACGCACGAACATCCGACACAGGCTCTTCTGGATGCCTTTTCCATTCGCGAGAAACTGGGTGGAGTATCAGGAAAAAAAGTCGCCATCATTGGCGACATCCTGCACTCACGTGTAGCGCTCTCCAATATTTTTGCCTTGCAGAAACTTGGTGCCAAGATTATGGTATGCGGTCCGCCCACGCTGCTTCCTAAGTTTATCGGACAATTGGGAGTGGAGGTTGAATTCGATGTTAGAAAAGCATTACAATGGTGTGATGTAGCGAACGTGCTTCGTATACAACTCGAGCGGCAACAGATAAAATATTTCCCTTCACTTCGCGAATATTCACTGTATTTTGGCATAAACAAGAAACTTCTTGACAGCCTTAAGAAACAGATTGTTATTATGCACCCGGGTCCCATAAACCGGGGTGTTGAACTGAGCAGCGACGCGGCAGATTCTCAACACTCCATCATTCTCGACCAGGTAGAGAACGGTGTGGCCGTAAGAATGGCTGTGCTGTATCTCCTGGCTGGCACAAAGTAAAATCACCTGTCTTCGCGTTCATACGGTTTAACCATTTTACTGACCATCGAGTCGGGCTTATTTTGTAATTTCGCTATCGAAAAGAGAAGATCATGATATACAATTCCATCGTTGAGACCATCGGCAATACCCCCATAGTGAGGTTGAATAATATGACAAAGGGCATTGCCGGGACAATACTGGCGAAGGTCGAGTATTTCAATCCCGGTAATTCCACGAAGGACCGGATGGCCTTAAAGATGATAGAAGATGCAGAACAATCCGGATTGTTAAAGCCCGGTGGTACCATTATCGAAGGCACTTCGGGAAATACCGGCATGGGGCTGGCATTAGCCGCGATCGCCAAAGGATATCGCTGCATCTTTACTATGGCCGATAAACAATCTCAGGAGAAAATAAATATCCTGAAGTCAGTCGGTGCCGAAGTGATTGTTTGCCCAACAAATGTTTCCCCTGAAGATCCCCGATCCTATTATTCCATTGCACGCAAACTGAACAAGGAAATCCCCAATTCGTTCTACCCAAACCAATACGATAACCTATCGAATACGGCTGCTCATTATGAATCTACTGGTCCGGAAATCTGGAAACAAACAGAAGGAAAAATTACACACTACGTCGCAACCGTGGGCACGGGTGGGTCGATGTGTGGTACGGCAAAGTATCTGAAAGAACAAAATCCAAAACTGATTACGATAGGGATCGATACGTATGGTTCTGTTTTTAAGAAATATAAAGAGACGGGAATATTTGATGAGAATGAGATCTACCCCTACCTCACCGAAGGATTTGGCGAAGACATCCTACCCAAGAATGTCAACTTCGACGTCATTGATCATTTTATTAAAGTGACCGATAAAGATGGCGCCATCGGCGCCCGCAGGCTATCACGTGAGGAAGGACTTTTTGTAGGATGGTCAAGCGGTTCCGCGATTCATGGCGCGCTGGAATATGCCCGCGAGTTTCTGAAGAAAGATGATGTAATGGTTATCCTTCTTCCTGACCACGGCACGCGATACCTTGCTAAGGTATACAATGACCAATGGATGAAAGATCATGGATTCCTGGAAACGCGTACCTATGGTTCAGCCCGGGAAATTATATCCGCCCGAAACGGCATAAACAGTCTTTTTACGGTGAGCCAATCAGCCAGTGTAGGTGAGGCTATCCGGGTAATGAACCGGGAAGGTATTGACCAGATCCCGGTAACAGAAAATGAAAATTTTGTAGGCAGCGTAAGTGCTTCGAGTCTCCTGGAAAAAATTATAGAGGATCCTCAGCTTCAGAATAAACACGTGCGTGAAATAATGGATAAGCCCATGCCATTTGTTGCGCCAGACAGTACGCTTGATGTTCTGTCTTCTCTCCTAAACAAAGAGAACAAAGCGGTTCTCGTACGGGACACACAAGACAACGTGCATATCATTACACAGCATGATGTTCTAAAGGCGATGACAAGCTAGCGGAGATATTGAGGGATTCCGGACTGACTGCCTCTATATATCCTCCAGGATTTCTATTTCAACACGAACGTTTTCCTGGGCTTTGTTACTTAGCTTGTCGTGTATCGGACGCTTGCCACCCCAGGCTTTTACTTCCATTCGTTTGGCATCAACGCCATTACTGATAAGGTATTCCCGAATAATATTGCCACGCTCTTCGGATAATTGTTTCGCCGTGCCCATGCCTTCTTTAGTATCGTTCAGCGCGAAAAAATTCTGACTGTCCTTGTCCATGGAAATAATTTTGCCCGCAGCGTTTCCATTGGTATGTCCATGAATCTTTATCTTGTATTTCGGGTTTTCTTTCATCATCTCGAGAAGGCTATTTATTTCGTAACGAGATTCAGGTCTCATAATAGCAGCATCCTTAAAAAAGTAAACATTGTACATTATGGCAATGTCGCCTTTCTTAAGTCGCGTAAGTTCAAATGGAATGACAACCGCCCCATTGCCGTCTCTGATTATACCGTCGCCAGACTCCGGGTCGTTATAATTAATATCCCGTATAACTTTTCGATAGCCAAACACATCGCAAACCAATTGCATTTTGCCTGATTTGCTGTCTGGAGAAGCTACCTTCACAGAAATATTTCCATCGTATGTCCCCATCTTGCGGGTCCGGTCGACATCAATGACATCAACATCACCGCGAATACGTTTCATATCCGACTGCCGTGAAATTTTAAATAAGAACCTTGTCCCTTCCGATCCGTCATCAGGAGGTGGCAGTGCAGCTGCAGGAATTTTCGGTACTTCCGCCGCTGATTCAGCGGTCACAGCGGCCGCCGCCGAATCAATTTTTACTTCAGGTGTGGACTCCACCGTTATTACTTCCTCCTTCGGGGGCGGAACAGGATCTGTATCAAGTGGAATAATGATCTGACCATCCGCTCCGGAATTGTCGGTGAAGGATCCCCTGTATACCCACGTATCTCTGAATTCGGACTCTTGTCTTAAACGCCTGGCTTCCTTGACAGCCAACGAAAGATCCTCCGTATTGAGAACATAGACATAGTACAGATTTCGCTTTGGATTCATCTCAAATTTAGCATCCAGGTTCAACGCCTTTTGGGCCCTGTCAGTAAATTTGATAGCGTTGACCTGCTTTGAAAAAGCTCCAATCACTACATAATTAGGAATATCGTCAAGATTATCCTGGTCGAGACATGCGGCAGGGGTAGGCTGTAAAAGTACTCCAATGAATAACAAGCCTACCAGTGCAAAAAATTTAGGGGTCTTCATAACACTGGGTTTATTGTGAAGCGCAAAAAGTGTTACGAAGATAGTAAAGATTTAATAATTTTCAATTAATCTTCTCCCTGCCAACAATTTACATGCTGGAAATCACTTCGAAATGGCCCTCCAGAGACTCCCCATTTTGGTCCACCAATACAAGCGTATGTTTCCCTTCATCGGGGTTCAGTGCAAGGTGGTGACGGTTCTGAGTTGAACCCAGGTAAGTACCATCCAGGTGCCAATGAACAATGCTGTGCGGGTTGCGGTGTGCCAGTTGGAAAACAGCGCTCCCAATCTGTCCATCTAACTCCCGTGGTATAAATATCCTGGAGCGTGGTTTTGGATAAATCAGATCCATCGAAACGAGAGGTGAATTTGTCTGGCAGTCATTTCGAAAAGCCGGTAACGACTTGTACGATAAATTCTTTGTGCGAAAATAATGTTCCTGGACGGGCGGAAGTATAAACCAGTTTTCCGTCAACAAATTATCCACTCTTTCACAGCCACTGTTTACCCTGAATTTTTTATCGCGGGAAAGGTGAACAATCTTGTGATAGGGACATGCCGGACTTTGAAGCCCTCGCCTGGTTATCCAGATTGAATCAAGTTGTGCACAGCTAGGGGTACTTCTGTGTCCGCTTACCGAACAAACACTTACCTTCGTCATTTCCATTTCGGGTTGCTGGAACCAACCTTGCCCCTCCAACAACGAAAAGACATCAAACATTACCGGCGCCGCGGCATCTGTGCCTGTCAGTCCGGGTCGTCCCTCCCCATCAGCATTACCGATCCACACGCCAACAACAAACGCTGGTGTTACTCCTATAGCCCAACCGTCGCGAAAGCCAAAACTGGTGCCCGTTTTCCAAGCTATATTTCTTCCACTATTAAAATACTTCCACCCCGACTCCTCTCCAGGCCGATAGACTTCTTTTAATGCTTCAAAGGTTTGAAAAATGGCGGCGGCGCTTAGCCATGAGGTTTCGTCTAGGCCAACCGACGAATTTCGACTGGCCGTAGCAGATGAGAAGGTCTCCGTATTTGGGCTTACTTCTCCGTCCGTAACACCATACTTCAATGGGTGAAAATCACTTTTACTATACCTGTTTTTTCCAGGATGATCGAAATAGTTCGACAAGGTTCGCGCCATGGATGCATACATCCCCGTAATATCCCAAAGTGTTCCTTCCGCTCCACCAAGAATTAAAGAAAGACCATAGTGGTCAGGAGGAAGGCCTATCGTGCTCATCCCGATATTTTGTAATAAGGAGTGAAATTTTTCATACCGGTAACTCCGCAGTAAATTAACCGCAGGAATATTCAGCGAGCGAACCAGTGCTTTATCTGCAGGCACAGCACCATCATACTCGTGCGTAAAGTTTTTCGGCGAGAACCCATTAATAACGAGCGGCACATCCACAAGCAACGTCCTTGGAAGTATTCTACCTTCGTCCAGCATCGCTGCATAGAGAAAAGGCTTCAGTATGCTTCCTGTACTTCGGGGCGCCATAATTACATCCACCGCTTCGCCAAAGTCTCCGGCTTCTTCTACATCTGTGTTTCCGACGTATACCAAAACATTACCTGTCTTAACTTCAGCCACCAATACCGCTCCATTGAATATCCGATTTCCCACCAACTTCGTATGATGTTGTTGAAGGATCTGTGATACCCTGATCTGCAAGTCTTGTTGAATGGTTGAACGAACAACCTGCCCGGAGTGTCCTTCCTTAAGGGCACGCGTAAGCAAGTGCTTTGCATTTCGCGGTAAAGACTGAGGTTCCTGAGGTATAGGTTCAGCTTTGGAAAGTGAACAAGTGAGGGCATCGATTGTTCCCCGCTTCTTTAACATATCCAGCAGTGTATCCCGTTTTTCCTTCAGCCTGTTTCGGTTCTTACCCGGATGAATCAGAGAAGGAGCATTCGGAAGTACCGCAAGCAGTGCGGCATCTCCCCAGGAAAGCTCTAGCGGGTCTCGGGCGAAGTATCTCCAACAGGCAGCCTCAAGGCCTACCACATTTCCACCAAATGGAGCATGGGAAGCATACAGTGCTAAAATTTCACCTTTCGTATAACGCAACTCCAGTCGCGTTGCCAAAATAATTTCGATTACCTTCTGAAAAAACGACCTGGGCTTCCCCTTCCTTGAAAGACGTATGACCTGCATGCTGATTGTACTTCCACCGCTCACAACACGTCCTTCGAGAATATTCTGTTTGATCGCGCGCCCTAGTGAAAGTACATCTACTCCGGGGTGGCTGTTGAACCGTTTGTCTTCATACGTAATTAGCGCTTCAGAAAACTTTTCAGGCAAAGCAACACCTTCCGGAAATCGCCATTGACCATCTGCCGCAATAGAAGCACTCAGTAGTTCACCGGAGGCGTCCTGTACTACGGTGGAATACGGATCGTGAAAAAGCTGCGAAGGAAGTATAAAGAGATAACAACTGAATAGTAAAACTCCAGCGAAGTACCACTTATATCGATATAACTGCTTCATTGTTGAGTGCCCTTCTGAGTCTTTCCGTCCTATCATCCGATACCTGTTTCTTACGACAGTTCATCCGAGCCCATGCATTACTGGGTAATTCTCTTTACCACCTCGATCTCCTGTCCTTTCTTTCTTGCGAAAACGCCATGATCATACATGGCTTCACAACTGATCGCCGGCATATAATAGACGCCTGAATAACTTGCCGTCAACAAAACCTTAAACGTTTTGCGAGCGCCTGCAGCTAAATCAAAGTAGGTATAGACCCGATCATCCCGGATATCCTGATAAGTAGGTTGGTCGCCGGTCACCCCGGACTCTGCGTCGTCCAATCTCAAATTATTAATCTCCCACCCGGAAGGAAACAACTGATTCAATACCAGATTTCTGTAGTGTCCGCGTATGCCTGGATTCGTTACTGACACGGTAGCAACAAAGGATGTTCCTTGTTCCAGCCTTCCGGGATCGACGGGGGCACCATCTGAATCGGAATACAGTACAGTTAACTTTAAGTTGCTCTCTGCTTCATCCTCATTTCCTCTTGCAGGTGTACCCGCTGTCAAAATTCTTACAAACAATACTCCCTTACTCTCATTCACTACTTTTAATGCTGTCGACTTTATTCCATCTACGGGCAATTGAACCTGGGCGATGGGCAATTCCGTTTTTGCAGATACTGCTTTACTGTTGTAGCTGTAGGAAAAACTGAGGTCTCCTTTCTGTTCTGCACTGGCGAACGACCCAACCGCTTTCAGGCACCACGCTACAGTCTGTGTACTCATCCAATAGGATGCATTACTTAATGAATTCGATATATCCTTAAGCAGTGCAAAGCCTTTGGTTCTATCCTGTAACAACACCAACGTTTCCAGTATGATCGCTTTGTCACGAAGATCAGATCCGTACGAGTAGGACATCTCCTGATACGGCTTGACCGTGACCGGCAAATTTCCGATTAGTTTTTTACCAGCTTCAGGCTGACCGGCTTTAATGTAAGCGGCAGCCAGCATCCAACTTGCAGTAGATGCGATTCCCGGTTGCTCAAGCAATCGGTTCATCGCCCCAAGTTCCGGATCGCCCATCAACGCCAGCGTATAAAGTCTATACGCCTGGATCAATTCACTGCTGGATGCCTCTTCGTTCTTTCTCCAGGCCTGCGCCTTATTTCTTTCGTATTTTTTCCACCGTTTGAGCATATCTGAGGGAACCAGATATCCCTTTCTTTCTGCTTCGATCAGGAAATGCCCTGCATAGGTTGACACCCAGCTTTCAGAATCTTCACCACCCGGCCAGTAAGAAAAACCACCATCGCGGGTGACAAATAGTTTCAAGCGTTCAATGGCTGCTTTTATATTGTTCTGAATTGTAACTTTCTCGCTTTCTGATAAAGTTTTCACCTGATCAAGGTACAACTGAGGGAACGCGGCGGAAGTTGTTTGCTCAATACATCCGTGGGGATACTGTAGCAGGTACCTCATCCGTTGTCCCAGGTTTACTGGCGGCAGGCTCGACACCTCCAGCATCGCAGAATTGGTACCTGGCATCCCCACCGGCAGTACAGAATTATTCCAGGTCTTTCCGGCTTCCAGCATCACTTCCTGAACATTGCTTATGGCTGGATTGGGATTTCTGACGTCGATCTCAATAACATCCGTGGCTGAATAACTACCGGATGTCGCGGTCACTTCAATACGACCAACACCAAGAGCGCTTTGCACAGTAAGGTCAAATTCAACGGTCCTGTCAGCCTCGGTCATTTCAACCGTCTGTGAGGAAGATTCTACCCGTAGCGGTCCCGTGGTCTTTATATCAACCCGGACCTGCCGGATACTTTTTTCCATTGAAAAGAGTGTTATAGGTAACCGCAGTTTTTCTTCCGGTCCCAGCACGCGAGGCAGTGTAGCCAGTACCATTAACGGCTTTCTGACCGGTGTAACTTTTTCTGTTTTTCCATAAGCCCCCTCATAACCGGCAACTACCATGGTCTTCACGGAGCCGATGTATTGTGGCATGATAAACCGGTGTTCCTTGCTACCACCCTTCAGAGTAAAAGGGCCGAGGAATTTAACCACAGGTTTAAACCGGTTAGCCTTTGCATCATCTTCTTTCCCGGCCGCCAGTTCAGCATCCCCTCCTATCGCGAGTAACCTTTCAATTCGGGAGCCAAATGCACCCATCACATCATCGTATAAATCCCAGGTCTTCACACCGAGCGCCTCCCTTGCATAAAACCGGTTCCAGGGATCAGGTGCCTTGAAGCGGGTTAGATCCAGCAAGCCCTCATCAACCAACGCCAGGGTATACGTCATGTTTCGTTTTGATTGTTCTGAAACCTTAATTACAACTTCCTTACCCGGTTCCAAGACTTCGGGCATAGTAATAACCGGATTCAAATGAGTTTCGGCATCTTCGACGTTAATTGGTATGACGCCATACAACCGTATCGGCAGATCATTTGTTGTTTGCGAATGGGGTTGTAGCAATGTAATGTGAGCAAAAATATTTGGAGTCATCTCTCTGGTCACTTCGAAAGTGAATGGGTTGTCACCTTTTTTTGTTTCAACCCAGTACGTTTGAATCACGCGGCTGCCGTTCTCAAGGCTCACCAATGCACGGCCTTGTTCACCACCGGGAATAACCAGCGTGGCCTTTTCTCCAATAGAATACGCCGGCTTGTTGGAAGTAAAGGAAAGCATCGTAGCTCCCTGACTACCTTCTCTGGCCCGCCCTGCCCAACCCGGCCAATCGATGTACACCACTTTACCGGTTGAGTGACCTGATACAGGGTCATAGGCTTTTACGAAATAACGCCCCCATTCAGGATAATTAATTTTGAATTGCCAGGTACCTTTTCCATTTACCGTTTTTGTTATTCCTTTTGCAACAGGCTGTGAGAATGAAGATGACATATAATTGGCGTCTTCCCCTTCGCTGTTCCACCACCAACGCCATTCCAGTTTATACATGGACATTTCGATTTGGTCGCGCGAAACCGGGTTACCATCCGCATCGACAGTTACCACGTCTACACGGTGCGTGGTGTCCGTTAGCAACATTCCCCGTGCCTTGTCGCCAGCCGGCAACCGGATGCCTGTAAAGGAAGTGTATGGAAAGTAGGGGATTGAAAACCGATCGATACTGAAATTCCCACTTTCTTCAAATGCCTTTCCCCGAAATACAGCATTTAACATGCCCGGAGCAGATTCTGACGTTTCCAAGGTAGTATTAACGGTTGCCCTGCCTGCATCATCCGTATAACCTTCGAAGATTGTTTTAGTCTCGCTGTTGAATTCCCGTGAAGGGTCATCAAAGGTGAAATCCGGAAAACGCTGGAACCTGGTCACCGCTTTGGTCAGCAGGACTTCAAATTCCGCTTTCAGATTTCTGCCTGGCGCACCGTGCAGCCAGTTGACTTGTAGATTTCCGGAAATATTGCTGTTTCCGGATGTCAGTTTATCCACCCCAAAATCCAGATTTATTTTAAGGCGATTTGGCTTGACCGTTTCTATTTTGATAGACTGACTAAATTCGGTACCGCCAACTTTAATACGGGCGTTCCAGTTACCGGTTGGTGCATCGGGAGAGGTATACGTTGTAAATCTGTAAAATCCGTTTTCACCCCCGGACCTGACCAACCTATCTGTAATTTGTCCCTGTGGGTTTTGCAGCTCAAAAACAACCGGGTGCGCTGATGGCAATAACTTCAATTTATCCTCCAGTATGAACGTCATATACAACGAATCCCCCGGACGCCACACACCTCTTTCACCATACAGAAATCCCTTTAACCCTTTTGAAACGCGTTCGCCTCCTACATCAAAATTGCTGATGGAAAGAGATTCACCATCGGGAAGTCTTAGATATCCCCGTTGGGCTCCCGTTTTCGCAAGAAGCAAAAATGGAGTTTGTTTGGCTGTAACAACCGCTTTGCCGTCGCTTCCTGTAGTGGCTGTGCCAATCAATTGCTGCTGATAATCATACAATTCAAGAATAACGCCGGAGAGTGGTTGCGTTGTCCTCAGGTCGTTTGCAAACACAATCGTACTGCCATCACCACCCCGTTTTGCCAGTAAGCCGAGGTCTGAGGCCAGTACATTCTTTTTGATATTTCTGTTCCCCGTATAATAGGAGGTATGGCAGGGATTATCCCGCTGTTCCCAGTCGTAATCGTCGCCATAGTAATACTCCTCATAGGAATCCCAACTGCTCGCCTCTCCAGCTTCGTCGTCCCAGTTATCTGCCCCCACGCCCATCTGACCGGAAGCTAATTCAGCATCTTCTCCTGCATCGTCACATCCGTATGCCAGGTAGCTTTTTTTGAATCCGATACGAACCTGGTAAATGGCTCCCGGCTCTGTATTTATCATTCTGGAAAGGTCCAGGGTAAATCGGTTCCATTTACCAAGGTCTGTAACACCCGTGTTGTCAAGCGTAACGGTCTTCTTGAGAACAGGCTTGCCTACCCTTCGCAATTCAGAACTTCCTTCATAGTCATTTACCTGAAAGAACTGAATGACATTCTTCTCGTAGATCTTAATAATTTCCACATCCACCATTTTCAGATTAACGGCCTCAAAGGGCATAATGAGTCCGTTGGTTCCGGGCAGTATGGATCCCTGGCCTGTAAAGCGCACAGCAGGGTTCATTTGTTCAAACACAACATCCATGGAAATACCCGATGGTAGTTTCTGGTCCAGAACGTTTCGTATAGCCGCCTCAAGTGTAAGCTTCTTAGAACCCGTTTGCCGGACTGGAGGAAAAACTCTAATCTCGTTGTCCTTTACTTCAAAATCCAAAGTTCCTACGTCATCCAGCCTGATGAGTCCTTCCAGAGTTTGTTTTTCATTCAGCGGGTCCGAGAATTGGATCACCACGTGTTGGCTAGAGCGCTGATCAACCTTCACATTCATCACTTTAAAATCCCCAAGTGCTGGAATCTCCACTTTCACTTCTTGTGTCTGGCTGATACCCAGGCTACTTCCATTTGATGCCAGAATTACCGTGCCCGCTACATCTTTTCTGGTAACGTCTTCAACTGAAAAAGAGTGTTTTTTTCCGTCTGAGGAATGTGTCCAATTAACACGAAGAGATTTCCCTTCCTGGCTGGCCTGCATGATTTTTTCAACTGCCACCTGATCGGCAACGTCGGCCGTGCTAAGAACTCCTTCTATTTTCTGCCTGGTGAGTTCGGTCTTGACATACGGCCGTGTATTTTCGATAGTGACTTCAAAATTTTGAGGAATGACCTGAAAGCTGAATTCAAACTCGCTAAGTTCTTTCGGAACTTCCAGCAGTCTGGACAGGGCAAAACCAACTTCATACAACTGTCCGGAGACTAATCTCTCTTGCGGCGAAAACTCAACCGTCCTTCGATCAACCCAAACGGTCTTCCCTTTTAATGACGGGCTGAAGGTAAAGAGCTTCACGGCTGTTTCCTGACCAACAGCTGACGAGTCTATGGCATCCTGCGCCAGTACAATGCGAACGGTTGAGCCGGATTCAATTACACCTGCTGTATAGGAAGCAATAAATTCCCCAAAAGCCGGGTTTATGTAACTAACAGGAGGCTTTGTTCCCTTGCTATTGGTTACATAAAAAATACCCATGGCAACAATACCAACGGTCACCAATCCGATGGTAATTTTTTTCCAGGAAAGAGTCTGCATAAAAGAATTGGATTTCGAGTAAAAGATCGAAAAAAATAACCGCTTGAACCTGCTTATTGATTTAAAATATTAAAACTGAAAGAAGACACTGGTATCAAGCCTATCAGCATCTCGTTTGGTGGGCTGTTTCAAAAAAAAGCCCCTTACCCAGTAAGAGGCCTTAAAATATTGCTAACGTGTCGTTATAAGGAATCAGAACCAAATTCCCAACGTCGAAGGCTTATCCGAAATGACCATCCGCATGGATACGAATGATTACGAAATTATTAACCTACTTGGAGCCCGAGGTACTCACCTTCGCTAGGTAAATTATTGTTCCAATACCTTATTATTTAAAGATACTCATGAAGCATGATGCCAGGCAATACCCAACCAAAAAACCCCTGAAAACAGGGGGGTCCGTTGGGCGGGAGGTTGCTTTACCACGCGTTTTCAAGGTATCTTTGAACACTTTAATTGAAAGAACCGAATCGTGAAGAATAGTATTACCGTTCTTGTTGCTGATGACCACCTCTTTGTGCGCGAAAGTCTGCGCTCGATGCTGGAAAAAAATCTATCGGTGAAGACTATTTATGAGGTTGAAAATGGAACTCAGGCGATCGCGATGTTAAAACTGGAAGCGATTGATATACTTCTGCTGGATATCCGGATGCCTGGAGTCGATGGATTCGAAGTAATTGAATATGTTCTACGCCAGGGACTTTCTACACGGATTATCGCACTGACGGCGTTCGATGAAGAAGCCATGATCTTCAACCTGTTGCGAGCTGGTGTTGCCGGAATAATATTTAAAAAAACCACCCACCAGCAGGAAATTTATACAGCAATAACATCGGTAATGGAGGGTAAGCACTATTATCACGAGAAGGTGAGCATCATATTACAATCGAAACCGGATGGCCTTCAACATCCACCCCGGATCAAGTTGTCTGCACGGGAGTTTGAAGTGATCGCACTGCTGTGTCACGGGTTTAGCACAAAGGATATCGCAGAAAAACTTTTTTTAAGTGAACACACGATTGAAGGTTATCGAAAAGAAATTATAAAGAAAACAAATACAAAAAATACCAATGAGCTCATTCATTACGCGCTGAGTAACGGAATTGTTACTTCATGAACGCGAGAGACACCACAAACAACATCCCCTTCGCTACCGGTACTGCGGTTACTTTCGCCCCTACTAGTTCAGCTCTTTTTTGTATACCCGGCAATCCTCTGCCTTTTTCCTTGTGATCACTAAGCGATTTCTCTTTTCCGATACCATCGTCTTTTACTTCAATTTTTAATTGTTCTTCAGACCAGTACATTTTCATATTGATGTTCCACGCCAGTGAGTGACGCATAGCATTGTTCACTATCTCCTGGACAATCCGGAAGAGCGAAAGCTCAACAGGACCTGGCAGCCTCCGCGGCGGACCAAGCTCGAGAAACTCAATGTGAAAAGACCGCAGGTCCTTAAGCTGATCACACATTTTCCACAATGCATAAGAGAGTCCCTTTTCATGAAGTGCTTCCGGGGTCAGATTCCAGATTATGTTTTGCACGCGATTGAGCAGATCATTCAAGTCGTGGTCGATACGCAGCAACAGACTCTTATTCCTTCCTGAAAGCGTCGGTTCAAGCCGCAAGTTCCCGAGTGCTAAACGAGTTCCCGCCAGTAGTTGAGCCAGGTCATCGTGCAAATCATGACCAATCCGAACCCGTTCCTCTTCCAGTAATTCCTGCTGATCCTTAAGGACCTGCCGGAGTTGTTCATTTTCCTTGATTAGTGTCTCCTCGCGCAATTGTTTTCTCGTCGACTGAGAATAATACATGGCTGCCAGCACGCCGAGAACAGCAATCATCAAAACTAATATAAAGACATTGTCTCCCATGCGTGCACAGTTAGCCGGTTGAAATTAGAAGTATAAAACGGGAGACACAAAAAAGTCATCACCTAATTTAGGAAGTATCCGGTTTCATCAAAAGTTCACAGTAAACAAGGGATAGGTCGTAAAAAAAGCTATACTTTTACTACCTACTTATACTTCGAATTATGCAAGAAATATTATCCACAACCTACTTCAACAATACGGTTCAGGATTACCTGATTGTTTTGGGAGGAATTCTTACCGGAATACTGCTACTGCGATTGTTCAGAAAAACAATCCTTATGCAGTTACAGAAATGGTCTGAAAAAACACAAACAGACGTTGATGACTATGTAGTGGACGGTATTCAACGGTTTGGCATTCCAATCTTAAATTTCATTGTCATTTATTTCGGCATCAGCTATTTGACGCTATCTGATAATGCAAGGATATATGCCCACGGTGCTGTGGCAGTCGTAATAACCTATTACACGATAAGGCTCATTTCGTCCATCTTATTGCTGGTGCTTCAGGCGCACGTTCGAAAACAAGAGCAGGGAGAAGAAAAGATCAAGCAGTTAGGCGGAATAATGCTGTTACTAAATATCTTCATCTGGGGAGTAGGTGCGCTTTTTCTGTTTGATAATCTAGGCTACGATGTGACCGCTATCATTGCCGGACTAGGAATCGGCGGTATCGCAATTGCGCTGGCGGCGCAAAATATATTGGGCGATCTTTTCAACTATTTTGTAATCTTCTTTGACCGTCCGTTTGAAATTGGTGATTTCATAGTTGTTGATGATAAAAAAGGAAATATTGAACATATCGGAATAAAGACAACCAGAGTTAAGAGCCTGAGTGGCGAACAACTTGTATTTTCAAATAGTGACCTGACCAATTCACGAATCCATAATTACAAGCGTATGGAGCGCAGGAGAATTGTCTTCACGCTGGGGATTGTTTACGAAACAGCCGCCGATCAGCTCAAAGCCATACCCGGAATTATTAAAACTATTATCGACAACCAAACTCACGCAACACTGGATCGTGTCCATTTTCTTGCTTATGGGGATTACAGTCTGAATTTCGAAGTTGTCTACTTTGCAGAGACAGCTGACTTCAACCTATATGCGGACATACAGCAAGAAATCAATTTTAAGATATTTAATGCCTTTACGGAAAAAGGCATTCAATTTGCTTATCCTTCTCAGACCATTTTCTTAGACCGTGATATTGCCGAATCCTAGTATTGTAAAGGTCACCATCCTGTTTGCCGTGATGCTGACACAAGCAACCTTTAAACAATCTCAACTTGATTACGCCCGGGTTAAAACCGCGTACGATGAAAAAGAAGAAGCTGTCAGGAATATTTTTGCCCGTCGGAACGTGGCGTACAGGGGATTCCAGATGTTTATTCGAGCTTTCAAAAAAGAGCAGCTTGTCGAAGTATGGGTAAAGGAAGCCGGAAAAGAAAGCTGGATCTACCTGGACAGTTACGATTTCTGCACCACCTCGGGAACGCTGGGGCCAAAACGCAAGGAAGGTGATCTTCAGATTCCTGAAGGTGTTTATAGCATCAATAATTTCAACCCACAAAGCAACTTTTATTTGTCGCTAGGCATTAGCTATCCAAATGCTTCCGACAAAATCTTAAGCGACCCGCTTAAACCAGGAGGCGACATATACCTTCATGGCAATTGTGTAACTATAGGATGTATTCCAATTACCGATGATAAGATCAAAGAACTTTATGTAATGGCTGTTGAGGCACGGAACAACGGGCAGGAAAAAATACCGGTTCATATCTTTCCAGCAAGACTATCCACTGAACAATTAACTATACTGTAGCGGGAATATCCCGTTGGTACAGGTAACTTTTGGCAAAACCTGAAAGTGGTTTATGATGACTTTGAACTGACCAAAAAGTTGAAACCGGTTAAGGTCGATAAAAATGGGAAGTACTTATTTTAGGTACAATGTTTAAGTGTACGGAACAACTTTTTAAACTCTCTCGTCACTTTTGTCACCGCATAGTCTCCAGCCTCAGGGACTCTGACGGCACTGCAAATGATTTTAGAACTCAAACTAAAGGCCTTCTTCAAATGATTTTGAATTCAAACAAAAAACCCTTCCGGAAGAAGGGCTTTTGTTTATTTATGCAGAATAACTTCTTAAACTCTTTCCTCAACTTTCACCGCAGAGTCTCCAGCCTCTGGGACTCTGACGGCTCTCCAAGAGTAATTTCTTAAACTCTCTCCTCCACTTTGTTCATCACCTTCGTCTGTATCTGAATCGATTCCTGGTGTATCAGCTTCAGCAAATCATTGGTAAAGGCTGGGTTCAGTCCCATAGCCTTTCCTAAGGTTATACGGGTCTGAATGATTTCCTCCCAGCGCTGCACCTGAAGAATGGTCACACTGTTTTCTTTTTTGTACTGACCAATTTTCTCCGATATCTTCATACGCGCTGCCATTTTGGACATAATCTCATCATCCAACTGATCGATCTGCTCACGCAAAATGCTCAGGGTATCCTTAAAATTTTTATTGTCTGAGGAAACGCTCCTGACTACCAATGACTCGACAATTCGGCCCAGAACCGCTGGTGTAACCTGTTGCTTGGCGTCACTCCACGCTGCATCCGGATCAATATGACTTTCAATCATCAACCCTACCATATCCAGATCGAGCGCCTTCTGGCAAATAAAGGATATGAGCTCGCGGTTACCAGCGATATGGCTCGGATCGCAGAGGATATCAAGTTCAGGAATACGGGTTTTTAATTCAATAGCCATATCCCACATCGGCGCATTTCTGAACGGGCCCTTTTCAAAAGATGAAAATCCGCGATGAATAGCTGCAAGCTTCGTAAGACCAGCTTTGTTCAAACGTTCCAGTGCTCCAATCCACAATTCCAGATCGGGGTTAATCGGGTTCTTCACCATCACAGGAATATCAACTCCTTTTAAAGAGTCCGCTACTTCCTGGACAGAAAATGGATTCACGGTAGTACGTGCACCTACCCACAAAATATCAACACCAGCTTTTAAACAAGCTTCCACATGGGCGGCGTTTGCCACCTCGGTGGTTACCGGAAGCCCGGTCTCCTTTTTGGCCTGTACCAGCCACTTCAATCCTTCTTCTCCGGCTCCTTCATATTGTCCGGGTCTGGTGCGTGGCTTCCAGATGCCGGCACGTAGTGCGTGTACTTTTCCCGTTGCTGCCAGTTGTTTCGCCGTGGCAATCATCTGATCTTCTGTTTCAGCACTGCAAGGTCCGCTGATGATGATCGGTTTGCTGGCGGTAGGTAGCCATTTTGTAATTGATTCAAGCTTCAGTGAATTTTTCATATCCTTTTCAATTTTTTTTATTTTTCTACTATTTGTTTGGGTTGTTTATACTCTATTCCATTTAAAATTTCTCTTATTCTGTTAGCCTCGGTCATGATCCTGTGTAATTCCTTTCCGTCGCGCTTCATTAATGAATGTTGAAATCTCTGCAGATGCATAATGTATTCATGTAAAGCCTGACTCAGATACTCAGCATTCTGTTCGAATATCGGTGCCCACATATCCGGGGAGCTTTTTGCTAACCGTACAGTTGAAGCAAAACCACTTCCTGCCAGGGCAAAAATGTTTTTTTCATCGCGTTCAATATCCAGCACCGTTTGTCCCAACAGAAAAGAACTCACGTGTGATAAGTGAGAAACATAGGCCACATGTTTGTCATGTTCTTCCGCTTCCATAAATATGGTATTCATACCCAGCGCATCGAACACCCGTTGAGCAACTGCCAATGCCTGCTCAGAAGACTTGGCACGTTCACAAATAATGTTGGTCTTGTTTTTAAACAACCCATGAAATGCCGCCTCAGGTCCTGAGTTTTCTGTACCAGCTATCGGATGAGACGCAACAAACTGTCCGCGGTTCGTATGGTTTGTTACGGCACGGCAAATCAGACTCTTCGTTGACCCGGCATCCATGACAACCGCATTTTTTTTAACAAGGTCCAGCACGTGGGGTAACACTTTGCTTAGTGCATTCACCGGGATAGCCAATATCACCAGATCCGAAGTTGGCAATGACTCGTCGTCGGTCTGAATACTGTCGACCAGGCCAAGCTCCAACGCTTTGCGGCTATGCTCGGGGTTAAGGTCTACCCCTACCACCTCAGAAGCTATACCGGATTTTTTTAAGTCCAGCGCAATACTGCCACCAATTAAACCCAGACCGATTACCGTTGTTTTCATTTTTCTCCTTTAAACATGAGCAGCCTTGCGACTGGCAATTGCCTGTGAATTCTCAACGAATTTCTCAATTCGCAACAACGCCTCATTCAACATTTCCACGGTGCAGCAGAGGGAAATCCGAATAAACCTTCCTCCCGCTTCGCCAAAAATGAAGCCGGGTGTGATAAACACTTTCGTCCCGTACAGGATTTCATCAATCCACTTCTCCACATCCGGAATACTCTCAGGTGCCTTCGCCCATACAAACAATCCGGATTGTTCTTTCGAATAAGAGCACGCCAGTGTATCCAGGAGTTTGGTAGCCACTTGTTTACGGTCAGCATACACCTTGTTCAAGGTTATAAACCAATCATCGCCATTTTTCAACGCTTCCACTGCGGCATGCTGTAATCCTAAAAACATACCCGAATCCATATTACTCTTCACTTTCAATACTGCGTCAACGTATTCTTTTTTTCCGGCTACCCAACCTATTCGCCAGCCTGCCATATTGTGCGATTTGCTGAGCGAGTTAAGTTCGAGCGCCACCTCATCAGCACCCTCAATGGAGAGAATGCTCATCGGTGAATCATTTAAGATCAGGCTGTACGGGTTGTCGTTTACAATCAAGAATTGATGCTTTCGGGCAAGGTCAACCAACTCTTTCAACTCCGACCTGGATGCAATTCTACCGGTAGGCATATGGGGAAAATTAACCCACATGATTTTTACCTTTGAAAGGTCACTGGCCTTCAATGCCTCCATGTCAATACCCCAGTTCAAATCTTCCCGCAAAGCATAAGGCCTCAGCCGGGCACCGACCAGCGTCGCTACCGACGAATAGGTAGGATAGCCGGGGTTCGGAATCAATACTTCATCTCCTTCATTGACGAAAGCCATGGCAATATGCATGATACCTTCCTTGGAGCCCATTAATGGAAGAATCATAGTTTCCGGATCCAATGAAACCCTATAAGTACGCTCGTAGAAATCGGCTATCCCCTTCCGTAACGGAAGGATACCTTTATAATTCTGGTACCCATGATGGGATGGGTTTTTAGCAGATGTAACAAGTGCATCGATAGTTGCCGTGGAAGGAGCCTGGTCCGGACTACCAATGCCCAGGTTAATTACCCGGAAGTCCGGCGTATCCAGTCCGCGCACTTCAGCGAGTTTGCGGCTGAAGTAGTACTCTTCTACGTTCGCGATCCGATTTGCAGTTTTTATCATCCTGGTTTTTGTTAGTCCCTGCTCTTCTTCTAAGAACAGGGGGGTAATACCCGTTCCTACAGAGAGTGTGGTGATGTTATTTATATTCTATCTTACCTTTTTTATACTCGCCCAATACGTTCAAATTCTTTACCTGCCTTAACACCTTGTGCATCGCCTCATCATAGTTCTTTCTTCGTTTCCATTCGATATCGATATGTATCGAGTACTCACTCGGTCTTCCGATAATAGGAATAGATTGTATTTTGGTGAGGTTGATGCTGTTGTTCTTAAAAGTCATCAACGCATCCGCAAGGCTTCCAACCTCATTAGCTACCTCAAAGCACAGCGATGCCTTGTTACATTCTGTCTTTCCGGGACTACGTTTGGTCAGGATCAGGAAGCGGGTAAAGTTCTTTTTATGCGTTTCAATACGTCGTTCAAGCACCTGCAGGCCATATTTTTTTGCTGCCGATTCATTGGCTATGGCTGCGGTGTCTTTCAATTTCAGTTCGGCTACCCGTTTGGCCGAGAGCGCTGTGTCATCACTTTCCCGGATTTCCACTCCATTCATGGCATGCAAATACTCAGAGCATTGCCGGATGGCCATGGGGTGAGATTCAATGGTCTTGATTTCATTTAGTTTGACTCCGGGCAGCACCAGCAGGTGCATGTGGATCGGCAGGTATATTTCGCCTACGATACTGAAATGATAATCCTGCAAAAGGAAATAATTTGGCAAAATGCTCCCTGCAATAGAATTCTCAATAGCCATGACGGCATAATCGGCTGTTCCATTCTTCAGGTTCTCGCAAAGCTGATGAAACGACAGGCACTCAATAGTATCTATCGGCTCTTCAAAGTAGGTAATTGCCGCTATCTCATGAAAGCTGGTCGCGATACCCTGAATTGCAATGCTTAGCTTTTTCTTTTTTGCCATTTTTCAAAATGTCTATAAATAAAAAAGTCCCGGTTTTCCGGGACTTTTTTGAGTTTTTCGTTATCGTTTATCAACAACACACCGCTCTTAAAGTCCCGCTCGGGTACTAAAAAAGAAATAATAAAAGTAAAAAGAGGTGTTGTGAATTTTCATGTCTTCTGTTGAAGTGGCCAAAGATAAAATGTTTTTTTTATGAGTTGCAACTATCGCCACCAACTTTAATGAAATATTTTTCAGAAACTAATGGTTGTTAGTGCGTATTTTGGGCGCTTCCGGTTCGTTACCAACGCTGCAAGAACCAGGAACTATTACTTACCTTTATCAAATTAATCAGTCCTTTTATGAAAACAATGCTTACAAACTCCCTTCTGGTAATCGTGTGTGTATTAGCCTGTAGTTGCGGTCAAAAGTCGCAGGATCACTCAGCGCACAACCACGGCGACACTACCGAATCAGAGGGAAACCAGGCATTGTATGATGAGGTGATGAAGGTACACGATGAGGTGATGCCAAAGATGAATGACATTTATAAACTGAAGGAAGAGCTGAAGAACAAGATTTCCAGCACACCAGAGATGGTGGCGGAAAAGAAAAAGGAGATTGAAGAAACCATCTCCAAACTTGATTCAGCCAGCGAAGGTATGATGATATGGATGCGCAACTTCAATCCTTTACCCGACAGCCTTGGTGAAGAACAGGCCAGGGAATACCTTGAAAATGAAATGGAAAAAGTAAAGAAGGTCAAGGACGATATTCTGGAAGCGTTGGAAAACTCCAATCCCTAAGTTGAGCTTTTCAGTCACATCAATGGCCGATGAATAAACAATTCAAAAAATGTTTAGTTGGGTAATGTGCCAAACAAACCAGGAGGTTATGTCACGCCCTCCCGGGAAAAGTTCGATCCTTTTCAGAAATCCTTTACCTTTGTGCCCTTCAATCATTCTCCATGGAAATAAAGTCTGTCCCGCTTAATGATCTGCACACCAAGCTCGGTGCCAAGATGGTTCCTTTTGCCGGTTTCAACATGCCCGTTCGGTATTCATCCGACATTGAAGAACACATGGCCGTCCGAAATGGCGTCGGTGTTTTTGATGTGTCGCACATGGGCGAGTTCACTGTCAAAGGGCCCGATGCCCTGGACCTGATTCAGCGCGTTACCAGCAACGATGCCTCAAAGCTTACGGATGGCCAGGCTCAATATTCCTGTCTACCGAACGAAACCGGAGGTATTGTTGATGATCTGTTGGTTTATAAGATAAAGAATAACGCCTACCTGCTGGTTGTGAATGCGGGCAATATTGAAAAAGACTGGAACTGGATCAACAAGTACAATACAAAGGGTGTTGAGTTGGAAAACATTTCGGATAATATCTGTCTCTTCGCCGTTCAGGGACCAAAGGCGGTCGCTGTGTTACAAACGCTTACGAAGGCCAGACTGGAGTCAATAAAATACTACCACTTTACGATTGACGAGTTTGCTGGCGCACCGGATGTTGTAATTTCAAATACAGGATACACCGGCGCCGGAGGTTTTGAAATTTATGTCAATAAAAAATATGCGGAAACCGTCTGGACCGCAATCTTTGAGGCGGGAAAAGACTCGGGAATAAAACCGATCGGCTTGGGAGCCCGGGATACACTTCGTTTGGAAATGGGCTTTTGTCTTTATGGTAATGATATCGACGACACCACGTCACCCCTGGAGGCGGGACTTGGCTGGATCACCAAGTTCACGAAGGATTTTACCAACTCTGAAAATCTTAAAAAACAAAAAGAAGAGGGGATCAAAAAAAAGCTCGTTGGCTTTAAGATGATTGACAAGGGGATACCCCGCCATGACTATAGTATTAAGGATGAAGCTGGAAACAATATTGGCAAAGTTACCTCCGGTACGATGTCACCCGTATTGAGTCAGGGTGTCGGCCTTGGTTATGTTATGGTGGAACACAGCAATCCCGGGTCAGAAATATTTATTGACATACGCGGAAAATTGATAAAAGCGCAGGTCAATAAGCTTCCCCTGATCAAGACCACTTAAGAATCCCTCACGAGCACAAGTGAAGAATCATTGAAACTATTTAGCTGCTTGTTTCCCTTTGAATGAAAACCATAGATGTTTGTCTGAGTCCTGATTTGATGCACCTCTATGAGGTTAGGGATAAAACCATTGTTGTCGTTGATATTCTTCGCGCCACATCGTGTATGACTACTGCGTTTGCCTTTGGTATCAAAAGTATTACACCTTTTTCCAAACTGGAAGATTGCCTTTCAATGAAAGAAAAAGGGTATTTCACGGCAGGTGAACGCGATGGCAAGAAAGTGGAAGGATTTGATCTTGGTAATTCTCCCTTTGAATATATGGAGGAGAAATTAAGAGATAAAAGGATTGCCTTCACGACAACGAATGGAACACAGGCCATTGCTAAATCCGAAGGAGCCCGGGAAATTGTCATCGGGTCATTTCTTAATCTTTCTGCGGTTACGGAGTATTTATCAAAAGGTGACAACAATATCCTCGTAGTTTGTGCAGGGTGGAAAGGCAAAGTGAATCTCGAAGACACGCTCTTTGCCGGGGCACTTGTTGATCTGTTGCGTGATCATACAGAACCCGATTGTGATGCGCCGTTGGTGGCACAACGTCTATATCGCCAGGCAAAAGATGATTTATTTGAATTTTTAAAAGACTCCAGCCATGTTAAGCGCCTCGCTAAACTGAACATCTATAAGGACATCCGCTTTTGTTTAACTCCTGATCAATATTCAGTAGTACCCGTACTGAGGAATGGTTTGCTTGAATTGTAGATCTTCGAAGGCTTAGGCAACCTAATAAATGCATTAACCCTGCCTACCGGCCATAGCCGTCAGGCTAAGACTTGAAGTGCTTTATGATGCGAAGTCTTACAATCCCTTTCTTCTAGTTTAAACTGGGTAAGAGCTATCCTAGCTACGTCTAGTAACAAACATATCAATTTTTGGGGTTT
>JBGSQQ010000029.1:0-31413 GCA_041737945.1 Chryseolinea sp.
ATCAAAATTCTTTGATGAGATAGACCATGAACTGATGCTGAAAGCAGTGGAGGCGATGATGGAGGAGAAATGGGTAAAGATGTATGTAAAGCGGTGGTTGGAGATGAAAGTTCAACTGGCAAATGGGGAAGTAGAAGAACACAATGGAAAAGGCACACCCCAAGGTGGAGTGATCAGCCCACTACTAGCCAATTTGTATTTGCACTATTCACTAGACCAATGGCTGGAGAGACATTATCCAACAGTATCCTTTGTCCGATATGCCGACGACATCGTGTTGCATTGTGGCACGGAGAAAGAAGCTCAGGAATTACTCATTGCACTACGTGTGCGGCTCACCGAAGTGAAGCTGCGTATAAATGAAGCGAAGACCAACATAGTCTACTGTAAAGACTACAAGAGGAAAGGACTTCACGATAAAACGCAATTTGGATTTTTAGGTTTTAGTTTTCAACCAAGACAGGCCCCTAGTAAAATAAGGTCTGGGACTAGCTACACATTATTCACCGGCGAGATTAGTCGCGAGAATCAACGAAGGCTTCGGGAAGAAATCCGAGAATGCATCAGTTGGCGCAACACGACACTCGAACCGGAACTGATAGCGTCCAAATTAAACCGCAAGTTGCGCGGTTGGATCAACTACTTTGGGCTTTTTGGCAAGGGAAACCTAAGAAATACCATGCTTTATCTGGATCTTCGATTGTTGAAATGGCTGATGAAGAAACACAAAGTTGGCTATCGCGCCGCCCAGATGATCCTCGGAGCCTTACATGACCGGAAGCCCAACCTGTTTTATCATTGGGAACGCAGAATGACGACTTATAAAAGAGTAACACGAGCCGTATGAAGCGAGAGTTTCACGTACGGTTCTGTGAGAGGCTTGAGGGTGAAAGTCCCTCTTGCCTACTCAGCGGCCAAACCAATACGAATTAACCATCGACCTATTCCCTATTCCCAATTCCTTATTCCTTATTCCCCTATTCCCTATTCCCAATTCCTTATACCTTATCCCTATACCCTATACCTCTGCCTTTCACCTATTAAACGGCTTCTCCGTCGTAACCTGTACCTTATACGCAATGCTACCCGGCTTCCAGGACTCAACAATTTCGTAGTCTTTCTTCACTTCTGCTTTTAAGGCATTCACATCCACATAACCTACCCGGTTGTAAAGGGCCGGAACATTTTTCTGACTGTAGATATCGGCATACGTTACCCAGTATTGCTCCGCCTTCTTCAGCCAGGTTAGACTTTTTTGTTTGAAGGTTGGGTCACTCGTTTTATCAAATTCCGCCAGCGCATATGCCGCCTGAATTTTCGAGGCATAATACAACCCAATAGTTGCGAACGCTTCAATATCGCTTTGGGTTTGTTGCAGTTCATTATCTGACGTGTGGGAGTAAGGCGGCAGTTTTTTCAAGCCATTCAACGCCTGATCGGCCAACAAGGTCAGCGAGTCCGCAATCACCAGCGGCGACTTCAACCCTTTCCCTTTCAATTCGGCATGTAGCCATTCCGTAATTCCGGCAATATTACTGCCGGCCATGGGTTGTCGGTGAATGTATTCCGCCACGGTATAAAAACCTCTGTAACGTTTGGCACTGGTGTTGGCTTCGGGAAACCATTTTAAGTCAATGTCACCCCAGACAAAGCGGGTGATGTAGGGGAAGATCAAACTCGCCGCCTCCCAGGCAGGGACCAGATCAGACGTAGACTTGCCCGCAAATTGTTGTTCGATCATCGACGTAAAAACTTCTTTGGGTACCGTAGGATCAAAACTTAGCCGTCCCCAGATACGGTTGCTCACCCATTGTTTTTTGATAACCAGTGGAGGATTCTTTAACGTGTTTTTATTTAGAAAGTCCCTGCCCCAGAGATAACCATCCGGACCCATATAATATCCAGCCACCAGTTCGATATGCGGAATGGAAGTGATAAACTTTCGGGCATAGTCTACATTGGCCCAACGCATGCTGTAGATGTCGTCATTGCGGATGGTCAGCCAGGTTTTATGTTTTTCTGACAGCATGGGAAATGCATCTTTGATAAAGGGAGGATTGGGAATGGAATACATGTGGGCAATGGCATACTTCAAGCTGAGGTCCAGGCGGCAATGCAGATCTTTGAAGTTGTCCGTTATTTTGGTCAGGGCTGTCCAGTGAAAACGGTGGATGAGTCGGAAGTCACGAGTGGGTGTATCTTTCAAACCGTCATTAATACCTTCACCATACGATTGCCATAACCATCGTTCATTGCTGTCATCCGTTTTTTTATTGTCCATACCCTCGCCGGCGGTGATGCCTATACCTTTCAGCAACGGATATTGTTTGATCATTTCTCTTGTCGCAGCGCGGAAGTACGCGATGGTTTTTTCGTTGGACAGATCCTGCGTAATACCGTGTTTCCCTTTGGCACCATACGCGAACATATTCCAATGGAAGAGATACACCGAGATTCCCCGGTCATCCGCCAGCTGCATCACCTTGCGCCAGAAATCCATTTTTTCTTGGATGGTGATTTTTTTGACGATCTCTACATTTTCAACCAAATACGGTTTATCAAAATCAATTCCTGTCGAAGAAAACGAATCATCATACTTTGCTTTCGTTCGCCATACGTCATTCAATCCCACTTCCGGAAATTCAGGAACATACACCAGTGACGGAAAAGTGTTCAGACTCCAGAGTGTCATCGTGTTCATGCGGTTACGCGCCATTTCATCGAAGTATTCTTTCCAGAATTCTTCCTTCCACATTTCCGGAAGGTTGGCTTGTGCCGCATCACTGGGATCGGTATAACTCGGTGTTCGTACATCCAGTGGAATGTTAAATTTTATTCCTCGTTCTTCCAGGTAGGGTTGCTGATCTTTGTTCTCCAGCCATTCCGGATGATTCACCCGCAACGCATCCGCGACATCCAGTCCACCGTACATCCCGCCGATCGTGTTATCCGCTAACACCCAGATATGTTGCCCTTTTCTCCGGATGGCATACCGTTGTGTGCCCGTATATTTGGGAGGCGTCAAATTATTTTCCCTGCAGATCGCCTGAACGGCAGCAGCATCACAAATAATACGCACCTTAAACTTTCCAACAACAGGTCTGATCTCATTTTTCGCAAACACCAACCGCGCGTTGTTTTCAAGCGAAAGACTTATATCCTGCGAAAATCCGAAAAAGGATAAAAGGAGCAGAAGGAGGGTGAGGGGGAGTGATTTCATGTTAATAAACTTCGTAAAAAATATGGTACAAAAGGAGTGAACCTGACGTCATTGCGAACTGAAGCGACGGCATGTGGGTGAGCGTGAAGCAAACCCCGTACTACAAAGTGCGCACTCCATAGTCAGGGGATTGCCACGGCTGCGTTCCTCACTCCGTGAGTCAGCAGCCTCGCAAAGACGTAGATTTACCTTCGCGTCTTCGCGCCTTTTCAGTGAACGCACTCACACTCACACCCCCTTAAGATTACATCAAAAAAAATAAACCTTTTCGCCTTTCCCTTTCGTATATTTATTTAGTGAAAAACCTCCTCATCCTCCTATGCCTATTCCTTTCTATGGCTGCCTATGGTCAGCAACCTGATGAAATACGCAAAAGCATCTACTTCGGAGGGGGAAGCTACTACGTCGATGAGGTGCAAATCGAAGTCCTGTACGAATGGCTCGATTCCATCCCCAACCTCCTCGACAAATACGAAATCCACCTCATCAGCCATACCGACCCCATCGGAGGCAAGGAATACAACGACTGGCTTTCTAAAATGCGCAGCGAAGCCGTACAACATATTTTAGTGAACAAACCCATCCCGGAGGAAAAAATCACCATCAAAGACTGGGGACTGGAAAACCCCGTGTTCAGCAACAACTCCTATCAGGGCATGCGCCTCAACCGTCGGGTAGACGTTATCCTCTATCCAATCATCTTTTAAAAAAACGTCCGATAAAGGACACCTATTTACACAATCGGACGTATACTCGGGGTATAGAAGTCATTTTGGGCCGGTCTGCGCCAACAAACCCCCTTGGCATTATTGTTGGCATCTACGTCCCGCGGTGGCCATAAAACCGATTGTTAACAACCATTTTCATGATCAAACTACAGGATATCGACAAATTCGTGGACTCACGATTCCAGCGCACATTCGTGTTGAAAGGCGTCAACTTAACGGTTGACCAGGGCGAATTTCTCACCATCATGGGCCCCAGCGGTGCCGGGAAATCCACGTTAATGAACATCATCGGGATGCTCGATGAACCTTCCGCCGGTGAATATTACTTCTTTGACGAACCCGTCCACAAGATGAAGGAGAAGCAGAAGTCAGAGATGCACAAAAACTATATAGGCTTCATATTCCAGGCCTATCACCTCATCGATGAGCTCACCGTATACGAAAACATTGAAACCCCCTTGCTCTATAAAGGTGTAAGCGGCGCCCAGCGCAAGAGTATGGTGGCTGAAATGCTCGACCGCTTTAACATGGTCGCCAAAAAAGATTTATTCCCCGAACAACTCAGCGGCGGTCAACAACAGCTGGTGGGCGTAGCCAGAGCTATCGTCGGGCAACCGAAATTATTATTAGCCGATGAGCCTACCGGTAATCTCCATTCCGATCAGGGAAAACAGATCATGGATATTTTCAGGAAGTTGAATGAAGAAGGTATCACCATCATCCAGGTAACACACTCGGAAGAAAATGCCCGCGCCGGAAAACGTATTATCCGCGTCGCCGATGGTGCTGTCGTCGCCGATGAACGTGTATCAGTAAATGCTTGAACAGAAATGAAAAAAGTTTTTTTAGCCCTTATCGTCAATTGTTTTCTTGTATCCGGTTTTGCGCAGCAGCAACAACTACCGCCGAAGCTTTCATTTAAAGAGGCGGTAAAAATCGGACTACAGAATAACGTGATCCTGAACCAGCAAAAGAACCAGCTGGAGTATACACAAATCAACAAGACGTCGTCGCTGTTGCAGATGGGTCCCAGTATTCAGGCAAACGGAGACGCCTATCGCAACGACGGTAACTCCTTCAACCAGAACGAAGGACGTGTGGTGAACGGAGTTATAGATTTCGTCAACGGTAACGTGAGCGCTAACATGCCGGTATTCAGCGGACTCTTTTTCATGAATCAGTACCGCCAGGCAAAAAATTTCAACGATGCACAGCTACATCAGGTACAGCGTTCTACACAGGATGTGATCCGCGACGTTTCCGATCAATACCTGGTCTGCTTGCTGGACCAGGAAATCAATACCATCAACAAAGAGAATGTAAACACGCAACAGGTACAGTACGACCAGATCAAAGAACAAGTGAGACTGGGAGCCAAGGCTGAAGCTGACTTATACAACCAGGAGTACCAGCTGAAGAACGCCGAACTCCTGCTGGTACGTTCACAAAACAAACTGAAAAATGATATTGCTGTGCTGGCCTTAACCCTCCAGATCGACCCGACTATCTACTTTGAAGTGGAAAGGGTGAACTGGGATATCAATGCTGCTGTGGCGGACACCCTGTCGTTTGATCAGCTCTACGCCACGGCCGTTGACCGCCGAAGCGACCTGAAGCAGGCCGAATTCAGCGAAAAGGCCGCGCACTATGGTTACTCATCCCAGAAGGGACGTTACTACCCCAGCATCTACGCCGGCATTCAGTATGGATCCCGTTATAACTATATCCACGGAGAAGATAACCGGTCGTTCGGTGATCAGTTCGGCAAAGACAACATTGCGCTGGGCTATGGTTTAAGTCTGAGTATTCCGATCTACAACGGACTAGCTAATCGTTCGCAGGCGGCATTTTCGAAAGTCGCCTACAAAAACGCCCAGATACGCCACCAAAATACCGAGATGACGGTAAAGTCAGACGTGCTACGGGCATACCAGAACTTCCGCGATGCCTGGACCAGCTATGAAGCTTCAGCCGCACAGTTGCGTGCTGCCAAGCTGACCTATCAGATGGAGCTGGAGCGCTACAACCTGGGCATTTCCAACATCGTACAGCTAAGCCTCGTCAACCAAACCTACGTCCGCGCCCAGGGTGACCTGCAAACCGCGTTGTTCACTCTCATGTTCCAGAAACTGCTGATCAGTTATGCTGCGGGAACGTTGAGGTTTGAGGATATTCCTTAAGCCATGTTTAATGATTGGACTTTGCGGTGAAGAAGAGGTATAGAGGTATAGGGAATAGGGGAATAAGGAATAGGGAATAGGGAATAGAGGTATCGGGAATAGGTCCTTAGCTCACCACCAACCTCGGGTAATGATAAATTTTGTCTTTGCGGTCCATTGCGTCTTTGTGCCTTTGCGGTGAGAGGAGGAGGTATAGGGTATAAAGGTATAGGGAATAGGGGAATAGGGAATAGGGAATAGGGAATAGAGGAATAGGGGAATAGGGGAATAGAGGAATAGGGGAATAGGGGAATAGGGGAATAGAGGAATAGGGGAATAGAGGAATAGGGGAATAGAGGAATAGGGAATAGGGAATAGAGGAATAGGGAATAGAGGAATAGGGAATAGAGGAATAGGGAATAGAGGAATAGGGAATAGAGGAATAGGGAATAGAGGAAATAGGGAATAGAGGAATAGGGTGTCACAACAAAAAGCTACACTGCATCCAGAGCTCGAAGGCCAATACGATTAAGCCTTAAGCGCAGCTCTTAATCTGAGAATGCCCCAGCCATAACAACTGGCGAAGGATCCGTCAAAACAAAGGAACAAGTCCCAACCTCCCCAGTATTTTCCCTCTACCCCGAAATGCCTGTTTTTCCCATTTTTTATTACCTTTGCAGCCCCGCTTAAGTAAGTGGGCCTGGCGCCAGGTTTGGAGCCCGGTAGTTTCAACCAATTTGTACCACCAAAGCCCGCCTGGTACATGTAAAAAAGGGCATATTTTATGGCAAAAGCTGAAAAAACAGGGCAGAGACCCCGCAAAGTAGCCGAAGCAGTGGAGGTAAAACCCGTTGTGAAAAAGGTTAAAGAAGAGAAAATCGACCTCGACGAAGAAGATCCGTTGGCCGAGATCAAATCCCTTCAAAAAGAAGACATCGGTACTGAAGCCATCCCGGTTTCAGAATTAAAACGAGCCAAATACGAACAACAAGTTCCCGGTGAATTTGACTTTGACGCATTTGACACCAAAGGATTTGGAGAAGGATATTCCAAAGAAAAACGCGCTGAAATGGAACAAATGTACTCCGGTACAGTTACTTCCGTAGACAGTGGCGAAGTAGTAAAAGGTATCGTAGTAGGTATCAACGACCGCGACGTAATCCTTAACATCGGATTCAAATCAGACGGACTGGTTCCCCTGGCTGAATTCAAGGAAATGACCAACCTCAAGATTGGTGATGTCGTAGACCTCTTCATCGAAGAGCGCGAAGACGCCATGGGTCAGCTCGTCCTCAGCCGCCGCAAAGCTAAGCTGGTAAAAGGATGGGAGTATGTACAAACTGCTTTAGATAAAGACGAAGTTATCGAAGGCTTTGTGAAGCGCCGTACCAAAGGTGGACTTATCGTCGACGTATTTGGTATCGAAGCTTTCTTGCCAGGCTCACAAATCGATGTGAAACCTATTCGTGACTTCGATATTTATGTCAACAAGTCTATCGAAGTGAAAGTGGTGAAAATCAACTACACGAACGATAACGTAGTGGTATCGCACAAAGTGTTGATCGAGAAAGATCTCGAGCAGCAGAAGGCGGTCATCCTCACCAACCTCGAAAAAGGACAGGTGTTGGAAGGCGTGATCAAGAACATGACCAACTTCGGTGTATTCATCGACTTAGGTGGTGTAGACGGATTACTCCACATTACCGATATCAGCTGGGGACGTATCAACCATCCGGAAGAAGTACTCAAGCTTGACCAGACGGTTAAGGTTGTTGTTCTTGATTTCGATGGCGACAAGAAAAGAATTTCCCTGGGTATGAAGCAGCTTACACCACATCCTTGGGATGCGTTGGCCGCTGAAATTCAGGTAGGCTCAAAAGTAAAAGGCAGAATTGTTAATGTTGCCGATTACGGAGCATTCCTCGAACTGCAACCCGGTGTTGAAGGCTTGATTCACGTGAGTGAAATGAGCTGGTCACAACATTTGCGCAATCCGCAGGACTTCATGAAAGTGAGCGACGAAGTAGAAGCTGTCGTGTTGACGTTAGACCGCGACGAGCGCAAGATGTCACTCGGTATCAAACAACTCACTGAAGATCCATGGACAAGACAAGATGTACTCACCAAGTATGCTGTGGGTACCAAGCATAAAGGTATCGTGCGTAACCTGACCAACTTCGGCTTGTTCATTGAACTGGAAGAAGGAATCGACGGGTTAGTACACGTATCTGACTTAAGCTGGACGAAGAAGATCAAACATCCTTCCGAGTTCGTGAAGGTGGGTGATATGATGGAGGTGCAGGTATTAGAGCTTGATGCAGCTAACCGCAGACTGGCCCTTAGCCATAAGCACATGGAAGAAAATCCATGGGATACATTCGAAACCATCTTCACTATCGGTTCGTTACACAAGTGTACCGTTATCAACAAGAACGATAAAGGTGCTGTGCTTGAGTTACCGTATGGTATTGAAGGCTTCTGTGCTGCCAAGAACCTGGCGCGCGAAGACAATGGCAAGATCGAGGTAGGCGAGTCACTGGATTTCAAAGTGTTGGAATTCTCCAAAGACGACAGACGGATTGTTCTTTCACACAGAGCGATCTGGTCAGCCGACGAAGAGAAGCCCGCAGCAGCAGCTGCAGGTGCGGCGAAGAAGAAGCCAGCTCCGGGAAAGGGAAGCACGGTGCAGTCAATCAACCAGCAGTCAGAGAAATCTACGTTGGGTGATCTGGAAGCATTGAGTGCATTGAAAGAGAAGATGTCTGGTGGCGGAGACGCCAAAGCCGAATAAGCTTTAACTGAATAACAGGAAAGGTGACTGAGGTTTTGGTCACCTTTCTTTTTTTTACGTTGCAATCACACCCGTTTTTTATAGTTTTGCACGGAACGAATGTTGGGAGTGAATAAATAAATTATGGTCTCGTGTCCCGCCTTGGCGGATAGGCCCGACGAGTAAGGGTCGTCAAAAGTGGGATTTGTGATGTAGTGCAATTTTTAATAAGGTCTCGTGGCCGAGTGGCTAGGCAGAGCTCTGCAAAAGCTTCTACAGCGGTTCGAATCCGCTCGAGACCTCCAAGTTGAAAATAACCCTCTAATCTTCAGAGGGTTATTTTTTTACCCACTTTAGGTGCGAAAAGATTACCCACATCCACCTTCATAATAGGCCCCTCATCATTCTAATTTTTATATATTTATCTTGCTTCGTTTAAGACTCAGGTTGAGGCTATGTAAGGTGCAATTGATTTTTTGGAATTTGAGTCTAATAAGCACATCTAAGTAATTTTTGATATTTGCTCTCTGTGTGGCGGAGCAACGAATACCTCTGCTGAACTTCTATTTGGAAAATGAAATTCCTTGAATGGAACAATTTGATTGCACAACATTTTTTCAACACCGGACATGCTGGTAAGGATATTCATTTATACCTGAATAATAGTGATATCATCAACTTAGGTAGAGGCGTTATTAAAGACTGCACAGAGGAGGAAATTTGGAATGACTTTCTCAGTAAATTGAAAAGCGGTCTTCCTGGTTCAACTTCATATCACCTTATTTCAGATAAGGCCGTTCATGCTTTTGATGAGTGGTTACGTGGAATTTCCACCTTGGTGACAAATACAAGGCCAATGATGTGCTTTCGATTGCCTACGCTTTGAAACAAAATTCAGAACATCCCATTGCCACGGGCATTGTAGAAAAAGCAAAAGAATTAAAACTTGCAATGGCAGCGATTAGCGACTTTAAAGCCATTACCGGGAAAGGGATTCAGGCTATGATGGAAGGAATGCAAGTGAATACCGTAAGTCCTGGATATTTAAAGGAGAATAGTCTTACCGTAAACATTCCAGGGTCAACTGAAGCGGAAACAATTGTTTATGTTTTGGTCGACGAAAAAATAGCAGAATTCATAGCCCTGGCAGATGAGATTAGAAAGGAATCGCCCGAAGCTATAAGGAACCTTCACGCGAATGGTATAAGACGTTGCTGCTCACCGGAGTCTTGCGATGGGCGCAGTATGGATGAGTGTAAGTGCTGTGGTTGTGGCGATTAATGCGAGAATTCTTAACGTGGAGTAGATGAGCTCCTCTGCCACTTTAAGGATGAAAAATCCCGAAAATATGAAGAGTTAGATCAATTAGTTAGTGATCACTTTTTTGGCTCCCCGGATGCGTGGATCTCCTCGAACTTTTAGGAGGTCTCTACAAATTTTAGTGCAAATCCATGGGTTTTGGTGTTTATATTATTTAAAATATTGCATTTATTAAAATAAATACTAAATTTAGTGCATAAATATGTAATTTAGTACATTTGGCATGAGTAAAAAGTCGATCGGTTGCACTTGGCTAAAAGACAGGTTTGGGCTACACCGCTACAGCACTACTCATAATTCCTATGAGGGGACCCGGTCGAGGATTGAAATTTCAGAGAATGGAACGGTCTCAGAATTCTATGCTCCCCACTACACTCCGGAAGACTCCCCATTAGCCCATCTGGAATTTGCACTCAAATATGACGACCTCAGCTTTGATTTTTTCCGGGCAGTTTTTGAAAATATAACCGCTGAGGATACTGTAAAGTACATTCAACAAAAACCACGGGGGAGCTATGAACGCAGGATTGGATTTTTGTTCGAATTTCTGACAAGACAAAAGCTTTCACTTCCGGACCAACCACCAGGAAACTACATCGACCTTATTGATCCTGAAAAATATGTGACGGGAAAGGTTATCAAGAACAGACGGTGGAACATCAATGACAACCTGCTGGGAGATTCCAACTTTTGTCCCATTATCCGAAGGACAACAGACTTAGAGAACGTATTGCAGGAAGACTACAAAAAGATGGTGGAAGTCATTTCACAAGCCTATCCACCCGATATCTTTTATCGCGCGGTTCATTATTTATACACAAAGGAGACAAGGTCTTCCTATCAGATTGAAAATGAAAAACCAACCCCCGAGCGGATCAATCGGTTTGTAAAAATTCTGGAAAGGGCAGGGGAACAAACAGTGAGAATCCTTTTAAGTGAAGTGAATCTGACCCATCTGCAGAATGAAATTGTTGATCCGCGATTTGCTTTAAAGGGATACCGGGACTTCCAGAACTATATTGGGCAGACACTCCCAAACTACACGCAATTGATTCATTATATATGTCCTCCGCCTGAATACTTGCGGTCGATGATGGATGGACTTGGTATCATGGCCGATAAATCAAATGGAGTGCCCCCGGTTGTCCGTGCAACCATCATTGCATTCGGATTTGTATTTGCTCACCCGTTCGAGGATGGAAACGGCAGAATTCATCGTTTTCTCATACATGATGTTCTCACCAGAGATAAAGTAGTTCCGCTGGGTATGATCATTCCGGTCTCAGCTCACATGGTTAATCATATTAAAGAATATGACACTGCTTTAGAAACTTTCTCTGCACCATTGATGGGAAGAATAAAATATGAAATGGGAAAAGATCAATCACTATCGGTGTCGAATGCGCAGGAAGTAGAGTCCTATTTCCGCTATCCCGATCTGACTACACAGAGTATTTACCTGGCCAATACAATCAAAGGTACGATTGAAGAGGATATCCAATGGGAAATGGAGTTTCTTGTGAAATACGATGAGGTAAAATCCGCCATACAGGAAATTGTTGATATGCCTGACAAGGATACGGATTTGATGATCAAATTTCTTCATCAGAATAAAGGAGTATTAGCAACACGTAAAAGGAAAAACTTTGAAAAATTGACAGATCCTGAAATCGCAAAAATGGAAAGTGCATTTAAGGAGATTTTTAATATACCGTTACCAAATAACCTTAGCGCTCACGGGTAAAATCAAATTTCATATTTTCAGTATCACCCGTGATAGGTTTCTATTCTTTTTAAGAAGTATTTTTTACATCAACACATTTCGCTTCGAACTCTGCACAGCTACCAAAAAAAAGGATATATAACGTTAAGAACCACGGAGCGCAAAACGTTTGTATCCATTTTCGAATTGGAGTAACATATCAGAAAACATCTGGTGCAACGAAATACATGGTAGTACACTATATTTAGTTCAAGTCGCACGAATCGATAAGATAAAGAACAAAGAAATTACATCACAGTTTTTTTGTTTCACAATCAATGGAGCAAGGCAGGAGAAACTGTTTCTTCTGGGAGAAGCCACGAGCATTGTCGGATGACACCAGATCCCGTGAGCACTTTTAACAACAAATAAGATGGGACTACTTTATTTTTCTGATTAAGGGAAATTCCTGTTGCTGTTGCCTGACATCCGTAACGACAGGTTTGTGCACGTTACGGAACGGTAAAATCAACTACTGATGAACTTGCTCCCAGGCATGTGTTAATATATTTAGCCTGAATAGGGTTATACATTGCAATTCACCGGAGCCGCGTATGCAATGGCATACAGCTTAGTGCCACTCACTATTTTGTTAAACCGTATGATGCTGATATCGTCCGTGAGATTGATTTGATGTGTGTACAAAGACTTAGAATCATCGGGCGAGGTATGCATAAACGCAACCAGGTTTCGGGGGCAATCTTGCGTGACGACTGGTGTGATGGTGTATAAAAATGTAATTATGGTGTACTGGTCTGTGTCTGTATTATTTTCATCGGTTGCTTCAGTACTAAATTCTTCTATGCTGGTAGTTGATAACTCCGACAGTGGAGGCGCCCAGTAGTAAAGCGGCACAGCACCCCCCACAAACTGCAGGGAGAAAACCTTCCACGGTTGAAAGCCGGCCTTTGAAAAAAAGATTATAAGTGCCCGTAGGCAGGTCTTCGATTATGAACTTACCTGTCGCATCGGTTAGCGCTTTCTTTTCAGGCGTTGTGCCTTCTACCAACACTTCAATGCCACCTTTATCCGTCATCGGTTCTCCAAATTGATCGAATACCAGATTAAGGTTGCCGACCAGATCACCGCCAAGTGCCGGACCGGCAGGGCCCTCTATGCCTTCGCACGAAATGAAGATCAAAAAAAGCAAGAGGCAAAACCGAAAAAGTGGATTCATAGAATATTTTTCATAAATAGAATAGATCCTTTATTTTCTAATTGTTAAAAGAGGTATCTGAATAAAGAATCCTGCTCATACCAATTCGAGATGACAATTTCCAAATAGCATTAGGTTAATCATACCTCACATAATCCTTAGTAAAAAAGGAATCTTCATGAGGGTCGTTGATTTTCCTGTATATGGAATACTTTTTTAACCCCTCCACCGAATTTGTCAATACGAACTTATGACAGGTGTATAGTATCTGACCGCTCATAATCGTTTTTCCGAAAACAGGTGGGTTAGTTACATTGTAGGTAATTTTGACATAGTCTGGCGAAGTAAATTGATAAGTTCCTGATTTTTCGAAATCGCCATTTTGGTATTCATAATAAGGAAGTCCATTACAAAAGTCTGATAAGGATGGTCTGTAATTAGTTTGGACACTCGAATTAAAATGATCGAACGTACCATCTTCATAAAACCATAAGTAATCGAATGCCCAATAGAAATAAGTTTTATACACCAAGCTTCTCCATATCGGATTAGGTGTACCATCTGAGAATTTTTCGAAGCATCCGGGATTATTGGCCACGGTACTGTTGATTCCATTATCACAACAACCGCCTGTTTGAAGACTGCTTCCCCTTTTTAGCAATGGGGCATCCACTTGTAAGAATTCCCCAGCACTGGTTTCAAGTACAGAATGATCCCATTCCCATTGCACATCGCCAAAACCCGGAGTGGTTATCGGACATTTATTTGTCACGGGGTCTTCTATTGTTAAATACTTATCAAATTCGTCTAAGGGAATATTATCTGGGCCGTGTGGCAAAATTTTAATTGGAAGAACAAAGGGGTAATCAACAATTTCATCTTCTGGAATGTCAAAATTTAAGTAGAATACGTCTGTGGAGTCCCCCGCTTCTTCTTCAAAGACTGGCACATCGAAGTAAAAAGATGAATTCAAAATGCTAACAAAAAAACCTGTAACGTCTCGCAAACCGTCATGGCGAACTATTACCCTCGCGCCAAGCTTGAAATCTTTAATAAGATAGATTGAGTCGCTGAAATTAATTTTTAGTTGACCATCTGTAGCTGCTGGCAAACTTCCTGTAATTTTGGTATCATCGGTAAACACCAAATATTCCGAGGCCGCATCGGGATTAACATTTCCGGTATTCACCGGATCTTTTTCCGGTTCTATATCCTGCTCGCACGCGGTCATTACCAGCAAGAGTGCAATGACAACCGACCGATAGTATTTGAGGGCTAAGTTCATAGAAGGTTCATTTATTTTTTAGAAAAACAATGTTTTTGTACCAATCCGCTTCGAAGGTGGGCAGGAATAGTAACAGGCTTGAACAGTATTTACTGGTCGGTGGGTGTGGTTGATTAGGTGGAGGAAATGGCTAATAAGTGGCAGCTAACAGAGCAAATAAAATCGCGATACCTGGCGGGCATAAACTCAAATCTTATCCAGCATACTCAAGAACTCCTCTTTCTTTCTCCTGGATATATCTACATGGTGGCCATCTGTTAAGATCACATAACCACCTTCACCTTTGATGTACTTTTGAACGTGAGTGAGATTAACGAGTGTAGCATTATGCACCCGGCAAAAACCGGAAGTATGCAGCAGGTTGTCGAAATCCTTAAGGGTGCGCGGAACAATTTCTTTTTTCTTTCCGCTTAAAAACAAGGTAGTGTAGTTTCCTTCGGCTTGACAAAAAATAATATCATTGGTATTGAAAAAATCTATTCCTTCGGAAGTTGGGACCGCCAGTTTTTCAATCTTGCCGCTTTTGAAGTGCAGGTTGTTGAGTAACGATCCAAATCGGTTTTTAATGCTGACTATGCTGTCGTTGTCTACTTTCGCTACCGCCTGTATGAGTTCTTCCGGGTTAATGGGTTTTAATAAATAATCGAGCGCACTGAATTTGAAAGCCTTCACTGCGAACTGATCGAAAGACGTGACAAAAATTACTCCGAACGAAATCGGAGCCAATTGCTGCAACAGATCAAAACCCGACATCGTAGGCATTTGAATGTCTAGAAACACCAAATCGGGTTGCGTTTGATTTATTGCTTCGATGCCCTGTTCTGCATTCTCACATACCGCAACAACTTCTACGTCCGGGCAATATTTTGCCAACGCATTTTTTAAGGAATGCCTTCCGTGCGGCTCGTCGTCAACGATAATGGAGCGGATCATAGCTAGTTCATCGGAATATTTATTTCGACACGCGTTCCCAACGCATTGCCGAATTCATCTTTCATATCCGTAATTTGAATAAACTGTCTTTTCAGCTCATTGCTGATCAATTGCAACCTCTCTTCCGTTATCCGTATGCCCATCGACTTTGTTTTCCAAACGGACTTTTGTTGCAGTTCCTTCGCTTTTTCTCTCCCGATACCGTCATCTTCTATGACACAGAAAAGTTGTTCATCCATTTCCTTTAATGATATTTTAATATGGCCAGTGACGTTGCCGCCCTTGGGTTTTAGTCCATACCAGATGGCATTTTCTACAAAGGGTTGCAGAATCATGGAGGGCAGGAAGGTATTCTCTGAATTAATATTTTCATTGATATGAAAAGTATACGCGATCTTTCCGTTAAAGCGAAGTTCCTCCAGTTCAATGTATGCCTGTAACATCATCATTTCATCCTGCAAGGATACTTCTGCACCTTCCGAGTTTTCCAGTATAAGCCTGATTAGCCGGGAAAATTTGAACAAATACAATGATGCCTTTTCTTTGTCACCTTCCAATATTAATTCATTGATTGAATTCAGGCAATTAAAAATAAAATGCGGATTGATCTGTGCCTGCAAAGCTTTCATCTTAAGTTCATTCAACTGACTTTTGAAGTTCGTTTCTTTCAGTTGGTTATCTTTCTGCGCAATCAATTTTTGATTTTTTAATCGTTGATTAAGTGTGTACACGACCAGCACGGCAAATAGTGCCAGTAGAATGATTCCTGTAACGAAAGCGTTTTTTACGGTAGCCAAACGCTGGGCCTCTTTCAGGTTTATTTCATTCTCTTTCGAGAGCAGTTCGATTTGTTGATCTTTCTTATCGGTTTCGTAGCGTGTTTTTAGTTCATTCAGTTCTTTCAGCGACTCGGCAGTGAGCAAGCTATCCTTTAGCGCGGTATATTGTTTATAGTAAGCGTAAGCACCCGGCATGTCGTTTTGCAAATCCTTCACCAAGGCAAGTTTTTCATATATATCGCGTTTGAGCGATCGGGAGTCGACCTCACTTGCAATGGATAGTGCCTGGATCAAAAACTCCTCGCTCTTTCGGAAATCATTCAGATGGGCCAGCGTCATACCCACCTGGCTCAGGCTGATGGCTTTTTCTTTTCTATCGGAAAGCTGTTCGCGAATAGACAACGATTGTCGATAATAATACAAAGCACTATCGTAAAGCTTCAATGTTGAGAAAGTCAAACCGATCGCTTCAAGATCGTACGCAATCGCCCAACGGGCTTCAGCCATCTTGTCGACATGCAAGGCTTTATAATAATAGTGAAGCGCCTTTTCCGTGTGCCGCTGATCGCCATAAATATTTCCCAGGTTCATTAACACATCTGAATCAAGGCTATCGGTTGATAATACCCGTTCGAAAATTTCTATGGCCTCATCATGCCGGCCTGAATTCTTAAAGACATACCCTATTGCATTAAGCACCACATTAGTGTTGGAGTAGTCCGAAGCCGCTTCGTGAATTGCCAGCGCCCGATAGAGTACTTTCAGTCCTTGATCAAATTCATCCATGCCCAGATAGACTGTTCCTAACTGGAACAATCCCATGGCCACCCGTGCTGAATCTCCACTTTTCTGATTGTAACGGATATAGGTCTTCAGGTTTTTTTCGCCTGATCGAAAGTTGCCTTCGAAGCGATCAATCACTCCGTAATAAAAATAAGCGAGCGCTTCACTCTTTTTATCCTTTAGGGACGTTGCCAATTGCAGAACGGTATCGGCATAGAGCCGGGCTGTGGGGGTTTCGGAACGTGTAGTAGCATATAGCCAGGATAGCCCGCTATAAATTCTGATTTTGGTCGCTCCGTCTGCCGCAGGCTGCGCATTCAGCACTTTGTATAAACTATCAATTTCTTTTTGTAGTTGCGCTTGAGCTGTGTGGAGGGTAAAGCAAAACCATATAAAAATATTGAACAAAAAGAATCGCATCGATACTAATCCTATACTGTATTTTTTTATAAGGCATTTCATAGATACAGAGCGCCACGATACTAATGGGAACGACATAAACCTTGCCCTAATATACATGGTTCTTTCGTGTTTTGAAGAGCTTGATTAGGAGGATGTCGGCCGATCGGCTACAGGTCTGCCGAACAACGTTTTGGAATCCGTCCTGGCCCTACGAAGTCATTCCGTGAATCCTATTATCATGTGCTGCAACTTATTTTACCCGATCGTTTTGTATATTGCCAACCCTTGTCCGAACCTCCATTTAGGATTGCAATCTGCATTTATTGGAGGGGTTCTTTTTCTTGCTTCATGTACTTCTATGTCGCCGGTTAAAGTAGATAGCACCTTACCCACACTAACTAAATCTAAATTCATCTCCCAATCACAAGCAGAAGAGGCGATGAAAGCAAATGAATGTAAGTACTTGGTTAAAGGAAGAAATTATGTTGCGCCAATCGGAATAAGCGTAAAAAATGATTTAAAAAACGGTGCTAAAGGGATAGATGAATGGGTGACACTGGATGGAGGTAATGCTTATGTACTTGTCAGTTATAAATGGGTTACTGTAGATCACTACGGCTCAACTCAACTTCATATAGATTTTGACACTATGTTATGTGAATAAACTGCGCAACTAGTGACAAGGTGAAAGCCTGGTCATTTCTGTGTTGAACCGTGATTAAAATGCGCTAATAGATGAACGATTTGTATTATCAACAATGATGGATTATTCTTTAAATCGCCTAAGCATAAACCAAAGAGCGTATGAAACTTCTCATCGGTATCATCTTCGTTTTGTCAACAGCATTTCGTTGCTATGCTCAGGAGAATCCTGACACGTTACAATATCTCCATGCAATGGAGAAGTATCGGAAAAAGAGAAATGCGGGAATCATCCTAACTTCGATTGCCCCGGTATTACTTTATGGGGGCGCTTTTCTTGCTTTAGATAATCCTGATTCTGCCGGTGAAGTTATTGGTACGACAGCAGTTCTATTAGCTCCTGTAAGTTTTGCCACGGGACTCACACTTTGGATAAGCAATAGTGGAAAGAAGAAACTCAACAGAAAATACGAGCGGAAGCTGGAAAAGGTTTCTGTTCGGGTTAAAGCTGGCCCACAGTTTACGGCCTTATCATTGACGTATCGACTTTAGCATGCCAAAGGTCAGTTGAATCAAAGTCAACCTCTACCGGGTTGACTTTTTTGATTAAATTGACTTTACGGAAACGGCTATCCCGTCAGAAAAGTACGACGCAGGCCAAAACAATTTATAAAGATATAAGTATGCTCAAATACAGTTTTGCACTTTTAATCACACTTACCATTACCCTTGACAGCATTGCCGCAGCAAACAGGCCAAGGATAATTATCCTTTCTGATATCAGCGGAATAGCAGAGCCTGATGACAACGAGTCCTTCATCCGGTTCCTGGTGTATGCAAACGAGTTTGATATTGAAGGCATCATCGGAACAGGTTCCAAGTATGGTCCAATGAGAGGGGAGGTTGCTTATTTTAAAAGGCTGATCGATGTCTACGATCAGGTAAGAAATAATTTACAACTTCATGCCCATGGATACCCTACGGCCGACTATTTGAAATCTATTATTAGAGATGGTCAAGGCGGTACAGTGGGTATGGCCGGAGTCGGTAACGGTAAGCATACCGCCGGATCAGATTTAATTATTGAAGCCCTTCTCAAAGAAGATACACGTCCACTATGGTTATCCGTTTGGGGTGGTGCCGGAACCGTTGCCCAGGCGCTTTGGGATATTAAGTATAACAAGGGCTTTAACGATTCGGAAATTGCCCGGCTCATCGCTAAAGTCAGGGTATACGATATTGCCGGACAGGATAATGCCGGGGGGTGGATAGCCAAAACGTTTCCCGCTATTTTCTATATCAGATCATCCGTGCAGTTTCTGGGTTTTACAGAAGGGCATGTCCCCAAAGCTCAAGGGGGCAACCTCACGCTGGCAAACGACGAGTGGTTTAAAAATATGATTATGAACCACGGGCCATTAGGTAGCGAGTATCCGAAGCGGAAGTTCATGTACGAGGGCGATACACCTTCCTTTCTTTACCTTTATCAGAACGGACTTTCCGATCCCGAAAAAGTACAGTATGGCGGTTGGGGCGGAAGGTTTAAAAAGGAGAAGGTGATGAATGCGACAGAATTCAGCCATTCAAAAGTTGATGAGTCGGAGTTTTACAACTTTTATATTTACAACGACGCCGCTGATCAGTGGAGTTCTGACGGTGTGACGTACAACGATGTCTTTTGCCCCCTTTTCCGATGGAGGGAGGAATATCAAAACGATTTTGCGGCACGAATCCGGTGGACAACCCTCCCATACGCCGAGGCAAACCACAATCCGGTATCAGTGGTCGATGGTGATCGTACCAGGGATATACTATATAAAAAGGTTAAGCCTGGCAAAAAGTATTATTTCGATGCCAAAGGTTCGTCAGATCCGGATGGTGACACGCTATCCTTCGAATGGTTTTACTACAAGGAATCCGGCACCTATAAAAGTGACATTACCATTACGGATTCATTATCCCAACGGGCAATGCTACAAATCCCCAGGGATGCTACCGGCACAGAGATTCATGTGATACTTAAAGTAAGAGACAACGGAACCCCAAACCTTTTTTCGTACCGGAGGATTGTTTTTTCGGTTGAAGGTTGATTTTTTTAAATCTGAATTCTTGAGAAATTTTGTTGAACAACAATCAAATCAGAAAATGAAATGAACGGAGTTAAACGGATTGTATTTCTGATTTTCTTTTTGTTTGTTTTTCATTCCGGGTTAGGTCAGAATACGCCAGGGAAGAAACCCAATATCTTAATCATCTTAACCGACGACCAGGGGTACCACGATGTTTCGTATTATGGAACGAATGATTTGCAAACGCCTAATATTGATGCATTGAGCAGGCAGGGTATGCGGTTCGACAACTTCCTGACTAATTCCCCTGTTTGCGCACCGACACGGGCTTCACTGCTTTCAGGCAGGTACCCAGATAGGGTAGGCGTTCCAGGGTTGATCCGTTACCATCCTGAAAATAACTGGGGATACCTTGATCCAGAAGCTATCCTCCTTCCTCAAAAATTAAAGGAAGCAAATTACCACACCGCCCATATTGGCAAATGGAACCTTGGTTTGGAATCACCAAATCTGCCCAACCAGAAAGGCTTTGATCTGTTTCACGGCTGGCTGGAAGATATGATGGAGGATTACGTACTAAAGAGACGTCATGGAAAAAATTTCATGCGGTTGAATGATGAAATTATTGATCCCCCCGGACATGCTACCGACCTCTTCACCGATTGGGCCGTAGACTATATAACGGAACAGGCCAGGGACGAGCGGCCATTTTTTCTTTATCTGGCCTATAACGCTCCTCACTTCCCGGTACAACCTCCGAAGGAATGGTCCGATCGGGTGAAAAAAAGAAACCCGGGATTACCAGAACGGCGATCTAACCTGATTGCATTTATTGAACACCTCGACAATGGTATCGGGAAAGTAATTGCCGCGTTAAAGGAAAGCGGACAGTATGAGAATACCCTCATTATTTTCACCAGCGACAATGGCGGACATCTTCCAGACCTCGCCAACAACGGTCCTTTGAGAGATGGAAAACAAAGTATGTACGAAGGAGGATTGCGGGTTCCAACAATAGTAACCTGGCCGGGGCACGTTAGTCCTGGATCTTCCAGCAATCAGGTGAATGTTTCCATGGATATCTATCCCACCTTACTTGAAGTGGCGGGTGTGAAGACAACGCACACCATTGAAGGAAGAAGTTTTCTGAATACACTCTTTGGAAAAACTGTTACCGAGGAAGAACGAGTGCTTTATTTTGTCCGTCGGGAAGGGGGAACTTCCTATGGCGGAAAAGCTTACCATGCACTACGAGTCGGTGACTGGAAACTTTTGCAGAATAGTCCTTACCAACCTATGGAATTGTATAATCTCAGGAATGATCCCAAAGAGGAAAAAGATTTGATAAAGTCCGAACCCGAGGTGTATAAAAAGATGAATAGCCTGCTCATGCAACACATCCAGGAGGGCGGTAAGACAGCCTGGCAGAAGCCTTGAATAGCAGCGAAGGAATTCCTAAGACATCAACGGATGACGGTTCCGGAGCGTGTCCCTTGCTTCAAAGTGTACAACCGTTCACCCCACCCCCTCGGGCCGGGCTATCCGCTACAAGTCCGGCTGCCCTCGGGCCAACGCACTTCGGGCTTTCCGCTTCTATCCCTCACGCAAAGATTTCTGAGCAGCTGAGAATGATTAGTTTTATCTTAGTGTGTAGTATTTAAGCCTTTTGTAATTCTATGTTAAGCTATTATTTCAGGGACTCAATAGGATCCTTTCTTCAAAAAAGTACTGAAGAAATAATCGGCGCAATCACTATTTCAAATCAATTTGATTCAATACAGTCTCAAAATAAATCTTGGGAAAAGCAGATTCCAATTTTAAAGAAAGCCCTTGCTGGATATGCAGGAATGATTTTTTTTGAATTCTCCATCCCAAGAATGGGAAAAAGAATAGATTCATTGGTTATCATTGGTAACGTCGTATTCGTTATCGAGTTTAAAGTTGGAGAAAAGAAGTTTCTTAGTTATCACATTGAGCAGGTTTGGGATTATGCTCTTGATCTTAAGAATTTCCATAAGCCAAGTCACAATGTTGTATTGGCCCCCATATTGGTGTCTACTGAGGCTAAGAATTCATTCCTTGAGATTTCAACAACATCCCACAATGACAAATTGATATTACCTATCAAATCGACTCAAGATGACTTGAAGGAAGCCATCGAAGGAACTTTGAAGTTTTTTAAGGACAATGAAATTATTAATGGGGAAGATTATGCAAAAGGTAGTTATTCTCCGACACCTACGATTATTGAAGCAGCTGTTTCGCTTTATAACAACCATACAGTTGATGAAATAACAAGAAATGATGCGGAAGCTAAAAATTTGAGACAAACAACATCTGCATTATCTGAGATAATTGACTCCGCAAAGTCAAGGCATAAAAAGGTAATTTGTTTTGTCACTGGGGTTCCCGGTGCTGGAAAAACACTTGTGGGATTAAAAGTTGCAACTTCGCATTTAGACAAGGAGAAAGGACATTCAAGTGTTTATCTATCCGGTAATGCTCCGTTGGTCGCAATTCTGCAAGAAGCCTTAGCTAGAGATAACGTCCAAAAGGAGAAATCACTAGGAAGAAGTCTTACGAAGAGTTCTGCTAAGCAAGCTGTAAAATCATTTATCCAAATAATACATCATTATCGAGATGCCTATTTAGTTAACCCCGAACCACCGTACGATCATGTAGCAATCTTTGATGAAGCTCAACGGGCTTGGAATAAAGAACAGACTGTCAAGTTCATGACGCAGAAAAAGAATCAGCTAGATTTTGATCACTCTGAACCCGAATTTCTAATTTCCTGCCTTGACAGGCATATTGATTGGGCGGTAGTCATTTGTTTGGTCGGTGGCGGTCAGGAAATCAATACTGGCGAGGCGGGAATTTCTGAATGGTTAAGTGCAATCTATAGTCAGTTTTCAAATTGGGAGGTCTACATTTCCCCCAACCTTACCGACAGCGAATATTCCGCTGTTGATTCAATAAAGCAATTGCAGAGCAAATCTGCAGTCAAGTTTAATGAAGACTTGCATTTGGCTGTTTCAATGCGCTCATTTCGAGCAGAAAACCTTTCATTGTTTGTTAAGAATATTTTAGACTTAGATGTTGATAAGGCAAAAGAGACTTTTAAAAGCATCAATAGGAGTTATCCTATAGTCCTTACCCGGGATCTAGCAAAAGCAAAAGCTTGGGTAAAGGAAAAAGCAAGAGGAAGTGAGCGGTATGGAATGGTTGTATCTTCACAAGCTCAAAGATTGAAACCATTTGCAATAGATGTTAAATCGCCAATGAATCCAGTGAATTGGTTCTTAGATGGAAAGGATGATGTGCGATCTTCCTACTACTTAGAACATGTGGCAACTGAATTTCATGTTCAAGGTTTAGAGTTAGATTGGTCTTGCGTTGTTTGGGATGGTGATCTTAGATATTCGGAAAATGAGTGGAAGACATTCGCATTTAAAGGAAATAAGTGGCAAAACATTCATAGCCTAGAAAGAAGGAAGTATTTGATTAATGCATATCGCGTTCTTTTAACAAGAGCACGGCAAGGAATGGTCATTGTGGTTCCTGAAGGCAGTTCTCAGGATCTTACTCGCAAGTCTGAATATTATGATCCAACATTTGAGTATTTAACGGGGTTAGGACTAACTGTTATTTAGGTCATGAGCAGCTCAAAACACAACATTAAGTTAAATTACCTCTATCGAGATGGTGGTAATTACAAAGTTTGGGGAAGTGAAGTATTTTCTAATCCAGACTTACTCCCAATAGAAAGTATAGAACAAAAAATTAGAGAATCTTTGATCGATAGAGAATTTTTTGACCCCGAAATTTGGAGGGTTACACGTCTTAGGTTTGATGATTTGATTCCCGAACTTGATCACGCTTGGAATGAATATGACTCTGTTGAAGTAACCGCGGACGAAACAACGAATAATTGTTCAATCACAGAGTTCCTAAAAACAATTTCAAAGGCACTAAAACATTAACAACCGAACCCAATCTGGTTGAAGTTTCCTTTCTTTGCTAGCGCCTGTAAGTGCACAAGTATTGTGTAGGTTTTTTAGTTAACTCCATTTTTCTCAAAGAACACTTCAGGAAGAATTATTTTGATTTCCTGCTCTTCATCCTCTTTTTTCCAGTAAACAATGAAATTCACTCTTACTTGTTTCAAGTGATAACCCTTTTTCTTCGCTGATTCAATCGTATTGAGAAATTGCTTTGAGAATTTCAAAACTGATTGTCCTTTGATGTTTGTGCATCCATCACCGTTTATTGTCAGTGCATCTCCGCTTGTTAGTTGCGAAACAAGATATTGTCTTGTGATAAAATAGTCCAACCAGACATCTTTGAACGACAAGTGCATTGCCATTTCACTTGACGGTAAATATGTTTCTCTGTCATCCACTCTTTCAATGCTTTCTGATTTGATGCTGTCGAGATAAAATCCATTTAAGTGAATCGTCAAGTTGTTTTTTGCCCTAGTCATTGCCACATACAGTTGTCGTTTTTCTTCATCGGTTGCAGGGTTGAAGTCTTCAAGCATGATGAAAATATTGTCAAATTCCTTTCCCTTTGCTTTATGAATAGTAGAAACAAAGATTATTTCACCCGTTTCGGTGTAGAAGTCTTCAAGTTTTGATTCTCTAATGAAAACTTCCAAATCAGATTTGTATCTCGTTTTTGAATTACTTTCTTCAAATTGTCTGATTAGGTTGTCGCACATTTCCAATTTTGAACTCTGCTGAAACTTGCTTCTTATTTCGCTTTTTGCATGTGCCCAATTTTCATCACTAATTGTTATCACATCAGTCCCAACTGCATTCAACAAAAAACGAACCTCCAAAAGATTTTGCAAACTGAAACCCTCGTTGCTTTGTATCAACTTGGCTTGCATCCCGCTTTTTAAGAGCAAACCTGTGATTTGCAGCGCTTCATCATTTGTTTTAGTCAGCACGCAAATAGTTCCTGAAAGTCCAGTTGAGAGAATATCCTTAACCAAAGGGGAGGTAAGATTCCCACTTTGATAACGCACCAACCTAATGTTTCCACTGCCTAGCTGTTTAGCCGTAATTGGATTTATCTTTAAACGGTGGCTGATTAATTTCACAAACTCGTTTGTATATTCAACTAGATTGCTTTTACTTCTGTAATTCTCTATGAGTTCGTGGCTCGCAGCTTTTCTTTCTTTAATAAACTGCGCCAAATATTTTGAGCTTGCTCCTCTGAATTCGTAAATATTTTGGTCGTCGTCCCCAACTGCGATCACCCTCATTTCTTCATTCTCTTCAATCAATGCACTTATAAAAGCAAACTCGTCGGCATTTATGTCTTGCGCCTCATCAATTACTAAAACTGTTTTTGTAATTCGGTTGGCCTCAACTTCTCTGTTCCTAATTTTCTCAATCGTGTTCCTCAAAATGACATCTGACTTTTCCAAGCTTCCAACTTTGCCCAACAACTCAAAACAAAAAGAATGAAAGGTCCTTATTTCAACGTAATGTGCTGCATTTCCGATGAGCGAAATGAGTCTCCTTTTAAATTCTGTTGCTGCGGCTCGTGAAAAAGTTAACATTAGCAATTGCTCATATTTTACATCTTCCATTAATAGCAACGAAGCCAATTTGTGAACCAGCACACGTGTTTTTCCACTACCCGGTCCAGCCAGAACAGCAATATGCTTTGTTTCGTTGTCTTTGATAATTTCTAGCTGGGTTGGTGATAGTGAGCCAAACAATTGTCGAAATTTTGCTGGAGTTATATTTCTTTTAATTTCGTTTTGCCGACTACCCTTAAAATACTTAGTTAGGAAGGAAGCATAGTTTAATTGGAAATAATCATCAACAAATTGTAATGCGCCTTTGTAGTCGCCAATCATTTTCTTAGCATATTCACCAACAATGTGAATTTGCTGAACCTTGCTTTCGTAAAACTGATTTAGCTTTTGGTAGTCGTCAGTTTTGTATCTTCTTTTGTTGTCTTGCTCAATTCTGTCAATTGTGAGCCGATTATACACCACCAGAAAGCCGCCTTCAATTTTTATTGCGTCAATTCTTGAAAGATAGAAGAGTGTGTCTTCAATGTCTTCGATAGAAACTTTAATTTCAAAAAGGTGTGGCCTTCTCTCATACTCATTTTTCAATTCGTGAACGGAAAATTCGACATGTACTTCTTCTTTCTCTTTCTCAGACTGCGCATTATTTGAATCACTTTTGTTATAAAGATATTCAACAATGAATCTTGCTAATTCGTGTCGCTTTTCTAATCTTTCCTTCAATGAGGCTTTCGACTGAAGACAAAGAATCACTACATGATTTCTTGAATATTCTTCGTTGTGGCTCCTAATCCAATTCTTAATTGCCCAAAAGTTAATAATTGTTTTTATCTTGTTCGGAGTAACATCCTTGCAGCCCTTTCCCTCTGCATCTTCATTCAACTCTTTTATATGAAAGGTTTTTTTCCTTTCTTCAAAAACCGGCAAAAGGAAATTTTCAATTTGACTGAATGTTTCAACTATTTTTAATGACCGGTTAATATTCTCGCCTTTCTTAATGAATGCTGTTAAATCTTTTGCGTCGGCCAAAATGTTCTCTTCACGAAGGAGATTTACAATGTTTATCACTTCTTCCTTTACAATACCTAAATGGTCGGAGATGTAGTCTATTCTTGATTCAGCAACTTCGTCGTCGTTTTGCTTTCTGCTCTTGCTTGAAAACAGTTTTTTGATAATTCTGATTCCCTTTTCTTTTTGCCTTTCCTCAAATCTTTGCGAGGCATTAATTTTTTCAATTGCTTCCTGTGCATTTTTTGTAAGAATGCTGTTTGCGAAAACTCTTGGCATGTTTTGGCCACGTTTCAAATAGCCGGCATCCTCGAGGGCTGCAATTGCTGTTGTTACCCTCGTTTCAATTTCAACGACGTTATTATCCCAGCCGGCCTTTCGTGCAATCTCCAAGGCGGAATTAGACATAGATGACCGGAACTTTGTAATGTCTTTTATTGCTTTCCATACCTGTTGAATTTCTTTAATTGAAAGCTTGGTCTGGTTTAACATGATAAAATGTTTGCCAAGGTCTTCTTCGTTAAATAAGACAAAACAATCTGCCGTGATGTTTTCGTCTCGCCCAGCCCTCCCTGCTTCCTGAATGTAGTTCTCCAATGAATCTGAAATCTCATAGTGAATTACCATCCCGACATCTTTCTTGTCAACTCCCATTCCAAAGGCAGAAGTTGCCACCATGATTGGAACCTCACCAGCTATGAATGCGTCCTGGTTTGCGGTCTTTTCTTCCTTATCCATCTTGCCGTGATAGGGTTTCGCATTGAAACCATCTTCTGTCAGCCTCTTTGCAAGAGAATATGCCTTTAAGGTTCTTGAGACATAAATAATAGTCGGGCAGTGTTTTTCCTCGATCAAATCTCTGACCGAATTGTACTTTTCTTCCTCGTCTCCTTTTTCAAGGACTTTGTATTGAAGGTTGCTTCTTGTTGCATTGGAGCTGAAAAGTTCTAAATCTAGAGAAAGCTTTTCCTTGAAGTACGCGCAAATGTCTTCTATTACTTTTTTCTTGGCTGTTGCTGTAAAACATGAAATAGGAATTGGTTCTTCGAGATGTTTCTTTTCTTGAATTTGTTTGATGAATTCACCGATGTACAAATAATCAACTCTAAAAGCTTGGCCCCAAGAGGAAAAGCAGTGAGCTTCGTCAACAACAAATCGGACGAGTTTTCGCCCTAACAGAAGACGCTCTATTGTTTTTGAACGCAATGCTTCTGGTGAAATGTATAGTAGTGAGGCAGACCCGTTTTCAACTCTTTCAAAAGATTTTCCCCTTTCAATTGGGTCGAGCAATCCATTTATAGTGACTGCATCGGTTATTCCAATTTTTTCAAGGTTATCAACTTGGTCTTTCATCAGAGATTGCAAAGGAGAGATTACAACCGTCAAACCTTTTGTGGCAACGCCACTCATTAATGCTGGAACTTGAAATGTAATTGACTTACCGCCTCCGGTTGGAAAAACTGCCAAAAGTGATTTATTGTCAACAGCAGCTTTAACAGCGCTTTCTTGCAATTGCTCTCCCGCGTATGTTCGATAAGTATCAAATCCAAAATATGTTTTTAGCCCTTTGTATATATCTAACGCTTGATTGCAATACACACAACCTGAGAGGCAAGGTTTGTTTCTTAGCGCATTGATTACCCGCTCTATTTCAGGATAGTTTTTCAATACCCACGGTGGTGTAATGGAGTATCGGTTTTTACAGTTTATTAGTGCTAAGGAGTACGCTAATTCAATCGGACGTTCTGAAATTATCTTGGATAGGCCCGCGTGTTCACATATTTCAATATGAAAGTGTTCAAGAATTAGCTTTTCAAGATTTACGTTATTGTTTGTATATGCAATGAAATGGAAAAAGGAGCGAAACTCCTTTTTATCTTTCAAAAGCAAATACAAAATTTGCTTTAGCGTCTCGTCAGTTTGTTGAAACGCTGCAACTTCATCAAAGAATAGGTCTTTGGCTTTTATTGAATCATTAAGCGGATTATTGGTGTCTTCAGACTGAAGTTTATCGTCTTTCAGCAAGGCATGATAGGGCTTTTTCGGGAAAAGTAAGGGGGATAGAAATAAGGTATCAATGGCGTTTGAATGACTAATACCAGCATCCGCAACGGCTTTTTGAATGTATTTTAAGTCATGATTAAAAATGTTATGACCGCAAATAAATTGTGTCCCTTTCAGAAAAGCAATAAGATCAGTAATTGAGCTGGAATGAAATGAACTGCCGTTTTCTTTGACACTTCCAATGTCAAGAATTTTTCCGGTATTCGGCTCAATCTCTGTATCTACAAACGCAATTGAGTTCATTTCTGAAGACTAATATAAGGTATTAAGTTGTTCGAAATAGGTTGAATGTGAACTTACCCTGTATTTTATTATGGAGATTTGGCACTTGCAATGGCATTTGATCGTAATGGTTTGCGCGGTTAGGCTTGCCTAGATAGGCACTGATAGTTGTCGCGTTATTTTTTGGGTCCTGTAAAAAGCAAGTGAACCCATACCCGAAACGGTACGTAACGTTACGCGCCAATCGTCTAAGAACATCAATTGACTTTCTTCTGCCGCGCGGGTTCATGTTATTCGTTAGCTCAAGGTCCTTCGTGAAAATCAACTGTAAAACCAGGCAAATCTCTATTATTGAGTCAATCTTTTCGGGTTTTGGTTCGCTCGTGCTATTATTCCGCAAGCAATGCCCGTAGCTTTGATGTAATTCTTTTTTAACACACTACGAATAGCATGAAGGACAAAACAAAAATAGCGGCAGCCCAATTGTCACCTGTTTTTCTAAATAAAGAAGAAACAGTTGAGAAAGCCTGTAAAGCCATTGCAGAAGCTGGAGAAAATGGTGCAAAAGTCATTGTATTCCCCGAAGCATTTATTTCCGGATATCCGGATTGGGTATGGCTCATACCCAACAGCAAAGGCGCTGATCTGAATAAACTTTATGTTGAACTTGTAGAAAATGCCGTGTCCATTCCCGACAATTCAACAGCAAAGTTGTGTGAAGCCGCAAAGACAGCAGGTATTTTTGTTGTGATCGGAATACATGAGCGAAACTCCGAAACAAGCGGGACCAGCTTATACAACAGTCTGTTGTTTATCAATGAGCAGGGCAATATTGTTGGTAAACATCGAAAGCTGATCCCTACAGGAGGAGAACGACTTATCTGGGCTCAGGGTGACGGAAGCACCCTGCGATCTTACGAAACTCAGGCAGGGAAAATAGCCGGACTTATTTGTTGGGAAAACTACATCCCCTGGCGCGAAATGCGGTCTATGAATCAGGCGCTCAGCTATTGGCGGCACCTACCTGGGATAAGAGCCCTGGTTGGTTGCAGTCCATGCAACACATAGCCAGAGAGGGTGGACTTTTTGTTATCAGCGTTTGTATGGCACTAGGCATGGATGATATCCCGGATCATTTCGAGTTTAAGAAATTATACCCCATCGACAGAAAATGGAGCAATGTTGGAAACAGCTGTATTATCTGTCCGAAGGGTCAGATATTGGCGGGGCCTCTTGAAGCTGCTGAAGGCATTCTTTATGCAGACATGGACCTGAGTATGATAACCGAAGCGAAACGTATGTTTGATGTGGTTGGTCATTATTCCAGACCGGATGTCTTTAATTTCTCCGTGAAAAAATAGAACTATTCTGGTCGAAGTCTTCTTCTTTACTTGCCGGTTCGTTGTTCTACCTTCAAATTTTTGAACGTATCGTATGGCTCCGGCATATTGCAAGTGAAACCCCACCCGAATCAGTGTGTAATGTTACGCGCCAAATACGCGGGGAACATCTATTGACTTTTTCCTGGCGCGTGGGCTCATGCTATTTGCTGGCGCCGGGTTGAAACCCGGCGCTACAGTAATGTCGCCCCGCCGGGGCTTGCCTGAGCTCGCGCAGTTCCTTTCAAAACGAAATGAAATGACGAATAGCCCTCTCCTCCGGAGAGGGTTGGGTGAGGCTTGGGCTGTTTGTCTTCAAACCGTTCATTTTAGGATGTGTCTGGATACGCGCCAACTTGTAATCTATCGTATAAGCTCTGGCATATAACAAGTGAAACCCCACCCGAATCAGTGCGTAATGTTACGCGCCAAATACCCAGGGAACATCTATTTGACTTTTTCCTGTCGCGTGGACTCATGCTATTTGCTGGCGCCGGGTTGAAACCCGGCGCTACAATAATGTCGCCCCGCCGGGGCTTTGCCTGAGTTCGCGCAGGTCCTTTCAAAACGAAATAAAATGACGAGTAGCCCTCTCCTCCGGAGAGGGTTGGGTGAGGCTTGGGCTGTTTGTCTTCAAACCGTTCATTTTACGATGTGTCTGAATACGCGCCAACTTGTAGTCTATCGTATAAGCTCTGGCATATAACAAGTAAAACCCCACCCGAATCAGTGTGTAATGTTACGCGCCAAATACCCGGGGAACATCTATTTGACTTTCTCCTGGCGCGTGGACTCATGCTATTTTGCAGGCGCCGGGTTGAAACCCGGCGCTACAATTATGTCGCCCCGCCGGGGCTTTGCCTGAGTTCGCGCAGGTCCTTTCAAAACGAAATAAAATGACGAGTAGCCCTCTCCTCCGGAGAGGGTTGGGTGAGGCTTGTGTCGCTCTATGCTAGCGCAAGTGTTGTGAGCACACGAAATAGGCAGTCACGTGTGCAGTGCTTAATGGTGACTTTCTCCGTAGGATGGGATTGTCTACCTGGCGGTCATAGCCGTCAGGCTAATTTGTTAAGTAATTGATGATGAGGAGGAAAAAAGAGTTTAGTGCGTAGAATCCCGTTTGGGATTCAATGTCTTTCTTCCCATTTTTATATAGTTTTTATTTTTAGAAGGGGCGGGGTTTT
>JBGSQQ010000034.1:0-38143 GCA_041737945.1 Chryseolinea sp.
AAGACTTGAAGTCAAAATTGTTTCAATTTTTCCTTATAGCCCGTATATTATTTTCCTTCCCAGAGAATAATTCCGTATCAAAGAAGTCGAGGTTGTAAAAATAATTCTTCTATAATCCAGATGTCTTGAATTGCATACAACATCTGTGTATTTGTATGTCTGATACATCCTTTTTGTCGGATGGCGTCGAAACCCACTGAAACAAGCTAACAGACGCTGCAGCGACGAAAATGACTGTAATTTGAAACATATCAAAACTGTTTAGCATGTTTTCAACCGACTTTGTACTTGGAGCGTAGATGTCTGCCGGAATACATAGTCACTCAACAATTGAAATAAATGTTCCTGATTCTAAGCCAAATACCTCAGCATGGTTGCCGATGTATCACAGGTTCCGTGGGCGGTAAGTCGTATAGATCCGGATCTATTCGGGTAACGAAACAAATAATGGGTGAAATCAATTTTATTGCCGTAGTGGATCCGTACCCTCAAAGACCTCAACTCAGAAGCCCTAATTCAAGTATGCTCAAGATTCCGCTCATCTCTTTTTTTAAGGTGTAAATTTTGTTTTACCTGCCCCTCAAACTTCACCCATGCTACTTCTGGCAGGGGCATCTCGTCGATGGTCAACTGTCCCCAATCACAAGCCATGGCGTTTAGGCATTTGAATTCTCCGGTGATAGCGGCCGGTGACAACAATGTGTCGCAGGGGAGTATCCCGGAATGGTCTACAGACTGGTAGTTGTTCATGAAAATCCTTTTGGCGGATAAGATGCTCCGTTTAACGTAGCCTTTTGCGGAAGGTCTGCGCGTAAAAGACCAAAAACCAGATTCCAATCCATATGTTAAAGAAGATTTTGAAAGGCGCCGGAATTGTTCTCGGCGTAATAGTTACCCTGATTGCCGGTTACTACACGAAAGTTTACATCAGCACGGAAAACCGACAGAACAAAAAGTACGCGGTTGACGTCCAACCCATTAACATGAACACCGATTCAGCCGCACTTGCCCTGGGTGCCCGGCTTATCAATGCGAAAGGATGTACAGAATGTCATGGTGCTGATTTAGGGGGTAAAGTTTTTATAGATGATCCAGCCCTGGGACTGCTCATCGCGTCAAACCTTACCAAAGGAAAAGGGGGCCGGCCTGCTGATTATGATACCAACGATTGGGTACGCGCTCTGAAACATGGCCTAAGGAGAGACCATACATCGCTTTTGTTTATGCCATCGCATGAGTTCACGCTTCTCAGCGAGCAGGATATGGGCGCCATTATTTCTTATTGTTCTACACTCCCCAATGTTGACCGTGAGCTACCAAAAAATGATCTCGGTCCCCTGGCAAAAATACTCTCCGACCTGGGTAAATTGCCTTTGTTCCCCGCAGAAATGATCGATCACAACCGTAAACTGGTAAAGGAAGTTAAGGCTGAGATTTCAGTAACCTATGGAAAATATTTGTCTACCTCTTGCCTGGGTTGCCATCGCGAAACGATGAAAGGCGGTGAACCAGTTGCACCCGGCTTTCCGATGGTTGCCGATATTTCCTCCTCCGGAAATCCTGGCAAATGGACGGACGAGCAGTTTATTCAGACCCTTCGGACTGGCGTTACACCCGAGGGTAAAATTCTGAATCCTAAAGACATGCCGTGGCCTATGGCGAAAGAATTCAATGACCTGGAATTAAAAGCCCTCCACCTGTATTTAAATAGTCTTTGATAGACACCCCACCCGTATGATGCACCCAGTCATCCGGGTGGGAATATTGAAGGTCTTGTACGATTTCTTGACCATTCGACCCCCTGAGTCGGCCGTACTTTAGCCAACTACATCTTCGCCCTGTAATTTTCTTTCTCTACCTTCGACTCATACAATCAAAGACATTCTCCATTTGGCCGTAGAGGAAGAAAAAAGGTTCATCAGCCTGATCAATACGCATCAGGGCCTGATCCATAAAATCTGCATCATGTATGAGAACGACCCGGACGTTCGCAACGACCTCTTTCAGGAGATCGTATTTCAGTTGTGGAAATCATTTTCGTCGTTTCGGGGTGAGGCGAAGATCACGACCTGGATGTACCGGATCGCCTTAAATACTGCGATCTCCGGATTCCGCAAACAAACCCGGAATGTAAGGACCGAAGATCTGAAAGAGTTGCATTTGAATATTTCCGACTCATGGGAATATGACGGCGAGGAAGATATACAACGGCTGCACTGGGCAATACGTCAGCTATCTGAAATTGAACGGGCGATGATCATGATGGCGCTTGAAGAAGTTCCCTATGAGGAGATAGCCGAAACGATAGGCATTACACAAAATAATGTGCGGGTAAGGATGAACCGTATACGCGAGAAACTAAAAAAACTTATGGGTAACTAACCATGGAACTCGAAGAGCTAAGAAGCATCTGGAAAAATAGCGAACCTGGATTTCAGCGTAAAGATGAAACGGAGATAGCTTCCATGTTAACAGGGAGGAGTCTTACGATAATCGACAAGCTGAAGCGAAACGTCCGGTTCGAACTTATTTTCGCAATGGCAGTAAGTGTTTGCCTGTTGATCTATGCACTTACTTTACCATCGGGAAAACTGAAGTGGACTTCCATCGCTATCCTGCTGATGTGCATAGGCTACACCTTCTATTACATAAAAAAAATCATTCTCCTGAATCGTTTTGATCCGGCAAAGGAAAATATACGTGCCAATCTGGTTTCGCTGATTGATAAACTATCAGGGTACCTGAAGTTTTACCGGCGAAGCTATACGGTTTTATACCCGGTATTTTTCTGCCTTGGGCTTATTTTTGGCGCGCTGGAACGCGAAGCAGGCCAATCCCCGGATAGCATGTTCAAGCCCGTCTCACTTCTTTACCTGGTTGTCATGGCCGCCATACTTTATCTACTGAGTACCTGGCTGATAAACTGGTACCTCAAAAAACTGTATGGAAACCATCTCGAAAAACTGAAGAGCCTGTTACATGATATTCAGGGAACGGAGTAACTATCGCTGCCTTAACAAAAGTGCGTTAACCCACCAAAAGGGCGTCAATAGAGTTTAAGCAGTTTGGTGATAAGCAGATCAAACACTTCCACGAGTATCAATACAATGATGATCAACTCCAGCAGACTGCTTTCCCGCTGATTAATAATTTCCCTGAAAACTGAAAGGTTATCCTCGATGATCCGCAGGGTATACTCGATTTCACTGAACCTGACGCGAAGGTCAAAATGTTTAATGAGCCCCTGGTGCAATTTGTCCAGATACTCATCATCCCAGACCTGATCAGGTGCATCAAAGATGTAAATGTTCTCCGCGATTTCATTTTGCGTGTTGAGCGCCCTGCCCAGAAAACGCATCATGTTTTTTCGGCTGATTTTGAGCTTACCAGTGGCTTCCAGCTGATTCGCGAAACCTTTTACTTCGGTGAGGAGATTTTCCGTTACCCCATGATAATGGTCAAGGGCCACCGACTGCGCCAGGTTAAACATGGTAATTCGAATCACTTTCTCATCGACTTTGTCGAGTACTAACTTCGCAAAATCAAAAACGATGGGTTTTCCTTCCTGAACATCTATTTCATGATCATCCCGCAGTACGTTGGTGAGCGTGTTCCGCTGATGGGGTTGTATTGTCTTGATGGCCCACTTCATTTCATCTTCTGTGTAGCCGGTAAAAACCACGACACCAAAATTGAAAAAATACTGATACTTGTCTCCTGCAAAGCGACAGAAGAGTTCTGACGAAGTATCCGCGAGAGGTTTAATATCCAGAAACGTTTTGATCCCCTTAATATCCAGTTGGTGGGCAACCAGGAAAGCGGAAAGTTTTACGATTTGGGACATACATCAGCCGTTTATTAAAGATAGGAAGATAAATTAACGATCAATTAATTTCCATTTGCTGGAAATTGGAGAAATTGCCAACGATTAAAACAACTATAAATCCACCGATCGATGTGTAGCACACCCCTGAAATCAACTGGTCTTATGTCTGCTGTTTTTGCACAGCTTTTCGTCATGCTTTCTGTTTCTGTTTTTGCCTGGGGACCAACCGGTCATCGGGCAACGGGACTAGTGGCTGAAAAATACCTTAGCAAAAAAGCGAAGAAAGAAATGCTCCGGATTCTTGGCGGCCAATCGCTGGCCATGGCAAGCACCTGGATGGATGAGGTGCGGTCGGACTCAACATACGACTATATGACCGACTGGCATTGGGTTACGATACAGGACGGACAGACCTATGATGAAAGTGAAAAAAATCCGAAGGGTGATGTTGTGCAGACTATTGAGCGAATTATTCTTGCCCTCAAATCAAAAAAACTCAGTCCGAAAGAAGAGGCCGAACATCTTAAAATTCTCATCCATCTGGTGGGCGATATCCATCAACCCCTGCACGTTGGAGGCGGAAACGATCGCGGAGGAAATGACGTAAAAGTGATGTGGTTCAGAACCGACAGTAACCTCCATCGGGTTTGGGATAGCGATATGATCGATGACACACACCTGAGCTACACGGAATTAGGGGAATCGTTAGTAAAGCCATCAGCGGAAAAGCTTACCGTATGGCAAAAATCCTCCGTGCGTGATTGGGCAGCAGAAAGTATGTCTTTCCGCAAACCTGTATACGATTATGGCAATGGCAAGTTGGGATATCGGTATGCCTACCTGAATTTTGAAATTGTTCGCGAACGGATTCTCCAGGCAGGGGCGCGACTTGCGGGGGTATTGAACGAAATCTACGGTTAGCGGTCCGTTATACGAGGTCATTCAGTTTTGCATATTGCAGCAACATAATCGTTTTGGCGTCTTTGATTTCGCCGGTTGAGATCATCTGATAGGCCTGGTCAAAACCCATCTCAAGAACTTCAATATTTTCAGATTCCTCCTCAACACCTCCGCCTCCATTTATTCTAAGTTTGGGTGAATATTCGCCCACGAAAAAGTGGACAATTTCAGTCACCGATCCGGGAGACATATAAACATCAAATACTTTCTTCACGTGGTCAATCCGATATCCGGTCTCTTCTTCTGTTTCCCGCCGGATGCAGTCTTCCGCATTGTCTAAATCCAACAGGCCTGCACACGTCTCGATCAACATGCCGCTTTCATTTCCATTCACCAGCGTTGGCAACCTGAATTGACGGGTCAGGACCACGGAGCGTTGTTCCTTGTTGTAAAGAAGAATGGTGGCTCCATTGCCACGGTCATAGGCTTCCCTGGTTAATATGGTTTCCTTACCCTGTTTGTCGGTAAGAGAAAAAGTATACTTGTAAAGTTTATACCAGTTTTCCGACAGCGTTTCCTTACTTAGAATCTTAACGTGCATGGAACTTTGGATTTGAGTCGTTACGACTTCACATGAAAATAGTGGCGCTTCAGGTGCTGATAAATTTCCAGACATACCCATGCATCGGTAGCTGCGTAATCCAGTTGTTTTTCTGTGAGGGATGGCGCTTCCCAATTGGAGGTTTGGGCACTCTTGGAAATCCGGAATCCCAATAATAAACCAGCGAGTTTTTTCACACTCTCCACCTGAAGTCCGGAAGCTTTTGCCATCGTTGACAGCTCAATAAATGATGACGGCTGAAAGTGCTGTATTTTTTGAAGGGCCTTTATATCGTCGTGGATAGCAACCCCCGCCTTTATAATTTCAGGATTTTCAAAGACAGATGAAATCTCCGGAGGTAAGCCAGTCTGGTGCATTCGTATCAGAAATACTTTGTCAGGAATCGCGAGCTGAAGCAAGGCTACCTTATAGGTTTGTCCCCTCTTGAAACTTGGCCGCGTTTCCGTATCAAATCCCACGACATCATGCCGTTCAATTTCACGCACAACGGCAGAAAGTTTGGACGATTCTGTAATCAGACTGACATTTCCGGCAAAGGATTTCAACGGGAGAAGGTTCAACTCTTCCATTGTTATCGTCGTCTTTGGACCCTGATGGCTTAGAGCGCCATGATGCTCATCCGTCGGTAAATGCATCAAAAAATATGAATAAACCAGTGTTCAAAAAATGCCCGAAGGCAACAGGACGCTAAGTTAAGTCAAAAAAATCAACTATTTTGAGGGCATCTAAAGCTAATTAAATGCCGAATTCCCTTTTTAGAAAGAAACCACTTTCTGCCATATTAAATGATACAAATCAGGGATCAACTGATGGCCATGGGGGCGCCGGGTTACAGAAAGTCCTGGGGGTCCGTGACCTGACAGCCATGGGCATAGCGGCAGTAATTGGTGCTGGAATATTTTCAACCATTGGTCAGGCCGCCTACGACGGTGGCCCCGGCGTCATTTTTCTGTTTCTGATTACCGCTGTAACCTGCGGATTCACGGCCTTATGTTACGCCGAATTTGCTTCCCGAGTACCGGTAGCTGGCAGTGCATATACGTATGCCTACGTGACCTTTGGAGAAATTACCGCCTGGATTATCGGATGGGCATTGATCCTGGAATACGGCATAGGTAATGTAGTAGTATCAATTTCATGGAGTAGCTACTTTATTAATCTCCTGGAAGGAGTTGGAATTCATCTGCCTGCCTGGTTGGCAACGGATCCCACTACGGCGAAGTCAGCGTTTGATACCGCCCTGAGCGCCGGAACATCGACGGAAGGCATGGCATGGGTTAGCGCCCCCATATTGGGCGGATATAAATTCATCTGTAATTTACCGGCTTTCGTCATCATCGTATTGATCACCATGCTGGCGTATATCGGCATAAAAGAAAGCCGATCCAGTGCAAACTTTATGGTCGGGCTCAAACTTGTTGTTCTCGCTTTTATAGTAGGGATCGGTATTTTTTATATCAACACCGATAACTGGACACCGTTTATGCCCAACAGTTTCACCGGCGTATTAAAGGGCGTATCCGCCGTGTTCTTCGCTTATATTGGATTTGATGCCATCTCTACGACAGCTGAGGAGTGCGCCAATCCACAGCGGGACCTTCCCCGTGGAATGATTTACTCACTTATTATTTGCACGGTTATTTATGTTGTGGTCACTCTAGTGATTACCGGTATGGTAAACTACGCTGAGTTTGATAACGTGGCCGATCCGTTGGCCTATGTATTTGAAAAAATAAACTTAAGCAAAATCGGTTTTTTTGTTTCAGTAAGCGCCGTGGTTGCGGCTACCAGTGTTCTGCTGGTATTCCAGATCGGTCAGCCGCGTATCTGGATGAGTATGAGCAGGGATGGACTGATGCCCAGAAAATTCGGAAAGATTCATCCAAAATTTCAAACTCCGGCATTTGCTACCATCGTCACCGGTATTATTGTTGCCATCCCATCGTTGTTTGTCGAAAGTGCCTTAATGACAGACCTTACGAGCATCGGAACACTGTTTGCATTTGCTGTAGTCTGCGGGGGTGTATTACTTTTACCGGCCAAGGAAAAAACAACAGAAAAAAGATTTAACCTGCCCTACATCAACGGACAATGGGTAGTTCCTGTATTATTTTTTGTATTCATTTACGGGTTCAGGGAAAGAATCGTAAATGCTTCTACCCAACTTACGCACGAATCACACCAGGAGATTTTGTTTCTCGTATTTATTATTGCTTCGGCCGTAATTACCTTTTACTCCTTTCTGAAAAAGTTTTCCCTCATTCCAGTACTGGGGATGTTATGCTGTTTATATCTGATGATTGAAATCCCGGCCCGTAGCTGGCTGGTTTTTTTCGGCTGGATGGCCTTCGGGTTGTTGATCTACTTTTGTTATGGTTACTGGAAGAGTAAGCTGGCAGATAGGAAAGCCGCGTAGACCGGTTTGCATTACCCAAGCAGTTACTGGATGATTGCAAATATTTGTTGCTCTGCCGATTTGAATTTTTTAATATGTAACACATGTCATTGTTCGTTGCCTCATTAAATTCCGGAAGTAATGGAAACTGCTACTATGTTGGGAACCAGGATGAAGCCGTCTTGATTGATGGCGGAATCTCCTGTCGTGAAACTGAAAAACGATTAAAGCGCCTCGGGTTATCGATAAAAAAGGTCAAAGGCGTTTTTATTTCCCATGAACATGGCGATCATATACACGGCGTTACCACCCTTTCAAAAAAACATCAGCTCCCCGTTTACATTACACCAGAAACGTTACAACATGGAAATCTGACTATCCGCGAGGACAGAATATTCACTTTTCGTGCAGGTATCCCGTTGACAATCGGAAACCTTCGGGTTACGGCATTTCCAAAATTCCATGATGCCAGGGATCCATGCAGCTTTATGGTGTCCAGTGATTCAGTAAATGTGGGGATCTTCACCGACATCGGTTTACCCTGTGAAAACGTCAAAAGGCACTTCGGGCTGTGTCACGCGGCGTTCCTGGAAGCCAACTATGATGAAACCATGCTGGAACTTGGCGGATATCCGCAGGCTTTAAAAAACCGGATTCGGGGAGGTCAGGGACATTTGTCAAACCGGCAGGCCCTCGACCTGTTCACCACATACCGGCCATCCTTTATGAGTCACTTATTCCTGTCTCACCTGTCGAGAAGTAACAATAAGCCAAAAATAGTGAAGGACCTTTTTACACCGGTTGCCGGGCGTACGAAGATCATTATTGCGTCGCGGGATAAGGAGACGGAGCTTTACCACATCAGAAATACAACACCATTACCTCAACAGATAAGAAGTTCCAAAACACACTTTTCACAGCACCAGCTTTCGTTGTTTCATTGACCGTAATTCACATTGACCCAATAAGGGAGGTGAAAGAAATTTTTCTAAGGTTTTTCAAAGGAAGACGTTATATACTTTCTGATTTTATCTACGTTATTTAGAAAGGTAGGCTGGTCACCATTTATCACAATTTTCTCCACTTTGCTGTACGATCCGACAATCGTTCCAACGAGCGCCCCACCCGCGCTCATGGCCAAGCCCAGTCCAAGTGCCTTTTCCTCAGCCGTTACTTGGTCGCAAAACCAAGTTCCGGGTTGGCATGGGTCTTCATCACCACTTGCATAACCGGCGATTGCCCCAACGGTTAATCCTATCAGTCCACCCGTAAGCGCACCTCTGCCGGCAGCCTTGGAACGTTTAATTTTGATTTGTTTTATAGTGGATGCAGGTATACTCATTTGTAGTTTTCTCAAATAGATTAAGATGGATGAATCGCCTGCTTCCATCAAAGTACCCTTCTTTTTCGTTCGAACAGTACTAGTGATTATCGTTGTGTACTTTTCCGGTTTTGGAGCTGGCTGACTAAAGCAATCCGGCAAGCCAATCAATATACCAAGGCTTAGCAGCAAAAATCGGGTTAGAAAACTGTTCATGTTTTATGGCTTTGGGTTTCCAACAAAGCTGATAAATATCCCTCCCATGCGGGTAATCGAAGTCAGTCAAATTCTAACACTAATCAATCAACCAGATGGAAAATGTAGGATCCTGGAACAGCGACAATACTGGTAGTGGGTCTTTCAAACACTCCAAATCGTTGAAAATCATAGAGATTACCTTTACTATTTCCACGGAACCCATTAAATAGCATGGTAATCAATCAAGGGCACTATGAGTCTGAGGCAGAAAATAGTTGATTGGACGTATTTCGGAACTACATACGCAACGCACGAGACGGAAAAAAGGCACATCATTTTTTCCAATATCATTTTCCTGACGCTACCCATCGTCTACCTGGTGTTTATGTTGATAGACATCGAGTCGTTCTTTGACCTGACCAGTATCCTCAAGTTTGACCGTCTTGTCGTTCCCATTACAATAGGCTTGTGCATCAGCTTTCTATTCCTAAATAAATGGGGCTTTACCACAATTAGCCGGGTTCTGTTTCTGATCAGCTGGATAGTGATGTTACACATCCTGCCCATTATCATTCATGAATCTCCCTCTGACTACTATTTAGCCTTTCCGCTTGGTATCATCTTTCACAGCATTTTGATACATGTATCCTTTAGTTCAAAAAGAGAACCTGTTAAGTTCTGGCTTTTCCTGGCCGGTAATTTCTGGTTGCTGCTTCTGTGTAAACAAATTCTGGTCGCCAATGATGTTATGCCAGAGTCACAAAATATTTTGCGTACAGATCCCTATTACGTGCTGGACTATATTTTATACTGGCTGCTATTCAATTTGCTGATGTTCTATCTTTTGTATGTGATCGAATCGTTTATTAACGGCCTGAGCGACGCCAACACATTGATCAGTAATCAGCGTGAAGAACTTTCGCAAAGGAACGATGAGCTGAAGCAGGCGATTGTTTCTCTGGAACAAGTTAACAAACGCGTAGCGGACTTAAATAAGAACCTGGAAATCAAGGTTTGGGAGCGTACCAGGGAACTGGAGATCAAAAATGAACAACTTGTACACTATGCGTACATGAATGCCCATAAGCTGCGTGGGCCATTTTGTCGGGTAAAGGGGTTGGTTTTGCTGAAAGGGCTGGTGTCAAAATCCCATACTGAGGAAGAGCATCTCATAAATAAGCTACTCCTGGAAAGCCTGGAGGAGCTGGACAATGTTACCAACAAAATTCAAAACACAGTAGGTGTCAGTGATTACAAGACTTTCGGGTAAGCATTGATCGCGTTCAACTATCCTTTTTTGTAATGGATTCCGTCCTTCTTTTTTCGTTGCATACAGCTGACATCAGGGTCACCATCGAAGCCTATTTCGAAACAAGCGGAAATCTTGTCATAGACGGTTATGATATCGGCAAGACAGTGAACGACTATTGGGGTGACAGCGACTATGAATACACCACCACCATTCTGCCGGATGAAGTGAAAAAGCTTTATCCGTTAGTTGATCTGCCGGATGGATCGAAACAAGAACTACTTCTTGCCCTGCAAGCCAGGTTCCACACCAATACCTGCTACAGTGAACTACAGAATTTCCTGGACAAACATAAAATCCAGTATACGGGATTCTCCTGGTCCTAGTCTCGTTACCAACTACTACTGGCCCCGCCACCGCCAGAACTTCCTCCTCCCCAACTCCCTCCACCCGAAGAACTACCACCACTACCACCACCTGAAGAGCTACTGCTGGAAGAACTCGTAAGCTTCGCAATACGATAGGGTGATGTTTTCGTGTGTCCGCAAAACTTGCAGACATGAACCTCCTCGCCTTTACCACTGGAAGAATAGGTGGCGCTCTTGAGCGTACGCTTGCTCGTAGAATGATAGGCGATTGTCTTGCACTTTGGACACGACTCGTACTTCGAATGACTGTTGAGAAAAAAGAATACTTCAATTGCGGCACAGGCTTCGCATTTCCAGACATCGTAATCAACGGCGCGCAACGTCTCTTCCATCTGCATTCCCTCCGAAAGATACTCGTCTTCATCAATCTCACTCTTTTTGTGCATCACACCCTGACACTGCTTACACTTCCGGGGAAGGTTACGATAGTGTTTCTTACGCGACAAGTGGTAGAAAAAGTAGAATACAAAAGGAAGTGGAAACAACACGGCCATAAAAAACCAATACCATTGTTGTTTTCGTATAAACTCTACGACATCATGATAATCCTCGGCCGCCAGGAATCGATTGATCACCGTTTGAATCCGTTGCAGACGAAGAAACAACGTCGCCATAAAATACAGGTAAAGAGCAATCACACAGAAACCAGTTGCGTTTCCAAAGGGACTTATCCCAAATAGCGCAACGATGAGGATTGGCAATACCACAAATTCGATTAGCCAGGCCTTGCGACTTTTGAGCATTTCCGGGTAAGCAGTGTATTCAGGCGTTTTGGAATCGGAGAACCTGCCATTAATCGCTTTGATGATAAACAGAATCAGCAATACCGGACCAAAAATTATTGAGAGAAATATAATCAAGCCCGTGAAGTCACTTACTTCATTGCCTTCGGATGCTTTCAACTCTTCAGCATACGTCGGATCCGTCAGAACTTTTTCCACTTGTTGGAGCCCGGCCAGCATCCCGGCGTTATAGTTTCCATTTTTAAATTCAGGAACCATAAAATCACGCTGGATGCGCTTGCACACTACATCGGGTAACGCACCCTCCAATCCATATCCCGTGTGAAAACGAACCGTGCGTTTATCATTTACAAACAACACAAGCCAACCATTGTCGTTGTCTTTGTTACCAATACCCCAGTTGTCAAAAAGTTTTTGAGCAAACTCGAAAATATCAACATCACCAATCGATTCCACAACCACGACAGCAACCTGTGCGGTTGTTTGCTTTTCCAGCGAGGTAAGCAGATTATCCAGTTCACGAACGGTTGCGTCATCCAGAATTCTGTCGGGATTGGAAACATAACTTCCGTTGATCAGCTTCTGATTGGGAATTGACTTTAGAGTTGACTGCGCTAGCAGCGAGGTGGAAACCAATAGCAGAATAAAGAAAATAAAATGGCGCAGGGCTGATATCCGCGGTAATGAATACGCAGCGTCCCCGGGACGGGAGATACTGCCACGACAGGTGAAGGAAAGTTGCTGCAAGGTGTGTGGTAAGAAAAGTCTATTAACGCAGCCCCGAACACTTACCCTTGAGGTGGAGACGAATAGTACGGCTATATCTTTTTGCATGGGGTGCCGTAAATATACCTACTTACGTTGCGTTCGGGGACGAGAGACACTGTCGCGAATGTCGTATCGCGTACGTCGGAGTGAACGCCACTTCTTGCGCAACATTGCCGGAAGGGGAGACACGGCTAAGATTAAAAATACGAAAACAAATAAGAGGAACATAAAATTAATCTGCTGCATGGCGTGGGGTAAAACTGGTTGATTGTGTATTGGACATCGTGATTGTGTAACGTGTACTACATCGCCAACACTCCTTTATTTCTTTATTCCTTTTTTCCATAGCCTGAGTAACCGGTAGCATAAGCACTGTCTTCGAGCCAAAGTATCCTGGCTCCCTTGATACAAGAGAAATAAGCATTGTAGGTCTTCGGCTTTCCTTCAAGGTCGGAAAAATGAATTTGCCAGTTATTCGGGAGTGACAGCTTACCATCTGACTTTACATTTTGAAATTTGATATTCCCGACCATTCCACTTGCCACGCTCAACTCCCAATGATAGGTGTCGCCCCTGAACTGAAAAATCTGCGACGATGCATGCGTATTCGCTCCCGCATCAGCACCCGTGTATGCATTTACATACTGTATCATACCCGAAAAGTTATTTGTCCACGTGCCATTGAGATCTGCAGGTCCCACGGCAAACTTGTTATAGTTAGCCATATTTTCCACTTTCTCCCAACCGTAGGAAGTTTCATGATAAGGTCCGAACTCCTGTTCAAAAGTTTTCTTATCAGGGGTGATAAACTCCAGGTACCTGCCGCTGCCATTCGAATAATTCATTTTGAACAACACAACGTGAACTGTTCTCCTCGTTGCTCTGTCGACAACATCCGCTTCAGCAAACTCAATTGATTGCCAACCGGTGATAGGTTTAAATTCAAAATTGCTGGCACCACTATACTTCGGTGCAACCAGGACATTCCAGGCGTTTTTTAATCCATCCAGTAAAACGGAATTGTAGGCATCTGCACGTTGGTTCGGGTAGTGAATGAGGACTCGCATGTTGCCTTTCACGACCTGCACCCAGTCATCCTGTACGGTGCTCGTCCATCCATCGTTAAAATTAGTTGTCGAGTAAGCAAACATGGTTGCCGCACCGGATTTTAGCGGGGGTGTCGGAATAGTCTGTTGCGTTTGAACCGTCGATTGACTTACGACCGGCTTCTTTAAGTCAACAGACTCCAGAAATGTTTCAATCTGTTGTTGATAGACGTCCGTATTTGTGAGCACCACGATACTCAAACACCTCCCGTACCCACTCATGGTTACCAGCATGGCCGCAGATTTTCCGCCGTTGAAATCAAAAGGTGCTACACCCGCTTGCGCTTCCCAACCATCCTCGGATGTCGTTGGTGTTAACTGAGGTTTTGAAGTTGGCTTGTAGGTCTTCACCACCAGGTCCTGCCATTCACTCAAAAAATCAGCCTGCAGGCTCCCTTTGCTTGCCGTGCTTTTATAAATCCCGATCTGGCAATACGTTCCCGATTGATTGTCGGTAATGGAATAGCTGATTACATCCTTAATACCGCTCACTTTATTCCACTTATTGGGTGACGTGTAGGTTGCCAGGTCGAAGGTCTCCTGCTGACCCAATACCACCGAGCTTGAAAAAATAAACATCAAGAAACTAAGTACATACGCCATAAGAATTCAATTTAAGCAGTTGAAGGAAATAAACTTTTATTTGAGTCGTGATTTCAATCCCTGGTTATTTTAACATTGCTGATATAAAATTTGTCATTCTCATTGTCACCTCCACCTGCATAAAACGACAACGCATTGAATAAGTGAGCGGCAGGAATTGCTTTCTCGTATTCCGCTATTTTACTCCCATCAATGTACAACTGTAACGTCTCGCCTGCCTTCTTTATAGTCACTGTTATCTGATTGTATTTTTTGTTATTCGAAAAACCTGGGGCAGCTAACCATTTGGAACCGTTCATATAACCAGGCGGGTTAGGAAATTTTGTTTCCAGAGTCACCTCTCCATCTTTGCCATCAAACCCGGGACGAATTTTCAGCTGCAAAAAGGATTCAGCATTACCCGGAGATGTTTCCTTCATTAACCGAAGAATCAATCCTTTCGCTCCCCAGGTAAAATTTTGGGCAGCCACCAGGTCGTAGCTCAAGGTAAAATCCTGCGGTAATGGTTTCTTGAGTTGATTGGGTATCAAGGTGTAGCCTTTTGCCATTGTTGTCCAATTTCCCACTAACCCATCAGGCTTTGTAACAACACTGAAACTTCCGTCGGAAGCTAAATTTGTATGCCAGCCAATTGGTTTCTTGCCATTAGGTGTCGTAGAGAAATCTTCAAAAAAATGTGTATCCTTATCAGTTACATTTTTTTTACTTGCTTCCGATGCGGCGGCAGCAACCACCACTTCGTTGACAAAGGGAGAACGAAGCGGTTTATAAGGTTGTCCTCTTACTTTTTCCGGGTAAAAGAAAAAATTATAGACGTAGTCAAAATTAAAATTATTGATAATGGATTCGTGCTGATGTTTGTCGATTGGGTCGTTGGGACTATAATCCCAGGAAACCAATATCCATTGTGGTTTATCTTTCTTACAAAGTTCGGCTACTGCGGGATCAACCTTGTAAACCGGAACTCTTCCTGCTGTTGATTCAGGATCCGTCAGGTAGCCTGCGCTGAATAGATCGCGTCCGTTGTCCAAATCATTCAAGCCAGGTTGTACGCTGGTGGTTGCGGGTTCACTCAAACGATGCTTGTATTTTTCTCGATTCATTTTTAACCCGTACCGATGGCGTTCAACCTTTTCGTCTAGTTGTTTTACAGCCACATCTATTCTTTGTTGTACGCCCTGTTCCCTGTCGCTGATTTTTTTCTTCTCTGATTCATAGTATCGCAGTATCCCTGTTTCAAGCGCCTGTAAATATTCTCCCTTCGTCAATTTAACAAACGGTGATTTATTGTCTTTACATAATAAGACTGCCTCCTGCCCTCCGCCAAATCCCATGTTTTTTATCCAAAGGGTAGTGTATGGCTGAAATTTTTCATTTTTGCTCAGGTCATAGTACTCCTTTGCTTTTTCCGCGCTAATCTCGGATGACTCAAAAGACGGCATAGTGAAATAGTACTCAGTAGGCGTGCAGATGTCCCTTACAGGCCAGTCTCCAGGAATTTGGTTTGCGATTACGCCCCAGTATATGTTGCTGTTTGTGAAGGGCTCCATCTTACGGTTACTATTGTATTTCAGTTCTATGTATGTTTTGGAAAAAGCACCGTAGCTCTGCGGCTTTGACGCAGTATGCTGATTATACAAACCTAATTGTTCAGAGACAGACTTCTTTACATCACCGAGTCCGCCTTTTGGCATGTAGCTAGCCTGGATCCAGTTGGCAAGTGTATCGCAGATGGATAGCTGTGCCGGTGAATAAACCCTATTATCAACTTTCTTGGATTCCTTTGTGCCCTTGAAGTGATAAACCTTCATCCAGCCGATAACATCCTCTTCGATGGATTGCCGTGGTATCGCCTGTGCATTTGATTGTGCCATCGAAGCACAGAACAAGCTGAGGAAGAGTAATATTTTCATACGGTAGCCTGTTTAAAAATCTGAACTCCTAGCTATTTACCAGCATACTCTTCGTTTTAATTCCATTTCACCTCTACAAATCTCACCCAAGCTGCTACGCAAATATCCTCCTATTCAATATTTCAAACCATCCTGTAAAAACAGGAGATTTCCGAAAAGTCAAAAAATCATGGAAAAAGGGTAGATTGGTTTACCAGCCAATCCGTTTCTTTGTATACGAATGTTAAAGCCTTATACTTTCCAGTTGGTAGTGAAATTCAGGTGGGCCGTTCTGCTTTTCGCTCTTATCCTGCCCTTCATAACCTGTGGCCAGCAAAACAGGGATAGCCTGATCTATGCCGTGAGCATTTCAAAAGAAGATACCGCGAAGGTCATGCTATTGTTGAGGATTGCTGATTCATATGAAACCAACCAGCAGGACTCTGCCATGTACTACTTAGAACAAGTAAGGGTATTGGCGGAAAAATTGAAGTTCCGGAAAGGCCTGTACAAGTACCATGAGTTGCGTGCTATTGTCTTATTTACCATAGGGGAATATTCCCATTCGCTGGAACAGAGTGATCAGGCACTGGCAATTGCACAGGAACTTGGAGACTCAAGCTTAGTTGCTACGGTACTGGGCAATTCCGGAATTGTTTACCAGTACCTTGGCAGATTTGATCTGCAACTCGAGAAGTTATTGCAGGCACTAGCCATTATGGAGAAAGGAAAGGACACACGAAAACTTTCCCCCATGTACCACAATATTGGCAATGCATATTTGAACCTGAAACAATTCAGGAAGTGTGTAGACTACTGCATGCTTTCTGTCAGACTTCACAACCGGTACGGAGGTAATAGTTATATAAACCGGGTGTTTGCTTCGATGGGTCAGGGCTATGATTTTTTGAAAATGAAAGACAGTGCGCTGTATTACTACAAGCAAGCCGTGTCTGAATCAGAAAAGCAAAATGACAAATATGCTGAAGCGGCTGTCTATGGGTTCATGGCAAACGTTTATGCAGGCAGCAACGAATTCGTAGCCATGCTTGCTGTCTCAGAAAAATCATTGGCGTTGGCCAACGACTTGCAAAGCAGGGCGCTGCTGGCGAGCGCCCTATACAACCTGGCATACGCGAACTACTACAACAAGGATCAACCCAAATCAAAAAAGTATATCTATGAAGCATTGCGAATTGCGGAACAAGACTCACTTTACGATGAGCTAAAGAATATTTATTCCATACTTTCCTATATCGCTGCTCAGGAGCAGGATTTCAAAACCTCGTTGTGGGCTAAGGCAAAGACAGATTCAATTGCCAATGGAGCGCTCAATAAAGAAGTGATCAGAACTACATCGGAGCTACAGGAAAAATACGAAGCAGAAAAGAGAAATGATCAGATCAGGCTGCAGCAGGCGGAGCTGGGTAAGAAAAATACGCTGAATTATCTTTTGATGGCAGCCATTGCTACGGTATTGCTGGTGAGCCTGTTGTTCTATCGAAACTATTCGCATAAACAAAAACTTCAGGTGCTGCGTATCAATGAACTGGAAACAGAAAAAAAATTAATGGCCACAGAGGCGGTTCTGAAGGGAGAAGAACAAGAACGTACCCGGTTGGCGAAAGACCTCCACGACGGATTGGGTGGTATGCTATCGGGTATCAAATACTCATTTAACACAATGAAAGGAAATCTGATCATGACGCCTGAGAACCAACAGGCGTTTGAACGCAGCATGGATATGCTGGACAGCTCAATAAAGGAAATGCGTCGGGTAGCTCATAATATGATGCCCGAATCACTGGTAAAATTTGGGCTGGATACGGCCTTAAGAGACTTCTGCAATGACATCCAAAAAAGTGGTGCCTTGCAACTAAGTTACCAGTCCATTGGAATGGAAGGAGGCACGTTTGACCAGACTACAGCTATCACCCTCTATCGGATTGTTCAGGAGCTGATCAGTAATACCCTTAAGCATGCTGCCGCAAAATCGGCCATAGTCCAGGTAACAAGGTCCAATAACCTGATTTCGGTTACTGTGGAGGATGACGGGAAAGGATTTGACACCTCGTTATTAAAACAATCAAAAGGAATTGGCTGGTCAAATATTCAGCACCGGGTTGATTTTTTAAAAGGTAAATTGGATGTAAGTTCCGAAGCCGGCAAAGGGACTTCCGTCCATATCGAACTAACTATCTAAATGGCTGTAAAGCTTTTTATCACAGACGATCACTACATGATTGTGGAAGGTATCCGATCCCTTCTTCAATTTGAAAAGGATATTGAATGGCTGGGGCACGCCATGACTGCAGCTTCCTGTATGGCTTTCCTGCAGCAGCAGCAGCCCGATGTAATCCTGATGGATATAAATCTTCCCGATAAAAGCGGCATAGACCTTTGTAAGGAAGTCAAAGCCAAATACCCCGCTATTCATATAATAGGATTAAGCTCATTCAACCAGCAAAGCTTTATTCAAAAAATGATGGATAACGGGGCGTCGGGATATGTACTTAAAAATGCCACACGGGAAGAACTAAAAGAAGCTATTGAAACAGTGATTGGTGGGAACAATTTCTTAAGCCCTGAAGCAGTGACCACCATTCTCAAAAATGAAGATTCTAAAATACCCGTTATCACCCGAAGGGAGAAGGAAGTGCTTCTGCTGATTGCCGAGGGACTAACAAATCATGAGATTGGAGAAAAGCTTTTTATAAGTACTACCACCGTTGATACACACCGCAAAAACCTAATGGCCAAATTTGAAGTAAAAAACACCGCATCATTAATCCGGATGGCAGCTCAATTTGAGTTTATCAAATGGTAGAATGTTCTAGTTAAAGGTGTTCATTTACGGCCGTCAGCAGATACTCCTTCGGGTCGCTGGCATATTGCCAGAACATTACGCCGGCCATATTTTTAGCCTTCACGTATTCACATTTGTATTTCACTGATTCCTCGTCATCATACGTAACGAGTTGTTTAGTGTCGGAATTCCACAGGAAAGGCATCTTTGCTTTATCATCCCAATGCCTTGTGAAACCAGGCCTTGTCATGATACTGTCCTTAATAAAAGTATAGCCACCACCTCGTGTTACAGAATCAACCGGACGGTTGATTCCGAAATTATCATCCGACTTCATAAACCAGCTTCTTCCATAGAAAGGAATACCCAGCACAAGTTTTTCGGCTGGCACACCTGCCTTGGTGTAGAGGTTGTACGCCTTGTCACCGGAATCCTCCTTCTCATAACTTTCTGAAGGATACAGGTTCGAGTGATGACCTGCGGAATCGCCCGAAGTGTAATAATCGTAGGCCATAATATTTACATAGTCCAGATATTCGGCGGCTTTTCCCATATCTGTGACTTCAAACAGTCTGGGAAAACAAGGAAGGGCTGTTGTTACCTGATAGGTCTTTCCGGTTCTGGCTGAAACAGCATTGAGTTCCTCCCGGATAGCCTTAAACATCAGGGTAAAATTCTCCTTGTCTTCCGGGCGAAAGACGTTATCCTCGCCTCTCATGCCGGGATACTCCCAGTCAATATCAACACCATCGAGGTTGTACATTTCCACCATTTCAGCGCTGGTACTGGCAAATTTTTTCCTGGAATTGTCGTTCAATACCGCATCGGAAAAATTCTCGCTCCATGACCAGCCTCCTATGGAGATCAGGATCTTCAGATCGGGATTATCCTTTTTCAAATAGTTTAGCTTTCTGAAGTTAATGGAATCCGTTGCCAGGTTAGTGAGCCACGCCATGCTGTCCTTTACGTCCACAAAAGCATAGTTGATGTGCGTTAGTTTATTGGCATCGATGGTTTTCTCATCTAGTTCACCTCTGAATCCTGGTACATAACCGACGATGACACGTTTGTTTTCTGTCTGAGGTTGATCCTCAGCCTTTTTACATCCAAACGGGATAATGGCAATCAGTAATAACCAAAATGATAATGTTCTTTGCATATAGAAAAGGGTTGGGAATTCACGAACAGCGCATCCGTTAGGTGCAATGTCAATATTAGTGAGTTCCCATGTTTCTGTATTACCGCTCGTAAAAAAGTCCGGGCACACAAATGGTGGCTACGTCTGGTTGAAGCGCCAGTGATACTTCAGCGATCAGGGGAGTACAGGCGAAACTAGGCTCTGAGATATTTTTTCCGGATTTCCTGGAGGAGGGCAAATGGACTTCCCATTTTTTCAGACGCGTTCTTCAAAAAGTCAGTGTATCTTTCCCGAAAGGTGGTTTCAAATGCCAGTGCCTGCCGACCACTTTCGTCATTGGAATTGTGTCCGATGTAACTGGAAAGGAATGTGCCATTTTGATAATACTCCGAATAGAATACATAATAGGTCGCCAGATTTGGCACCTGATATGTTACGTGCCCGAATTCATGAGCTAATAACGTTAGCGCCTTATTCACGGAAGCGATCTTGACAGAAACGGTAAGTGGTCCATATTCTGAAGTGTACGTGTTCTTATCCTTTTCCTCGTGGGCTATGTTAGTGGTTCCGGAAGCTCCATGTTGCATCTCTACATCAGAAACAAACTTCACGTAAACGGTAATAGTCCGTCCCGCACAATCCTGAAGGGTATCTACTGCAGTATATAAATCCGGAGCGATAGTTTTGAATTGTGTCAATAGCTCATCCGTCAATTCGAAGTAGCTTATATAGGCTATCATTCTATCGATGGAAGCCTTTATTTCGGTCCGCTGAAAAAAGGACAAGCTGTTATCGTTGGTAAGTAGTTCGTTAAGGCTTTTTAGTGACGCCCGCACATTCTTGATTTCCAGTTCATACCCGTTTTTTACTTCGCCAAACAAACCATGCCAGGCAAACAAAAAGGTTGCGATGAAAAGACATAATGCTTTCATGATCATCGGTTTAATGAAGAGAGATTGATTGAATTGTACGTTTGGGCAGGATGCAATCAGGTGGGTCCACACGATACCACGATGGACCCCCTGAATGCAAACTTTACCTGTTGAGACTCCTGACCCGTTGAGGTTGAGAGGTGCAACGGTAAGTAATGATACGTACAGTGGCAGGGGAAAACTTCCGGTTATCTCACTTTGAATATAAATTATCTAACCTGAGAAAATGGATTTATGAGATATTCAGAAGGGTTTTGGAGACGTATCTCACCAATCCAACATGCCGTTGCTCTACTATAACAAACCGAATAAACCAGGTGTACCGTGGTATTACCCGACATTTTTCCTTGAATCTATCGGGCCAATAGATGCGGCTGTGGCCAAGTCAATAATCTATCAATTAACATTATGTTAATTACAATTTGTTAATTACAATTTGTTACCTTTGGGTATGGAAAAGCCTTTTAACCCATTCCCCATATCCGGCTATTTTGGGCCGGAATACTTTTGTGACCGGGAAAAAGAAAAACAGGAACTGATCAACGCCATACGCAACGGACGAAATGTGACCCTGTTTGCACCCAGGCGCATTGGCAAAACCGGATTAATCCATCATGTTTTTCATCACCTCCCAACGTGGAACAGCATATACATCGATGTGCAGGGATCGGCATCCTTTCAGGAATTCTCTAATGCATTTCTGGCCGCAATCCTGAATGGCGTATCGGAAAATAAACCACTTCTCAGAAAATTCCAGGACTGGTTACTGGCATTCCGCCCCGTGCTTTCCAGCAACCCGCACAGCGGCCAGATTGAAATAGAAATTGATTTTAAATCCGACATTCAACAAAAAACAACGCTGAAGGACGCCTTACAACTTCTGGATAAGCAAGGCCCGGCAGTAATTGCACTTGATGAGTTTCAGCATATAGCTTCCTGGGGAAGTAACCACCTGATCATAGAGGGATGGTTGCGATCAGAAATCCAAAAACTGAAAAATGTGCGGTTCATTTTTTCGGGCAGCCAGTTTCATCTGCTTTCCGAAATGTTTCATTCGACCAAGCGTCCGTTCTATGCCAGCACGCAGTCCATGAACATTGTCAAGATTGAAGAAAAGGTCTACCAGGAGTTCATTTTTAACCAATTCAAAGAATCGGGTGTAAAAATCAGCGAGGCAGATATTTCAGTAATTCAGCAGTGGGCCAACGGCAATACCTACAATATTCAACTTTTGTGCAACCGTGTTTTTACCAAAGCATCAAAGAAGGTAGAGCAATCAATGATTGATGAGGCTATTGTTGAAGTCTACGCCGAAAATGCCTTGTCTTACTTTGCACTGCGGGGATCAATGACCAAAGCTCAGTGGCAAGTCTTGTCTGCCATTGCCAGGGAAGGAATTGTTTCTGCTCCAACTGCTAAAGATTTTATCCGGAAGTATGATTTGGGATCCGGCGCCGGGGTACTCCGGGCGTTGGAATACCTGTTAAAACGGGAATTGGTTTACAAATACATAAACAACAATGGAAATGGCTACTACGAAATTTATGATCTGATTCTGATGCGCTGGCTGCAAAAGAAATAATTGTTGGGGAAATTTAGCCTCACCCTAAATCACGAATCAGACCATGGATAGTAAAATTCTTCAGTAAACCGGATCAAATACATCGAACTTTTCTGAATGGCCAATCCAAATTTTTCCATCACCGTCTTCCAACAGATGGTTAGGTTGTTGTTCGTTAAGCCAGTCTAAACAGTTGTCTTGTGCCTGAATTCAGCTATGAATTATACCACATGTACGAAAAGTATCAGAAATTGAATGAATGGAGCTGTGTTCAACTTGCCTTGAAAGCTTTTTTTTGTATCGGATTGACAGGTAATAAATCAGTCAACCAAGATTTAAAACTATATGGCCTATGAACCATAAAAAAAACCTAAACGCAATGATGCTTCGGGCGTTGCGCCTCATTGCTCTCTTAAGCGGGGGAATTCAGGCGAATGCGCAACCCATCTATTCCACGTCCATATTCGATGACGCTACACGTCTTCCCATTACCCCCTTTAGCTTAACATTGAAACAGCCCCTATATAGAGACACAGCAGACTACAAATTTCACGGGAAAAAGTACCTACCTTGGTTTCGAATGCCCAATCCTGCGTGCTTTAGCTTAGGTATTTCAACCGCACCTAGGATACTTTACCGGCCTTTTGCAACCCTACCCGAAGAATTCGATTATTATAATCCGTCATTTAAAAATCAATACACAGCATCCCCCAAATATTACGAAGCTTCTGGAATTGATTACCTTAATCAGAAGACACGCACCAGACTTGATGTTTTTTTGCCTCTCCAGAAAGCAAAACCAATAGGATGGCAAGTCATGGATGCTTTACTAAATACAGCACTTCAGGGTTATAGCACCAGGAATCAACGCCTAAATATTTCAAATTGATAATCCCAACACTACATTGATTAATGCATGCGAAATCCCGCCTCAGTGAGTGTACTCCAACACTAAGCCATTACTGCTCACCATGACCTTTAACCAAGCCTCAGACTTTGAAAAAGCACCTAAGTTTTCCCCTTCCCGCCGTTCTACTGGCGTTGTCAATTGTTGGCTGTAACCCTGAGCTGATTCTTCTGAAAGGCAGTTACGTTGCCGCTCCCACCGAAATCAATTCAAGTAAGCCGGCCGATTCTGTCTGGTCAAATCTTAAAGTATTGTTTGACTCACACGGCTTGTCCATTAAAAAAGTTGATAAGGAGACGGGGTTGGTCAAGACAAGAAAGGGTAAATTTTCGTCCGTTTACTCTTTTGAGAATGATGAGGGCCACTTAGTGGAGCCGCAAGCCTGGGTAGTCATTCATAAAACAATAGTGAATAAAAAACTATGGTATCCACACGACATTTGGAGTCTATGGAGTATCCGGGTAACTGAGGCGGGAAAAGGCACGACGGTGACGATTAGTCCTACCGTCACTTGCAAATACTACCCTAACCCATTTACATCCATGGAAACCCAGGGGCAATCAACTGGTACGTTTGAGGAACTTTTCAAGAAAACGTTGTCAGGTAATTGATTTAGGAATCTAGTCCGGCTGCTTGACCTCGCTGGGACTTACACCGAACTTTTCTTTAAAGCATTTCGCGAAGTAGGACGTGTTTCGAAATCCGGTTAAGTAAGCCACTTCACTTACATTGCCGGCTTTCTCATTCAATAAAAAGTGGGCCCGGTCTAATCGCAGGTTTCGAATTACTTCATTGGGAGTTTTACCCGTCAGCGCTCTCAGTTTCCGGTAAAGCTGTACATGGCTCATCCCCACCTCCAAAGCCAGCACTTCAACACTAAACTTTTCATCCGCGATATGTTCTTCGATTGCCACTAAAGTCCTTTTCAAAAAGCGATCGTCCAGGGACTCTACTACTATATCATTGGGTTTGAGTTCTAAACTCGTTGAAAAGAGTGATCTGAGTTTTTTTCTTGTGAGAATAAGGTTCTGTATTCTCGCCTCCAGCTCTTCGATTTCAAATGGCTTGGCTATATAATCATCAGCCCCTAGCTTTAAGCCTTCAATTTTTGATCGCAAGTCGGCTTTGGCTGTTAATAGAATAATTGGAATGTGACTGGTTCGCTCATCAGCTTTTAGCTTATTACACAATTCAAGTCCGTCCATTTCTGGCATCATCAAATCAGAAATAACTAAGTCTGGCAACTTGGTAGTTGCCTCCTCGACGCCAAGTTTTCCATTTTTTACGGTGGAGACATGGTAGGCATTTTTTAGATGGTTGGTCAGGTACTCTCTCAAATCAGCGTTATCCTCCACAATTAATATCAAAGGCTTTTCTGATAATTCAGTCAGTCCATCATTTGCATCCTGAATTTCAAAATCATCAATAAACGGTTTCCCATTCCAGTCGCCAGTTAAATTGCTATCAACAATTTCATCGTTCTTAAAGTGATCTTTTCCCATAGGCAGTTTCAAATTAAAAGTAGTTCCCTGCCCAAGTTCACTAAAAAGATTAATTTGACCGTGGTGTAACTCCACCAATTCCTTCACTAAAGCAAGCCCTATCCCCGTTCCTTCATATTCTCTTTTGTTAGAGTCATTCACTTGATAAAATCGATCAAATACTTTCCCGATTTTATCCGATGCAATACCAATCCCCGAATCAGAAACATCGATCTCCACTGACCCGCTAGAAAACCTGTCGTCAATTTCTGTCAGACGGACATCAATAAAAATACTTCCTCCAGCTGGCGTAAACTTAAACGCGTTGCCCAGTAAATTATTCATTATCTTTTCAATCTTATCCGTGTCCAGCCAAAGCATAACCTCCTCAGGGTGATTCATTTTAAAATCAATGGCTCTGGACGATGCCATGCTGGCAAACTGACTGGCTATTCGTTTTAGCAGTGGAACTATGTTTTGATAAGAGGCTTGCAGTCTTAAACTCTTTGTTTCCAGCTTGGAAAGATCCAATAATTGGTTGACCAGATTCAATAACTTCAGTGCGTTCTTATAGGCAATGGATAAGTTTGATTTATCTTCTTCATTAGAGGTCCTGGATATAGAGTCAGCCAATGGTCCAAGAATTAAAGTTAATGGGGTTCGAAATTCGTGCGATACGTTGGCAAAGAATCTTGATTTAAGTTGATCTGTTTCCTGAAACAGCCTTGCCTGATTTCTTTTGGCTCGTTGCTCCAGTTTGTAGCGGCTTGCCACTACTATAACAATAATAATGAGTATTAAAACGACCAAGATTGATAGAAGTTGAAGCTTCTTTTGTAGGGCAATGGTCAATTTATTAGCGTTCCCTTGCTCATTGAGGAATTCTATTTCGTGAGCATTTATAAGTGCCTCGTAATCGGCTTGTTGCTGGATTAGTTTAGCTTCTACACTTTCATCGTCAAGACTATCGTAAATACGTTCGTAATCTTTTAGCCTCTCATAAGCTTCCTTATAGCGATTCAGTTTAGCGTTAGCCTCTGCTGACGTCTTGTAGAAGTGAAGTTTATGAACAGCACCTGGTCCCTTCCATTTAACGCTCAAGAGTGTATCGGAGAGCTGAAGCGCCTTTAAATCTTTTCCCGATTGCAAATAATAATCCACCAACAATTTCGAGTTTTTAATATCATTGGAGGTACAAAGTGTTTTCGATAAATAACTATAAGCCGAATCAGGCTTCCTCATGATCAAAAAAATTTCGGCAATCTTGAAGAACGTATTACATTTTCTATCGAGTGACTCACTGTACGCTTTAATCAAGGTACGGCTTAAGTTCAGCGCTGAGTCATAATCACGCTTATCTCTATAAATTTCAATTAAGTAGCTGTTAATTTCTTCGCGAAAAAATTCAAAACCTTCGAATTCAGATTCAGTGATTTGAAGGGCAAGCGTGGTATAATGTATCGCAGAATCATAATTCTTACTGCCGCCATAGCATTTAGCCATGGCGCCATATGCAATTGCTTTATATGCGGATGAAATGTCAATGTCATGGATTCCGTCAATTAAAGTTAGAGCTTGTTTATAATGGGATATCGCTTTTGAGTTCATTAATGGAGATTTATTCTCAGTATGCATAGCATAAAATATATGACCCATCTCTATATTTATATCGGCAGCCATTTGAGTCCAGGGAGTTTCATTTAATTCCAGCAAAGCCTTATGAAAGTATTGGATTGAAAGATGCCGTTGACCGTTATAGTTAGAAAGCCTTCCCAGGTAATTGTATGAAATTAATTCGCCTCTCTTAAATTTACAATCATCAGAGAGTTTCAACGCTCTTTTCAGGTATTGTCCGGCTGAATCAATTCCAAAGCCTGACTGATCATCATACAGGAAATATTTACCAATCTCAATTAATGCCTTGACCTTCATGGTGTCCTGAAGATTTGCGATTTCAAATGATTTCTTCAGACTATCCAATCTAGACAGTTGCGCATTTACCGTTATGTGTTGGGTAGCGAAAACAAATCCCATTATTATCACTGATCTGCACCAGGAGGCGGTCAAAAAGAAATTCCGGACTAGAGAATAATTACACATACATATTCAAATCTATTAACCTAAAGGTGAGAAGAGTAAAAGACTAAATTTGCTTTTAGCATGGACAAAATGCTTTCATTCTTGAGCACTGATTTGACATTTCAGATGAAATTACCTGAGGAGGGTTATAAAGCCGAATGATATTAAAAAACGCTGCGCGGTGGCCTGGCCAAAAGGTTAACGGCTCGATGGGCAGCCTGCCAGCAGGCGCGGCCCGAGCGGCTATTTTACGCATAACGTCAAACCCTTATAATACTGACAGGACTTATAATATGCAGCTGCTCGACCAGTCGAGTGGAATAATCCTAATCTTCGAGCTAAAAACCCCCAGATGGCGCTTGCCCTTTCCAAATTTGAGGCGTAAAAAAAATGAGTCCCGCCAACAAACCTGCTGACGGGACTCACCCCCAAACAAAAACCCAATCAATTACTTGAGTAACTGGACTCCCCCAGCTTGGCCTGGGCCGCTGCCAACCGAGCCACGGGTACTCTCGGTCCGGAGCAGGACACATAGTTAAGTCCTAGCTGATGGCAGAACATTATCGATTCCGGTTGTCCCCCGTGCTCTCCGCAAATTCCCACTTTTAATTCAGGGCGCTTCCTGCGGCCATCGTCTACGGCAAGCTTCATCAGCTTACCCATAGCTTTATGATCCAGTATTTCAAACGGATTGTTCTTCAACAGCCCATTGGAAATATAGAAAGGCAAGAACTTGTTCTCTGCATCCTCCCGCGAAAACGAGAATGTCGCTTGTGTGAGGTCGTTCGTTCCAAAGGAAAAGAATTCGGCTACATCCGCTAATTCTTCAGCCTGGAGACAGGCCCGAACTACCTCAATCATGGTTCCGAAATGGAATGTTAATTTTATCCCAACCTCTTTTTCAATCTTCTCTCTGATCTCATCCACAAACGCTTTTACCTCCACTAACTCTTCTGCCGTACAAACCTGAGGGACCATGATTTCTGGTTGCACCTGAATACCCTCTTTCTGACAGTCAGCTGCTGCTTCAAGGATTGCCTGAATCTGCATCTTATAAATCTCCGGGAAAGTAAGACCAAGGCGTACACCACGGTGTCCAAGCATGGGGTTCACTTCATGCAACTCGCGCACTTTTTTCAACATCTGTTCTTTCTTTTCAATCGCTTGTCCGACCAGCTCCACTCCCATCATATTAAAAGGTGCCGGAGATTGCGTCGCAATGTTTACATCGGCATTCAACAACCTTAAACTGCTAAACAAATTTGTAACACCACTCACCGTGTCTTTCAAATGATAGAGATGCTGTAACTCATCGCGCAACACTTCTTCTGTTGGAAGAAACTCGTGAACCGGAGGATCTAACAACCGAACGGTTACTGGTCTTGGGGCCATCGCCAGCAAGATTTCTTTAAAGTCCTGACGTTGCATTTCTTTCAACCGCATCAATGCTGACTCCCGCTCTTCAGGCGTAGCCGCAAGAATCATTTCCACTACTACTGGCAAACGGTCAACATCGTTAAACATTCTTTCGGTTCGGCACAATCCAATGCCCATCGCTCCATATTCAAGCGCTTTTTTGGCAGCCTGAGGAGTGTCGGCATTCGCAAATACTTTTAGACGCGCTATTTCATCAGCCCAACTCAACAGGGTTTTCAGTTCGTCAGAAAATGTTGGCTCTACCGTTGGAATAATTCCCTGATAGACAAATCCGTTTCCGCCGTCAATCGTGATGTAATCGCCTTCGTGTAATGTTTTCTCGCCCACTTTCGCAATGCGCAACTTGGTATCCACATGGATGCCCTCGGCTCCGGCCACACAGGGTTTGCCCATACCGCGGGCTACTACGGCAGCATGCGAAGTTTTTCCACCCCGGCTGGTAAGCACGCCCTGTGATGCGAAGAATCCGTGAATGTCTTCCGGCTTCGTCTCTTCCCGAACTAAAATCACTTTTTCGCCAGCCCTTCCCAACAGCTCTGCACGATCGGCATCAAATACGACGTGACCGGATGCAGCGCCCGGTGACGCAGGTAACCCCTGGGCCAGTGGTGATATTTTATGTGAAGCGTCCAGTCGGGGGTGGAGCAGTTGCTCCAGCATTTCCGGCTTGATCCGAAGCAACGCCTGGTCCTTGCTGATTAATTTTTCCTTCTGCATTTCAACGGAAGTGCGGACCATGGCAACCGTATTCATTTTACCATTGCGGGTTTGCAGACAGTACAACACTCCTTTTTCAATGGTATACTCGAAGTCCTGAACTTCCTTATAATGACTTTCCAGTTTATCCCTCAGGGTCTCCAGTTGTCCGTATAGTTCCGGCATTTCATTTGCCAGTTCGCTTACCGGTTTAGGCGTGCGTATTCCCGCCACCACATCTTCGCCTTGTGCATTGGTGAGGTATTCGCCAAACATCACATTTTCTCCAGTGCCAGGGTCACGCGTAAAGCCAACACCTGTTGCGCAGTCGTTGCCCATATTTCCAAATACCATCGTAACCACATTCACGGCAGTACCGTTGGCCATTTGAGGCGTAATCTTAAACTCTCTGCGATAATCGATAGCGCGTTTACCCATCCAGGAATTGAATACCGCTTTGATGGCAATTTCAAGTTGCTCATAGACATCCTCCGGGAATGGTTTTCCCAGCGTGTCGCTGACAACGCCTAAGAAACGTTCACTTATTCCTTTGAGATCTGCAGCGCTCAAGCCGATATCTACTTTTACACCAGCTTTCTTTTTTACTTCTTCAAAATGTTTATCGAATTTTTCGTCCGAAACACCCAGGGCAACTTTACCAAACAACTGGATAAATCTCCTGTATGCATCATATCCAAAACGCTCGTTGTTGGTTTGTTTTATCAATCCCAATAGTGTCTTTCTGTTCAACCCAAGATTCAGGATGGTGTCCATCATGCCGGGCATCGACATGGCAGAGCCCGAACGGACAGAAACTAATAGTGGATTTTCAGGATCACCGAATATCTTACCTGTTGCCTTTTCAATGTCTTTTATTTGTTTGCGAACCACATTCATCAAATCGGCTGGCAGTTCACGCTCCGGTGTTGCCAGGTAATGAAGGCAAGCTTCTGTTGTAATGACAAAACCAGGAGGTACATTCAAACCAATCTGCGTCATCTCACACAAATTGGCTCCTTTTCCACCCAGGAGGTGTTTGTTTTTTCCATCACCATCCTTGAAAGAATAAACATACTGGATGGGTTTCTTGTCGCTTTGAACCGATTTCACAGGTTCCAGAATATCTGCGGTTTTCATATGGGGATTACGTTTAATTAAATTGTTATGAAAGGTATATGCCGATCATCACCGAAAATATGATTTCAGTCAGCCAACCAGACGATTGAAATCATTCGCAGTTTTTGTCTTTCAAGCAGGATAATCAGTACCCGCGATGGATGTGTTTCCTGGGATAACGACTGATACTTTGAAATTTTGATTGCATACGCTAATTTCACTTTAACAAAGATCATCTGACCAGATGATAATTGTCAGACCCTCCATCTGACCTGAAAGTTAATATTGACCTATATAACTAGCTTATGAACACAGACACACTGAAATTATCAGCAGGACAACGCTATGGCCTTGTTTTGCTTCGCATTTTAATTGGATGGCATTTCTTGTTTGAAGGAATTTTAAAACTCTATAACCCATCCTGGACTTCGAAGGGGTATTTACTCAGTGCTTCGATTCTAAAACCACTTTTTAGCTGGCTTGCCGATGAGTCGCGTATATCAATGATTGACTCCATCAATGTTGTTGGTCTGATTGCCGTTGGCGCAAGTCTCCTTATCGGACTAAAGATCCGATGGGGATGTATTGGCGGTATGATTTTATTGGCCCTCTACTACCTGGCTCATCCGCCATTTCCAAGCCTTCCCCAGGGACCATCAGAAGGAAGTTATTGGATTGTGAACAAGAACCTGATCGAGATCATGGCACTCTATGTCATTTACCAGTTGCCAGCAGCTTCTTCCTTTGGACTTGAAAGTTTGTTTTCCAAAAAGAGTGTCAGTCAGGCATAATACACTTAACAATTATTTACATCATAATTATAATCTAAGCGACTTATGGCAAACGAGAATAGTTTCTTTGGAAAATGGTCCAGAAGGGACCTGCTTAAAGGTATCGGCGGTATTCCCTTGCTGGGAGCCGTGTGGTATGCAGGTGCCAAGCAGGCTGTCGGAGCGAAACGTGAAAAGCAATTTCTTCTGGAAACACTAAATATAAAGGCGTCTCCACCACCGGCATCAGGGCCAATGAGCGGCGAACCTTTGCGGCTGGGGATAATAGGTTTTGGAATCCGGGGAAAACAACTTTGCCGGTCACTGGGTTTCGCCACCAATGAGTGGCTGGCAGATATGCAAAAAGCTGCCAGTACCAATCCAAAAGACACCCGGTTAGCAGAATTCAAAGCGCAGGAAAACCTGAACATCAAACTCACCGCCGTGTGCGATATTTTTGATGCCCAGGCGCAGCTTGCGTTAGACTCCTTCAATCGCGATGATAATAAGATCAAACGCTTCCGTACGCATACGGAGTTGATTCATAGCGGTGAAGTTGACGCTGTTGTTATTGCGACCCCAGATCACTGGCATGCACCGATGGCTATTGAAGCGCTTAATGCTGGCGTGCACGTATATCTTGAAAAACCTATGTCGCACAATGTTTCCGAAACCTATACACTTCGGGAGGCTGTTCAGAAAAACCCCAACACCGTGTTTGCTGTGGGGCATCAACATCGTCAGACGCAAAGCTTTTTGACCGCTCAGGATATTATTGGTAAAAAAATTCTGGGACATATTTCGCTTGTTGAAACCAACACCAATCGCAACGATGATAACGGTGCCTGGCAATATGAAATTCACGAACAAGCCAATCCACAAACTATCGACTGGAATCAATTTATAGGAAATGCACCACAAGAGCCCTTCAACCTGGAACACTTCTTCCGCTGGCGCAAGTGGTGGGCATATGGATCGGGATTATCCGGCGACTTGCTGACACATGATTATGACCGGATCAATTGCCTTTTGAAGATGGGAATTCCAAATTCAGTAACTGCTTCGGGAGGAATTTATACACACCGCGACGGACGAAACGTTCCGGATGTAATACAGGTAAACATGGAATATCCTGATTTTAGTACGGGCTCAAGCCAGCCTGAAGGAAAAGAAAAAGGAATGACTTTTGTCTACAGTGCTACGCTGGGTAATCAGTACGACCGGGGAACTGTATTGATGGGTCACGATGCCAGCATGGAACTTGGTAATCAGATTACGGTCTATCCGGATCCGAGGTCGACGAAATATGCAGATTTGATAAAAGAAGAGCGGATTGAACCTGGAGTACCTATCTATCAATATGATCCTGCTGTAAACGGATCTGATGCGGTGACGTCTGCGACAGCGAAGTATTTTGCCAATAAGGGATTATTGTGGACCTATCGCGATGGTAAGCGTGTTGATTCAACGTTCTTACATCTCCGCGAGTTTCTCAGCTGCATCCGGAACGGTGGTACACCGAGTTGCTCCATCAAGGAAGGATTTGAGGAAGCGATCTCGGCACACATGGCAGGACTTTCCTATAAGATTGGAAGAAGAATCGATTGGGATCCGCAGACGGAACGTATCATTGCAAAACCAGGAGAAGATCTTGACGCCATCCTGTTATCGAATGACGTGAAAGATCCTTCAAACGTATTGGCAACACTGGGATAAATAGTCGATGGTCCATAGTCGATAGTCAATGCCCCAAACTATGGACTATGGACCGTGGACTATCGACTTTGGAGAAAGAAAAATATTCAACACTCAATCTTCAATAATGGTTAGTTAATGGCTAATGCCTTTCAAGCTATGGACTATCGACCATGGACTATGGACTTTTCAGAAAGAAATATTCAATATTCAACTCTCAATATCCAATAATGGTTAGTTGAAAGTTAATGCCTTTCAAGCAATGGACTATCGACCATGGACTATGGACTTTTTCAGAAAGAAATATTCAATATTCAACTCTCAATATGCAATGTTCAATGAATGCACAATAAACTTGAGAATTGAACATTGAACATTGATTATTGAGCATTTTGGCCTCTCAAACTATGGACCATGGACCATGGACTATCGACTTTGCAGAAAGAAAATATTCAATATTCACCTCTCAATATTCAATAGCCAATAGTTAACGCCTCCATACTATGGACTAAGGACTTAATACTAAGGACTACCTTCTGAACTTTTTCTCCAATTCAAGCGCCCTCGGCAGCAGCACATCATCTTCCATCAGCGCATGGACGGCCATATCCTTTTCAAATACCTGCAATTGCGAGAGCAAAATCCGGTATAAGGTCTGATTCACGGCCGGAGGTGAATAATTAAGAATTGCGGCACGAACCTCCTGCAGATCTTTTTCTGTATCATGGTGCGAATCGATGAACTGCTGCACACTAATGGTCGATGCCGGAAGTGATGTTTCTGTGCCCAGCGCAACTTTCTCCAGCTGGCCAATGTATGGTAACAACTCACGCTCCTCCATCTCGATGTGCTTTACTAAATGACTTTTATAATCTGCATAAAAGTTATGCAACAAAATAAGAATGGGATGCGCACTTGGATAAGAGTTTACAAGCAAATGAATGCTTTGTTCAATTTCCAGCAATTTCTTATTCAGGTAGTAAGAATGGGTTTTTCGCAAGTAGTCAACAATAGTTGACAGGCCAAACCGGCTGAAGGCTTCAGGAGTAAAGTTGTCCTGATCCTCAAATACATCCAGCAAAGCAAGGAGGAACTCAGGCTGAATGCCCAGGTCCTTCAATTCCTCATAGGTGTAAACAAGGTTGTGCGCTTGCGTTACATCGTAGCGCTGCAGTATCTGTACGGCCTCTTCATTTGGAGGCAAGGTTGTTGAATGACTACGCATAATGTTCGATTGAGATCCAAAGGTAAGAAGAATATAGACAGAAGTATATGATTTTAGTTGTGTCCTAAAAAAATCAGGTGAACGAACGACTTTGTGTCTTCGTGGTTCATAACTACACACAAGAACATTTCAATTCTGAATTCGCTCTTGCTGAAAAAGGAGTCCACAATTATAAAATCGCTGAAAAGACGCATTTGGAATTCTCCCCACTCCGTTGGATCAGTGCCGGTTGGTTTTTTTCCATTTTCATTGACCTCCAAAAAAGTCACACAAGCTGACGTAAATCAATGCGGCTTTGTGATTAGGATCATACTGTCAGCAATTGAACTGTCGGTACTTTTGATGCGAACAACCGCTAAACTACTTATTCAACTACAACAAAACACCATGAACAAACTAATTGTAATCAGTACACTCCTTGTGCTGGGTTTTTTGGCAGGCTGCGCGCCTGACAAGCCAAAATCTGAAGGTGAAACGCAAGAACCTGCCTCCAAGGCAATTGTCGAGAATGTCGATCCTACCAAGGGTCTTGGACAAGTCAAGAATGTTACCCTGAACACACCGCTGGAAACCGAACGCATTGGTAGAGGTAAAGCTATCTATGATATGAAGTGTTCAGCTTGTCACAAGCTAACCGATCAGCGAGTTGTTGGTCCAGGCTGGAAAGACGTCACCAAGAAAAGACAGCCTGAGTGGATCATGAACATGATTACCAACGTCGATATGATGCTGGATGAGGATCCCGAAGCCCAAAAGCTTCTTGAACTCTGCCTTATGCGCATGCCTAATCAGAATGTCTCTATCGGGGATGCACGCGATATACTGGAGTTCATGCGTCAGAATGACGGAGAGAAATAAACCTTACTAAAAAACCATAAAATATGAAGACAATAATAAATAGGTTGATCATTGCGCTCATCGTTGGCGTGGTGTCTGTTACCTTCTACAGTTGCAAACCGAAGGGCCCTGCGGAAGTTTCCATGGGTGACGCAGCATCTAAAGTGTATGTAGCACCTGGCAAGTACGATGAATTCTACAACATCGTATCCGGTGGTTTCAATGGCCAGATAGGTATCTATGGAATTCCTTCTGGCAGATTGTTCAGGATCCTGCCGGTCTTTTCGCTTTCACCTGAAAATGGTTATGGCTTTAGTGAAGAAACCAAACCCATGCTAAATACTTCACATGGATTTGTGCCCTGGGATGATTTACACCACATTGCCCTGTCTACTACAAAAGGCGAACATGATGGTCGGTGGATTTTTGCCAACGGTAACAATACACCCCGGGTAGCCAGGGTAAGTTTTAAGTCTTTTAGAACGGAAGAAATTCTGGAGATTCCTAACAGTGGGGGAAATCACTCCTCTCCTTTTATTACCGAAAATACCGAGTACCTGGTAGCCGGAACCCGCTTTAGCGTTCCGATGGGAGGCAAAGATGTTCCGATCAGTTCATATAAGGAAAATTTCAAGGGCTCCATCAGCTTTATTAAAGTTGATCCGGAAACTGGTCATATGAATATTGCCTTTCAGCTGAGAACACCCGGATTTAATTTCGATCTGAGCCGTGCCGGAAAAGGTCCGTCTCATGGCTGGTTCTTCTTTTCATGCTACAATACAGAACAGGCTTACACCCTATTGGAAGTAAATGCTTCACAAAAAGACAAGGACTTCATCATGGCCGTGAACTGGAAAAAGGCTGAGGAATACCTTGCTCAAGGAAAAGCTAAAATTGAAAAAGTAAAATACGCGCATAACATTTATAGTGAGAAGACACATTCGGCTACGACAACTATGGAAGAAGAAGTCGCTGTACTGGATGTACAGGAATTAGCCGACATCGTGTATTTTATCCCATGTCCTAAATCACCGCACGGTTGCGATGTAGATCCAAGTGGTGAGTACATTGTCGGAAGTGGTAAGCTGGCAGCCATGATGCCTGTATTTTCTTTCTCAAAAATTCAGACTGCCATCAGTAATAAAGATTATGAAGGTGATTTCAACGGAATACCCGTCATCAAGTACGAAGCCGCACTTCACGGTGAAGTGAAAAAGCCCGGCCTTGGTCCATTGCACACGGAGTTCGATGAGAAGGGAAATGCTTACACGTCTATGTTTGTATCTTCTGAAATTGTAAAATGGAATGTTAAAACATTAGAAGTATTAGACAGAGTACCAACTTACTATTCTATTGGTCACTTGAGTGTTCCCGGCGGACCAACTGCAAAGCCTCATGGAAAATATGTGATTGCTTATAACAAAATCACGAAAGATCGCTACCTGCTAACGGGTCCTGAACTGACTCAATCAGCACAACTTTATGATATCTCTGGTGACAAGATGCGTTTACTCCTGGACTTCCCTACTACCGGTGAACCCCATTATGCTGAAGCTATTCCAGCAAGTATGATTACCGGCAACACCACTAAAATCTACAAGATTGAAGAGAATGAAAATCCATATGTAGCTAAGGGCGAAGGGCAGGCTAAAGTAGAACGCAAAGGTAACCAGGTCCATGTATACATGACAGCGATTCGTTCACACCTTACCCCTGATAACATCGAAGGCGTACAGGTTGGTGATGACGTATATTTCCATGTTACTAACCTGGAACAAGATTGGGATGTGCCGCACGGCTTCGCTATCAGAGGTGCCCTAAATGCCGAAATTCTTATCATGCCAGGAGAAACACAAACCCTGAAATGGAAGCCATTGACTACCGGCGTTGTACCCTTTTATTGCACTGACTTCTGTTCTGCGCTGCACCAGGAAATGTCAGGATACATTAGAGTATCTGCTGCTGGCAGCAAAACTCCTTTAAAATTTTCAACCGGTGAAACCGAAGACCAGACCAATGGGGCTGGCCAATAGGTAATTTCATAGTTTACAGGTTGAAGGCCCCGGCCCGATAATGGGTCGGGGCTACTTTAAAACCAACATCATGCAAAAACTGAAACCGATCTCCCGATGGATTATAACTATCTCCGCATTGCTGATGATCTCCGCATACTTTGTGCCGCTATGGCAAATCCTGATGTGGGCGCCGCAATACCCCGAGGGACTGGAAATGAAAATCTGGATTAATGACCTCTCGGGCGACGTAAAAATCATTAGCGCACTGAACCATTATATCGGCATGCGCCATATTGAAGTCAGCATGTTCCCCGAGTTTACCTATATGATCTACATCGTTGCGTTCATGATTGGATTTGGGTTGTTAACAGCCCTGCTAAACAAACGGGTTGTACTGTGGATTTATGCAAGTTTGATAATCGGCGCAGGCATTGCAGCGCTGGTTGATTTCTACTTATGGGGATATGATTATGGTCACAACCTTGACCCTACGGCTCCAATCGTTGTTCCGGGTATGTCCTATCAGCCTCCCCTGATTGGTACCAAACAGTTACTCAACTTCACGGCGTTTTCAGGGCCGGATATCGGCGGCTGGATATTCCTCGCCTCTGGCCTGCTGGCAATAGGCGCATTGGTGTTTGAAATTTATCTCTCGAAAAAGGAGGTTAGTAACGATTCCAGGGTATGAAAAAAATTGGTTTAATCCTGGCGCTGTGCCTTTCGCTTCCTTCCTGTAGCGTGAATCCTGAACCGTTGGTTCTCGGCAAAGATGCCTGTTACACCTGTAAAATGACGTTAATGGACAAAAGATTCGGAGCGGAGGTCGTTACCAAAAAAGGAAAGGTATACAAGTTTGACGACTTGAATTGTCTGGCTAAATTTATTACAGCAGCTGGCGAGCCTGAAGAAAATATTGCTTTTCAACTCGTGGTGGATTTTAGTCATCCTGAAAAACTGATCGATACCAAACAGGCCTATTATAGTCAGTCCGATCAGATTAAGAGCCCCATGTCCAGCCATATGGCGGCATTCGAAAAAAAGAAAGACCTTGAACAATACAATAATGAATGGAAAGGCATAATTGTAAACTGGCAGGAATTACTCGGTCAGTTTAAGTAAAAAACTATTTCTGCCTTCTTCATTTAGTTAGGCTAAAAAATTCTTCTTGAAAATTCGTGTTCGGATTCAACCAAAATGAAAAGGCTATACTCTATATTCATTATTTGCTTTGTCTTGTTTGGTACAGACTCCATATCGCGTACCCTAGTCATCGGGCAGAACGAGTCTATCCGCACAATTAAAGAGGGTATCAAACTGGCAAATACGGGTGATACCCTGTTAATAAAACCAGGGACCTATCGCGAAGGCAATATCATACTGGAGAAATCAATTACCTT
>JBGSQQ010000021.1:0-190255 GCA_041737945.1 Chryseolinea sp.
TTGGAGTTGGAGAGAAGCAATGTATAAATGTGCGTTAGGTATGTCACCGGATCAGGTTGAAGCAACAGCCACGATGCTTTACGTAGAACTGCTTCGCAAGGGATATACCCATGTTGCCGAATTTCACTATTTGCACCACGATAAAGCTGGGAAACCGTATACAAATCAAGCAGAAATGGGAGAACGACTTATCGCCGCCGCCGTAGCAGCCGGAATTAAGATAACGTTAATTCCGATTTTATATCAAAAAGGAAATTTCGGTGAGGCACCTCAGTCGAGGCAGCGAAGATTTATTTCACCCACACTGGATAGCTATTTCAATCTCTTGAACGATACCGGGAGACTGGTTGCGAAGAGTCCCGGCCATCGCCTCGGATTTGGCGTCCATTCCCTGCGTGCCGTTGATCCTTCAGTTATTATTTCAACGTTCGAGCAAGGACCTAAAACTATTCCCTTTCATCTTCACGCAGCCGAACAACTGAAGGAAGTGGAGGACTGTATTGCGTTTTGTGATCGTCGCCCAATTCAATGGTTGTTGGAAAGTTTGCCCTTGAATGAACGGTTTCACCTTGTTCATTGCACACATATGAATGATTTTGAGGTAGCATCGCTGGCGAAATCTGGTGCAAATGTTGTTTTATGCCCGGGTACTGAAGGTAATCTGGGTGATGGAATTTTCAGGCTTTCGGATTTTGCACGAGAAGGTGGCAACTGGTCAATAGGTACAGACAGTCATATCAGCCTGAATCCACTGGAAGATTTGCGGTGGCTGGATTACGCCCAAAGACTCGTTTCCCACAAACGAAACACTTTTGATAATCCGGGTGAGGTTCTTTTAAGCCACGCGTTGCATTCAGGCAGAAAGGCAATGAATAACTATTTATCCGATATGTATTTCGAATTAGGGTTGCCTTTTGACGCCGTGGTTTTTGATGCAGAATCTCCGTTGCTTGCTAATTCTGATCTAACGCACCTGCTGTCCAGGATTCTATATACGTCAGACTCTTCCAATATCCTGGGGACTTTAATAGATGGAAAATGGGTTGTTAAACGTCAGATTCATGATCAGCAAGACCGCATAAAATCAGGGTTTATACAAACACTGAAAACACTAGCGTCTGAATAAAATACAGCCCGCATCGCAAGATTTGCGAGACCATTTTTTAGAGTTATTTCTTGGGCATGTACATATAATCCAAGGTCACGTTTAGCATAGCCCTTAGTCCGGTAAGCATTCCACGTTCATCGATCATAAAATCCGGCGTGTGATGAGAAGGTGCTTTTGCCGGATCAACATCAGGCGGGCACGCGCCAACAAAGAAGAAATAGCCGGGCACCTTTTCCTGAAAGAAAGAAAAATCTTCTGCCCCGGTGTCTGCATTCATCAACTGAACATTACCTGAACCTGCGGCTTTTGAAAAACTTCCGGCTACCAGGGTAGTAAGAGTTGGATCGTTGTATACGACCATTGTTTTATTAGAAAAGGTAACAACAGCTTTTGCCCCAGAAGCTTCGGCAATCTTAGTTGCGGTCAGTTGTATCCTCTGTTTGATATCCCTTTGCATGGACGAATCCAGCGTTCTTATGGTTCCGGAGAATTCAACTTGTTCTGGAATAATGTTTTCGCGGATTCCACCATTAATCCTTCCAACGCTGATGACGGCTGCCTCCTTGGTGAGTTCTGTCTGACGGCTGATTATGTTCTGCAATCCTTGTATAATTTGCGCGGAAACGACCACAGGATCGATACTCCTCCAAGGGGCTGCACCATGTGCTTGCCTGCCCACGACTTTAATAGTATACCAATCGGAAGCCGCCATCATCCCTTTTGGTTTGTAGGCGATTGTGCCCAATGGCTGGAAGCAGCGGATATGCATCCCAAAAATCACATCTACTTTTGGATTCTCCAGAACGCCTTCTTTTACCATCAGGATGGCACCACCTTCCTCACCTTCCGGTGGTCCTTCTTCAGCAGGTTGAAAAATGAATTTGATAGTTCCCTTCAGTTCGCTCTTATTTTTCGAAAGGATTTCAGCGACAGCCATTAGGATGCTCATGTGGGTATCGTGTCCGCAAGCATGCATAACTCCGGTTTCGAGACCGTTAAAAACGGCTTTTACTTTAGATGCATATGGGAGGGAATTTCTTTCTGTTACCGGAAGGGCATCCATATCTGCTCTTAATGCGACCACTGGACCTGGCTTACCAGTCTTTAGTAAACCGATCACGCCTGTCCTGGCAATCCCTGTTTGTACTTCAATACCAAGTGACTTCAAATGCTCGGCGATCATTGCTGCCGTCTTGAACTCGCTGTTGGAGAGCTCAGGATTCTGATGGAAATGCCTGCGCCAGATAATAACCTGCGGTTCCATCTCTTTTGCCTGTGCTTCAATTTTGCTTTGCAGTTTTGGGCTTACCTGGGCAAAAGAACCTATAATCGATAAGTAGAGAATACTAAACAGAAGTCTTTTCATAGGTAGAAAGTGTTGAAACAGGAATTAATAATTTGTAGCACAAAAGTAGATAATCCAAATGTAAATGAACGCGGCCGAATTCATTGGGAGTCATTCATATGACTAATAGGATGGAATGAACGTTTCATTTTCACCATGATCCGACGAGGAATTTCTTCATATGTTTCGTTAATTTGAGGTAAAACAGGTATAGATTTTGACTAGCCAGAAGAGGTCAATCGATGGAATGGGTGAAACTTTTTGGTAGCGAAGCGGAAGCGCGAACCAAATTAAGTGAAAACAAACCGCAGCTGTTGAAAGTAAACGGAAAGAGAATATGCCTGGTAATGCACGAAGGCAGTTTTTTTGCTGTGCAGGATTCCTGTTCGCATAATGGAGAATCACTAAGTAAAGGACAGATCAATTACCTGGGTGAAATTATCTGTCCGTGGCACAATTACCGCTTTCTCCTTAGTACTGGTCAGGCATGTGACTCTTCATGCCCCGACCTCATGACCTATGCCTTAAAATCCGATGAATCAGGACTTTTTATAGGAGTTTAAGAAATAGATAACTATAATTTTCGTTTAAAGACCACATATTGATCATCAGCAAAGGCACCATGCGAAATACACCGGGCATCCTCATTTCTTTATTCGTTTTGCTCTCTCCCGCTGCCGTTGGCCAATTAGCCGTTTCTGAAAAAGCATGGGTTGAAAAGTTAAATCTGACTTCTGGATTGCCCGAAAAGTTGCTCAGCACAAGAAGCGTTGTTTTCTATGACTACACCCTGACTGAAAATGAACTAAACGATATTCAAAAGTCTTTTCAACAAACCGGGGTTGATCCGGTAGCCTACTATGAATTAGACAGGCTTATGGCTGGAAAAGACATTACAAAAACTTTTAGTCAATACCTGATCAAACGGGAAATAATCAATGTTTTGCTTGTAGAAAAGGATGCGGAAGGCTTTCGGATTACAGTCACACTTTTTAATGGAAAGGACACGGTAGTAGACCCGCAACAGCCTGCCTGGTCGTCATCACACCGGCTGCTTGCGGAAGCTTTAAAGGATTTGTACCGGACGGCATCATCCCAGCAGAAAAAACAAAATCTTCTGATTAATGATGCGCCCGAAACAGGACTTCAGATCAATCCGATTCTCGGTAACCGAAACGAATTTTTCGCTATGGACCTAAAAGTCGATCAACTGGCTGTGCCGAAAACAGGAGATGAAAAAACTGACAAGGAAATAGCTGAAATTTTTGCGGCCCATTACAGTTTGAAGTATAAGTTAACGGAACCCGGATTGGCTGAAAAAGATTTGCGTAAACAGGGCCTACTCTATGTACTTTGTTTTGTACATACAAGAGGAGTTGTTGCCAAAGACCTATTAGGCTATAATGTGAGTAAATCCGAAAGTGCACTGGTATCAGTAACGTATCCTGAATCACAACAACAACTGAAAAATATTCCGTCCAATACACCAATCTATAAGTTCTATTTCAAACACATTGATTCGGGAAATGTATTCCTGGGAACGAAATGGGACGCGGATCTAACCTGGCAGCAGGCGCTTCAGAATCAAATTAAAGGCATGAGGGCAGAGCTTCGCCTGAATTGATTCGGTCATCATGGCTCCCTCCAAAGGGACTCCTTACTGTATATCTCCCGGAAAATACTTCCAGCATCTGCTGACATAGGGTTGTCATAGTTCTATTTCAATTTAGGGATGTGTTATTTATACTTCTAGTCTAAGGAATTCTCACTAAAAGAAGAACTACGATGCCAGACCCACTTAAGCTGATGTATCACCCGCAATTTTTCGAACATCTTTGTCCTATTCTACGCGAGGTAATCCCTCGGTTTGACGAAAGAGCTTTTATTAATACCATTTTTACTAAAGATTGGCCTGATCTGGAGCTGAAACAGCGGGCAAGAAGGATTACCCAAGGCCTACATTATACCATGCGAGCGGCCGAATTTTCAGATGCTGCTGAGAAGATTGTAACAATATCAAATTTGCTTCGGGAGCGTAACGCAAAACTGCAGAGCTTCCCCTATATCTTCCTGCCGGATTACATTGAACTATATGGTCAGCGACATTTTGAAATTTCAATGGAAGCAATCAGGGAGGTCACCAGGCTGGTAAGTGCTGAATTTGCAATTAGACCGTTTCTAATCAACCAACCGGAAAGAACCATGAACCAGCTGTTACAATGGTCCACTAACGATGATGCGTGCATACGGCGACTTTGCTCAGAGGGATGCAGACCAAGGCTGCCTTGGGCTATGGCGTTGCCAGCACTGAAACTGGACCCTGCTCCGATAATGCCAATACTCGAAAATCTCAAGGAGGACCCCTCCGAATATGTAAGACGCAGCGTTGCAAATAATTTAAATGATATCGCCAAGGATCACCCCGAGTTGGTTCTAGACACCGTTGGAAGATGGAAGTCTGGAAGTCCTGCGACAGCCTGGATCATTAAGCATGGCTGCAGAACACTGCTAAAGAATGGCAACGAAGCAGCCCTGCAGCTTCATGGGTTTGACTCGAAAATGAGGGTTATTCTGGAGACATTAAGAACCGGAAAAAAAATCAAAAAGGGTGACTATCTGCATTTCAATTTTGCTTTACGCAGTATGGAACGCGAGCGAATGCAGTTCCGGCTGGATTACCGGATAGACTACCTTACCTCGACGGGCAAAATTTCCAGAAAGATCTTCAGGATTGGCGAGTATGCCATAGATCGTGATACCCCGCTGCTCATTCGCAGAAAACATTCCTTTAAAGACCTGTCGACACGGAGGCATTTTGCCGGCGCCCACCATCTTCATATCCTCCTAAATGGGCGTGCCTTGTCCTCAAGCAAATTTCTTGTTCACGGGTAGCGGCAGATAATAGCCATCGCACCGAAAACGATTGAACATTGTTATTTTTGCATTTATTTGAGTAATATTCAAATGTTTCCCGGTACTGATCTGACGGCTCATTTAGATGACTATCATGCACAAACTATTATCTCTTCTAAAAGTAAATATTGTATACAGCAGTATTTTCTTAATGATTGCACTTACCGTTCTGACAACCTTTTTCGCGTTTAGAAATCAGAGCATCATGCGCAGCACGAATGAGCGCATTAACGAAGCTGATGTTATTCTTAGAAACATTAAGGAGCTATGGACAGGAATAAATCTGATGGATTTGGGTGTCCGGGGCTATGCGCTCACCAAGAAGGATGGTCTCCTCAGCCCTTTTGATCAGGCGGTTCGGGTAAACCCAACCTACCTGGATACACTTAGTTCCTTTATGAAAAGACAGCAGCTCCCAACGGAAAAGCTGGAAGCGTACAAAGTTTTAAATGACGAATACGTTCAGCTCTGCCGGCGAATGATTAGTCTTTCAAGGCTTGACAGTATGGCGGAGTTCACAGCGTTGCTCGAGGAAGACCGTGGACTGGCGTTATGGCTGGCTTACTCGGCATTTTCCAGTGAGTTGGTAAATTATGAAAATCAATTGAAAAGTGATGCGCAAAGAGGATACCAGTCGGCTGTAAACGGGAATACAGTTCTACAGATTGTTTTCTTTCTGGCGGGAATCCCTTCCCTGTATTTGATATTCTACAGAATCCGTAAACAAACCACAACGACCAACGCATTGTTATTGGATCTTGAACAGAATAACAGAAAATATGTATTTGACCCTGGCACCGTCACCACTCCAGATCTTGCTACGATCATGAATACCTCAATTGATAATTTAAAAAAAGCTTCGGCCTTTATTGAAAAGATCACCAAAGAGGATTATGATGTAACGTGGCCCGGAATGAATCCTCAAAATGCGCAGTTGAATCGAAGCAATCTATCCGGAACCTTGATAGATATGCGTGATCAGATGAAGCAGATAAAGGAGCAGGATGAAAACCGTATATGGATTACAGAAGGGTTGACGAAATTCACAGAAATCATCCGGCAGTATCAGGAGAATGTTAATGGATTATGTGAACAGTCAATACGTTTCATCACAAAATATATGGAAGCGCAGCAGGGCGGAGTATTTCTTTTGCAAGAAGAGGGAGATGATCACTATCTGGAACTGGTCGCTTGTTATGCCTTTGACAAGAAGAAGTTTGTTGAGAAAAGAATAGCACTTGGTGAAGGCATGATTGGACAGGCATTTATGGAGCGTAATACAGTTGTGCTGAAGGACGTGCCGAAGGGATATACGCACATTACTTCCGGTCTCGGGGAAGCAACACCCTCGAATATCCTCATAGTGCCTATGCAGTATAACGAGAAGTCGGAAGGCGTAGTTGAAATCGCAGGATTTATGGATTGGAAAGATTATCATCGGAATTTTATAGATAAAGCCACCGAGTATATGGCTGCGGCGTTATCGTCGGTGAGGTCGACACAAAAAATGAAACTCGTTTTAGAGCAAATGCAAATTCAAACCGAGCAACTTCATGCCCAGGAAGAGGAAATGCGTCAAAACATGGAAGAGCTTGCGGCCACTAACGAGGAAATGAAGAGGAAGGAAGGAGAGTACCTGAAGCAAGCGGGAGCCTGATTTACATAACCCTCGATGCCAAAAATAGCGATTAGCGGTACGCACTAAACACTACATTTACTTTTGTATAGTAAATAGTGGTAGTGCCCTCAAAGCCAGAGTCTGTTCCGACAATAAGCCAGAGTTCACCTTTGCTATTGCTCTTTGCGACAAATGGATCGTTGTAGTTTGACGCGTTACTTCTGGTTATAAGGGTATACTCTTCAGTGTTAAAGTCAACGGCAATATCGCCCAGAACAACCGTGTTCTCGCCTGACGCGCTTTGATTACCTTTGTCGATATTCAAGGCATATTGGTTTGCTTCAATTACTTTTTTCGGTTCGTTACCGGCTGCGCCGGCCTTTAAGTAAACACTTTCACCAGGCGATCCTCCTACTCCAACGGTACCTTTCGGTGCGTTAGATGCCAACTCAACTTCAAATACCATGGCATAGTCGGTATTGGGGGCGAGGTTTGTTATTTTTTTCTTCATGAACATGAAGAGATCATCACTGTGATTGTTGCCTGAAAGCATCATCGCCTTTTTATTTGTGCCAAGGTTCGCGGGGAGGTTTGTATAGGCGAACGTAAGTTCATAGAAGGCAGAGTCTTGTTCCCCGGAAGGAAAGTCTGTAAAATCGACTATCCAATTGTCCTGGCTTTCGCTAAAATCGAAGGTCTCAGAAAAAACCAAAATGCCGTTTTCATCCCCGGAAAGGTCACAACCACAAAACGAAATAAGAATAACCGCAATAAGGCACTTTCCACACGCTTTCATACTCGAAGTTCATTATAACCACAATAGACACGCGCCTCGCAGAAAAAGTTGGAAAGGCATTTTTCGTGATTACTTTATCAAAGATATGAACCTCTCGTCAGGCAGGAGAGAGAATCGTTCCTTTTCACCCATATATTCTCAAGGGGTAAAAAATGCTACGAAAGACCAGCTATGTGCAATGGGTAATTATCGATTCACTTCTCTTTTGTTAACTTAGTAAAATGATGAGTCTTAACAAGAAGATCCTCCTATTCGTTTTTTCTGTAGTGTTCGTTATCGGATGTAAGGAAATCTCCTTTAGGGAACCGCAACCAAAAGGCAAAAAACCACTCCCTGAGATTCCGAAAAAATTACATGGAATTTACCTGCTGAAAGCTACCGGAGAGGACTCTCAGGACACTTTACGTATAAGCGGTAAAGGCTACTTTATTGCTAGTGACAAGAAGGAAAGTTTGTTGGGTGATAGCCTTGTACTTAAAAAGTATAAGGGCTACTACTTTGTTAACATCAATGAGAATCCTGAATGGCTGATGCGGGTGATCAGGCAAGAGAACAACGGAGATCTCACTTACATGTCTATGGACACGGAAGAGACAAAATTCAAGTCTCTTTTGAAGGAGCTGTCACAAGAAGTGCGCGTGGATTCTTTAGTTGTGAATGGTGAAAAACTTTATCAGATTGATCCGACACCGAAGCAGTTGATACACCTAATCGAAAAGGGCTATTTCAGGAATACATTCCAAATGAAAAAAATCAAGTAACGTCCTCAGGATTCTGCGTTACTGATTCCAGTAGCTTTTTTCGCTTTCGCCTGTTGTATTTAAAAAATGCAAACATTAGGGGCGGGTATAAACAATAACAAAGTCCGGAGTACATTCCGCCAAAACTAAAGTTACGAAAAGAGAAAGCAACAATAACCGCTATGAACGGGACAACCCCCATTAATAAATTGGTCTGAATGCTCGCCTGGGTATCGAATTTTTCCACTTCATTTAGTTCAAGCAAGTCGGCATTCTTGAGTGCGTACCGATACATTAGTGTGAGCACAGCAAAGACTCCTGTTGCACCCACACCATAAATGATCATGAGGTAAGCCATGTCTGTACCCCTGTACGTTTGAGCTAATTCGTCGATGAGTTGATCTTGATTCAAAACATAGGCAATCGGAAAAAGGATGATTTTAGTGAAGAACTTAAGAGGGTAAACATAAAAAAGCACGATTATCAAAAACAGGGTATTCAGAAAAAGCACACGTCCGTTTCGAATGCCATATCGAAAGTAAAATTTGAAATGTTCATGCCAAACCAGAATGATTGCCGTTATACAAAGACAGAAAGGAATTACTTCCCATACAAATCTCTTGATTTGTTCGAAATTGGTTGGAGGGCTGGTCGATATTAGCAGAAGGGTTATCGCCAATGCAAAAACGGCATCACTGAAATTCTCTATTCTGCCGGGCTCTTCACCCCTGTGCCGGAATTCCTTGTTCAAACCGAGGTAGTGCTTTCGCAGGGCGTCCTTTACCATGCCAGGTTTATTTAGTAAACAGGAAGCTACAAATTCTCTTCGCTTTTTTCAACAGATGAGACAGCAGAAGAATCATCACCAGTAACCGGTGCTATGAATGGAGACGCTTGTTGATGGAGACGTATGGCCTTGCGGGCTAGAACAAAACTTACAAACAGCGATAAAATGGCTCCTGTCCAGATACCCGGAACAAAGGAGATAAACCAGAAATAGTCATACAACCCGTGGAATAGCGTGGCTGTGAGGAGCGCAACTATACCGTAATAAAATTCTTTTCTATGAGTGAATTTGGATTTCCCGATGAAGTAACCCATAAGAATTCCAAATGCAGCGTGTGCGGGTACCGCTGTGAACATTCGCAGAACGCCTGTGGCATATCCGTATTGAAACACATAAATAATATTCTCGACGGTTGCAAACCCCATGCTAACCATGACTGCATAGACAATCCCGTCGAAGGGTTCATTAAAGTTTTTGTTATTATAAAGGATGAAACGTACAAAAATGAACTTGCTGAATTCCTCAACGAGAGCGACCTTAAAAAACGCATTGAAAAATTGATGTAATAAGTCGTCTTCCCGGGTGAGAATCAGAAAATTTACAGGCAAACTGATCACCAGGGTTATCACCGTGCTTAAACCTCCGTATAGGAAACTAATCACCAGGAGACTGAGCGGCTCACGCTCGTGTTTATCCTTCAGATAAATAAAAAGAATTATAGCGGCACCGGGAGCTAACGCGAGAGAAAGCAGGCTAATTACATTCATCCAAATTTAAATTGACGATGAAGATAATGCAAATCCTCAACTTACTGAGGAGCTAGAGAAACAATTACTCAATGACACCTTCTATGTCGTCCATTTTTGCGTCCGTGTATGGTCCAGAGGTGGCGTAGATTATTTTTCCATCTGCATCAAGCACAAAAAAGTAAGGGATGTCTTTCTTTTCAAAGTCGAGCGCTTCCTTATAGGGCTTCAGATCGCCTTTGTAAAATAAAACATATGGGAGAAGCTGCGGATCAATGTTCTTAATGGCCTTGCGTTTTGCCGTGCCGGTCGCAGCCGCATTTATTCCGGTGAACATAGGCACAAAATAGACGTTCACGTCATAGCCAAAACCTGACAACAAGCCGCTTGATTTTTGAATGAATTTTTGAAACACGGGCTCAAACCAGGAATTTAGCTCGGCCTCTGATTTCTTTGAGTATGCCAGTCCCAACAAGGTAAATTTGCCTTTACCTTCTTGAGGAAGCTTTACGATCTTATCCTCGACTGTTTCCGCCGCCATATCGGGAAACATCTTGCCAACGATTTGCGCCTCAAGGGAGTAAGACAAAAACAATCCAATTGCCAACAGTTTGAGTTTTTTCATATCGCTTTTAATGATAACGGATTTATTAATGACGGAAGTTACAAAATACCGATAAAAGTTGGACTTGGGTTAACTGAATTGAATGAGATGCCAGTTACAAGGCATTAGCGACAGTTGAGCGGTGTCTAAACTGTATGGGAAAGGTTACCAGGATCCCGGCTCCAGTTTGATTTCCCGGAACCGTGTGAATTTTTAGTTTTTCAGTTTCGTCAACAGGTTTTTCAATTTTGCCGTGTAACTTCGCTGAAGTAAGTAAGATTCACGGTCATTCAAATGATACAAGTAATTCCATCTATAGCGATCCGAAGAGGTAAAGTAGTAAAAATGCGCAAAGGCGATCCGTCAAGTGAAAAGGAGTACGATGAAAACCCACTCGATCTTGCTAAACGATTTGAGGATCATGGGATAGAGGTAATTCACCTTGTGGACCTCGATGGAGCTGAAAAAGGAAGCCCGGTAAACTGGCATGTGCTTGAAGCGATTTCTGGGTATACAGACTTGAAAGTAGATTTTACTGGTGGAATATCGACCGACGGAGATATTAGTAAGGCCTATGAGTATGGCGCTGATTACATAACGGCATCAAGTATTGCCGTTACAGATCCCGAGTTATTCGCCTCGTGGATTATTTCATATGGCCGTGAGAAAATGACACTAGGAGCAGATGTAGTGGACCGTTCTACAAAAGAACTTCTTTACCGTGGATGGCGGACAAAGTCACATGTAACGCTTTTCAATCATCTGGAATATTTTTATTCGCGGGGATTAAAATATGTAAAATCCACCGACGTTTCGAGAGACGGAGTCCTTGAGGGACCTGCGTTTGACTTCTATCAGGAGATTGTAGATTCCTTTCCTGAAATTTGTGTTTTGGCCAGTGGAGGTGTTCGCGGAGTTGACGATATAAAACGACTTAACGACATAGGTATATTTGCCGTCATCTTTGGAAAGGCCTATTATGAAGGAATCCTTAAACTAAAAGATCTTGAACAATTTCTGGTCAAGAAAACTTAGTGGTAATATTCTCTGCATAAACAGTTATTTATCCATGTAAGCTCCGGCATTAGCATAGTGTACCGACTACGCGTAAATTGCTTTCAATAAATAGGCTGGGTAAGTGGGTCTCGATTTGTCAGTCGACAATATCCTGCATCTTGTATTTCTCCACCAGATAGTAGAGAAAGTTGAAAGAAAGAATAGAATCATCGTCGTCCTCAGAACTTGATTTAACTGAATTGCCAGGTTCCTCCGCCTGCTGAGTTCTTGTTGATCGGGATAAGCCAGGGCGGTAAGAAATGGAATCCCGTACTGACTGATTCTTATTGTTCAATAATGGATCAAAGTCACCCGCGGTATAGACTGATCTATCCCGTTCTCTTACTGCTTCCGATTCATAGGAGTCTCGTACGGGATAACTGGCATCCTGCGCGTTAACAGACAAAATCCCATCCGGGGCCACTGCAGCCAAGAAAAGGATAACAAATATGTGATGAAGGTTCATCTTCATTGTCGGGTCAGCAAAGAAACGCCAAATTTTTGCTATATGCTCCTTAAAACTACAAAATTATACATTCAATATGATTTCTTTGATCTATTGAATTCACTGAATTTTGCCTTGAATAAGCAAATTTTTCGTTCAGAGACCATAAATTGGTAACAACTATGAGGCCAAAAACGATCGAATGGGAGGATTTTCTTAAAATTGACCTCAGGGCGGCCACAATCGTGAAGGCCGAGGCCTTTCCAGAAGCAAAAAAGCCGTCGGTTAAGCTTTGGGTTGACTTAGGAGAGTTAGGAATAAGGAAGTCTTCCGCGCAAATTGCAGCTAATTATTCACCAGAAAAACTCGTGGGAAAGCAGGTCGTCTGTGTCGTGAATTTGTCGCCCCGACAAATAGCAAACTTCATTTCTGAAGTTTTAGTAACAGGATTCCCCGATGAGGATGACCATGTTGTTTTGTGCAGCATCGATAAAAAAGTGCCTGATGGAGCACGCCTTTTCTGATGGTGGTCTTTTTTTCTGAACTCGAACGAATAACTGGAGGCAAGAATGTTCTGTTGTCGATCGACAGTGTTATTAATAGTCTTTGTATCGATAGCAGAAAGGCGACCGACGCTCCTGGAACATTGTTCTTTGCAATAAAAGGCGATCGAAACGATGGCCATAACTATGTTCATGGATTGTATGCCTTAGGTGTTCGTCAATTTGTGGTTGACCAACCGGTTCCTGATCTGAATTTATTGGAAGGAGCCAACATAGTTAACGTTAGATCTAGTGTTGAGGCACTTCAAAAGCTGGCGGCTTATCGTCGTGCAAAATTTACCCTTCCTGTAATTGGAATAACCGGAAGCAACGGGAAGACGATTATCAAGGAGTGGTTATACCAAATGCTTTCAACGGATCAGGTTGTTGTAAAGAACCCCGGAAGCTATAATTCGCAGGTAGGAGTGCCCTTGTCTGTTTGGCAACTCCAACCACACCACCAACTTGCCATATTTGAAGCCGGGATTTCGAGGCCAGCCGAAATGGACAAGATTGAAAAGATAATTCAGCCAACTATTGGAATCTTTACAAACATCGGTTCTTCACATAGCGAAGGGTTTTCCAATCTGGAGGAGAAAGTGGTCGAAAAGTTAAAACTGTTCAGAAAGGTAGAGGTCCTGATCTATTGTCGAGACCACGACAAGGTTGAGAAGTTTGTTTCCAGGTTGAAGGTAAAAACCTTTTCATGGGGCAGTAATCCGCTTGCGGATCTCCAGATTGAGGCCAAGGATAATACTTGTATTCTTCAGTATAAAAAGAAGAGACACCAGCTTACCCTGCCCTTTAGTGACAAAGCCTCCCTGGAAAACTGTTTGCATTGCGTAGCGCTTCTTGTGAGTCTGGGATATGACTTTTCAAAAATTCAGGAAAAGATAATGGGGCTTCGTTCAATTCCCATGAGAATGGAATTGAAAGAGGGTATTAATCATTGTCAACTTATTGATGATACGTACAATAATGACCTCGGGGGCCTGGCTTTAGCGCTGCAGTTTCTAACCAATCAGCAACAAAAAGAAAAGAAGCGTTTAATTCTTTCGGATATTTTAGAGTCAGGGTTAGGAAAAGAGGAGCTGGTTGGAAAGATAGCTTTACTGGTTCACCAGAGTAATGTTCATCGGTTTATTGGTATTGGGCCGGTCCTTTCAGAGTATCGGTTTCTGTTTCCTGAGACGGCGACGTTTTATCAAACAACGAAAGATTTTCTTGATCAGTTTGATTTTCATCAGCTCGATCAGGAGATTATTCTGGTAAAAGGTGCCAGAGTCTTTGCCTTTGAGAGAATTGTCAATTACCTCCAACGCAAAGTGCACAGTACAATAATGGAAATAGATTTAGATTCATTGGTTCATAATCTTAACTATTTCAAAGCCCGACTCAGAGGATCCACGAAGATTATGGTGATGGTAAAGGCGTTTGCCTATGGCAGCGGAAGCACGGAAATTGCCAATATACTTCAGTATCATAAAGTAGACTACCTGGGTGTTGCGTACGCGGATGAAGGAATTGAGCTAAGAAAGAACAACATAAGGTTGCCAATAATGGTGATGAATCCATCAGAGGAAAGCTTTGAGGCAATCGTTAACCACTCGCTGGAGCCGGAGATTTACAGCTTCAGAATTTTCCGAGCCTTGTTAGTATACCTTCAAGGAAAGCCTTGTAACGTTCATTTGAAGCTGGATACCGGGATGCACCGCCTTGGATTCGAAGAGTATGATCTTGGCGACCTAATGGACTTGCTTGAATTAAATTCGAATATAAGGGTTGCCTCAATCTTCAGTCATTTGGCAGGAGCGGATGAATCAGGCCATGATAGGTTTTCAGAAGAGCAGTCAACCCGGTTTTTACATTGGGCAGACCAGATTGCAGACGCAATTGGATATAAGCCATTGTATCACATTCTTAATTCACCCGGCATTCTTCGGCTACCGGAGTTGCAATTTGATATGGTCCGGCTTGGAATTGGATTGTACGGAGTAGATCCGACGTCTGAAGGGTTCAACCAGCTGAGGCCAGTGGCAACCTTGAAAACAATTATATCGCAGGTTAAGCATATAAAACAAGGCGAAAGCATTGGGTACAGTAGAAAAGGAATTGCTCAACGGGACACGGTGATAGCAACCATTGCTATTGGCTATGCCGATGGGTTTAGCCGGGCGTTTAGTCGTGGTGTCGGCGAAGTTATGGTCCACGGAAAGAAAGCCAAGGTTATTGGAAATGTATGCATGGACATGACCATGATAGATATTACGGAGATAGAAGCTACCGAAGGTGATGAGGTAATTCTTTTTGGGAAAGATTTTCCCATACAGGAGGTCGCGAAAAAAATAGGGACAATCCCATATGAAATCCTGACAAGCACCAGCGAGCGAGTCAAGCGTGTTTTTGTGGCGGATGGTATTTAGGCGCAGAAAACCCCGCGATATCTTCTTCTATCCGCAACCCAGGTTTTTTTTTAAGTCCCGGAGAGGAATTCCTCCAAAATCAAACGGTTTTTCAGTTTTTTCATCTTCTTCTTTGTCGGAAGGTTTTGTCTCACTCTTTTCCGCTTTCTTTTTTTTTCTTGATTTGGCCATGGTCAACTATTCTGACAGAACAAACATGAGGCATTAAGTGCTCAAAACTGACACAAATCATTGTATTGAACACGATCCACCTATATATTTGCCTTGTTTTAATTTAATCTAAATAAATGGCCGGTGGCAGTAAGAATGTTGCGGAAATGCATCCCGGCGAGGTTGGCATTGTTGCTGGCTTTACTGACGAATATTTGTCATTGAAACTGATGGAGATGGGCTGTTTGCCGGGTTCGGCTATCAGGTTCAACTTCACTGCTCCACTTGGTGATCCGGTTTGTATCAGTGTATCAGGATATGAACTTTCGCTTCGACTCGAAGAAGCTGCTGCGATTAGAATTCTAAATTGATGGCAAATCCTTCCCTTACTAAAATTGCTCTTCTGGGAAACCCGAACTCAGGGAAGTCATCGTTGTTTAATCACCTGACCGGACTCAACCAAAAAATTGGAAATTTTCCCGGAGTTACCGTCGAGAAGAAAACCGGGCTTTGCCCACTGCCAGACGGAGATACCGTTGAAATAATTGATCTACCTGGCATCTATAGTATTTATCCTCGTAGCCTTGACGAGCAAATTGTAGCTGAGGTGTTGCTGGATCATCATTCTATTACCACTCCCGATCGGATAATTGTCATTGTCGATGGTACCAATCTGAAGCGCGGATTTCTATTGCTGACACAGATCATAGATTTAGGTCTTCCTACTATTCTTGCATTGAACATGATGGACCTGGCAGCAAAGGCCGGAATAAGTTACGACTTCAACTCCCTGTCCAGAGAGCTAGGTGTTCCTGTGGTTCCTATCAATGCACGAAACGGAGTAGGCCTTGAGGAGCTAAAAAGGCAAATGGGGCAACCGTTGGATCCGCCCAACAAACAAATTTTCGGGGTATGGAAGGAAACGGACGCTGCAGTCAAGGAGATAAGGGCCACGCTTTCGGTAGACAACGACTATGAAGCGTATCAATTCCTCGAGCAGCCAAGCTCACTAAAATTTCTGAGCGCACAAAACCAACAAACAGTTTCCCGCATCCGTTCGGATTTCAATTTTATTCCAGGGAAATTTCAGGGAGCAGAAACCATTCAGCGATATGGTTTCATTCAGGACCTTTTGAATACCATTACATTAAAGGCGTCGGATAATTCCTGGAAGAAATACTCGACCAGGCTGGACAAGATACTGCTCCATAAGTTCTGGGGCTATTTGATTTTCTTTGTGTTACTTATTCTGATATTCCAATCAGTTTTTGCCTGGGCCACGGTGCCGATGGACCTTATCGATGGTGCATTCGCAGGTATTAGCAGTTATTTGAGTTCCGTACTGCCGGAAGGTGCGTTAAGCAGTTTGATTGCTGAAGGGTTGATACCCGGAATTGGTGGCATAATGATGTTTATTCCACAGATCGCAATCCTGTTCGCATTCATTTCCATTTTGGAGGAGTCAGGCTATATGTCAAGAGTCGTTTTCCTGATGGATAAAATCATGCGCAAGTTTGGATTGAACGGAAAAAGCGTTGTTCCTCTCATGTCAGGTGTTGCCTGCGCAATTCCTGCGATCATGGCTACCCGAACGATTGACAATTGGAAGGAGAGGACAATCACCATTTTGGTGACGCCATTAATGAGTTGTTCCGCGAGGCTTCCGGTATTCACGATCCTTATTGCGCTGATTGTTCCAGAGCAAAAGGCACTCGGCTTTTTCAGTCTGCAGGGACTTGTACTAATGGGGCTTTATCTATTAGGCTTTATTGCGGCCATCTTATCAGCGTGGCTAATGAACCTGTTGATAAAAGTCAAGGAGCGTAGTTATCTCATAATGGAGATGCCAACGTATCGTATACCGAAATGGTCAAATGTTGGCTATACGATTCTGGAAAAAACCAAGACATTTGTTATCGAAGCAGGAAAAATAATAATGGCCATTTCCGTTATACTTTGGGTGCTGGCAAGCTATGGTCCGGGCGACTCAATCGCCAGGGCACGTGAAATGGTTCTTCAGACATCAGAAAATCAGCGTTTGTCTGAGCAAGCCTTAAATGACAAAATAGCTGCGTATAAACTTGAGCACTCGTATGCCGGCATAATTGGGAAAGCAATTGAACCGGTAATAAAACCACTAGGATATGATTGGAAAATAGGGATTGCCTTAATCACTTCCTTTGCAGCCCGTGAAGTTTTTGTTGGCACCATGGCGACCATATACAGCATTGGAAGTGTAACCGACGACGACTCAACCACTATAAAAGAACGAATGCGGGAAGAGATCAATGTCGACACCGGAGGTAAACGATTTACCCCGGCGGTTGGATTCTCGCTTCTTGTTTTTTATACCTTTGCCATGCAGTGTATGAGTACGATCGCCGTAGTATACCGTGAAACTAACGGATGGAAGTGGCCCATGATTCAATTGGTCTATATGACCCTACTTGCTTATTTGTCCGCCTTTATAGTATTTCAACTTCTGTCCTGAATCTAAGGACAGAATTCCTATCTTTAAATTCCAATGCCTATGAACAAGAATTATCATTCGGGATTGTTATGTTTTGCTCATTTGTTAATAGGCGCAGATGGCGTAGCCAATCGAATGGAGCTCGATGCATTATCAAGCATTAAAACCAAAGAACACATTCCTGATTTTACCTTTACGGAATTCGAAGAACTCAAGAAAATAAAATCGGAGCGGGAAATTTATCAGTATGGCCTCGACCATCTTTCAAAATGTACGGAGAATGAAAAATTAAGAGTGTTTGCCACACTTTATCGTCTCTCTGAAGTGGATGGACGTGTACACGCAAAGGAGATCAGACTACTTTTGTATTCCGTTGAAACAGCCGGTATTGAATTCAATGACGTGGTGGAGTACGTTAAAACTAATCCATCCTTTAGTTGACCAAAAAAAACTCTTCAAAGATGATCTGCGACTGTACCCAAACTCAATAATTTCCGCCTTCCCTTAACTTACAAGTAAATACATCCAACGTGAGCACTCCATTTCACCAAGACTTTACGATAGGCGTTTTAGGAGGAGGCCAACTCGGCCGGATGCTGATACAAAGCGGCATAGATTTCAATTTGCGATTTGCGGTACTTGACCCTGATCCCAATGCACCATGCGCCGCGGTGTCAGAATTCCATCAGGGAAAACTTTCGGACTACGATACCGTGTTGAAGTTCGGCTCATTGTGCGACATTATTACCATTGAAATAGAAAGCGTAAATACAGCTCCCTTGAAAGAGCTCCTTAAGAAAGGAAAAAAAGTATACCCTCAGCCAGAGGTTATCGCATTAATACAGGATAAGCGAACTCAGAAAGTTTTTTTCAGGGATCACGGAATTCCGACGGCTAATTTCATTTTGGTGGAGTCTTCCGCTGAAGTAAAGAAATCCGCAGATTTTCTGCCGGCAGTAAATAAACTGGGAAGAGACGGATATGATGGCCGTGGTGTTCAAATCCTGCGAAACAAGTCTGACCTCGACAAGGCATTCGATGCACCCGGGTTGCTTGAGGAGCTAGTCGATTTTGAGAAAGAGATCTCGGTGGTCGTTGCACGAAATTTGCAAGGAGAGGTTAGGACTTTTCCTGCTGTTGAAATGGTCTTTCATCCGGAACAGAATCTTGTTGAGTATTTGTTTGCACCTGCTGCCTTATCCGACAACATTCTAAATGATGCAGACCAAATTGCCAGGAAAGTTATTCAGGAGCTCGATATGGTAGGAGTACTTGCAGTCGAAATGTTTGTGACGAAGGAAGGGAAGGTAATCGTAAATGAAATAGCGCCCCGTCCCCACAACAGCGGACATCAAACTATTGAAGCAAATGTAACGTCGCAATACGAACAGCATTTGCGGTGTATTCTGGGAATGCCGCTTGGAGATACTACCATCTTACTTCCAAGCGCAATGGTGAATTTATTGGGAGAGGAAGGACATACAGGACCTGCTAAATACGAGGGCTTTGAAGAGGTTCTCAAAATTCCCGGCGTTCATGTTCATCTCTATGGTAAGCAGTTCACAAAGCCATTTCGAAAGATGGGTCATGTAACTATCGTAGATGCTAATGCGGAAAGTTTAAAAAAGAAAGCCAATTTTGTAAAAAACACACTTAAAGTTATTACCTGATATGAGCAAACCATTAGTGGGGATAATAATGGGAAGTCAGTCTGACCTTAGAGTCATGAAAGAAGCGGCTGAGGTCCTGGAGGAACTTGGAGTAGCGTATGAATTAACCATCGTTTCAGCCCATCGAACACCGATGCGAATGGTCAGCTATGCCGGCAACGCAAGGACACGTGGCCTTAAAGTAATTGTAGCCGGAGCTGGAGGGGCGGCGCACCTTCCCGGTATGATCGCTTCCATGACTTCTTTACCGGTTATCGGGGTTCCGGTCAAGTCATCTAATTCTATTGATGGTTGGGACTCAATTTTATCCATACTTCAGATGCCGGCAGGTGTTCCTGTTGCAACGGTTGCACTGGATGGCGCTCGTAATGCGGGAATACTGGCGGCACAAATTCTGGGCTCTTCCGACAGACGCATAGGTAAGAAGCTGGATAAATTTAAGGTCAACCTTAAAAGAAAAATTGAGTCTGCCGCCAAATTAATCGAGTCAAAGGGCTGGAAAAGCGCTTCATAAGCAATGTCGTGGCCATGTCTTTTGAAATCTGTAATTTCAAATTGCAGAAAGAACGGGAATGGAACTTAAGGACAAAGGCTGGTTAAAGGAGTACCTTGAATTGCGTAAAGGGCTGCTAAGCGATATAGCGAATGAAGACCACAGGGCCTCGCACCCTGAACATGCACTTTACAGGATTCTACAACCCACCGGACTCATGTACGGTCAGTCTTTCGGGGAGTTAAATATTCCGGAAGCAGACCTTCTGGATAGAAAAAATCGGCTAAGGATTCTATTAACGGAGAGTTTCATAAGCAGTTCGCTCCTGGCAAATAACCATTCAAACAATAGCAGGGAAAAGTTCTCCGGAGTTATTCTCAAAACGCTCGATAGTATCGGCAATTTTTATACTAATATTTTTCCGGAACTGGCAATTCCTACAAAGACCATATTAGGAAAGAGGAAATCTTCAATCGACCTGGCCGAAAGAATTCTTGATAAACGCATTGAATACGCAAATAAGTTTCAAAATAATTTTTGGTCTTACTTTTTTCACAACAGTCTGCTTTTTCTGGACATCTTTATCTACGGGCAATGGATACATACCAACTCAGACCGGATCATCGTTGACTTTTTTCGGTTTGAACGCGATGAACTTCGATTTTCTGTTGTAAAAGTAATTTCTGCGGCAGCCCATGCCAACAAGGAAGTTGCTCCCGAGGAGCGGAGACTTTATGAGTTGTTCATTGAAAGCACGGATCTTTCAACCGAACGAAGAAAAGAAACACTGAAGATTTTTGAGGATGGTTTTGCTATAGAGGATTTTGTCCTTCCGTCAGAGAACTCCTGGATACTCAAAAAGTTTTACCTTGAAATCGCTATACTCACGATATGGGCAGACAAGAAAGTTGAGCAGGGTGAAATAGAATTTCTAAAACGCTTCTGTGAGTATCTCGGGTTTTCAGAAGAAGATCTTGAAACCAGTATGATTGGAATTGAAGGCTTTGTATTAGAGCAATGGGAGCATCTGGACTATTTAAAGGATGCACAGGACTACAAACACGTTAGTGAACAATACATAAAACGGCTTTCTATTGTTGCCGAACGGAATATGAGTCGCTTGCTCAAAAGTATCTCACAGAATCCCGAGATTCTCGCACTGGCAAAAAAAGCGAGGTCCCTGGAGTTAACTTCTGAGGAAAGGGAGAGAGTGCGAGTTGGGCTCTTGCAAATGTTGAGAAATATTCCTGCATTTGGTATCGTTTCACTACCGGAGAAGTTCCTTACGTTTCCCGTGTTGTTGAAAGTAATGCCCAGGGACCTGTTCGCGGAACGGATCAGGAAGTAAGAGTTCGTGCGTGTTCAACGGAGAGAATCCTAACTACCAAACCTAGATTTCATCTTGTTTAGCTCCCCGCGGCACAATGACGGAGAAAACTATCGACAGTGTCAGGGTTGCCATTATTACAGAAAACGAAGTATAAACCCCGATGTGGATGTCAAAAATTTCCAGCAACATTTTGGCGCCTATAAAAAATAATATAATGGAGAGTCCTTTCTGCAGGAGGTAGAATTTATCAATAATTCCGGCCAGCAGAAAAAACATGGCACGAAGTCCCATAACTGCGAAAATGTTAGACGTATACACCAGGAATTCATTTTGAGTAATTGCGAATGCAGCGGGTATTGAATCGACTGCAAAAATCAAATCCGTTGTTTCAATCAGAACGATTACCAGAAACAATGGAGTAAACATTAACTTACCTGCCTGTCTAACCACGAAACTTCCACCGTGATCATCCTTTGTAATGGGTAGATACTTCCGACACAGCTTAATAATTGGATTTTTCTCAGGCTCTATTTTTTGATCGCCATCTTCAAAATAGATCCGGATGCCGGAGTAAATCAGGAACACTCCGAAAATGTAGAGTATGTAGTGAAATCTATGAATGAAGTAGGCGCCAACAAAAATGAAAATTCCACGGAAAACAATCGCTCCCAGAATTCCCCAAAAGAGCGTCTTGTGATAATACTCTTCTTTTACCTGGAAGTATTTCAGTATAAGGAGAATCACAAAGATGTTATCTACGGAAAGCGCATACTCCGTGAGGTACGCTGAAAAATATTCTACGGCATGATCTGCTCCATCATAGCGGTAAATAAAGAAACCAAAGAGCGTAGAGATAAGTACCCAAAATATGGACTGGTACAAAGCAGACTTGGTCGTTATTTTGTGAGCCTGTTTATGAAATAAGCCCAGGTCTAGCACCAGGAAAACGATAATTACAACCGCAAAAGCACCAAATAGAATGGTCTCCCTTTCATTGTCGCTTTTGAAAAGGGAGAAAAGAAGTATGTTCAACACTGACAGCAAGGAGCTTTATTTCCGGTTATTGGAGCCTACAAACATAAAAAATCGCAGTTTGAGCATCCGTCGATCTCAAAACTACAAATATATTTTAATCTCAAAAACTTACATGGCCGATTTATCCCTTGCGTGTCCAAAAAGGAACCATTCATTTGTAATTATTCACTGCATCGCTCGCAAATTCCCTGAATAAGCAGGTTTACACTATTTGCCCTGTATCCTTTTGGCAGCTTTACGGCTGGCACCTCGGTATTAAGACAGCAGGTTTGCCCGCATTTGGTACATTTGAAATGAACATGGTCGTGATGGTGCCCGGCGGTCGTACATGCGGCGTTGCAGAGTGCGTATTTCAGACTTCCTTCATCGTCAAGAACTTTGTGAATCAGTCCCTTGTCCAGAAAGGTCTTAAGGGTTCTATAGACTGTTACCCGGTCGAGTGAATTATCAATTTCGTTTTCAATATCGGCATGGGAAAGGGCATATTCCTTTTGCAGGAAAAGGTGCAGAATCTCCTGCCGGTTAGGTGTGGAACGAAGCTTAAAGTCCCTTAGTAGTGTTTCTGAAACCTTAGCCATAAAATCAAAATCGTCACCTAATGATCAGATAAGTTCGAAGCTCGTTATTGCAGTTGAAGGCGAAGCAAATTGCTATAAATTCCTTCCTGAAGACGGGTAAGGTCCGCATGAGTGCCAACCTCAGCCAGTCTGCCTTCATCAATTACAAAAATACGATCAACTTTTTTAATAGTACTAAGTCTATGGGCAATGATTATCGTGGTCCGGTTCTCCATGAGCTTTTCCAGGGCTTCCTGCACCAGAACCTCTGATTGTGCGTCTAGCGAACTTGTCGCTTCATCAAGGATCAGAATAGCTGGATCCTTTAATATTGCTCTCGCAATTGCGACGCGCTGTCGCTGACCACCCGAGAGCTTTACTCCTCGCTCGCCCACGACGGTATTGAATCCTTCGGGGAAACTATCTATGAATTCCAGCGCATTAGCTTTTCGGGCGGCAATCCTGATTTCGTCCAGACTAGCGTCGGGTTTTCCATATCCAATATTTTCCTGAATGGTTCCTCCGAAAAGAAGAACTTCTTGTGGAACAATAGCAATATTGTTACGGTATGAAGTCAGATTAAATCTCTGTATGGGTTCCCCGTCAATTGCTATGGATCCGTTTTCAATCGGATAGAACCGCATGAGCAGGTTGATTATTGTGGACTTTCCGGAACCGCTTTTTCCAACTAAAGCAACCTTTTCTCCGGGACTGATCTTAAAGTTCAGGTCTTTCAGGACGACATACTCGGTTCGGGTAGGATAGGAAAAGAAAACTTTTTCGAAAGTAATTTCACCAGCCGAATTCGATACATCGCTACCGCTGTCACCGGCTTCGTCTTTTTCATCAAGGATTTCGAGAAGCCGTTCCGAGGCTCCGATAGCCCGTTGCAACTGTGTATAGATATCGCCAAGCCCAGCTATAGATCCACCAATAAAGGAGGTATAAATCACAAAAGAGAATAATTCACCAACGGTTATTTCATTGGTTTGAACGAGAGAGGCACCGTACCATCCGACAGCAACGATACCACCAAATAGGGCGAAGATTATAAAAGAAATGAATAGGCCCCGAAAGCGTGCCGTTCGAATCGCTACACGAACCACTTCGTTTAAGGCGTTTGAATAACGGCCGATCTCAAATGATTCATTGGTGAAAGCTTTGACTACGGAAATAGACTGTAGCGACTCTTCGACGATCACATTTGCGTCGGCAAGTTTGTCCTGTGTCTTTTTTGACAGCGATCGTATAAACTTCCCAAAAATTAATGCCAGAATAACCAGCACCGGGAAAGACAATAACATGAATCCGGTAAGTTTGGGAGCCAGATAAAAAATAACCGCCGTACCGAAAATCAAAGTAAGGAGCTGACGCAACATTTCAGCCAGCGTAAAAGAAAACATTTCCGATAGCGTCCCCACATCCGATGTGATGCGGCTCATCAATTCACCCACTCTTCTTTGGTCAAAGAAACCAAGGGGGAGCCAAAGTAGTTTTCGATATACTGTTTTCCGGAGATCGGCAAGTGATCTTTCGCTTACAATTGAAAATGTATACACACGAGTGAAGGAGAACGCTGCCTGAACAAATAGTATAGCCAGAAGCGCCAGCGCAACCTGATTTATCGAAGTAAAATAAGCAACCGGTTTTCCACTGGCAAGGTCCAGCAATTTACCGGCAAAGTACGGGAAAGCCAGAAGGGTGACACTTGACAAGGCAAGCGAGACAAGTCCTGCTATAAACCATGCTTTATAGGGAAGAGAAAACCTGAAAATACCAATTAATTTGTGAAGGCTTTGTTTGTCAATTCTCCGCCGTTCTTCTTCTCGCAGCTCCTCCGCTTTTTTTCTTTTGGCCATGTTAATTTGAAAGGCTCACCGCCCCGCTAATCGTGTATTTTACTGAGTCTCCAAGGAACATTTTTTGATCGCCGACAACTTCAAATGAGGTAAGTATGAAGGTATCATCAATCGGCTGAAATTTCATGGTGAACATACGATTACTACCGTAGAGCAAATTAGATTCAGTATATTTTGCTTCAATCATCCTAACCTTTTCTTCCGTTCCCTGATAATAAAGCCTGAGATATTTCACCGGCAGCTCTTTCGTTGCTGTAAAGGACTTTACTTTCAAGTTACTTTTGTTGTCCGGATAGTTTTCAACTTTATAAAAGTCCCGGCTCGCCGGTTTATTGAGGATATCAAGGATACCAAATATCTCCAGTTCGTTAATCCATTCGTTTTTAGTTTTTGGAGAAAACTTCACCGTATCGTGCTTAAGCCCAAGGCTGGTAGTTTTCTCGAGAAAAGCAGTTCTTTCTGACAGATATTTTGATTGAGTTTGCAGTAAAGTATCCACTGAATACAGGCTTAACTGGTTCCGATCAAAGTCGGAACAGGAATAGCTTACGATGCCTATGAGGAAAATCAATGTGACCTTCCAGGGAATGCTACCCATGAGCCGGTGTGTGTTATTTTTCAAGCAGAACAGTTCCGGTCATTTGGGTTGGTATAGGTATTCCCATCAATGTGAGAATCGTCGGAGCAAGATCTCCCAGTTTGCCATTTCTTAATTTTCCTTTATAGGTATCATCAACAAGGAAACAAGGAACAAGGTTGGTTGTATGTGCAGTATTGGGAGTTCCGTCTTCGTTAATCATCATGTCTGCGTTGCCATGGTCGGCAATAATCACCGTGCTGTAGCCGTTTTTCAATGCAACCTCTGTTACCTTTTGTGCGCAGAAATCCACGGTCTCACAAGCCTTGACAGCAGCTTCAAATACTCCGGTATGGCCAACCATATCCGGGTTTGCAAAGTTCAGGCATATAAAGTCAGGCGCATTCTTTTCTATTTCAGGAATTATCTTGTCTTTAATGTCATGAGCACTCATTTCAGGCGCAAGATCATAGGTTGCGACTTTTGGAGAAGGGCAAAGCAACCGGGTTTCTCCCGGGAATGGGGTTTCTCTTCCACCGGAAAAGAAGAAAGTAACATGAGGGTATTTTTCTGTCTCTGCAATACGTACTTGTGTCTTCCCTGCGCTTGATACCACTTCACCCAATGTCTTGTCCAGGTTATCTTTTGTGAAGATCACTTGTACATCCTTAAACGTATCATCATAACTGGTTAAGGTGACGTAATGCAACGATAACTTTTTCATGCCATCATCCGGAAAATCCTTCTGAGTCAGCACTTCAGTTATTTCTCTCCCCCGATCTGTACGGAAATTAAAACACAACACAACATCACCTTCTTTGATTTTGGCAATGGGGGTTTGTGATTGATCAACAACGACTATGGGTTTAATGAACTCGTCGGTTACATTGTTGTCATACGATTTCTGAATGGCATCTAATGGATCCATCGCTTTTTCTCCGACACCATTTACCATGACATCGTAAGCCAGTTTAACTCGTTCCCAGCGCTTATCGCGATCCATGGCATAATATCTTCCTATGACGGTTGCAATTTTTCCGGTAGTAACATTCAGGTGTGCCATTACCCGCCTGAGATAGTCCAATCCTCCTTTCGGGTCAGTATCCCTTCCATCCATAAAAGCGTGAATGAACAGGTCTTTGATACCGTTGTTATGAACAATAGTAACAATACCGTTAAGATGGTCAATATGGGAGTGAACACCGCCGTCGGAAACTAAACCAATCAGGTGTACACTTTTATGATTCTTCTTTGCATATGCGAGTGCATCAACGAGCACAGGATTTGAGTCCAGTTCTTTTTCATGAACTGCTTTGTTAATCCGGACAAGGTCCTGGTAAACCACCCTTCCCGCGCCGATATTCATATGACCAACTTCGGAGTTGCCCATTTGTCCCTCGGGAAGTCCAACGGCTAAACCTGAAGCCTCCAGCTTGCTGTGGGGATACCTGGTATACAATGAATTGACAAATGGGGTATTGGCATGATCTATTGCCGATACTGCCTTGTTTTTGGCGATGCCCCAGCCATCCAAAATCATCAGTAGCACTTTCTTATTCATGAAAAATGTCATTATTAGTCAACCGCGCAAATATAGTCAGGTTTGTAGGAATATGGGATTTGGCGATGAAACAACGTTGTAATCGTTTGCACCCGGGTTGATAAATCAATATTTCGCTATCTTGCAACAATGGCATAGTTTTGGCCGACTCTATTCATCATGAAATTGAACAGATATTTCTCTTTACTGGTTTTTTTACTGACTTGCTTTCAGATTGCATTCGTATATGCCCAGGCTGATATTATCAGCCAGGTGAAAGAGACCATAAAGGCAGGGAGCGCAAAAGAGCTGTCTAAATACCTAAATCAGACAGTAGATGTAACATTGAATGATGGCCCTCAATCGTATAGCAAGGCCCAGGCTGAGTTTGTCTTTCGCGACTTTTTCAAACAACATCCACCAACAGAGTTTACGCTTATCCATCAGGGTACATCAAAGGGTGGGCAGATTTTTGGAATCGGCCAATATAAAAGCGACAGTGAAACCTACCGGGTATACATGAAAATCAAAATTGCCAATAACCAACAACTGGTGCACGAGATTTCCTTTGCCAAGGAGTGAGCGTATTGTCAAAAAATCCTGATTAACTGCCATCCGTTTGGCTTTTGATCCTACTTTTGCACCGTGTTTCCAAGTTATATCACAGAGGACTTTCTTAAGAAATTCATTGCTTCAGCCCTGGAAGAGGACATAGGTGATGGAGATCATTCTACGCGAGCCTCCATTCTTTCAACTGAAAGGAGAAATGCAAGGCTTATAGTCAAAGGCAAGGGAATTCTGGCCGGTGTTTCCCTGGCAATGAAGATTTTTCACTTCTACGATAAGGACCTACGCATTGAGGCATATCTCGAAGATGGCGCTGAAGTTGATCATGGCGATATTGGTTTTGTTGTTAGCGGCTCCGCGCGATCGATCCTGACAACTGAAAGACTCGTTTTGAACTGTATGCAACGCATGAGCGGGATTGCGACAAAGACAAATCAGCTGGCTAAGTTGCTCTTGGGAACAGGGGCCACCATACTGGATACCCGAAAAACCACCCCCAACTTTCGATTACTGGAGAAGTGGGCGGTATGCATAGGGGGAGGAGGCAATCACAGAATCGGTCTTTTCGACATGATCATGTTAAAGGACAATCATATTGATATGGCCGGGGGTATTGAGCAGGCAATCATTCGAACAAAAGATTATCTTCGCGCCGGAAATATGAACCTGAAGATTGAAATCGAGACCAGAAACCTCGAAGAAGTCAAAAAGGTCCTTGACGTCGGCGGGATTGACATCATAATGCTGGATAATATGGGCCTGCGGGAGATGACGGATGCGGTTAGTCTGATCGCAGGAAAGTATAAGACGGAGGCGAGTGGAAACATAACGGAGGAAACCATCAGACAAGTAGCTGAATGTGGTGTGGATTTTATTTCTGTTGGCGCCCTCACGCATTCTGTAAAAAGTCTTGACTTGAGTTTGAAGGCGTTTTAGATTGATACTGCCCGGAAGTTTGAACAGATAACTGAGAAATAAAAGTATGATTGTTAGAACGAAGAATTACAAGCTTGAGAAGAAGACTTATATTAACATTGCCTTAAAAAGTATACTCAAAAAGCAGGGATGGATGGCAGGTGCCGGGGCGTTAGTATTGTGCCTGTGTTATTTTATCCCTGGTCTGGCCAGTGTCTGGTGGTTTATCGGTGCAATTTTGGGACTAGGCCTTTATTTATTGTTCTGGTGGATACAGTTTTATGGCGTAACTCAGCTGGAGCAGGGAAAAATGCTATTTGAAAAATTTTCATATGAAATAAGCAGCCAGCAAATTCTCATGAAAATAAATCCACGGGAAGGTATGCCACTCAAGTGGGACCAAATAAATGCCGCTGCAATCGGTGAAGATCATTATGTGCTTTTCGTAAACAAAGCACAGATTATATACTGGCCATTCAAAATATTTAATACGGAGAACGAGCGCAAATTTGTTGGCAGTATTCTCAAGTCAAAGGGATTGGTTAAGCAATAGCCTTTAAAAGTTACCTGTCTGGCTGGACACTAATGGCCTGACTTTCTAATTTTACATTGTGCAACAAGCTCCTAAAAAACTTACTGTCGTCGAGGCGAAACAGAAGATCTACAACTACTGTGTTTACCAGGAACGAAGCCATCTAGAAGTAAAGAACAGGTTGTACAAGTTTGGATTACATACCAATGAAGTAGATGAACTTCTTTCTCATCTTATCGTGGAAGGGTATCTTAACGAAGAGCGTTTTGCCAAAGCATTTGCTGGAGGAAAGTTTCGGCTTAAGAAATGGGGACGACTGAAAATTATAAATGAATTGGAATCCAGGGGCCTTACCACCAATTGTATTCGGTCAGGTATGAAGGAAATAGAGGAGGCCGATTATGAAAAGACACTTCAAACACTACTAATGAAAAAAGCCAATCTGCTTGGCGACGGGGATTCGTTTGCGAAGCGTGATAAGCTTGCCCGCTTTGGTATCCAAAAAGGATTCGAATCTGAATTGGTTTGGAAAATAGTAAAGAACATAGTTTTGGCGTAGCACATTATTGTCAATGATGCACTGTAATTAATCCGTCAGTTTTTGTTCCGCACTACCCGATTGATTTGAGGCAGGTGATGCTGGAAATGTTCGCGCATAAAGACAACGCACTGAATCACATTTAAACGGCCCGCAACGGGATGTTTATAAATCAACTTACTGAGGTTCTCCTTCTTAACGGTTTCAAGAAAGTCCCTGAATTCCCGCCTCAAAACATCCCAGCGAACTTCCAATTCCTGTATGGGTGCCGGAGCAGGTGTATTTTTTACAACGAGTTCCGGTGCCCTGAACCGTAGAGGCAAACGTTGCGAGACTTTTAACACCACCATTTTAAGATCTTCCATGATTCCTGAATTTGCGAGTTGATCTACACCTAGTGACTTTTTCTTCAGATAAATCAATGTCAGTCGTTCGGATGTAATCAGGTGGGAAAGTATCTGATTAACGGACCACCGTCCTGACGTTGGCGAACCGTCCAGAATTTCTTCAGGGTATTGTTTTAGTTTGCCGAGCAATTCAATTCTGTCATGCTCCAACTGGTCAAACTCTTTTTGTATCCTTGGATTCAAACTGATTCTTTAAGGTTTAATTGGGAGCTTGGCCGACGCGTCATTCCGTTGCAAGGTTGAGTATAATAGTTTAGATTTAAGAAACCAACCTTACAACCTTATGAATACAAACTATGCAGGATTTTGGCTACGTTTTGTTGCCGTTATTATTGATGGACTACTGCTTGGGTCAATACAATTTATTGCGATTATGCCAGTTCTGGGATTTATGGGCATCGGATTGGCAACCGATATTCAGAGTCTTGAGACAGCAGATGAATCGACCATAACACCTATGATTGGTCAAATGATGGCCATGGCGGGAGTGACGCAGATTGTTTTCCTAACGATACAGACCCTCTATTACTCCTTCATGGAGTCGTCGAAATATCAGGCCTCTGTTGGGAAAATAGTCCTAGGTCTTAAAGTGATTGACATGAATGGCGAGAGACTGGATTTTACAAAGGCGCTTGTACGTAATCTTTGCAAAATCATTTCCTCGATGATACTACTGATAGGATATTTAATGGCGGCCTTTACGGACAAGAAGCAGGCACTTCATGATATGATTGCCAGTACGTTGGTTGTCAAAAAATAGTCTCTAACAATAGAACTCAAAGTCAGGCTTTCGCCTGGCTTTTTTATTTCTTCAGGACCTTAGATCTTCGCTTGTGAAAAATGAATGACGTTGCCGAATTTTACTTACAATTTTTCTTGATTGCGGCCTTAGCTTCAACCGATCCGAGTTCTTCCGCTCGCTTAAAGTCCAGGCATGCATCGTATTTATTATTCATACTCATTTTCACTAACGCCCGCTGATAGTAAGTTTCCGGATCACTTGGATAGAGCTCGATAGAACTGGAATAGTCCTCAATGGCACCGGGGTTGTCTCCTTTTTCAGTTTTGCTTAATGCCCTGTTGTCAAAGTAGACGGGGTTTGAGGCATCAAGCTCTATTGCTTTTGTATAGTCGGCAATGGCGCCGTCGTGGTCATCCAGACTGTATTTCGTTACCCCTCGGAGGTTAAGAGTCTCGGGGTCTTCGGGGTTGAGTTCAATAGCTTTGGAATAGTCTTCAAGTGCTTCTTTGAAGTTTTCCTTAGCCCCCTTTGCTATCGCACGGTTTTCATAGGTTTGGGCATCTTTAGGGTCAAGCTTGATCGCCTCATTATAGTCGGCAATTGCCAAATCAAGGTTGCCTACGTTATAATGTGCAACACCACGATAGTTATAGAGCCCGGGATCGGTCTTATCGAGCTCTATGGATTTCGTATAGTCATCTATAGCACTTACAAATTCCCCCAGTTCTGCCTTTACAACTCCGCGATTGAAATATTTATCCGCATCGGCCGGGCCAAGTTCCAGCGCTTTGGAAAAATCAAAATACGCACCTTGCAGGTCCTCAAAATTGTACTTGGCCAATCCTCTGTTGCTGTAGGCTTCTGTATATTTTGAATTGAATTTGATGGCTTTATCAAAATCCAGTATAGCACCTTCATCATCACCCAATGCCATTTTTGCTTCGCCCCTGTTATTCAATGCCTCCGAGTACGTTGAATCTACCTCCAGTGCAAAATTGAAATCACCAATGGCGCCATAGAAGTCATTCAATGAAATTTGTGTCAGCCCGCGCAAGTTCAGGGCAATCTTGTTTCTCGGGTTGGAGGTAATGATTTTTGTGAGTTCAGCTTTCGCCCCCGTGAAATCCTTTGATTCGATTTTCTTTTTTGCTGCTTCAAGCTGGGCGTCCTGTGCCAGGCAGAAGTAAGTGTTGATGAGCAAAACTACAATGACGGCGATTTTTTTCATGACAAGGGGTAATTCGTTAGCAAGTTAAAAATAAATCACCGTCGCTCAATGATGCATAATCTTTTCGCAATCGACGTATCTTTTCAGGGGTCATTAACGCCTATCCTGGGAACACTCCGGCTTAAACAGATTTAGGTCCACCTGGAAAAATTATTCAACTGATTAGGGTATTCCACGTATCTTAATGGCAGATTCAGTCACTATGAAAAATATACTATTTGCGGCCGCAACAGTTTTGGCAATGAACTCTGCAGCAGCCCAGGAGCGACCACTTGATATGAAAATGGATTTTGAAGATTATGATCCGCCATCTACCCTGGTCGTGCCGGAGCACAAACTGACAAAAGCGAAGTTTCCTTTTATTGACGTGCATAATCATCAGTTCAACATGACCTCACAAGATTTAAACACTCTTACAAAAGAGATGGATAAATTGAATATGGCTGTCATGGTGAACCTTAGTGGTCGGGGACGAGGTAGTTCTGACCATCTTGAAAAGTCACTCGAGAACGTAAAGAAGACGTATCCAAAACGGTTTATCGTCTTTACCAATATGGATTTCGGAGCTATAGATGATCCCGAGTGGCAAAGCCGGATGTTGAAGCAACTGGAAGACGATGTTAAAAAAGGAGCTAATGGGCTGAAAATTTATAAAAGCCTTGGGATGTTCAACAAGGACAGCAAAGGCAACCGTATTCATGTTGACGATCCACGTATTGATCCGATTTGGGCGAAGTGTGGCGAGCTGGGTATCCCGGTATTAATTCATGCAGCGGACCCTAAACAATTCTGGCAGCCTATTGATGAAAAAAATGAAAGATGGCTGGAGCTCAAGTTGCATCCGGGAAGGCGACATGACTCTGACCCGGTGTCATGGGAGACGATCATCGCAGAGCAACATAACATTTTCAAAAAGAACCCGAAAACAAAATTTATCAATGCGCACCTTGGTTGGTATGGAAATGACCTGAAGAAACTTGGTGAATTGATGAATCAATTTCCAAATATGTACACTGAAATAGGTGCTGTGATTGCGGAGCTTGGAAGACAACCTCGTGTGGCGCGCGAATTTCTCATCAAGTATCAGGACCGGGTGATGTTTGGCAAAGACTCATGGGTTCCGGAAGAGTACACCACCTATTTTCGAGTGCTTGAAACTGCCGATGACTATTTTCCCTATCACAAGCGATACCATGCGTTTTGGAGAATGTACGGATTGGATTTGCCGGATGATGTTCTGAAAAAAATATACTACAAGAATGCCCTGAAAGTAATACCTAACATAGACGCGAGTCTGTTTCCGAAATAGGGAATCAGTAATAATCAGGAATGGGATATAACCCGCAGTTAATACGCTGGGGCAATTGTTTCTTCTTTTTTCCTGGCACCTCCAAAGCGGAATCCCATGCCAGTTGAGAACTGAAACGGCCTGTATTCATAATAGACGTTTGAGGTTGCCGGAAAGGAAAAACCTGCCTGAAATACAAAGAAGAGGTGGTTGTCCATAAGGTTCACACGACCAATAACAGCTGGTTCGATGAACACCCTGGGGTCCTCATCTAAAGAGTAGGTCAGGACGTCATTGGTGAACTCAGAAAAGTCAACGATCGAAATACGCGGAACGAACGAAACATGCATAACTTTTTTGTTCAGACCAAAAGCGGGTTGGATAAAGTATCGTTCAAATTTACCTGTGGCCCTGCCGGATTGCCCCCCCCACCATGCATACTCGTCGACACTTGCGCCTTCACCTCTTCCATACCCGGCAAAAACTTCATAACACCAGTTGCCGTCATTTTCATAGTAGCCAATGCCACCTTCAAAAAATTTATGATGGTGATAGGTGTCTTCGTAGTCGGGATCAAAACTGTTAGTGTTGCGATCTGCATACGAATAATTGCCCATTAATCCGATATGATTGGTTATGGCGACAGCACCTTGAAGATCCAGCCCATTACCAAACTGCATTGATCCCTGAACTTCGCCAGCCTGTGTGAACAAGGGGGAATTCCGTGCATTCGGAACATAGACCGGCGCACACGAGGTCGCTATGAGTAGAATCAGCACTAAATTCTTCATGGTATAATGCGTTGTTCCTGTAAATTTATGAAAAGCCACAGCAATGAATATGAATACCGAAATGTTTAACGAGGTAATCCAGAAACGACGATCTGTTTATCAGCAACAATATAGCGGTGAAATCGTTCCAGAATCGATTATCAGGCAGATGCTTATTAATGCAAACTGGGCACCGACGCACAAATTGACTGAACCCTGGAGGTTTGTTGTTTTTACCGGCAACGGAATAAAGACACTTGCTAATTTTCAGGCCGGTCTCTATAAGGAAGTTACAACAAGAGATGGATCGTTTCGGGAAGAACGTTATCAAAACCTGCTAACAAAGCCTTTGTTGTCTTCACATATTATTGCCGTGTGTATGAGGCGGGATGAAAAGAAGTCGGTTCCGGAAGTGGAGGAGATAGGTGCAGTTTTCTGCGCGGTTGAAAACATGTATTTGACAGCTACAGCGTATGGAGTCGGAGCGTATCTAAGTACCGGCGGGATTACTTATTTTGAGGAGGCAAAGGGATTCTTTGGACTGCATGAGGATGATAAACTGCTTGGATTTTTACATGTGGGAATGCCAGCCGGTAAACTTGCCGAGGGAAAAAGGAAACCAGTTGAGGATAAAGTTAAATGGGTGAGCTAGATAAATACGGGTTATAGAAGTATTAAGGTCAAATTTGTTTTCATCGACATACCTGGAAATCGTTAATTTTAGCCAAAGACCCAAATCGTATGAGAAAGCTTATCGGTGTTTTTTTCTTACTCACTGTCCCTGTCATCGGCATTAATGCCCAGGCAAAAACGCGCAGACTTCCCGGTATCATCAATCATCCTTCATTGAATCTTTATGCCCCTTATGTAAGCTTTGATGGCAATGCCCTGCTGTTCGTTTCTGATGACGGTGAAGATCACACGTTGACCGTTTTTTACACCTCGCGCGAAAGTGATTGGTCCGAACCCGTGGTGCTTCCTAAGAATGTAAACCACAGACTGGTATACCTAAAAGGATTTTCGTTGTCGGCGGATGGACAGAGACTTTACTTTACTTCCATGAAAACTCCAACAGTTGGCGGATATGATATTATGACCAGTGAGCGCAGAGGAGCAACATGGTCGGAACCCGAGAATTTGATGCTACCTATAAACTCAAAATCGAATGAAGGGTGTGCATCGTTCACACCAGACGGGAATACGATTTACTTCATGCGGTGTGAAAAAATGGATCAAAACAAAGCAGATGCCTGCAAGCTGTTTTTTTCCAGGAAGAAGCCCAACGGTCAATGGGATGAGCCGAAAGAACTACCACCTCATATAAATACCGGAAATTCTCAAACACCGCGGATTATGGCAGACGGTGAAACCTTACTTTTTTCATCAAATAAAATGGCTTCTTCAAAGGGGGGGATGGATTTGTATGTAAGCAAACTAGTCAACGGTACCTGGTCGGAACCAACCGCGATGGAGTTCATCAATACTGCCCAGGACGATCAGTTCGTAAGTGTGGCTGCCCTGGGAAGATACCTGTTGAGGGATTCACCCGGTGCGAGAAAGACAAGTGAACTGGTGGAGTACCTGATTCCAAATGAATTGCGCTCAAAAGGTATGATGAAGGTAGAGGGGAAAGTTACCGATCCGAATAATGCGCCCGTAGCATCCTATATTACGGTTACCGACCTCACGACTAATAGGCGTACGTATTCCGGAAGGCCGTCAAAAGACGGAACGTATTTGTTATACCTCATGGAAGGTACCCGTTACGAAATATCGTTTGATCCTGAACAGAGTAATACAAGTTTCTTCACACAGCAGTTTGATTTAACGACAGATAAAACTCCACAAAAAGAAAGAGTAAACGTTGTACTAAGTCAGCCGAAGGGAGGCGATGTGTTGAGTTTGAATTTAGTACAATTTAAACCCAACTCCGCAATCATGGAATTGTCGTCAGAAGGTGAACTTAAAAAGTTAGCACGCGTAATAAAAGCAAACCCGCAGCTGAAGTTCGAGATTGATGTTACGTTGGATGGATACGTTCAGGATTCGACGATGTCTGATCCTGACCTGACTGAAATCCTGCTTGATACGACTGCTATACAATTGAACGTTCTGGATAGCCTTGGCAACACGGTGAAGCAGGACACTTTCCAGGTAAAACAGCAATTTCACAATGACCGAACACGCGCACAAGGGCAAGTCATTACAGAGTACTTAACCCGCCAGGGTGTTGATCCTAACAGCGTTTCCTTTGTTGGAAATGCTATGCCGGCATCAACAGAAAATGTCAGAAGGTTATTAATTAAGGCAGTAGCCCGGTCGAGATAACATCAAAATGAAAAGGGTATCGCCACAAGTGTTTTATCCCAGATCAGCACCATTTCTGCTTCTTCTCCTACTTTCTCAAAGGAGATGGTAAACTGTTCAAACTCCCGCTGACTTTTCACAGCGTGGACACTGATGCTAACGACATCCAGCGACGGGTTTCGGTTCGCTTCACCGTCTGGACCGATGCCCCACTGCCCATACTCTGAGTTGAAAATTACGGTCCATATTTCCTCCTCCGGGATAGTCCAAAGCGTGTACTTGCCCTTCCTGAGCGTTTTACCTTCAATTGTCAGGTCTTTGTTGGTTTCAAAGGTAGTAGCTTCGTTCGCTCCCGTTCTCCATACTTTACCATATGGAACCAGGGATCCGAATATCTCCCTTCCTTTTTTATAAGGCCGGTTGTAGAAAACCTGAATTTTAACATCACCGGTGGCAAAGGAGATTTGTTCTTCCGGGCTCAGGGACTTCTTGTGTTTTTTGAGAAAAAACCTCGTCACCCCCCCTAATAGAATCAGCATAGCAACAGCTATCCCTGCGATGATCAAAAATTTCTTCATTCTTCCGACTTTAAATGGGCTCCAATAACGAGATGATCAAGCTAAACAATTTTTGAATCTTTATGTAGAATTTGACCGGAATGAGACTATTTTTACGGTTCGTTAAACATTTAGTTATGGATGTAGCATCTTGGTGGCCCTTCTTTGTTGTTATTGCCCTGTTTATTCTGGCCATTGTTTCCCCATGGATTTTCCCTAATGGGATGGTGAGCAAGAATAAACACGACAACAAGTTCTAGTCTTTTTCCTTCCGAATCTCCCATGAACATTTGTGTTTTCTGCGGCTCGGCTACAGGAGAAAATCCTGTTTATACTGCTGCTGCCAGAGAACTTGGTAGACTCCTTGCCGGGCATTCACATACCCTGGTCTATGGTGGTGGAAATATTGGACTCATGGGTATCCTGGCCGATTCGGTTATACACCATAAGGGTGAGGTTATAGGGGTGATACCGGACTTTCTGGCAAAGCGTGAGGTTGCCCACAACGGCATATCAAAACTGGAGGTGGTGTCCAGCATGCACGAGAGGAAAAAGCGTATGGCAGATCTTTCTCACGCCTTTATTGCCATGCCAGGGGGCTGGGGTACGCTTGACGAACTTGCAGAGATTTTAACCTGGCGCCAGCTTGGAATAGCTCACCAACCTGTTGGGCTCCTGAATATCAATAGGTTTTTTGACCCTCTTTTGGAACAAATGCGTTTAATGGTTGAGGACAAGTTTTTAAAGGTGGAGTACCTCGACATGCTGTTCGTTGAAAATGCGCCTGAAAAATTGCTTTACCATTTTGATCGCCTGCCAGCCTGATCTAAGCAGTCTCTGAAATTTGTTCTATATTCAACCTCATGGGTTAACAATCGTATGATTCGGGGAATAGTTTTTATTCTTTTATTTCAGATAGGGTTTAGCAATCTTCAAGGACAAAACCTTGGATTTTCAATTGCAGGAGGTAAAAAGAGGGTTCAAATTCCTATTGAAATTCACAACAACCTCATTGTCATTCCCGTGGTTTTGAATGACGCCTTGCCACTGAAATTTATTCTGGACACAGGCGTTCGGACTTCCATACTTACGCAAAAAACTTTTTCTGACATTCTGGATCTGGAGTACACCCGAAAATATGTCATTTCTGGACCCGGAGGACAAAATTTGGTCGACGCCTATATTACCAACAATGTTTCGCTTGAACTGCCTGGAGTTAATGGGAAAGGACATGCGATGCTTGTACTGGGCCAGGACTATCTTGAGTTAAGAAATTACTTGGGAACAGATGTCCATGGAATTCTTGGGTATGAACTATTCAGTCGTTTTATCATTGAAATTGACTACGAAAAAAAATTACTAACCTTGATGCTACCTGAGAAATTTCGCAAGCACCGTCATTACCAGTCGTTACCAATTACAATAGAAGACACGAAACCCTATATCGTCGTGCCGGTCGTTTTTCAGAATGGAAATAAGCTGAATGCCAAACTACTAATTGATTCAGGGGCTAGTCATGGGTTGATGCTTGAACCAACATCCGATAGTATCATCCAGGTTCCTCAAAATGCTGTGAGCACCCTGCTTGGCAGAGGACTTGGGGGTGAAATTATTGGCAAGGTTGGGAGAATAAAGTCGGTGAAAATCGGGAACTACGAACTGGACAAAGTAATTGCCAACTTCCCTGACCCCAATAGCTATTCAGATAGTATCAAGATTGGAAATGTTTTTAGGAACGGTGCACTTGGCGGAGAATTATTAAGTCGTTTTGTTGTGATCTTCAATTTTCCTCAGGAAAAGATCTATCTCAAGAAGAACTCGGCTTTCAAAAAGAATTTCTATTATAACCTCAGCGGGCTTACCCTAAAAGCGAAAGGTTCACAACTTAATACATTTGAAGTTACTGAAGTACGTGATCAATCTCCTTCTCAAATAAGTGGTATTCTGCCTGGAGACATTGTGCTTGCCGTAAATGGTATTGAGGCAAAGCACCTCGAATTAAACGTCTTAAACGGTTACCTAAACAGCAAACCGGGAAAGAGAATCAAACTTGAGATTAACCGAAAGGGAGAAATATTCAGAAAAGAAATCGAGCTCAAAGATCAGATTTGACTTAACGCATCACCTTTAAAAGCTGCACTTTCCTTTTCTTGTAAGCCTGGTACAAGTAGTTCTGCGTGCGGCGGAGTTTCAGTGAATTTTTCAAAGTGTTGTACAGGTCCTCGGGTGATAGATTCTGTTTTAACAAATAATCAAGTACACTCGATGATCCCAATGACTCCTGATAGTTGGAATTCTTTAAGACCGTTATTGGAATATCCTTTGTATTACGGTTGTTGGAAAGCGTATTAACCGTTTCCATCAATACGGAACGACCAATGTTATCATCGATCAGAATAAAGTTAGGTTTGAAACGGATTAGCCTTTCTAAAATGCTTTTTAAATCAAACGCGATTTCAGTAATAATCTTTTGGCCTCTAACCTTGTTTAGTTTCTCCAGCACACCTCCCATTTCAATTGGGTTATTGCCAATCAATAAAACGTGGAGAGGTTCAAGTGACCTGCCTTTTTCAATTTTAGTTTCCATAATGCCAACTTAGTATTAAACAGTTTGTTTGAGTAAAAGGTTACTTTGCAACATCTGTTCCAATGTTTATTTGGATGACAATCGCAGTTTTTACACCATAATATTCTCATAACTGGAATAAATTCTTGAAAAGGGTTATAATAATAGGGGGCGGACTTGCCGGACTGATCACTTCAATTCTGTTAACACGAGCAGGGATTTCTTGTCGGCTGATCGAAAGGAAGACCTATCCCTTTCACCGGGTTTGCGGAGAATATATTTCGAATGAGGTAGTTCCATTTCTAAAATCTATGGGGCTTTACCCTCAGCAATTCAATCCGCCGGTTATTTCCAATTTTCAGCTTTCATCTGTTAGAGGCAAGAGCGAGGTAATGCCGCTTGATCTGGGAGGCTTTGGGATAAGCAGGTATTCTTTTGATCATTTTTTATATGAACAGGCCAGGGCGGTGGGTGTTGAGTTTAACTTAAATGAAGAAGTGGAAATGGTTCGGTTTAAAAACGAGTTGTTTCAGGTTAAAACGCAGCGACTGGAGCTGGAAGCGGATATTGTTATCGGCGCTTTTGGCAAACGGTCAAAAGTAGACCATCAGTTGAACAGAGAATTTATTCATCACAGATCGCCATATGTTGGAGTGAAGTATCACATTCGTTCAGATCACCCTGATGACCGGATTGCACTTCATAACTTTCCTGGCGGATACTGCGGAATTAGTAATATTGAAGATGGTAAAACAACTCTTTGTTACTTATCCCACCGTGATAACCTCAGACAATCCGGAAGTATTTCCGAAATGGAAGAAAACTTTCTTTTTAGGAATCCCTTGCTTCGGTCAATTTTTGCAGGGTCTGAATTTCTGTTTCAGAAGCCAGAAGTTATTAATGAAATCTCGTTTGTAACGAAGACCCCAATTGAAAATCACATCCTGATTGCAGGTGATGCTGCCGGAATGATAGCCCCCTTGTGTGGCAATGGTATGGCAATGGCGATCCGATCTGCCAAAATTCTGAGCGCGCATGTTAGTGACTTCACTAAGGGAGCTCTGACCAGAGATGGGCTCGAGAAGAGTTATGAAAGAGCCTGGAATGCCAACTTCAGCAAGCGACTTTGGGCAGGCAGGCAGATTCAACGGCTATTCGGGAATACATTTGCGTCAGATATTGCCGTAAACCTGGCAATCAGCTTCAGGCCATTGGCGAATGCTATTATCCGCAACACGCATGGAGACCCATTTGATTTGGCGTAGACTTAAATGAACAGCTGGATATAGTTGTTGGCATATAAGAAAACGTACACAAAAAAGAAATTCAATGACGTTGCAGAGAGAAAATTAAGCCACATGGTATGACTATAGTCAGCCTTTGATTCGTCGTGGTATACCCTTAAAAACCAATATAGAAAGTAAAGAACAACGGGGGAAAGTGCTGCCAGAAAGATTAAAGCATACTTAAGTGAAAAGAAAGCGCTAAAATAAAGTACAAAACCAAGGCTAACCAGTCCAAATAAGCCAGCAACAAAATAGAAGGTTCCGCGGATGCCAAGCATTCTGCTGAATGTTTCATCCCCTCGTTTTCCATCTTCTTCATGCTGATATATTTGGGTCATTGGATAATTTGCCCATAGCATTACGCTACAGAGAAGACCGGGAATCAGAACAGAAGCCTTCCAGATATTTTCTAGTGAGAATTTGTTAATGCCAACATAACACATTATCAGCGTGAAGAGCCCCTGAAAAATTCCTGCCGCCAGCCATCCGATGATGGGATATTTTTTAAGTCGAATAGAGGGATGGCTGTAAGCTTTGGACACCAGACCATAAACGAGTAGCATAATAGCAAACGTGAGGTTGATGATAAAGTATCCCAGGAGGATAGCGGCTGTATCGAATAGTAATGCCAGGTAATACAAACCCCTGTTTACCGGTGGCGGGTTTTTAAGACCCCCAATACTCTTTTCATCTTTATCAAAATAACTGTTGTAGCCATTACTTGCCGGATAAAGGAGAACGTGCACAATTATAAACGTCCAAAGCAATGCGTTTTTACTAACATTTGGAGAAATCACCAGGCTGAACAAAAAAACAGGCATTAAAAAATAGGAGAACGGGATGCGCAGGTGTAGCCAGGACGATAAGGAGAGCATATTAATAAATTAATTGTGGTAAGCTAGGAACAGGATACCCCAAAATATGGTTTTTTGAAATATATTGATACGAATGAGTTATATAACGGCAATAGGGACGGCAAATCCAGCCTATAAGTTTAAACAAGAACAAATCGCCGACTTTATGGTCAGGGCGATGCAACTAAATCAGGAAGAAAGCAGAAAACTTCGGGCAATTTTCCGTGCGAGTGGAATAGATTACCGCTATTCTGTTCTGGAGGATTATGGATTGGGAAGTGACTATACCTTCTATTCAAACACCCCCGATTTCCAACCATTTCCGTCGACTGCCGAAAGAATTGCTATATTCAAAAAATCGGGGTTAGACCTGAGCATTCGCGCCGTCAAAAATCTGCAACAAAAAATTTCCGGCCTTGACCTACAACAAGTAACCCACCTCATTACTGTTAGCTGTACCGGTATGTATGCGCCAGGCATGGACATTGATCTTGTCAAAAAATTGGGACTACCCCAGACGATTCAGCGAACTGGAATTAATTTTATGGGTTGTTATGCCGCGTTCAATGCATTGAAGGTTGCTGATGCCTTTTGCCGGGCTGACGAAAACGCAAAGGTTCTGATCGTTTGTACAGAGATTTGCAGTATACACTTTCAGCGGGACCCAACCGAAGACAACCTGATTGCAAATGCTTTATTCTCCGATGGCGCCGCCGCCGTACTCGTGGAAAGTGTGACGGAAGCACCTCTTCGGTTGAGCCCGGAAAGCTTTTGCAGCGATCTGGCCTTTGAAGGAGAAAATGACATGGCGTGGTCAATTGGCAACCAGGGTTTTGAAATGAAATTGTCCACCTATGTTCCCGATATCATAAAAAGCGGAATAGGCAGCCTGACGACGAAACTTCTTAAGAAGATTTCGAAAGAATTATCTGAAGTCCGGTATTTTGCCATTCATCCCGGAGGAAGAAAGATTCTGGAAAGTATTGAAAAAGAACTGGGGCTTACCACGGCGAATAATGAACCTGCTTACCATGTTTTGAGAAATTACGGAAACATGTCTTCCCCCACGGTTTTATTTGTTTTGGAAAATATCATGCAAAAATTAACCCGTGATGACGATGGCCAGCGTATTTTAAGCTTCGCGTTCGGTCCCGGGCTGACCTTGGAGAGTATGATCTTAAAGGTTGAAATCTGATAATAAGGTGCCTGACTTTTCGCAACGATCGACTGAATTGGAGATTATGGATGACCTTGGGTATACAGGAGAACTCATGGATCGAACGTTGTACGAAATTGAGGTTATTAACAAATGGTTGGGGGGAAATGCGGTAACACTGGGAGGACTTCATAAATTGATGAAAAACCAGGATCCGATCAAGGAGATCAGTATTGCTGACCTGGGTTGCGGAAGGGGTGATATGTTACAACTGATTGATGGCTGGGCAAAAAGAGAAAATCGCTTGGTTCGCTTAATAGGTATTGATGCTAATCCTTACATCATTCAAGCCGCAAAAAAAAACCTTCAGAATTATCCGAATATTAAACTGGAGGTAATGAACATTTTTTCTCCGGAGTTTCAGGCGTTGAAATTTGATATTGTTATTGGAACATTATTCTACCATCACTTCAGCAACGAACAATTGTTATCGTTTTTCCGACAATTGAAAGATCAGGTGAGAATTGGTCATATGATAAATGATATTCACCGTCACAACCTCGCCTTCTATTCCATTAAACTTCTTACGACATTTTTCTCCCGTTCATCGATGGTAAAATTTGATGCCCCCTTGTCGGTATTAAGGGCATTCAGGAAGAAGGAATTGGTTGAAGTACTACGGCGTGCTGATGTAAAGCGCTTCACAATACGCTGGAAATGGGCGTTTCGCTGGCAGGTTTTGGTTTATACCTGATAAGTCGCGGTATATCCTTGTGTAGAACGTTCAAATCTCTGGCACAATTTTTAGTACTTTTGAGTTTAACCAACTGTAAGTCTTTTATGAAATCGAATAAGGCAGTCTTATTACTTCTAATCGTTTCATTGCTCAGCGCGTGTGCTTCCCCACTGGGAAAGAAGGTAAATGAACCCTTTCAGGGAAATGCATACGAGTCCAATAACCGCTTTTTTCGGGGTACCGGAAAGGGTTCAAGCTCTCAGGACAATATAGCCAGGGGCAAGGCAGACATTGATGCAAAATCGCAGCTTGCCGGCCAGGTTAGTACAACGATGAAACAAGTGGCCGACCAATATCTGGGGCAAACCGAAAATGAGAAGGCAGCAGATGTTGCCGACAAGTTTCAGAGTCTGGTGCGTCAAACAATGAATACGAATATTGCCGACCTGAGGAAAATGGGTGAAAAGAAATTCTATAATGATAAGACCAAAGAGTACACGGTTTTTATTGCTTATGAAATTAAGAAGAACGCTATGTTTCGTTTTATGAAAAAACAGGCTAAGACGGATAAGACAATAGATGAACGTCAGTTGGAAGTTATTGAAAAAATCCTGGATGAAGAGCTAAAGAAGGCAGATGAAGCAGACAAGGACGAAATTTAGGAATGTATAATTGAGAAGATAGGCCTGTCAGGTTACATCTGATGGGCCTTTTTTATGAACATCAGTTAAGCAGTAATTGAAAAGGATAGTTATCTAACCTCCGAATCAAACGGAGTTTCGGGCAAATCAGAATTTTGGTAATAAATTGCGAGAGGAGGGAATGTTATGATCCGTGTGTATACAATTAGTCAGGGGAAAATTATCCAGCACAAGAACCCGTCATTTAAGGAGATTACCGTGCTGGAGAACATGATTTGGATTGATTTACAATCGCCAAGCCGGGAAGAGAAGGATTTTATCGAAAAGACTTACAGTATTGAATTTTTTACCTCTCAGGAGTTGCAGGAGATTGAGAGTAGTTCGCGATTTGTTGAAACCGATGAGACCATAGAAATAAACCTGGGCTTTTTGTCGAGCGACGCGGAACTAACTGTTCAGAGCATCACCTTTATTCTCAAAGAGAATTTGCTCTTCACCTATCGGCAGGGAGATCTCAAAATATTTGCGGAAACAGTCAGAAGGCTGAAGTCATCAAGTTCCTCTGAAAGGAAGGAACACGGTCTCAACGTATTTTTGACAGTGCTTGAAACCCGAATTGATGGTGATGCTGATCTGATTGAAGGGATTAACCGGAAACTGAATGCCATAAGCAAGGAGTTGATAACTCAAAAATCCCTAAAACAGGATCTCTTACTCGGAATAGCGCAGCTCCAGGAAAACGTGATGCTGCTTCATGAAACAATTACGGAAAAACAACGGGTTGTCAGTTCATTAGTGCGAATACCAGAATTCAACAAAATTGAAAACGAACGGTTAAAAATTGTCCTGAAGGATATTGCTTCCCTACTCCAGCATTCCCAGTTCAGTTCCGAACGCCTGGAATATCTGCAAAACACGTTCCTGGGTCTCGTAAATATTGAACAGAATCAGGTGATTAAAATCTTTACGCTGGTTACGGTGATTTTTATGCCGCCTACTTTAATTGCCAGCATTTATGGGATGAACTTCAGTTTTATTCCCGAATTAAAATGGACGGCAGGATATCCCTTTGCTTTGGGATTGATGATCTTTTCATCACTGATATTTCTTTGGTATTTCAAGAAGAAAAAATGGCTGTAAAGATTACCATGCAACCTAAGATCAAACATATTGCCATCTGTGGAAATATCGGTTCTGGAAAAACGACATTAGCGGAGAAGCTTGCAAAACAGTACGGGTGGACCGCACTGTATGAATCTGTTGATACTAATCCCTACCTGCGTGATTTCTACGGAGATATGACACGCTGGGCGTTTCATTTACAAATCTATTTCCTGAACACTCGTTTCAAACAGGTTAACCAGATCAGAAACACAATCCGAACAGTAGTACAGGACAGAACTATCTACGAGGATGCCTATATCTTTGCGGCTAACCTGCATAAAGCCGGGCATATTACAGATCGCGACTATCAAAGTTATCTCGACATTTTTCATTCGATGATTGACTTCGTTATAGCTCCGGATCTATTAATTTACCTAAAAGCCGATATCCCAAAACTGGTTCAGCAAATTGAGAAACGGGGCAGGGACTTTGAATACTCCATTCGGCTGGACTACCTCAAAAATCTAAATGAACATTATGAAAAATGGATTGCCAATTACAAACTGGGTAAGCTATTGATCATTGATGTTAACAAACTGGATTTTGTTGAGGACATTGATGATTTTGCTCTGGTTGTTAGTAAAATTGATCTGGAACTTAACAACCTTTTTGGATTGTAGTTACTTCTCACAAAAGGCTCCTTTCGCAATCCATAATTTCTTGATCTCCAGGGTAAGGATCCCCTCTCGAACAGCCGGATCGGATTCGAGATATTCCTTATTTAGGTCACCCTTTAAGACAAGTATCCCTCCATTAGATTCTCCAAAGGTCGCTTCCGTTACAATGTTGCCCTTCTGTTCCCACTGCTTAAGGTGGATATCATGCTGACTAAAAATTGATTGATTATTGGGTGTTGCTGATTTTGCGGTCTTGAAGCGAATGAAATTGTAGCTCACCATTTCATAGGGCGCAGTCACAGCGCATACAGAACCGATTCGTGGTGTGTAAGGCAGAATTTCGATATCCCAACGATTGGCTTTCACTCCGGGATCTGTGCTAAGCCACAATTTTGCCTCATCGATTGAGGTTGTGTTGAGAATAAAAATTCCACCACCTTCTTCAAAAGGTCCTGCTGCTATTAATTTACCTTCTTCAGCCAATCGGTTGATATTGCCCATATGTCCTTCCATTACCTTATCAAGCTGCACCTTCGGCATTGGTGCAGCGTCTGATTTCTTATGAAGAAAGACAAATGAATACGTTTTGGTCTGGCTGTAGGCAAGCAACAAAATAAAAATGAATGATCTCATGGCGACACGGTTTTCAGTAGGGGAAGCTACGGTACATGATCAAGGATTGGAAAAAATTCACCTTTCAAATTTTTCAAAGCGACAAATTTCCCGGCTCAGACAGAAGAAGCCACGACTGAAGCAACATGTTTTTTAGATTGAAAAATTGATGAACAATGATATCCTATGACGACAACACTTTCGATAATTTAACCATATCACTTTTTTTGTTGTAAACATAGGGCGAAACCCGAATGGCATCTCCCCTGAAAGAGACATAAATTTTATTTTTGCTTAATGCATTTTTGATTTTTTGAGAGTCTTTTTCACGGATACGGACACCAAATAAGTGGCTACCCCGGAACGGTGCGTCTTCGACCCAGAATCCCTGTTGTAAAAGAGTAAGAACGGCTTCCTCCGTGATGCTCCTGCAATACGACTGAATATTTTCTACACCCCACCGGTTTATTTGTCGGATGCTGTTGAGCAACATGGGGACAAGCGCAAAATTGCTGTGTTCTCCAACCTCATAACGAAGGGATCCTTCCTGATAGGCCGGTTGGTAATTTACAAGCTGAGTAAAATCCTCACTGTTAAGTCGGTTGATCCAGTTCTCTTCGATTGGCTTTCCGTTGTCAAAGTACTCGCTGTAGTATGCCATACCTATAGAATAGGGGCCAAGCAACCATTTATAGCCGGCGCAAATCAATGCGTCAGGTTGAATTCGGCTAACATCGAACGGTAAGGCTCCGACCGATTGTGTACCATCGATAATGAGCAGCGCTCCAACGTCGCGGGTTCGCTGACGAATCTCCTCAAGCCCGAAGCGTGTGCCATCCGCCCAATGGACATTACCCAGGGCTACTGCTTTTGTGCGTTTATCAATAGCCGCTAAAATTCTTTCATTCCAGATCTTTCCACGTTGGTTAAACTCAGGTGGTGGAGCAACGGCAACCACTTCAGCCTTGTGCTCGGCAGCCAGAAGTTGCCAGGGGTAATAGTTGCTCGGGAATTGGTCGGCGGCCACAATTATTTTTTCACCCGGCCCAATGGTGAGATTTCTTGCCACCGTCGCAAGGCCATAGGATACAGAAGGAATAATAACTGTTCGCTTTGCGTTTGGCGCATTGATCAGTTTAGCAAATTCTTCTCTGAGCAGATCGCTTTCAATGAAGAAATCCTGTGGTGATATGCTACCCGGATTCCTTTTTTTCCGTAACCCACGAATGCCTGCTTTCTCTGCGCTTTTCAAAAGCGGAGACATATATGCACAATTGAGATAGGTGATATTCGATGGTAAAGAGAATTTAGAACGCTTGCAAGAAATCATAATAGAAGGTATGCCAAATTAGCTTTTGAACCGATGGTAGAAGTAAAGGAAAATAGAAATTAAAACACTAACGACGATACTTGTTACAATAGGGAAATAAATTCTAAAATTCTCTTTTTCAATCACGATATCTCCCGGTAGTTTTCCAGGGAAAGGAAATTTATGGCTGTAGGTAATGAAAAGCCCTAGCAGGATGCAAAAAATGCCCGTAATAATAAGCAACTTGCCCATATAAGAATTACAGGTTCAAAGGTAATGGACTAATTCGTTTTTGTTAATCAAAACATGAACAACGGTAAGCTATATCTCATCCCCAATATAATTTCGGATAATTCACAACACCTGGAAATTACTCCCCGGATTTTGCAACTGTTACCCACCATTACCCATTTCCTCGCAGAAGATATCCGTACGGCAAGGAGGTACTTAAGCAGTTTGAAGGTTTATCAGTCTGTAGAAGGTTTACATTTTGAACTTCTGAATAAGAATACCAATTCGGCATCCATGAAGGCTTTGTTCGAGCCCATTTACAAGGGCTTTCATATAGGAATTTTGTCCGAGTCGGGTTGTCCCGGGGTGGCTGATCCGGGCGCACTGGCTGTTAAATTTGCCCACGAGAATAGCATCGCTGTAATCCCCCTGGTCGGGCCATCATCTATCTTACTTGGACTGATGGCGTCGGGATTGAACGGTCAAAGTTTTGCTTTTCATGGATATCTTCCCATAGAGTCCAAGGCCGCTTCGAAGGCAATCAAGGATTATGAAAAAGAATCAAGACTACGGAATCAGACCCAAATCTTTATTGAAACGCCTTATCGCAGTAATTCCTTGTTTCAATTATTAGTTAAGACGTTACTCGACGACACGCTTTTGTGTGTGGCGTCTAACATTACGGGTGAATCGGAAGAAATCAGGACTTACCCAATCAAAAAGTGGAAAACCCTAAAAACGGATTTGGAGAAAGTGCCTGTTGTTTTTCTCATTTTAGCCATTTAGTCTACAACTTTTTTGTTTTACATAAATCGCTCTAAATTTGCCAACTCAAATTGTAGGAGATAAACTTTATACTTCTAAAATATAAACAACCGTATGCCTCATTTATTTACATCAGAGTCCGTTTCAGAGGGCCACCCAGACAAAGTTGCAGACCAGATTTCAGACGCACTTATTGACTATTTTCTGGCATATGACCCCAATTCGAAAGTAGCTTGTGAGACTTTGGTTACCACTGGTCAGGTGGTTTTGGCGGGTGAGGTTAAATCAGAAGCGTACCTGGATGTTCAGGATATAGCGCGCGAAGTAATCCGTAAAATAGGGTATACGAAAAGCGAGTATATGTTTGAGGCTCATTCCTGTGGTATTCTCTCGGCGATACATGAACAGTCACCCGATATCAATCAGGGTGTAGAACGCAGAAGGAAAGAAGATCAGGGTGCTGGTGACCAAGGGATGATGTTTGGGTATGCCACCAATGAAACAGATAATTTCATGCCATTGCCATTAGAGTTGGCGCATCTGTTGTTGCGTGAACTTTCTACCATACGCAAAGAGGGGAGGGTCATGAAGTACCTGCGTCCGGATGCAAAATCTCAGGTAACCATCGAATACAGCGATGACAACAAACCGCAGCGCATAGACACTATTGTAATCTCCACCCAGCATGACGATTTCGCCAAGGACGCGAAGATGCTTCAACAAATTAAAGACGATGTTATCAATATCGTTGTCCCACGGATTAAAAAGCAACTTCCGAAGAGGGTACAGAAACTTTTTGGAAAGGATATCAAATACCACGTGAATCCAACCGGAAAGTTTGTAATAGGTGGGCCTCATGGCGATACAGGTTTGACCGGCCGTAAAATTATTGTTGATACTTATGGCGGAAAAGGTGCGCACGGCGGTGGTGCTTTTTCAGGCAAAGATCCTTCAAAAGTTGACCGGTCTGCGGCATATGCCACCCGACACATTGCGAAGAACCTTGTAGCAGCTGGTGTGTGCGACGAAGTATTGGTACAAGTTGCCTATGCGATTGGCGTAGCACAGCCTGTTGGGTTGTACGTGAATACCTATGGCACTTCGAAGGTTGCACAGAGTGACGGAGAAATTGCCAAAAGGATTGCTAAGATTTTTGACATGCGTCCTTATTTTATAGAACAAAGATTTCGCTTAAGAACCCCGATATACGCTGAAACCGCAGCCTATGGCCATATGGGCCGCACGCCTAAAGTGGTCGAAAAGGTATTTAACCTGGGTAAGAACAATGAAAAGAAAGTTAAAGTGGAGCTGTTCCCCTGGGAAAAGCTGGACTACCTCGATCAGGTAAAGAAAGCTTTCCGGATCAAGTAACACATCCCTCACAAGAAGGCTCTCCGATGAGAGCCTTCTTTCATTAGCGCATGTTCCACATGCCATGGTTACTTCATAATCGATCTTTGAGAATCCTGCGGTTGCAATCAGCCCATCAACTTTCGACTTGAAAAATCGATTTCCTTGTCTATATTTCTTCGGTAAAACGGAACATGGTACACCGACATTATTATTTCCTTCTTCTCTTCTTTCTTCTATCAACAACAGGTAGTAATGGTCAGGAGACTGGCAAATCCCCAAACGACACCACGAGGGTGTTAAATGAAGTTGTGGTTAATGCTTACCTGTACAATCGGCCAATCAATGAAGTGCCTACGGCAGTTGCCGTAATAACTCAACAAGACTTTGAACGATTTAATAATACATCGTTTCTTCCAGCGGTGAACACCGTCCCCGGTGTCCGGATGGAAGAGAGATCTCCAGGCAGCTATCGATTCTCGATCCGGGGTAGTCTTTTACGCTCACCATTTGGCGTTCGTAATGTAAAAATGTATTGGAATGGCCTTCCGCTTACGGATGGCGGAGGCAATACCTATCTGAATCTGATTGATTTCAGTGCGGTAGCTAATCTGGAGATAATTAAAGGTCCGGGGGCAAGTCTTTATGGTGCGGGTACAGGTGGCGTTGTGCTATTAAACAACGAAATTTCAACGCAACCCGAAATCAAGTTCTCCACAGTCTTTGGAAGCTATGGTTTACAACGCTATCAGGTTGCGGCGAATGGAGGAACGGAAAAAGTAAAAGCCTCTGTTCAATATGCGCATCAGCAAGCTGATGGCTACCGGGACCAAACCCGGATGCGACGTGATGCTCTGAACGCCGATGTATCCTTCGCGCTTAGCCCAAAGAGCACCCTATCTACCTCAATATTTTATACCGATTTGTTGTATGAAACGCCCGGCGCGCTTACGAAGGCTCAATTTGAAGCGGACCCCAAACAAGCCCGGCCGCCAAAAACAAGTCCACCACCTTTACCAGGAGCCGAAGAAGCCCAGGCAGCCGTGCAAAACAAAACAATTTACGGAGGAGTTGTCCACGAATACGAATGGAATGACAATTGGTCTACCAAAACCGGAGTATTCGGATCGCTCACCGATTTTGAAAACCCGACCATTCGCAACTATGAGGTACGCGAGGAAAGCAACATGGGGGGACGTTCGGATACCCAATACAGTTTTGACAGAGAATCCTGGCAGGGAAAGATTACGTTTGGGGGAGAGTACCAGTATTTTTTTTCACCACTAGCAGTGTATGACAACAATGGTGGTGCTCCTGGCAATATTCAATCAGATGATGAACTCAAGTCACAACAGTTTTTATTGTTTCTTCAGGCAGATTTGAATCTGCCGAAGGGCTTCTACTTAACCATTGGCGGGAGTACCAATTTTTTGAAGTACGACTTTGTGGCGCTGCAGGATCCAATCACTGAACAACAGAGAAAATTTGACCCCGTTTTTTCCCCAAGAATAGCCTTGTTAAAAAAGCTTACATCAACCATTTCCATTTATGGCAATGTGAGCAAGGGATTCTCTCCACCGACATTAGCGGAAGTCCGGCCATCTGCCGGAACGTATAACAACACGCTTAACCCTGAGCGAGGCGTTAGTCTGGAACTTGGGCTTCGCGGAGGCTTATTCGGAAATCACCTGGTGTTTGATATTAACACCTACGATTTTGAACTTGACGAAACAATCGTCATTCAACGCACAGCAGATGGCGCCGAGTACTTTGTAAACGCCGGACAAACATCTCAGAAAGGCATTGAGACACAGGTGTCATGGTTGCCGGAAATGAATTCGAGACTTTTCTCAGCTTTCAAGCTGTGGAGCAGTTATACCTACAATCATTATCGATTTGAAGAATATGTCCAGGATGGTAATGATTATTCAGGAAATCGCCTGACCGGAGTAGCACCCACTATTGCACTTATAGGAGCTGATGTAACATTGAGAAAGTTATACCTGAACATTACCGCAAGTTACACCGATGCTATTCCCCTAAATGATGCGAACACAGAGTACGCTTCCGAATATTTCCTGTTAGGCGGGAGGTTGGGCTACAAAACCAGCATAGGACAGAAGTTGGCATTTGAGGTTTTTGGCGGGATTGACAATGCTCTGGACAAAATTTATAGCCTTGGAAATGATCTGAACGCTGTAGGCGGAAGATATTATAACGCTGCGGCTCCCAGAAATTTTTATGTTGGGCTGAGTATCAACCCAATTTTTACAAAGAATTAACTGCACTGGGAATCTGCCAGTACCTATGCTTCATGATATTCCATCCAACGTTCAGTTTGGTATCAGATCTTTATTGGAAACAAGGGGAAAGATTGAGTTTCAGGACTTCAACTTTTCAGAAGGCGGCTGCATAAATCACGGAGGCCGACTAAAAACGAACCATGGAGATTTTTTCCTGAAATGGAATGATGCAAAAAAGTTTCCGGCGATGTTTGAAACTGAATCCAGGGGGTTGGAAGTTTTGCGGGCCGCAAAGGCACTGCATATACCCGAAGTAGTAGGATTTGGCTCCGATGATACCCATCAATTCCTGGTCCTGGCATATGTCGAACATAGCGCTGTTTCAAAGCAATATTGGGCAACGTTAGGTCGCCAGCTTTCAATTTTGCACAGGGTTACCCATAATTTTTATGGCCTGGATCACGACAACTATATCGGCTCGCTGAGTCAGCGAAACCAACAAAGCGTATCGTGGCATCGATTTTTTACTGAGCAGCGACTACACGTACAGGTAAAGCTTGCTGCTGACTCGGGTCTCATCAATGTGGCGCACATAAACTCGTTTGAAGCGCTCTACGGAGAAATTCCATCGCTTATTCCTGATGAAAAGCCGGCGCTCCTGCATGGTGATTTGTGGAGTGGAAATATCATTACCAATCAAAGGAGTGAGCCGTGTCTTATCGACCCCGCCATTTATTTTGGTCACCGGGAAGCGGATTTGGCAATGACGCAGCTTTTTGAAAAGTTTGACAACGAATTTTATTCTTCTTACGAGGAGAATTTTCCCCTGCTTCCCGGACATAACCGACGTGTCAATATTTACAATTTATACCCTTTACTTGTTCATTTGAACCTATTTGGAGCGGCTTATCTAAGGAGGATTACGGGTATTCTAGGCGATTTCAAATAATGCCTGTGTATCGTTTATACGCAGTCGAAAACAGCAACGGTAAAGGCGGATGCATTTCGTGATGGCCGTTTTGAAAAGCGTTTGGCGCTAACTTGCCTCCGTTAGTTTGAAGGCATTTTCTTTTTAAGCGAGTCAATGATTTGGACAGCATGTACACGAGAGTTTTCTATGAACCACTTATTGGTCTTTAACCCTCCACACATGACACCGGCCAGGTATAAACCAGGCACATTAGTCTCCATGGTCGTCTCGTTGTAAACCGGGGTATGAAATTCATCATCATGAAACTCAATGCCAGATCGCTCCATAAATTCAAATGGTGGCTTATAGCCTGTCATTGCCAGCACAAAATCGTTTTCCAATAATCTTTGTCCCTCAGGGGTCTTTATATCAACAGAGTTTGTGGTTATGCGTGTTACTTCTGAATTAAACCAGGCCTTTATGGAACCTTCCTCAATCCGGTTTTCAATATCAGGCTTGACCCAGTATTTTACACTTTCTCCAATGGCAGGTTCCCGTACAACCATGGTGACATCGGCACCTTTGCGGAAAGTTTCGAGTGCGACATCTACTGCCGAATTTGATGCGCCGACAACAACAATTTTTTGTCCAAAGTAAGGATGAGGTTCATCGTAGTAGTGCTTTACTTTTGGCAAATCTTCACCAGGCACATTCAATAGGTACGGAAGATCATAAAATCCCAATGCTAGTATGAGGGCAGAACTTTTGTACGTTCCTTTGGAAGTTTGGATGAGATGGCCTTCATCTGGTGTAGACACAATTGAGTCTACAGTTTCATATAATCGTACGTTAAGTTTCCAGCTCAGACAAACTCTGCGGTAGTATTCAAGCGCCTCAACCCGATTAGGCTTTGGTCCGTGTGATATGAATGGAACACCACCGATCTCCAGTCTCTCGGAAGTAGAAAAGAAGGTCATGTTCAATGGATAGTTATACAACGAATTCACAAGGCAACCTTTCTCCAAAATGAGGTAGCTAAGTCCGGCTTTTGTCGCTTCAATCCCGCAGGCTAAGCCGATAGGTCCGGCGCCAATTATTATGACGTCGTATTCGTTTTCTGGGTTCATAAGTTATTTTTCTCTCCTGTAGTATTCCTTGTTTATAAGGGGAATTTGAGACCAACGCTGGGTTTCAAAAATAAGACTTATTCCACTATCAATTTAGTTATGCTGTCTGGTGGGTGTTTTAAGTATTATATCGGGAAAGCAACCTAAGTGATGACACCTAATTGATTTAACCCTACCTTAAATGCCAAATTCAATTTACATTTGCAGTCCAAAAAACGAATTTACAGGAATGAGAGAAGTTCGCGTGCGATTTGCGCCCAGTCCGACTGGCGCCTTACATATTGGAGGAGTTAGAACCGCTTTATATAACTATTTGCTGGCTCGCCAGAATAAGGGCACCATGATCCTCCGGATTGAAGATACTGATCAGGCCCGATACGTTCCTGGCGCCGAAGAATATATTATTAAGTCTCTTGAGTGGGTGGGTATCAAAATCGATGAAGGTGTAGGTGTAGGAGGCCCCTACGCACCTTACCGACAGTCCGAACGCAAGTCCATGTACCTTCAGTATGCGCAAAAATTAGTAGACGAAGGAAATGCATACTATGCTTTTGATACCGAGCAGGAGTTGGATGCAATGCGCGATAGCCTTAAGGCGGCGGGAGTTGCCTTGCCGCAGTACAATAGCATCACCAGGAGTCAAATGAGGAATTCACTTACACTTCTGGAAGATGAGGTAAAGTCACTGCTGGAAGCAAAGACACCGTATGTAATACGACTAAAAGTTCCGCGCAAGGAGGAAGTAAGACTGAATGATATGATAAGGGGATGGGTGATGGTACATTCATCACAAATTGATGATAAGGTACTGATGAAGAGTGATGGGATGCCTACCTATCATTTGGCTAATGTGGTTGATGATTATCTAATGAAGATCTCACATGTTATCCGGGGAGAGGAATGGCTTCCTTCGGCCCCGCTACATGTGCTGCTTTACAAATTTCTCGGATGGGAATCTGACATGCCGCAGTTTGCACACTTGCCACTGTTGCTGAAGCCAACTGGTGATGGTAAACTTAGCAAACGAGATGCTGATCAAATGGGTTTTCCGATTTTTCCATTGGATTGGGTAGATCCGGTCAAGAATGAAAAAGCTACCGGATTTCGCGAAGCTGGTTACTTACCAGAAGCTTTGGTAAACTTTTTGGCTTTCCTGGGTTGGAACCCGGGCACCACGCAGGAGATCTTTTCGATGGATGACTTAATCGCGGCATTTTCTGTAGAGCGTATCGGCAAGGCCGGAGCCAAATTCGATATACATAAGGCGCAATGGTTTAACCAACAGTATCTGCGGGCAAAATCAAACGAGGAACTTGCTCATTACCTGCAAGACTCACTCAAGGAAGAAAACATAAGTTGTGCGCCGGATAAGGCCCTCAAAGTTGTATCGATCATGAAAGAGCGCGTTACGTTTCCGAAAGACTTTTGGGAACAGGGGAGATTTCTTTTTGTTGCACCTACTACTTTTGACGAGAGCGTGGCAGCGAAAAAATGGAATGAGGAATCGGCAAGGGTGATTGGCGCATATCAGGAAGCCGTTGCTTCTCTCACTTCATTTGATGCCAATATTGCGAAATCAACATTAGAGATTGTGACCAGCAACCTGGGCATCACCATTGGCAAGATTCTCCAATCCCTTCGGCTGTCGATTACTGGAGCAGGAATGGGACCGGATCTTATGATGATTATGGAAATCATCGGCAAAGATGAAGTTGTGAAGAGGCTCGACTATGCGCTCAAGACATTACGAGTGAAGGTAAGCTAGGGAAGACGATTCTTCATCCCCGGCTTTACCGGGTGAATTTCTCAACTCATTATTCTTCCGGAAACAAGGGAATGCGTAAATTTGGGGATGGCCAAAAAATCAAAAAAACCAGCAGATAAGCCGAAGCCACGGGTTCATAAGGATCTTCAGGGACTTGACATTACCATTGATCAGTTTGGCGAAATCAAAGCAAATATGAATATTGAAAAGCTCAATGAGTTTCTCAATAAGAATGTTGACGATAAAAAGCTTGCCGAAAGGGATGATAAGGAAAACCCGAAGAGTGCGCGTAAGAAGAAGTAATTCCAAGTTTTCAGTTTCAGGCATCACATCTAAACCTCACCAATAATTTTACGTTGTAAGGACAATGCCGATGGTGGCATTCAAGCATAATTTTACAACCAATGAGCCGATCACACGAAATCGATTATCAGATTAAGGGAGAGAGTATTCAGATAGTAGAAGTGGAGTTGGATCCCCTGGAAACAGTCATCGCTGAAGCCGGGGCCATGCTCTTCATGGAGGATGGAATCCAGTTTCAAACAAAGATGGGTGATGGGTCTAATCCAAATCAAGGACTGTTTGATAAGTTGTTGTCGGTCGGTTCCCGTGTGCTCACGGGTGAATCAATCTTTATGACTCACTTTACCAACCAAGGCCGTCAAAAGGCAAAGGTTGGTTTTTCTGCGCCATACCCCGGAACAGTTATTCCGATCGATCTGGCCAGGTGCCCTTCAAATGAATTAATCGTACAGAAAGATGGATTCTTATGTGCAGCCTTTGGAACCAAGGTAGCCATCACGTTTAATAAGAAGATAGGCTCGGGGTTAGTGGGTGGAGAGGGTTTTATTCTTCAGAAATTAAGCGGAGATGGAAAGGCATTTGTCCATGCTGGCGGAACAGTGATTGAGCGCACATTGAATAACGAGACGTTGCGCGTCGATACGGGATGTGTGGTGGCATTTGAGTCCCAAATCGATTTTGATGTCCAGACTTCCGGAGGCCTTCGCTCAATGATTTTCGGTGGCGAAGGAATTTTCCTTGCTACGCTTCGCGGCACGGGAAAAGTTTGGTTACAATCAATGCCTATTCGGAAACTTGTTCAAGCTCTGGCTCCTTATGGCCGTAATAGTGGCAAGGAAGCAGGCTCACTTCTTGGAGGACTCCTGGAGCGATAAGGAGGAAAGGTCAAGGAGGTCCCCACGTATCAAGATTGTGCAAATTGCCCGAACGGTATCGGTTCTCTTCGTAAAAAAAAATCAGAGTGAATCCTGATTTGGTGTTAGCTTTGTATTGCATGCGCTCAATTAAAGTTGGTCTGATACGGGAAGGGAAGAACCCTCCGGATAAGCGTGTTGCCTTAACACCCCAGCAGGCTGAAGAAATTGAACAGCGTTTTCCAAATGTTAAAGTTTATTGTCAGCAAAGCCAGTTCAGATGTTACCATGACCATGAGTATCAATCATTGGGCATTGAGATATTAGATGATATGCGTAATTGTGATATCCTTATGGGTATCAAAGAGGTTCCTGTTGCAAATCTCATTGAAAATAAAACCTACCTTTTTTTCTCACATACTATAAAAAAGCAGGCCTATAACAGAACTCTTCTGCAGGAAGTCCTCAGAAAGAGAATCAGGCTTATTGACTATGAAGCGTTGAAAGATAGGCATGGCAACCGGCTCATTGCATTCGGAAGATATGCCGGGATTGTTGGTGCCTATAATGGACTTTGGACTTATGGTAAAAGGTTCGGCGGTCAATCTTTACGAAGGGCGCACGAGTGTTTTGATGTAAACGATTTAAAACTCGAGTTACGCAAGGTTAAACTTCCTCCTATAAAAATTATCCTTACGGGAGCGGGACGGGTGGGACGGGGCGCCATGGAAACACTGGACACGGCCGGAATTCGAAAAGTAAATGCCATTGATTTTCTCGTGAGACAGTATGACGAACCTGTATATGTCCAGTTGAGCAGTGCGGATTATCATACGCGACTCGGAGGTGGCCATTTCAATCGTGAGGAATTCCATCAGTGTCCGGAGCGCTATAGTTCGCACTTTTCTGATTATACAAAGGTCGCCGATATCCTTATGGCAGGAGCCTATTGGAATCCGAAGGCCCCCGTACTTTTTACACGCCAACAAATGCAAGCACCTGAATTCCGTATAAAAGTGATAGCCGATATTACATGTGATATTGAGGGCTCCATTCCAAGCACCAAAAAGGCCAGTACGATACCGGATCCGATTTATGATTATGATCCTTTCACTGATCTGGTCCATCCGCCGCTTTCGAATGATCGATTTGTCACGGTAATGGCCGTTGATAATCTGCCCTGCGAATTGCCAAGAAGCTCTTCGGAGGAATTTGGACGCGACTTGATCGACAGGGTTCTTAAGCCACTGTTTACAGATGACTCAGAAGGAACAATAGCAAGGGGTACTATTGCAGCGGATGGGATAATCTGTACTAATTTTTTATACCTCCAGAATTACGTGGGCCGATAGTGGACTCAGAAAAATGTACGTTGTCTGGGAAAAATTAACTTTAGACCTCGTCTCCCTTTTCCTGCGACATCCAGAAACAAATGTGAACCCTGGAGATTCCCCTGGACATCCCAATAATAATATCTGCCGATTTTCCCACGGTTGTATGATTGGGTGGTAACGGAACCCATCCAATAGGAAACACCTGAAAATGAGGTGGTATTCACAGGTAGGGTCATTAGCGGAACAGCATGCTTACGGACAACCTGCCGGTCCCCGCGGAGCCCGGGAAGGAATTCTCTTTTTATGTTTTCGCCTGCGTAACTAGCAACATTAAATCCAGAGACATCCACACTTTTTCGCAGGGCAACCTGCCCGGTACTGATTGATACCTGAATCATGACCATACCAAAAGCAAGGAAATATCTCACAATGAAAGTCGTCATTGACAGGAATATACTAATTTAATCTGGTTTTATCAGATTCTAACCTCGTAAATCAGCATGGGAGATAGCTGTCGACAATGGGGGTTGATTGCCTTTCGAAAGCACGTTACCTGAAGGCGTCTACTTTGCGCAGGCATTCATTGAAGACCTTAAGGTCCGCCTCAAGTATAGAAACCTCATTTCGCTTTGTGTTGCTGTCACTGGTATAGTTGTCGTTTTCCCTGAGTAATTTTTCATTTTTTGACTGGGACTTTGTATCATCTCCGCTATCCGCAATGGTTTTCTTGTTGCGTTCAGTTTTTTTAATATTGGATTCGATGTCATTTAGCTTGCTCTTGATTTGACTTTCTGTCGACTTGACCTTCTCTCCATAGAATTCATTGTAATGGTATCTCACAAAATTTTTTACGAACAACTCACCTTTCTTGAACTCCTCTTCATAGGCATCGTGACCAAAGTGTATATCGTACCCTGGACTGAACGTAAATGAAACTGCGGTTCCCCCCGTTTCAGTAGCAAATAAGGCACGCTGATCCAGCCTGAGATTGGACAGTTCTGGGATAGTTGCTTTTTCCGCCACAAGCATTGTTTTGCCTTGCTTGGTCACTTTGATTTTGAAAAACTCCTTGATGAAGCTTCCGTAGGTCTCCATACAATAATCCATGTCCTGGTCCAGTCGAGCCGTCCAGGAGGACAGTTCAATTGATTCTTCGTTTTTGACTTTTCGTTCTTCAACAATTAATTGCTGAGAATTAGCGGTTAGCGTAAATAGTATCAGGCAGACGACAGGGGAAATTGATTTCATACAAAACGGATTTATACGGCTAAGGTAACACAAGCAAGGAATATCAGAAAGTGTTTAAAGTTCAACAATGATTCCTATTGTAGGAAGCAGTTGACCATATGTATTTTGGATATATTTTGGTATGTAGTAATCGGGAGCATCGGGGTCAATTAACGGAGCACCGTTGCCATCCCGTTCAACATCTATATTATCCTGAAATGTAGTGACATGATTATAAGCGTTTAAAATATCCAGGTAAACATCCAGACTCCAGTTCTTAAAGAAGTACTTCTTATCTACGCGGATATCGAGTTGATGAAAAGCGGAAATCCTCTGGGTATTCAGCCGATCATAATCTGGAACACCATATGGTCTGACATCCCAGTTCTCCCGATAGACAGTTCTCCTTTCATCAAAGGGTGTGTAGGGTGATCCGCCCGTGTACAGCCATCGGATTCCAAGCTCCCAATTTTTCCCAAACTTTTTTCCGCCCGTCACGCTAACAAGGTGTTTATTGTCCCATGCCGAGGCAGTATACACCCCATTTTTATCCTTGAACTCACTCCTCACCCAGGTATAGGACAGCAGGCCATAAAATCCCTTATAGAGCTTTTGTTGCAGTAAAAATTCAAGACCATAGCTCTTACCTTCGGAAGTAGAGCTGACGGGGGCGTTTCCGATTGTGCCAAAATCAGCACCTAAGTTAGCGAGTGATATGGAGTCCTCGAGGAGAAATGGATATTGATCGTATTTTTTGAAGAATCCCTCAACCGTAATTCTTGAATTTTTGGGAAGGTTAAATTCCAATCCTGTGACGATGTGCTTGCTTCGGATATATTCTACCTGATTATCTTTATTAACTAAGGAATTTGTTTGAGAGTCGCGATAGCCAAGTACGGTATATGCCGGGAGCTGAAAGTAGATGCCAGTATTAAAATTCACATTAATGGCCGGAGTTATTGCATAAGAAGCCGAGAACCTAGGTGAAAGTTGATCGGCCAGGTTACTCATTTGGGCAGAGTAGTCATTTGCATCAGCACGGACGCCAAATGACAGCGTCAGCTTATCTTTAAACGTATTGGAGATCTGCCCAAAAATACCCCACTTGTTAAGAGTAAGTAATGATTCGAAATCCCGTATTACCAGGCCTTCCTGAGTAACTACTTTACTGAAATCATAGGTATTATATTTGGCAAACTCGTAGTTGATTCCATAGTTTAACTTCCAGCTTCCCTTGGACAAGTAATCCTCAAGTCGAAATCGTGTTTCACTTTCCCTCGAGGTATAGTCCTGAATAAGGTTGTCCGGATCAGACTGATCATTGTTTGCGTATTTTATAGAGTTGTTGTTGAGTGTGTTGGTGCTGAGCACGGCAGTAGTAGTGCCATGTTTTCTGAAGTGTTCGTATTTAATGCCAGCAGCATAATTCCATTGCGTGGATACCGGCAACAAGTTAAGGATGTATGCAGCTTCCTCTTGTTCTTCAGGTGAATTGGCGTTCTTGGGAGCATCGTAATTCAGAGTAAAATCATCTATCGCTCCAATTCCCAGAAGCGTGATATGATTCTTGTTATTAATTTTATGCTTGTACTTGAATTGGAGATCGTTGTATACCGGCAGAAAGGGCAGATTAAAAATGCTGAATAGAAATTTAAGGTAGGATCTCCGTACAGAGAATACCAAAGATGACTGTTGAGTCACCGGTCCTTCGAAGGTTACACCAAGGTCTGATGCGCCAACAATACCATTCATGGTCCACTTATCATCCCTTCCCTCTTTCAGACTAAAGTCAAACACCGAGCTCATTGTGTTGCCCCTGTTTGCAGGGAATGCGCCAGAATAGAAACTCACCTCTTTCAATAAATCAACATTGATAATACCAACGGGTCCGCCAGAAGAGCCTTGTGTCTGGAAATGATTAATCACCGGAATCTGTATGCCATCGAGATAGAACGTGTTTTCACTTGGTGCTCCCCCCCGGATAATGATATCGTTTCTGAATGAAGGCGTCGAGGCAACACCGGGAAGAGCACGCACAACTTTGGAAATATCGCGGTTGCCACCGGGGGTTCGCTTTATTTCAGCAGTTCCGATTGTTCGAAGAGAAAGAGGGGACTCATCAGATCGAAAAAAGGAATTTGCAGCCGAGATTACCACTTCTTCAAGGTTTTGGGCTTCTTCCTCCAGTGCAAAATCAACAATTGAAACTCTTGAATTTGTAACCTCTATTTCAAACACCATTAAAGATTTGAACCCCACGAAAGAGGCCTGTAGATTGTAGAGTCCGGGTCGGAGGTTTTTGATTTCATATTCGCCGGACTCGTTTGCCGCTGCACCCAGGGATGTTCCTTGAATGACTACGCTTCCGAAAGGAATAACTTCATTGCTGATCTTGTTTATTATTTTTCCTTTGATTACTCCCTCCTGAGCGATTGAAAGCAGTGACGAGAGAAGACAAAATATCAGGCTTAGAATGTGACGCACTTTATTAGATTTAAGTCGCTAGTACAACACCGCAATCACGAAAATGTTAAATGAATGTGCAAAACCGAAAGTTTTTTCGTCAGACACTCGGTAAAAACGATTGTCTGGGCTATGTTGATAATTTAAACAGCAATACCTTTGTGCGATGTTTTTGTACAACATGACCGTCGGGATTGACAAAGATGTGGAGCAGGAGTGGCTTCAATGGATTTCAGATGAGCATCTCCCAAAGGTAATGGACACCGGCATGTTTATCGACTATAAGATTTTTAAAGTGCTTCATGATCAGGATGAAGGAAGTGTTTCTTATAGTGTTCAATTTTTTGCGGAGTCTATAGATCAGGTAACAGGTTATTTTGAAAAATATGCGCCAGCCTTACTCGAGGAGCAGCGCATTCGATTTCGGGATAAGCACATCGCTTTTATGACACTGCTGGAGCAGGTTGCCCCTTAAACCGCAGCAGTATTCGTTGACCAAGAGACGAAAAGAAATTCGAACAAGAACCTTCAGCGGGCGATGATTCTTACTAATTATGAAGGAATTCCTATAAGTCGCTATAGAAACTTCCCCATCGAGAAACGCTGGAAACAGAATCAGATGCTGTTGATTATGCTAACAACGTTATGATTCTCGAAGAAGTAATCTTTGTCCCGATACTTGCTGTTTTCGATGTTAAAGTCCAGAGCTCAGGTTTGTAACAGGGATAGAATCTGGGCTCGTTCCAATGAACCGTTCATCCATTCTCCATCTAGCTTTGCGCCGTATTTTTTATAAAAATTAATGGCGGGCTCATTCCAATCCAGCACTTGCCACATCATCCCTGAGCAATTTTCATCGATGGTGTGTTGCATCGTGCGATCAAATAATAATTTCCCTATTCCGTTGCCACGTTGGTTTTCGGTTACGATGATATCTTCAAGATATAGGCGTTTGCCTTTCCAGGTTGAATAGCGCCAGTAGTAGAGAGAAAGGCCAAAAATGCCGTTTTCATTTTCAGCAACAAAAAAACCATAGATTGGGTTTGGGCCAAATCCATCATGTTCCATTTGTTCAACGGTGTTAATTACTTCATGCGGAGCCTTTTCGTAGACAGCGAGTTCTTTAATAAGTTCAAGAACCCGTGGAAGATCGCTTTTTATTCCTTCCCGAACCTTTACCTTTTGAGTCATTCGAAACGAAATTAGGGGAAACAATTCAATACCGGAATGTTCGGAATCACTCAAGGACCAAAACGCTCTTTGGGAGCACTTATCCAAAGAATTCATTGCGAACATTACATTCGCTCATGAGAAAGTACCCGGGGCGGGACTTGAACCCGCACAGCCATTTCTGGCCACAGGATTTTAAGTCCTGCGTGTCTACCAATTTCACCACCCGGGCGATTGCATTCCTTTGGCTATTGAAAGCCGAATGCCTTAAAAACAAAAAGTGTGAGGCTAATCTCACACTTTTTGCTGCGACTAACCACCCCAAAATGGAGGGCGTTTACCGTACTGAGCGGGAAACGAGACTCGAACTCGCGACCCCGACCTTGGCAAGGTCGTGCTCTACCAACTGAGCTACTCCCGCAATTGTTGGTTTGAGTGTGTGTGTAATTGAATAGGGAGTGCAAATTTAATTCTGATTCCTAAATTTCCAAATTCAAGCCTAAATATAGTCTATTCATTGGTTTGCGGGGATAAAGTGGAGCATCCGGCTGGTTGGCTACCTGGTAGGAACAACCAATGTCGAGCGAAACCGACTGCAAACCAGAAATCATGTCAGGGATGAAACTCCTGGAATATGCATAAGAGGACGACACAACTCATGAGGGCAAATGAATGCAAGTTCACCTACTTGATGGCGATACAGGAGATTTCAACATTTACGTCTTTAGGCAGACGGGCCACTTCAACAGTCTCCCGTGCCGGAGGATCCTGTGTAAAGAAGCGACCATAGACACTATTCACTTGCGGAAAATTGTCCATTTCCTTAAGAAAGATGGAGGTTTTTACAACATTTGAAAAATTCATTCCTCCCGCTTTTAGCACTTCGCCAAGGTTTGCCATAACCTGGTTAGTTTCTTCTTCAATACTTCCCGTAACAAGTAGTCCGGTGGATTTTTCAATAGCAATTTGTCCACTTACAAAAAGTATATTACCTGCCAGAATCGCCTGGCTATATGGACCAATTGGTTCAGGTGCATTTTCAGAATAAACAACAGATTTGGACATGATAATGGTGTTTAAAAATTAATTTAGCAGTCATCAAAAGTAACAATCATCTAACGAATTTTGCCGGGGAATGAATATTTTAGTTATAGGTGAGCAAATTAACCTGCAGGAATGCCGCCAGAAGTTTGGAGACAAACACGAATACTCCTGGGTGGAAGAGCATCGGGACGCTGAAAAGTTTTTGCAAAGTAATGGCCTTGTGTTTGACTTCATCATTGACGAGGAGCCTCATCAGTTTGAAATCTATTGTGAAAATTCCACGACAGTTTTTTTGAATACCTGCAAAGTCAGTCTAGGCGAATTGGTTCAGTTGGTAGGCCGACCTGTCAGTAGTAGAATTTTCGGATTCAACGGGTTCCCTACATTTCTGGGCAGAGACTTGATGGAGGTGTGCTTCTGGAATCCAGCTGATGAGCAGGCGTTAAAAAGAATCTGCGAGGAATTGAAAACCGGTTTTCTTTTGGTTGATGATCGTGTCGGACTAGTTACACCCAGGGTGATCTGCATGATCATTAATGAAGCTTATTATACAGTTCAGGATGGTACTGCCAGCCGTGAGGATGTTGATATGGCTATGAAACTAGGAACGAATTATCCATATGGTCCCTTCGAATGGTGTAAAAGGATTGGGATAAAACATGTTTATGAATTAATTGAGGCATTGTACGATGACACTCAGGATGAACGGTATAAAATATGCCCGCTCTTAAAGAAAGAGTATTTAAGAAAATGAAGAATATCAGGTTGAGGCAACTTCATCCCAAGTTAAGCCAGGTCATTTACAGGGCTGCTTTATAGAATTAAGAGAAAGCCAATAGCGTTGGAACCAACTCCCACCATCGATCCGAATAAAACAGTTTGGAGCAACATCCGAGTCGCACTCTATATCCTTGCGGCATTCATTCTGTTTCTTTTTTCCCTTGATCTGATGACATCCTCGCTGCAACATATCGGGAAAAATGTTGCAGAAACAATCCTGCTGGCGACCTCTAATCCTTTTACGGGATTGTTCATTGGGCTACTCATTACGGCGATGCTGCAAAGCAGCTCGACTACAACTTCCCTTGTGGTAGCTCTCGTCGCATCAGGGTCGATTACACTTCAAAGTGCAATTCCGATAATTATGGGTGCGAATATTGGCACTACAATTACGAGCACAATTGTTTCGCTGGGGTTTATCAGCAGAAAGAAGGAATTCAGACGCGCAGTTGCCGCAGGAACCTATCATGACTTTTTCAACCTACTAACAACCATTGCGCTATTTCCACTGGAATATTATTACGGATCTCTATCCTCACTCTCGGAATGGATTGCCGGCTTTATTATTACGCCAGAACTCAAGCCAAAAGAAAATACTGTTTCTCATATTTGGTTTGGTTTTGAATCTGTCGTCGATTTTTTGATTGAGGCAATTCCAAGTGCCTTCTTTTTGGTTCTCCTGTCTTTAGGATTATTATTCTCCTCTATTCTTATTTTTCGCAGGCTGATTTCAAATTTATTGAAAGCCAGGTCACCTGAGGTTTTCAGTCGTTTCTTTTTTAAAAGTCAGTTGAAATCCTTTGCCTGGGGATTATTGACAACAGCGGCTATTCGCTCCAGCACCATTACCACCTCGGTCGTAGTGCCCATCGTTGCAAAAAAAATTGCGACATTAAAACAAGCAGCGCCATTTATAATGGGTGCTAACATGGGTACAACCATAACCGCTTTTATTGCCGCGGCCCTGAACTCTAATATCTCAAGTGGAATAAGTATCGCAATCGCTCATTTTTTGTTCAATTTTATCGGTGTTCTCCTTTTCTTTCCAATACCGGTGCTGAGAAAATTACCAATAGAACTGGCAGAAGGACTGGGAAAATTAACGTTAAAGTACCGGCTGGCTGGATTTGTTTACATCCTTCTCACATTTTTCTTTATTCCTTTTTCACTCATTTATTTTCATCAGGATTCAGTCCAGACACTGAATCTGGTTTATGAACAAATTGATAGTACGGGAAGAAAATCACAATACAGGTTGGTATCACGACTGAACACACGCACGCAGATAGGAGAATGGACAAGATTTGAGGGAGATGATGCGAATATCAAAAATGCACCTTCAATGATCTATCCGATTTCCGTGAAGAATAACACGTTGTTCGTGGGCAAGACGATGTTCTTGTTTAACCGCCCTGGTTTCTGCTGGGACGGAGAAGATGAAAACGGAATATTTACATCATGCATTGATAAGATATTGCCATCATTAGCAGAATCAAGACTGAGGTTCGATTCCGTGTATGTTTGTGACATCACGTACAAACGGGCAGACTCAGTAAGGCATCGTTACTATCTTAGTGCACCCTATAAAATCCTTCTCAGACACGAGGTACTGGAGCCATCTCGCGCAGTTTTTGTTGCGGAAAAATTGGTCCGGTTTGAAGTACAGTGATCCCCGGGAATTCAAATCTTCTCATTATATTGCATGACTTGAACTTTTTGCCGTGCTTAAAGAAACAATACTAAAATTTTTAAAGATGGACAGCCTGGTAGACAATGTCACAGGCTATGTGGAGGCCCGTATCGAGCTGCTTAAAATTGAGATAAAGGAGGAGGTTGCAAAAGGACTCGCGAAGGCGCTTGTTGCGGTAGTCATGATTGCTGTGTTCACCCTTTTCGTATTGTTAATAAGCGTGGCGGCAGCCTATAAGGCAAGTGAATCGCTTGGAATGTTTGGAGGATTTGCCGTCGTTGCTTCCTTCTATTTATTTGTGGGACTTATAGTTTTCCTTTTCCGGAATCCTATCACTGAACTACTGGAAAAGCAGTTGGAGGAGAGAATGAAGAAAAAGAAGAAATAATCATTATGGATTTGCTTGAGTCAAATGATCCAAAGGTTGAGTTGTTAAAAAAGTCTGCAATGCATCGGCACGAACTGGACGCAGAAGTAAAAAACATTTCCGAGCGGTCAGAAAGACTCATTACCAATGCGCTTATAATTGGGGGAACATTGGCTGTTGCCTACTTATTGGTTCGGCAGTTTTCAGGGTCATCCTATAAAAAAAATTCCAAAGGCCTTAAGGCTATGGATACTTCAAAGGCGGAAACAAATGCCCCGGAAGCAGGGCCTTCATCACCGGGCATTGCCGCACAAATTGGATCCGCACTGGCAAGTCATGCTACAGTTTTTCTACTGACAATCGCCAAGGAAAAGCTTTCAGAGTATTTGCAATCTCAGTTTGAGAAGAAAAGTTAAACTCAATGAGTATCCTTAAAACTCTTCGTGAACGCCACCGGCAAGGCAAAAAATCAATTGCTGTGTTGGTTGATCCCGATAAGGCCGAGGATACATCAAAGCTTCTGCAACTCATTAATCTGGCAAGTGAAAATTGTGTTGACTTTTTTTTTGTTGGTGGAAGTCTGATCACAACTTCCAACCTTTCGTTGGTAGTAAATCTCATTAAGGAAAATGTTTCGATCCCTGTCATACTTTTCCCGGGGAACTCCATGCAGGTAGAGCCGTCTGCGGACGCGTTGCTTTTTTTGTCTCTCATATCGGGAAGAAATCCCGAATTGCTTATCGGGCAGCATGTGGTTGCGGCCCCCATAATCAAAAATTCAAAACTTGAGGTGATTCCCACTGGTTACTTGCTTATCAATTCAGGCCGTACTACTTCTGTTGCATACATCAGTAACACTACGCCTATTCCCGATGATAAATATTCGTTAGCTGCCTGTACCGCTATGGCAGGTGAAATGCTTGGATTACAGTCTATTTATCTTGATGCCGGCAGTGGGGCAGATAAAGAGATTAACGCAAAAATGGTAGCCACTGTCCGTAAGGCCGTAGGTGTTCCATTAATCGTAGGAGGAGGGATTAACACGAGTCAGAAGGCAGTGAATGCGCTTGAAGCAGGGGCTGACATGATTGTTATTGGAAACTCACTTGAGAAAAATCCGAATCTTCTCATTGAGATCTCAGACAAAGTATACGAGTGGAATGAAAGTATAGAAGCGGGAAAGTAGCCTGATTGTTAACTCAAACCTTTTTTAAGGAGCTGCACCTCAAACTTTCTATTATAAAGAATCCCCGGCGTTTCCTAATACATGTCTGACATCCTTCGTTCTAAAGTCTAACAAGGAAGAGAAAGAAAATACCTTCGCCAGCTGCAGCATTTTATGAAGAAAATAATTACACGTGTCGTTCTGCTGGCCACCCTGATATTTCAAAATTGCAACCCTGTTGAAAAGCCCCAAAGTATTATGTCCCAGGATCCCCATTCATTTTCTATCCCATCTGAAGCGCGCGTAAATCATTTGCGGTGGAAGGCTCTCATCGATTTTAATCTCAGGGTTATCCAGGCAACCGCGAGCTGGGAAATCTCTCATACTCAAGATGCCGACATTATAATTCTTGACACAAAAGGATTGGTGGTGAAAAGAATAACACTTGACGATGACCAGCCCACGGAATTTCGACTTGCAGAGCCTGATTCATTGTTGGGAAGCGCATTGGCAATCATGATACGGCCGGGTACAACTCGCATCAATATTGATTATCAAACCGCGTCCGATGCAGAAGCCCTTCAATGGTTGGCACCACAGCAAACGGCCGGCAAAAAGTACCCATTCCTTTTTACACAATCTCAGGCAATTCTGGCCAGGAGCTGGATACCCTGCCAGGATACGCCGGGAGTCCGCTTTACCTATGAAGCGGATATAACTGTGCCAGGCACTTTGCTTCCATTAATGAGTGCATCAAACCCTCAGGAAAAGAACGCTTCCGGCAGCTATCATTTTGAAATGAGTCAGCCGATTGCTTCCTACCTGCTGGCATTGTCTGTTGGTGATTTGGAATTCAAGGCTGTCAGCGAACGGAGCGGTATTTATGCTGAACCCGCCGTGCTTGATGCTGCCGTCTGGGAGTTTGCCGACCTTGAAAAAATGATTGAGGGGGCTGAAAAACTTTATGGGGCCTATCCCTGGGAACGTTATGACGTTGTCGTCCTGCCTCCGAGTTTTCCATTTGGAGGAATGGAAAATCCGCGACTGACATTTGCAACGCCAACTATATTAGCTGGTGACCGCTCCCTGACGTCTTTAATTGCGCATGAGCTTGCACACAGCTGGTCTGGTAACCTGGTTACCAATTCAACCTGGAATGACTTCTGGTTAAATGAAGGATTCACGGTTTATTTCGAGCACCGGATTATGGAAAAACTATATGGAAGGGACTACTCTGAAATGTTAGCTGTACTGGCCTTGCAGGATTTGAAAGAGACAGTCGCATCCTTGCAAGCAGAAAACAAATATGAAGATACGCGCTTGCAACTTGACCTTACAGGAAGGAATCCGGATGAAGGGGTTACAGACATCGCCTATAATAAAGGCTACTTTTTCCTTCGCCTTATTGAAGAGCGTTATGGACGAGACAAGATTGATGTTTTTCTAAAGGACTACTTTTCCAGGAACGCGTTCAAATCAATGGATACGGAGACCTTTATTCTCTATATCCGGGAATACTACCAGAAGAATTTTCAAGTGGAAATACCTGAATCAATGGTGGACGAGTGGGTATTTACTTCAGGACTGCCCGAAACATGTCCCGAGCCCGTTTCCGTAAAATTTGATAGCGTGGATTTGTTACTGGCAAGATGGAATAGCAGCCAATTCCTTGAAAAGTCCGCAGCGGGAAAATGGACAACGCATGAATGGATGCATTTCCTGAAAAACCTTTCTGACCCATTGAGCCTTGAACAAATGGTAGCGCTTGACAGTTTTGGAAACTTCACTTCTTCAGGGAACGCAGAAATCACTAGCCTATGGCTCGTTAAGGCAATTCGTAATAACTACAAACCTGCCGATAAAAAATTGGAACAATTTCTAGAAACCACAGGCCGAAGAAAGTTTTTGATGCCCCTGTATACGGAGCTGAGAAAAACAGATGCAGGTAAAAAGCGAGCGGCTGAAATATATAAACAGGCACGGCCCAACTATCATTTTGTCGCAACCAGTTCGATTGATGCGCTTTTGAAGTAATACTTTTTGCCGACCAGCCTCCTAAAGGACGCGAGGAACAGGTCAGATTCTCGCGGCATGAAACGATTCAATGTAGTGTTTGCGCACTTCATCCTTTATTCTCTACGGCTCGATTGTATTTTTTTTGCCTCTTGCAACCCTTCAGCTACTTTTCGTGTCTAAAGATTAGTACGCTAAGTTTTTTCAATTATGAAGCGCAAAATATTATTAATTACAGGGATCGTGGTGGCTATCGTGGTTTCCTTTTATACCGGACTTTTCGGGATGGGAATCTAATCTTCCCGCCTGAAAGATTCCTTTTGGTCCCTGGTTCCAGGGAGAGCAACCACAAGTCGTTAATATTTAAAACTTTCCAGCCAACAGGCTTGTTTGTATCACGACGAACAGGCTCAATACAAAGCACATCCCCCTGGCGACGGACGCTTTTGAAATAGTTTCAAAACACCTTTTGTTACCAGCGTCCGTTTTACAGCACACCACTGATAAAAAAACTTATGTTTGCCTGGATAAATTGTTTATTTCGTATCCTGGTGTAAGACTATTCGAATGAACTATATACGCTTCCTTTTTGCCGGCATAATACTGGTTTCCTGTTCTACAAAACAAACATCAAAAGTTGAGGAGCCCGAATTCAGGCAGGGCAAGAAATTGGCAGAACATAACGTGAAACCACTGAAAGAAGTGTCGGGGCTTGCTTCAAGTGTCAATAATCCGGGCCTTCTGTGGGCACATAATGACAGTGGAAACGGACCCGATATTTTCCTGATAGATAAGGAGCTTTCGATCAGGCAACGGTATGTACTTGCTGGTGTTGAAAACCGGGACTGGGAGGATATTGTAGTCGGACCTGGTCCGGACTCTAGCAAGAATTATTTGTTTGTAGCCGAAATAGGGGATAACGATGCTGTTTTTCCTTTAAAGTACATTTATCGGTTTGAGGAGCCGGTGATCAATGAACAACAACAGGAACCGGTAGCGATCGAGGAATTCGAAACGATCATCTTCCGGCTTCCGGATGGACAAAAAGACACGGAGGCGTTACTGGTCGACCCCAGGACTAAGAACTTAATGGTGGTATCGAAACGGGAAAAACCGGTTAATGTATATCTGATAGAATATCCCTATTCAACAACCGATACCATTACCGCGAAACAAATTACCACCCTGCCACTAACACAAATTGTAGCCGGCAGTTTTTCGGCTGATGGTAATGAAATACTGATGAAAAACTACAATCACATCTATTATTGGAAAAATTCTTCCAATGCGTCTGTTGTCGAATTATTACAGCAGCAACCGAAAGAGATACCGTATATTATTGAACCACAAGGGGAGTCCATCACATGGGGGCCTACGATGATTCCGGCTTCTTTACGATAAGTGAGATTAACAAAGGGAAAAAATCATTTCTCTATTTCTATAAGCGAAAATAGATTGGGTCTCTGCTATCAAATTTGCTTATTCTTCCACTTGCCAGACCGTACATAGAGGTAGGCCATCGTGAACATGGATATCCAGTAGACCCACTCAGAGCCCCATCCCCATGTTATTGGCAAATTCCAGACTTCCAGCACCAAAAATACATAGACGCTATAAATTACTATGGTAACCAGCTCAATACCCAGATTGACCAGGGTATTGCCTGTGCCCGTTACGGCGTTTAACCATACCGTTGAGAAGGACATCATAAGAAGGGCGACTGATACAACCCTGACGACAGGAACAGCCTCCTGAATAAATCCTTCACCCTGGCTATAGAAAAGCAGGAACCACTCTGGTTTGGTGTTCAGCATCACGAAAATAACAAGAGATATTGTGAAACTGATCTTGCTAATTCTATGAATGAGAGGAACAACCTCATTTTGTCTGCCTTGTCCGATGATATTGCTTACCAGCGTGTTGGTAGTCGAAGCGAATGCCCAGGAGAAGATGCCGAATAGTCCGAAAATGTTTCGCATGGTATTTGAAATAGCCAGTGCACGAGCGCCATGATGTTCTATCAAAATGTAGAAAAACTCCCAACTCATGATGCTGATAGCATACTGCGCAATGAGTGGTGAAGATTGTATCAGAATCAGTTTAGTGACGGATGCATCAAAACTTACTTTTTCAAAAAAGGCGAGAGATTTATGTATTCCCATCCTTTGAATAACGAAGTAGATAACCAGCAATCCGGTTCCTTCCGCTATTATAGAAGCGTAAGCGGCACCATTGAACCCTATTGCTGGCATTCCAAGACGTCCGTAGATCAGCCCGTAATCAAGAATAATGTTCGTGATCGCTTCTGCCAGTGTACCCCACACGAGTAACCTGGCTTGATTGGTGCCGACGAGTAATGCATTGCGCATCACATACAGATACAATAGAGGAAGTCCCCAGATTCTAATCAGAAGAAAATCAATACACTGAGAAGCGATTTGCGGATCATGAATTGTGGCTCGCAGCACGATTGGGGCAAACAGATAGGTGAGGGCGATTCCGATACCCGCAATTCCGAGTGCTATCCAAACACCATGAATAAAAAGCCGGCCGATTTCCTTTGGCAAGTTTTGCCCTGCCCTGCGCGCAATAAGTGCCTGAAGCCCGTTATTTAATCCGTTGCCAATAACCGCGAAGATGAGGTAGTATACCCCCGTGATTCCCGCACTGGCAAGTTCCATTTGGCCCAGGCCCGAAAGGAAAATATTATTTGTGATAAAATTTATCTGTGGTACCAGCATGGCCAGGGAGATGGGAAGAGCCATCCCTAGAATTTGCCGATAGCCAGTCTGAAGTCTTAGTTCCATAACGCAAATTTGAAGCTGGCGTACACAGTTCTTTCAAAACGGCTTGCTTTGAAAGTGACGGTCATTGTTACGTTATAATGTGGAGGATTGTTGTTGTCGCATGGATATTTTCCCAAGGCAGGAATATTATATGACTCCCTGAGACTGCATGGCTCTTGCTACCTTGAGGAATCCGGCAATATTCGCCCCCACCATATAGTTACGGGGTTTGTCGTATTCCTGCGCGGTTGCGAGGGCTGTATCATGAACATGTTTCATAATTTTGTGTAGCGTACTGTCAACTTTTTCTGAAGTCCAGTGCATCCCCATATAATTTTGTGTCATCTCCAGGCCTGATGTTGCTACTCCTCCGGCATTTGAAGCCTTTCCTGGCGCATAGAGAACGCCGTTGTCAATTAATACATTGATTCCACCTATACTAACAGGCATGTTGGCACCCTCACACAACAGCGTGATTTTGTTCCTTACCAGATGAAGGGCATCTTTTTCGTTTATCTCATTCTGCGTGGCACAAGGGAAGACACAACTGGCTGGTATGTTCCAAAGTGGATTGTAGTCATCAGCTTCATTTATACCCTTGTATACAACACCCTTAAATTTGTCCGCATATTCCTTTATTCTTCCGCGCCTGTTGTTTTTAAGATCCTTTAAGAACTCCAGTTTTTCGGATGTAAAACCGGCCTCGTCGTAAACAAATCCATTGGAATCGGATGCTGTCACCGCTTTGCCACCCAGCTGCGTTATTTTTTCAATAGCATATTGGGCAACATTACCGGAACCAGAAACCAGGCAAACCTTTCCTTTAATCGAATCTCTGTTTTCCAACAACATATTTTCGGCAAAATAAATCAGGCCATACCCAGTTGCTTCCGTTCTGATCAGCGAACCACCCCACCCGATTCCCTTTCCGGTAAGCACACCCGTAAACTCGTTCTTGATCTTTTTGTAAGCGCCAAACAAGTACCCGATCTCTCGTCCACCAACCCCGATATCTCCGGCAGGCACATCGAGGCGATGATTAATATGACGAGCCAGTTCAATCATAAATGCCTGGCAGAACTTCATTACTTCATTATCAGATTTTCCCTTCGGATCAAAATCACTTCCACCTTTCCCTCCTCCCATCGGGATTCCCGTTAATGCATTCTTGAATACTTGTTCGAATGCAAGAAACTTCAACACACTTGGATTGACGGAGGGATGAAACCTGAGACCACCTTTATACGGACCTATCGCGCTGTTCATTTGGATTCGATACCCACGATTTATCTGTACGTTACCATTGTCATCAAGCCAGGTTACCCGGAAGGAAACGGATCTTTCGGGCTCCAGCATACGTTCCAATATTTTCAACTTTATGAATTCGGGGTTGCGATCCAGCACCGGTAAAACAGAGATAATTACTTCCTCAGCGGCTTGCAAAAATTCAGGCTCATTAGGATATTTTAACCTGACCTGAGAAAGGATTTCTGATGATTGCATAATGATCTCAATTAATAGATATTTTCAAACCCTTGTATTGTATTGGAAAAGCATTTAGTCAGGCAAATGGGGTTGAAGTCTCGCGTATGTCCAGGTACCAAACAAGGCAGAAAGAAAAGTAACCATGGTGACCAGGTAGCCGCTCCCAATCTGTGCATAAAGCGGCCCAGGGCATGCACCCGTTAGCGCCCATCCAAACCCAAAGATTAGTCCGCCGATAATGACACCGTGGTGATAACCTTTCGTCGGACTAACTATTTTTTCGCCGTCCATTGAGTGAAGTCTGAATTTCTTAATCAGAAAGAGTGACAAGGCTCCGATTGACACGGCTGACATGAAAATTCCGTACATATGAAATCCCTGAAAGTGAAACATTTCCTGAATACGAAACCAGGAGATTGCTTCACCCTTTGTTAGCGCCAGACCAAAAACAATTCCAATTCCCAGGTAGGACAAATTTCTCATAGAGCCAGAATATGAGGTAATACAAAATGGCTGAATAGAATTCCGCCGACAAAGAATGAAATGGTGGATACCAGAGATGGCCATTGTAATGCCGACAGTCCCAAAATACCATGACCGGAAGTACAGCCACGGGCATATCGGGTTCCAAATCCAACCATAAAGCCTCCTGCCACCATCAGCAAAAGTCCTTTGAGAGAAAGCAGTGTTTGCCAGTTAAAAAGTTCAGTGGGAAGAAGACCATTGACATCTTTCACACCCTGGCTTGCCAGAAGGTTGACCGTATTTTGCGAAATCATAACGGGGTTGGGGTTCGCTAGCAGGGTACCTCCAATGAAGCCACCGATAAGAATTCCGAATACGAAAAGCAGGTTCCAACTATCTTTCTTCCAATCATACTGAAGAAAAGGAATTCCTGAGGGGACACAGGCGGCACAAATCTGACGCATTGTTGACGATACGCCCAGCTTTTTGTTGCCTAACAGAAGTAAGGCCGGCACACTTAGTCCAATAATTGGTCCGGCAACATACCAAGGCCACGGTTTATAGAGTAATTCCATTGTTTCTCAAATTATGTTAAGGATTATTACCACGGCAAGTTAAAGTATTTTAATTTTCATGCAGCACTCCGAACCGGATGTTCGGAGAAAGGAAAATCAAACAGAACGCAACACATGAAAAATTCGAAGATTGCCATAATCGGAGGGGGGAACCTGGGGGTAGCCATTACAGAGGGATTAATTAAAAGCGGATTTATTTCACCTTCGCGGATCACCGTTACCAGGAGAAATATTGAGGCCCTCAATTCGCTGAAAGCACTGGGTGTAAATATCACCAGTAACAACAGGGAAGCTATTCAGAACAGTGAAGTAATAATCGTTGCATTAAAGCCCTATAATGTAATGGAGGTATTGGAAGGCCTTAAAGAATCGTTTCAGCCATCAAAACATATTATAATCAGTGTAGTAACGGGTGTATTGCTGAAGGATCTTGGGTCAATTATCAATACCGGTGTCCCTATATTCAGGGCGATGCCGAATACAGCAATTGCTATTCAGGAATCTGTCACCTGCCTTTGCCAGGAGGGAGCTTCAAAGGAGCAGGTCATTTACGTTACGGAGCTCTTCAGTCAGCTGGGGATTTCAATAAACATAGACGAAAAGTTGATGGACGCGGCAACTGTGCTCGGAGCGTGTGGCATAGCCTATGCGCTGCGGTTTATTCGGGCATCCACGCAAGGAGGAATTGAGATTGGATTTGATGCAAAGACAGCAAACCTGATTGCTGCTCAAACTGTTAAGGGTGCCGCTGAGCTCCTGCTCAAGTTAAACAGGCATCCTGAGGAGGAGATCGACAAAGTGACGACTCCTAAAGGGTGTACGATAGCAGGATTGAATGAGATGGAGCATCAGGGATTTAGTTCTTCACTTATAAAAGGGATTTGTACTTCCTATGAGAAAATTGGCAAGTAGCAATTTACGCTTAAAATGTTACTAGGGCCGAAGCTTTTTACTCTTAAACGGACCGACCTTCCCAATAAAAAGGCTCGATTTTTAGCTGCAGCCATTGTACTAAATTCAACCTATGAATTTCTTTCGTGAATATTTTGTTGGAGACTATATCCGGGCAGAACCCGATGTATTGAAGCAAGCCAGTATACGGCTGGTGTATAATATCACTTCCATCTCTGCTTTCTCTCTGGTAATATTCTTTTTTGTCTACCTGGCGAAAGGATTTCACTATCAACTGATTAAAAATGTTGTGATTCTTTCATTGTTCGTGGGCATCCTCTTTTATATCAGGGAAAAGAAAACCATTCAACCCGTTTGTCACTTATTGATACTTATTTCATGGGCTAATAATAATATCAATATATATCTCTTCGATGATTTCAATTTTTTTATTGCACTTCTGACTGTTGTAAACATTCTTTTCGCATTTCATACGCTGGGAAGCAGGGCCGGTTTAATTTATTCTATATGTCATTTCATTCCTATTCTGCTTCACACGCTTGGAAAATATTCGGGCTTTATCGTGAGAAATGATGAACCTCAGGAGCTGGCATTTGTTGAGGCTACTATTACCATTTGCCTCGTCTTTTTTATTATCGTTTACCTGATTTATCATTACCACCAGGCCTTTGAATTGGCAAAAAGCCATATCCGGAAATCAGTGGAAGAATTGCAGTCCGCGAAGGAGTTAGCCGAGGAAATGAACCGGCTTAAAACAAACTTCCTTTCCAACATGTCGCATGAAATCAGAACACCGATCAACGGTATTCTGGGTCTTAGTCAGGTGATTGAGATGGAGACTGGCAGTAGCGAAATCAGAAATTACGTTCAACTCCAGCAACAAAGCGGGCAACGGCTGTTGAACACAATCACCAGTATACTTGATTTGTCGAGGATCGAAGCACAGCAAAATCAGTTAAAGTTAAGAGTCACAGATGTCAACAGTCTTGTCCAGGAATGCATCTCGTCGCTGGAGGAACTTGCCAGGAAGAAGAAACTGGCATTTTCGTTTAATCAATCCGTAGAAAATCTTCGGTGCTTATCGGATGAAACAATGCTGTATCAGGTAATTAATAATATTGTGAGCAATGCAATTAAGTTCACGGATAAAGGTGAAGTTTGCGTTTCAACACGATTACGGAATGGTACTCATGTTGGGATAGTGGTAACAGATACAGGGCTGGGAATATCAGAAGAGTTTATGCCTCGGATTTTCAATTCATTCGAGCAGGAAAGTGCCGGAAGAAGCCGAAGTCATGAGGGATCCGGACTGGGCCTTTCCATCTCGAAAAAGTACATTGAACTTCTGGGAGGTGAGATTTTAGTTGAGTCCAAAAAAAATACTGGAAGCGTATTTGAAATCATCTTACCGGTGTACAAGGAATCATGAAAAGGGTTTTATACGTGGAGGACGATCAAATCAATGCACTGGTTATGCAAAAACTGTTGAAGAAATACGTTGAAGTAATTCACACTCCGGATGGCGAAACCTGTCTGTCTATGCTGGACACGGAGACATTTGAATTGATTTTAATGGATATAAACTTAGGTAAGGGTAAGATGGACGGAGTTGAAACACTTCACCGGATAAGGGCAAATCCAAAGACAGAAAAGATGATTGTCATTACGGTTACTTCGTACGCGCTTCCGGAGGACAGAGACCGTTTTATCCAGGAAGGTTTCGACGATTATTTATCCAAGCCTGTTGAGCAAAAGTTACTGCTCCGAACCATCAGTCAGTACCTTACATAGTTTCTGTTGGTTATCTTTTCAGTAATGTCAAAACGCAACAGCATATAGATGAAAAAATGATAAGACTTTTGTTGAATTTGATAGTCACATTGATTTATATCTGATAGCAGAATATGATGGTTAATGCACTCCCACCATTGGCGGAACGTATGCGGCCGCGCAAGCTCGACGAGTTGGTGGGACAGGAACACCTAACCGGTCAAAGTGGTGTGATCCGAAAGGCTATTCAGAATGGAATTATTCCTTCCATGATTTTGTGGGGGCCACCCGGTGTGGGAAAGACGACAATCGCAAATATCATTGCCAATGAAGTCAGGAAGCCATTCTATACACTTAGTGCGATCAGTTCAGGGGTTAAGGATATTCGCGAAGTGATTGAGAAGGCCAGGCTGTCCCCGCGTTCAATCCTGTTTATTGATGAAATCCATCGTTTCAATAAAGGCCAGCAGGATGCTTTACTGGGTGCAGTCGAAAAGGGAACGATCACTTTAATAGGTGCAACAACTGAAAATCCGTCGTTTGAAGTTAATTCCGCTTTATTGTCACGATGTCAGGTCTATACACTGCGGCCTTTAGGAGAGGACCAACTGATGGAGTTGGTGAATCAGGCATTGCAGAGGGATGAAGCGCTGCAGAACCGCAAGATTGAGATAAAAGAACATTCAGCGTTGTTAAATATATCGGGTGGAGATGGAAGGAAACTACTTAACCTGATTGAATTAATCACGGATTCGATACCGGGAGATCTGTCCATTACAGACAGCCTGGTTATGGAACTGGCACAAAAGCATATTGCCATATACGATAAAGGGGGCGAGCAGCATTATGATATAATCTCCGCTTTTATTAAGTCCATACGGGGAAGTGATCCTAACGCAGCTGTTTATTACCTGGCAAGAATGGTAGAAGGGGGTGAGGATGTTAAATTTATCGCACGTCGATTAGTGATCCTGGCGTCCGAGGATATAGGGAATGCAAATCCAACCGCTTTGGTGATGGCAATAAACGCCTTTCAGGCTGTCGATGTAATTGGGTACCCGGAAGCGAGAATAATTTTATCTCAATGCGCTATTTACCTCGCCTGTTCACCGAAAAGTAATTCAAGCTACGTAGCCATTGATCAGGCGCTGAAAACTATTCAGGAAACCGGAGATTTACCTATACCGTTATCTATACGAAATGCCCCGACTAAACTAATGAAGGACTTGAATTATGGCAAAGGATATGAATATGCTCATAATTATGAGGGTAGCTTTTCTGCGATGGAATTCTTACCCGACGCTCTCAAGGGAACAAAATTCTTTGAACCGGGTAAAAATGCCAGGGAAGAAGAATTAAGGCAGTATCTTAGGGCGCGATGGAAGCATAAGTATGGCTATTAATCGGTGATGAGATAGAACCGAGTATTGGTTTCCAGCTTTTCAAAACCTCACGAAATTTTGACAACCCGCAACCCAACCCAGTTTGGATAAACAAAGTATAATATTTGAATCTTCTCCTGCCTATCTCCTGGTATGTCTAGTACTGGCAGTTGGATTCGCCATGCTGTTATATTCAGTCAGCCATCCGTGGCCCAAGACCTGGAATAGGATCTTGTTTGTTGGAAGAGCAGCTCTGGCGTTTCTGCTCATGTTTCTTTTGCTTGGCCCGATTGTCAAGCAAATCAATAATCTTTTTGAGAAGCCACTTTTTATATTGGTATATGATAACTCGGCGTCGATAAAAGAAACGAACGATTCATCTGAGATTGCGCAATTGGAGCAGAGAATGAGAGAGACAGCAGACTTGTTAGAATCGAGAGGATACCAGGTGAAGACAAGTGATCTTACGGGAATGGAAGTTGAGAAGCCGACTTTTGAAGGGCCTATGTCTGACCTCGGTGGAGCGCTTAAGAAGATATCCAACCGATATGAGAGCAGTCAGGTAGGAGGAGTTGTTCTTGCATCAGACGGAATATATAATGAAGGTGTATCACCCTTGTATACATCTTATAATTACCCCATATACACCATTGGGATCGGCGACACCCTGCAGCGAACGGACATTTTTATCAGAGATGTATATCACAATAAAATTGTCTACCAGGGAAATAAATTCCCCTTGCAAGTAGCCGTTATGGTGAAGAATTTGCCGGATCAACCGATCAATGTTTCCATCCTGAAACGGGGTAAACTGATAGAACAACAGTCAAAGGTATCGGTCGGGGAGCAGCTGCTGGTTTTTGACTTTCACCCGCTAGCGGATGAGCAGGGGATGCAAAAGCTGGATGTAAAAGTTGAAACCAAGGCAGGCGAGTTTAATACGCGAAACAACCAGGCATCTGTGTTTGTAGAAGTAGTTGAAGGAAAGAAAAAGATTTTGCTAATAGCGGGTTCACCTCACCCTGATATAAAAGCACTACGAGAGGTTATAAATAAAAACCCCAACTATGAGTTTCTCCTGCACCTGCCTGGAGTGGAAGAGCAGCCTGCAGACAAGATAAGACCAGAAAATATTGATTTAGCGATTTTCCACCAGGCACCTGATACAAAGGGGAAAACAAGAGTCATTTTTGAGCAATACGCGAAAAGTAAATCGTCTGTATTTTTCATCGTCGGTACGCAATCGGATTTAGCGTTGTTGTCCAAACAAAACATGCCGGTTGTGTTTGAGTCAACTCCACGCGACTATGACGAAGTGTTGGCGGGGATTAATCCGGCGTTTTCACAATTTTCGTTTTCACCGGAAACAAACGACATTGTTCAAAACTATCCGCCGGTGTCAGTTCATTTCGGTAAAATGAAACTTCCAGGAAGTGTAATGCCGCTTTTGTTCCAGCGTATCGGGAGTCTGACAACCCAGAAACCCCTGTTGTACCTGAATATAAATGATGAAAGAAAAACTGCTGTTATGCTGGGTGAAGGCCTGTGGAGATGGAAACTAAATGAGTTTGACCGGTTTGAGAGCTCAACAGCCTTTGATGAAGTATTTGGAAAGCTGATTCAATACCTCAGTACTTCGGAGGACAAGCGTAAGTTTAAGAGTTATCCTGTAAAGAATGAGTTTTCAGATACAGAGCCAGTGGTTTTTGAGAGCCAGGTATACAACGATATTTTTGAACCGGTTTTTGGAAATTCGGTTGACATTTCGCTGACGGACGAAAGTGGGAGGGTGACACGGTATACCTATACTATAAGTCCTGGAAATTCGAGGTATCAGATTGGTGGCCTGAAGGAAGGGGTTTACAGGTACGAGGCGAAGACGGCGTTAAACGGAAAAGATGAGTCCGTGCGGGGAGAACTAGCTGTTGTTCAACGAAAAGCGGAGATGCAGAATCTCACAGCCGATTTTGATCTGCTTAGAAAGTTGTCTGTAAATACAGGTGGCGCATTTTATCCGGTCTCAAAATTTGAGTTGTTAACGCAAGACCTTCAACAAACGACACCAAAGTCGATAATCCATTCAGAGGAGTCTTATAAGGCAATGATAAACCTTAAAGCAGTATTCTGGGTATTGTTACTGATGGTCAGTCTGGAGTGGTTCGCGCGAAAGTATTTTGGAAGCTACTGAAGAGTTGTATACCATTGACACACCTGCTTTGCAGTTAACCAATTCAACAAAAAAGCCCTGCTTGTGCAGAGCTTTCTTTAGCTGAATCCTGACGAACTAGTCTTTCTTTTCTTTCGATGAGGCTTTCGCCTTTTTCACCTTGATGGTGAGGGCATCACCTTTTCCATCGTATTCGGCTAGAATGGTGCCGCCTTCCTGCACTTCGCCTTTTAATATCTCTTCAGCGACTGGATCTTCAAGGTATTTCTGAATGGCCCGGTTAAGCGGCCGGGCGCCAAACTGTTGATCATAACCTTTTTCAGCAAGGAAATCTTTTGCCTTATCGGTAAGCTCAACGGTATATCCAATCTGAAATATCCGATCGAACAATTTACGAAGGGTAATGTCAATGATCCGGTGTATGTGTTCGCGCTGCAACGAATTGAATACAATCAGATCATCCAGTCTGTTAAGGAACTCGGGACTAAAGGCACGCTTCAATGCATTCTGAATAGTGGTCTTCATGTGCTCTTCGTCATTCTCGCGTTTGGCTGCAGAAGCAAATCCAATACCCGATCCGAAGTCTTTCAGATCCCGAACACCAATATTGGAAGTCATGATGATGATCGTATTCCTGAAATCTACTCTTCTACCCAAACCATCGGTGAGTATTCCATCATCGAGTACCTGCAGGAGAATATTGAAGACATCCGGATGGGCCTTTTCGATTTCGTCGAGCAATACTACCGAGTAGGGCTTGCGCCTGACCTTTTCAGTCAACTGTCCACCTTCCTCATATCCAACGTATCCTGGAGGAGCTCCAACAAGACGTGACACAGAGAATTTTTCCATGTATTCGCTCATATCAATTCGAATGAGCGCATCATCTTTATCAAAAAGATATGTTGCAAGAACTTTGGCCAATTCAGTTTTTCCAACTCCCGTAGGTCCGAGGAAAATAAAGGAACCAATTGGTTTCTTAGGATCCTTGAGCCCTACGCGCGTGCGCTGAATAGCTCTTGTCAGTTTCTTGATAGCTTCATCCTGCCCAATCACTTTTGTACTGAGCTCTTCCGCCATGTTCAGCAGCTTGTTGCTTTCCTTTTGTGCAATTCGATTAGTTGGAATTCCGGTCATCATTCCCACTACATCAGCTACGTTGTCTTCGTTTACTGTATACTTTTCCGTGCGGGTCTTTTCTTCCCATTTTACTTTTGCCAAGTCGAGCTGCTCAATAAGCTTTTTCTCGCGATCGCGGAGTTGAGCGGCCTCTTCATACTTCTGACTCTTTACGACACGATTCTTTTCTTTCTTGACCTCTTCAATAGCTTCCTCAAACTTCACAATATCTTCGGGCACATGAATGTTGTTTATGTGCACGCGCGCGCCTGCCTCATCCAGAACGTCAATGGCTTTGTCGGGCAGGTAACGATCACTTATATAGCGGTCAGAAAGTTTAACACAAGCCTCAATGGCTTCTTTGGTATATACCACATGGTGATGATCTTCGTACTTCTCTTTGATATTCTCAAGAATCTGGATAGTTTCTTCCGGAGAAGTTGAATCTATCATTACTACCTGGAACCTACGGGCAAGTGCGCCATCCTTTTCAATATACTGCCTGTATTCATCCAATGTTGTAGCGCCGATACATTGTATCTCGCCCCTGGCTAAGGCTGGTTTAAACATGTTGGAAGCATCGAGCGATCCGGAAGCCCCACCGGCTCCAACAATCGTGTGAAGTTCGTCGATGAATAAAATCACATCAGCAGATTTTTCGAGCTCGTTCATGACGGCCTTCATCCTTTCCTCGAACTGGCCACGGTATTTGGTACCGGCGACCAGTGAAGCCAGATCGAGTGTCACCACCCGTTTGCCGAATAAAACACGCGACACCTTCTTCTGGATGATACGCAGCGCCAGACCTTCCGCGATGGCAGTCTTCCCAACGCCGGGTTCTCCAATAAGAATTGGATTGTTTTTCTTTCTGCGGGAAAGAATTTGAGCTACCCGTTCAATTTCCTTCTCCCGACCTACAATGGGATCAAGCTTATTGTCCTCCGCCAATCGGGTCAGATCCCGGCCAAAATTGTCCAGTACCGGAGTTCTTGATTTTTCGGTTCCTTTTTTCTCTTTGCCGGCTCCGGAACCAGCACTGCCACCAAATATTTTTGATGAATCATCATCAGGATCATCCGTATCCTGTGACGCCATCGGTCCTTCGCTTTGATATTCTAACATTTCTTTAACAGTCTCGTAGTTTACGTCAAATTTGTTAAGGATCTGGGTTCCCAGATTATCCTGATCACGAAGAATAGACAAAAGCAAATGCTCGGTGCCAATGAGTTGTGCTTTGAAAATCTTTGCTTCCAGGTAAGTTATTTTAAGCACCTTTTCAGAGGCCTTTGTCAGGGGAATGTTTGCCAGGTTTTTGATTTGATGAGTTGCTGTACCCTTTGATATCTTTTCAATTTCACTGCGTAATTCATCCAGGGGAACTCCAAGTTTTTTCAAGACCCCAACAGCAACGCCCTCGCCCTCCCGAACCATACCCAAAACAAGATGTTCAGTGCCAATATAATCGTGGCCAAGGCGAAGCGCTTCCTCCCGACTTAGTGAAATGACTTCCTTGACACGATTGGAAAATTTAGCTTCCATAGAGAAGTATGATGATGGTTAGTGTAAATGTAAAGTTTTTTGTGCTTTCGGCCCCATTGAATCCTGAAGAATTAACATTCTAAAAACGCCAACCGGCTTCTATTTGTTCATTTTGGCGACAGCAGATGCTTCTACAATCTGCGCAGCACCTGGCCCTTCAGAAAAAATGAGGTCAACTATGCTGGCATTTGCTACAAACGTGTTGCCAAAAACCTGATGGTAATTAACAGGACGATAGAAATTACCCAGATTTTCTTCTTTCTTGAAGTTAATTGAACTCCGAAGGTCTAAAATAGGTTTGACAGGCGCTTTTTCGTATGCCACACTTTCCTTGATTTCCACATCACGCTTTAGCCACTTGAGACACATTGACAGCAATTCGATATTTAAATCATAAAGAAATACCGTCTTTCTGAAAAGCGCCCTCTCCAAATCCTCACTGTAATACTCAAAGAATGCCGACTTGCCATACCCTGACTGAATGGCCCTCCAGTGTTGGTTCAGCCACTTCTGTCCATAATCTACGCGGACATCTGTAATGAGTACTTTTCCATGTTTTAATGTAAGCGGAACAATCAGCTTTTCTTTTCCCTGGGCAGATACAATATATGTCCGGTTGCGGTAAGATTGTTTACTATAATGCTCATGTTTTTCGAGGATGACTTCTTTAACGTCATGGAGTGCACAAAAGTATGCAACAGAGGGGAGGTAGTGGGTTTCAATCAGAGGGATCAAACGCTCATCCTTTCTTGTATCGGAAACCATTTCGGACGGGTAAAATTTTTAACTAAAGGGTTCAACGTCTCCTAATCCTTTCCGAACGACAACTATTCGTTCGCCTGTGCAATCAATCACACTTGACGCAATGTTACCACCGGGCCCGCCATCTATAACGATGTCAACCTTGTGCTTGAAATATTCAAAAATCTCCTCCGGATCTGTGGTGTACTCTTTTATTATATCATCATCTTTTATTGAGGCCGAGATAAGGGGGTTTCCCAGTTGTTTTACAATAGCCAGGGGGATATTATGATCCGGTATACGAATTCCCACGGATTTCTTATTCACATCCAGAATCTTGGGAACCCTGCTGCTCGACTCAAGAATAAACGTGTACGGGCCGGGTAACGCTTTTTTAAGCATTTTGAATATGGGAGTGTCGATCTTACGGGCATATTCAGAAATATGACTTAGGTCACTGCAGATAAATGAGAGGTTGAGTTTATGCGGCCTGATGTTTTTGATCTGACACAATTTTTCAATGGACTTCCGGTTCATCAGGTCACATCCGATTCCATATACGGTATCAGTAGGGTAAATAATGATGCCTCCACGCAACAGGGTCTCTGTTACATGATTGATTTTTCTGCCTTCAGGATTTTGCGGATGTATCTTGATAAATTCAGCGGTCATACCTCGAAAGTTAGAGAATCGTCTGCTATGATCCTTAATCCAGCTGAATGAATGGAATATTTTTGAACGAACCAGGTTTCGGTTAACTTCCAACGTTTCACTATTTTTGGAGTCCGATTGCCGCGTTATGAAGCCAAATAAACGTTTGATACTTTTTCTTCTGATTTCAATTCTGGGAATTTCATTTTCATTTTATGCTTTCCAGATAATATATACGCCAAACATCCTGGTAGAAAAGGATGATAGATTATTTCTGGTAGAGCAGGAAGACACGTTCAAAGACATCCAAAAGGAGCTGCATGAGGGTAACTATGTCCAGGATCTTGTTTCTTTCAGTTTTCTCGCGCGGATCACCGGTTATGATGATCAAATCAAGCCTGGTCGTTATGTGTTGCGAAGGAACATGACAAACCTTCAGGCTTTGCGAATATTAAGGTCAGGTAAACAGGAACCGGTCCGTATCACTTTTAACAATGTGCGCCTCATCAGTGAACTGGCAGAAAAGATCACCCGGAATCTGGACATGTCGCCGGAGGAATTTGAGGTCTCACTGATTCAGTTTGCTATGACTAACAAGGAAGGATTCAATAAAGACAACGTGATGGCCATATTCATCCCCAACACGTATGAAGTGTACTTTAATGTTGCGCCGGATGCGCTCATCAAACGGATGCATAATGAATATGAAAATTTCTGGAATGAGGAGCGGAGAGAAAAGGCAAAAAATACGGAACTGACGCCTATCGAAGTTTCCATCCTGGCTTCTATCGTTCAGGCCGAAACAATTAAGGAAGAAGAAGCTCCATTGGTAGCCAGTTTATATATCAATCGTCTAAAGAAAGGTATGCCCTTACAGGCTGATCCTACTTTGAAGTTTGCACTTGGCGATTTTACGATCAAAAGAATTTTAAATGTTCACAAGGAGATAGATTCCCCATATAATACGTACACACATGCTGGCCTTACGCCGGGGCCAATCAATTTGCCGGAAATATGGGCGCTTGAAGCAGTGTTGAATTACAGGAACACCGACTATTACTACATGTGCGCAAAAGAAGATTTTTCCGGATATCATAATTTCACGAACGACTATCAGGAGCATATGAACAATGCGAAGCGTTACCAACGTGCATTGACAATCGAACAACGTAAAGCCGCCGAATCCAGACGCTAACTATGTACTGTTCAGAAACAAAGATTCGTGTGCGTTACGGTGAAACTGACCAGATGGGTTATGTATACTACGGCTATTACGCTATGTACTACGAAGTAGCCCGTGTCGAAAGCCTTCGTCAGCTTGGGCTAACCTACAAAGAAATAGAAGCGATGGGGATCATCATGCCTGTTTTGGAGAACAGATCGTGGTTTCTGGCACCTGCCCGCTACGATGAAAACCTGAGGATAGTGACGACGCTCCGCGACAAGCCTGGTGTGCGGATCAGGTTTGAATATGAAATCTTTAATGAGGAAGACAAGTTAATCCACAAGGGTGAAACGTTGTTGGTATTTGTTGAGCAGAAAACCAACAAAGTCTGCCGGCCGCCGCAGGCCATACAAGAAATCCTGGAGCCCTACTTCATATGAAGTACAAGTATAAAAGACTGATACTTCAATGGAGTCCCGGAAGCCTGATCATCTCCTGGCTAAAAAAAGTACGGTTCAAACGGTACGAGAATGTTTCACTGTACAGCATATTACGAATATTCCTGACGAACCTTACGAATGACGAAATTCTGGATCGGGCTAACGGCGTAGCTTTTAATTTTATTCTGGCAATCTTTCCCGCCATTATTTTCCTTTTTACGCTTATTCCCTATATCACAGAGTTTTTGCCTGAAATCAGCGTTAGCAGTATTATGACATTTCTGGGCGATCAGATTCCGCCCAGTATGTTCGATGTAGTTTCCTCAACTTTGCTGGATATCATAAGCATCCAGCGGGGCGGCCTTCTTTCATTCGGTTTTATTTTTTCGTTGTACTTGTCTACAAATGGAATGTTAGCCCTTATGAGGGCCTTTAATGCCTGCTATCGCACCATTGAAAACAGGGGTGAAATTAAGACCCGGTTAATCGCCACGGCCCTCACTATCAATATGGCTTTGGTATTGCTTTCCGCGATTATTCTGTTGGTGGTAGGACAATTTGTTCTGGAATACGTGATGAGTCATTTGCCGGAATTCAAATGGCTGGACATAAGTACATTTACGGTATTCCTCCTTTTCGTCACGCGGTTTATTGCATTATTCATCGCCTTCTTTTTGGCTATTTCCTCGGTCTATTATTTTGGCCCGGCTATACATTATAACTGGCGTTTTTTTTCTGTAGGCTCTTTACTCGCAACCTTATTCAGCCTGGCTGTTTCTTACGGCTTTTCGTTTTACATAAACAACTTTGGCACGTACCATAAGGTCTATGGATCTATCGGCGCACTGATTGCCCTTATGGTGTTGATTCAGCTAATAACGGTTGTGTTACTGGTTGGATACGAAGTAAACACAAGCATTCATGATGCTATCCGGAAGCAGGTCCTGTGGAACTCAAGGTTGCACAGATTGAGAAAGAGCAGCAGTTAGAAGCCGGAGAAGAATTTCAGTTGAACAGGGCACACTAAAATCTGATACGCACTTCGTCCTTGTAGTTAACGGGTACCTGAATGGGAAAGCCTCGATAGCTTAGTTTCAGAATCCCTGTATAACGAATCTCGAATTTTTTGCCGCCAATCACACCAAGCAGCGTATCCATAAATCCAAGTTCTTTCATGGACAATTTAACTTCCAGGGGAACGGCAAATTCGCTCATTGAGGGAATTACGGTTTTTAATTGCTGATTAACCGAAGCCGCCTTTTTTCCATTCACAAAAATCTCAATGTCAATTTTCTTCAGCTTTCCACGCATCTTGTTTGGATTGTAAAAGATGGCATTGGCTTTCAGGATCGGGTCGGTTGATGCATCCACTACGACATCCCGAATCTGACGGAGAACAATATCCTCCTCCGGACGTTTGCATCCGCTGACCAGGAGTAAGGTTAAGAACAGTATTGTGAAAGCTTTGGTAGTTGAATTCACCAGTAAGCTTTCTGGTAGTAATTTCCGGATCTGCATAGTATTCAGTGTAGTAAGTATAGACATTCTATTCTTAAATTTGTTACATGAACGACCAGTTTGAATTAATAGCCGATGGACTTGCGGAAAATGGTTATGCAGTTATCGATCATTTCTTAAGCAATCCGGAAGTTGATTCAATCCTGGAACTTGGCATCTTCAACAATGATTCCCTTCAGCAGTTCAAAAAGGCTGGAATCGGTAAGCAACAAGGTCTCCAGATTAATGAAAGTATTCGGGGAGACTTCATTCAATGGCTTGATGCAAAAACTGCGCCGTTACCTGTGAATGTTTACCTGGAACGGTTAACTGAGTTGGCAACCTTTCTCAACCAAAGCTTGTATTTGAGTCTCAAAGCTCAGGAAGTTCATATGACGGTCTACCCGGTTGGGTCATTCTATAAACGGCATCTTGATCAGTTCAAGGCAGATGGCCATCGCAAACTGTCGGTTATATGCTATTTGAATCATGGTTGGGCTGATAAAGACGGCGGGCATCTCCGGATGTTTCTTCCACATGACACGCTTGATGTTGCTCCGGTGGCAGGCAGGCTGATTTGTTTCCGGAGCGACCTGATCGAACATGAAGTACTACCCTCAAGCCGGAAGCGAATTAGTCTTACCGGTTGGTTGCTAGACCAGCCATCAGACATGAGGTTTTGATATTTTTTAATATGCGGAGAACTGCCAATAAACTGTGAAATTCGAATTCAAAATTTAATTCTATTATGAAGCATTACTTTCTAAAACTCTATCAGTACAACGTTTGGGCTACTAACCGGGTCCTTTCTGCGCTTACCCGGCAACAGGTGCAAAATGAAAAAATACTCAGTATCATGGGACATATCGTGGCAGCCCAGTACTTATGGCTTCATCGGATCAAGGGGTTGCCACCGGCAGATGTCAAACTCTGGGGAGACTATAGCCTGCCGCAATTGGTGAAAATGGCGGAGGATGCGGGCCGGCTTTGGCTGGAGTTCATTGAAGGAACAGAGAATTTTAACCGGGAGCTGACCTACCGGAATTATACCGGCGACCCATACATCAACAATGTGGAGATGATTATGATTCACCTGGTGAATCATTCGACGTATCACAGGGGGCAGATTGCGCTGCTACTGCGTCAGGAAAAATTCGAACCAATTAATACTGATTTTATAACCTATGATCGTGTCATTACGGATCAATGGAAAGAATAGAGGGACATCGTTCGCCCGGGTAGTTGCAGATTTTACGTTTGAAAGGAAAACGAAATGCCTGTCCCATTTTTCAGACAAAATGTTTAATTTGGTTGAGTTTGACTTCAAAACGTGTCAAAAAAGTTGTGGATTTAATTTGAGTCTATGAAAAGCATTTTAGTTGCAATGGTCAACTACGGAACGGACCAACTCAGTTACCTGCAAAGGGTGATAGACGCGGTGAGGTCTTTTGAAAAATACAAGGCGACAATTATTGTTAATTCCAATGTTCCTTTGGATGGAGTTCAAGGTATTGATAAAGTAAATGTAATTGAACTGTACAACGGGCCATTCAACTTCCGGCAGCTGCTGTTTAAGATGAAATTCCGTAGCCGATGGGATGGAAGTCTTTATACGTACAAACTTCTTCCCATGACATGTCGTCGGGTTATTGATCAGGAGTCTGAAAACTTTGATTACTTCCTGTTTACTGAAAATGATCATTTATGGCTGGAACACCATATTGATAAGTTTATAGAGTATGAAAGTATACTCCCCGAAAACAGAATATGCGGATTGATTCAGTACGAGCAAGATGACACGGGTATATATTTCCCTGCTTATCATGATGACTATGATTGGGACTATGGTTCAGTGGAAGAACACGGAGGCAAAAAGTTCGCTCATTTTACCAATCTCAATCAGTCGTCTTTTCTGATTTCCAAACGGCAGCTGAAAAAAATAAAGGATCAGCATGATTTTACACAATTCTTTGCCAGGGATCACTACAGGTTGATACCAAAAACAAACACTGACCTATATCAACATTGCGGGATGAAAAAAGTCATATGTATTTCCGAATTTGAGTATAATATTATTCACCACCTTCCTAATATCTACATAAATGGAATATTAGGAAGGAGACAATTACGATCTGACCAAACCAGGATGGCTGATTCCTTAAAAAAGCTGTTGAGAAAGAGCGAAGTCAATTTTTTTGAGAAACTGAAGGGAATTCAAAACAGCCGGGAAAGCCACACCAGGGTTCAATGATTTTGCGGGATTTTTTTGAATAATCGATATAGATTTTATGATGTATTGCCGGGCTTTTAGTTTAGATCGCCAACAAATGTTTCGCTATGCTGTTTAACACCTAGACTTTACGACTATGAAAAAATTTGCCTCACTCAGCGCTTTACTAATTTTTGCTATGGCTTGTATGGGCCAGGATAACTTTACGGTTTGCCACACACCGTCAACTGAAAAATTCGCGATGTTTGCTTCCAGCAGGGAGTTTAATGCAGCTCACGTTGCTCCCAGGGCTTATGTTCATTTCAGCAAGGAAGGGGGAAAGATGGTTCAGTTTAGTTGCCCGGACGGTGAAAAGGCAAACGCCTATCTGATCATGGCTTCCAAAAAGACCAATAACTGGATTTTTGTTTTCCAGGAATGGTGGGGATTAAATGATAACATCAAGCGTCAATCGGAAGACCTGTATAAAGATCTGGGGAATGTCAACATTCTTGCCCTCGATATGTATGATGGCAAGGTTGCTGCTGACCGCGAGCTGGCGGCAAAATACATGCAGGAATTTAAGCAGCAACGGGGTGACATGGTAATAAAAGGAGCTCTGGAATATGCCGGCAAAAGTGCAAAAGTCGGTACTGTCGGGTGGTGCTTTGGTGGGGGCCAATCGCTGCTTGCTTCGTTGCTTGCCGGAAAACAGGCTGCAGCTTGTGTAATGTATTATGGCATGCCGGTGGAAGATATTGCGACCCTCAAAACTTTGAATGCCGATGTACTGGGAATTTTCGCATCACGTGAAAAGTGGATCACTCCGGAAGTTGTTCAGAGGTTTGAATCCAACATGAAGGCAGCCGGCAAAAAGGTAATCGTTAAGAACTACGATGCCGACCATGGGTTTGCAAACCCCAGTAACCCAATGGGTGCATTTGATGATGCTGCTTATAAAGACGCGTATAAAAATACGGTCGACTTTTTTAAGGCAAGGCTTAAATAACTAATCATACTTTGTTAGTTTCCAATATCTGCTAAAATCGTGCATATCATATTTTGATAGGACAGTTCATCCGAACTTTGTTTGGTCTCATTTCATCGCCCCCCTCCCGGGCCGGGGAGGCCCCGCATGTTCCATCAGGTCTGCGCCCAATCCACACATGCCAATGCCAGGCCGAAGATTGGCCGAGGCCCTGCTGAAACATGCTGGAAGTTTGTGTGTGCATGTGAAGGCGCATGGATTGTCACAACCATTATAAAATGCAGTCACAGGAACGTTGACATAATAGGACTCATTAAAGTTTATCTGGGAAAGCAAAACTGACTACTCCCAGATTACTACAGAGGAATGGTGGTACCAGGCTGAATATTTACCGAAGTGAATTTTTTCGATTTCGTTTCGCTTTACTTTAAGAGAGGGGGTCATTAAACCGTTTTCAATCGTCCAATCCTCTTTGAGGACAATTGCCTTGGCCAGCCGCTCGTAGCTCTCTAATGTATGATTGACTTCGGAAAGCGAATCATGAAGACTTTGGCTGACTTCTTCGGCCGGCTTTCCTTTTGCGGCAACGGACAATACGATAAGTGCGATCGGTTGTGGAATGCCAACGCCAACAACACAAACCTGTTCAATGTCCTTATTCGCCAACAGCTTAATTTCAATGGGCGCAGGGGCGATAAATTTTGCTTTGTCTGTTTTGAATTGATCATTAATTCGGCCGGTGATCGTAAGAAACCCGTCCTGATCTATCGTCCCCTTATCACCCGTCTTCAAAAAGCCATCGGTTGTAAATACCTGACTTGTCGTTTCAGGGTCCTTATAATATCCAACCATTAAACCCGGGTGTTTTGACAGGATTTCACCTTCATCGCTTAGTCTGCAGGATATTCCTTTCCAGGGCCTTCCTACGGTTCCAAAGCGAAAATACTTTCCATGGTCTCCGTGTGAGAATCCGCAGTTCTCCGTCATTCCGTAGATCTCATGCACTGCGATATCTATGTTTTTGAACCATTCCAATAACGTAACGGGTATAGGCGCAGCACCACATACGATAATTCTGGCTTTACCAAGGCCAAGTTTTTTTCTCAGTGTTTTCTTAATGATAGTTGACACAACCGGTATAGCTAACAGCATATTCAGTTTTTTTTGCGGAATTTTCGAAAGCACACCTTCCTGAAATTTCGCATAGATGCGGGGCACTCCGCCGAAAGCAGTGGGCTGAACTTCCTGAAGGTTAGCCGTAAATTTTTCCAAAGACTCCGTAAATGAGACTGTACCCCCGGAATAGATGACTCCCATTTCAACATAGGCCTTTTCGGCGATATGGCTTAATGGCAGATAAGAGAAGAAGCGGTCCTGGTTAGTGAGCAAAAGATTTTCAACCATGGATTGGCCAACGAAATCGAATGCCTTTAAGGTAAGCATGACCCCTTTAGGGAATCCGGTTGTGCCGGATGAATACATGATGGATGCCATACGGTTCTCATCGGTGTAAATACTTTCGGCAGGAGGATGTTTTTCAAGGAGATCATTCCACAAATCTCCTTCATTCATACCGTATAGCGGGAAGCTAATCGTGGGGATAGATTTTGAAACGCCGGAGCGTTGTTTGGAAAAGTCATCCAGCTTTCCCAAAAAGATTACTTTCGACTCACTGTGATCAATTATAAACTGTATTCCCGAAGCTGATAGCGTCGGGTAGATCGGAACGGAAACATGACCGGCCAACCAGATGGCAATGTCGGCCATAATCCAATGCGCGCAATTTTTCGAAAGTATAGCAATGTTGCTGTGCGGCGGCAGATCGTAAGCCGCCAACGCAGTGGCTACCCTTCGTATTTCACTCCCTGCTTCCCGGTATGTCCAGGTTTTCCAAGCCCCGGAAATTGCCTGTCTTAGAAATACGGCATTCGGAGTGGTAGTCTCCCAATGGATAAATTTTTCAATTGGATTCATAGATTCTTTTTACGGGAGATTCGGCAGGACAAAAGATACTTATAAGAAGCATAAAATCAACTTTTCCACGTCTTTTTTGACCAGGATATCCTTCAAAATGACGGATTAAATTCAGCGCAATGACTACCATACCTAAAGAGTCTTGTAACTAAACTTTGATAATCTCCGTATCAGGCCGTGGCATAAGAACCTAGGCTTGTGCAGTTCAGAACAAACCAACCAAAATGATTCAATTATGAACAAAAACCCTCTCGTTTTTTTTAGCACTTTCACTAGGTTCTCAACGCACAAAATTTTTTCGAATAGCTTTCTTCTCTTCCTGCTGGGTTCCATGACTTTTGTAATGGGGAGCTGCAATGAGGACGATGAAGACTTTAGCGCCGATATCGAAAAGGTGGTTGGAACGTATAATGTAGTCGACACTGATGAGGACGATGAGGTCGAAAATTACTCCGTTACCACTACTAAATCAGGCAATGGTGTTGAGATCACCAATTTCGGAGACATTATGTATGTTCCGGTAAAAGCTACTATAAGGGGCAACATTTTTACGATTCCCTCTCAGACGTTTAAAGGAAAAACCATAACAATTACGATTTATGGTCAGGGAACGCTGACTGGAAACAATCTGACTTTTGAATATACCATAGAGACAGATGATGATTTTCTCCTGGAGCACACGTGTAACGCAACAAAGCAGGAATAGAAAACAATCAATTCGGTACGAAATAAAAGGCGTGGCAATCTGTGTCACGCCTTTTTTAAAATTCTGGTAGCATTATACGGCTGGGTTTTGGACCATGAATTAATCAAAAAATTAATGTCGGTTTCAAGGCAGAAGGTTGGATTCTTTTGCAATTGTGCGATACTTTGCACCCCATGAGCACATCACCAAAAAGAATCTTTCTCCTCGACGCGTACGCCTTAATTTACCGTGCGCACTTTGCCTTTACTAAAACTCCTAGAATAAATTCAAAGGGTCACAACACATCGGTACCTTTCGGGTTTACGAATACCCTGCTCGAAGTCCTTCAGAAGCAGAAGCCAACACACATCGCTGTAGCCTTTGATACTGTGGCAAAAACATTTCGCGATGAGATCTTTAAGGAGTATAAGGCCAACCGCCAGGAAACCCCGGAAGATATCCGTTATGGTATCCCCATAGTTAAAGACATTATACGTGGATTTAATATTCCTATTGTTGAAATGGATGGGTATGAAGCGGATGATATAATTGGAACCCTTGCAACCCAGGCAGCAACGAAAGGCTTCGAGGTGTATATGATGACACCCGATAAGGATTTTGGTCAGCTGGTAACAGACAAAGTATTTCTTTACAAACCCGCCTATATGGGCAATGCCGTGGATGTTCTTGGGCCTAACGAAGTTTGTGAAAAATGGGACATTGAAAATGTCAGTCAGGTAGTCGATATGCTGGGGCTCCAGGGTGATACATCTGATAACATTCCAGGAATACCAGGGTTTGGACCGAAAACGGCCTCTGTCTTGTTAAAGAAATATGGCTCGGTTGAAGGGATTATTTCACATGCGACCGAGCTGAAGGGCAGGCAAAAGGAATTGGTAGAACAATTTGGCGATCAGGCAATACTCTCCAAGAAGCTGGCTAAAATTATTACAGATGTCCCTGTTCAGTTTGATGAGGAAGCCTTGACCTATTCCGGGCCTGATAGCGAGAAGCTGAAGCCCATTTTTAATGAATTAGAGTTTAAAGGAATTGCTGCGCGGGCATTTAATGAGCCATCGTCATCTGCAGAGGCTGTCCGGACTATCCCGCAAAGTACTCAACTCTCGATGTTTTCACCATCCGGGGCGACAGCAACAATTGAAGAATCCGCCGACAAAAAAAAGATAGGGTCGAATACTTCTTCCTATACGCTTGTTGAAAATGCGCAGCAACTCGGATCACTTGTTGAACGGCTTAAGGAACAATCTGTTTTTTCGATTGACTCCATCACAGATGACGCGTCAAATTTTGATTTCCAACTGACAGGAATTGCAGTCTGCTATCGTGAGTCAGAAGCTTACTACCTGCCAATTGATAGTGCTGAACAGGGTACGGTCACTGTAACCATGTTACGTGTGGCCCTGGAGGACAAAAGGATTCAGAAAGTTGGTCATAATATAAAAGCAACAATTCTCGCGCTAAAGAAATATGGGGTTGTTGTGGCAGGGCAGTTGTTCGATCCGATGTTGGCGCATTACCTGATTGAACCGGAAGCCTCCCATGAGCTGGAAATACTCTGCGCGCAATACCTGAACTATGAGTTGCTGTCCGAGAACAGCGCAAATGTAACGGAAAGGCTTTGCGAACGAGCGGACCAGGTATTTCAACTTCATAAGAAACTGCGAAAGGAATTGGAACAACGTCGTCATTCAAAGCTAATGAGTGAAATTGAAATGCCGTTAGTTACCGTCCTTGCCAACATGGAATTTGAGGGTGTAAAGATTGATACACATGCTCTTTCCAGGATGTCTGATGAACTGCGAACAGAGAGTGAAAAGGTTCAGCGTGAAATATTTCAGTTGGCCGGAACCGAATTTAACATTGGCTCTCCTAAACAATTAGGGGAAGTGTTGTTTGATAGATTGAAGCTGATAGAGAAACCAAAAAAGACAAAAACCGGGCAATATGCCACGGGTGAAGATGTGTTGGCAGGATTGGCGCCCAAACATGATATCGCAAAGCGAATTCTTGATTTCAGAGAATATGAAAAGCTTCGCTCTACCTATGTAGATGCATTGCCGAAAATGATCAGTAAAGCAGATGGCAGAGTACACACCGACTACCGACAGGCCTGGGCAGTAACCGGGCGACTGAGTTCTAACAACCCCAATTTGCAGAACATTCCTATACGAACAGAAAAGGGACGACTAATCCGCAAGGCCTTTATTGCCCGTAATGACGAGTTTCTTTTCATGTCTGCTGACTATTCGCAAATTGAATTGCGGATTGCTGCATCCTTTGCCAGGGATGAGACGATGATTGAAGCTTTTCGAAACAAACGCGATATCCACACCACCACCGCTGCCAAAGTTTTTAAGGTGGACCTGGAAAAAGTTACTCCAGACATGCGGCGCAAGGCGAAGGAGGTGAACTTCGGTATTCTTTATGGAAGTACTGCTTTCGGACTCTCACAGAACTTAGGGATTTCGCGCACCGAAGCAGCAGAGATAATTCAATCGTATTTCACGGAGTTTGCCGCAATCAAACGTTACATGGACGATGCCATCAATACAGCCCGTGAAAAAGAATTTGTAGAAACTATCCTGGGACGGAGACGATATCTCCGTGATATCAATTCCCGCAATGTAACCACGCGCGGATTTGCTGAACGAAACGCGATCAATGCACCTATACAGGGTAGCGCTGCAGACATCATTAAGATTGCCATGGTAAACATCAATCGCTGGCTGGAAAAGGAAAACCTTAAATCCAAGATGATCATGCAGGTCCATGACGAATTAGTTTTCGATCTGCACAAAGAGGAAGTTGACGTGGTGAAGTCAAATGTTATTCTGCTAATGAAGCATGCCGTTCACCTTGAAGTGCCAATGGAAGTTGAAGTGGGTGTTGGATTGAATTGGCTCGAAGCGCACTAGCATAACCCGGATCAATTAATCGCATCTTCAAAGTGCGTCACCTCCGGCGTGACCCCAAATTTTACAGATACGATATCAAATCGAATGTGGCCATGCCAATTGGTGGAGAATATAAATTCTTCAGCGGCCTCAAAGATGCGACGCGCTTGTTGGGCAGAAACAAATTCTTCGGGATGTCCATAGGACAATGACGACCTGGTTTTTACTTCCACAAAAATAGTCCAGTTATCCCTCCGGGCGATCAGATCAATTTCACACTGCCGGAAGCGATAGTTTCTGGCAATGATTTCAAATCCCTTTTTCACTAAGAAATCGGCGGCAAGGTTTTCGCCAAGGTTACCGGTTTTGATTTTATCGCTCACAATTATATTCTACCTTTGATTATTGAATTTACAATTATGTCCTCAACAAAAAAATATATTGAAGGCTTTACTCGCCAACTGTCGGATGCCTTAAAAATCGGGCAATCACTTGATCTGGAGCGACCCGGAAGTGACATTCGGAACATTGTAATTGCAGGTATGGGCGCGTCCGGAATAAGCGCCAATCTCGTGGCGTCGCTAACTTTCGGAAGAGTACAAATCCCGCTAACGGTCTGCAAGAGCTATAATATTCCCCAATTTGTTAGTCCCCATACGTTGTTTATTGCGTGTTCTTACAGTGGTGATGCGGAAGAAACCGTTGCCGCCCTGAATAAGGCGCTGTTAAAGCGTGCGCAGGTTATTGCAGTGGCTTCCGGTGGGAAGTTGTTAGATATCTGTAAGGAGTATAACCTGTACTATATCCAGCTGCCGGCCGGCTCCGACAGCCCGCGGGCCATGTTGGCGTATAATATGAATGCCCTTTTTTACATACTCTATCATACAAACCTGATCGGTGCGGCATTTATTAAGGAAACCGAAAACGCAATAGAATTTCTGGATCGCGGTGAAAAAGGAATACAGTCGGAGGCAGAACTTATCGCCAAAAAACTAAAAGGCAGATTGCCAATGATCTATTGTGACAATCGCCTCCAGGCAATGGCACTTAGATTTCAGCAACAATTAAACGAAAACGCAAAACAACTGGCGCACGTCAATACATTTCCGGAGATGAATCATAATGAGCTTGCAGGATGGCATTTTCCGGAAAACATCCTGCCTTTGTTACAGCCCATCTATTTATATTCTGACCACGATCACGAACGGGTAGAGAAGCGTATGGAACTTTGTAGGGACTACTTCGAGAAAAAATCGAACAACATCATTGATATTATCGGGGAAGGTGCGTCCCTGCTGGAACAGTATTATTACCTTATCCATCTCACCGACTGGATATCATTTTACCTGGCAAAGGAAAACGGCGTAGACCCCGACCCTACCGAGCCTGTAATGAAACTAAAGAAGGAACTTGAACGGATTAAGTAAAATGTTTTCCTATCCACCACTAGTGGACAACACAAACACAATTTGAAAGATCTAACCAGTAACAAATGAACCTGTCCCGACGAGAATTTATCAAAGGCATCTCATCTGCATCCCTCATCCTTCTTGGCGGAGGAATTGAGCGGCTTTCACCTGCTGCTGCGGCCGCGATGCGAAAAGGCGTGTCATTAAGATTTGTTGTTGCATCAGATGGGCATTTCGGTCAGTCGGACACGGAGTTTAATCTTTTTCATGACACGTTTATCAACAACATCGCGGCCTTTCATAAAACCAATCCTCTTGATTTTTGTGTGATAAACGGAGACATCATTCACAATGAAAAGAACTATTTAGCGCAGGCGAAAGTCTTTTACGACAAACTGCCAGTCAACTATTATGTCACAAAAGGTAACCATGACATGGTGAGCGATGCCTACTGGAAGGAGGTATGGGGGATGGATGTTAATCATGAAGTGAAGAAGGGAAACAATACCATTCTGCTTGCCACTACTTCGAATGAGCAGGGGGATTACCTAAGTCCTGACCTGGACTGGATGAGAACCAGGCTGGAGGCGAATACAAAAGCAAAAAATGTTTTCGTATTCATCCACATCCCGCAGGCAAAGTGGACAAAGAACGCCATTGAAACGCCGGCTTTTTTTGAATTAATCAAACAACATAAAAATGTAAGAGGCGTATTCCATGGCCATGAGCACGACCAGGATGGGATAAAGGTGATTGAATCGGTACCCTATTTGTTTGACTCTCATATTGGCGGAAATTGGGGAACAACTTACAAAGGGTTTCGTGTTGTAGAGTTGACAAAAGACAATTCTATATTAACGTACATCATGAATCCGATCGAAAAGATCAATCAAGCATCACTTTGATTTGAATACCACAACCAATAAAAGAACGGAGTGTATCGATCTGGGTCTTATTGACTACAAAGAAGCCTGGGACTATCAGACTGTCCTATTCGAAAAGGTACTCGCGACAAAAGCTACCAATCGAACACTTCCTGGAGATCATCAGCATCTGACAGATAACTATCTGTTATTTTGTCAGCATCCTCATGTTTATACGCTGGGTAGAAGTGGAAACGAGAACAACCTTTTGATTAAGCCTGAAAATCTATCCTCTCTGGGAGCAACGTACTATCACATTAACCGGGGAGGCGATATTACGTATCATGGGCCCGGTCAGCTAGTCGGTTATCCGGTGATTGATCTTGAAAACTTTTTTACGGATATACACAAGTATATGCGCTTGCTGGAGGAGGCTATCATAAGAACGTTGAAGGTCTTTGGAGTGGATGCCGGAAGAATACCTGATCTTACAGGCGTGTGGGTTGATCAGGAAAGGGAGCCACGAAAAATTTGTGCATTAGGTGTCAAAACCAGCAGATGGGTGACTTTGCACGGCTTTGCCTTGAACGTAAATACTGACCTTAGTTATTTTGATCACATTGTACCTTGCGGCATTTCCGATAAGGCTGTAACTTCTCTTGAAAAGGAAGTAGGTCATACCGTGGAGATCAGTCAAGTGAAGGATATTTTAAAAGACCACATCGCCAACCTGTTTGAAATGAATCTGATCCGTTGATGCGCTTTGGCAAAGTTTATATCGTCCTTGGGATTCTATCGTTCTCGATTTTGGGTTTAGTTCTCACGAATGCAAAGACCGATCCTATAGTTATTGCAGAAAAGCAAAAAGGTGTTTGCTGGGTTGGACTTCCGCAAGTTATAAGTGACACGCAAATTGTTGACCTAAAAAAATTTGGGGTTGGATGGATATCACAAACACCCTTTGGTTGGCAAAAGAGTCCTACGGATACCACTATTCGATCGGAAACTTCAACGCAGACACCTTGGTGGGGAGAATCAAAGCAGGGTATATTCACTACTACCGCGCTGGCTGAAAGGAACGGTATCCGGACGCTACTCAAACCTCACATTTGGACCAGGAACAGCTGGCCGGGGGCCATTGAAATGAATTCGGAAAGCGAATGGAAGGCTTGGTTCCGGCAATATGAAAATTTTATTTTACCGTATGCAGCCCTGGCCGATTCTGCGGGAATTGAAATTTTCTGCATTGGTACGGAACTGTATAAGACAATCGAACGCCCGGAATGGGGGCAATTGATAAAAAAAGTAAGAAGGATATATAAAGGTAAGCTCACGTATGCCGCGAACTTCAGTGGGGAGTTTGAAGAGGTACCGTTCTGGCACGAACTGGATTATATCGGTGTGCAGGCATACTTCCCGTTAACGTCATCAAAAGAACCTGGCCTTCAGGAAATTGAACGAGGTTGGAAAGAGCCGATGGCAAGAATTGAAAAAGTTTTTAATAAATTCCGGAAGCCGATTTTATTTACTGAACTCGGGTACAAAAGCACTCCGGATGCAGCCATAGAGCCGTGGCGGTGGCCCGGGCGTGAGGAGGAGGTTTCTATGGAAACCCAGGCGAATTGTTATAAAGCATTTTTTAATCAGGTTTGGCCACAGGAATGGATCGCCGGGGTCTACTTTTGGAAATGGTATCCCCACCCACCCAAGGGGCCAACCGAAGGTGATTTCACACCTCAGGGCAAACCGGCAGAAGAAGTATTAAGAAATGAGTTCGCCAAACGGTAGGTTATGATTCGCGATATCAAAATACCAGAAGTGAAAAATGTGACGCTTGCCGTTGCAAGAAAAAGAAACGCAGGTGAGGCCGATGAATGGAAAGTCTACCTGATCAATTCAAATGATTTTGCCATCGAGAATACCTTGGTAGCTAGCAAGGGTTATGGTGAAAAGGATGGTGAGCCACAACGAACTTCAATCCTTCGGCATTTTCTGGACACTATTCCGCCAAACAGCGCTACCCTGATTGAACCGATAGATCCTTCCGTGTTTCATCTGAACAATGAATATTGGGTAAGCTACTACATCGGCACGCAGATATTCGACAAACGATTTGTATTTGTGCCGGACTCCATCCGGGAAGACAACCTGTCGTTTATCAAAGAACTGGAAATGGAGGGCGTTTTGCATTCATAGATTTTAAAACTTCCGGGTAATCCTTACTTTAGTATCCAATACCCGATGTGAATGATCCAGGAACTTCGTGATATCGTATTTCTCGATATTGAAACTGTAGCCCAGTGCTATGAATTTGATTCCCTTAACGAACGGATGAAAGTCCAATGGTCGCGGAAGGCAACCTTCCTGAGACGTGACACTGAACAAACAGACGAAAGTATTTACCAGGAGAAAGCCGGCATATACGCTGAGTTTGGCAAAATTATTTGTATTGCTGTTGGAAAGCTGGTTGAGAATGAGGCCGGAGATCTGGTGCTTAGGACAAAAGCATATAGTGGGCACGACGAAAAAGACCTCCTCACAGACTTCAAAAGTATGGTTGAAAAACTAGATTCGTCAACGTTAAGATTCTGCGCTCATAACGGAAAGGAATTTGACTACCCCTATCTCTGTCGGCGACTGTTGGTAAACGGCCTGAGGGTACCGGACGCGCTGAATCTTATGAGCAGAAAACCCTGGGACGTGCACCATCTCGATACGTTGGAGATGTGGAAATTCGGTGATTACAAACACTACACTTCTCTCGATCTCCTGGCAGCTATATTCGATATACCTTCGAGCAAAGTTGACATGGATGGAAGCCAGGTGAACGCCGTATATCACGTGGATAAGGATTTGTCTAAAATCAGGGACTATTGTCTTCGCGATATCGTGGTGCTCTCCCGGTTATTTCTGAAGCTAAAGGCAATTCCATTGACCAGGGAATTGATCGTGGTAGGCAACGAATAGATCATCAGCATTGTCAGACTGTATTACCTGAATTATTCCCTTGAAGTAATAAGAACCCGGAAAATGGCTTGAATTAATTTTACTATCTTCGCTTTAGAATTGTAGTAAATGCTGCTAGTCAGATATGATCGTACGATCACTTCCCGCCAGTTCAATTACCTGGACAATACAACCAAAAAAGCTTTTATACCGGATAAGAAAGCCGTGGATTGTTTATTCAGTCACTAATACACCTGGGTTTGGATGGTAAAGACCTAAGTAGGTTCACGCGTTCAACAACAATAAAACAAAATTGAGATAACTGGCATACCTGCCTCTGGCATGGATTACTGAAGATCTCCAAACAAAATAAAATGAGTAAAAAGAAAAAATCAAAAGATAAAAAGGGCCCCGACATCAGAGCATCGTTGCAGTCGGCTATCCTTGGCGTGCTGGAAAATGGTGCGGGAAAACCATTCTCATTCAAACAGCTTGTAAAGAAACTCAGTCTCAAGAAAAAGGACGACATTAAAATAGCTGGCCAGATTATGGATCAGCTGGAAGAAGATGAACGCATTCAGCAACTCGCTGATGGGAGTTTCAAGAGTAACCATTCGCAACAGGAAATTACCGGAATTGTCGACCACGTCAGTTCACGCTTCGGTTATGTAAAGTTGGGCAATGATCAGGCTGATATTTTTATTAAGGGACGAGACCTTGGATCCGCAGTTGACGGCGATACCGTGACGATCATCATTCTGCCTACCAGGCATGGCGAACATCAGGAGGGAAAGGTAACGAGTATTGTAAAACGAAATCGTACTCGTTTCGTTGGTAAAGTGGAGCTTTCCAAAAACTTTGCATTTGTCGTGCCTGATTATCGGAAAATGCATACCGACTTTTTTGTGTATCCGGAGAATATCAATGGTGCCAGGGCTGGAGATAAGGTAATTATCGAAGTAATATCCTGGGCTCAGGACGACAAAAAGCCGGAAGCAAGAATTGTTGAAGTGCTGGGTAAAGCCGGTGAGAATGAAGCCGAAATACACTCCATTATGGCGGAGTTTGATTTACCCTTCAGATTTCCTGAAAATGTCATTGCAGAATCAAAGGGTATAGAAGAAGCTATTACGAAAGAAGAAGTCAAAAAGCGATGGGACTTCCGGGAGGTTACGACTTTTACTATTGATCCCGAAGATGCCAAGGATTTCGATGATGCGATATCCTTTCGAAAACTGGAGAGCGGTGATTATGAAATTGGTGTTCATATCGCGGATGTTACGCACTATGTAAAGCCAAACTCAATCCTGGATCAGGAGGCATTCAACCGGGCAACTTCCGTTTACCTGGTAGACCGGACCATTCCTATGCTTCCGGAGAAATTGTCTAATGAATTATGTTCGCTTCGTCCACACGAAGACAAACTGACTTTTGCTGCCGTTTTTGAAATTGATGATAAACTCAAAATCAAGAAAGAGTGGTTTGGGCGGACTATCATACATTCCGATGTTCGTTTTAGTTATGAAGAGGCGCAGGTTATTCTGGAAAAGGGAATAGGAGAACTAGCAGAGGAATTGCGAATACTGAATGACATCGCCAAAAGGTTGAGAAAGGAACGATTCAAGAAAGGGGCTGTAAATTTTGAGACAACGGAAGTAAAGTTTAAGCTGGATGAAAAAGGGAAACCACTCGCGGTTATTCCGAAGATCAGAAAGGATGCGCATAAATTGATTGAAGAATTTATGCTGCTGGCGAACAAGCAGGTGGCAACATTTGTTTATAACCTGCGGAAAGGAAAAGAGAAGAATACTTTCGTTTATCGAATACATGATCTTCCTGATCCGGAAAAAGTTAAAAATTTTTCGGTTTTCGCCAGACAGTTCGGACATCAGATGAATGTGGATGAAACCACTATTTCGAATTCGCTTAATAAATTGATGAGTGAGATTGAAGGCAAACCGGAACAAAACATTCTCGAGCAGCTCGCGATTCGTACGATGGCAAAGGCCAAGTATTCTACGGACGTAAAGGGTCACTTTGGCCTTGCGTTTGAACATTACTCACACTTCACATCACCCATCCGAAGATATCCGGATATGATGGCCCATCGTATGCTTCAGCACTATCTGGACGAAGGGAAACATCTCAACAAGAATGAGTATGAGGACAAGTGCGTACACTCCTCTGAGCGGGAAAAACGGGCTGCCGATGCTGAACGGGCATCCATTAAATACAAGCAGGTTGAATATATGGCTTCAGCGGAGAAGAAGCCCTATCAGGGTCTGATTTCCGGGGTGACCGAGTGGGGCATTTATGTTGAGATCATTGAGACAAAGTGTGAGGGAATGATTCGTCTCGCTGATATGACTGATGATTTTTATGAATTTGATGAGAAAAATTATCGCATCACCGGCCGCAAGAACAGGAAGGTATTTACACTGGGCGACAGAATTATGGTCAAGGTGAAGAAGACGGATATTGATAAGCGTATGATTGATCTGGTCCTGGCGCCGACCGCAACCAATCCGGAAGACTAAAATCAGTTATTATGCCATCGTCACTTTCGCAGTATCAGAACTGGATTGAACAGGAAACAGGTAAAAAAAAATACGGCAAAAACCCTGCCTCGCTCTATGAACCCATCCGCTACCTCATGGGTCTTGGCGGCAAGCGACTGAGGCCGATGCTTACCTTACTTTCATTCGGGCTTTACAATGATGGGGTGAAGCGCATTGTGCCATATGCGGTTGCTGTCGAGGCGTTCCACAATTTCACCCTGATGCATGATGATATTATGGATAATGCGCCACTGCGAAGGGGCAAGCAGACAGTTCATGAAAAATGGAATGTCAACACAGCCATCCTGTCGGGTGATGTGATGCTGGTTAAGGTATATGATATGTTTCTTACCCTGGAAGCCAGCAAACTAAAGCGGGTTCTGCATGCTTTTAACAAATGTGCGGCAGAGGTTTGTGAAGGCCAGCAATGGGACATGGAATTTGAAAAAGAAAAGACCGTAACGGAGGCGCAGTATATAAAGATGATCAGGCTAAAGACCGCGGTCCTTCTGGGTTTTAGCCTGGAATTAGGAGCAATATTGGCTGATGCACCGGATGAGGACTGTATTGCACTTCGTGAGTTCGGGACGAGTATTGGAATAGGCTTTCAGCTGAAAGATGATTTATTAGACGCCTATGGTGATCCCTCGAAATTTGGCAAGCTGGTTGGTGGTGATATAATTGCCAACAAAAAAACGTTCTTGTTGATCCACGCATTGGAAAAAGCAAAGGGAAAACAAAGGCGTGAACTGGACTATTGGCTCGGTGAGAAGAAATTCAGGAAACAGGAAAAAGTTGAAGCCGTAAAAGCCATTTATGATTCGTTGGGGATTCCTGTTCTGGCAGAAAAAAAAATAGATCAATACTTTACTAAAGGATTCAACAATCTGAAAACACTCACGTGTAAAGAGGATAATAAGAGAGTATTAGAAGAATTCACTGAAGCGTTGATTGTGCGACAGACGTGATGAAGCTCAGCGAAGAATTATTTTCTTCTTCAGGAAGTCAGCCGTGTAGCTCTTAGATTTCCTTACCATTTCCTCAGGGGTTCCTTCAAAAACAATTGTTCCCCCTTTCTTTTCCCCTCCCTCAGGGCCAAGGTCAATAATCCAGTCGGCGCATTTAATAACTTCCAGGTTATGTTCAATAATGATTACCGAGTGGCCTTCATCAACAAGCGCATTAACCGCTTTCAGGAGCTTAGAGATGTCGTGAAAATGAAGCCCGGTGGTAGGCTCGTCAAAGATGAACAGGATATTTCCATCGACAGAATTTTTTCCCAGGAAAGAGGCGAGTTTCACGCGCTGTGCCTCGCCACCACTGAGGGAATTCGATGACTGTCCCAGCTTGACATAACCGAGGCCGACATCATTCAATGGAAGGATTTTATCATAAATGCTCTTTTTGTCTCTGAAGAACTCAAGACCCTCCTCAACCGTCATGTTCAAAATGTCAGCAATGTTTTTCCCGTGGTGTTCAACCTCCAGAACCTCCTGCTTGAATCGTTTTCCATGACAGCTTTCACACTTCAAATAAATATCCGCCATAAACTGCATTTCTACTTTGATCTCACCTTCTCCCTGACAAGTTTCACATCGACCACCTTCTACATTGAAAGAGAAATGGGATGGCTTGTACCCGCGTTGCTTTGAAACCGGGACTTCAGAATATAGTTGCCGGATGGCGTCATATGCCTTTACATAACTTATTGGATTAGACCGTGAAGATTTACCTATGGGATTCTGATCAACAAACTCCACCTGGGTTATCTTGGCAAAATCACCCTCCAGTTTATCATACTTCCCGGGAGTCTCAGAGACGGATCCACTAAGTCTTCCCACTGCCGGGTACAGTATCTTTTTGACGAGAGTTGACTTTCCGGATCCGCTTACCCCAGTAATTACGGTCATTACGCCGAGCGGAAATTTTACAGTGATATTTTTTAAATTGTGTTCTCTCGCGCCACACACGGTGATAGAGTCTTTCCACTTTCTTCTGGAAACAGGAATTGGGATTTCTTCTCTTCCACTTAAGTAATCAGTCGTGTGGGATTTTATCTTACCATTGATCTCAGACACTGAGCCCTGGAATACCAGTTCTCCACCATGACTACCGGCATCTGGCCCGATATCGATGATCTGATCCGAAGCGCGCATAATTTCCTCCTCATGCTCAACCACGATTACGGTATTGCCCAGGTCACGAAGTGATTTTAATACGCTTACCATCCGATCGGTATCCTTGGGATGAAGGCCGATGCTGGGCTCGTCAAGAACGTACATGGAACCAACCAACGCACTTCCCAGTGAGGTAGCAAGTTTTATCCGCTGATACTCCCCCCCGGAAAGCGTTGACGTAAGCCGATTCAGGTTTAAATAACCTAGTCCCACTTTGCCCATGTATTCCAGTCGCGAATAGATTTCAGTTAGTATGCGGTCCGAAATCTTTTTATCGTATGCAGGCAGTTTTATTCGCTCAAAAAATAAGAGCAGGTCTTCAATAGGCATCAATACGAGGTCGGTTATTGAATGCCCTGCAATATGTACATACTGGGCATCCTTCCTTAGCCTCGAGCCCTTGCAGTCGGGACAGGTAGTTCTTCCCCTATAGCGCGAGAGCAATACGCGATATTGAATTTTGTGTGTCTTTGATTCAAGGTATTTGAAAAAGGCATGGATGCCATCAAAGTAGGCATTCCCATTCCACAATAATTCCTGTTGCTGTTTGTTCAGCTCATTATAAGGCCGGTGTATCGGAAAGTCAAACTTGATTCCGTTTTTCAATAGCGGCTTTTGAAATTCACCCATCGTTTCACTTCGCCACGGGGCAACTGCCCCTTCGTAAACGGAAAGTGATTTATCCGGAATCACCAGATCCTCATCAATGCCAAGAACTTTTCCGAATCCCTCACAGGTCTGGCACGCCCCAAAAGGGTTGTTAAAGCTGAAGAAATTGATGGAGGGTTCGGTGAACGTCATCCCATCCAGCTCAAAGCGATCGGAAAAATGTTGTTTGGGGTGGCCTTCTGCATAAACTGTACAATCACCTTCTCCTTCAAAAAAGGCGGTCTGTACGGAATCAGAAATCCGAAATGTCGTGTCCTCGTCTTCAGGGTTAACTGCCGTACGGTCGATCAGGACCTCAAATTCTTCTTCAACTTTTGGAGATTTTTTTTTGCGTCCCGGTTCATTCGCCGCACTCAATATCTCTTCAATGAACTGCACTTCCCCATTAATCAGAATTCGGGCGAAGCCCTTACTCAACAATAGGTTTAGTTCATCGACAATTTTTCTTCCCTTGTTGATGTGCAAGGGACAGGCTATCATTACCCTCGTTTGTAGCGGGAGTTTATTAATAGCATCAACGACGGAGGTAACCGTGTCTCTTTTAACCTCTTTTCCGCTTACAGGAGAAACCGTTTTTCCGATCCGTGCAAACAACAACTTCAGGTAGTCGTAGATCTCTGTGGTGGTTCCGACTGTTGAACGCGGGTTTCTGGTATTTACCTTTTGTTCAATAGCGATCGCCGGGGAGACACCTTTTATATAGTCGACTTCGGGCTTTTCCATCCTGCCCAGGAATTGACGGGCATAGGAACTCAGACTTTCCACATACATTCGCTGACCCTCTGCAAATAGGGTATCAAAAGCCAGAGAGGATTTTCCGGAACCCGAAAGCCCGGTGATAACAACCAACTTGTTTCGCGGAATAGCAACACTCAGATTCTTGAGATTATTGACCCGTGCACGCTTAATAATTATAAAATCCTTTGGGCTAAGTTCGTCAATAGAAGAATTGGTGGGAAGAAGTTGGGTTTTGCTCACGGTTTTTGGATAATCGTTACATCAAAGTAAATGAATGATCCCGATAAAGGGTTGACTAATGCGGCCTGGCGAAAAATAAGTACGTTCATGGGTAAGAAAAAAAATTCTTCTCCGACGGACAGGAGAAACAAAAAACACCATCGGAAGAGATGGTGTTCATGTTTATGAAAATATAATCTAATTAATTGTCAAAATCAGGATCATAACTCGCTTCACGCCCTTTTCTGGCTCCACCGCCGTCCTCATCAAAGTCAGCGTCATCATCGCTGTCACTCCCGGCGCTTTCAAAACCATCCCCGGAATCAAGTCCGTCGTCTGCTTTATCAAACTCAGTATCAGGTTTCGCTTCAACATCGTATTCGCCATCGCTGTTCTTCGTAACGGGAACTTTAACCAGATACGTTGCATCCTCGGTTTCCAACGGGAATACAAAAATTGGCTCGCGCTTTGCGTTAGTAATTCGGGTAATATTGCTCTCATACCCGTTTGGGTATTGATTGTGAACGAGTTCGAGCAAATCTCCAGAAAGATTTTCCAGACTTTTGATTACTTTTTTCTTACTGATTGCCATACTATAGTAGAACGAGAATTTAGCGAGCAAATAGCTGAAGAAATTATATGAGAGGCAAGATATTTTTCAAAATTTTTTGCTCTTTTTCAAAATCTTTCTATCTTTTCAAACCATTTTGTTCAACTAACCCCAACAATATCGACAGAGACATCTACGTTACCTAAATGTGAGACAGAATGATTGACAGCAGATTAAGTGACAGCCAACTAGTGTCGCTCTATCAGAACGGTAACCAAGAAGCTTTCGAAATGCTCTTAAACCGACACAAATCCAGAGTTTATACAGCAATTTATCTGATCGTGAAAGACAGATTTACGGCTGAGGATCTATTGCAGGAAACCTTCATTAAAGCCATAAACACCATCCGTGGTGGCAGGTATAATGAGGAAGGAAAGTTTTTGCCATGGATTAGCCGAATTGCTCATAATCTGGCCATTGACAATTTCAGGAAGAACAAGCGCTATCCGGAGATTGTGCTGGAAGATGGGAGCAGACTCTTCAATTCAATGGAATTTGCAGAAGAATCAGTTGAGGATAAGCAGATTTTTAGAGATACAAGAACAAAACTCAGGGCCTACATCAAGGAATTGCCGGTAGAGCAGAAGCAGGTATTGATCATGAGACACTACCTCCAGATGAGTTTTCAGGAGATTGCGGAACGTACGGGGGTGAGTATCAATACAGCGTTGGGTAGAATGCGGTATGCGCTGATCAATCTGCGTAAGCGAATGGTGAAACACAGAGCCTATGATAAAAACTTTTACTCAAACGGACTTGATCAGGTATTTATACCACGAGACTACGGAGAAGGAGACGAGGGAGATTGATAATGCCTTGATCTGCGACAGTGAGTTGCAAGCCCAATACGCTGAGCTATGCTCTATGAAGAGTAGCATGGATGCATCCCAGCTGGAACCATCTTCCATCACCGTACTCAATATTCTGAGCTACGCAAAAAATCGAGTTGGAAGACGGTCGTGACCCGGGTAAGAACCTGTGTATTTGAACAGGTTCTATAATTCCTTTATTTCAACCTGGCGCCAACGTACTTTTACGCCGCCACCATCGTGTATTTGAAGGGCAATCTTGCCCGTTGCTGATCCAATTTTTTCATCCTTAAGCTGTATCATCTGGTGACCGTTTAACCAGGTAGTAACTTCATTGCCAACCATCCTGACAACCATCGTGTTCCAGTCTCCTTCTACCAGAAATTTTTCGTTAGCGGGATCGGGCTTTATCAGCCATCCCCTTCCATAAGACTCATAAACACCTCCCGTGCTGTTATTCAGGGGAGCAACTTCAGCCTGCCAGCCGCTTATTTTCGTGCCTTCGATCGAGCAATGGAAAAAGACACCGCTGTTTCCATTGGACTCTTGTTTAAATTTTACCGTAAGTTCAAAATCCTTGAATTCGCGATCAGAAACCAGGTAGCCATATTGTTTGTCTGGGCCGCTTTCGCAAATAAGCTCACCCTTCTCAACATACCATTTTTCCGTTCCATGTATTTTCCATCCCTTAAGGTCCTTACCGTTGAAAAGTTTGGTTTGTGCAAAGCAGGTACTAAGTGACATCAGGAGAATGAGTGATGCGCCGATTTTCTTATTCATGGTCGTTTCTATTTGCCAGTAAACTACAAATCAAAAGTGATTAATAAAATCTATACCCCTTGAGGGCATATTCATTGTTGATCAATGGTCATATTCCAGTTAATTCAGGTCGTTTTCGGGTCTTGAAGACAATATGAAAACTAATGAGGGAGTCCAGTTGTGATCAGACTAAAAAAAAAGTGACCGGGGACGGCCATCAGTGAAGTATTGTTTTCTTTGCACCGTGAAGGTCCTCATTCTCCATCAACACTTTAATACTCCCGGTGAAGGAGGGCCGCTACGGTCATTTTACCTGGCAAAAGCCCTTGTTGAGTCCGGGATGTCACCTGTAGTCATAACAGCGGGACGTGAAAAAACCTATCGGAAGGTGGACCTTGAAGGAATTGAGATACATTATCTTCCTATAGCCTATGATAATCGATTTGGTTTTTGGGAACGTAGCCTTTCTTTCTTGCGCTATGTGTGGGGAGCTTCGCGATTAGCGGGAGAATTGAAGGCAATCAAAGTCTGCTATGCGATATCCGTTCCACTAACCGTTGGTCTGGCAGCTAAGTTTATTAAGTTCCGTTACAAAGTCCCCTACATTTTTGAGGTGGGCGATCTTTGGCCTGATGCACCGATTCAGCTGGGGTTTATCCGCAATATCTTTTTCAAATACTTTCTGTATAAACTTGAAAGCTCAATTTACAAAGGCGCCCATTCAGTGGTCGCCCTTTCGGGACCTATTCAATCGGGCATTTTGAAGAAGGTGCCGGGTGTTTCTACGCATCTTATTCCAAATATGGCAGACACCGGGTTTTATAAACCCGAAGAGAAGAATGGCATACTGCAGAAAAGATTTGGAGTGGAAGATAAATTTGTGATTTCCTATATCGGGGCGGTCGGCTTCGCTAACGGATTGGAGTATTTTATCGACTGTGCCAGAGCCTGCCAGCAGGCAGAACTTCCTGTACATTTTCTTCTTTGCGGAGAAGGAGCCAGGCTGGCCGAGCTTCATGCGATGGCTGGGGCCTATGGATTAAATAACGTTACGTTTGTCCCTTTTCAAAACCGTGAGGGTGTACGGGAAGTAATGAATGTAACCGATGCAATATTTATTAGCTATTTGCCTGTTCCAATCCTTGAAACAGGTTCACCCAATAAATATTTTGATGGGCTGGCGTCAGGGAAGCTTATCATAATCAATTTCGGCGGTTGGATTAAAAAGGAGATCGAAACTGAAGCCTGCGGAATTTATGTGGATCCGGCACATCCCGGCGATTTTGTGCAAAAGTTGAGCTTCTATATAAACTCTTCCGAACCGTTAAAAAAGTGTCAGCAATCAAGCCGCAGGCTTGCTGAATCCAAATACTCCAGATTGATTCTGAGTGAGAAATTTATAGAAATATTCCAGACGCAGGTGTGACTGTATTGATGGCCGTTGGTTACCGGACTTCTTTCTCAAATATTTTTCCTGTGCTTTTGTTTTTAAGAATCAGTTTTTTCGCGCCGTAATGGGTGACCTCCTCCTTAATCAGGTAGTGGTCGGAATCAAACTCCTGCAGGTGTTGATCTTTGGATAAGCCGGTCTTTCCCCTCCATACCTCCAGGTTCACTGGCTCCCACATCTTCGTTGTCGCCGACTTGTACGCGGCATCCAGTACAGCATTGACCACGTAACCATCATAAAATGTTTCTTTGGGGGAGGTACCTTTTTCCATCGAATTGAACATGTCCATAAACATGTGATTATAGCCCAATTCATTTAACTCATCACCAACCGGGAACAACCATCCGGAGTTACTTTCAGCTTTCTCGGCAAGATATTCAGTGCTCTTGCCAGTTGTAAACATTTCAAAACCAGTGCGAAGAAAGCTGTTTATCCAAATCGTTCCTTCTGTTCCCATTACTTCGTCGCGCAAGTCAAGTCCGCCCCGAAACGTCCAGCTTACTTCAAACTGACCGATAGCTCCATTTTCATATTTCACAAGACCTATGGCATTGTCTTCTGCATCAATTGGTTTCACCAATGTATCTGCCCAACACATAACTTCGACAGGCTTAATATCTTTCCCAATGTAGCTTCGGGTAATCTCTACACAATGGCAACCGAGATCAAGAATACATCCTCCTCCTGCCTGCTCCAGGTCCCAGAACCAATTGCTATGTGGTCCGGGGTGTGTTTCGCGTGATTTTGCCCAGAGTACCCGACCCAATGCACCGTTGCTAACACTTTCGTGGGCTTTTATAAACTTTGGTGTATAGACCAAATCCTCCAGATACCCATTAAAAATACCGGCCTTTTCCACAGCGATCAGCATACGCATGGCCTCGGCACCATTCCGACCTAGAGGTTTCGTGGTGATCACGGCTTTTTTGTGCTTGCAACATAACATGACCGCTTCTTCGTGCAGATTATTCGGAAGGGCTATACACACCACGTCAACTTCAGGCCTATCAATAGCTGCTTCCATATTCGCAGTGGCAAAGCCAACAGAATAATCATCGGCAAACTTCCGGGCACTTTCTTCATTGCGGGAATAGATACTTACGACTTTATCCTTACTTCTGTAACCCTGCAGAGAATTTGCATAGAACCGACCGATAAAACCCGAACCTAACATCGCGATATTCATATTTCTAAATGGTTGAAAGTGCTACGTCTGAAAAAAACTGTATATAGATTGTTGGCCAAGATATCGAATCTACCATATTCGTACAAAATCAGAAAACAACAAGTTGACAGGGCGTTCTGTTCCGGCTCAGTGGAAAAGGGAATTATTTTTTCAACAATAGCAAAGAGGACCAGTTCTCTCGCTCATCACGCCTGAGTTCAACTAATTTATACTGACTTGCTTCCTGTAATAAGTCCGGAATGTCCTCCATATAAAAACCGCTGAGCAGAAGTAGCCCATCAGGTACCAGGTACTCCTGGTAAAGTTTGATCTCATCCAGTAACACATTTTTATTGATATTCGCCAGGATGATATCGAACTTACCGGTGAACTTCAGTTCACTGAGTTTACCTTGCTGATGATGGATGTTTGCGCACTGGTTTACTTCAATGTTTTCATTTCCGTTGCTGACGCTCCACTCGTCTATATCAAAGGCTTCGACTTCTTTTGCACCTAATTTGGAAGCCAGAACGGAGAGTATTGCCGTGCCGCAACCAGCATCCATCACCCTTTTGTTACGGTGATCGATATCCATCTGACTTTTTACCATCAGGTAAGTTGTCTGATGGTGTCCTGTGCCGAACGACATCTTGGGAGTGATGATGAGCTCGTAGGGATATTTCTTTTCGATGGAATGAAACTCGGCCCGAATCAGGCATTTATCGTCAACAATTATGGGCTCGTAGCTTTTCTCCCACTCTTCATTCCAATTTTGCTTTTCAATCCGGTCCTGATAAAAAACAGCACCTGCCTGTTGGTATTTTTCCCTGATGACAATCAGATGGGTCTTGTCGTAATTTTCTCCTTCAACGTAGGCTTCAAAACCATTGTCCGTTTCAAGGAAACTGTCAAATCCAAGTTCACCGACTTCGGCCATGAGGATTTCCGAAATTTCTGTGCTGCAGATTACCTTGAGGCGGGTGTAAAACATAGCAAAGAAATATTGGGTTAAGAAAACAGCGAAATCAATTTGATGAACGCAACGATAACGACAAGGCGCAATTCTAAATTGATTTTATTATCTCTGTGAATTCTCTGGATTTTAATGAAGCACCGCCAACCAATCCTCCGTCGACATCCGGACACGCAAAAAGTTCTTTCGCATTTGCCGAATTGACACTGCCTCCGTATAGAATAGAAATGGAATCTGCAACAGACGCACCATATTTCGACGCAAGGTGTGTGCGAATCACGGCGTGCATATCCTGCGCCTGCTGTGATGTAGCTGTCTTGCCCGTTCCAATCGCCCAAACAGGCTCATAGGCAATAACTACCTTTTGTATAGAGGATTCATCTAAATGAAACAGGCTTTCTTCCACCTGCTTCTTTATCAAAACTTCATGGCCCCCTTTTTCTCTCACTTCAAGCGGTTCTCCGCAGCAGAAAATGGGTGTTAACTGATGCTTTAATGACACATCAACTTTTTTGGCAAGCAGACTGCCGTCTTCACCAAAATATTGCCGCCGTTCGCTATGTCCTAAAATGACATAAGGAATTCCCATGGATTTAAGCATGGGTGCAGACACTTCACCGGTATACGCACCTGCTTCGTGCTCACTGCAATTTTGTGCCGAAACGGAAATGCGATTGTCTTTCCCTAACAAATTGTTTATCGTAATGAGGTAGGGGAATGGTATGCATAGAATTACTTTCACGTTGCCTTTTACTTCATCGGCTACCATTCCCTTTACTTCGGAAGCAAGTATAGTTGCTTCTTCCAGGGATTTATTCATTTTCCAGTTACCGGCTACAATTTTTTGACGCATATAGAGATTTAGGTTTTGATATAGTTTCAAAGATAATGAACCATTTCACTTCAGGCTATCGCTTCTTTGGTTTATAGGCAGACTCCTTAAATATCTTCTGAGCATCCGCCTCCTGCATGAGTGCGGGTAGGCCCAGTTGAGGATGTCTTTCCGCGTATTTATTGACTATCTGCCAGCCAATCCATTGGCCGATTCGCCCCGGACATTTTTCGCCCACCTGGATGGTGACCGGACGTTCACCCAGGTAGTCTTGCTTTATTTTATGGTTAGTGGCGTACAACACCTGACTTTCAATAAACCTGGCCCAGATCAAATTCTCATTTTGACGGGAGCCCTTAATTTCTTCGGGGGTATACCAGATAAAAACACTGTCAGGAACGCACGGCAACATCTGCTTGGCAAAACGGAAGGATTTCCCATACGTAATCATGTCGGCTAACACGGTCTGATCTGCCAGATCATTCTTATTAAATCGTTCACTAATGCCATAAATCAGCAGGCAGGAGGGCACGATGTCATTCGCATCATACTTCCGAAGCAGGTAGTCATACATTTTAGGTCTGTATTTTGCCCCTTCGCCAAGGTAAAAATCAAGGCTTACAATGATCAACGAATCCGACACAAACAAGTCAGTATCGAGACCCGAAACGACAGTCTGAATTTTCGGTGGGCTAAAATCGGGATAATAATACTTCAGGTTTTTAAATGCTTCTTCAAATTCACTTTGTAATCCCTCAAGGTTTCCGAAAACACGGCTTGTTTCATCAAGTAAAGTATCGAGATGTGGGTTGGATAACCGGGAATAAAGCTCATCAACAAAAATGGTGTCAGAAGGATATTCAGCTCTCCTGAAAATCTCATCGCGAATTACAGGGTATCGCGTTAACAAGGCTACCAATTCGTTTTTAGAGCCGGCATTTACAAAAGAATCCTGCAGCGCCTCAAACTTCAGGTTAATAGCAATGCCGGATGTTTCCGGAATAAATGCACATTCTTCCTTTTCTGAATTGCAGGACGCCAACACAGACAGAATAAACAGAAGGGCAACATGTACTTTCTTCATGGGGACGGAAATTTTGCGTGAAGATGGCATATTTTGGTGGTGACAAAAAGCCTCTTTCTCGCTGAAATTCGGGGATGTATGGAGCCTGGTTATTTAATGTCGAAGGTCAGCTTGTCTACGGGTATATTCCGGGTAAGTCTGAGGCTGCGCACAGTCTCCTTAACCGTTACATGGACAAGATTGGATTGGTCGTGATAGACGTCCATAATGATGTCGTTCTGTACTTGTATAGTTTTCCACTTCTTAACATTCGCTACTTCAATAAAGAAAATAAAAGCGTCACCTTCCTGTTCATGTCCCAGATATTTTATCGTCTGTGGTTTGTTGTCCAGACTGATTTTGAAATGCGAACTTAGATAAGCGCCCATCATTTGATTCAAGGTAGCCTCTTTGGGATCTAAAATATCAAGTTCCGGGTATCTGAATTCTTTCCGAAGGGTAACTTCAAGATCGTCCATAAAGACCCGCATCATAATTTGAAGACGTTTTTCAGCGTCATTCATTTCAATTTCCGTAACAGACACGTGCAACGGATGTAACCAGGTTACCAGGAAGAAAGCAAGTGGAAATGAAAACGAAAGAAATGGCATACGATGGGTTGATTTGCAAATATTATCTTATTCAAGAATAATACCGAAAAGAATTATACAATACTGTTATTTCTACTTTGTCATCTTACAATATCTGCTGAAACATTCCTTATCTTAATTTAATAGGACAGTTCATCCGAACTTTGTTTGGTCTCATTTCATCGCCCCACTCCCGGTCCGCCAGCTGGCGATGAGGCACCGATGAAACATGCTGGAAGTTTGACCGTGCATGTGACGGATTACGAATCGTACAATCATTATCATAATAATCATTAACAGAAAAGGTGACAAAGTAGGATTATTAATTCTATTGTTTTGGCCGCCTATCCGGGAAAGGCGTCGGCGTGATGTTTGAGGGTGTTTTTAATGAAAATATTCTGCTATAATTGCAGCCTTTTGTAGTAAAACCGTCGGCTCTATGTCTGAATTTCATCTGTATTTTGATCTTGGGAGGGACCATATACTGGACTACGCCAATGGCTATGATCATATTTTGTTCGTGATTGCGTTATGTGCCCTGTACATCAGCCGGGACTGGAAAAAAATCCTGATCCTGGTTACTGCTTTTACGGTGGGACACTCTGTCACACTGGCCTTATCAACACTCAACATTGTATCTGTAAAGGCTGAACTGATTGAGTTCCTGATTCCGCTGACTATTTTTATTACGGCTGTGTCAAACCTTTTCAAAAATGAGAATAATATCTCGGACAGCCCCATGCAAATGAACTACGTATTTGCCACTTTTTTTGGATTGATTCATGGTCTTGGATTTTCAAATTACCTGAAAACCCTGTTGGGTAAAGATCAGGGTATTGTTACACAACTTCTGGCTTTTAATCTGGGCCTGGAGTTCGGGCAGATTATTATTGTTCTTCTTTTTATGTCTACCGCTTTTGTCCTGGTTGACTTATTTGGCCTGAACCGAAGAGATTGGAAAATGGTTATATCCTCTGGAATAGCCGGGATTTCACTTGTCCTGATGAAGGATAACATGTATTGGATTGATTAACTAACAACACAATTTGTATGCGACATTATATTCGTATCTTCTTAATCATTATCATAACCTCAGCGATTGCAAATTTAGCTGCCGGTCAGACTCCCGCCTGGCAGGGGAAATTTGAACAACTGGATCAAACGCTTCCTACCCCTAATGAATACCGGACCGGCGCAGGTTCACCCGGCCCTAAATACTGGCAACAAAAAGCTGATTACACTATTAGTGTTGAATTGAACGACGCAAATCAAAGTATCGTTGGCAAAGAGACCATTACCTATACGAACAACTCTCCCGATATATTGAAATACCTTTGGTTGCAGCTGGACCAGAATATTCTTTCCGATGATAATACATTGGCGTCAACCACAACTGATGCCATACGCGATTCTGCAGCTGCCAAAACTTTTGCTGATAAAGTATCTGATTTTAAGGCCGGATTTGTAATTAAAAGTGTGACGGAGGTTTCCGGGAAATCGCTGCCTTATTTTATTAACAACACCATGATGCGTGTGGACTTACCACAGCCGCTTCGTCCGGGAGAAAAGTATTCATTTGGTGTGGAGTGGTCCTTCAATATCGTAGACAGAAACATCTTCCGTCAGCGAAGTGGAATGGAATTTTTCCCGGAAGACGGAAACTACGTCTACACCATTGCACAGTTTTTCCCGCGTATGTGTGTATATGATGACTATGAAGGATGGCAGAACAAGCAGTTCCTGGGGCAGGGAGAGTTTACACTTCCATTTGGTGACTACAAGGTTAAGATTACAGTGCCTGCTGATCACATGGTCGGTGCCACCGGTACATTACAAAACCCTATCGCTGTATTATCAAAAGCCGAACTTGAACGATTTCAGGCTGCAAAAACGTCGTATGACAAACCGGTGATTATTGTCACCCAAGCGGAGGCAGTTCAACGCGAGAAAACAAAATCGACAGAAAAGAAAACATGGGAATTTCATGCTGAAAATGTCCGCGATTTTGCGTTTGCCAGTTCCCGCAAGTTCATATGGGACGCGCAGGCTGTAAAAATCGGAAACAAAGTTCCCTTGGCAATGTCCTACTATCCAAAGGAAGGAAATCCACTTTGGGAAAAGGAATCTACCAAGGCCGTAAAGAACACACTTGAAGTTTATTCCAAGTACACGATTGACTATCCTTATCCGGTTGCTATCTCTGTACATACCGCAAGCATCGGTATGGAGTATCCGATGATCTGCTTTAATTATGGACGTCCAAATAAGGATGGTAGTTATAGTGCGCGGACACGACAGGGAATGATAGGTGTAATTGTGCATGAGGTTGGGCATAATTTTTTCCCCATGATTATCAACAACGATGAGCGTCAGTCGACCTGGATGGATGAGGGGATCAACAGCTTTGTTCAATTGATGACAGAATTGGAACACTACCCTGACATCAAGTGGTCACGTGGTATACCCAGTGAGTTAGTGCCTTATTTGAAAGGTGATCCTGGCACAAAGCGTCCGCTCATGACCAATTCCGAGCAGGTAATCGAGTTTGGCAATGAACAGTATGGAAAGGCTGCAACGGGTCTTTATATGCTTCGCGAAACCATCATGGGACCTGAGCTTTTTGACAAAGCTTTCAAAGAATATGCGCAGCGCTGGGCTTTTAAGCACCCTAAGCCAGCAGATTTCTTCCGTACGATGGAAGATGCGTCTGCTGTTGATTTGGATTGGTTTTGGAAGGGATGGTTCTATACAACCGACGTATGTAACCAATCCATTGACCAGGTACGGTGGTTCAGGATGCGAAAATCTGAGGCTGATCCTGAGAAGAAGAATCTGACTGTAACAAAAGGAGACCTCGCAAACAAATCAGCAGGGACGATACCAGCTGATTTCAGTGGAGGACCCGAACCATTTAGTCTTACCGCCACAGATCCTCGCCTTAATGGTGAATTCTATAGTCGCATAGATGACGGAGCAATAATACAACAGCTGAAGGACAAGAACATTTATGAAGTTACCCTTTCAAATAAAGGGGGCCTTGTTATGCCTGTTATAATTGAATGGACCTATACGGATGGCACGAAGGAGGTAACCCGAATTCCTGCCGAGATCTGGAGAGTGAATGAGAACAAGATTACGAAAGTGTTTGTGAAGCAAAAAGAAGTCGCCAGGGTAGTACTTGATCCCAACCAGCAAATAACGGACATTGATACGCAGAACAATGTATTTCCGAAGCCCAAGGAATCCACCACAAAATTTGAAGAGTTTAAGAAGAAATCCAAATAATCAACGACACCGGAAACAAACCCGGTTTTCCTTACCCTGATAACTTTTTGACCAGAATTCCTTTTTGTAGTGAAGGATTTTTCAGCACTTTTACTCTTTGTTATTAAAAAGAGTAACCGGATAGCTAGCATGTTCAGAATTAAGGCATTTTTTTTATTCGTTGGGTTATTGTTCAACGTTGAGGCACAAAGCCAGGCATGGAAAGGAAAATTTGAGCAGTTGGGTGAAATTCTACCCACGCCAAACTCATATCGCACGGGATCCGGCGCGCCAGGCCAAAATTATTGGCAACAAAGGGCAGATTATGTTATTAATGCCGAATTAGATGACAATACTCAGATGCTTACAGGGTCTGAGAAAATCACATACTACAACAATTCGCCTGATGGGCTAACCTTTCTTTGGCTTCAGCTGGATCAGAATCTTTTCGCGGCCCAAAGCATGACCAATCAGAGTGCAACCGGAGAAATCAGGGACTCCATCCCGGCGGCATTTTTTCATACCTCCTCTGGGGTGACTATTTCCGATTATCAGGGAGGCTATACAATCAAATCTGTAAAAGATGCCAATGGCAAAAATCTTCCGTATATCATAAACAATACCATGATGCGGGTTGACCTCCCGGCGCCTTTAAAAACCGGCGAAAAATTCACTTTTTCTGTTGAGTGGAGTTACCGTGAGTCCGACCGCCAGCTATATGATGGTCGTGGTGGGTATGAGTATTTTCCGGAAGATGGGAATTACGTTTACACATTTGCGCAATGGTTTCCACGCATGTGCGTTTACGATGACTATGAAGGATGGCAAAACAAACAATTCCTGGGACAGGGAGAGTTTGCGTTGGTATTCGGGAACTACAGTGTGCGTATCACAGTGCCTGCTGATCATATCGTTGGGGCTACTGGTACGATTCAAAATCCAAAGGAGGTTTTGACCAGGGACCAGATCGATCGATTTGAAAAGGCAAAGAAAACTTTTGACAATCCTGTATTCATTGTGACTCAGGAGGAAGCCACAAAAAAGGAGAAGGTCAAGTCCGCCAAAAAAAGCACATGGGAATTCTATGCTGAGAATGTGCGGGACTTTGCCTTTGCCAGCTCACGAAAATTTATTTGGGATGCGCAAGCTGTGAAAGTTGGTAGCAAGACACCGCTCGCCCAGTCGCTTTACCCGAAGGAGGGAAATCCGCTGTGGGAGAGGGAGTCCACGAAAGCGATCAAGAATGCGCTTGAACTTTATTCGGAAAGAACGTTTGAATATCCCTATCCGGTAGCATATTCTGTGCACTCTGCCGAACAGGGAATGGAATATCCGATGATCTGTTTTAATGGGGAACGCCCAAACAAAGAAGGAAAGTATTCAAGGCAGACGTTGTATGGCCTGGTTCAGGTTGTTGTTCACGAGGTAGGGCACAACTTTTTTCCAATGATCGTAAATTCGGATGAACGTCAATGGTCATGGATGGACGAAGGGTTGAATACGTTTCTGGAAAAGGAAACGGTTAGACTCCGTTATCCGGAATTGTACGGGACACATGGTACACCAAAGGGAATTGTACCCTTTATGCGTGGAGACAAAAGCCAGATGCGACCTATTATGTCAATGTCTGATAATATCAGAAGATCAGAATTTGGCGCTAACGCCTATACAAAGCCGTCGGCTGCATTAACTGTCCTTCGAGAAACCGTGATGGGACCCGAGTTGTTTGACAAGGCTTTCAAGGAATATGCTGAACGTTGGGCATTCAAGCATCCTGGGCCGGCGGATTTTTTCCGGACCATGGAGGACGCATCAGCTGTCGACCTTGATTGGTTTTGGAGGGGCTGGTTCTACACGAATGATCACGTGGATGTCAACATGGAGGAAGTGAAATGGTATAAGTTGAGTTCAGAACAGACTGACCCTGAAAAGAAAAACATAAAAGTCACGAAGGGTGACCTGGCATCCGGGAAACGAAACAGCAGTGCGGGTGATTTCAGTGGTGGCCCTGAATCATTTACATTGTCGAATACGCCGGAGTCAGTGTATACGGAATTCAGAAGTCGTGGAGATGATAATGCGATACGCCAGAAGCTCACTGGTAAGAATATTTACCAGATTAAATTCAAGAATGTGGGAGGGTTGGTAACCCCGCTGGTAATAGAATGGACGTACAAGGATGGGTCAAAGGAAATCGAAAGAATCCCCGCGGAAATCTGGAGGGTGAACGAAGTTGAATTCACTAAAGTCTTTATAAAGGACAGAGAGGTTGTAAATATTCTGCTTGATCCGAACTTCGAACTTGCGGATGTCGAGATGAGAAACAATTCCTTTCCAAAAAAGCCGGCAGACTCAAAATTCGATCAGTTCAAGAGGAATAATTAATAGAATCGGGTGAAGCGATTCTATTTAAGAGGAGAATAATTTAAGAGCCCTCTCCAAATCAACATTTCCTCCGGAAAGGATTATTCCGACTTTTTTCCCTGCAAATTTCTCTCCTGACTTCAGTACCGCGGCAAGAGGAACAGCACACGATGGTTCAACAATAATTTTCATCCGCTCCCAGATCATCCGCATGGCAGATACAATTTCGGCATCTGTTACCGTAATAACTTCCTTTACATATTTCTGAATGATGGGGAATGTTTTATTTCCAAGGGAAGTTAAGAGTCCATCCGCGATGGAATTAGCCTGCGATGTTTCAAGTTTGCCGCTTTTCAGAGACCTGTATGCGTCGTCGGCCCCGGCCGGTTCTGCTGCGATGACAACGGTATGTGGAGAAAAGAAATTCATGGCTAATGCGGTACCACTCAATAAGCCACCACCCCCCACAGGGGCCACGACAATGTCGAGATCGGGTACTTCCTCGAACAATTCTTTGGCTGCCGTCCCCTGACCTGCGATGACTGCATAATTGTTGAAGGGATGGATCTCCGTTGCTCCGGTCTTCTCGATCACGGCGGCGAGCGTGGCCTCGCGGGAAGCGAGAGTTGCTTCACAGCTGAATATTTCACCTCCATATGCCAGTACCCCGCGCTTTTTTATTTCCGGAGCATTTTCGGGCATTACTATATATGATTTAACTCCCATAATCTTTGCTGCGCGTGCAACTGCCTGGGCGTGATTACCGGACGAATGGGTGGCTACACCCCCGGTAAGTTCATTGGCCGAAAGATAGAGAATGGCATTCATGGCGCCCCTCGCTTTGAAAGCACCAATCTTTTGGAAGTTCTCGCACTTAAAGAATAATTCACAGCCGGAAGTTTCATTAATCCCGGAAGATGTTAATACCGGTGTCCGGTGAACGTATGACCGTATTCGCTCGTGAGCCTGTTCAATATCCTGTTTGTCCGGTATACTCATGCCGTTAATTTGTAGGGGAGAATTCTTAGGAGAAATACCGGCAGGTTTGGGATCATTCAACAGATAAAAAAATTCAGTTTGCGGCCATTTTATTGTTCCTGTAAATCTCTTTGCCTTTATCGTTCCATTCTGATTTTATGTATGGCCTTACCTTTTCATCGAATGGTTCCTTGGGATACGACACTATCTTTTTGCGTTTCCCATTTGAATAATACTCTGTCCAATCACCCACTCTCTCGTCCCATTTGTATTCACCTTGAACAGCAACCTGACCGTTTTCATGGAAGAAATAGTAGTAGCCTTCTTTCTCGCCATACTCAATGGGCGTCATTTCCTTCATCCTCTTCCGCTCGTGGGGATCGTAGTAACTGACCATTGATTCTTTTGGCCAGCCTTGATAGTATCGGTCCTTGTCGACAAGTGTACTATCGGTTTTGTATTTCAACCACCGTCCGTGACGTGTTCCTTTATAAAAGATTCCCTTCTCCAGAACCATCTGACCTTGCCTTTTTTCGTATGGTCCATGAAGGAGAACTCCTTTTGCCGGATCAAAGGTAGTCGTCTTTCTGATTTCCCTTCTGGTGAAATCATACCAGTAAATGTCTCTTACAAAAGTTTGGGGCCTCTCGGATTTTTTAAGGTAGTAGAAAAGTTCGTAGGTCACCCTGTCTCCGGCGCCTTTTCGGGTGAATCCTTTTTTTGTCTTGATTCCGTAGTAGACTTTCTTTTTTACTTTTTTCTTTTTCGAAGCAACCGGTTCCTCTTCCTTTTCAAAATCAAGGCTAACCGGCGTATCAACGGTAAAGCGCTGCTCCTGTTCCTCCTCCTGGCACCAGGAAACAAGGGGGAAGAGAATCATGCCCAACGTACATATTGTCCGTAGCGATTTCATACTGGTCTTAACGCACCTGATAAGGGGTTATTGTAAAAATAATAAACCCTTCCGGGTTTTCGAAATCCGGAAGGGTTGACCTGTTTTCAGGGTTGTGTTCAGGAGACAAGCTCGACACTCCGCTTGATAAAATTTGTCAATTCAACTCCGGTAAGCATATTCTGCGACAGCAGACCGAGATCATAAGCTTGTTTTGCCAGTTTCCCTTTCTCTTCTTCCCCTTCTGTCTTAATTATCTTCTGCACAATGGTGTGATTTCCATTAACGGAAACATTGTAACTATCCGGCATGGCGCCCATAAAAGAATAACCGCCGCCGCCCCCCAATTTGGCCATGTCCTTCATCCGCCTCATGAATTCGCTCATCGTGATCACTACAGGCAAGTCTGTCGGCGAGAGGGACTCCACAGCAACAATCATATTCTTATTTCCGATAGCTTTTTCAAACACAGCCTTCACTTGCTCCTGTTCTTCCTTACTCAATACACTTTCCAGTTTCTCATCTTTATCGACAAGCTTATCAGCCGTTTCACTGTCAACACGCTTAATCTGAACCTTTTCAAGTTTTTGTTCGAGCGTGTTAATAAAGTGATTATCGAGCACTCCATCCAGCAGCAATATATCATACGATTTAGCCTTCGCTGATTGTATATAACTGTCTTGTTTGCCTGCATCCGAAGCATACAGGTAGACTATGTTCTTGTCTTTGTCGGTCTGGTTGGCGCTAACCTTTTCTTTATACTCGTCGAACGTGTAAAATTCGCGATCCACATTCTTCAGTAACGCAAAGTCTTTGGCCCTGTCATAGAACTTTTCATCACTGATAATTCCATACTTCACAAAAATGTTAACGTCATCCCATTTCTTTTCAAAATCCTTGCGGTCCTTCTTGTATAATTCTGAAAGTTTGTCTGCTACTTTTTTGGTGATATGCTGACTGATCTTTTTCACACTGGCATCACTTTGCAGGTAACTGCGGGATACGTTCAGAGGAATATCCGGTGAATCCAGCACACCGTGTAATAACATAAGAAAATCAGGCACTACATCCTTAACCTCGTCGGTAATGAATACCTGGCGGGAGTAAAGCTGGATTTTGTTTTTTTGTATCTCAAAGTCATTCTTCACCTTCGGAAAGTAGAGTACTCCGGTAAGATTAAAAGGATAATCTACATTGAGATGAATCCAGAAAAGAGGGTCTTCCGAGAATGGGTAAAGCTCTTTGTAGAAACTCAGGTAATCCTCATCTTTCAGTTCTGCGGGTGATTTTGTCCACAGGGGTGAGGGGTTGTTGATTATCCGATCAACAGTGACTGATTTATATTTGGTTTTTCCTTCTGAATCCACTCCATCTTCAACCTGTTCTTCTTTCGTACCGAACTTGATTTCAACAGGCAGGAACTTACAATATTTTTCCAGGATACCTTTTAGTTTCCATTCATCCAGGAACTCCTGAGAGTCTTCATTGATATGAAGAATAACATCTGTTCCACGCGTTGCCTTGGTTGCGGGAGATAATTCAAATTCGGTTGAACCATCGCATACCCATCTGGCTGCTTCGTCTTCGGTTGCCTTGAATGACCTCGAAACAATCTCAACATTTTCAGCCACCATAAAGGAAGAATAGAAACCGAGGCCGAATTTTCCGATAATATCTTTCGCATCGGTCTTATCTTTAAACTTTTCCACAAATTCGGCAGCTCCTGAAAATGCAATCTGGTTGATGTATTTTTTGATCTCCTCGCCAGTCATTCCGATTCCCTGGTCACTAACGGTGATCGTCTTTTTGTCTTTATCAAAACTTACGACGATTTTGAGATCACCCATATCGCCGTTGAACTCGCCCAGTGATGCCAGTTTCTTTAATTTTTGAGTTGCGTCTACTGCGTTACTCACCAGTTCCCGAAGAAAAATCTCATGGTCCGAATAAAGAAACTTCTTAATTATTGGGAAGATGTTTTCCGTGTGAATAGAAATGGTGCCTTTTTCCTGTACTTCTGCCATATTGGTAAGTTTTGAGATAAATTAGTCCGTATTGGGGGAGTTGAATAAAAAAATCCCCGGTCGCTCAGGGATTTCAAAAGTTGTTCCACAGTTCAATTCTGACAGGTTGTCACGGTGTTTTTTGCCGGGAAGTACACTTTATCGCAACCGGTCGGCGTCTCTTACTAATCTCTCATCTTTTCGGATGAACCGGTTAGCCAGAAGATTGCAGAGTATGGGTATTATAAGAGCCCACAACCCCAGGCCATACTGCCCGCTAACCTGTTCAGCCTTGATAAGCTGGGTCGCAAACCAGGTAGCCGAGCCAATGACGCCAACCAGGAATAATGAATTGAGCGCACCTATTTTCATCTGCGTTAGCCGGTTTTTATACTTGGTAATCTCGATGATGGCGAGCGTTACGGAGGCAATCGCCAATAAAGCGGTCAATGAGTAGGGGCTATATTGATAATGATCACCTTTCATATAGTAAAACGCAGTAAGTACATTAATTTCGCCATTTATTTCAGCTGACCAGATGGGGAAGACCAGACTTGCCAACAAGGCCAGTATCGCGATTCCCAGAAATACAGTTTGAATTCTTTGCCACATAGGTGTGTTACTTTAACTTGCCGGCAAAGTAAAATAAAAATACCGGGATAATTACTTCTGGTGATAGCGTGGTGTGTGTTTCAAAAAGCGATTCAGGAATTACGCCGCTGAACTTTATAGAACGACGTGAAGGAATGAATTTTTGAGTCAAACGTAAATGCGTCCAACGTTGTCCTCCCAATCTTTGAATGAGATATTTTTTTGAAATAGCGTATAACGGTAAGAAGTATGCAGGCTGGCAAAATCAGGCCAACGCCATTGGGGTTCAATCCGTTATCGAAAATTCGCTTTCACAGATGTTCCGGACAGAAATCAAGATTATCGGGAGTGGCCGTACCGACACCGGGGTCCACTGTGAGCAACAATTCTTTCACTGCGAACTTGAAAAAGCATTTGAACCAGAGGCGTTGATTCAAAAGCTGAATTCCTTTCTTCCAAAAGACATAGTCGTCAAGGGTATCAGGAAGGTAAAGCCAGATGCCAATGCCAGATTCGACGCGCTGGAGAGAACGTATCAGTATAGAATCACCCGAAAGAGAAATCCCTTTTTGGAGGGTCTCGCCTGGCATTATTTCAGGCCGCTTGATATCCAAACCATGAACAGGGCTGCTGCGTTATTACTGGGCGAACATGATTTTGAGTGTTTTAGTAAGGTGCACACCGATGTAAATCATTTTCTTTGCAACATAAAAAAGGCGGTGTGGCAAGAACGGGGTACTATGCTTGTCTTTACCATTTCAGCTAATCGTTATCTCCGGGGAATGGTTCGTTCGATTGTAGGAACGTTGCTGGATGTAGGAAGCGGAAAAACTTCAATGAAGGAGTTCCAGGCAATCATCCATAGTCGCGATCGAAAAAAGGCAGGGGCAAATGTGCCACCTCAGGCTTTATACCTTGTAAAAGTAAAATACCCGGCAAAGATTTTTGTAAAGGAATCAAACGTTAATATTCCGGCAACCGATAAGAACCAGTAACAACGTGGAGAAAGAAAAAGTAAGCAGTGGTAATATTATCGACTGGTCTGTAGTGAGCCGGCTGATGAAATTTGTAACACCTTATAGGGGAAGATTCATCCTGGTCGTTATTCTGACAGTCGTGCTGGGTATCCTCGCCCCCATGCGGCCATTTCTTATACAATACACCCTGGACCATGATGTGTCAGCAGGAGACTATGATGCCATGGTTAGGATGATGGTTATCCTGCTGGGACTGCTGATACTTAATTCTATAGCGCAATATATTCACACGTATGTATCCGGATGGCTTGGGCAGCAGGTTATTCGTGATATACGGTCCAAGTTATACGAACATCTGATCAGCCTCCGGCTAAAGTTTTTTGATAAAACGCCTATTGGAAGGTTAGTAACAAGGACAATTTCTGATGTGGAGACTCTCGCGGATGTATTTAGCGAAGGTCTGGCGGCTATGGTGGGCGATTTGTTACAGATCGTTTTTATCCTCGCATTTATGTTTTATCAGGACTGGAGGCTAGCGCTTCTGAGCCTGTCGACGATACCGTTATTACTCATCAGTACGTACGTTTTTAAGGAGAAAATTAAAGTGGCCTTTAACGATGTTCGAAACGCCGTAGCCAATCTTAACACGTTTGTTCAGGAGCATATCACCGGGATGAACATTGTTCAGATTTTTGGAAGTGAAAAGCGGGAGTTTGAAAAATTTAAGGAAATCAACGAGGAACACAAACACGCAAACTTACGGTCTGTCCTGTACTACTCCATTTACTTTCCCGTTGCTGAGATTATTGCGGCAGCCGGGATAGGATTGCTGGTTTGGTACGGAGCGAAAGGAGTTATCAATTACGAAGAAACAGGTCTCACCATTGGAAAGCTTGTAGCCTTTATCATGTATATCCAGATGTTCTTCAGGCCAATCCGGATGATTGCGGATCGATACAACACCCTCCAAATGGGTATTGTAAGCACATCACGAATAATGAATTTGTTGGATTCAACCGAACATGTCCAGGTGAATGGGAATTTGAAGGCAGAACACATACGAGGTGACGTAAAGTTCGAGAAGGTTTGGTTTTCCTATAACGAAGGAGATTATGTTTTGAAGGATATTAACCTGGAGATCAAGCCAGGAGAGACAATAGCGCTGGTGGGTGCAACAGGTGCCGGCAAATCGTCAATAATAAATCTGCTAAACCGGTTTTATGAAATTAATCGGGGAACCATTCGTATTGACGGCGTGGACATTAAAGAATATGAACTAGGTGAGTTAAGAAAAAACATCGGTGTGGTACTTCAGGATGTTTTTCTTTTTTCGGACACGATCCTTCAAAACATTTCTTTAGGCAATAATGATGTTACGGAGGAGATGGCCTGGCATGCGGCGGATCTGGTGGGTGCGAGAAAATTCATAGACAGACTTCCCGGAAAACTCGCCTACAATGTAATGGAACGCGGTGCTACGCTTAGTGTGGGTCAGCGACAACTTATTTCATTTATCCGGGCGATGGTCTATGATCCCAAAATCCTGATTCTGGATGAGGCCACTTCGTCGGTCGACAGCGAAACGGAGGAAATGATTCAGCAGGCTATCGAAAAAATGATGAACGGGCGTACCTCCATTGTTATAGCCCACCGGCTATCGACTATCCAGAAGGCGGACAAGATAATTGTGATGGACCACGGGGAAATAAAGGAAGTAGGACGGCACGAAGAGCTTCTGATTCAGGACGGTTTTTATGCACAATTGCACAAAATGCAGTATAAAGAGTTTGTTTGAGGCTATTATCGGCCGATAAACGGCGAACCCCACGCTGAACGAACGAAAACGGCTATATTTGGTCTGAATGCGTTTTCGGAAACCCATTATAGTATCGCTTTTTTGCCTGGTGACCATCATTTCGATGGCCCAAAAGGCTCGAATTTATAATGGAGGGAAAAGCATGTACACTGTTGAACGCTATAATTCGGCCGCCAAATTTCGGGGTGCAAAAGCAAAAACACTATGCCCGGTATTCGAGAATAGCAAGTATCCCTATCAGGGTATTGGTATCAAACTGGGGGACCCTTTTGCCATAACGTATAAGTACTACTTTTCAAATAAGTTTGCGATTGCGGCCGACATTGGAAAAGCATCGAGCGGATTGTACAACCGGTATTTTCGTGAAAAATTTGATGAGTATGTAGTTACGGATACATTCTCCACCAGCGATGCCTCTATCGAATACTATACGCATAAAGTAATGTCCGATTTGATAGGTGAGCTTAAGTTACTCTATCAGGTAGATGCCTCCAAGATTTCGCCTGGGTTGCAGGTTTATATTGGCGCGGGGTGGGAATGGAAAAACACGAAGCTTCAGTATGATTATACCTATAAGGAAAGCGTCAGCGAGCCTGACCGATTCGGACGTTTTGAACGAACAAGGTTTACGATGGGGCCGCAGGCTGTTGTAGGAATAGAGTATGCCTATTTTAAGATCCCCATATCAGCCTTTATGGAACTTGAGTATTTCTCCGATGTGTTGGCTGATCCTGGCTGGAGCAGGGTGGAGGGAGGCGTCGGCCTCCGGTATATTTTCTAAAGGACGCTCACTGGTATTATGAAAGTACAAGGCTGATAAATTTTGGAATAGCCTTTACGTTGTACCTGCATCACTATTGGCCGTTTCGGTACTTATTCTGGAGTTACATCAATAGACACTTCGAAACAATCACTGTGGCAATTCATTCTTGACGTCCGCCTCATCAAGTTGCCCTTGCTTTTCAAACAGATCTTTGTAGAAGCCATCTTTTGAAATCAGGGAATCATGGGTACCTTCTTCAACAATACAACCATCAACCAACACAATAATCTTATTGGCCAATTTTGCAGACGACACACGATGTGAAATAATGATAGTAGTTCTGCCCTGCATGATCCATTTCAGGCTATTCAAAATATTGTTTTCAGTTTTTGTGTCTACTGCCGATAGGGCATCGTCCAGCATAAGAATTTTAGGTTCGAGGACAATGGCACGTGCAATTGAAACACGCTGCTTTTGGCCCCCTGAAAGTGTAATGCCCCGCTCTCCAACTCGCGTATTAAATCCCTGAGGAAATTCTATAATGTTATCGTATACATCGGCATCCTTTGCAGCCTGTAATATTTTACTCTCCTCCGGATCCTTTATGCCGAAACCTATATTATTATAAATGGTATCGCTGAATAGGAATACATCCTGAGGAACGTAGCCGATTTGACTCCTAAGGCTATTGAGATTGAAATGAGTGATTGGAATCCCGTCTATCAGAATTGCACCGTCACGAACATCGTACAATCTTGAAATAAGATTGGATACTGTGCTCTTACCCGAGCCAGTTGTGCCTATAATAGCGAGCGATTCTCCCGGATTGATCGAAAACGAAATGTCTTTAATAGCTTTAATACCTGTATCCGGATAGATGAAGCTGACATTTTTAAATTCTACCTGTCCGTTGATCTCTTGCACGAGGTCCTTTTCAGAGACAATATTTGATTTTGTGTTGAGAAATTCATTAATCCGTTTTTGTGAAGCCTCTGCCCGCTGGACCAGGCTGCTCGTCCAACCCAATGAAGTGACTGGCCAGGTAAGCAGGTTTACATAGATGATAAACTCAGCGATGTTCCCGAATGTTAAATTACCACGAATAACTTCAGCGCTACCTGCATATACCGTAAGGATGGTGCTCACGCCGACCAGTCCCATTATCAAAGGAAAAAACAATGACTGGATTTTGGTGAGCTTAAGTGACTCCCTTCTGTACTTGTCTGTTTCAAGGGCAAACTTTCTAACAGATTCGTGTTCCCGGTTGAATGACTTTAATACCCGAATTCCACTGAACGCTTCCTGCACGAAGGTGGAAAGCTTTGATTGACTCTTCTGTATTTGTTCGGAACGTCTTTCGACTTTATTATTAACAATAAATATACTGATCGAGAGAAGGGGGAGGGGGCTCAGGGCATACCACGTTAGTTCCGTACTGATACTAAACATGATCGGGATTATAGTGAGGAAAAGCGTCAAAAGGGTGAGGCCGTACATGATGGCCGGTCCAAGATACATGCGCACGCGGCCGACATCTTCCGAGATTCGGTTCATCAGATCTCCGGTGTTGTTTCTTCGGTAAAAGCTAAGCGGAAGGGTTTGATAGTGTTCAAATATTTCATTCTTCAAATCGAATTCGATGAGGCGAGACATCACTATCAGCGTTTGTCTAACGAAGTACAAAAAGATTCCCCGCAAAAACGCCATCAAAAGAATCAGGCCTGCATAGATCAGGATCCCGAATGCAAAAACTTTGAAAAAATCCTGCTGTACGTTAGTACCGTTAAATGACTGGTAAACCTGGATGTTGTCAACGACAAGATCGATTGCATGGCGAACAAGTTGCGCTGGAACAATCTGAAAAATATTGGAAATTATTATAAAAACTGTCCCCAGGATGAGATGCCACTTATATTTCGAGAGGTATTTATTGAGGTACTTTAATTCTTTCATCGATAAAAATTTGGGAAGCAGTGACTAAAACGAAAATATCCATCCAATAGTTATCGCAACCGTTTGAAACAAATCAGTTCGAATAAAGTCATAGAAGAGGGATTCAGTTTTATCCGGGTTCTAAAACTACAACAATCAAACGAAAAAGATTCGGTGGAGTTGAAAGAACATAAAAAAGTGAGAGCGTTTGCCCCACGTTCTGGAGGCTGGTGGTGAGAAGTCCACATAGCCGCTTTAAGTGGCACAGGCGGATGATTAGATTGTGATGTCCGTATTTACCCGGGTAACGGCTTCCACAGCACACCAGGTCGGGAACATATTTGCTCCCTCGTTAGTGAAACCTCTGAGGATGTTCTATTTTTGAACCCTTGAATAGCCGTTCTTTACCATGCTTAACAGAAGGAGTCTAAGGATCAAAGTGATGCAAAACTTGTTTGCGCTGCAACAGTGCAAGGAAGCTAACTATGAATTGTGCATCGAAAAAATTAGCGATTTCTTTTTACCGGACCTCAACTCCATGGAAGTCCAGGACAAAATACTTCTCACTTCCCAGCGAAAGGAAGCCGGGAAGTTATTCGAAAGTGGTTTTGCAGATGGATTGACATCAATTGAGCACGCCGATCCCCGGATAAAAAAGTCGGTTAACGATAGTCTTAAGTTTTATGTAAGTCAGTCAAAAAAAGACACTGACTTTTTCCAAAAAAACTTAGTCAGTGAGGTGGAAAAAATCTATAGTCACTACATATCTGTTCTGAGTCTGGTTCCCGCATTTTCTGACGTTGCTGCGGCCGACAAAAAAGTGTCGCACAGGAATTTTATTTCCAATGAATGGATCAACGGTCTTAAGGACAGTAAAGAACTAAGAGCTGAGGCCATTAAGCTTGGGCGGACATGGGAAGCGAAACAGGATCGCGTTAAGGTTTGGTTCCGAGATGTCATCCGGCAGGATGGTGAGTACCTGACTTACATCGACAAAAAAAACCCGTCTAAAGAAGATCAAAAGAAATTCATTAATCACCTCTTTAAGAAGGTGATTCTGGGGAAGACGGTAATCAATGACTATTTTGAAGAAGAAGTTCTTCGCTGGGCAGAAGACAAGGACATTGTAAAGGGGCTCGTTGAAAAGACGATTAAGTCATATGACCCCGACGAGAAAGCGCCGATAGTGTTGCACACCCTGTCAGTAAACTGGGAAGAGGACAAGGAGTTTATCGAAAAACTCTATGAAAGAGCGTCTCATCTGGAGAAAAAATTCAAAGACCTTGTAGCCAATAACACCCGTAATTGGGAGGTAGACAGGCTTCCTTTAATCGACAGGATAATATTGGAGATGGCGATTGCTGAGTTGATACTTTTCCAGAATATTCCGGTTAAAGTTTCGATGAATGAATACATTGAGCTTGCGAAGAATTACAGCACACCCAAGAGCCGTCAATTTGTTAACGGCATTCTGGATGTCATTGCGAAGGAGTTGAAAGACTCCGGGGCGATGAAAAAAAGCGGCAGGGGATTGATTGACAATAAATAACCTGCAGTCGAGATGACTTCTTTAGCGGACACATTTGTTAAAATTTGTTAAAATTTTGAATTTGCGCTTAAACCCAACTTAATTTGATGTTTTATGAGTAAAAAGAGCGGAAACACTTTGATAGCCTTTCTGTTTGGCGCAGCAGCGGGTGCTGTATTGGGCATTTTGTATGCTCCGGATAAGGGAACAAACACGCGGGAAAAATTGTCTTTCCGACTGGATAAGTATAGGGATATGTTGCAGGAGTTGGTCAATGATTTTGTTTCTGGCAAAGAAACACCGCTTACAAGTGAGGCGAAGTCTCAGGGACAGAAAGTTGTGGATGAAGCCAAAAACAAAGCAGAGCGTCTTTTGGAAGATGTCGATGAACTTTTGGAACAGATCCGGGGCAAAAAGGGTTAATAGATTGGGTTTAAATTTGAATAAAGATTAAAAGAAAAAGAATATGAAAAGAAACATTGTTACGTCTTTGTTTTTGGTAGTACTGGTAGCCGTATTGGCTACTTCGTGTAAGGACCGCGATGCTGAAAAGAAGATCGCACAATTAGAAAGCCGGCTGGCTGAACTGGAAGGAAGCAAGTCTCCGGCAGCAATTTCACCAACACCTTCGGCGGTTCCGGCCGCAGAAGAGAAACCGACGGGACCTCTTCCAACAATGGAATTTCAGACAATGGAGCATGATTTTGGCACCATTTCAGAAGGCCAGGTGGTAGAGCACACTTATTCCTTTAAGAATACCGGGGCAGCTCCACTGATCATTCAAGGGGCTCAGGGTTCATGTGGATGCACGGTCCCTGATTGGTCTAAAGAGCCTATTCCAGTTGGAGGAACCGGGTTTGTAAAAGCGAAATTTGATAGCAACGGCAAACCGAATATTCAAAATAAGACGGTTACCGTGACGGCGAATACATGGCCAAAACAAACGGTATTACGATTCAAGGCTATGGTTACTGCGAAGGCGGCGGGAGCTCCGGCGGCAGGACCAGTAAAGAACTAAATACTATTTTTTAGCGCAACATCCCAATCTGTCGGAAGGCAGGTTGGGATGTTGCTTTAATTGGGATAACTTTGGCATCGTAAAAAAAACATTATGTATTCAATTATATTACAAGCACAACAAAGCAACCCGTATTTTCAGTTCATCTTTTTCGGCGCCATCATTTTAGTGTTTTACTTTTTTATGATCCGTCCACAGCAGAAAAAGGCAAAGGATCAGAAGAAGTTTATCGATGAAATTAAAAAGGGTGATTATGTAGTAACTGTTGGCGGAGCACACGGTTATGTAGCCGATCTGGAAGGGGAGACATTTGTTCTGGAAGTTGAAAAAGGGGGGCGAATTCGCTTCAACAAATCAGCTATTTCCCTGGAAGCAACAAAGGTCGCAAACAAGAAGTAGTTCGATGGACTGAAATCCGGTGCAGCCAATTGACAGACCGGAATAGGTCATCAACGTTGGAACTGAGAAATACTTCCTATTGATGAGATGAGTTTTTTCAATTCCATATTTAACATCCTTCGCTTCAACAAAAAAAATTGGAAGGCCGTGGTATTGTGTATTTTCACAGCCACGGTCTTTTGGTTTTTTAATGCACTTAATAAGGAATATACCACGACGATAAGCTTTCCGCTGGAATTTGACTTTAACCGTGATCGTTATATTCCGGTTAAACCCCTGCCTCAGGATGTGCGGATTAATGTAACCGGCATAGGCTGGAATTTGTTTCGTCGGAGTGCGCGGGTTAAAGTTCCACCATTAGTCATTCCGTTAGAAAGACCCACTGATGTCAGGAAGATAGTAGGCAGTACGTTACCTGTATTTTTTGCAAATCAATTAAGTGATTTCCAAATCAATTTTGTGATAACGGACACGCTTATGCTGGCGATTGAGCCAAAAGCCAGCCGTAAAGTGAGTTTGGAGATACATGACCCAGGTTCGCTTTTCCAGACCGGATATGCGCTTATTAGCCCCATCCACATTATACCGGATTCAATTATTGTTGAAGGGCCTGAGCGATTAGTCCTGAGCCTGGAGGAACCTGTGAGCTTACGGTTGTCGCAACGTAATATAGATGGTAATTTCACCGAGACAGTATCCGTTGAAATTCCAGACGGTTCGCTGATTAAAAGAGATCCTTCCGTGGTCGAAGTAAGTTTTCAGGTAGATAAACTGATAGAAGTAACTGATTCGGTTATGCTGGAATTAGTCAATGTTCCTGACCAGACACGGCCTTTTATTCAAAGCAAAAAAATGCCAATTAAAATAGCCGTGCCGCAATCAATGCTGAACTTTTATGTTGCAGATTCTGTCAAGGCTGTTGTTGACCTTTCAAATTTCACCAGGGGAAGTATAAAGGTTAGACCTGTGGTGAAAGGATTACCACCGTTCTCACAGATCATAAGTTTGGATTCCGTCTTCATAAAACGCTAACGTGTGCGAAACCCGCTGCAAGTTGGAATAACCGGAGGGATTGGAGCTGGCAAGAGTCTTGTTTGCCGGATATTTCATTGCCTGGGTATCCCTGTTTATGATGCAGACGGCCATGCGAAAGAACTAATGACCACCGATGTAATACTCGTAACAAACATCAAGAAAGAATTCGGAGAATTGTCTTATAATACAGATGGAAGCCTCAACCGGGAATACTTAAGTTCAACGGTATTCTGCGAAAATGAGAAGTTGAAAAAGCTGAACGAGTTGGTCCATCCCCGTGTAGGGGAACATTACAGACGTTGGGTTGAGCGAAATAGAAATTGTCAATACCTCGTTAAGGAAGCTGCGTTGCTTTTTGAGACAGGTTCTGATAAACTTTTGGATAGGGTGGTTGTTGTCCATGCGCCGGAGGTTCTACGCATTCAGCGAGTTCTGGCCCGGGATCCTCAACGATCGGAGGATCAGGTTAGAGCTATCATTAACAATCAAATGTCAGAAGAGGAAAAAATGGAGCGGGCAGATTTCATCATCAGGAATGATGAGAAGGCATTGGTAATACCGCAAGTGGTGAAATTACACAATGAATTTCTGTCTTCAAGTCGTTAGATTCATTTCTGGAACGGAGTGCCAGCAAACAAGTTATAGAAATTGGTTATGAAAATTGTTACTCGGATTATCAGGATATTCTTGGCGGCCGTAGTGCTATTGTCCTGTAATTCTAAGAAAGCCCCCCTGGCAACGGGTGCAAAAAGACAGCAAGCACCACTTGAAGTTGACGGGTATATTGTTCAACAAAGCTCTATAAGCGAGACGATCGAAGTTCCGGGTTCGCTACTGCCTTTTGAGGAGACTGAGATCAGAGCAGAAGTGGGCGGAAGAATTGTAAAATTGAATATTCAGGAGGGTTCAACAACTACAAAGGGAGCATTGTTGGTAAAACTGTTCGATGAAGATCTTCAGGCACAGCTCAGAAAGCTTCGGGTACAGTTGCAGATAAAAGACAAGACACAGGAACGCAGTGCTGAACTTTTGAAGATCAATGGCATCAGCCAGCAGGAATATGATCTGAGTGAACTCGACGTTGAGAATTTACGTGCAGACATTGAGGCAACACAGATAGCTATTTCGAAAACGGAAATCAGGGCGCCGTATAGTGGCAGAGTGGGACTTCGGAACATCAGTCTTGGTTCCTATATCTCTCCAACTGATATTATCACTACACTTCGCCAGGTTGATCAGCTTAAGCTGGAATTTGCTATCCCTGAGAAATATGCCAAAGAAATAGTAAAAGGTTATAAAGTAAGTTTTAAAGTGGATGGTGGTGAAGATGATCACCATGCCACCGTTATGGCTACCGAGAACAGTGTGGATGCTAATACCCGGACACTGCGGGTCAGAGCGTTAGTTAACGAAAAACACCAGGAGCTGGTACCGGGGATTTTTGCAAAAGTTAATCTGCAGTTAGGTAAGAGTGACAAAGCACTGCTGGTCCCTTCACAGTCAATTATTCCAACAGCGCGAAATAAGCAGGTAATTTTATTTAGAAAGGACAGCGCGTTATATACGGTTGTTGAAACAGGAATTCGGGATTCGGCCTTTGTGCAGGTTTTGAAAGGGGTAAAAATCGGAGATACGGTTGTGACATCCGGATTAATGGCAATCCGCCCTAACACGAAAATTAGGATTGCCAGGGTAGGGACGCAATAGTAGTAGGGGAGAACTAAAAAAACTGAGGTTATGAATATTTCAGAATTAAGTCTTAGGAGGCCGGTACTTGCCTTCGTGATGAATATCATCCTCCTTTTGTTTGGCGCAATTGGCTTTACTTTTCTTGGTATACGCGATTATCCGGCGATTGATCCACCCAATGTAAGCGTTAGAACAAATTATTCGGGTGCCAATGCCGACATTATAGAATCCCAGATAACGGAACCGCTTGAAAAGTCGATTAATGGAATCCCGGGCGTTAGGAACATTACCTCCTCCTCCAGCGTGGGGAATAGCAACATAAATATTGAATTTGAGCTGGGTGTTAACCTGGAAACTGCAACAAACGATGTGCGGGATAAAGTTTCAGCAGCAATACGCTCGTTACCACAAGATCTGCCTAGCCCCCCCGTTGTTGAGAAAGCAGATGCCAATGCGGATTTTATTATTTCGATGACGGTTCAAAGCCATTCACGCAACGCCCTTCAATTAACAGAGTTTGCCAATAATACCCTTGTAGAAAGGTTACAAACTATTCCAGGTGTAAGCAGTATACGAGTATGGGGTGAAAAGAGGTATGCCATGCGGATATGGTTAGACCCTGCCAAGCTTAGTGCCTACAGCCTGACTCCGCTTGACGTTCAAATTGCCCTGAATAGGGAGAATGTTGAACTTCCTTCCGGTAAGATCGCTGGAAACAGTACGGAACTGACGGTACGGACTTTTGGTAAGCTTTATTCGGAAGAAGACTTTCAAAATGTGATTGTCAAGTCAACGCCAACCGGAAACATTCGATTGCGAGATGTAGGAGAAGCACTTCTGGGTCCCGAGAACGAGGAGTCGGTATTACGCGAGAGCAATATCCCTATGGTTGGGTTGGCTATAAATCCATTGCCTGGATCCAACTATGTCGAGATCTCGGATGAATTCTATAAAAGGCTGGAGCAGATAAAGAAGGATGTTCCTGATGATATCAAGGTCGCTGTGGCTATGGATCAGACGACATTCATCAAACGTTCTATTTCCGAAGTAGAAGAAACGCTCGTGATTTCCTTCTTGCTGGTAGTGCTCGTAATCTATTTGTTTTTCCGCGACTTTGTAATCGCTATACGTCCGCTAATCGATATACCGGTTTCATTGTTGGCCACATTCTTCATCATGTATCTGTGTGGCTTTTCCATCAATGTATTGACCATGCTAGGTATTGTTTTGGCCACTGGTCTTGTAGTCGATGATGGGATTGTGGTAACCGAGAATATTTACAAAAAGCTCGAGCAGGGCATGAACAAGTATCAGGCTGCCAGGGAAGGATCAAAGGAAATCTTTTTTGCTGTAATCTCTACTTCAATCACGCTGGCGGTTGTATTTCTGCCCATCCTTTTCCTGCAGGGTTTTGTCGGACAATTGTTCAGAGAGTTTGGTATCGTCGTCGCAGGGGCAGTACTGATATCCTGTTTTGTTTCGCTTACGTTAACCCCCGTGTTAAGCGTAAAGCTCACACGCAGCCATCATGAGCATTCATGGTTCTATCGGGTGACGGAGCCATTCTTTAAAGGGATGGAAAGCGGTTATCAGCGATGGCTTGGAGCCTTTATGAGGTATCGCTGGGTATCTTTTATTATTGTAGGCTTGTGTCTGGCATCGGCTTATTTCATAGCGACAAACATTCAATCAGAGCTCGCTCCGATGGAGGATCGCAATCAGTTTAGGTTGCAACTTACAGCGGTTGAAGGAACGTCTTACGACTACATGGATCAATACGTGCAGCAGATGGTACAGTTTATAATGGATAGTGTCCCAGAGCATAAAACTGCACTTTCGGTCACAGCACCTGGCTTTACAGGTTCGGGGTCAGTGAATTCGGGATTTGTTCGTGTCACCCTTGTAGACCCGACTGAACGCGATCGGTCGCAGCAGGAAATTGTTGATGCGGTTAGCAAAAATCTGGCAAGTTTTCCTCAAGGGAGGGCGTTTCCGGTACAGGAGCAAACCATCGCCGTGAACAGAAGGGGTGGGTTACCAGTACAGTTTGTAATTCAGAATAATAACTTTGATAAGCTCAAAGCGGTACTTCCTAAATTTTTAGAAGCGGCCAATAATCATCCGTCGCTACAGGGCGCTGATATCGATCTGAAATTTAACAAGCCGGAATTAAGAGTTCAGATTAACCGGCTAAAAGCAACGCAACTCGGTGTTAGTGTGCAGGATATTGCACAGACGTTACAATTAGCATACAGCAACCTTCGCTTTGGGTATTTTATCAAGGAAGGAAAGCAATATCAAGTGATCGGGCAGGTTCAGCGAATCAACCGGGATGATCCGGATGATCTGAAAAGTCTGTATGTCCGTACCAGCTCTGGTGAACTAGTGTCCATTGACAACCTTGTTTCGGTTGAGGAATCAACAACGCCACCTTCCTTATATCACTTTAACCGTTACAAGTCCGGTACTCTATCCGCTGGGTTGGCGCCCGGCAAGACCATCGGCGACGGAATAAAAGCCATGGAAGAAATTAAGGGGCAACTACTTGACGAAACGTTTGTCACTTCGCTTACAGGATCATCGCGAGATTATGCAGAAAGTTCCAGTAATACCGCTTTCGCTTTTGTCCTGGCTCTGGTACTTATCTATCTGATTCTGGCGGCTCAATTTGAAAGCTTTATCGATCCGCTTACCATTATGTTTACCGTGCCGCTGGCGATTGCCGGTGCGTTCCTTGCTCTTCATTTATTCGGGCAGACCCTGAATATTTTCTCTCAGATAGGAATGATTATGCTGATTGGTCTGGTGACGAAGAATGGTATTCTGATAGTTGAATTTGCCAATCAAAAGCGAGAGGAAGGATTATCCAGGATGGATGCCGTGCTTGAAGCATCGCGACTCCGTTTGCGTCCGATCCTGATGACAAGCCTAACCATGGCGCTAGGATCCCTGCCATTAGCACTTTCCATCGGTGCTGCTGCTTCGAGTCGCCAGCCGTTAGGGATAGTGATTGTTGGCGGTATTCTGTTTTCGCTAGTCCTTACCTTATTTGTAATCCCAGCCATGTACACCTATTTATCGCGTCAGCGGAAACACGTTGATTTTGGTGAAGAAACCCCTAAAAAGCACGAACTGGTTTATGAAGCTTAGTTTATTAGCGTGTGCTATATCCTTAGCGCTTGTTGTAGAGGTCGCAAGTGCCCAGAGTGAACTAATATCTCTGGAACAAGTCGTTGCACTGGCATTGGAGAAGAACTATGATGTCAGAGTCCTAAAGAATTCGGCTAGTAGCGCTGCCGTAGATAAGAAGCTTTCTGTTGGAGCATTTTTTCCCGTTGTAAATGCAGTGGGGTCACGCACCTGGAACACGAATAATCAGAAACAGACTCTGGCCAATAATACAGAAGTAGAAAGGGAAGGGATTAAATCCAACAACATCAGCGGTTCAGTTCAACTTAGCTGGCTTCTTTTTGATGGTGCCAGGATGTTTGCTACACTGGAAAGGTTGGCGCAGATCGAAGAGCAAGGCGAGTTGAACGTCAAAAATCAGATGATCAACACTATCGCACAGGTTATCAATAATTATTATAATATCGTAAGACAGAAGCAGCAGCTCAATGCCATTCGCGAGCAGATGTACGTAAGTGAGGAGCGCGTAAGGCTCGCGGACCGAAGGCTTGAAGTTGGCACCGGTGCTAAACCTGAGTTGCTTCAGGCAAAGGTAGACTTGAATTCGCAACGCACTTCGGTTATACAACAGGAAGCAATAATATTGCAGCTAAAAGATCAATTAAACGGCCTGGTGAGTATGCAATTACCAACAGGATATGATGTATCCGATTCGATTTATATAAACCTTGATTTGAAACAGGAGACAATTTCCGCGAACATTGAGAATACCAATTTTAGTTTGTTGTCTTCCAAAAAGGAACTTGAAATTGCGGCCCTTTCGCTAAAAGAACGAAAAGGAGAACGTTATCCTTTTCTCAATTTTAATTCTTCCTACAACTATTCAAAGACAGAGAATGCCGTAGCAATCAACAATTTTACACCCTTGTTTAACCAGAACATTGGTTATAATTATGGCTTCTCACTTAACTTTCCAATTGTTAATGGATTTGCTATCAGGCGGAACATTCAGCAGGCGCGGATTAATGTGGATCGCCAGTATCTGTTGTATGAGCAACAGAAAATCACCGTGGATGTTGGTGTGAAGAATGCCTATGTCAACTATGACAACGCCAAAAAAGTATTGCTCATAGAAGAAGAGAATATATTACTGGCAAAGGAGAATTTGTACATTACCCTTGAAACCTTCAAACGCGGGGCAACGACATTTATTGAATTGCGCACGGCACAGCAGAGCCTGGCAGATGCGTACAATCGTTTAATCAATGCAAGATTCCTTGCCAAGCTTGCAGAAACTGAGTTACTTCGTTTGAATGGCACCTTGTTGCAATAGAAACTCTCTTTCCAACATCAAATTCAGTCCTTATCTCTTTAGTTATATATGGTTGATCCAGTAAATTACAGCCATGATCGACCAATTGACTGAAGCAGCAAATAGCATCAAAAGCAGGGGAGTTGTGCAGCCGGAGGTTGCCATCATTTTAGGAACCGGACTTGGCAAAAGGTTTGTGAGTGAAATCCAGAATCCACTGATTTTGGGATATGACACCATTCCGAACTTTCCAGTCTCAACAGTTGAGTCTCACAGCGGAGAGCTAATCTATGGAAATATTCATGGAAGGAAGGTACTGGCGATGCGAGGTCGGGCCCACTATTATGAAGGATATAGTATGCAACAAATTACCCTCCCGGTACGCGTTTTCAAGATGCTTGGCGTAAGACATCTACTGATCTCCAACGCGGCAGGTAACCTGAATCGTGCCTGGAAAAATGGTGAGCTGATGTTGCTTGATGATCACATTAACCTTCAGACGGACAATCCCCTTCGTGGAAGAAACCTGGATGCCCTGGGCCCACGGTTTCCGGATATGAGCCAACCTTATGCATTGTTCCTGAATAACTTATTATTGGAGATTGCCGCGGAAAAAAATATCAGGCTGCACAAAGGTGTCTATGCCTGCGTTGTGGGCCCGAATCTCGAGACAAGGGCTGAATACCGCTTCCTTCAACGTATCGGAGCCGACGCCGTTGGCATGAGTACCGTGCCGGAAGTAATTGTTGCTAATCACATGGGGATGCCGTGCTGTGCAATTTCTGTTCTGACAGACGATTGTGATCCGGATAACTTAAAGCCAGCAAGTCTTTCTGAGATTATTAAAATCGCAGAAAATGCGGAGCCCGCTCTTTCTGAACTTATGGTTGAATTGATTAAAAGAATTTGAGTTCTTTTAATCCACTAAAAGAACCTGCGGAATTCAGCGGAAAGACAAAAGACCATAAATGGGAGTACGGACAAGATTGACAAAATCATCGGGTAACTACCTATATTAGTGTGTTTCAATATTGACTTTAAAAAGACGCCGTACATATCATGATTGATTCCATCCTCCAGACATATGGTATTCAGGCTGGTAATAGCCAGGTAGAGCCATTGGTTAGTGGCTTAATTAACAGAACCTGGAAAGTTAGTTGTGGACATGAGCAATTTATTCTGCAACGTGTTAATACGAATGTCTTTAAAAAGCCTTACGAGCTGGCAGAAAATATCAGTATGCTAAAGCAGTACCTGACTGAGTCGAATCCTGGATACCTCTTTGTGGCACCACTGAAGACACTTCGCAATGAAGAGATTGTTCATGATAGCCATGAAGGATATTTTAGACTGTATCCGTTCATTAAAGGATCGCATACGATCAACGTTGTGACTACTCCTGGTCAAGCCTATGAGGCGGCATTTCAGTTTGGAAAATTCACCCAATTACTATCCGGATTTGATGCTTCGCGCTTACATCTTACGATACCGGATTTTCATAATCTCACGTTGCGCTACCACCAATTTCAACAGTCTCTGGTTCAGGGAAACACGGCCCGTATTAAGGAATCGGAAACATTAATTTCCGACATCAATGACTATCGTCATATTCTTGATTCCTTTGAAATAATAAGACAAAGCAAGATGGTGAGGCATCGTGTCACCCATCATGATACAAAAATCAGCAATGTGTTGTTTGATGAGCAGGACAAAGGGATCTGTGTTATTGACCTTGACACAGTAATGTCGGGATATTTTATCAGCGATATCGGGGATATGATGCGCACCTACCTTTCATCCGCCAATGAAGAAGAAAGAGACTTCACGACGATAAATGTCCGGGAGGATTTTTTTAGGGCAATCGTTAATGGCTATGTAAGGTGTATGAGAAATGAGTTGACCCTTGAAGAACAAGGGCTTATATTTTACTCCGGTTTGTTTCTCATCTATATGCAGGCGATTCGTTTCCTGACGGACTATTTTAATGACGATGTTTATTATGGTGCAGCGTATTCAGATCAAAATCTGGTCCGGGCAGGAAACCAGATTTGCCTGCTGAAGAAAATGATGGAAAAAAAGAAAGTGCTGGAGGAAATTGTTGCTGACGAATTGAAAATCACAAAACATTTTGTGGCTTCCTGAAAATCCAATGGCCGATCAAATCTTGAAAAAGATACCGTTCTTATACAGAAATTGACAGAGTTTCCATTCCAGCCCAAAAATAATAAGTGAGGTAATAATGGCCATCAGCCCCAACGGCACATTCGCCATACTCATCAGGCCATTAGTAATCGCTCCGATATATCCATTGAACCAGCGGCTGCCAACAATTTCAAAGAATAGGTAGATAAACAACGAGTTCATCCCTACTATGGTGAAAAACTGTAAATTCTTTTGATGATTCTTAACGTCTATCCACCAGTAAAACAGCGCTAATCCGAGCAGACACCATCCGCCTGATGCGAATACAAACGAACTGGTAGCAATTCTTTTGATAATCGGAGTAATTGTTAAGTCCATTATCAGTCCAATGACAAGCGATGTTACTCCTGCCAGGGCAAGCCACTTCACTTTTTTATTTTGTTCTGAGTCCGATAGTAACAACTTCCCTGCCAGCACTCCCCAGATAGTATGCGCAGCAGTCGGGATACAATTAATCGCAACCCAGCCTCCACTGTTTATTTTATTCATCAGCACTAAATCCATAAAGTTGCCAAAATTCTGCTGGTCGGTAAAGGGCTGGTCGAAGCCTTCTATGTTAGTGAACCGGTAAAGAATTTCTGTCAAGGCCAGAAGGCCAATACTGAAAATGATTTGAGAAACATACGACCATCGGAATATGAGAAACGCAACAAGCGTAGTAAAGGAGAGCTGTGTAAGGACATCCCAAAGTTCAAAAGAAAGACCACCGGGCCGGACAGCGTAATCAAGTACCCCCCAGAAAAATAACCACCCGGACCTCCTCAGTGTTTTCAGAAACGATTCGTTCCAGGACATTCCACTCTGTTGTTGCCGATGAAGAGAGTAAGCCATAGCTGTTCCGGCCATGAACATAAAACCTGGTTGTATCAGATCCCAGAAGCGTAGTCCATTCCATGGATGATGAAAAAATTGCGTCATTAAAAGGTGTATGGGGGTGCCTTCTGATAACTCTGACAGATTTTCATACAGTCGGCTACTTTCCAGCATTAGGAAAACCATAATGAGCCCTCGCATAAAGTCGAGGGAAAGAAGTCTTTGATTCTGCGTTAATGAGGTCATAGTTCAGAATAGATTCAGATAGACTGCCTGACAGTCCTGACAAATTTGATATTATTTAGTAATAATTAGTCATATTATCCTACTTACAGAATCGAAAAAGTGATAGATGTCCTGCAAGACCGTTTCCAGAAGGATAGGTCAAATAGTACCATTGGCATCGTCGCGTTGTTGCCTGCGGCACTTTCAAAGTCAAACGATATTCAATTGGCAGCCCATCAAATTTCGCTGGATCGTTGTTGTTTTTAGCGTTACTTTTCTGGTGTAGTTTACTCAACCTAAGTTTTCGAGATAATGGCAAAAAACCATATCCTCTATTTTTTTCTTCTTGCCGGCATATTGTTTCAATGTTCAGAGGAAAAGCAAAAAGAGACAGTCGATGAGGCTGTTCACTGGCCGGATTCTTTGCCCTGGTGGAAGGCCAATAACCTGAGAGTGATTCAGACCAATCTACCTGCCTACGAGGCGGGACTGGATGTTGATTCCCTGGTGGCTGATCTAAAATATTTCTCTGCGAACACGTTAATAATCAATGCCGGTGGCATTATGGCATTTTATCCAACACAGCTGGAATTTCAGTATACCAATCCGTACATGAAGGAGAACATGCTGCAGGATGTGATAACCAAATGTCATGCAGCCGGCATCCGGGTTATCGTGAGGTTTGATTTTAGCCGGGCACACAAGAGCATTTTTGAAAAACATCCCGAGTGGTTCTATCTCTCGCCGCAGGGGGAACGTATTATTAATGATGACATGTATGCAGTTTCCATCAATGGCCCTTATGAGCAGGAGCAGCTCTTTAACATTGTGGGTGAGGTGATCGAACGGTATGCTATCGATGGAATTTTTCTCAATATGCCAGGTTATCAGACGCGGAACCCTTATGTAGGCAAGTATCATGGAATTGATCAGAATGAATACGAGAAAAAGCGCTTCGCCGCGTTCAGCAACGGTACGAAATTGCCGCTGGTTGAAGACAAGACGGATCCTGTGTTTCGGAAATATGAAGAATTCAAAGCATTCACGACGGAAGATTTGATGCGCCGGCTGCACACCCTGGTGAAATCCAGGAATAGCAACATTGCCATCTGCACGTACTCCGAGAAATATGTAGACATCATTCGACACGAATCTCAAACGAATAGTCTTCCCTACTGGCCTTACAACGCCTCGGATAATGTAAGTAGCACGATAGGCTCATACCCCGATCACATTGTAAGTAATGCCAGCATTCAACAGATCTCATTTCAATCGCGTTATAATGCCATTGAGCCTGAAGAAGTGGCTATCAGGCTGTACGAAAATATAGCAAATGGTTCCGGGCTGGATATTAGCCTGATGGGAGATTTCCAGGACTATGAAGACGAACGCAACTATGATGTTTTCAGGAAGATCTATGCTCACCACAAAAAATACGAGCCATATTTTGGGCGATACACATCACCGGCACAGCTAGTAATAGTGGCGCCGGGATCGTGGCCGGGTGGTGATGCTGCCCAGGAATACAGAGGTATTCAGCTGATGCTGAAGGAGGCACACATTCAATTTGACATCATCGAAGACAGTCAACTAGGAAATCTCACAGAGTCGCTTGCGCGTTATCGTGTGATTTTACTTCCTGAAATTCCGCGACTGGATTCTGCTGGTGTGGAAGCATTGATCAGGGCATCTCAAAATGGCACAAATATTATTGCAACAAACCGGTCGCTGTCGGAAAATCCCGATGCATTACTGAAATTATTCGGTGCAAAAATTGTCAACCTGAATCATGATGGTGCCGGCTTCTATCTCCATCCCGATAACAAAGCACTATTCAAAAGTTTCGCACAGCAGAAATTGTTGTTCTGGAAATTCAACCTTGGTTTATATGATTTCTCAGCATCAGACACTACCGCGCTTTCGATTTTTACGCCCGGACGACCGGGGCCTCCCGAAATTATTGGCGGACACGAACCAACTGTATATTCCGCGCTGGGGATGAAAAATCACAACAGTAGTAAGGCAGTACTTTTGCCGATTAACCTTGGGAAGCTATATTACCTTCATGGTTATGAGCAGCATAAGAATATCCTTTTGGATGTTATCAATTTTGTTTTTCCCGACGTCCAAAGATTGGTTGAGACCGATGTTCACGAACGTGTTGAGGTCATCCTTCAAAAGTTTGTAAGGAATGTGCCAGAAAATGTAGGTTCAACGGCAAATGATGGGTTGATACTTCACCTTACCAATCTCACCGGCTTCAGTGGGAACACTTACTTTGAACCTCTACCTGTTTATAAACTTACTTTCACTATCCAATCCGACTTTAAACCATCGAAAGTATTTTCAATGGTTAACGAAAGCCCGGTAGCATTTATCTGGGAAGAAGGTCGTATTAAATTTACACTGGAAAAACTTGAGCAATTCGATGGCATTGTTATGGAGAAGTAAATTGGTTCACTTATGAAAAACAGAAATATTTTTCTAACGGCTATTGGTGTTATCGTACTGATGCTATTTACAGGCTTTGAAACCTTGACCAGGACAAAGGAAATTAATGTATTGATCATATCCGGCGGACATGATTTTGAACACGGACCGTTCTACGCAGTTTTTGATGCGCTACCAAAGGTGCACTATGACACGTTGGTCCAGCCTCAGGCCAATGCGTTGATTGCAACATCTGAGATTGACAAATATGATGTGCTTGTGTTCTATGATATGTTTGATTCCATACTTCCTTCCGAACAGCAGGCCTATGTCAATTTATTGAAGAAAGGTAAGGCGATGATCTTCCTGCATCATTCACTGGTTTCTTATCAAAATTGGGCAGAGTTTATTCACGTCGTGGGAGGGAAGTATCACACCCGGCCGGTTGTTGTTAAGGGCGACACGTTGAAATCGAATTACGAACATGATGTTGCCATGCCCATACGAATTGAGGACAAGAAGCATCCTGTTACGGCAGGAATAAACGATTTTGATATAGTCGACGAAATATATGGAGACACCGAAATACTCCCGACAGTAAAGCCGCTGCTCAGTACATCATTGGCTAAAAGCATGGGCTATCTTGCATGGATTAATCATTACGGAAACTCGGATGTATTGTACATCCAGTTGGGTCACGGACCCACCGCCTACGCCAATCCTAACTACAGAAAATTATTACAACAGGCGATTGATTGGTCTTATAAGCGCCATGCAGGAAGCTCAAAGAAATGACCCAGTGAACGCGAATACCGCCTTCAATGCCTACACTACTGATTAGCAAAATGTACTTCCATGTTGTAGTTGGCCCCGGGCTTGATAGTAACCCAGGCATAGTCAATACCCTTTATGGCTTTTACCGCATAAGATTCCGACTTACCATTGCTGATAATTTCGCTTACATTTTTTCCATTATAGGTATAAGGAATCAGGCAGGTAATTCCATTCTGATGGATTACTGTTGATTGTATCGTGAAAGTGAGCCGGGTACCAGACCAATTCAAATTGCTGAATGTAGCTTCCTCTTTTGCCTTTAAAAATTCAAGAAACTGAAGTTCTGTCCACACAGGAATCCCATGGCTTCTGGAGTAATCCAGCATCTTCAACAGCGGTATTTTCGAAAAGAAGTACTCATTGTTATGTGCTCGTACACTGATTGTAGAATAAATCTCATGACGCAGGCTTCGGTCCATGAGACCTTTGAACGCGTTGAAGTACCCATCCTGATCTTTGTGTTCCATGTACTGTTGATCATACACATTGTTCAACTGCTGATATACATTTACGATCCGGCCATTGGATTCCGCAAATTTCATCGCCAGACCAGTGCCCGTATAGTTGCCCTGATTAATTCCCATTTCTCCCAAAAAATGACCTTGATTTGAGCCGTTATCATAGTGTGCATAATTGCAGTCCAACTCTACACCGTTATTTTCTTCGATTTTTGCCTGGGCCGCGAAGTTCTTTTCCCCATTTTCATTTCTCCCCACCCAGACAAACCAGTGATTGGTCACCGTGCGCATCGCGTTAATTCCATACGCCGATTTTAATTCATTGAGCAAACTTTTATAAACGCTATCCATGGTATGCCAATCCGGGTCCACTGCCTGTTTCGTATCGTCTGGATGACCCGACATTTCGAACCCCCGATTGGACCATGTGTCTACCCAGGTCTTCGAGATATATTCGACTTCCTTAATGTAAAGAGTCATTTTAGCTCCTTTGGCAGCAACGTCTTCAAACTGTGGTACGAATTCAATCTCCTTGGAATCTTCCCCATCATTATTCAGGGTTACCAGGCATTTCAATGTGTCGGGGAAGTACCAAAAACGCGGGATGGGTTTTGCACGAAGGCTCATGTGTTCGATGCTTCGCGTTAACAACCTCATTTGTTCATCGGCCTGGTTAAGGGTATTTTTGGAAGTGTTGACATAACCGTTGGTAAACAAGTCCATCGCCCGGATTCCTGTAATGCCATCCATTTCCTGTGCCGCATGTTGAAAATTTCCCTGTCGTGTATAGACAATACTCATGGGTAGGTTATACAGGAATGCAATGGCTTGCCCATTCCCGTATTGATTCTCGACGGCAGCAGGGAATTGCGTCGCGGTCGTGTCGTCCGTAAATAGCCAGGCGATTTCCTTGCCTTTCGTTATCGTAAATTCATCAGCAGTTCCGTGGAACTGGAGGGGTTCAGTAATAAGCCCCTTCGTTATTTTATTGTTTTCGCTGATTGAAAGATAGGCATCGCTGATAGCGCCGCCTGTTGCGGACAACCCAAAAAGATTGTCTAGCCTTTTATCCGGACGAAAGGCAATCAGGTTGCCTCCTTCTTCAACATATTGAGTAAGCATTTCCAGCTCCGCATCTGATATGGCTTGTTCAGTAAGGATTACAATATCGAAATTCTTTAAGGAGTTTAAAGTAAGATTATTTGTTAAAGAATCTGTTTTGAATCCATTAAATCCCTCCGCCTTCAGAATTTCTGCGGTGTATAATCCAAAATCATTTGTAGTGGCCAGCAACAGAATAGGTTTAGATTCAGTATGCCTTGAGCAACTAGTACCAATAATAATTGAAACAACGACAGCAAACGAAATCAGCGTTCGATGCACGAGGCGGGGAATGGTGGCTAGATTTATCACTTGTTCATTTTTTCGGCTTCAATCAGAATCTTACTATAGATTTTTTTTGCCTGGCGATAACGTTGCTGAACGGTTTTCTGATCATGGGTAAAGTATTTGCTCCATTCGCCACCCTTTGAGGTTTTCTCCAACAGGTTATCGATCCAGCTAATAAAATAACGTGCGTCTTCCGCACTCGCCCGAATGGGTTTTTCATCCACCGTCACATATACCGGAGCGGTGTGTGTCTGATGTCCATTCTCATCCATACGTCTGGCACAGATCCATGCGCTGGATACAAATTCTGCATTTACCGTTAAAACAGCTGGTGCTTCAGGGTTTGAGTTTGCCTGTTGACTGGCAATTACTTTTCCATTGCTTACTAGTTCGATTGTTCCAGTAAGCGGTTTTGTGGCAGTCCACATCACTTCCAGTGTGTGCATGCCTTTGCTTTTCATTTTGATCTCATCACCGGGTCCGTATTGCCCATCGACTGCCATCGTTAAAAATTCATTGTGCCCGTTTCTGGATACAACGGTCCTGCCTTCTTTTATTCCTTCTATCCAATTGAAATACGTTAATGGCTGTTCCTTGACATTTACGTAGGTCAGCAGGGTGCCAAGTGGCTCATTGTTGTTGCACGGATAATCCGTGCCCGCGGCAAGTCCTAACCTGAAACCACAATTCAGCAACCTATAATATGCGTTGATTGCGGCCTCGCTATTGAAAGTACCGTCGTTCGGTGAGGAGGAGCCGTAGACATCTTCTGAAATGAAATCAATTGTTCCAAGTGCAGCTTCTACAGGGTATTCAACGGGAATGCAGCAATTCAAATTACTTTGTACCTGATCATTCAAATACTGGAAATGACAGAATCCGCGGATGGCATTTTGTTTCTTGGCCCATTCCAGAATTTTGTAAGGAGATTCTTCCCAGATCTGATGTGCTTCCTTTAGCCCCAGCAGAACGAGATGACCTCCGAGTGCCTGATGGGCGAAATTCGAATAGGTAGCATCCCAGTGCCACTCTGCATCCCAATGTATGATGCGCCCGGGCTGGGATTGTGGTGCATCCTTTCCATTCACTTTGGGCAAATCCGTTTTGCTATCCAACACCTCGCCGTTCCCCATATCTGCCAGCAAGGAAATTACGGCCAGATCATTCTTAACCATCATTGCAGACAGGTCGCTTTCCGGCAAGACGTCTGTTCCCCCACAGTTTCGGTGAACGTGAATATCTCCGGAATACCAACCTGCTGGTTCAGGTTTGGTTGAGGCCACTATCCCTTTCCCCGAAAGGGTGAAGATGCAGTTGGGCGGGAGTTCAATAGTAAATGACTGAGTTGCTGAAGGTACACTTTTTGCTTTGTGCACGTTGGCAGTGGCGGTGGTATAGTACAACTCCAGACTATTGATTACGGGCAGACCAGATAGTGATACCGTTAGCTTGGTCGGGCGGTTGTGCCGGTTGACGCCTACAATTACTACGCTACTAGATAGAGAGTCATAAAACGCGATGTTAGTGAGGCTGTCGCCTGCATCAGAACTTTGAATACGTCTGGCCCCGGCAGGCACAAATTTTGAAACGTGTTGAAGGGCATAAAAATTCTTCCTGGGTATATAGGTTTTTGAGTTGGGTTCATACGCCAGCATTCCCCAATAACTAAAAGGGGAAGGGGCGTGATGTTCATAATAGCTGTCATAGGCTTCCCAGGCGATCAGTGCCCGCGCATCATTTTTCAAAAAATCTAACATGTAGGTGACGGTCTTACGGGCAAAATCATAATTGTATTCCCCTAATACTCCATCATCACAACCATTACACCAGGCATTCCATTCTGTGACCCAAAAATCCGATTGGGGATAAGGTGAGTTTTGGATAAATTCCTTTAAGCCCGGATAGTATCCACCATAACTATGAAAACTAAGATGCGCCAGAATTGACATAACTTTCGGATCCTCCATCAAGGCGGGAATGAATTCCTTAATACTTTTCTCGATGCTGGCATTGTCAGGCGCGACAATCCGGATACCATCCATTATACCCAATGACTCCATGCGGTCTATTAATTTCCGGAGGATTCGTGCATGTTGTTTTCCATCCAGATGCGGACCTTCAGCATAACCGTGATGTTCTGATTCATTCGTAGGCGCAATAAGCCCGAATTTCAGCCGCCGGGTGTTAATGGCGTAGTGGAAGAATGAAACAATCATTTCCACGTACTCGTCTTCAAATTGGGGCTCGATTACTTTGATCCCCATCCATTTTGGAGCAAAGCCCATAAAATTTATCATCAACTTATCAGTAACTCCGCGCGTGTTCAGATAATGGATCATGTCCCAGGCTTTCTGAAATTTTGGCGTTTCATACAGCGCGTTGTAATAATCCCAGTTAAATGAAAATGGATCCGCGTTGTCATTTTTTTCTTCCCAGTTCTCTACCGTTTCTACAATGACTCTCCAGATTGTAGCATGTAAGGAGTCCAGAAGGAGTTCCAGAGCCGGCTGAAGCTCTTTGCCATTCCAGCTGCGGGTGTTCGCGTTCACGCCAAAACCATCTATTCGCTGAAAAGTCTTTGTGCCATTAATAGCAATACGGGATGATACTGCCTCCGGCTTTAGTTGGCCAAAAGCAACATTGGGGAATGAGCCTAACGCGACAAAAACAAATACATTCATGATCCTTTTCATTCTATCGCTAATCTGAAATGTTTTTGACAAGGAGAAACTCATTACTTACCAGTAATAACTATTCTTCCTGATTTTTTTCTGTTGATCGTTATCGCGTAATCGCCGTCCCCCAGATTCTTAACGACATATCCCTGTTTGTTTTTATTGTCAACCAGTGGAGTTTCAACACCGTCGATGGTAATTTTAATAGGCGTGAAGGCGACCTTAATATATTCTACATCGCTTTCATCGGTTGCGGTGTAAGATATCTTCTTTTGCTCATAGACGACATTTCTCAATACACCGGCGGAATACAAAATATGATTCTCTCCGGGCGGTGTCCATTCTGGGATTGCAGCGAACGCATGATAAAACATTCTTGGTCCTTCGCCATAGCAGTCCGACCACCAATTGGAAATGTCCATACTCAAAGGGCTTTCAAAAGCCATGCCCTTGGCGTCACTGCAATAGGTGACCCAGTTAAGTGAGCGATATGCTTTTTCTTTGTAAGCCTCATCACCGGTAACGGCATACCAACGCGCACACTCGGCCGCATAGCGCGCTGTTTGATAGTCCATTTTAAACAGGAAGTCATCTTGTTCACCCACAATATTGGCCCCCCACATATTTCCGGGTTCACCGGGCGCACCACGGGAAATAAAGTTTTCTTCCGTCCACTGAATCAGGTTAGGAATATCGGATTTCCAATTAGGGTTGAACTCAGGGGAGTCAAACATGAATAGTTTAAAATTGCTGGCACTGAGGTTGCTCTTATAGGTATTGCTTTTTACGGGAGTATCCGAATGTCCATCGGTCCAGTATCCGGTCTTGAGCGGATAGGTCATTAAAAAATCCTTAACTAATTTAACAGCATTCCGATAGGCATCCACCTGACCGATCTTTGCATTTATCAAATTATCGAGAAGCATATAGCAGCCGGTCCAATTTGCGCCGTATGCAGACGTCACCTCCCCCGTGTTCATGATAACCAGGTACGGCCAGGGCGACTTCGTTGCAGAACCAACCTGAACTTTGTTTGCCAATGTATTGGCAATATTGACAGCAGCATTTTTGTATTTTTCGTTTCCGGTGTACAAGTACAACCTATAGTAGGTCAACCCCATCTCGCCCGCGTGGTCGACCTGAATTTCATGAAGCGAGAATCTTTTGGCAGATGTGAATCCACGAAATTCGGTATCTCCTGCGTTGGTAGAGGTATACGGAAAATTTGGCCATGAAAAGTGTGCAGGACTTATACCGTGTTCAAGCGTATAATCTACCATGTTCCTGACTATGGTCATCACCGTACTATCTCCCGTGTACGCGTAATACAAACGCGCCGATTCAAACCAGTTGGGAATTTTTTCACCTAAATCATTCATCCATTGATCCGGTTCCAATGTGCCATTCTTTTCACGATAGGCGCAATAGAAGTAATACTGTGGATAAGAAGACCTTGGTTCAGGCCCGGGACTATTTGGCACATTGTACTTGATAAAATTCCAGCGCTCACGAAGAAAATGATCGTAGGCCTTTGATTGCGGTTTTGTCCAGGGGATAATTTTGGATTGTTCGTCCAGTACAACCGGGTGTGTGTTTTTCTGAAACCTGATCTTCATGGAGTCTGCCGGGTCTGCTTGTGCAGGAAGGGTGTTTTGAGCCCCTGCCAGTAAGGCGATGAATGGGAACAGAAGAGATAAGGTTATTATTGAAAACATTACTTTTTGATAAAATGGCATTTGTTACTCAACTGTTTCTAAGATAAGGAGAGTTTGGTTAAATTATGATATTAAACGCTGGGGTGTTAGGAACGGTGAATCCCTTTCATCCGCGGCGGCTCCACCAAAGAAAATAATGTAAAACCATGAAATTGCCTGACACCCTACTTTCACCATCTGCCGGACGACGCTCCATTTTTGTGAAGTGTCTATTTACAATTTGTTTTGGGCTGATGCTTTCCCTTACTGCTTACTCTCAATCATCTTCAAAATTCAGAGCGGCGGTGGTCAAGAAAGACATTACCCCTGAAGATTCACAAAACCTTCTGGGCTATGGTGCCAGAAAATCTGTCGGAACTCTCGACCGCATTTACCACCGAATCATTGTACTGGATGATGGCACTACACAATTCTTCCTGGTATCATCGGATATTTGTGAGTTTTCCCCATCTGAGTATGATAAGGTAGCGGCGAAACTCAAAAGTTTGTATGGAATTAATCCTGAAAACTTCTGGTGGACGGTAACGCATACTCATTCAGCACCGGAGGTGGGGCCGCCTGGTCTGGGGACAGTTTTTTTGGGAGAGCGCTTTCTTCACGAGATCGATGCCAATTACACAGCACTAATCGAGCAAAAGTTAATTGAAGGCATTAAAGAAGCTCGGGAGAAACTCACACCGGCTCGGCTGGGTGTAGGATGGGGATTTTCTCAGGCCAACATTAACCGACGTGCGGTAGATGTTGATGGCAAAGCTTCACTTGGACTTAACCCGGATGGTCCTGTAGACCGAAAAATTGGGTTGATTAGAATTGACAAGTTGGACGGAAGTCCTCTGGCCTTAATTGCTAACTATGCCATTCATGGCACCGTGCTGGGCTATCAAAATGTTTTGATAAGCGGTGATGCCCCGGGAGTCGTTTCTGAATATGTGGAGCAAAAGATTGGCGCTCCACTATTATTTGTGAACGGGGCTGCCGGAGATCTTGCACCGATTTACAGTGTTTACCCCTCCGCGAAGGAAGGCCACCTGGGACAATTTCGGGTTTTGCTGGGTGATAGAATTCTTGAAGCATACCGGCGAATCAGCACAGACATCGATGCTGTTAAACTAACTTCAGGAGCTTTGACGGTTGATACACCAAGGAAAAAGGACCTTGGCTGGTCTGCTGAATTGAGCAACTATACGCGAACAACTAAAAGTGGCGAACATATGGTTCGTCTTCCGGTTAAGTTCCTGTTCATAAATGATAACGTTGCAATCTGGAGCGCACCGCTCGAGTTATTTTGTGAAATCTCCAATAACATTCGGGAGCGGTCTCCATTTCCGTATACCTTTTATTATGGATACAGTAATGGTTGGTTAGGCTACCTGCCAACTGAGTCTGCGTGGAAGTATGGCGGGTACGAAGTAGAAGTTGTTTCACCGTACACTCCCGTCGCCGCAAAAGATCTTACAGAAGCTGTTCTTGGTTATCTCCAGGAAAAATAAGCCAGCGGTAAAATTGCATGCAACTAAAGTCTGCTCAGGTTCCGTGGACCAGCCGACCAGTATAGAAATGCTTTTTTGCTTTTCAAATTCAGCCATGAGCTTCAGCCACTTGGATTGGGACTGTATGAGTTTCTCCTGTTGCACATTTATTTTAAAGAGATCACTCTCGCCACGGTCGGGAATTTTAATGAACCATTGAGAATCGAATAATAATTCTTGTCATTATAATTTTTCGAGAGAAACTCGGCTTCTAGCTTTAGGTCAAAATTTCCGCGCGCCAGGCGAATCTCTTGTGAGTTTAAACGAAAGGATGGTCATACTTCATTGAATAGTAGTAATACTATCATTAACGGAAGTAATATTTATTTGTTCCAGGTTAACCAAGATTTTTTCTCGAAACAAATGGAAATACCCTTTAAATACCCAAATCACTAATGTCAATTACCTCATTTTCAGTCACATGGATAAAATCACTCAGATTGATGAATCGGTTCTAGCGGGTATAGCGACCATATAATACTGAGGAGGCACTTCATTATCTTTATAATGTTTAGGCGTCTTTTGCCATTGATTCGATGGAAAGCCCTATATTTTTCGCATGTATAAACGGATCAGTCATATTGTATTTCTCGTTTTGCTGCCGATGGTAATCTTACCGAGCTGCCATACAGGTCCGAAGAATCAGCAACAGGAGGAGCAGATACCCGATAAGGTTAGCTATAACTTTGACATCAGGCCGATCCTGTCCGATAAGTGCTTTATCTGTCATGGACCCGACGCGAATAAAAGACAGGCCGGCCTGCGTCTTGATCTTGCTGAGAGCGCCTATAAAGCTCTGGATGAAAACCCGGCAGCACACGCACTTGTTCCTGGAGATCCCATGCAGTCGCAGGTATTCTTGCGCATATCGTCGCAGGATTCTGCCTATAGGATGCCTCCATTGGAATCCAACCTGAGCTTATCACCTCATGAAATCAAACTTATAGAAAGATGGATTAAACAAGGTGCTGAATATGAATCTCACTGGGCGTTCATCGTACCCCAAAAAACGGACCTTCCGGTAGTGAAGGATAAGAAATGGGTAAAGAATGAAATCGACTATTTTATTTTAGAGAAACAGGAATCAAAGAGACTAACGCCCAATGATGAAGCAGACAAGGAGCGTTTGTTGAAACGTGTATCCCTCGATCTCATAGGAATGCCACCGTCGTTGGAAATAATAGACAGTTTTATTTCAGATACCAGCGTCAACGCTTATGAGAAAGTTGTGGATCAACTTCTGCTGAATCCGGCGTATGGGGAAAAAATGGCTGTACAATGGCTGGACATCGCCAGGTATGCGGATTCACACGGGTTTCAGGATGATAGTTACCGAACCCAGTGGCCCTGGCGGGATTGGGTAATTCATGCATTCAATCAGAACATGCGTTACGACGATTTTATAACCCGGCAACTGGCTGGCGACCTTATTCCAAATGCTACCAAGGAACACCTGTTGGCAACAGGGTTTAATCGCAACCACAAGATTACCGAGGAGGGGGGAATCATCGATGAGGAATACCGCGTCATGTATGTAACTGACCGCACAGACTTATTCGGCAAGGCAATACTCGGTGTAACTATTGAATGCGCCCGTTGTCACGACCATAAGTATGATCCATTTTCTCAGAAGGAATACTATAAACTTTTTGCATTCTTCAACAATGTCCGTGAAGTGGGAATCGAGTCAGTCGTGGGTGGTCCCGAGACCTATGCAAAAAAGCCATTAATGGAGATCACCGACGATGATATAAAGAGCATCCTCTCGTTTGTAAATAAACCGGACACCAATAAACTAATTGTGTCAATAATGGGGGATCTGGACAGTCTGAGGAAAACTCATGTGCTTGCCAGAGGCGCGTATGATGCGCGAGGTGAGGTGGTAGTGGCCGGTACACCCGAAAAGATTTTACCTTTCAATGATCAGTACCCACGGAACAGACTAGGCTTAGCCCAATGGTTGTTTGATGACAAAAACCCGCTCACGGCAAGGGTTTTTGTCAATCAGATGTGGCAGGAGTTTTTCGGGAGAGGACTGGTAAAAACTTCCGGTGACTTTGGTATGCAGGGAGAACTGCCTACTCATCCGGCCTTGCTGGATTGGCTGGCCGTGGATTTCCGCAACAACAACTGGAATGTTAAGCGACTCGTAAAACAGCTTGTGATGTCGGCGACATACCGGCAGTCAGCAGTAGTTACCCCTGAGAAATTGTCAATTGATCCTGAAAATATCCTGTTGGCTCGTGCCCCGAGAGTTCGCATTCACGCCGAGTTTATACGGGATATGGTGTTATCAACAAGCGGGCTACTGGTAAGGACAATTGGGGGTCCTAGTGTGAAACCTTACCAGCCGGAAGGCTTATGGGAAGGCGCCACTTCCGGAAGGGGGATTTTGTCGATGTACAAGCAGGACCATGGTGAAAGTTTATACCGCAGGGGAATTTATACGATCGTCAAACGGACCGTACCTCCTCCCACGTTAGGCATTTTTGATGCAAGTAACCGTGATCAGTGTGAAGTCCGGCGATTGAGAACCAACACACCGTTACAAGCTTTGCTGATGATGAACGATCCGGCTGTTCTGGAGGCATCGCGTGTATTGGCAGCCAGTTTACTATTGGAGAATAGTGATACCAGGGAAAAAATCACTAAAGCCTTCAGGATAATTATTTGTCGAAAACCCAGTGAGAAGGAAATTACGGTGTTGAACAACTCTTTTGAGGAAGAATTGAAAACCCTGACGAAACAAACAGCTGGAGAGTTACTGGATGTTGGTGAATTTCCCATTCCGGAGAATGTGGATCGCGTCATGCTTGCGGCCATGATGCAGGTGGTAAATACAATTTATAATTTGGAGGAGGCAATAACAAAATCATAACATGGACAAAAACATTTTCGAGCACGGGCTGAATTTTAACCGTCGTCGATTCCTGTCCAGAGTAAGTCTTGGGATAGGCAGCGCAGCGTTGGGCTCCTTGTTGATGCCTGATCTTTTTAAGCGGGGCAACAGTAACGAGGATGATTTCGTGTCGGGCATTCCGCATTTTGCGCCAAAGGCCAAACGAGTAATTTATTTGTTCCAGAATGGAGCTCCCTCACAGCTGGAATCATTTGATTACAAGCCAAAACTGCGGGAAATGATGGGACAAGAACTGCCTGCTTCTGTTCGCATGGGGCAACGCCTGACGGGTATGACTGCAAATCAAACTGCATTTCCATTGGCTGGTTCCTTTTGCGACTTCAAACAATATGGTCAATCACGTGCCTGGATAAGCGATTTGTTTCCCTATACGGCAAAAATTGTAGATGATATCTGTATCGTACGGTCGATGTACACGGAAGCCATCAATCACGATCCCGCGTTGACGTTTATTCAGACCGGTGCTCAGCAAGGCAACCGACCGTCTATGGGTGCATGGCTTAGCTATGGACTCGGCAGTGAAAATAAGAACATGCCAGCATTCACCGTGCTGTTATCTCGCGGGATAGGTAACGGCCAGGGCGTGTATTCAAGGTTATGGTCCAATGGTTTTCTGGACTCTATCCACCAGGGCGTGCAGTTTAGCAGTGGAGAGAATCCCGTGCTTTTCATCAAAGACCCGAAAGGAATGAACCGGCATATGCGAAGGAATATGCTGGACAACCTTGCCGAATTAAACCAGCTTTCCTATCAGGAGTTTGGTGATCCTGAAATCAACGCGAAGATTCAGCAATATGAAATGGCTTACAGGATGCAGACGGCGGTTCCTGAAGTGATGGACGTTTCCAAAGAATCGGATGATATTATAAAACTCTACGGACCCGATTGTCTTGTGCCTGGGACATTCGCGGCAAACACGTTGCTCGCCCGTAAACTGTCTGAGAATGGTGTGCGCTTTGTACAACTCTATCATCAGGGATGGGACCAGCACGGTAATCTTCCCTACGAGATAACGAAGCAGGCAAAAGATGTCGATCAGGCATCAGCAGCTTTGGTAACCGATCTGAAGCAACGCGGGCTGCTGGATGAAACATTGGTGATTTGGGGTGGTGAATTCGGAAGAACAAATTATAGTCAGGGGAAACTCACGAAGGACAATTACGGTCGAGATCACCATCCACGGTGCTTTAGCATATGGATGGCTGGAGGTGGCGTAAAGCCAGGGATTGTCTACGGTGAAACGGATGAGTTTGGATATAACGTTTCGAAGGATGGCGTTCATGTTCATGATTTTCAGGCGACGGTCTTACATCTGCTGGGGCTTGATCATGAGAAATTGATTTTTAAACATTCCGGGCGCCGCTACAGATTGACGGATGTGGAAGGAAAATTAGTAAAAGACATTCTGGTATAAAACGTATTGGATTGAGGATATGAGAGGCGACAAAAGGGAATATGCCGGAAGTTTTTTATTCGCGCTGAATATCTTTATCCTTTTTCTATTGCTCTTTGAAGACAGGCTGATCGTTCCGTTATGGTTGCAGCCCGTTGGCAGGATGCATCCATTAGTTCTTCACTTTCCAATTGTGCTGCTGTTGCTAGCCATGGCATTGGAATTCTTTCGCGACAGCACACGCTTCCGGGAACAGGAGTTTTATAAACATTTTACGGCAACCGTGCTTCTGGCCGGGGTAATTTCAGCTGGAATTTCGGTTATCATGGGCCTGTTCCTGTCCAGAGAGGAGGGTTACAATGATTCTTTGCTAGCCTGGCATAAATGGACCGGCGTAAGCATATTTTTTATCTCCTCGTTTGTCTATGCCTATAGAAATTCTGAATGGTATAAACCTGCTGTTGCGAAGGCTGCCGCAGTAACGACTGCCATCTGTTTACTCGTCGCGGGTCATTACGGTTCAGTTCTCACTCATGGCGATAATTTTATCTGGCAGCCTGTTATGGCAAACAGCAGTACCGTTGTGAGTTTTGAGGAAGCAATGGTTTTTGATCATGTAATCAAGCCGATCTTTGAGGCAAAATGTTTGAGTTGCCACAATCCCGATAAACTAAAGGGGAAACTTATCCTCACCGATTCGGTGTCCATTTCGAAAGGTGGAAAAACAGGAAAGTTATTTATTGCCGGTAAGCCTGAAGGAAGTCTGCTCCTGCGGCGCATACATCTTCCCCATGACAACAAGAAACATATGCCACCTGCAGGAAAGACGCAACTCACACCTGAAGAACTTGAGTTGCTGGAAGTCTGGATTCAGCAAGACGCAAAATTCAACGTCAAGGTATCCAGCTTACCGGAGGAAGACTCCTTTCGGATACGGGCAACTGTATTCCTGAAACCAAAAGAAGTGAAGGAAGAAATATTTCACTTTGCGGCTGCCGAGGAACAAACAATTAAAAATCTCAATACGAACTATCGGGTGGTTTCTCCATTATCTAAAGAATCTCCTGCATTATCAGTGAACATATACAACAGAGATGAGTATTCATCAAAAACACTGAGTGAATTGAAGGAAGTGAGGCGTCAGATCATTTCGTTGGAGTCGGGTAAAATGCCTGTGAAGGATGAAGATCTTAAAATCATTGCAGGATTTGAAAACCTGAGAAGGTTAAATCTCAATTTCACGGAGATAACAGGAAAAGGTTTAGAAGCACTTGTTCCGCTAGAGCACCTAGAAAACCTGTCGCTTTCAGGCACAAAAGTAACATACGCCGATTTGGAGCATTTGCTTCCCGACTTCAAAAGTTTAAACACGCTGGCGATATGGGATACGCCTTTGTCAACTTCCGAGATCAGTGAACTACAAAAGGCCAATCGTAATGTTCAACTACTGGGTGGTTTTAAGGATGATGGCAGTCATCCCATTAAGCTGAATACTCCCGGATTAAAGAACAAGCCCGTTGTTTTCAGTGATTCTCTTGTACTTCAATTATTTCATCCGGTGAAGGGGGTTGAAGTTCGATTTACAACGGATGGCACAGAACCGGATAGTATAACGTCAACGGTCTTCAATGGGGAAACCACATTGAAGGCAAGTACAACAATAAAGGCGCGGGCATACAAAGCGGGTTGGTTAAGTAGTGACGTAGTTTCCTTAGACGTATACCGATGTGCTCATAAACCGGATAGTACAATTTTACTTACCCGACTTAACCGGGTTCACCCGGCAAATGGTGCGCTGACTTTTTTTGATCGACAACTGGGAGCGTTCAACGCCAACAGTCCGGCTTGGGCAAACAACTGGGCAGGGTTCATTAGAAATGACATGGAGCTATTGCTGGAGTTCAAAACTTCCAGAGACGTGACCTCTGTTGCATTAAACACACTTATTGAGACGGAGACATCAATTTTTCCGCCAGCGTCAATTGAGATTTGGGGCGGTACCTCTGCAGGTAAGCTGGAACTGATATCCCGCCAACAAACTGTATTACCTAAAACCTACAGTAAGCCGTTCATAAAATTAGTTGAGTGTGAATTTAAACCACATCATGTTTCGTATCTCAAGATTATCGCAAAACCGGTGATGAAGCTTCCGGAATGGCATAGGAGTAAAGACAAGCCGGCACTGTTGCTCATAGACGAGATATTTATTAATTGATTGATACTGGTTGCACTGGACCTGAGCTTGCGGAGTTTCAAGAATTAATCTGGCTTTTGAAGAAGGCAACCTATTGATTGTCGTTACAGACCAAAAGATCCATTTGTTTAATTGATTAATTATATTCATCATAGTCTTTCGATAGACTGCAATCATTTTAAGTATGAGAGTGAACATCAAAAGCATCCTCGGGATATTGACCATTGGGATTTTTGCATTTCAGTGTACCCCTTCAAACTCAGATAAAATTCTAGTCAGGAAAAATGCTCATATCGTATTAATAGGAAATAATCTTTGCTCCAGGATGATGAACTTCGGGCATTTCGAAACCGAAATGCAGCTGCGTTATCCCGACAGCTTACTGTTCATCCGCAATATGTGTGACGGGGGAAACACACCAGGGTTCAGACCGCATTCAGGACGGAATTCACCATGGGCTTTTCCAGGTGCTGAGAAGTTTCAGACCGAGCTGGGAACAAATTCCGGCAGTGAAGGGCATTTCGAAACTGAAGACCAGTGGCTAACCCGACTTAAAGCAGACATTATTATTGCCTGTTTTGGTTTTAACGAGTCATTCCAGGGCAAGGCAGGACTGGAAAACTATAAAGCCGAATTAGATGCATTTATCAAGCATACGTTACGACAGCGGTACAACGGAGAAGCTCCGCCGCAGCTGGCGATCATTTCACCCATCGCATTCGAAGATCTTTCCGACAAATTCGATTATCCGGATGGAATTAAAGAAAATGAACACCTCAGTCTGTACACAGAGGCAATGAAAGAGATAGCCGCGAACAACAAGGTGCTCTTTATAGATGCCTTTAAAGCCTCCTCGGAGTGGTTTGTCAGTACCGAACAGCCATTAACGATTGATGGTTCACAATTGAGCGATGAAGGTTACCTGAAATTTTCAAACTTGCTTGCAGACGAAGTGTTTGGCAAAGTGGCCACCAAAGCGGAAGACCATAGACTACTGGTGCACAGTGCAGTTTTGGAAAAAAACTGGATGTGGCATAATGACTTTAAGATTCCAAATGGTGTACATGTGTTCGGTCGCCGCTATGAACCATTTGGTCCAGACAACTACCCCGCTGAGATTGCCAAGATCCGCGAAATGACAGCCATTAGAGATGAAGCTATCTGGAGTGCGCTTAAAGGAGAAAAAATGGACTTAAGCGGGGAGGATCTAAAGACTGCGCAGCTTCCTCCGGTAGAAACAAATTATAACCCGGAGAAAAATGGCAGTTTGGAATATCTGTATGGACAAGATGCCCTTAATAAACTAAAAGTTCCGCCAGGTTATAGGATTGAACTCTTCGCTTCTGAAAAAGAATTTGCGGACCTGGCTAATCCCGTTCAACTATCATTTGACAACAAGGGTCGTCTATGGGTTGCGACCATGCCGAGTTATCCACACTATAAACCTGGCGATACCAGACCCAATGATAAACTTATTATACTGGAAGATACAGATGCGGATGGAAAGGCGGATAAGCAGACAACGTTTGCCGATGGGCTACATCTTCCGGTAGGTTTTGAGTTCTCACCGGAGGGTGTATTTGTATCACAAGGTACTAACCTTGTGCTGTTAAGAGATACTAACGGTGACGATCAAGCAGATGTCAAGGAAATTATTCTCAGCGGTTTTGATGACCATGACACCCACCACGCCCATAGTGCGTATGCTGCGGATCCTTCCGGGGCAATCTATATGGGTGAGGGTGTGTTCTTACATACTAATGTTGAGACTTCTTACGGTCCGGTTCGCGGTACTAATGGTGGGTTCTACCGGTTTAGTCCGCAGCGGCGTCAACTTGAACGAACTGCCCAACTTGCCATTCCTAATCCCTGGGGCATTGCATTTGATGAATGGGGCGAAAATTTCTTTGCGGAGACGTCAGGTCCGGATGTTCGTTGGATGATGCCTGGTTCGATCAAACCCAGGTATGGAACTGCAACACATAAGTCAAAAAATTTAATTGAAGAGAAACACAGGGTGCGCCCAACCTCTGGGCTGGAGTTTGTTTCCAGCAGACATTTCCCGGAGGACATACAGGGAGATTTGTTGATAAATAATACAATCGGATTTCTGGGAATGAAAGAACATACGATGGTGGACGAGGGCACTGGATACCGAAGTAACCATCGTCAGGATCTTGTTCAGTCTGAGGACCGTAACTTCCGACCAGTAGACATGGAGTTTGCACCCGATGGGTCCCTGTATCTGATTGACTGGCACAACATTCTTATTGGCCATATGCAGCACAATGCCCGTGATCCGCTTCGGGATCATGTACACGGACGTGTTTATCGCATCACTTACCCCTCCAGACCTTTGGTTAAACCAGCTGATGTGGCGGGAGCAAGTATCGAAGGACTCCTGGATAATCTAAAGCTTCCGGAATTCAGAACCCGATATCGCACCCGAAGGGAACTGAGAGGCCGCAACGTGGATGAAGTCCTTCCTGCTGTCAAAAGATGGGTGGCGAAGCTGAACATAGAAGATCCCAATTATGACCACAACGTTCTCGAGGCTTTGTGGGTAACCTGGGGATTGGATAAAGTTGATGAAAACATATTACACCAAGTCCTGCAGGCAAAGGATTACCGGGCGAGGGCTGCGGCTGTCCGGGTCATCAGGTATTCAGGCCATCAACTTTCAAATCAGGCAGACTTGCTGATGCAGGCTGCGAAAGATGACCATGGGCGGGTTAGGTTGGAAGCAATTGTAGCGGCCTCCTGGCTGGATAAGGAAAAAGGTTTGCCGATCGTTTTGGAGGCCGGCAAGCAACCTCTGGATGATTGGATTGCGCCTGCCTATGAGACAGCCTTGGCGCACCTTAATGGTACTTCTGTCCAGGAGAAAAAGGATGAAGTCCTGGAAACTAATCTGAAAGGCAGCGACCGGGAACTTTTTATCAAGGGCAAAGCAATCTACGCAAAAGAGGGGTACTGCAGCACTTGTCATCAGGCAGATGGTGAAGGACTTTCGGCGTCTTCCTTCCCGCCGATCGCCGGAACCCAATGGGTAGTGGGTAGCGAAGATCGTTTGATTAAGCTGGTACTGAAAGGTCTTCAGGGGCCTGTTGATGTTCTCGGCAAAACATATCCGGGGCAGGTTCCAATGACACCGTTTGGCGGGTTGCTGAACGACGACGACGTTGCCGCTGTATTGACCTATGTGAGAAACTCTTTTGGCAACAACGCGTCTGTGATCTCTCCTGGAAAAGTGAAACAAGTACGCGAGGCCATAAAGGATAAAACAGGTTTCTATTCGCCGGACGAGTTGTTGAAAGAACACCCACTCGAAAAGTGACACGCTTACCATATGAATAGAAAGATTGAATTTTGATGTTAGAAAAATCTTGCCCCGAGATTTATCGGCGTCATGCTAAAATTTTTTAACAGGGATGAACAACAAACAAAAAGGGACTCAAACAAATTTTTTGAATTATAGATGATAGTACTATGAATAAAATTGGATTCAACCTGTTGGTATGGTCCGGAGGTTTACCGGACAGTTTTCTGGCTATTACGGAAAAACTTAAGGCATTGGGGTACGATGGCATAGAATGCTTTATGGAAGAGCGTGATAAAAATGCCTACCAGCGATTCGGCAAACATCTTTCTTCCATTGGATTGGAAGCTACGTGTGTATTGGGAGTGGGGCCCGACGAAAACCCAATTAGTGATTCGAAGGCAACCAGGGAAAAAGCAATCGTTCGTCTGAAAGAAGCAATTGATTGTGCGCATGCTTTGGGGTCAAGGATTATTTGCGGACCATTTCATTCAGCCTTTGCGACATTTACCGACAGGCATCCTCCAGAGGAACAGGAATACGGGTGGAGCGCCGAGGTATTGCATGCGGCAGGCGAATACGCCGCTCAGGCAAATATTGTGTTGACCATTGAAGCATTAAACCGGTTTGAATGCTATTTATGCAATACGATGAATCAATTGGCCGGTTTGGTTGCGAAGGTTTCGCATCCAAATGTCAAAGCCATGTTTGATACACATCATGCCAATATTGAAGAAAAGAAAATTGCAGTCGCCCTTAGGGAAATAGCACCGGTCCTTCGCCATGTTCATATCAGCGAGAACGATAGAGGGACACCCGGAGAAGGGCACATTCCATGGGACGAGACATTTTTAACACTTGCAGAGATAAAGTATACGGGTTGGCTTACTATTGAAGCCTTTACCCGCAACGATCCGGCCTTCGCGAATGCTATTAACGTGTGGCGCGAATATTCTAAACCATGGGATATGGCAGAACAGGGTTTGAAATTCATTAAGGAGATGTGTGTAAAGCACGCTCTTTAAGGTCTTAAAATAGTATGAATCTGTTTTTTGCCGCTCGCCTAAGAGACTAACCGTTTGCAAGCGCCTGCTTACCCGTGCAGGATGGGGCAGGATGGACATAAATATTTTTGAGGGGACATTCCCTTTTGTTCGGGATCTATCGCAATTTCACTTACCCTAAAGTATAACCTTTATCAACATGACAAACCGTCGATTTATTAATCTAGTCTTCACAATTTGTGCATATGCTTTATTGTGGTCATCCTGTAGTAACGATAAGTCTACGGGAAAAACTTCAGCAAATGGAAAAATTGAGAAGCTCAAAATACAACCGGGGTTTCAGGTCGAGCATCTATATAGTCCATCGGCACACGAACAGGGATCATGGGTAGCCATGACTTTCGATCCGAAAGGCAGACTAATTACATCGGATCAGTATGGTGCGTTGTACCGCCTGGAAATCGCCCCCGTTGGTCAGGATTCAGTACTTAAGATTGAGCAGCTTGAAATCGGGAAAAACTCTAGTGAACTGGCGGATACAACCAAACCCAAAATTCAAATGGGACATGCTCAAGGTCTGTTGTATGCATTCAACAGCCTTTACGTGATGGTTAATAACCGTGTTAGTGATGATTTTGAAAAGCCTAGCGGACTGTATCGCCTTCAGGACACGGATGGCGACGACCAGTTTGATAAAATTACATTACTAAAGCAATTGAAAGGTGAAGGCGAGCACGGCCCGCATAGTGTTATTTTAAGTCCGGATAAGAAATCAATCTATGTTATATCAGGAAACCACACTGACGTTCCACCGATGGATGCTTACAGGCTGCCTAATGTGTGGCAGGAAGACAATATGTTTCCGTTGATAAAGGACCCAAGAGGTCATGCAAATGATCGCATGGCTCCGGGCGGCTGGGTGGCACGCATCGATTCACTAGGCACTAATTGGGAATTGATTAGTGCCGGCTACCGCAATGCATTTGATATCACATTTAATGAAGACGGTGAAATGTTTGCCTATGACTCGGATATGGAATGGGACTTTGGTATGCCATGGTACCGACCAACCCGCATTTGTCATGTAACCAGTGGAAGCGAATTCGGATGGCGTACGGGAAACAGCAAATGGTCTCCGGATTTTCCGGACAACCTGCCCCCCGTGATAAACATAGGTCAGGGCTCACCGACGAACCTTATTCATGGAATGAATGCTAAGTTTCCAGAAAAGTATAAGCATGCATTATTTGCATCAGACTGGAGCTTTGGAATTATTTACGCAATACACCTTAAACCAAACGGATCATCGTATACCGCAGAGCCGGAAGAATTTCTTTCGGGAGCTCCACTTCCATTGACTGATGGCATCATCGGCCCCGATGGCGCGCTGTATTTTATGACGGGAGGAAGGCGTCTGGAATCAGACTTGTATAGAGTTTCCTATGTGGGAGACGGAAAGGAAGTAGCTGAAAGTGCGCCGGCGACATCAACTGGCGAAGGCCTGGAGGCTCGAAACCTTAGGAGACAATTAGAGGAGTATCACGGTGTACCACAAAAAGGTGCCGTTGATTTTGCCTGGCCTTACCTAAAACATGAAGATAGGTTTATCCGCTATGCTGCCAGAATAGCGGTTGAACACCAGCCGGTGAGTGAGTGGGAAGCGCGCGCGCTGAAAGAAAAAGATCCGCAGACTTTAATTCAAGCAATGGTTGCACTTGCCCGGCACGGCAAAGTGGGTTCGCGCAATGCGATGTTGAAATCACTGACCGCTATCCCGTATGAAAATCTTTCCGAATCACAACAAATTGACTTGCTGCGTACGTTCGAGCTTATTGCGTTGAGGATGGGGATCCCGGAATCAGCGACGAAAGCACAACTTGTTGATTATCTGAACCCACATTATCCGGCCAAAACGAATGCGCTGAACAGAAATTTATGCAAGGTCCTGGTTTACCTGGAAGCGCCTGGCGTAGTCGAAAAAACCCTTGTCCTACTGGAAACTGCAAAGGATGACCCGGTTATTAAAACGGCCAGTCAATCCTCTGACCTTATTCTTAGAAATCCACAGTACGGAATGGACATTGCAGGCATGCTCGCAAAAGTTCCTCCTGCCCAGCAAACCTATTACGCAACGGTACTGATGGATGCAAAGACCGGCTGGACGCCCGAACTCCACGAGAAGTATTTTGCATGGTTTAAGGAAGCCTTTGGATATAAAGGAGGTGTGAGCTACGTAGGGTTTATCAACAAAGCCCGTATTGCCGCTTTAACCCATGTTCCGCAAGACCAGCTTGAGCATTACCGTGACCTTTCTGGCGAAGCACTCCTGGCAAAATCGGGAAATGAGCTGGCAGGCGGACCGCAAGCCGAAGGACCTGGTCGTAGATGGACCGTGGAAGAGGCGTTGCCCATTGTCGACGCAGGGCTTTCCAACAGGGATTTTGAAAAGGGCAAAATGATGTATGCTGCCGGGCGATGCAGTTCCTGTCACATCATGCGCGGAGAAGGTGGAAATATAGGACCGGACCTCACGCAACTGGGAACGCGCTTCAGCTCAAAGGATATGCTCGAGGCTATCATTGAACCTAACAAAACTGTTTCCGATCAATATGCGGCAACCGTGTTTACTATGAACGATGGCTCTTCCATTTTGGGAAGGCTTATTAATGAGAACGATAAATCTTACTTTATATCTCAAAATCCATTTGCTCCGGAAGCACTCCGTGAAGTGCCGAAACAAGATGTTGCCAGTACAAAGTACTCGTATATTTCTGTGATGTATCCGGGACTACTGAACAACATGAATGAAGAGGAAATGAAGGACCTGATCGCGTATCTGATGGCAGGTGGAAATGAGCAACATGAACTTTATACAAAGCAGTAGCATCTCGCCCAATAAATTATGAAGTCTATGAAATCATCCCTTCAAAAATCCATTCTGAATGCCGCATGCGTCATGCTTGCTCTGATCATAACTGGTGGGTGCAAGAAGTCATCAGAGGACGTTCAACAGGTGTCGGCAGATACCATTCAGGATGATGGGTTTGTTCAGATATTTGACGGAAAGACACTAACAAACTGGGTAGGTGATTCAACGTACTGGCGTGTCGAGGGAGGGAGTCTGGTGGGAGAAGTTACCCCCACGACACTTCTGAAGACAAATACTTTTATAGTCTGGCAGGGCGGAGCTCCCGGCGACTTCGAACTGAAAGCTGATTTTCGGATTGCTGAAGCAGGAAACAGTGGTATTAACTACCGCAGCGAAGCACTGGAGGATATCCCAAACGCGTTAAGGGGATATCAGGCAGACATAGATGGAAAAAGTAATTACACCGGGCAAAACTATGAAGAACGTGGAAGGACAACGCTGGCCTATCGGGGGGAGGAAGTAATTATCCATTCACAGGATAATCCAGGTGAACCGGAATCATTACGGGCAAACGTTAAGAACAACGCCTGGACCAACAGAGAGATTACAGGATCATTGGGCAATATCGATTCACTAAAATCAGCGATCAAGGCAGGCGACTGGAATACCTGCCATATCATAGCAAGAGAGAACCGACTTCAGCATTATATTAATGGTGTGCTCATGAGCGACGTTACGGATAGCGATACCGTTAACCGTAAAATGTCTGGTTTATTGGGTGTCCAAGTCCATGTTGGTCCACCTATGACCGTCGAATACCGCAACATTTTGTTGAAACAATTGTAGGTTTAATAGTAAGAAAGAAATAGCATCAATAAATTCAATCGGACTTGAAAGAATACTCCTGGCATAATAAGATATCCAACGCAACCCAAGTCGGTGGGATTGAGACTGCGGTGCTCGATAACGGTGCCGGGCGGGGAACCCGTGTTGCCTGGATCAATACAGGGACAGGGTTGAGGTACAAGGTAGTGATAGATCGTGCGATGGATATTGCTGATGCGTTTTACAACCAGCACAGTCTGGCATGGATAAGCCACCTTGGAATAACACAACCGCAGCCATTTTCGGAACGGGGTCTGGATTGGTTAAGAACCTTTTCCGGTGGTCTGCTTACTACATGCGGGTTGGATCATGTTGGCGGGCCCGAGTCGGATGAATATGGTGAACGAGGGTTACACGGTCCAATAAGTAATACACCCGCATTAATTGAGTCAATCGTTCAACCCGATCCGGTACGCGGCAAGTTGGAAATGAGTATTACGGGTATCATCAAACAAACACGGGTCTTTGGTCCAAGTATAGAACTCAGGCGAACAATTTCGGGAACCTTAGGCAAAGCAACAATCACGATTAAGGACGTGGTCACGAATCTGGCAAACACGTCCGTTCCGCATATGATACTGTATCACTTTAATTTCGGCTGGCCCTTGGTTGATGAAGGCACGGATCTATTGTGGAATGGTTCCTGGCAGCCACGTGGTGATCGGGAAAATAAGATTTTCAGGGAAGGCAATAACTTTAAAAAGTGTCCGCCCCCAATGGCTGAGCATAGTGGGACGGGCGAGGAAGTGGCGTTTATAAATCCCTTACCCAACAGTGATGGCCAGTGCGTTTGCGGTCTTCATAACGCTGCACTAAGTATAGCCTTAGCGTTGCGGTTCCGGAAAGATCAACTACCCTGGCTTACAAACTGGCAGCATTGGGGAAAAGGAGAGTATGTTACAGGGATCGAACCGGGAACGAATCCACCCATTGGCCAGGCATTGGCGCGGCAACAGCAGCAGATTATCATACTCCAGCCGGGAGAATCAAAACCATATGATCTGGAGATTGAAGTATTTGACAATGAAAAAAGTATTCACGAATTTTTAACAAAAAACAAATTATAAATGGCGACCATCGGAAAATCAGCCTTAGCTGAGCAAGCACTGGAGCAGGGGAAGGGTATACTACGGCTGGCACCCACCTGGGTTCCGCGATCATTTTGTGTGCCGGGAAGGCGAATCAAATTACATCCGGATGACTATTATGTATTGGGTGGCATTCGCGGGGGAATTGATGAACGCTGGCTCTCCTCTACCACACCTGCCAAGAATGGTCCGCTTACTGGTGAAAATGAAGGATTAAGTGCTGTGGTTGTCAGTACAGGATCCAAACAAGAGCAGGTTTTATTAAAAGATAGCATCGACCACCTGAAAGGTGCTCTCATTGGTGACAGGTTGTGGAACAAGTACAAGAGCTGGCCGATGTATTCCAAGTTTTTTGATAACATGGGGCCATTGCCGCATCATACGCATCACAATGATGAGTATGCAAAGATGGTTGGTCAGCTGGGCAAACCGGAGGCGTATTATTTTCCGCCTCAACTGAATAATCACGGTGGCGACTTTCCTTACACATTTTTTGGGATAGCTCCCGGCACCACCAAAGCACAAATCCGTGAGTGCCTGGTGAACTTTACAAAAGGAGATAATAAAATAACAAACTTCTCATCAGCCTATCGTCTGGAACCGGGTACTGGTTGGGATGTTCCTCCAGGATTGCTTCATGCTCCCGGAAGTATGTGTACGTACGAGCCTCAAAAAGCTTCCGACGTTTTCGCCATGTACCAGTCGTTGGTGAATGAAGCAATTGTTCCGGAAGAATTGCTTTGGAACGGAACGCCAAAGGAACGGATTGGTGATTTCGATCTATTGGTTGAAGTACTGGATTGGGATTTGAATGTGGATCCAAACATGATGGCAAACCGTTTTATGCTGCCTGTTCCGGTTAAATCAGAGACGGAAATGAAAGCCGAAGGGTACAGTGAAAAATGGGTCTGTTATAAGTCACACGATTTTAGCGCCAAGGAATTAACCGTAGCACCCGGCGCGACTGTCACAATTAAGGACAGTGCGGCCTATGGAATTATTGTGATGCAGGGACATGGAAAGATGGGGGTTTGGAATATTGAAACACCTTCGTTGATTCGTTATGGACAACTGACCAATGATGAGTTTTTTATCAGTGAAAAAGCGGCAATGGAGGGAGTTAAAATTTCCAATGCATCGGATACAGATCCCATTGTAATCCTTAAACACTTTGGTCCGGATAACCCGGACTTAAAACTTTGATTAATAAACAGCACTATAAGGCTATACGCCAAATATTGTAAATAGAAACATTCAGTAATTTAGACTAAACCATTATGCCCGAAAACAATTTTCCCAAACTGCACAATGCTACCTGGCCTGGTATCGTTGGCAAAGGACCAGATTCTGAGCCGCCCATTGATTTTGACACGATGCTGAAGATGACAGCGGCCGCCGAAGTAGGCGGCGTTAAATTTGACGGCGTTGATCTGGGTTTGCTTGATCCCCATATCAACATTGATATGAACGATGATGAAATTAAAAAACTGGCCGAAAAAGTGACCCGGCTCAATCTTAAGATTGGCAGCCTGGTAGCGCCCATCTGGGGAGGACCAGCAATGGGTAGCGCTGAAGAACGCAAACAATTTGTGGAGATGGTGCGTAAAGCATGTCACATTGGAAAAGTGCTGCGTGATATTGGTGCTCGTCCGCATGGTATCGTACGGATTGATTCGGCAAGTTCACCTCAGCAATGGGCTGCCGACCCGGTGAATAATACCAAGCTTATTGCTCAAACATTTCGCGAAGCCTGCGATGTAGCCGCAGGTTATGGAGAAAAGCTGGCGGCTGAAGGGGAGATATGCTGGGGAGGTATGCACAGCTGGAAGACTATGGTCGAAACACTCGAAGCAGTAGATCGGCCCAACATTGGCTTTCAGGCTGATATGTCACATACATTGCTGTACCTGCTCGGCTACAACAGACCTGAAGATCGGATTCTCCCGGAAAATTTTGACTGGAAGGATCGCAAGACCCTTACCGAGGGACTTAAAACGGTAACAAAAGCGTTGCGTCCCTGGACGTTGGATTTCCACGTCGCTCAGAATGATGGAACGGTTCACGGAACCGGATCACACGATAAAACAGGACGCCACTGTCTGGCTACTGATCCGAATGGCAAGCTGGATGTTGCCGCTGATGCAGGTTACTGGTTAAGAGATGAAAATGGCAATCTGACCAAAGCATTCAAACACATTTGCTGGGACGGATGTATGTTCGCAAACGATGTTATGCTGAAACAGCAGACATGGAACGATATTTTGGCTACGATGATCAAGGTTCGCCAGTTGCATGGGTGGTACGAAGCGTAGGAATTGGGAAGTGGCTTTTTTTCCTAAAGGCGAGACCAACTAGAATAGTTAAGGATTCAAACATTTTAGCGTATACAAAATGGCAGCAAAAAAAGTATTAAGAATAGGCCTGATTGGCTGTGGTTTTATGGGGCGTACACATTCCAATGCCTACAACCGTATTACTAATTTCTTTCCAGACCTGGCCTATGAGCCGAAGTTGCAAGCGGTGTGTTCACGCAATGCCGACAAAGTACGTTCCTTCGCTGAGCAATGGGGCTATGAGTCAACAGAAACAGATTGGAAAAAACTTATTGCCCGCGATGACATTGATGCTGTCGACATTTGTGCACCGAACGACACACATGCTGAAATTGCTATTGCTGCAGCTGCTAAAGGAAAGATGATATTGTGTGAAAAGCCCCTTTCAAGAACATTGGCAGAAGGACAGAAAATGGTCGATGCTATTGAAAAAGCAGGAGTTGCCAATACGGTTTGGTATAATTACCGGCGGATGCCTGCAGTAACCCTGGCGAAACAGTTAATCGACTCAGGAAAGCTTGGAAAAATATTTCATTACCGCGCCAACTTCCTGCAGGACTGGACCATCAGTCCGGAGCTTCCACAGGGCGGCGAAGGCTTGTGGCGACTGGATGTCGCCGCTGCAGGTTCAGGTGTAACGGGCGACCTACTCGCCCATTGCATCGATACGGCAATGTGGTTGAACGGCGGGATTACCGATGTTTCGGCTGTAACAGAAACATTCATCAAGGAACGGGTGCATCAGGCAAGTGGAAAGGTCCAGAAAGTTGGGATTGACGACGCCTGTATTTTCCATTGCCATTTCGAAAATGGCTCGCTGGGTCTCTTTGAATCAACCCGGTATGCGCGGGGACATAAGGCCTTGTATACACTTGAAATTAATGGTGAGCACGCTTCCATCCGGTGGGACCTTCATGATATGAATCGGCTGGAATATTTCGATCACCGCGATGAGTCTGTTGTTCGTGGATGGCGTTCTATTCTGGTTACGGACGGAGATCAGCCCTACATGAAACGGTGGTGGGTTCCTGGTTTAATCATCGGGTATGAACACTCGTTTATTCACCAGGCAGCGGATTTTCTAAAAGGTCTGGAATTAGGTGAGCCCTGTCATCCAACATTCAGAGATGCACTGGAAACACAAAAGGTTTGTGAGGCGGTTATAGAATCGGCGAATTCACGCAGTTGGAAGGACACCAACGTCAAAGGAGCAATTAAATAAAGGGACTTAAAGTCTATTTCTTTTTTTTCATTCCGAAGGAACGCAACGTTAGCTCTTTTGGATAAGCAGCATCCGGAGAAACTGTTTGGAATAATTACCGTGCTTTACTATCACCATGTTTATGACGATGGTTAAGAATAACGTATGAACATGAATGAGGTCAAGTACAATTACGGGTATATCTGGTCAATATCTTTGGTAGCCGCTATTGGTGGATTTTTGTTTGGCTATGACTGGGTGGTAGTGGGTGGTGCAAAGCCTTTTTATGAGCCCTATTTCAGAATCACTACTCCGGCCCAACAGGGATGGGGAACCAGCTCAGCCCTCATTGGATGTATCTTTGGAGCCCTGCTTTGTTTCTTAAAAAGCGATACGTGGGGTCGCAAACGCCTGCTGATTGCAGCTGGCTTTTTGTTTACACTATCGGCGGTCGGCACGGGACTGGCAAGCGACTTCTTTTGGTACAACGTGTACCGGATTACAGGAGGAGTTGCCATTGGGATTGCACTCAACCTGTCACCCATGTATATCTCGGAGATGTCCCCACCTCATTTACGCGGTAAGCTGGTTGCATTGAATCAATTATTGATCATGATTGGCGTGTTGTCTGCACAACTTATGAATTGGCAGATCGCCTTGTTCGATAAGGAAATTCCAGCGCAAATAACGGATGAGATTGTTCGGCAAAGCTGGGTTGGGCAATACGGCTGGAGATGGATGTTTGGCGTGGAAGCTGTTCCGGCGGGCATCTTCTTTATCATGATGATCTTTATGCCAGAGAGTGTCCGATGGTTGGTGAAGGATGGACAAGTTGAAGAGGCAAAAGGAATCTTGAAAAGAGTTGGTGGGCAAGAGTATGCAAACACTGAAATTGAGTCCATTCAAAATACAATTACGAGTGACGAAGTATCTCAGGTAAATTTTCGTGACCTTCTTGAACCCAGGTTGTTCAAAGTTCTGTTGCTGGGAATTTTTGTTGCCATCCTACAGCAATGGTGCGGGATGAATGTCGTATTTTATTATGCAGCCGACATATTTCAGGCCGCAGGTTACACCATTCAACAGATGATGTTGAATATCGTGGTGATCGGGACCGTAATGGTTGGCTCCGTGATCATCACCATGTTAATAATAGAAAAAACAGGCAGGAAGAAACTTATGTTGGCAGGCACTGCTTCGCTGGCGATAGTATACGGTATCTTGGGCTATCTGTTTTTTGAGGGAATAACCGGAATGCCTATAGTTCTTTTTACATTGATCAATGTGGCCATCTATTCCATTACATTGGCGCCAGTGGTCTGGGTAATTCTCTCGGAGATTTTTCCAAACCGAATTCGGGGAGCTGCGATGTCGGCGGCAGCCATGGCCCTCTGGGTAGGTAATTTTTCACTGACGTTTACTTTCCCGGCAATAAAGGAAAGCCTGGGATGGGCGAACAACTTTTGGTTGTACGGGGTAATTTGTGCTGTTGGTTTTGTGGTACTCTACTTCAGACTTCCTGAAACAAAAGATAAAACACTCGAACAGATAGAATCAGAATTGATAGGTTAACCTAATCAATCAACCCGGCCAGTCGGTCGCGTAATAGCATTTGTACAATTACTATCGAAAGGTTCGCGATTTCTATTTCAAGGCCGCCAGTCCCGCATTGACCACTTCTTCGTCCTGTCCTGATGCCATTCCCGAGACACCAATGCCACCAATTACTTTTCCGTTTAGAAGAATCGGTTCGCCACCTTCAAGAGGCATCATTCCCGGCACATTTAATACGCGCAGCCCAACACCACCTTTGGTCACGGCATCCTCGAACACTTTTGTAGAGCGTTTAAAATTATTAGCTGTTTTGGCTTTTGCAATGGCAATATCAATCGATCCTATCTGTGTATTATCAATTTTTTCCAGCAGGACAAGGTTCCCGCCGGTATCAACGATAGCGATGACTACCGTCCATTGATTTTTGAGGGCAAATGCTTCGGCAGCACTCAGCATTTTTTTCGCTTGTTCCAAAGAGATCGACTCTCCGTAAGGTTCTTTTTGCGCGACAGCATAGAATGATAAAATCGTAAACAGAAAGAGCAACTTTATTTTCATAATCAGGGTGTTTTAGTTACCTACAATATCCGTCAAATTGAGCCAATGTTCAAACCCCAGGACGCTCCATTTTCCGTTTAGTTAAACCATTTTTTTGAAATTGGTGAATCTTGCATTTCACGTACCAGTTGGGTGTGTGATGTTTCTGATTACCCCGGTTGATTTGATGATAATTCCTTTCGCAGCCGTAGGTGTTCAAACTGGAAAAACCGGATCAGTCATTGAGGTCGGAGTAAAAATCAACCTTTTTCAGCGTCGGGTAAATTAGCCGCCGCAGGGGACATTTACTTTTCAATAGGCCCCAATGCCCGGTTCGAAACCGGCAGATCGATTTTCGTGCCTTGAGCTGTGCTTTCTCCTTTTTCGTTGAGAACTTCGCCTTCATTCACATGATCTATTTTTACACGGGTCACCGTTTCATCAAAGGAAAATTTGAATACCCGGTTTGTGCATTGATCTTTCCTGACGTATTTGTCGTCATCATCCGATAATCTAAAGGCCTTCTGGGCGACACGCTTATTACTTTTGGAGTAAAAATTAACGTAAGCCACTACATGCGAATAGGTTTTGTCAGGGACCATTTGAATGACAAGTTTATTATCATTACCGGGAAATAACTGGGCATAAACGCCATGGTCGGCCGGAGCAAATGCTGTGTTGAAACTTAACACCAAAACAGCAAGAATCAGATTGAAAGGAGTTGACTTTTTCATGCCTTGGATTTTTGTTAGTGACGAATTCAGGGAATGATAGGAATAAAAGAAACATCTATCGCGTGAAAATCGATTGGGTTCTTATGGATTCTGTGCATAACCTTACATTTCGTTCAATGAATGAATTGCTGAGTGAAATACGTCGGGCCTTTCCGATTTTGTTACGGAAGGGAACAGACGATTTATCAATACTTTTTTATCAGAGGAAGCATGCTCCAGCAAGATGTATGTTTCTATGTTTAGGCTGTTAAGAATTTAGCCTGGTTACTGCGATTAACTTTTGACCAATGAAAATAAAAAGAAACACTCCACTCATCATAGCAGCTCTGGTAATCTACGGTTCCGTTTGTACAGCCCAGCAAGTCAGAACACCGCGCGCCGGTGCCCGTGGGTCGTGGCGAGTCATCGGAATAACCAAGCGAACGTACTCCATTGATCATGATGCGATCATTGTCAAGGGACCTCATGATAATTTCCGAAGACTGAAATTTAAGGTCACGGATGCAGGGCTTAATTTATTACATATGGTGGTGACTTATGACAATGGGACACCCGATAAAATTGAAGTTCGGCAGAACATTCCTCAGGGAGGAGAGAGCCGTGTAATCGACAGCTGAGAAGACTTCTGACACTCTCGGGCTAAAGCGGCATTGTTACAAAGATTCAGGGCACGCCGAAAACCTGGACCTGACAGCCTAAATCTCAGGAAGCTTTCAAACCGCTATTATTCTAATTTCCTTACAAGGCAAGGCCAACGGAATCATACTCAGCATTGAAACTGCAGGGATTCTGTACTACAACGTTTGCGCCACTAGATCACGTGCTACTACCGTTTGCCAAAATATTTTTTCGGAATCGTTTACATTAACATAAATGTAACATTCTATACATCAAAGGATGTTTTATTAAAATTCACCATAGATTTAATTACACAACAGTACAAAGCCAATATATAATATTGCGCCTAAGGGGTTAGGGTATTGTTTTATTCTCAAAGTGCGGACTTTGTTTAACCTAAACTCTATACCCTATGATGAATTGTTTTACCAAACTATTCGGCAAGCCCTATTGGAAGCCTTTCCTGTTCGGTGCGCTTGCCTTTACATGCATCTCTTTGCCTGCACGATCGCAGGAGCGAATGATTTCCGGAGTTGTTAAAGCCGTTGAAGATAACACCACGCTTGCAGGCGTAAATGTGGTTGTCAAGGGCACCGTTACGGGAACTATCACGGACGTAGACGGAAAATTTTCACTTGCCGTTCCGGATGAAGCTCAGACATTGGTCTTCTCTTTTATTGGTCTGGTAACTAAAGAAGTGGAAATCGCAGGCCTGTCCGCGATTGATGTAAATCTGGAATCAGATTCAAAGCAGCTGGCAGAGGTGGTTATTACTGCCCTTGGATTGGAAAGGGACAAAAAATCACTCGGTTATTCTGTGCAGGGGGTCAACGGAGAGGTTCTCTCAAAAGTGCCGTCGCCGAGCATTGTCAATAACTTATCGGGACGAGTCTCGGGCCTTCAGGTAATATCTACCTCAACGCCTGGTGGAAGTCCTGAATTTGTAATCCGAGGTTTTTCATCCGTGGCCGGGAACAACCAACCGCTCGTCGTAGTGGACGGTGTACCAATTCAGCAAACCGTAAACACAACGCGAACTGACCGGGAAGGCAATCAGCGGTATGGTGGAGGTATATCGGAATTAGATCCTAATTCGATCGCAGAAATAAGTGTACTGAAAGGACCAAATGCGGCAGCATTATACGGTTCCCGTGCAGCCAATGGAGTTATACTCGTCAAGACCAAAAGTGGAAGCAACACTAAAGGCATCGGTGTAGATGTAAACTTTGCAATGAGCTTTGAAAGACCTCTCGTCAAACCTAAGTTCCAGAATACCTATGGCGGAGGTTCAGGCTACACCTGGTATGCCGACGGTTGGAGTGGAACAGTTGATGGCTTCAAAGGAACTGCCGGTACTGACGAGAGTTGGGGCTCACCCATGGATGGGCGATTGGTAAGGGAATGGTTCTCCGGGACCGAAGAAGTTCCTCTATTGCCAGAACCAGACAACTGGGAACAATGGTGGGAAACCGGAAAAAATACCAGTACCAACGTAGCGATTACCGGTGGAGATGAGAAAAGTTCCTTCCGACTTTCAATTGGAAGAATGGATCAGGAGGGAATAGTCTATAATAACGACTACTACCGCAATAACTTCAGACTTAATGCAACGCACCACTTCCTGGACAATCTATCCATTACCGCGATGGGTGAGTATGTCAAGTCGGGGTCGGAAAATCGCAGTTTTTTAAGCAACCAGAGCTTTATCTGGCACCATCGCCAAACTAATTTTGATCAGCTTAAAAACTGGAGGGACTATACCGGGGTGCATATACAACGCCCTGGAGATACTGACCCTCCTAACTGGCAACATACCTATTTCACTAATCCCTACTACTTGGAGGAAGTGGTAGTAAGGCCCAATGAAAAGGATCGCTTCCTCGGAAATATCTCACTGTCGTATGATATTTTACCCAATCTAAACCTTATGCTTCGAACCGGCACTGATTTCTGGACGGACACCCGGATCAGCGTAACCCAGTTTGAACGAACCCGGAACCGGGCCCTAACCAAGGGAAGTTACAATGAGGAAATCCTGAGACGCCAGGAGTCTAACTCCGACTTCATTCTGTCTTATAATAAAAACCTGGCTGAAAAGTTCACCATCCTGGCGCAGGCGGGCGGAATTCACCGGACGAATTATTATAAACGAAACTACACCAATGTTCAACAGCTTACTATCGATGGCGTCTATACAACTGGAAACAATGCCAGTCCTAACATAGATGAAAGTGCCATTGAAGAATATGAGGTAAACAGTTTGTTTGGTTCAGTACAGTTGGGATATAATGATTTCCTCTTTCTGGATGTGACCGGAAGAAATGATTGGTCCAGTACGTTGCCTGCCGCCAACAATTCATTTTTCTATCCATCAGTTTCAGTAAGTGCGGTGTTAACGGAAATGCTCAATGTTCAGAGCAATATTCTCTCCTTCGCGAAAGTACGTGCCAGTTGGGCTGAGGTCGGCAATGATGCGCCGCCCTACTCTCTTCAACAAGTGTACAATCCATCAGGACTTTATAATGGAAGCGTTCCAAAATTTGCTGAAAACAAAAATATCGCAAATGCAGGCCTCAAGCCTGAAACAACCACAGGAATTGAATTGGGTGCCGAACTTAAGTTCCTCAAAGGCAGGATCGGACTGGATGCGACATACTACGACCAATCAACCAAAGATCAGATCCTGAATGTGGATATATCCAGATCGGCCGGATATACGAGTCTTACCCTGAATGCCGGTGAGATCACGAACAAGGGAGTGGAATTGATGGTTACGGGAACCGTGTTAAGTATGCCTTTCGGATTAACATGGGATCTGGGACTTAACTTCTCCAGAAACAGAAACGAAGTAGTAGAACTCGCTGAGGGCCTGACAGCGCTTACGCTATGGACAGAACGGGGAGCCTCACTGGAGGCACGGGTAGGCCAACCGTATGGAAACATCTACGGCAATCAGTTTAACCGCACGGAAGACGGGCAGTTGATTTTTACGAATGGTTTCCCCAGCAACAAGCCAGGCCAGCATATAATCGGAAACATTACGCCTGATTGGCTTGGAGGAATAACCAATTCGTTCAGGTACAAGGGATTTAATCTAAACGTCCTGATTGACATAAAGGCCGGAGGGGACATTTATGACATGGGAACAAGTCTTGCCCGCGTTACAGGTGTTCTGGAAGAAAGCGGAGTTGCCAGAGAGGAGGGCACCATTGGAACCGGTGTGAAGAATACGGGAACTTCTGATGCACCTGTCTATGTCACCAATGACGTAGTCGTTCCAACGCGCCAGTTTATGGGATACTACAGCGGCCGTCAATACCACGAAGCTGCCGTGTTTGACGGAAGCTATGTAAAGCTGCGTGAGGCGTCATTGAGTTATAGCCTTCCAGGCCGGATGTTAGAAGACAAGTTTCTGAAGGCAGTAACCTTGTCGGTAATTGGAAGAAATCTGGCTATGCTTTTCAAAAACACCACCCATGTTGACCCCGAAGTGAGTAGTGCGAGCCTGGGTTATACATATGGGCAGATCCCAAGTACGAGAAGTATTGGGTTTAACGTGAATGTTAAATTTTAATCGCGAAACACATGAAAGGAATATATGCTAAAGTACTACTCGTGAGCGCTGCTTTGTTTGTGGTGTCTTGCGATGAAGGATTTGAATCATTGAATTCAAATCCAAATAACCCTACTGACGTTGCTCAGCAGTACCTGCTGCCACAGGCAATTCAAACGGGTATGGATAACTATTGGGGAAATAAAAACAGAAATGAGCGTCTCAACTTCGATCATGGCATGTCGTGGGTGGGGTACTTCACCAGAAATATCTACGAAAATGAAGGTGACAACTACAACGTGCAGCCTTCGGTGAATATAAAAAACTGGGAGGTCTTTTATACAGATGCGCTGATTAACTTTCAACGTATAGTTACTTTATCGGCTACGGGAGGAAACAAACCAAATCCGCTATATGAGGGAATTGGACTCGGCATGCGGGCTTTTGTGTTTTCGCAGCTGACAGACGTCTGGGGCGCTATTCCTTATACAGAGGCTATATCCGGCACCGTTCCGGGAGCAGCAATCTATTCGCCTGCCTATGATGATCAGGAGACTGTATATGCAGGCCTTATTGAGGACCTCAAAGTTGCCAATGAAAAAATTGATGGGTCGATAACATCAATTCCCGGTGATATCATGTTCAATGGAAATGCTATGCGCTGGAAAAAACTTTTTAACTCCCTGCGTTTTAAGTTATTGAATCGCCAGGCAGAAAAGGTGGCATCATCGGCGGCTGTGATGCAGGCAATGATCGATGATCCGGCTACTTTTCCCATGATCAGTTCGAATGCTGAAATGGGTGCATTTGTTTACGGCGTATTCCCGACTCAGAATCCCTGGCATGACATTTTGATCAGGCAGGGAAGAACAGACTGGAATATCAGTTCTACGTTGGTTGACAAACTTAAATCGTATAACGATACGCGATTATCAGTATTTGCAGTGCCTGGAGAAGACGCGAATGGTGAAATACTCGGTCACGCCAACGGTCTCCCCGGAAGTATCGCGGTTGCCTACGTGGGTTATAGCGCAACCGTAAACCCGACAGTGTTTGCTTCTGAAAAGTCGCCTGCCATCCTTATGAGTTATGCTGAACTGATGCTTACCAAAGCAGAAGCTGCATTTGATGGGGACATTACTGGCGATGCCCTGACGTTCTATGAAGAAGGCATCAAAGCCTCTTTTGCCCAATACGGACTTACTGTTCCACCAGACTACATTTCTAACCTGGGGGCTATTAGCAGGGAAAACATCCTGACGCAAAAGTGGATTGCACTCTTTGGGCAGGGTGTTGAAGCCTGGACTGAACTGCGAAGAACGGGCTACCCAGTGATGCCGGCAGCCGATCCTCAGGCTTTGTTCCAGAATGACGGGGTGCTTCCAAGCCGTCTGGTATATCCGTCGACTGAGTATTCCCTGAACGGAGCAAAAGTAAGTGCGGCCACTCAGCTAAATGGCGGCCCGGATGATATGAAGACAAAACTGTGGTGGGTAGAAAACAACTAATGCAAACTAAAAATGAAAACAATGAAAATGATATCTAAATATTTTGGGATTTCAATCCTGATTCTACTCTTCATTTCCTGCGATGACGACTCTGATCTTGCTATCAAAAGAGTGGCGTCGCCGGTAACCATCGATGTGATAAGCTCAAATACCAGCGAGATAACAGCTACTGTTTTAGAACTGGATAAAAGTGGAATTCTTGATAACTCGGTAGGTGTGGTTTCCAATGCCGTACCAGGACTTGTTCTTGAGGTTTTTGCGTCTGGAATTTCGGTGGGGACTTTTACCACCAATTCTGACGGGAAGGTCATAGTGACGTACGTCGGAACCAAGCCCAATGAATTTGCCGGAACGCATAAAGGTGTAGCATTCAGAATTAAAAAATAATCAGGCAAGATCGTATGAAGATATAGCAACAGTCAGTCCTGCCATTCTACCTAACCCCTGTGTGGTGGATTGCACTGTTGCTTATTTTTCTTATGAACCTGATTTTTTCAGCACATTTTTTTACTCTTTTGGTTCATGTTCAATTTCGGCGTGAATAGCTAGATAGTCGTGTCATTAATTTAAAATTTTATTTGTAATGAAAAACCGTCGGGAGTTTCTACAGCTTTCAGGAATGTTAGGCGTTGGTTTTCTTACCAGCGGATGTGGCGTACCTCGCCATGCAGCGAAATCCCAACCACTAAAATTAGCAAGACTTAATGTGTCTCTCGATCGTGTGATAAAAGAAACCGTGGGGCTTCGGCCTTTTCGTCGTAATGGGTTCCGTCTGGAAAAAGAAATGTTGGGCGCCAAAACCATCATACATAACTACGGTCATGGAGGAAGCGGATGGTCATTGTCATGGGGCACAGGGCATCACGCAGTTGCGCTTGCTGAAACAACAGGTGAAAAAAAATTTGCGGTAATGGGGTGCGGCGTTATTGGAATTACGACTGCGCGGCTATTACAATCAAAAGGGTATGAGGTGAGCATCTATGCCAAAGAGTTGCCACCACAGGTTACCTCCAGCAAGGCAACAGGTACCTGGTCCCCTTCGTACAGACTTATCGAAGATGATTTGGTTACTTCCGAATTTGCAGAAACCTGGAAAAGTGCTGCTCGCTATTCCTTCAATACTTATCAGAATCTTTTAGGCCTGGGAGATATTGTAACCTGGGTCGATGAATATGTTGTTCGCGAAAATCTCAATCAGCCTATTCCTGGTCATACAAACAAGCTCGACTTGCATGGAATGCTTCCCGATAAAAAAATCCTCAATCGCCATGAACACCCCTTCCATGTTGACACGGTTATTAAGCAGACCTCCATGGTGTTCAATATCCCATCCTATCTCCAGAAACACCTTATCGATTTCCTGGCCTATCATGGCAAACTTTTCATCAAAGATTTTAAATCAATGGAGGACATAGACTCCCTGCAGGAGAAATGTATCCTTAATTGTACCGGCCTTGGATCCAGGGCTTTGTTTCAGGATGAAAACCTTTCGCCTATTGCCGGCCAGCTTTCATTTCTGATCCCCCAGCCTGACTTCAACTATCGACTCACTACAGACAAGGGATATGCCATACCGCGCAAGGATGGTATCATTCTTGGCGGAAATGCATTGGAAGGAAGCTGGAATGAAACCCCGGACGCGGATCAGACCGAGAAGGTTGTTAATGCTTTAACTGAGGTGATGAATAGAATCCGCTCCTGATCTACTCATATTGCCGGAAGTGAGATTTTTTACCGTCATCTCCTCTTTATTTTTTGTATTCCGATTTTGCCATTTCCCTTACTCTGTCTTATTCGTGTAGATCAACCTACCCGAACGTTTGATGGAAAAGATCATCGGTAATATTCCAATTGACAAGGAGATTACTGCGGCTATCAGCGGTATCATTGGGCGGGCGAAAAAATCGCCTGCAGAATAAATGCTTAATGCCAGGATAACGGAGAAGGGAAGCGAACAGGCTAACACATTCATGGCAAAGTCAAGGTCAAATGTCTTTTCATGTTCATGTTGATTCTTTTCAAGCTTGCTTACAGAGGCCATGTGAGCATAGGGCCAGAAGCTACAGGCACTTTGTGGGAAGACAACAATGAGTAACATGGTTGAAACATCCCGTACCGGTAGAATCAATAACAGTATTCCGCTCAACATAAAAGCTAATCCGGATCTAAGAAAAAGAAATGTAAAAATGGTCCTTACCTGTTCGAGGGTAAGCTTCATAGAAATCCCGATGAATAACAGAACGAGTGGCGTCATCATGAGACTAATTTTATCAAAACTCATTTGCATAAATGCGGGCAGCGAGGTGAAGTTAAGGCCCAGGGCAAGCATGACAATTGCTGTGATGATAACGAGGTTGACTGGTTCTTCCACCAGTGATATAATGAGGTTTTTTACATTAGATCGTCTGCTTGTATTCGTTACGTTATTGAGGTTGAAATACCAGCGCATCGCGATGGTGTAAGTAATCACGAGTACAAATATTTTGTTGCCAACATCCGCGAGTGCTGCGAGCGCTAAGGTATCGTTCCCGGAGTACTCAGCAATAAAAGGGAAGCAGGAAAGACCCGGGGCAAGTGAAGGGATTAATAAGGTCAGTGACCGGTAATGTCTCTCTGAGATATTCAGCAAAGGACGCAACGGCAGTTTGTCGAGCAGCGCAAAGATAATCAGGTTAAAAGCCAGGGCTAACAGCGGAACGATCACCATCTCAACAGAGAACTCAATTTTTAGCAACGCGATGAATATCGTAGCTGGAAGTGCGAGACTGAGAATAATGGTTTTGATTCCATCCTTTTGATCCCTGGAAGATATTTTCTTTTGCATCACATATCCCAGGACGATAATCAATATAAGGTAGAAAGTTTTTGCAATGGCTGGACTCATCTCGACCTCCTTAGTTTACGGTTGTTTAATTGGGTACTAATCGGAAACAAGTCAGCTATTCGTTCGTTATGATTGAATAGCTGACATGCAGTTTTAAATAATTTGGTTAAGACTTTTTACAAAAAGCTCAACTTCTTCGCGGGTTCCCATACTGACACGTGCATAGGGCTTTTCATGGATGGTATATCCACGGATGGCAACACCCTTGTCCATCATTTTTCCCAGAAAATCCTTAACGGGCATTTGAATAGGAAAAAGAATAAAGCTGGTGTACGACGGAATGGGATTCATACCCGCTGTCTTTAAGGCAGCAAATACATAGTCCCTGCTTTCCTTATTGTTCTTTCGCGTGAAATCCTGGAACTCGACATCGGCAAGGCTGGCCATAGCGCCTTCGAGGGAAGTGACGCAAATGCCCATTTCTGTTCTTACAAGCTTTTTAATGGACTTGATCCGCTCAGGATTGGCTACCATGTATCCCATCCGCAGTCCAGCCATACCGTGTACTTTGGAGAAAGTACGGGCGATGATTACATCGTGGCCAGCTTTCACTAAACCAACAGAGGTGTTCGAAGCGGGGTCATCCATAAGTTCGAGGTAGGCTTCATCAATAAATACGGGGGCCTTTGAAGCAACCTTTTCACAAAAAGATTTGATCTCTGCAGCCGGTGTTATGGTGCCGGTAGGATTGTTGGGATTGCAGATATAGACCAGTTTGGTTTCACCGTCTACTGCGGAGGCCATAGCGGTCAGATCATGTGCGTAGTCACTCTTTAAGGGAATGTTCTTCCAGGTCGCTCCGATTGATTTAGCGGTATTAACCAGCGACATATAAGATGGATCGGCGGATACCACATTTCCTCCTTTAAGACACAAAGCAAACGCTGTTTTTTCAAGTATATCGGTAGAGCCGGGCGCCAGCAAAATATAATCCTCCGGAACGCCTTCTTTTTTGGCAAGGATTGAAACCATCATCTTCGAACTGTTATACACATAACGATTCCCTTTACTTGCGCTATCGGCAATGGCTTGTATGGCCTTTTTACTTGGCCCCCAGGGATTTTCATTCGCGAGCAGCCTTGCCTTCATTTCTTCCAGGCTATCGGGAGCAACGTGATAGGGCTCGAGTAAATTATACGTTCCCATGAATGGTTTCATGCCAAAGGCCGGCATGGCTGGCATGGGGATTGAAAGGGAAGTCATCACACCCCCCGTGATCAACGCGCTGCGCTTTAACCATTCTCTTCTGCTTTGTGTAGAATTTTTCATAATAAATTGGGTTTGGGTTCAAAACGGACTATCAACTAAAGAAAGATCGGTGAGGGACTTGCCATGAGGCTTACCTTGTGGGAATCAGTGCACCGACGAAAACAAAGGGATTTTACATCGGTACCCCTGGGGCACGATATTAATTTGTAACTCAGAAAGGGAAAATCGACGGGGAGACCATAGCTTTAGTAAATTGGTTAGTTAGCATCATTAATCATAAGTCACCAAACATCCTTGTCCAAGGACATTTGTTCCGGCTCTGATTGCTAACCCCTAAAGCAAAAAGATTATGTATACGGGTGAATCGATTACATATATATAATGGTTATGAAACCGTCACCTTTATAAAGATAAACAAGTTGGATGCTTTACAAAAGCAGTTTTGAGGAGAGAACACACAATTTTTTCCACAATCGTTTTAGAATTGAATGCAATCGTGATAGATTTTAATTCAGCCTCAAAAATTTTTCTAAATGGCGCAATTTTGCAAGGGAAACTTCAGGAATGGGAAGTATTCTTTGGCAAAAAGACAGGGCTTGTATACCTGGAAATAAGTGACATTGTGAGATTTGCTTCGAGCTTCCAAATTGGAAGTCAGCCCAACATAAGTCTTTTGAATCGTCCTTGAGTAAAGAATGTAAACATGGAATGACATAAAACGGAGAAAGCGACCGTTCGGGTCGCCTTCTTCACTAGTAGCGGGGACAGGACTCGAACCTGTGTCCGCCTAGGCGGATATG
>JBGSQQ010000025.1:0-88868 GCA_041737945.1 Chryseolinea sp.
GCGTTTAAAATCTTCACTGAATTTGCGGTTGATACGTTCTTTAACCGTCAACTTTTCGTACTCTTTTAAGGTAGCCATCTTCTTGGATTTTAGGTGTATTTTGAATCCAAAAATCGGTCAACGTATTTCAGGCAACGACAATTGGCTTTTGTCTTTGTACGATTGTATCAGATAATTCCGATGGACTTCATTTTTTGGCGCAATTGAAGATCCGGACACCAGAGGCGTAGTGATCGAATGGATTTTCTCATTTATGCCTTTGTTTGTGGTAGAAATTGTGATGATTTGGCTTCCCGCTTTGTCTCCCAAGCGGAACTAAATGGCACGTATCCACAACAAGGCAAACCCAACGATGAAAATGACAAGTAATGCTCTGAAGTTCATAGCTTAAAAATTATCTTACCGTATGTTTTTTGTTCCAGCGCTCATTTATGGAATGAACTACAAAATGTAACCCGATGCTACAGAATTTTCATTAACGCTGAAATCAATATATTCGAAGATGAAAAATGCAACAATAGTAGTTATGTTGGCACTTTCACTTTGGTGCTGCAAAAAAAATGAACCGACTCAAACTATAGTTGACAAATTGTATGCCGAAAAATACCGGCCCCGGTTTCACTTCACGCCAAAGGAGAAATGGATGAATGATCCGAATGGGATGGTGTATCACGCGGGTGAGTATCACCTTTTTTACCAATATCATCCTGAAAGTTTGGTATGGGGTCCCATGCACTGGGGACATGCCGTGAGTACGGATCTTGTTCACTGGACTCATTTGCCAATAGCACTTTATCCCGATAGTTTAGGCATGATCTTTTCTGGAAGTGCTGTGGTGGATAAGAACAATACTACCGGCTTTGGCACACCTGAAAATCCTCCATTGGTCGCGGTGTTCACGTATCACAACGCAGCAAAAGAAAAAGAAGGTAAAAATGATTTTCAAACGCAGGGCATAGCCTATAGCCTGGACAACGGTCGGTCGTGGACGAAATATGAACAAAACCCAGTGATAGGAAATCCGGGAGTACGTGACTTCAGGGATCCCAAGGTCTTCTGGCATGAAGAAACTAAAAAGTGGGTGATGGTTTTAGTAGCAGGTGACCATGCGGAATTGTACGGGTCACAAGATTTGAAAACATGGACGAAGCTGAGTGAGTTTGGCCAGGAATTCGGCGCACATGGCGGTGTCTGGGAATGCCCGGATCTTTTCCCTCTAACTGTGGAGGGAGAGGAGACAACAAAATGGGTAATGATCATTAATATAAATCCCGGCGCTCCAAATGGTGGTTCCGGCACCCAATATTTTTTGGGTGACTTTGATGGGAAAGTATTTTCGTGCGACAGCAAAAAGTCAAAAACATCGTGGATTGATTATGGGCCGGATGACTATGCGGGAATCACCTGGTCAAACGCGCCAGGGGATCGCAAGATTTTTATTGGCTGGATGAGCAATTGGGCTTATGCACAGGAGGTGCCCACCGATCCCTGGCGAAGTGCCGCCACCATCCCCAGAGAGCTCACGTTAGTCAGAGTAAACGACTCACTTTATGTCAGGTCGTTAGTCAGTCCCGAAATCCAGTACCTGATAGAAGAGTCAAAGGAATACGATCAGTTTACAGTGAATGATTCGCTTGAACTGACAACCGGTATTGGGTTCCCCATTAGCACTTCTGTGTTCGAAGGTTCTGTCGAGGCTAAAGATTTTGCACTGGAGTTTTCAAACGACCTGGGACAAAGAATAGTTATTGGCTACGAGGCCGCAAGCAACCGGTACTTCATAAACAGGAAGGAGTCTGGCGCTACCGACTTTTCTAAAACATTTGCCGAAGACATTTTTGCGCCGAGGATAGCAACGAACAAGAAAATAAAATTTACGGTGGTCATGGATGTATCTTCTGCTGAAGTTTTTTTTGACGATGGACTCAGCGTGATGGCCAGCTTATTTTTTCCCGATAAAGTTTATCAGCGTGTAAAAATCCGGGGCCAGTCCGGCGCGGTTCAGGTTGATCACCTTACAGTCGGCAAGGTATCGCCAATCTGGTAGCTAATCCCGATAAAAATTTAGTAATATTGAAGAATACTCAACCTGATTTGATATGAAAATACTACTCATTTCCTGTGCGCTTAGTCTGATGGTATGGTCGGCCTCAGGTCAGCGATTTGGCAAAACTTTAAAGGATACTCCAGGTATGGTTTCCTATACCTATCGCCATAGTTTTCAAAAGGACGTTGCGGCTACATTAGACACGATCAAAAGGCTTGGCGTTACCAACATGGAATTCTCTAATCTTTTTGGAAGAACAGCAGCGGACATAAAAAAGCTGATGGATGAAAGGGGCATGCGATGCACGTCCTTCGGTGTGAGTTATAATGATCTTGTAAACAAGACCAGTGAAGTTGGTCAGAACGCCAAAACTTTGGGAGCTTCTTTTGTACGGGTTGCCTGGATTCCACACGAAGGTCCCTTTACGCTGGACATGGCGAAAAAAGCTATCGAAGATTTTAACACGGCAGGGAAGGTGTTAAAGGAGTCTTTCGGACTTATGTTTTGTTATCACAATCATGGTTATGAATTTGCTCCCTATGAAAAAGGCACCTATTTTGATTATATCGTCGCGAACACCAATCCTGCATACGTAAATTTTGAGCTTGACATTTTGTGGGCTTTTCATCCGGGTGCCGATCCAGCAGCCTTGTTAAAAAAGTATCCGCAACGTTTCAAGCTTATGCATGTGAAGGATCTGCGCAAAGGTGTTGTCGGTGACTTCAGCGGTGGCACTTCCGTCGAAAATGATGTGGCGCTGGGAACCGGTCAGATTGATGTTGCAGGCGTTATCAAGGCAGCAAAAAAATCAGCCATAGAACATTATTACATCGAGGATGAAAGCAGTTCCGTAAACGTACAGGTGCCTCAAAGCCTTAAATTCTTAAAGGGTCTGTGAGTTGTTCCTTATAGGGGTAATCGCATCAACCTTAACGCTTCTGTCGATAGATGCCAAAATTCCAGGTCATTAAAACTTTCAAAAGATGTTGAAAATAATTCGCCTGATGATCTTTTGTTTCATAGCCGCCGCCTGCAAGCCTAACGATGCGGCTAAGGAAACCGCGTCGGAAAAACTGCCGATGACGATGGTGGGGAATGTAAAGCCCCGGAATGTAATTTTCATTCTTACGGATGACCACCGTTTTGATTTTATGGGATTTACAGGAAAAGTTCCCTGGCTCAAAACACCTAACATGGATCGGTTGGCAAAGGAAGGTGCTTATTTTCGAAATGCATACGTGACAACAGCGTTGTGCTCTCCTAGCCGGGCATCCATACTTACGGGCCTTTTCTCGCATACCCATACCGTTGTTGATAACCATGCTCCTGATCCGCCCAACCTTATTTTCTTTCCCCAATATTTACAGCAGGCTGGATACCAGACGGGCTTTTTTGGCAAGTGGCACATGGGCGGAGAAAGTGACGACCCGAGACCCGGATTCAATCATTGGGAAAGTTTTAAAGGTCAGGGTGATTATTACAATCCAACACTTAACATCAATGGGAAACGGGTAGCGTATACGGACTCGACGTACGTGACCGATTTACTAACCGAACATGCGCTGGACTGGTTGGGCAATCGCAAAACAGATCAGCCGTTCTTTCTTTATTTGTCACATAAAGCCGTTCATGCAAATTTCAGTCCGGCGCAGCGTCACAAAGGCAAGTATGCTAAGGAGCCAATTTCATTACCTCCTTCCTTCCGCTCTTCTGATAGTCAGGTAAAAGGAAAAAGATCAACGAACCTTTCAATTGACCGCGAGCCAACAAGGAAACCTCCGTATCAGCATGAAGAGTATTATGGAAAAGGGCGGACACCCGACTGGCAGAAGATGCAACGGGAAAGTTGGCACGGTGTGGACCATATGTTCTACGGCACGATTGATTTTGCCGGTTTTTACAGAAGATATTGCGAAACCCTCCTCGGTGTTGATGAAAGTGTTGGTGCGCTGTTGAGCTATCTCGATAAAGAGGGCTTAACTGAGTCAACAATGGTTATCTATATGGGAGACAATGGGTTTTCTTTTGGTGAACACGGGCTGATTGACAAAAGGCATTTTTATGAGGAGTCAGCCAAAGTTCCGTTTCTGATCCGGTGTCCGGAATTGTTTTCGGGAAATCGAACCATGGAACCTATGATTCAGAATATTGATGTTGCACCCACCATCCTGGAAGTTGCCGGGGTTCAAAAACCGCCACAGATGGCTGGCAATTCGATCCTTCCATTACTTAGTGGAAAGGAAGTCGTGTGGCGTGATAAAGTATTTTATGAATATTATTGGGAGTATGATTATCCCCAAACACCAACGATGCACGGCGTGCGGACCAACCGTTATAAACTTATCCGTTACCACGGCATATGGGATACAAATGAATTTTATGACCTTCAGGAAGATCCGGATGAAATGAATAATTTAATCGCGAGTCCGGAACATCAGGCTCTCATTGAAGAGCTCACTGGTGAGATCTACGCCTGGCTGGAAAACACCGGCGGCATGCAGATACCCTTGAAACGAACGGTGAAGAAACGATTTGGCGATCACCGCAATAAGGATTTGTATTGAATTTTTGATCGCTACCATCATCGAACCGGGTCCCCTTCCGCCATGCAAACGAAACAATGCTTAATCCCACGGTGGAATCGGGAAAATTCAGGTACTTAAGTAAAACAAAGGGAGGATTACGAAACCTTCCTTTATACCCATTTAGGCTGGGGATTCGTTAAATGACGGGTGTTCATTTGTCCTATTTATAACACGTTTTTTCTTACATGTCCGTTAGTCTACGATACGCCTTTAGTTTATTTACACAATATTTACGAATTTCAAGGTTTTAGACTCCGTGGAGCGTTTTAAGACATACTTTTTCGCCTTTTTTCTTTTTGCGGCTACCTCGTTGTTGGCCCAAAAGAAGGTAGATACTGCCATCCCAGCCAGCTTCCAGGACAGCATCAGTTATATCCTGGAAAAGACCCGGAAACCCGATGCTATTGAACTGGGCAAAAACTTCGTTGTGGCGTGGGGGAGTCTCGGTCCCGACCAGCAGATGGTTATACAAAAGCAGGTGGGAATGATGAAAAGGAAAAAACTCTCACTTCGCCCACATGTTTTTAATTATATCGGGGCAATTTCAAACGCCGTTTCAATCGAGCGCGCAGATCCCGCCAAAATATCAGGCTTCCTTCGCGTTGCCGGGTTGGTGATCACCAACGAACCCTCTTCAAAAGTGGCCGGCTTCATGGACGGATCGAAGACTTTTTTTCAATACCATGCCCTGCACTATGAGAAGTCATTCAGGCTGTTTGCCCGCGATGACGACTATACATTTGACTATGTAGAGGCAGCACCATCAATTGATTTAAATGATACAACTGGTTTTTCATCAACCGGTGACGTAAGCGTAACCGACCCGCTACTGACTGATACGTATTCCGACCAATCGGTTGATACAACGTATTTTGATGCGCCGTTGTGGATGAATCCTCCACCGCAGCCCGTTGCGGAAGGAGCGATAATTCAGTTTAACCGTGTAACCCTTAACATCGTAACCCGGTACGACTCCGTTTTTTTGAAAGACACCAAAGGGTTTTTGTCCTTTCGTTTAAATCAGTTCGTAGGGCAGGACGGTTCGTTTGACTGGTCCCCCGCAGGACTTGGCCCGGAGCTGGTAAGTTGTAATCTCGTTAACTATACCATGAATGTTGCAAGACCCGAATTGAAATCGGATCTGGCGAAACTAAACTATGCAGGCAAGACGCCCGGCTTTATCGCTGGTACGTTTGAGTTCAGGTCTGTGGCCAGACAGGACTCGGTTCTTTCCACGTATCCCCGGTTCAGATCGTTTCAAAGTTCAATTGTGGTTCAGGGAATCGGCGACGAGAATGTGAAGTACCGCGGAGGTTTTTCTCTAATAGGAAATAAAATCACCAGCGCTTCTGTTAGCGGTGACCCATCCATAGTGGAGGTATTTCACAATGGTGAAAAAAAGTTTACAGCGCGGTCGACGGAATTTGGATTCTCTGATTCAACAATTGTTTCCCAGCGATCAAGCATCAATATTCCGATGGGTAATGATTCCATTACCCACAACAGGATCCGGTTAAAGTATACTTTCGGCACCGACAGCACGAAACGCCTTTTTCTTCAGAAGGATAAGGGAAATATGAATCACACGCCGTATTCCTCGAACTTCTTTAACATTGATTTTGCTGCGGATATTATTAAGTGGGACTTGTATTCCGACAGCATGAACATACTGACTGACGGAGGGCGCAATACAGTGCCAATGATAATCGAGTCGATTGATTTTTACGATGGTGAGGATTTCCGGGTACTTGCCGGAAAGGGATTCAGTTTCCATCCCGCTGCGTTAGTATCAAACTACTGTCTCAAAAACAAAGTACGTGAGTTCTATACTGGTGACCTTGCACAGTTTGCAAAGAAAGATATCCGGGAAATCAAGGCCGCTATAGAATTTCTTAGTGAAAAGGGACTGGTTACCTACTTTCCAAAATCGGATTTGGTTCGTGTAAAGGAGAAAACCATTCTTCTTTACAGGGCACACCGGGGAGAAATGGACTATGATAACCTGAAGATCCATTCAGTGATAGATAGTTTCCCAAATGCGACGCTGAATTTTGACAAGCGTTATATGGTTGTTCGAGGTGTAGAGGAGTTTAAGGTAAGCGATTCACTTAACGTGAGGATTACTCCAGACAGCAGTGTCATCACCATTCTTCAAAACCGGGATATCAAGTTTGATGGTACCATTAGTGCCGGAAGCTTCGAGATCAGCGGAAAAGGATTTACCCTCAAGTACGATAGCTTCTTCATCAGCCTCACCCATATTGACTCCGTTAACTTTTATGTAACGGAAACCAATGCGAGAGGTCAGACGATGCGCCGGAAGGTTAATAACTCTATGGTTTCCGGGGATTCCACAACGGCCGCAGTGGGTGGAGGGAGCGCACCCTCGAAATCATCAGGAACACTTTTTATCAGCAAGGCAGGTAATAAATCAGGAAAACAGAAATTCCCACACTATCCCCGCCTGGATGCCACCTCCGGAGGGGTAATCTATTTTGACAGGGATGAGGTATTGGGAGGGGTGTATGACCGATCCATGTTTTTTGTCGTTCCGCCATTTGAGCTGGACAGTTTGAATAACACAGATCCGGCTGCCATTAACTTTGGTGGCACATTTGTATCGAGCGGTATGTTTCCCACTTTTAAGGAGAAACTGCACACCCAGCCAGACAAGTCCCTTGGTTTCGAACACTCCATTCCGGCTTCGGGCTACCAGCTTTATAGTGGCGACGGAAAAATGACAGGTGAACTGGCGATGAATAGCCGCGGGCTCCGTGGTGCCGGAACGATTGAGTATCTGGCAGCATCCGTTTCTGCCGAGGATTTTATCTTTTATCCGGATTCAGTTCTTGGAAATGGATCGCGGGCATTTATTTCAGAAAAGCAGTTTGGCGCCGTTAACTTCCCACAAGCTACGCTTACTGACTTTGATATGAAATGGTATCCGAAGCAGGACCAGATGAAAATCAGGAACACCAAGGCACCTTTTAGTTTTTACGATGGCAGTGCGGAAATGCAGGGCACGGTAACGGTCTCAAAGGAGGGTGTGGCAGGAGCCGGAAAACTCGTGACGAGGGGAACGGAACTGATTTCCAGAAATATGAATTTTAATGCAAAGAATTTTGGTGCCAGACATGCCCGTTTTAAGGTTGATTCTGAAGATCCCCAAAAGCCCTTGCTCCAGGGAAATGACGTTCGTCTGAATTTTAACCTTGAGCAGAACTATGCCGATATCAGCCCTGAAGTGGAAGGCGTAGCTGCAATAGCCTTCCCGTTTGCACAGTTTAAAACGTCGATACCCAAAATGCGCTGGGATCTTACAGCTCAGACAATAACCATGTCGAAAGATCCGGATGTGCCACTGGAAAACTCGTACTTCTATACAACCCGCAAAGAGCTGGATTCATTGAACTTTAATGCTGAGAAAGCCGAGTACGACCTCAAGACCCAGCAATTGAAAGTAAGTGGTATTCCCTATATCATCGTTGCGGACGCCAAAATCACACCCGAAAACAATGAGGTGTTGATTCTGGAAAATGCAAAAATCGGAACGCTGAAGAACACTACGATTATACTGGATACCCTTAATGGTTATCACCGCCTGACAGAAGGTGTAGTGGATATTATTTCACGAAAGGAATTCAGCGGATACGCCACCTATCAATACGTGAATTTCCTCAAAGACACCTTCGCCATAAAGATGACCGATTTTCACCTTGAGCCTATAACCCAGGTTGAGCAGTCGAAGCGGTCAACGCGAAGGAAAGCTTCTGCGGCGAGCATGCAGACCGTAGGTACCGGGGCTGTTGCCGAACAGGAAGATCTTGTGTTGGGTGCTGGTATGTTTTATAAGGGTGACATGATTATGTATGCCACCCGGCCTGCCCTCCAGCTGACAGGATTTGTGAAGCTTGATATAAAGAAAATAAAGAACTACAACACCTGGATTAAGTACGAACAGACCGGAGATGAAACAGACGTATTGATCGATTTTAACAATGCCGTCACAGAAGATGGAAAGCGGGTAAACGCCGGGCTACACGTGGGTAGTGCGGATAATAATCTTTACATCACTTTCCTGAACGACAAAAAATCGGATGATGACGAAGACTTTTTCTTACCAGAGGGCAAACTGTATTACGATACAGCTTCACGTGAGTTTAAGATAGAAGACATGGAGAAAGCCGCCGGCAATAAACTCTCTGGAAAAGTGTTTGCCTATAAAGACGAAACGATGCAGGTTCGGTTTGAAGGTCCTGTTAATCTTTTTCACGGCACCAACGACTTCAATATCACAGCCTCAGCATTGGGTCAGGGAAATCTCGAGACAAATGAAATCAGGATGAATAGTTTCCTGATGGTTGATTCCAGTGTCCCCGCGCAGGCATTTGATATCATGGGTAAACAAATTCAGGATGTCATCAAGAATGAGGGGGCTGACGAAGGTCTCGGAGACCAAACAGAATTGTTGTACAAGATAGCCGATATCATCGGGGAACGCGCCGTAAAAGATTATGAACAACGCAGTCTTCAGGGCTATGTTCCGCTGGGGACTCTGGCACCTCTGGCTAAGCCACTCGTTTTTTCAAATGTGAACCTCAAGTGGTCTCCCAAACAAAAAGCTTTTTATAGCGACGGACGACTGGGCATGTCGAACATCGGCAGGAATGATATAAATGGTGCCTTTGAAGGATTTATGGAGATCAAGAAAAGTGAGGATGGGGTTCCGATTTTTCATGTCTTTATAAAAGCTTCACCGGAAGCCTGGTACTACTTCGGCCTCGAGGATAACCGTCTCCTCGTTCACTCCTCGAATGCTGAATTCAACTCGATCGTTTCAAAGAAGACTAATGCCGGCAAAGCTAAAATCGGCGAGGTTGCTTTTCTCCCGGGAAGTGATGATGAAACACTTGCTTTTGTCGACCGGTTTCGAAGAGAATACTTTGGCAACGATGTGCCGTACAAACTCTACGAGGGAACCTCCGCCACGAAGAAAGTAGAGGAAACGAAGAAAGAGGATAATGATGGATTCTGACAGGAAGAATTAGCCTTAGTATTTAATTTAATCATTTATCCGTTATAGTAGTTTTATTTTTCACGCTGGTCGAACTCCTCACGAAGAATTTTCAGAGGAGTAAAACAAATCAAAGTTTCTTTAAAAGATAGAAGGAATAATTTCTATTCATATAATGATTGACAACAAGGATTGTCTTCAATTGTTGAGGGAATCGTAGTGTTGATCCTTTAACGATTTCAGGAATATGCTGGTGTTTCAGAACAGACGCTCCAAGCCAGAGGGCAAATGAAGCTGCGGTACAATACTCGCCACATAAATGTTTGAATCTGATCTGAGGCGTTTTGCTCAGCAGGGAATTTTCCAGGTTTGTGAGAAGCACATCACGTGATGTGTCTCCGGCGATGCCGCTAATCCAGGCATCGATTTCACCGATCGTCGTTTTATTGGTGCCCAGGAAAGCAGCTAATTCATTGGTCAACGTTTCTGCATCCTCCGGCCGATATACGGTGTGCAAGTCATTGAGTACACACCAGGTGGTATCTGACGGGGTACCCGAAATACTAAAAAAAGCAGCACCTTCACCCTGGATCGAACCGGTGCTGTGGCTCTCAAACAGGCTCAGGCTATTGATGAGTTCTGTTTTATAATGATGTTCACGCGAGTTGATAATATATTGAACGCTGGCTGCTTCGTCGAAAGCGCCCACCAGATAGCTTGCTTTTAAGTCGCCTGCCACTTGCAGCATAGCATCCCGCATGCCATTTTCAAAAGCAAAGCCCTTGCTCACATACGTATTATTATACCCCGTACATTTTATTGACAAAGCGACCAACCCGGCAAGCGCATTGTAGGTACCTTGCATAAAATAGGTGGGTGTCAGTTGCTTTTCCTGGCGTTCGAAAACTTCGGTAAGAAATTTTTCTGTCTCCTCAAGAAAGCCATAACCCGTTGCCGTGATAATACCTTCGGGGGTATTTACCCTGGCATCACGAAGACATATAATTGCAGCAGACAATCCTACCCGTAACATGCGGTTTAATCTCCTCAGCTGAAGGGGATTGATGTAGCTCTTAAAATCCGGAGTGACACAATTCAGCACATTGTGCTCATAAGCGGAAATTTCTGTGAGGAACTGTTGGTTGTCAAAGGTTTTTTGCGGGGAAATTATCCCGATTCCATTGATGAAGTATGGAGGCTTTCCTGTCATGTCTTAAATGGACCCGAAAAGAAGAGATGAAGTATTGCCGCCAAATCCAAACGAGTTTGATAACACATTCTTGAGACCAGCCTGATGAATAATCTCGGTTATCGGGCGGATATTAAGTTCCGGCATCTGTTGTTTAAAGTTCAGGTTGGGCCAGACCTTCTGGTATTGAAGTGCCATCAATCCAAAGACGGCCTCTATACTACCTGCCGCAGCCAATGTGTGTCCGGTGTATGGCTTTGTCGAGCTGAAGTACGGTACATGATCACTAAATAACTTTTGAATTCCGGCACCCTCTGAAAGATCATTGTTCTCTGTAGCTGTGCCGTGCGCATTGATGTAATCCACTTCAGCGGTAGCAATTCCACCCGTCTTGAGAGCCGCTTTCATGGCATTCATAGCGCCAAAGCCTTCCGGCGATGAAGCGGTTTGATGAAACGCGTCATTCGCATTTCCATAGCCTTTTAATTCAGCCAGTGGTTGCTTTCCTTTTCTGACTATTGAGGCTTCCGATTCCAATACTACGTACGCAGCACCCTCGCCCAGGTTAAGACCGTTGCGCGACGAGTCAAAAGGTCTGCAATGCTCAGGATCAATGATCATAAGCGCATTAAACCCGTTGAGAGTGAACTTGGACAACGCTTCAGTCCCACCACAGATGGCACAATCGAGGTGCCCACCTTGTATTAGCTGAGCACCGTGCATAATCGCATTTGCGGAAGAAGAGCACGCGGTGCTTATGGTTGCGATATATTTTTTTATTCCCAGCTGGTCTGCCAGATGTTCACAGTGTTCCCCGGGATTGGCAGTATCTGCAAACTGTACAAAATCTCCATCCTGTTGCAGATCCAGCAGGTTATAAAAGTATTTTTCAAACTCACGTATTCCTCCCGTTGTGGTGGCGGATATTAAACCTGCTTGTTTTATTTCCGAAGGTGATAATTGTGCGGATTCCAACGCTTCGTGTAGAGCATGCAATCCCAGGAGTGTTGTACGGGTGAAGCCAACTCCGTCCTTAACCTTTGTTGCAGCTCTCAGTTCCTGGTCATGAAGTTTGATTTCGCAGGAGGGAAGGTTTTTTTGATGGATGGTCTCCAACATGTTCAATTCACCAAAGCCGGACCTTCGATGAACAAGTGATTGAAAATTTTCTTCTGCGTTTTTTCCGATCGATGTGATAATGCCATAACCGGTGATAAACACCCGTTGACTCATGCCTTCACCCGGTTAGCATGAATGTATTCTGCCATAGTCCGGATGCTATAAAATACATGCCGGCCTTCCTTTGGGTCTTTTAGCTTGAGGCCGTAGTTTCTATCAAGGAGGACTACGAGCTCCAGAGAATCAATTGAATCGAGTCCAAGGCCTTCGCCGAACAATGGTGTATTGTCGTCGAAATTTTCAGGTAGCATATCTTCCAGATTCAGCTGTTTGATTAGTTCCTGCTGTAATTGCTGCGTTAGTTCTTCAATCGTCTGTTGCATGTCTTATCTGTTTACCTCACCCTACACAACTGTTCTTGCTTTGTGTATCACAACACTGGCCGACACGGTTACCAGGGCAAATGCAGCCAGTCTGGTGATATTCGGCAAGATAGAAGTTATTGTCCCCTCGCGTAAAAATAAGTCATTAAAGGATTCCAATCCCCAACTCATCGGAGAAAATCGGCTGATAGTTTGTAATATTTCCGGCATCACATATATCGGAACCCAGACACCTCCGATTGCTGAAAGAATTACGACAGAGACAGACCCGAAAGAAAGTGCTTGTTGCGCAGTACGGAAATACACGGCGATAAGTAGACCATATCCGGTGGCTGCCATTGCCACGCACGACGCGGTTAGCAAGATGGCACCCGGCTCACCACCCAGTACTAATCTGCTGAGCCCCATTAAAGGCATGATGAAAATACCAACAGCAATCATCATCAGAAATTGAATCATACACACGAGAAAATAGAACGCAAATTTGCCAGCAATAACAGGAAACTGAGAGCCGGAAATAAGACGGAGACGAAGCATGCTTCCTTCTTCCCGTTCCTTAATAAAATTTCCCGCCAGCGGATAAAGAATAAAGAACATGGCGAACATCGTCCATGCCGGCACATTATGTTGAACAGAATTAAGCTTTAAACCTTTCCGCTTATCTTCTGAAGCAAAGCGTTTGGTCACTTGGATAATTTGGGAAAAGTCAAGGTCAACCTTGCTGGCTTCAGGATTACCTTCTCCTAATTTGTTTTGAAGTTCCGCAAGTACCCAGTCGGTTTGTACGTTCGCGATGGTCTTTTCAATGGAGCCAGACAAGGCTTGCTGATAGTTGGCTTTAATCGCCGGATCAAAAAGTATGCGCAACTGAATGATCGGAAGAACGGCAGAATCCACATCTGCGGGTAGCCCGAAATTTGAAAATATGTTTGTTATCAGTTGCCGGGTTTTCCTGCGAAGTGTTTCGCTTGACGCTGCCGGAATGATGATAGCCGCCTTATACTTTCCTGAACTCACCAGTCGCTTCACTTCCGTGGTATCCGTTTTTTGAATCAGGTTTATATTGGGTGTGGACTTAAACGCATTCCTCACTTTTGCACTTAAGGAATCTTCATCCTGGTCGACCAGCAACACGTCGAGTTTAATTTCCTGGTAATCTCGGAACGGCGCATCCTGTACCAATGCCATGACAAGCACTAATGTCAGCGGCATTATAAAAATGAGGGCCATTCCCCCCGGATCCCGGATCAGGAGCAGAAACTCTTTGTAAATGGTAGCGGCAATTTTCAATCTCGAATATTTTTTCCCGTGAGCTTCAAAAACAATTGTTCTAAGGTCTTGCAGTCAGGATGTTCTTCCATAACCGAAGGAAGTGTGCCGGCCAGGATCAATCTTCCTTCATCGATGATTCCCAGATGTGTGCATATTCTCTCCGCTTCTTCAAGTACGTGTGACGAATATATAATTGAAGTCCCCTGCGTTTTCAGTTCCATAAGAAAATTAAGAATCATGTTTCGCGACTGAACGTCCACTCCAGCCGTTGGCTCATCGAGTATTACCAGTTTTGGTTTGTGAAGGATGGCCGCAATCAGATTAAGTCTTTTTTTCATTCCACCTGAAAACGTATTTACAGGTTTGTTCGCTTTTTCAGACAGACCAAAGACATGTAAGTACTTCGTGATTTGCTCGCGTATGAATGGAGAGGTGAGCCCATACATGCGCCCAAAATAGAATAGGTTTTCGTAAGCTGTGAGGCTGGGGAATAACGCGATTTCCTGCGGGGCAACACCTATTTTTTTGCGTACCTCCGCACCGTGTTCCGGCATGGAAAGGCCCATTACGGAAACGTTACCTGAATTGGGGCGCAACAATCCACATAGTATCATTACCGTTGTTGACTTGCCGGCACCATTGGGTCCGAGCAATCCAAAGACAGAACCCTCCGGGATTTCAAGATTTACATTTGATACAGCCGGCTTGCTGGAGTTGGAGTATAGTTTGGTAAGATTCTTAAGCTGAACGACACTGGTGCTCATCTGGATTTACTCACTTCGTATAGTTCAGAAAATATGGCCTGTTCCCGTTGTGAGCAGGCTTCTAACATGTCGCCTAATTCGGCAAAGGTTTTTGTGTCTGATTTCCGGTTCTTACAAACTCTGCCGGCATAGTACGCAAAATTGCGAAGTTCGTCGCCGCTTTTTGTCAGCTGTTGTGACAAGCTGAAGAGTTTTTCATTCTGAAGTTTTGTGCTGGCTGCATCCAGAAAGGCGGCATGTATAAATCTGAATCCGGCGCCACCGGTTCCAATTTCTTCCTGCATGCGTATTACGTTGCCCAGCCATAGTATCGCTTTGCGCTCTCCTAACCGTTGTGGCCATTTTCTCAGACGGCCGGCCAGGTATTTCATACCCTTGGCACCAACAAGTGGCATAGGTATCCGGGTCATGTGATCGGACGTCTGGTGTATTCCCTTCCAGATAGCTTTTTCCAGTGTATATTCTCCAGGCAATTTAACGGGATAGTACATTCGACCACTCGGTTCGGGCATTCCTTTGGCAAATCTGGCCCTCACTAAATCTTCATGTGATATTTCAGTTGGGTACTCCATAACGGGATCGCTCACCAGGTAACGACCGTTTTCTTTTCCGTAAACAATAATGTTGTGGGCATTGAAATGGAATCTATAGGCAGCTGGGAGGTAACTGAGGTAAAATACTGACGTAAGCATGCCCACGGGCTGGCCCTTGTCTAGCATTTTGTCTAACTCAGCCATGGCAGTTTTTTCGCTTGAAAATTTCGTACTAACAATCTTGATTCCAAGACGGTCTGAAAACCGCTTAAATATCTGACCCGGCCACGTACGGTAGCCAACGACTGGTATACCATTTACCTTGATAAAGGGCATGTACGAAAAGAATAGTCCGGAACCGATTCCAAAAACCATTGGCTCGTCAAAATCCATTCCATGAAATCGCAACAGATTCGAAATCACACCACTTTCGCAATGGGCCGATTGTTTGTGAGTGAAATTAACGGTCATGGTTTCTAAGTCGGTCAATATCTGTTAATTCTTCAACGGTGATACGAAAAGTGTAAGCGTATTTTGAAAGCATTTTAGAACTCAGCCGGTTGAAGAAAAATGGATAACAATGCAGCCGCACGACCAGGCTTATGCTTCCCACGTAACTGGCCGCGAGCGCAGTTGTCATAATATTTTTCTTAAGAAAGTATAGCAAAGGACTGGCTTTTCCAGCAAGAACCTTTTCGAGCGCATCCTTTGCCTCGTCATTAACAACATCCCAGGCCTGCTGCATGGCAACTGTTTCCGGCTCCCATCCGATGCTGTTCACCTTTACGTAGTGACCTTCTTCATCCGTGGCATAGTACAGTTTTGCTAATTTTCCTTCATTGAGATTTTCCTCGTCCTGTGGTACATGCTCCTTGTTCATTTTGTACAACTAATTAGGGTAAAGGACTACTGGTATTTATTATTTGGTTAATGTATTGATCCGCTTTCGGCTGTCAGACTACTGTTAGCAAGGCGTAGGCATAGTTAAATCGGGCGCTTTCCGGTATACCCATCAGCAGGATTTCTCCCTTTTTCAGTTTGCCGGAGTGAAACAGTTCTTCGAGCATAAGGTAAGGTGATGCGGCGCCAACGTTTCCAACCCATGACAAGTTGGTAAACCATTTCGACATAGGTATGTTCAATCCCATACGAACCATCTCCTTGTCTATCCGCGGAGCAAAGTACTGAGAAGAAAGATGCGGAAGAAAATAGGTGATATCCTCAAAGTTAAAGTTCTTAGTCTCTCCGATATTTTTCAGAAACTCGATACTTTTTTGAACAATAAAATCACCCAGTAGCTTGGTATCCTGCTTGATCGCAAAAACGGATTGACTGCTCCATTGTTCCTGGTCAAGATCGGGCCATCCCACAAACACACCATTATTGTCTTTAATAGCACCGGCATACATACAGGTGGGTAATTCATTTGCATAGGATCGCTGCTCGATCCATTCAATTTTTAAGGATAATCCGGTTGCGTTTGGCTTCGACTGAAGCAATGCAGCGCCAGCGCCATCAGATAACATAAAGCGGAGGAAATCCTTTTCAAAGGCAATAATTCCATCGCCTTCCAGGCGCGCTACTTTTGCCGCTTCTTCTTTAAAGAACTTGGCGAGCATCCATTTGGAAAATCTTTCCGATCCGCTGCATACGGCATTGTCTGCATCGCCGGATAAAACCGCGAGATAACCAAATTTCAAGGCTTGAATGCCGGCACTGCAGGCACCTGTTGTGGAGTTAATTTCTACCGAAGGTCCTCCTAATTCACCATGAACCATGGCAGCATGCGCCGGTAAAAGTTGGTCTGGAGATGTCGTCCCACAGGAAAGAATTTCAACCTGAGAAAGATCGAATTCCTCATCCAGCAGTTTTAAAACGGCCTCCTTTGCAAGTTGTGAATTGGTATGCGTTGAGTGTCCCTCCCTATCAATCGCATAATACCGTGTTTTTATCTGGTTATTTCGCAAAATCAGTGGTTTGGCCTTGGAAGGCTGCCCATTTATCAATCCTAGTAGCGATTCCATCTGATCATTAGAAACCGGGTCATTGGGTAAAAAACTTGCTAACCTGGTAATATAGACACTCCTGCTCATCCTCGACGTTAAATTTTAATCTGTTTACGAAATACCATTCGAAATCCAAAGTAACCTGTTTCCATTCAAAATTAAAACTGTTAAAAACGCTGAACATTTTTTTCAAAAAAGCTGTTCAAGCGGTGTTTTTTGCGCATTTTTTACGCGATGGCAGGCCATTGAGGAGTCTCTCTTAGCTATTTGCAATCCATACTAACGGAGGGAATTCTGACTGTAATAGCTGACATCCTCCAAGAGCTGTTTGCGTTTTATAATGAGAAGAATTTTAGAAGTTAACCACAACAAAGGAGAAAGAACAAAGATGGCTGGAAGTAGAAAATAAAGAAATGTATACACCCTGATCTTGCGGCCAGTAGAGTGAAGTGTTCCTCCCGAGGCGATGAATCTTGACCAGAACGAAAACCCTTTTTGCCCACGTTTTTCCAACAGCACCAATCCTGGCTTAACCTGTATGGCGCCATTGTCATTAAAGGTAGTTTGTAGGGTACCAAATTCACCCGTTTGAAGGGCCTCATTGATAATCTCACCATACCTGGCTGCATACTGTATGTCCTGTTGAGAAACGCCTGCTGCGGGAAAAAATAAAAATGCGTCCTTCTTGCCAGTCAACATCCACCTGAGAATTGTAACTAAACTGCTAAGGTTACCCGAACGATCAGCAAGGGCGATGTGACCAACCAGGCTTGCATTTGCGGAACGAAGATGACGCTTAACTTTCTCCTGTGCACCAAGCCACATGTTGCGGCAACCTAATATCGTTACAACGGGTTTGCCATTCAGGATTTTTTTTGCGTCGTCGCACTGCAAGAAAGAACTTATAGGTCTGGAGGGCGTAAGAAACCAGGGCTGATAGCCAATAATAATTAAGTCATAGGGTTCAAAAACTTTTGCCGATACGTTTTTTAAAGGCAAGGGTTTTTGATGAAATGTTTCCGGAAAAGCATTAAAAAACTGATAGGCACTCCATGGAAACGGATACTTTTCAACCGGCTGAATTTCCTCTACATGAACAGCGTGACCTGCGGCGACAAGCGGTGAGGTCAATGACTGAAGGATCGACAACTGCTGGCCGGACTGAGAATAATAAAAGACAAGAATTTTTTTCATGAAATCAGTGATGAAATTTAGTCATGAAGTCCAACCCCGTTGGAGGTGACGCAGGACCAACGAACGGTGCAAAATACTATCTTTTTGCTAAAAATTTCAGGAAGGAAAAATGCTTTCTCGATCACATTCGTTTTACCAATACCTGCAGCGTGGAACGCGACGATTGTTCGAGTAGAATACCCGGCAGATTTCTATACTTATCCGAGGCTTCCCGGTCGTAGTTCTTAACGGTAATTAAGGTGAGGCCGGTATTGTAATACACTTCAAAATTCAGCTGCAATTTTTCGATGAGTTTGGTCACTTTCCGCTCTCTGAAATCGATACAGAATGAAAAAGAAATGGCGGAGTTCTGCATTACATTTATCCGGACATTGAGGTCAAGCAGTGCCCCAAAGATCAGCGTGAGCTGTTCCTCTGAGATAAAAGTATAGTCGGTGACCTTGCATGATATCAGGCATTGATTGTCTTTGATGACGATCAGCGGCGGAAGATTATCAACAGTACACTCATGAATCCGTGTACCCGGTAAGGATGGATCGTCGAAGTTTTTTACCAGTAACGGTATGCTTTTGTTAGCAAGCGGCTTAATGGTTTTGGGGTGTATAACAGATGCGCCGTAATAAGTCATTTCGGCAGCTTCCTTAAAGGGAAGTTCCGGAAAAACAATAGCATGGGGAAACCGCCTTGGGTCTGCGTTCATAACGCCTGCTACATCTTTCCAGATAGTAACGGAGGAAGCATTTAGTGATGAGCCGAAGATAGCTGCTGAAAAATCAGATCCTTCGCGGCCGAGGGTAGTCGTAAATCCGTCCTGTGTTTTGCCAATAAAACCTTGTGTGATTATTATCTTCTTCGCCAGAATAGGATTCAGCTTTTGAATGTTGTCGGATGTGATAGCCCAGTCTACTTTTCCTTCCCGGAAGCTTTTGTCAGTCCGGATAAACATGCGCGCATCAATCCACTCGCTCGGCACTTTTTTTTCCAGCAGATAATAGTGCAGAATAGTGGAAGATATTAGTTCGCCGAGTGACACTACCTGATCGTAAATCTGGTCTGGATCACCATGGTTGTTCAAGTCACTATCCATCGCAGTAAAATACCGGTCCACAGCTTCCATTACGTCAGTTGGATCGTGAAAAAGCGTCTCAATGATCTCATGGTGATATTTCTTTATTGAATTAAGGGTTTGTCCGAAGGTCTGCGTTGAACGGGAAAGCACAAGAATCCGCTCCAGCATATCGGTGGTTTTTCCCATGGCCGAGACAACAACCAGTAAATTCTGTGGAGGCTGCGAGCGTATGATGGAGGCCACATTTTGGATGGCGCTGGCATTTTTCAGGGAAGCTCCGCCGAATTTAAATACCTTCATCTTGGTTGCAGTAAATCGTTTGCAGATTAACTTTGTATTAACCTCTCTTATGCAAAGATCAATTAATAACAGTAGCACACCAAGTATTGAATCATCCCGAATTGCGCATTCCATTGGTACTGCGCTGGATCGGTTCATCAAGAATAACCAGGCGCAGTTTCAATATGCCAGTGGTGAGCTGTCCCAATTGTTGCGGGACATCGCACTTGCTTCCAAGGTGGTGAACAGGGAAGTTAACAAAGCCGGACTGATCGACATCATGGGGGCTGTAGGATCGCAGAATATGGCAGGGGATGAACAGCAAAAATTGGACGTACTGGCGAACATAAGATTTACCCGTGCCCTGGCCAAAGGGGGAGAAGTCTGTGCGTTAATTTCTGAAGAATCGGAGGCTTTCGTCGACTTGAATAATGCAGGGCAATACGTGATTGCTATTGATCCGCTGGACGGATCTTCAAATATTGACGTAAATGTTTCCATCGGGACGATTTTTTCTATCTACAGGCGAAAAACCCAGGCAGGAACTCCTATTCAGGAAATAGACATCTTGCAAAAAGGATCGGAACAGGTAGCCGCGGGTTATGTATTGTATGGCTCGTCTACCATGCTTGTCTACACAACCGGGCATGGGGTAAACTGCTTTACGTATGAACCCACCCTTGGGGAATACTTTCTTTCGCATCCAAACATGAAAATGCCGGAGGACGGCAAAATTTATTCCATCAATGAAGGGTCTGCCAACTCTTTTACCGAGCCTGTCAAAGCGTATATCCAGTATTGCAAGGATCAGAATTACTCGGCGAGGTACGTTGGTTCGCTGGTGGCAGATTTTCATCGCAATCTTCTGAAGGGAGGCATCTACATCTATCCGGCAACAGCAAAAGACCCGCAGGGAAAATTGCGTTTAATGTATGAATGTAACGCCCTGGCCTTTATCGTCGAACAGGCAGGAGGTATGGCTTCCAACGGTACAGAGCGAATATTGAACGTCCGCCTGAAAGATCTCCATCAGCGGACAGCCTTTTATGTGGGTTCTAAAAATATGGTAATGAAGGCAGTTAGCTATTTGTCCGGGACAAATTCGGACTAGGTAGTTTCCGTTTTTTCTTCTTTTCCCTCTGTTTCTTTTTCTGCGACCAGGATTTCGGGAACATATTTGAGTATAGATTCGTACCACCGAACCAGCTTTTTTATGTCCGATACATATACACGGCTCTCATCGTATTCAGGCAGCACGGACTTCAAGAATGCCTTAAGTTCAGTCGCATCGGAATTGGAATCAACACCCAGATCATTTCCGAATTCCGCGTGAATCTTTCGAAGAATACTTTCCAGGCCGATGGTACCTTCTTTGGTTGTGGTATAGATAGATATTTCATTGAGCAATGAAAGGCGGTGACTGGCCGTGGCAACGAGTTTGGTTTTAGGTTCATCAAGAGACTCCAGTATAACACCTGATTTAGTCGGCGCTACAACTTTAAAAAGCCCTCCCTTCCCTGATACTGTGGCAATTTCCGATAAGGTCATACGTGGAATATTTTGTTATGCGGGTCAAAGCTAAAGAAATGAATATAAAAGTCCACTCTTGCTGAAAAGCAAAGTCCGGATTGAGAAGTGAGAAATGATTACGGTTTTACTGATTATTTTTCATCGCTTCTTCGATCAGCATTAACAGTTCCTCTTGACCATCTTTTTCTACCGACGATGTGAGGATAATAGTAGGTAGTTCCTCCCAGTACGTCAGCAACGTCTTCTCGTACTGCTTTAGATTTTTTTGAAGCTCATTGCGTTTTAATTTATCGATCTTCGTGAACACCAGTGCAAGCGGTACTTCTTTGCTGCCTGCCCATTGAATGAAGTTAAGGTCGTTGGCTTGTGGCTCCAGACGGGCATCGATCAGCACAAAGAGGCAGGAAATGTTCTTGCGTTTTAAAACAAAATCTTCAATCATCTTACCAAACCCCTCGCGCGTACTTTTGCTTACGCTGGCATACCCGTATCCGGGGAGGTCGACGAGGTACCAGGAATTATTGATTAGAAAGTGATTGATAGTCTGCGTCTTTCCCGGTGTGACGGAAGTCTTGGCAAGTTTTCGTGAATTGGTAAGCATGTTGATCAGCGACGACTTGCCAACATTCGAGCGCCCAATAAAGGCAAACTCCGGTTTGTCCGGCACAGGGCATTTCGCGACGTCGGCAAAGCTGGAAATGAATTCGGCGCTCGTTATCTTCATGGTTAAAGTAATAATTGAAGGGCAAAATACTAAGATTGTAAAAGTCCTAAGGCTTATGGTCCAATTTAATGCTTCAAATTTCGCGGTTTTTCATATCTTGTGGCTATATTGGAATATATTTTAATATACCTTTATTGTAAAATTTTTTAAACAATGACCAGTATCCGAAGTGTACTGATTTTTTCAACTTTGTTCTCGGCATTTTTCACCCCTGGTTTTAGCCAGCAAGATCCAAAAGAAACTGCACGTCAGTATATGGAGCAGGCTGAACTGATCATGGCAGAGACGAAAGCTATGGACGATGCCCGCGAATTGATGGTTACGGCCGCCGATCTCGATACAACTTTTATTAAGGCCAACTTTGAGGCTGGAGCGATGCATCTGGAGACAGTCGGAAAAGACCGTGCTGTAAAATATCTGATGCGCGTATACCGGCAGGATCCTGCATACCGGTTTGATACTGAATATTGGATAGGCAAGAGCTATCAATACGGCGAAAATTTTAACAAGGCACTGGAATACTATAATCTCTACAAAGAAAAGCTTACCAAAAAGGCTAACTACCAGGGCAAAGACAAAGTTGCCCTTGCGACGGTAGACCGTGCCATATTCGAATGCGAAAATGGTAAGGAATTCGTCTCAAGACCAGGTAATTTCTCGATCGTCAACATCGGCCGGGAGATAAACTCGGAGTTTGAAGATTATGCACCCGTTCTAAATGAAAATGAAGATGAAATAGTCTTTACCACCAGGAGAAGGGAAGATAACTTAAACGAAAACGTGTTTGATGACAATAAGCCTTATGAGGATATCTTCACTTCCAAAAAAGTAGGTAGTGGATGGTCATTTGCCAAGAACATTGGCCCCGTCGTCAATAACCCTTATCACGATTCAAACTTAGCATTGTCGGCCGACGGTAGCACGTTGTTCCTGTTTAAGGATGACGGGGGAGGAGATATCTTTTTTTCTGAACGGCAACCCGGAGGAGAGTTTGGTCCACCGGCGCCAATGCCCGGAATTATCAACTCGAGCTTTGAGGAGAAATCTGTCACGATTTCCGTAGATGAAAAAACATTGTACTTTTCCAGTAACCGTCCAGGTGGTTTTGGCGGTTTGGACATCTACCGGGCCACCAAAGATTCAAAGGGAGAATGGACTAATGTGAAGAATCTCGGGCCCACGATAAATACCGAAATGGATGATGATGGGCCTTTTATCGATTACGATGGAGTGACGCTCTATTTCAGCAGCAAGGGAAGAAAAGGTATGGGTGGATTTGATGTGTTCAAGACCACGCTTGACCTGAAGACAAATGAATGGAGCGAGCCATTCAATTTAGGCTATCCCATCAATACGCCGGATGATGATATTTATATTGTTTTCTCCAAAGATGGAAAGCGGGCCTATTATTCTTCCGTAAGGGAAGACGGTATGGGTTACACGGATATTTATCTGATTACCATTCCGGAAGGTATCAAAAATGTCGATCCTCTGGCAGCAAAGGATCCGGTGATTCAACCTGCTGATACCGCCACAGCCACCACCACTACGACTGTCCCAACGGATCCTGTCATTGTTCCTCCGGTGGATACCAAGAAAGGTCTAAAGCCACTCAAATATGTGGTCACTGTTGTTGATGCAGCAGATAAGACCCCGCTGGACGCCAAGATCAGACTACAAGGATCAAAGGACAATGTTATTGTGCCGTACGAAGAGCGCGGTAATGGTGTTTATGAGTTCTCCATAACAAACCCCGGACCGAAGGATTATCGGCTTTCTGTGGAAGTAGGAGGCTTTGTTTTCGTTAATCAGAATAGTACTATTCAGGGCGCTTCGGAGCAGGAAAAGACCGTCACCAGGACCATTGAAATGAGGAGGTTATCGGTCGGAGTATCGTCTATTCTGAGGAATATCTATTTCGACTTTGATAAGGCAACATTCCAGACCGAATCCTACCCTGAGTTGAATAAACTTGAATCCATGCTCGTTCAGAATGCCGGGATGGTCGTTGAGATTGCCGGCCATACCGATGCAGTAGGTACTAAGGACTATAACCAGCAACTGTCGCTGAGGCGTGCACAGGCGGTCAAAGACTATCTTACCAAAAAAGGCGTCGATTCACGCCGGATTAACCCTGTTGGATACGGAAAGTCGAAACCACTTGCCAGCAACGACGACGAGGAAGGCGGGCGGGAGTTAAACCGGCGCGTAGAGTTCAAAGTGCTCCAGAATTGATATATTTCTTCGATACGGGTAAACCCTATACCTTCGTCCCTGTTAAGACGTAAAAGTTCATGGAAGTTGTCCCCTATAAAGAAGAAAAGACCACCAAGAAGGAGCAGGTCGCTAAAATGTTTGACAACATCAGCCACCGCTATGATTTCCTCAATCATTTTCTGAGTCTGGGTATTGATAAGGGGTGGAGGAAAAAGGCAATTGAATTGCTTCGGCCCCTGAAACCAAAACATATTTTGGATGTGGCGACTGGAACGGGCGATTTTGCTTTGCAGGCCCTGTCTTTAAACCCAGAAAAAGTTGTCGGTGTAGATATTTCCGAAGGCATGTTGGACGTTGGTAGAAGGAAGGTTGTGAAGAAACATCTGGAGCATCTGGTGGAATTGCGAAGCGGCGATTCGGAAAATTTACCCTTTGAAGAGAATAAGTTTGACGCCGTAACCGTCGCTTTTGGAGTGCGGAATTTCGAAAATCTCGACAGGGGATTGAAGGAAATATTTCGTGTTCTTAAACCCGGCGGTATGGTGGTGGTCCTCGAATTTTCGCGACCCCGTAAATTTCCCTTCAGGCAATTGTTCCGGTTCTATTCCAGGTTTGTTTTACCTAAAATAGGAAGTGTTGTATCGAGCGATAAGGCGGCTTATACCTATCTGCCTGAATCAGTCGAAGCCTTTCCGGATGGCGAAGATTTTATTCACATCTTGCATCAAGTAGGATTTAAAAACACACAATGCAGGTCACTTACATTTGGGATAAGTTCCATCTACGTCGGCACAAAGTAATCCTCATTCTTGCCCTGGTTTTCAGCGCACTGGTTACCATGGCGCAGGAAAAACGATGGGTACAAAGGAATAACCCCAACTACGACAACAGAAAACTCACCTATGGCTTTCTGATTGGATTACATTCATCGATTTATCAGATAAACTATTCCGATCAGTTCATCACCCAGAGTTTTGATACGGTGCACTCCGTAAATTCATCGTGGACTTCAGGATTTACGTTAGGGTTTATCGTCAATTACCGGTTGAATGAGTTTCTGGATCTACGCTTAACGCCGGAAGTAGCTTTCTATGAACAAAAGGTGCGGTATCAGTTCACGAATGAAGCATTCGAAGATGCGCGGGTGGAAAGTACGATGGTGGAGTTTCCGGTGTTGCTCAAGTATAAATCCGAAAGGAGAGGAAACATACGGATGTACATGATCGGCGGAGTAAAGCCCGCTATTGAAGCATCGGGCAAAAAGGACAATACAAAGGCGGAGCTGGAAGTGATTGGTTCTAATTTAAGTCTTGAGGCTGGTTTTGGTTTTGATTTATACTACCCGTTGTTTAAATTTTCCCCCGAGATCAGGTTCTCGCGCGGTATTATTGATATTCTGGGAAACCAGACCAATGCCTACGGTCAGCCGATCCAGCGGGTTAATACAAATACAGTAACGGTTTATTTCCTTTTTCAATAAATATGAGTAAGAGAATAGTTTTTATTACAGGGGCGACATCGGGTATAGGTGAAGCAACTGCACGGCTGCTGGCCAGGAATAACATGGATCTGATTTTATGCGGACGGAGAAAGGATCGGTTGGCAGCTCTTCAGAAAGAACTTTCTTCGCTCACTGACGTGACTACGCTTTCTTTTGATGTGCGCAATCAACAGGAAGTAAAAAAATCTATTGACTCGCTTCCCGAGCGATGGAAGCCCGTAGATGTGCTGATTAACAATGCGGGTAATGCACATGGTCTGGACCCAATTCAAACGGGCAAGATCGAAGATTGGGACGCCATGATGGACATTAATGTGAAAGGATTGTTGTATGTGTCCAGGGAAATTATTCCGGGTATGACGGAGCGCAGGCGTGGACACATTATTAATCTGGGATCCATTGCGGGCAAGGAAGTTTATCCCAATGGAAATGTATACTGCGCGAGCAAGTTCGCTGTTGACGCGCTGACACAGGGTATCCGGATGGATCTGAACCCTTTTGGTATCAAGGTAACAGGAATCAATCCGGGAATGGTTGAAACAGAATTCTCCCTCGTTCGGTTTAAAGGTGATCAGGACAAAGCGGGAACTGTCTATAAAGGTATTGAACCCCTGAAAGGTGAAGATATAGCCGATATTATCCTGTATGTGCTTGCCTGTCCGCCACACGTTGTCCTGGCCGACATTACAGTCTTTTCGACTGCGCAGGCCAGCGCGACCATTTTAAAACGAAACTAGACTAGACAATTTTCAGCAACGTTGCAGCGTCAATCTCATGACCGCCTTCAAAAGTCACGCGCTGCGGACTTACTTCCAGTTTGGATGATATGGCGTGCATTTCAGCAAAGCGGTTATCGCTCAGAAAGGGATCTGAGTTCCCATAGACAAGAAGTAACTCCTTGTCTTTTAGCGCCTCCTTTCCCGAATGGAAATCCAGGTCGGGAGGAAAAATACCTGCCCATAGAATAAGGCGCTGAAATCCTGCACTTCTATGGATTGCCCAGCGGGAAGCTGTAGCAACGCCCTGAGAAAATCCTAAAAACGTAATAGGCACTTTGTTTTCCTTTCCGATCTGTGTGTCATATAGCACGTCGAGGTAATGAAGGTAATTTTGGATATCGGTGTCTCTGTTTTCTTTGGTCATCCAACTTGCACCGACCCTGTCATCAGGCCGTCCTCCGGATTGAACATTCTCCAGATAAAACCGGGATAATCCTTCTGGTGCAATAATGAAGATCTGCTCTTCTCCGAGCGGGGCAAACTTTCGGATAAAATACCGAGCCAGCTGACCGTATCCGTGCAGTACAAACCAGATTTGTCTGGTGTTTACATTAAGCTGCCCCAGTGTGTAGTAACGAGCGTTAAAGTCAAAGACCAGGTTATGCTCTTGCATACAGTGAATGTAATTAAAAAGGCTACCCATTATCGGATAGCCTTCCTTGAGTTTGTTTGGATAATTAACTACCGTTTGAAGCCTAGTGCACTACCGCCGCAATAACCGGTGGAGCCATCAAACGTATATTGGATATAATAGATACCCGTTGTGTTGCAGGGATAAGCGATCGCCGAAATAAACTGCCCGTTTACTTTGCTGGAGGCCACTTTGTTTCTGTTTGAATCGAAAAGGCTCACGACAATACCGTCTGTTGGCTGGGCTGCAGCGCAGATATTGATCATGTATTGAGTGCCCTTCGTGAATACATACGAGTATTCTACGTAGTCCTTTCCACCTTTTTCGATCTTATAACTCTTCAGAAAATTAAAACCAGTAGTCAATTTTGGAATACACTGGTTGCTAAATGTCTCTGAGTTGCACTGTCCGATTACTTCCAAGGTACTTAGAACGAAAACGGATAGAACAATGACTATTAACTTTTTCATAGGCTCCTTTTATATTCTTAGCTTATAACCTTACTTCTGATATTCGATGCGATGGTTTTGATATTACTGATATCGTCTGGTGTTATTTCGATGGTGCTGGAGCTATTGTCCTTGATAACCATTACTCCATCAACAATTTCGAACGTTGATTCTTTGTAGGTATAGGTAATGTTGACCTTGTCATATACTTTCTTGAGCTCTTCCATGTCAGTAAGCAAAGCCGCCATATTTTGATCTGAGTCCTTGTAGAAGGAGAAGAGCAGCATGATATTTTCGAGGATGATCTTTTGCTCGCCAATAGTTTCCTGCAGTTCCTTGTTGGTTGGGTTAGCCGTCGCCACCTCGCAGGTGATGTGGAGTGCCTCAAGCCATCCACCGGTTAAAAAAAGAACACTCAGGTTGGAGCGGTTTTGAGTTTGGAGGTAATGGTTGATGCTGTTAAAGTTCTGCGTGGTGATCAGGAGCAGGGAATCAAGGTTCTTACTGTTCGTTGCCAGGCGGCCGATGGTTTCAATGTCAAAAAACTGACCGATATTCAGTCCGTCGGCGAGGTCCTTGATCGAGGACATGTATTTTACTCCGTCCTGATTCTGCTCATAAATATTCGTGTATCCCAAATCGGTTCCGTAGACACCCAGGTTAAGGGCTTTCTTATAGTTGCTGTTATACTTGGAGATATTATCAGGTGAGTTGAGATAAGAAGCATTGTACTTCTTGCCGGATTCTTTTAGAAGCACAGAGATTTCAAGCGGGCTAGGGATTTGCTGGAGGATATCCCCGATTACGCCCTCAGAGATGGATGGGCCCTCAGCCTTAGCTGAATCCAGCCCTTCCAGGAAAGCCTGTTCATCCGTTTTCTTCCCGGATCCGCAGGCAGTGAAAAGCGCCAGGATAAGTCCGATGATTATAATTCTCATAGCCATAAAATTATTCGTTTACAAAGTTAAAAATTCGCCATTACCAGCCAAAATGTTACCTAAATGCTTTATTTCTTTTTCGGTAAGGTCGATTTACTTGTGGACATTTTACCCGGTAACCGGTCAAAAGAACCAATCAGTTTTCGGAGTAACTCAAAGTATAGTGTAATGTACAACAACACGGTCATGACCCATATTACAAGGTTATTGAACAGGAACGTGCTAACGGTTGCGCCAGCCAGATTCTTTTGAGGGGCAAAGAAGTGTGCCCGATAGTCGAGCGGTCCGTTGGGTTTAGGGTCCAGGAAAATAGGGTTTATCTGCTGGATCAGGTGACCGTCGTATTCGACGATACGGTCTTTTTCAGACACATTTTTGACCAGGTCAGCCAGACTTTCGTTGTAATATCTGTTTTTATACTCATTGAGTCTGTAACCACTTCCCTTTTCATTTTCGTACTTGTATATAACCCCTTCACGGGCCGCAACGGCCTTGTTGTATGCATCCTGGTAGAATCTCTTATAGGCTACGAAAAAATCCTCCAGCTGCTTGTTGAATTCAGGGGAGAATTTCTCAACCGTCCATTCCACACCCAGATCTTTTTCCAGCCCTTTCTTAAAGTAATCAGCACGAATGACGGATTGAATAATTTTCAGATCTTTCGCCATCACATTCTTCAGGGAATCACTCTTTGTACCCACATGGTCTGCAATGAACTTCCTCTTCGTGGAGAGCTCGTTCACAAGAAATGAAGACCGGAAATCAGCCTGGCTTTCGATCTTTTCCAAATCATAATAGGGCTTCTCATAGGTATTGTTTTTGAACTGGTCGACTACGATTGCCTCGTAGGCCCACCGTGACGCCATCAGGTCTGCCACGATCGGAACTTTTCCTTTGGTGCTGATTACATCATTGAGCTTGTCGAAGCTGAACAGCAAACCGCTCAGGATCATCTGTGGTATCAGCAGCAGGGGGATCATGACATATACCGTTACCGCCGAATTGAAGGCAGAAGAAATGTTAAGGCCCAATACACTGGCAAAGCAGGATGTTGTAAAAAGGACAAACCAGAAGGGTAGCAACATACTCCATTCGATTTCAAGGATCAGGTTGCCTACCAATGCGAACGACAAGGTCTGGACGGCAGAAAGTGTAAAGAGTATGATCAGCTTGGACGTCAGGTAGCTGTTCCAGCTGAGGTTGAGAAATGATTCACGCCGCAGGATTTTCCGGTCGCGAATGATTTCCTCGGCGCTGACGGTTAATCCCATAAACAGGGCGACAATGATACTCATCAGCAGAAATGCCGGAAAGTTCTCATTAAACCTGAAAACGTATTGTTCGCCGTCGGGTGAACTCTTGTATTTGATAATAACACTGAGGATGATAGCGAGTAGTGGAGCTTCCAGCAAATTAATGAGGAGGTATTGTTTATTACTCAGCTTGGACAGCGTATCCCGGGTGATGAAAATAACCGTTTGTTTTATCCGGTTAGGCAGGCTGAGTGACTGGGGAGGTTCCTCCCGTACATCTTCAACCCGGTTTATCCGGAACCGTTCCTTATAAAAATCGAACCATTGAGGAGGACTGATTTTTCTCTTGCTGGTAGGCTGCCCGTACTCATCTACAACCTTGGCTTCTATGATGTTAAAAATTTGCTCGGGGTTTACATTGCCGCACGTTTCACACTGCCCTCTGTTGCTGTCCACCTGGTGCGTTGACTTCTTAAAGTAGGTAATCGCCTCGATAGGCGGCCCGTAATAGGCGGGGAATCCCCCCGTATCCATGATCACCATTTTGTCGAACATCTTATAGATATCCGAAGATGGCTGGTGGATGACGACAAAGATCAATTTTCCTTTCAGGGACAATTCCTTCAGCAAATCGATTACATTTTCCGAGTCCCTGGAGGAGAGGCCGGACGTTGGTTCATCCAGAAACAATATGGCAGGTTCGCGTATCAGTTCGAGGGCGATGTTGAGCCTCTTGCGCTGGCCGCCACTGATGGTTTTATCGAGGGGATTGCCAACCCGGAGGTCCTTGCGCTGATCGAGTCCCAGATTCTCCAATACTTCCATAACCCGCTTATGCAGTTGCTCCTCAGTAAAGTCGGCAAAGCAGAGTTTGGCGTTGTAATAAAGGTTTTGATAAACGGTGAGTTCCTCTATGAGCAAATCATCCTGCGAAACGTACCCTATTACGCCGTGGATTTTTTCCTTTTGTGCATGGATGTCAAATCCGTTAATCAGTATTTGTCCGGTAGTGGGTTTAACCAACCCGGCCATTACATTCAGCAAGGTGGTTTTGCCTGCACCGCTGGCTCCCATGATGCCGATGAGTTTTCCGGGACCTTCCGATATCACCACGTTGCGTAAGCCTACAGCACCACTGGGAAATTTCAACTCATCAATACGGACGTTGAAGGATAGCTTGGTTGTTTTAAGTTCTTCATTGAAGTGGGCGACCAGGTCGCTGTAGTAGAGAGCATCTCCTGCCTGAGTCTTGATGGTGCTTCCGTGTGAGAAGAGGTACACGCGGTTAGACTGCATGGGGAATCCATTCAGCGCATTGGACTCTTCTCCGAGATACTTGGTGAAGTACATGTCTACACTCTGCACACGCATGAAGATGAGGCTGCCTTCAATGTGGCCATGAACGTGTTTGTTCAGCCTTCCCTCTTGTATAGATTGATTGTCGAGCAGAAGGATATCGGCATAGTTCAGCGATTGGGCATCTTCCGAGATGACAAAGCTTTCGATAAGCTGGTATTCATACTGAACAATGTTAAATACAGAAGACGCGGTATTGATGATCTCCATCCGCTGGGGAGTAAAGTTCTTGTCTGTACCGACCAGTTCCAGCAATTTTATAAGTACAACTACCTTTTGTTTCTGTGTGAGTGTTTTGTTAATCTTTTTACAGATACCCAGGGTTTTAACCGAATCTTTTACGGAGGTGAGCTTTGATTTACCGGCTTCTTCTTCCTTACCATACCCTGAAAACTGATCGTATAGGTCCAGGTATTCCTTGATAGAATCCTGGTCGAGTTCTGTTTGAAAAAAGTTGATAACAAACTGGCGTTCCCGTTCAGTTACTCCGCCATCTTGTTTTGTTATTATCGCAAATAGTTGGGTGAGAGCTTTGAGTATTTCTTCACTCATAGATAGATCGAATTGTGATAAAGGTATAAAATAATTATCGGTTACCAGCCATCAAAACCCGATTACGAGTTTCTTAAATTTGGCTGGTAACCGATTAATAATGAAGTACTTAAATCAGTATGTCTTGAATTCGAAAGGAATCTCAACCAGTTCAGAAAACTCTTGTCCGGCTTCCTCCATGTCTTCATCATCTTCGTGGAAATACCACAATATTTTCATGCCCTTAATATCTTCCAGCGAAGAAAGCACGTCGAGGATCAGCTTGGAAGAAGCGGTATTAAAATACTCAAGTTTGAATACAAATTCGGTGGCAGGATTTGAGTCCTCACCGTATTTTTCAATCCACTCGAGGACAGGGCGATAAAACTCTGCAGAATCTTCCGGAAGCGAGCGGCCGGATATTTCAAAGATTCCGTTCTTTTTATCGAGAATTATCTTTGGGGTATCTTCAGTTCCTTCAAGATTTAAAATTTCCATGGTGTCAATCTATTTTAGTTATTCAATTATCAATTTATTCAGTTTCCCGAGGAACGTTTACTTTCAGACAGAAGAAACAGTAGTCGGCATTCATTGCCGGAAACTCAAACTCCAGCTTTCCGCCGGACTTCCTGGCCATGTCCACGAAACCCAATCCGGCTCCGCCCTTTTCAGAGATCGTCGTGTTTTTGATGATCTCTTTGTAGAGTTCCTTTAACCCGTCTTTGTCGAGCCCGTTAATGTGCTCCAGCGTTTTCCTAAGCTTTTCCACATTTGATTTTTGTACCGGATTGCCCGACATGATGCTGTACCGGTTAGACTCTTTGCCTATGAGGAAGATGGCGGCATGGCTGCGTATCTGCCCGTCAACAAGCTCGTCGCTATGTTTTACAATATTTTGCAGCGCCTCGACCATCACATTAAACACCTTGCGTTTTATACTTGAGTCTTCGCCCGAAGAGTCAAGATTTCGCTCGGCCATGGAAAGAATGGATTTGGTGCTCTCCTGGGTAAAGTCACCCTGGTACACCAGAATCAGATTCTGTGACAACATGGTTCGGTGCAGGTCATAAATAAAATTCATGCTTCAGAAGATTAGATTATTAAGATTGCGGTTCACTAAGATATACGTTTTTATTTAATACCCTCCGAAGTTCTGAACCCGAAGGTTAAGAGTTTTTAAAATTTTATTCCTATTAACAGTACGTCGTCGGTTTGTTTGGTTTCTCCTCGCCATCCTTCCCACTGCTGGTCAAAAACGCCCATTGCTTCCGGCATCGTTAACGTATGCACCTGTTCGATAATTTCACGTACCCTCTTTGGTCCGAACTTCCTTCCTTCCGGCCCTCCAAACTGATCGGGGAATCCGTCGGAACTGAAGTATATTGAATCGCCTTTTTGCAGCGTGATTTTCGTGTTTGTAAAGTTAGTCTGGTTCTTAAAAATACCGCCCCCAATAGGGAATTTATTTCCTTTCACTTCGTCCATCACGCCATTCTTCATCAGGTACAAGGGTCGATGCGCACCCGCATATTCTACCTCGCCGTTCAGAAGGTTGATCTTGCATAGTGCGATATCCATTCCGTCTTTGGTGGTAGCATCTTCGTCCTGACGTAGCGTGGTAGTTACACCTTCATCGAGCAAGTCAAGGATCTTTCCTGGCTCTGTAATTTTACGGCTTCGAACGATATCATTTAACAGGAAGTATCCAATGAGCGATAACAACGCACCGGGAACACCGTGGCCTGTACAATCCACCGCCGCAATAAAGATCTCTTCCTTGATCTGAACAAACCACGGGAAGTCGCCGCTAACAACATCGCGCGGTTTATACAATATAAATGATTCCGGCAATGCCTTGCTGATAACTCTGGAGTTTGGAAGAATAGCATTCTGAATCCGCTTCGCGTAATTTATACTTTCAGTGATCTTTTTGTTTTTGTTCTGTATTTCCAGCTCGATCATTTTGCGCTCGGTGATATCGTGTGACACCACCAGTACCGACTCGAGTTTGTTTGATTCATCAAATTCCGGAATCGCATTCACCTGCATCACCCGCTTGCCCATTTCAGAGGAGAAGTCGACTTCTGCTGATGCCTTTTCGTTGGTGGAATTCACCTCCTCCACAACACGGAGCCAGCCCTCCAGAATTGAACTGTCTAACTCTGTTTCCTGTACTTTTCTGTTCAGGAAGAAAGACGGTTCACGGCCGGTATAGTCGGCAATAACGGGGTTAATATACGAGATGGAGTCGCCTTCGAGTCGGGTGATAAGGTCAAGGGAGTTCTCCGACAGCGCCTGCATTTTGCTTCGCATGCGTTGTTCCTGTTCAGCTCTTCGCCGTTCGGTTATATCACGGGAATTCAAAATGAAGCCGTGAATAGCCTGATTAGACATACAGTTGGTTCCTGTCGATTCGATCCACATGAAGCTTCCGTCTTTTGCCCGGTATTCGTATTGCACCGTTACCTTTTCATCCGGGCTTGCCTTCATTTTCCGGAAGAGGTCTTTAAACGTCTCACGGTGATCTGGATGTACCTTGTCGATATCACTCTTGCCAATCATCTCCTTTTGCATGTATCCAAGGATGGATTCAACAGAAGGAGAAATATAACGGATGCTCTCATCCTCTTCGTAGATAGTGATGACCTCCGATGCGTTTTCAAGCAAAAGCTGCATCCGCTTCTGTGTGCGGTTTACTTCTTCAATTTGTTCTTCGAGTTTTTGATTGGAACGCTGCAGTTCTTCCTGAGTGGCCTGCATTTCCTCTGCGTTCTGACGGAGTACCTCCTGCTTTTCTTTCAGTTCATTACTCATCTCCTGAGATTCAGCAAGCAGTTTGCGGGTACGCTCATTGACCTTGATGTTAAAAATTGTTCTGGCCAGAATGAGTGAGAGCTCCTGCACAAATTTTACCTGTGAGGGATCAAAACGGCGGAATCCCGCAAATTCCAGAATACCATAAACTTCTTCGTTGGTGATCAGCGGTACAATCAGAATACATTTCGGCCGCTGGTCGCCCAGAATGCCGGAAGTAATCGTGACATATTCATCCGGGATTTCCGTGCGGAGAACGGTGTCTTTTTCGGCCGCAGCCTGTCCCACCAGTCCTTCCGCGAATTTGAATTTTGCCTTTAAATATTTCTTTCGTGTATAGGCATAGCTGGCACGCATTTCAATTACAGGCTTTTCGGCGTCATCGTCATTTACAATGTAGAAGGCCCCTTGTATGGCACCAATCTTGTCAAGGATAAATTTAATGACATCCTCTCCCAGTGAATCGATTGTATCGTGCATCCTGAGGATTTCGCTGATCTCCGCCACGCCGCGAACAATCCAGTTTCGTTCTTTATCACGACGTTCATTTTCAATCAGGTTATTGCGCATGTTGATTAGCGACATGCCCAGAATATCGTTTTCACTGGCTGGCTTGAACGCGGTGTCATACTTGCCCTCTCCAATTCGTTGCGCAAAATCAGCACTTTGTTTTAGGGTATTAACCACTTCATCTACTTTGGCGCTCATCTGGCCAAATTCATCTCCACTCTTATCTTCAGAAGCCTCTGGCAGGATACCTTGGGCAACCATGCCGAGTGTGTTGCGCATTCCATATAAAGGCCTTGTAATAGACCGGGCAAACACCATAGCAAACAGCGTTGCCAAAGCCAGAATACACAGACCGGCATAAACGAACACCTGCAGTAATGGGGTCGCTTCACCCGTTGCTTCTGCCTGGTCAATCTTGGCAATAAGTGCCAGGTTTCCATGGTTGATTTTCCTGGCAACCTCAAGTACTTTGACACCCCGGTAGTCTTCGCCGTAGAGGGTAACACTTTTTCCTTCAAAAACCGGCGCGAATGACGAAACAAATTTGTCCTGGGGATCGCGTAACTGAATAGCAGAGGTGGTGTCAGAACGCAGCGGACTCACCAGCGCTACTTTCCTGGATATTGGATCCTGACGCGCCAGAATTACTTCACCGCTTGAGCCCAAACCGGAGTAGCTTTTCAGAACTTTGTATGCGGCGGTGAGATCGAGTCTTATGATGATAAGCTGCTGTGTTCCCTCGTTGTTGGTAAAACCCGCCGCAGCGTAGGTATAATAGTTTCTTTTGCTCTTGTCGCGCAGGATAGATGAAAAATACACAGCGTTTTTCGCGCGTTCAAACGTGACGCCGTCAGGGTCGACAAAATTTCCTGAAATGTCGTCAGTAGTTGACGCAAGTACAGCACCCGTTGCAGAAGTTAGTATGATTTCATCTACGCCGAGAATATATTTTTGAGAGCTCAGGTAGTCAGAGAGGGATTCGTCAGAGGAGTTTGAAGCCAGGACTGTATCAGTTTCTTCCTCAACGCCACCCATCAGGGCCATAAGATCAATCCCATCACCGGAAGATGACGCCCCCACCGATTTTCCTTTCAGGGTTTCCGAGTTTTGCAGGATTTGTACGGCAATATTGGCCCTGTCAAAATAGGCGTTAAAGTAGGCCGTGCGGTTGTCAGCAATGACCTGGAGATTTGTTGAAAACTTTTCCTGGGTTGTCTTTAGGTGATAATCATAACTAAAGAAGCTAATGGCCGCGATCGCTGCCAGCGACACGAACAGAATGAGGAAGGTGATTTTGGTACTTATGTTAATGCTTTTCATCATACGCGTCTGCGATAGGATTTATGCTCTGTTTGAAATCTTTTCTGCAATATGTTGGGCCGCTTCTTCGACGAACTTCCGTTGATCCTCATTAATTGGTGTGAAGGAAGCAACTTCGATTATGCCATGGATCTGTTCCTGTGATTTAAGCGCTACGATCAACAGGTAACGTGGCGAGGCGCTGCCTAAACCGGAGACAATTTTTACGTAGCCTTCTGGAACGTCATCGACATACAAGGTGCTTCCATTGGAGGCCGACTGACCGATTAGTCCTTCCCCCAGATCATATTTGATAACTGTACTATCACCGATAGTAAGGGCATAACCGCTTTGCAGCACAACTTTCCTCTTATTTTCCTCTTCAACAATGCTATATATAGCGCCTTGCCCCGCTTCCAGTTGCTTGCAAATCGCCTGCAGTCCTACCTGAAGCGCTTCGCTTTCACTCGTCGCCTGCGCCAACGTTGTTAATACTTTGTCCAGACTAATAGTTGTTTTGCCGGCCTGTTCCGCTTCCTGCCTGGCCATTGATGCTTCCAATGCCCTGTCGCGGAACACAATTATTTCCTTTCGATAGCGGAGGGCATTGATCAGCGACAGGGCACCGACCAAAAAAGTGATACCAAGAACTACATAAACCTTCGCGAAGGAAGCTTCATAACCTTGCGTCAGTTGCAACCCGTTTGGGAGACTGTAAATAAAATAGAGTGATGTGCCAATTCCCAGGATAAATAGTGCAGCCAGGAGCAGGCTTGCTTTGTATCGGTCGGCGAAAAGATTAATCATCGGTATTGTTTATCTAATTCTTTTAAAAACCCTACTATTTGGTCGACCTTGAGCACATGATCAATTTCCGTTGCGGCTAATGCTGCCCGCGGCATCGTATCAATCATACACTCTTCAGGTTCCTGAACAATCGTTAATCCACTTCGGTCGTGAATTTGTTTCATTCCCAATGCACCGTCTTTATTTGCTCCGGAAAGAAGTATTCCAATAAGCTTCTCCTTATAAACAAAGGCACAACTTCCCAGGGTAATATCGATGGCTGGCCTGGAATTGTTAATCATTTCTTCTGTTGAAAGTGCAAAATGATTGCCCAGTTCAACAGACATGTGATAATTTGCCGGAGCCAGGTAAACACTTCCCTTCTTGATATTTTCTTTATCGTTTGGTTCAGTTACCTGTACTACACTCTTAATCGACAGGGCTTCTACAAATCCGTTTCGCACATGCTTCAGCCGGTGAAGACACATGATAATAGGAAGCGGGAAGCCTTTAGGCAGTTGCGCCAGGATTTTTACCACACCCTGGAAGCTGCCCGCTGACCCACCGATAACAACGGCCTTATAGCTGTTATTTAGGTTGATTTTTTTCATGCGTCAATAGACAACTTCACTTAGTCTTTTATTTTCTTATAAATCTTCTCTTCATTGTTTACCACGATGAAGCGGTTCGCATAGTCGCACCAAATGAGAGACTCTTTTGATCCAATTGCCAGATATCCATATTTAAAAAGACTTTCATGGAATTTTTTCAGCACTTCATTTTGAAGCGTTTGATTAAAATAAATCATAACGTTGCGACAGAGAATAAGATCAAACTTGTTAAAGATATCGCCTACCACCAGATCATGCCGCCGAAAGGAGACGTTGCTTAACAGCTCTTTGTTGAACACAGCTACCCCATTTTCTTCACGGTAATAATCCTTAAAAGACCTCGTTCCCTGAAAACGTATGTAGTTCTTTTCATTCAATTCCATGTTCTTAACAGGATAGGTACCGCTTTTTGCTTTCTCGAGGATGTTTACATCCAGGTCGGTAGCGATCATGGTTACATCCTGTAATACCCCCATCTCCTGCAGCATGATACTCATGGATAAGACCTCTTCACCGGATGAACATCCAGCATGCCAGATCTTGAATTGTTTGTGGTTGAGCATGATTGCCGGAATGATTTCTTCACGCATAATCCTCCAGAAACTGGGATCGCGGAACATCTCGGTTACATTGACCGTGAGTTCATCCAGAAATTCATTAATAAAAGTAGGTGTGTCGTTTAACTTCTTGAGTAAGGCATCAACAGAAAGCTTTTTTAACTCCATGATACGGAGCACCCTCCGTTTGAACGAAGACATGGCATAATTCCGAAAGTCATAATTGTACTTCTGGTAGATGTACTCCGAAATGCGTTTTAGGTCGGCAATATCAATATCCAACATGTTTGGTCTTTTATAAGGGAACCCAAAATTAGTTTCTTCCTAAAACCACCGGACGAATTTCAGCGGTAAAACTTACACGCGTTTAATATGACCCGAAGCATTTTAATTTTAAAGAAAAGGAAATTATGGAATTCGTACTAAATAGTTGAAAAATAAGGACTTTAAAAACTTTTTGATCCAAAACTTGGGATAAAGAGACCAGCGCGAAGAGGGAAATACACATCCGGAAATAACTTTAAAGATTCAATTCAGTGCGATATGCTTAATCGTTGCGCTTGCGCGCCAGTTCCTCCTGCGTTAATTGAAGCGCCTGTAGGTTTATTCTGAGGGTCTTCTCCACATCTATGGCAACCTCCCAGTCGTCCCCCCGTGCCGGCGTTTCCGCCACTTGCATGGACAACTCCTCTATTTTTAGCAGATACTCGCGCTCTTTTTGCTTAAAATCTTCTTTATCCTCGTTTGATGGGGCTGCTTTCTGATTTTCAAGTTCCTCAATTCGGGCAAGGTAGTTTCTCTCTTTCCTGGATATCTCCTCCTGGGTGGCCTGCAACTCTTCCATATTCTGGCGCATCTCTTCCTCCTGCGCCCGCATCTCTTCCGTTTGCTGCTGGAATTGCTGTATGAGCTGACGGTTTCTTTGCGCACCCCTCACCGAGGCCAGGGTGGAGGCAATTGATTCTCCGAGCTTTTCAACAAAAGCAATTTCGTGAGGTAGATAAGGGGTAAAGGAAGCCAGTTCAATCATGCCATATACCTGGGTGTCGACTTTAAGCGGCACAATAAGTACCGACTTGGCGTTTGCATCGCCCAGTCCGGAAGTAATCCGGACGTAATCTTCAGGCAGGTTCGTAAGGTACGTTGTCTCCTTCTCAAGAAAGGTTTGCCCAAGGATACCTTCCCCAGGTTTGATTTTTTGCTGTGTAAATTTTTTTGTATCGAAGGCAAACATTGAAATAAGCTCAAGATGCTTGTCGGATGCTTCTTCCTCGTTCAAAATATAAAGACTGCCCTGGTTTGAGTTTGTGTACTTAACCAGCGCTGCGATAATTTTGTCACCCAACAGTGTAAGGTTATCATTTGAAGATCGAAGGATATCGACAAACTTTGCCAGCCCCTCGTTTGCCCACTGACGTTTTCCTTCTTCTTCATTCAACGCCTTTAACCTTGCTTGCATCCCGATAAGGGAGTCTGCTAGTATATTGTTTCCTCCGGCATAATGCTTGTCCAGACTCCGGTAGTCGAGGTCCAGCTTACCTTCTCCGATTGCGATGACAAAATCTGTAGCATCGCGCAGATCTTCCAGGGTGTCATTGATCTGATTGGCAACCAGCCCAATTTCATTTGAGGCAACATTCGAAGCGGTACGGCTGGCCGTGTTCTTCCCGATCAGCGCCAATGGAACGAGCACCTGCCGATTAAAGAATACGAACACCAGAAAAAGTCCGCCGATATCTAAAAGAACTAAAATTGTAAACCAGTTTAACACGGCAGCCTGTTTAACCCTGACTTCATCTTCCAGATCAAGTATGAGTGTGTTATACCATTTAGAAAGCGCAAGCCATTGGGACTCAAATATCAACTTTGCTTTATTAAAAGCGGGCTCAATCACCACAATTGAGGAACCAGGTTCTTCCTGTAGAACGCCTGTTGAATCAGAGCCCGAGGACATAGCCGGTGGTGTTGCCGGGGTGATAGATTGCACTGCGATTTCTCCCTCGGTGAGAAGTACCTGTATCGCCGTCTTGTAATTATTCCAGTTCTTTTCAAGGTTATCCAGCGTAATTCTCGGCAGTCGGGATAAGGGCTCAACAAAAAGATTCGTCCCATCCATGCGTCCCCCATCTCGTAGCGTCTGCAGGAGGTGGTCCTGATTATCGATCAAGGCGACAACCTCCGTTGCCAGTTCTTTCTTGCCTTGAATAAAGAATTCAGTTTGTAGGGTAATTTGCTGATTCTGTACCTGAACACTTCTGGCAAAGTCGATTTTGCGCTCACCTTCGGTCAGTGATTCAAGTTTGCTACGGATGATAAAATACTCGGCGATTAAGATGACTGACAGGATTGCCAGAATGTAGCTGCTCTGTGCCCTTAACGATAATTTGCGCCAGAAATTCATATTCCCAAATAAGCTAAAATAAGCCGAATGCCAAAACCCGGAAAGACCGACCTGAATGAATTACACGCATTCATTCAGTGTTTAATTTTCTTTTTGAGAAACTGAATGGCAAGAGTGATTCTGCTGATACGGCCTTTACCCAGGAATCTTCATCGACCTGCATAATGACTTCAAAGGGGAGGCGCTGGCGTAGCTCGAATTCGAACATAGCCTGCCGGCATGAACCACAACTGGTGACTGGTGTAAGGGCAGCAGAATCTTCACGTTTCGCTACTACGGCTAACTTCTTTATGCGCTGACCCGGATGCAGAGAAGTCATTGCAAATAAGGCGACTCTCTCGGCACACATTCCATCCGGATAGGCAGCATTTTCCTGATTGGCGCCCACTACAATAACACCATTGTCCAATAAAATTGCCGCTCCAACCCTGAACTTCGAGTAAGGGGCATAAGCAAGCTGAAGACTGTTTTCTGCGTTGCGTACAAGGTTTTTTGATTCTTCATCAAGGCTTTCAAAATTGATCAGGGCAAAATTTCCCATAACATGTACATATGTTTTGAAGAAAGGTAGTAAATGGAAGTTAAATGTGTTGTTTCGGACGCGTAAACTCCACTCAACTTTGTCTGCTTATCTTTTTGCTTTGCACATAAGCTTTTAGCTTTGTTTGATATGAAGAACATCCTCGTTATCGGCGCCGGCCGTTCGTCCACATCGTTGATTAGCCTTTTGTTACAACACGCGAAAGTCGCGAATTGGCTCGTAACAGTGGGTGATTTCTCAACATCGCTTGCGCAGGAAAAAATCGGAAACTCTCCTTTGGGAAGAGCTGTTCGTTTTGATGTTCACGATGAAGCTATTGCCAGGGAAGCGATAGAAGGTACAGATGTTGTGATATCCCTATTGCCGGCACATTTGCATCCTGTTGTAGCAAGATATTGCCTTGATCTGAAAAAACATTTACTCCATGCAAGCTATGTATCCGATGAAATGAAGAGCCTTGGCGAAGACACAAAAGCGAGAGGTTTGTTGTTTCTGGGTGAATGCGGGCTCGACCCCGGCATTGATCACATGAGTGCGATGCAGGTTATCGACCAGATTAAAGACCGGGGTGGCAAATTGGTGTCATTTGAATCATTTACCGGTGGCCTCATTGCCCCCGATACAGACCCGCTGAATCCATGGCGTTATAAGTTTACCTGGAATCCCCGGAACGTCGTACTAGCAGGGCAGGGAACGGCAAAATTTCTGCAGGATGGCAAGTTTAAATACATTCCGTATCAACAACTATTTCAACGGGTCACCGACATTAGCGTTAAAGGATGTGGAGAATTTGAAGGGTATGCCAATCGTGATTCATTAAAATATCTCGAAACCTATGGCCTTGACGGTGTCGAAACGATGCTTCGGGGTACTTTAAGAAACAAAGGTTTTTGTAGTGCATGGAATATTCTGGTGCAGATGGGTTGTTGTGATGATACGTATCTCATGGAAGGAATTAGCGCGATGACTCACTTAGAGTTTACAGATTCCTTTTTGAGTCCTCACCCGACATACACGGTGGAGCAGAAATTGTGCTTCACTTTTGGCATTTCATCGGATGGTGATGAAATGAAACGCCTGCGCTGGAGCGGATTCTTTTCACATGAGCAAATCGGATTATCGCAGGGAACACCGGCGCAAATTCTCGAGCATATACTAGCGAAAAACTGGAAACTCAACGCGGGGGATAGGGACTTCGTTGTGATGTGGCATCGTTTCAGGTATCAGCTAAATGGCAATTTAAAAGAAACCACCGCACAGCTCGCCGTCACGGGTACGGATGAGGTGAATACGGCAATGGCAAGGACCGTCGGCCTGCCTCTCGCCATTGCTACGAAACTGTTGATGGAGGGAAAAATTACCAGCAGGGGTGTAGTAATACCGGTTACAAAAGAATTTTATGAGCCCATACTTGAGGCGTTGCAGGGATTGGGAATTTGTGTTGAAGAGGTTGAGCAGTAATCTATTTTCTCAACGCAATGCTTACTGGCAGTGAGATGAAGTAAAGGGCGGTGATCAACAATGAATCCGAAATAACAAAGCAGATAACGGTTTGAAGAACATACGCCAGGGGCACCAAAAAAATTCCTAGTGCGTATTGCAGAGACGGAATAAACTGGTGATCGCGAATCTTAGATTTGATGAACCATTTGATGATGAGCCAGGGAAGGATATGATTGATGGTCCCGTAGAGGTACACCGGGTTCCACCAGGGCCTGTTTTCTTCAGGCGAATGTTCAGGAACCGTTATTTCTCCGGGTGATGACTCAAGCCTGTCAATGAGTTCCTGATCCGTTTTCAGCTGTTCAACGAGGTCTTCTTTTTCACCGCGCTGATGAAGAAGATATTTTACCTTGTTTTCATATTCATGATGTTCAACATGCAGAATTAGCGGCCTCAATCCTTCACTCGTTTTGCTGATTAGCGCTTCGGTCAGGTCTTTAAAGGGTGCGTCTCCCTCCTTATTATTCTCCAGTGTTTCTTTACAGTCTCTCACTGAAATCGGAGAACCGAAACTTACCAATACGCGGGAACGGTACTCGGAAGGGGTTTCATATTGAACACCAACGGGTACAATGTTCAAGCCCAGGGTATATCCGCTCTTTTCTTCTGCCGCGATAGCGATCCGTGCAAAACCTTTTTGAAGCGTTCTCAAACGCCAGTGGTCATCGTGATTTCCTTCGGCAAATATCAATATTGCTTCGCCCTGAGTAAGCAGCCGTGCATAGGAATCAATTATTTCATCATTTTTGCGCAGGGTGCTGAACCCGTCACGAAACCGGTAAACCGGAAGAATTTTGATGGCGTTCAGCAGTTTCTTCGCGAGGGGTTTCTGGAAAATATTTGCCCGTGCTATAGACCAGGGGTTACGTTCTGAACTGCAAATGATCAGGATGGCATCCAGAAACGCGTTCTGATGGTTTGCTACCAGAATCAGCGGACCTTTTGGCAGATCATTAATAAACCTCACCTGCCAGGTTCTAAAGTAGAACCAAAGTGCTGCCTGGCAATACTTTTTTAATGATCTGAAAAATAAACTTGTCTTCATCAAATCGGTACTAGAGTTCATTTTGTTTTTCCGACTGGAATGGGAATTCGTCTCATGATGGTTGCGAATGTAAACCCACTAACCAGGTGCCAGATCGCCCACCATGCTGCGATAAGCGCCATATCCGGATTGCCATCGAAGAAGGTGAAAATTAACAACAGCCCGAGGCCGGAGTTTTGTATGGCTGTTTCAATCGCAACGGATCGGTTAACTGCTTCAGAGTTTCCGACCAGGCGACTAAAAAAATAGGCTCCGAAAAGTCCGAGTCCATTATGAATAAGTACAATCCAGAAGACAGAATAAATACGATCAACAAACACGCTGATATTATTCCAGAACGCCAGGAGCACGAAACTTACAAGAATGACAATCGATAATATGCGAAGGGGCTTGCCGATTTTTTCAGTGACTTTAGGATAATAGTGGCCAACAGCCATCCCTGCCAGCAAAGGAAACAACAAGACAGCCGACATCGTCATGAAAAGGTCCAAAAAATCAACTTCAATAGACTGGATGTTATCACGGAGATGCGGAATGGAGGATGACCACAGGAAAAAATTAAGAGGAGTAATGATAAAAGCCATCACAGAAGAAAATGCGGTCAGCGTTACAGCCAGTGCAACATTGCCCCTGGCCATCAGCGAGAAAAAGTTTGAGGCGTTACCGCCCGGACAAGCAGCTACCAGGATCATACCAAGCGCCATTCCCGGTGGCGGAGACCACACCAGTATTATTAGAACGGTAACCGCAGGCAGCAAAACATACTGAGTGAATAATCCAGTGGCAAGCGCTTTCTTCTGGTGTCTAAGCTGATAAAAATGCTCCAGCTTGATCGTGAGCGCTACACCAAACATGATCAATGCCAGGCAGCCGTTAAGCGCTATCAACGTGGCCGGAGAAAAGTGAAGTTCCTTAATCAAGGGATGCAGGTTTGGTGTAAGTTAATCCTGGATCTGTTCGTATTCAACATCAACCTTGAGTTTTCCGCTGCTGGCCGCCTCGACGGCAAGTTCGTCGCAACGTTCATTTTCGGGGTGCCCTGCATGACCCTTTATCCACACAAACCTGGGTTTATATTTCTGATGGAGTGGAATATACCGTCGCCATAAATCCGCGTTTGCTTTTTTGGCAAAATTTTTCTTTTCCCACCCCCATATCCATCCCTTTTCAACGGAGTCAACAACATACTTTGAATCTGAATAAATGGTTACACCCATGCCGTCTTTCTTAATCGCCTCAAGTCCGGTGATGACAGCCAGTAGTTCCATTCTGTTGTTTGTCGTCAACCTGAATCCGCCGGAAAGTTCTTTAACGGCATCTTTGTATTTCATTACAACGCCATATCCCCCTGGCCCGGGATTTCCTTGTGCGGCTCCATCTGTAAAGATTCGAATCATAATGGAAACACATTTGACTTAAAGATCTTCACAGCAATGGCAAGAAGGATTACGCCAAAGACCCTGCGGAGGACCGAGAAACCCGACTTACCGATGACACGCTCCAACCAGGGGGATGCACGTAAGACGACATAGATGAAGACGAGGTTGACGAGAATTCCAATCAGCACATTCCATACTTCATAGACCGCGCGGAGGGAGAGGATAGTGGTAAGCGTTCCGGCACCAGCTATTAACGGGAAGGCGAGGGGTACAATTGACCCCGATCCCTTGGCCTCGGGGTCGTCTTTAATTAACGTGATCCCCAGGATCATTTCCATAGCCACAATGAAAATTACAATCGCGCCGGCCACAGCAAATGAAGCGACATCCAAACCAAAAAGATTGAGGATAGATTGGCCCAGATATAGGAAGGCCACCATTAGAACGGCCGATATCACGGTAGCCTTTTCGGCGTGAATACGGCCTTCGCGCTTGCGGATATTAATGATAAAGGGTATTGAACCAAGAATATCGATGACCGAGAATAAAATTAGGGTTACCGAGAAGATTTCTTTTAAATCGACCATGAAAGCTGAAAAATTCCTGCAAATCTAACAAAACCGATTACTTTGCCGGTATTCGTTGGCGGCTTGTAATGCTATTAATATTATAGGGTGCCGGCAATTGTTAACATACTGATAACCTTTACACCACCTACGAGTTTAAGTACTGTCTTATTTTATTGTAAATCTGGATGTTATGTTGACCGCTGGTAAGAATTTGTCCCCGGTTAATATAAAATGCCGTAATTTGCGACGATGAATTCTGCAATGATTAAGTGCGCAAAAGCCATTTTAGTAGGGATTGTCCTATTGAGGCTGGTTTTTGCCTTTAATTTCCCAGCTACGAGTTTATTAGATCGTTTTTCCGTAGAGTTTGCAGAAGGTGAATGGGAAGGAACGGAAAAACTTTCCGCCGAAGAAGCATATGAATATTTTGCTTCTGACCCATTCCACTGGGGGCTTACCAGCCACTCTTATTTATTGACACACTATACGCACCTGATACAAGGTGCGGAAGCGCATATTCGCGAAATAGTTACTCCTCCTCCCCAGGCTTAGTCCCGTTTTTACTTTTAGTATTCGTGATCGTTCAGGTGTACCAGAACGATATTCCATTTCATTTTAATCATCATAATATGCGTTTGAAAAATTTCTGGTCTGCGGACTTCCCGTCATCAATCGTTGTTTTTTTAGTGGCCTTGCCCTTATGCCTTGGAATCGCGCTTGCTTCTGGCGCACCACTTTTTTCGGGACTTTTAGCAGGTGTGATAGGCGGAATCGTAGTGGGCGCTTTGAGTGGTTCACCCCTAAGTGTCAGTGGCCCGGCGGCCGGTTTAACGTCTATCGTGGCAGCTGCTATTTTTGATCTGGGGAGTTATGAGTCATTCTTACTTGCCGTAATAATGGCCGGTATTCTTCAAGTAATAATGGGATATGCCAAAGCTGGGGCAATTGGCCATTTTTTTCCAGCATCAGTCATAAAAGGTATGCTTGCCGGTATTGGCTTGATTCTCATATTAAAACAAATTCCGCATGCAATCGGCTATGATGTAGACTTCGAGGGAGATGAAAGTTTTGTACAAAGTGATGGCCGGAATACTTTTACTGAAATCATGGAAGCATTTAGCTATGTGACTCCTGGTGCTATTGTGATCGCATCGGTTTCCATCATGCTTCTTCTGGTATGGGATACGAATGTTTTGAAGCGCTTCAAATTCTTCCGGATGGTACCCGCGCCGTTAGGGGTGGTGGTGGTGGGCATCTTGCTTAATATCCTTTTCAACAAAGCAGCACCCTATCTGGTAATTGATGAGAAACATCTTGTGTCGATTCCTGTTTTGTCGGAAACCAGCGGGCTCTCGTCCTTGTTTATTTTCCCTGATTTCTCTCAATGGATAAACCCAAAAGTCTATTACACCGCCATCACAATTGCTATTGTTGCGAGCCTTGAAACCCTGCTTAGCATTGAGGCTTGCGATAAACTGGATCCGTATAAGCGGATTACACCATTGAACCGGGAGTTAAAGGCTCAAGGGGCAGCTAATTTTCTATCGGGTATTTTGGGTGGGCTTCCGGTTACTTCTGTGATCGTCCGTAGCTCCACCAATATCAACAGTGGTGCACGAACGAAAGCATCTGCCATCTCGCACGGTGTAATTTTACTCCTCACCTTTTTTCTAATCCCCAATGTCCTACAAATGATACCCCTCTCTTGCCTTGCCGGGATTCTGATTATGGTGGGTTACAAGCTTACGAATCCCGCTTTGTACAAAAATATGTACAGCAAAGGATGGAGTCAGTTCTTGCCCTTTTTAACCACGGTACTGGCTGTAACATTTACCAATCTGCTTCAGGGAGTAATAATGGGTATAGTGGTCGCCATATTTTTTATCCTCAAAACAAACCACAGCGATGCGGTCATCATGGTCAATAAAGGTGAGAATTACCTGTTGACTCTTTCAAGGAGCGTTTCATTCTTGAACAAAGCTAACCTGAGGGGCAAACTGCTGACGATTCCCAGAGATTCCAGGGTAGTTATCGATGGATCACACACCCAGTTTATTGACGCCGACATCAAAGAGACTATCGAAGATTTTATCAAAGAAGGAACATCAAAAAACATTCAGGTTGACCTGAAGAAAATATCCTTTTAAAAAAAACTAAAACGAAAACTATTTATGCCAACAAAATCATACGAGCAGTTGCTCCTAAAAAACAGAACATGGGTCCAGGAACAAAATACCAGAGATCCAGAGTTTTTTAAAAGCCTTGCAGCGACCCAATCTCCCGAGTTTTTATGGATTGGGTGTTCGGATAGCCGGGTACCAGCCAATGAAATCACCGGAACACGACCGGGCGAGATATTTGTCCATCGAAACATCGCAAACATGGTGGTACACTGTGATATGAATATGCTCAGTGTTTTGTCGTATGCAGTTGAAGTACTGGGAGTGAAACATATTATTGTTTGTGGTCATTATGGTTGCGGCGGCGTGCTGGCGGCAATGGGAAATAAACAATTCGGACTAATTGACAACTGGCTTCGCAATATCAAGGACGTTTACCGATACCATGCTGAAGAACTGGATGGAATCAGCGACATGGAACAACGGGCAAGACGTTTTGTGGAACTAAATGTAATCGAACAAGTGCGGGATCTGAGTAAAACGTCGATCGTACAAAAGGCATGGAACAATAATCAGCCGCTCCACATACATGGATGGGTATACGATTTAAACGATGGACTACTCAAGGATCTGGACGTAACCTACACCAGCACACAGGATCTGCATTCTGTTTATCGGTTTGAAAACGGACTCGTAATGAATAAGTAATCAGGGGATATCCAGAGTTTTTGCCTTATAAACAGGGCGGTCCATAGGGCAGCTTCGAAAGAAGACTGCCCTTGGTCAATTGGATATATCTTTCACATGTATTACCTGAACTGATACATAAGCGGTTTGATCTTCATACTTATTATTTTCCCTTGTAGGAATTTGCCTGCTGGAGAGCTAGAAGAAGATCTGGTATTGTAGAACCACCTGGCTGCTGTTTGTTGTTTTTTTAAGTTCGTTTCCCTGTGGTTCATAAACAGGTCGGAGTTGGTAGTCCAGTGAAAGTTTGCTTGAATGTCCTTTCATAAGCCAGTTTACACCGGCATTGAAGACGTTCATTCGTCCGTTCAGGCGGTCATAATCTGCGCTCATCAACGATGCATAGGGCATCAGCGTTCCATGACCTTCCCCGAGCAAGTCTTTTTTTAATAAATAACCTACCTGGGTGTAGAGTACATGTCCGGTGCCAAACATGGGAAAGGCATTGCCCTGACTTCCGCCAGGCATTCCGGCAACAGAACTTCCATCAGCCGGATTCATGATTCCATTGTATCGGAGATAGCCCCGCCCAAACTGGTAGTCAAAGAAACCAGCATATGCTGAAAGTGCTGTTCCTTTATCCTTGTTAACCGGTGCATCATAATAAAGGGCGACCGCCCAGAGGTTGATGGAATGATAGCTTGTATCCGAGGCTGCCGTCTCACGCGACCACATTGCATTCTTTTGTGAAATAAAACCGGCTTCCAGGTTGAATACTTTTTTCTTGCCCAGGTACGTACCGGTCATGTACGGAGTGGTATGCGATTCCGTGTCGAAGAAATTGAAAATAAACAATCCCTGAAACTGTTTGTGATGACCTAACTGCGCGAACGTGGCATTGGGAGATAACGGAGGAGCTGGCTGCCCATTGGACGTGATGGGAAATGGATCGCTAAATACGACCCGATAATCGAGTTTGCCAAGTTGACCGCGCGCGTAGACACTTAACTTGCGTGAGAATTCGTCGGTTTGATCAACAGTAGCCTGGGCAAAGACCGGCACATCCATGGTCATGATGGTTCCTATACTGGGCTGGCTGAACCGCGACAGCCCGTTGGTGATGGCTAACCCACCACCCAGAAACAGCTGATCATTATCTGTCCAGACCTTGTATTCCCCCAGCGCATCATGAAAGAATGCCTGTAACTTCCTGTTTCCTGAATTGGAAGCGTTTTGACCGGAGAGGTAATTGAAATTATTCTGACCAAACTGCATGTAAAAGAAAACATGGTCAGTAAGCTGTCCATAAAACTGAATACGGGTCCGGCGGAGTCCGATATCAAACGTTTCACTGTTGGGTTCCCCAAGCAGTGTTGTACCCGGGTTGCTTTCATTGTACCGAAGCCAAACCTGATTGAGGAATGTCCATTTTAAGTAATGAGAACCCTCCTCGTTTAGGTTTAACTTCATCTCCTCGATGATGTTGGTATCGGAGGAAGGAGTTGATCCACTTTGTCCATACAGGGTAGCGTATCCAAGGCATAGTCCGATGACGATGAAAATATTCTTCATACGCGAAAATGGTAAAATTGAATGAGGAATCCATGCAACCAATTACACCAACGGAGCAACTGGTTTTTGCATCGTGATATCCATCAGATTTTCAACGAAATGAATAAGGTTTTGTATCTCATCAGTATCAAGTAAGTCGCGTTTCTTGTAGAAAAGAAGTTTGTTCTTGTGACATTCTACATGAATTTCATCATGACTTTCGAGAAACCGAATTACGGGTTCCCTGAAGAATTGACGGATGGCAATTTCATCGTTTCCGCGAAGATAATACCTCCCTGAAAACCGGGGATAATCATGGAAATCAATATCCGTACCGTTGACGAGTTCTGAAACCCTGGACCAGAGCCCTTCTGGTTCTAATATGAAATCAGATACAGGAGTATCGATTTCGGAAACCTGCAATACCGTTATTGGCGTTTCCTTTTTTTCCTGGAGGACTCCCTCCGTCAGCGTAATATCAGCCACCTCCAGTTTACCAAAGTGGGTATAGATAGAAAGTACATTCTCTTCAAATTGAATCCGGGTTCCCTGTTGAATAGGAAAATCTTTATACTTAATCGCTGCCCTGGTTTTCTGGGGATAAAAGTTTAATTCTTCTTTTTCGGCAAGTGATCGCAGGCTGATTTGCCGCGGAGTCAACTTAATCTCAAACCTCCCCTGAATGCTACGATCAAATTTTCGAGTTGACAGCGGGTGATTTGAAGACGCGCGGAAGTTATCGAATCCCCTGACAGCGACGTCCCCTCCGGTATGAATATATTCTTCTTCGAAATGACTCAAGGCCTCCAGAAAGGAGTGGTCGACGATCTTAGCCTCAGAGAAATTGAAAGTTATCTTCTTACCTGGCTCCAATGATCGCATCATTTTCTTGTATCCAATCAGATTGGAGAAGATCGCACTATCTTTAACCGCGATCATATAGTGCTCATCGGCCTTGGTAAGTTCATATCGGGCTTTGAACAAACTCCTGAGCGGAGCACCATTGATGATATGAAATAGGAATTTCATAAGTATACCAGCACCAACCCCGACAAGCAGATCGGTAGAGATAGTGATGATAACCGTGGTGACAAAAATTACCAACTGGTCTGATCCGATCTTATATGTTTTGAAGAATTCACGGGGTGAAGAAAGCCGGTAACCGACGGCAATGAGCAAAGCGGCCAGCGCTGCATTGGGAATCATTTCAATTACAGGTATAAAAAACAACATAGCTAGCAGCAAGAACCCTCCGTGAAAGAAATTAGACCAGCGGGTCCGGCCTCCAAACGTTATGTTTGCTGAACTTCGTGCTACCTCGGCAATCATGGGCAGACCTCCGAGTAAACCGGCAAGGACATTCCCTCCGCCAACGGCAATAAGATCCTTATTGGTATTTGAAATTCTTTTCCAGGGATCTAGGCTATCCATAGCCTTTACTGTTAATAAGGACTCCAGACTGCCGACCAACAAAAACATGAGGACATATTTCCAGAAAACAAAAGTGCTGATGGCGGCGAAACTGGTAGAAAAACCAATGGCATCCCAAAAATTACCAATGGCGACCATGTCAAAGGCCGGCTCGGTATGTCTGAAATCCATGAAGGTTGTCAATGGAATCGTTACGAGTAGTACGACCAGAGGAATTGGTATCTTCTTCGCTATTGATCCCTTGATTAAAGGTATGCCGAAAATTATCACCAGACTGATGATGCCAACTAATGTAACTCTGGGATCTTCATGGTAGAGCGAGTCCGGGATTAGTTTGAAGAGCTCAATAGTTTCCAGGCCCTTTAGTGTGGCTGGATCAATGCCCAGAAGAATATGTATCTGTTTTGAAAAGATAATTAACCCGATTGCTGCAAGCATGCCGTGAACTACGGAGTGAGGAAAAAAATCGCTAAGCGATCCGAATTTCAAAAATCCAAATGCCATTTGCAGGAGAGCCGCTACAACAATGACCCCGAGTGCCAAATGCCAACCTTCTGTACCTCCTCCCAGTTCGGTAACCGCGCCAGCGCAAATAGTAATCAGGCCAGCTGCGGGACCTTTGATGGTAATCGGTGACCCTGCAAAAAAACTAACAAACAGTCCCCCAATCATCGCGGTCAACACGCCCATGGCAGGAGGAAACTCACTTGCCTTAGCAATGCCGAGGCTTAAGGGTAACGCTAAAAGAAATACAAAAAAACCGGACAGCGCATCGGCTCGCCAATTTTGTTTCAGGCCAAGCAGCCCGTCGTGAGGAACTTCTGGAAGTCTCATAGAAATGGAATTATTTTTATCAATTGATTTAAACTGTATGTTTCGCACGAAGCCAACTCCGTTTGTTCCCAGAAAGAGAACTTCCTGGCCACAGTAATTGACATTCAATTGCGACGGAACCGTTCATCGCGGTGGATCATTCAGTGAACATCCTGAATGATGAATCAATACGTTTAAATGATAAAAATGCTAAGCAGTGTTAGCAGGGAGGGCTGGGCATTGCTGCGGTCTTTCGGGATGGACCAGGTGACATGAAAAGTCTTAAATTTCTCCAGTGTATTGAATACTTCTATATATGTGAAATCGATAAAGCTAAAAATGCTTTTGCTTTCATCCTTCTCACCTTCTTTCTCATTGTTGGTTTCTTCAATCAGGAAAAGAGACAAAAAACCAAGGCTATGGGAAGTGGTAAGCAGTTCCTGACCCTGATGTGCGCTTGCAAGGACATTACCTTCATGGTGAGCAATAGGAGAAAGCAACTCGATGGAGAAAAGCAGGAAGCTCAGCAGTTTCAAGATTGTGCTTTTTCTGACTTTCATATTGACATGGTAACAACAAAGGTGAATAATATTTCTAATTATTCCATTTTATGTCAGCCACACGTATTTCAACCGATTGCTCCCTCGTTATTAACGTGTTTTTTTACTGACTGCTTTGACACAACCGGATAGGCAGCACGGATAATTTGTTGTGCCGTCTTATTTTTTTATACTTTTGTTTATTCATATGAAGAAGGCAACTTGCTTTACAGTGTTCACTTCTCTCTTCCTGGCAGGACTTATTGTCTTTAATTCAATTTCCTATCTACCAGTCGTGTCCGGCAATAAATTGTTATCAGTTTCAAGGGGCGACCACGGTGTGTTAAAGGCGGTATGCGACTTCTCCATAGAAGAGAAAGAAGGTAAGGAAAGACTCGGCCAGAAGAATCCCAATAACCAAACTCTGATCTGTAGCTTTAACGAAGAGTCGCTGATCAAGTGCGACAAGATCAGGTTTTTATGTGCCTATCATATTCCTGATTTTCTACTGAGTACAGAGAAACTTCCTTTATACCTGACCTATCGGTCAATCTTGATTTAGCATCTGCCCCTATCCTATTGGTTTTCTGCTCTTTCGTAATCGCCCTCTTTCAGGGTTCCTTATGGGGTTAAGCATGAAGAGCAATTCATAACCACTGTACTTTTTGCGCTTTTTTTCTTGTCGACGTTTATATGATAATTTCAAAATGCACCCCCATAGTTTAGCCTTCGATGAACAGGATACGCTGCTTCAACTCAGGCACTATTTGCCCGCACAGGCACCACTGAAGGATTTTATTCATCACAACACGCTCCATGCGTTTCAAGAGCTTCCATTCGACAAAGCTATTTATCATGCTTCGTCGATATTTGGTTACAAGGTATCCCTTTCCCTTGCCGATTACCGCACACAGTACCAGTCAGGAAGAATTATCGATGCCATTCTGGAAAGGGTGATTGCTGCAAGAAAAGGATTACAGGCTGTACCGGTATGGAGAAATAAGATGCTAACTGGTCAATATAAGCGTCACCAGCCGAGAATCGGATCACTTCGGTCGAACTGGAAGAAGAAGTACCAGGTAGATCTCGATTCAATGGTGCATCCATTACTATTCAGAATCCTGTGCTCCTTTATGGACCAGGGTATTTCTATTTGGAATTTCCCCGTGCGACACAAAGGTTTTCTCGCCGCCCTGCGGGAACTGGAAAGGAATAGCTTTAGCAGTTTCTTTAGAGGGTCAAGGGCAAAAAATTTGCTTCTACATAGTCACTGTGAAATTAAGAAGCTATTAAAGCTTTTGGTTGGAGCCGATGAGTCACTGTATACACAGTACCTCTTTGATCAACAATTCTCGCACCAGGGTTGGTCGGGAATGGTGGCAACCGTCGAGCGAGAACCTGAAACGTTGCTGGACCGAAAGAAAATATCTCTTCACGATCTGATAGTACTAGAACTGCTTCTGGAGATCGATGCATTGGATGATAGTCAGGGAGAGGATTGGTTACCATTGGATCAGGTAATCGAGGACAGACCTGTTGCGCTTTTTTCGGAAGTGCCGGTCACCGAACTGGACGAAGTCACAACGCTCTGGCAGGAAGCATATGAATGGAGTTATTACGATGAAGTATTGGCAGGGCTTGGTTCATCAGTCGGCAAGACTGATACGCCTGCTAAAAAAAGTTTTCAGTCCATGTTTTGTATTGACGATCGGTCCTGCTCCTTCAGACGCTACCTGGAAAGGGAGGACCCGTCGTGTGAAACCTTTGGCACGCCCGGCTTCTTCGGGGTTGAATTCTATTTCCAACCTGACCATGGAAAGTTTTACACCAAGCTGTGTCCTGCGCCAGTAAACCCAAAATACCTCATCAAGGAAATTGGTGTCAGAAGGAAACGGGGTAAGGACGCCCACTTCACAAAACATTCGCACGGACTCTTTCGGGGAGCACTCCTTACTCAGACATTGGGATTCTGGTCTGCTGCCCGGCTGTTTATGAATATTTTCAGGCCTTCCATGGGGCCCACGGCAGCATCATCGCTGGAGCATATGGAGAAGTTTTCGAAGCTTACTATCGAAAGTAAAGGGACTGGGCAAACAGAGAATAATTTGCAGGTAGGGTTTACCATCGATGAAATGGTTGTTCGGGTGGAGGGGTTGTTGAAAAGTATAGGGCTCGTAAAAGATTTTTCTTCCCTTGTATATGTGATTGGACATGGTTCAAGCAGCGTTAACAATCCCCACTATGCGGCTTATGATTGCGGAGCTTGCTCAGGCAGAGCCGGATCGGTTAACTCCAGAGTGATTTGTCATATGGCCAACCACCAGCAGGTTCGCGTTTTGCTGGCCGACAGGGGATTGGATATCCCACCCCAGACACAGTTTGTGGGCGGTTTGCATGACACGACGCGCGATGAGATTGTGTTTTTCGATGAGGACTCCTTGACGTCAGAAAACCGGTTACTTCATCACCGAAATGAAGACGTTTTTCGAAGCGCCCTTGACCTGAATGCAAAGGAAAGGTCACGCAGGTTTGAGTCAATTGACACCTGTCGCTCTGCGGAGGAAATCCATGAGCGTATCAAGATTCGTTCGGTATCCCTGTTTGAGCCACGGCCGGAGTTGAACCATGCTACCAATGCACTATGTATAGTAGGCAGGAGATCGATTACGAGAAATTTGTTTCTTGATCGGCGTTCATTTTTGAATTCCTTTGACTTCCGGGTTGATCCTGAAGGAAAGTATCTTTTGAATATTCTGAAGGCAGCTGCACCGGTATGTGGCGGCATCAACCTTGAATATTATTTCTCCCGCGTAGATAATCAGAAGTTGGGGGCAGGCACAAAACTCCCTCACAACGTTATGGGGTTATTTGGTGTGGCAAATGGTATCGATGGTGATCTGCGTCCTGGCCTTCCCAGTCAGATGATTGAAATGCATGATCCCATTCGGCTCCTGATGATCGTAGAACACTATCCTGCTGTTGTACTTCAAACTATCCGGCAGTCACCGGAAACCTACGAGTGGTTTAAGCATCAGTGGATACACCTGATGGTGGTGGATCCGGACACACATAATTTTTACCTGTTTAGTGACGAATCATTCACAGAGTTTATGCCATTAGCGAAAAAAGTTGCTGTCCGTGCCGATATCAATACTGTCCTGGAATCAGGCGATGAAAATATTCACATCTTTTCATTTTCTTAATTAACCTTTCGATGGATCAATTGCTTCAATATTTCATTCTTATACCTATCCTGGGTTTTGTAATAAGTTTATTAGTGCCCGGGAAGAAGGAAGGTCTTATTTCTAAGGTAGCCGTTGGGACAGCCGGCATTCACGTACTTGGTTCAGTGGTGTTTTTAATTTATTGGATATCTAGTGGTCATCCAATGTTGAACTTAAAGGAGATCGTGTTGTTCAAAACTCAGGGATACGAGTTTTTTGTTGATTTCTACTTTGACGTGATCACGGCTACGTATCTGGTAGTAGGATCGGTGCTTACCTTCCTGGTGACGCTCTACAGTCGATACTACATGCATCGCGAAAACGGATACAAAAGGTTCTTCAACACCATATTGTTTTTTTATACCGGATATACAATTGCCATTTTTTCCGGCAATCTGGAAACGTTGTTTGTCGGATGGGAAATGCTGGGCATATCTTCTTTCCTGCTGATCGCATTCTACAGGGATAGGTACCTGCCTGTAAAAAATGCCGTAAAAGTTTTTTCTATTTATCGCGTGGGGGATGTCGGCATATTGTTGGCGATGTGGATGAGTCATCATTTATTTCACGAGAACATTACGTTTTTGAAACTCACAAACTATGAGCTTGTCCATGAATATCTTCATACCCACAGCTGGGTTGGTGTTTTCATTTCTATGATGATTCTGATTTCGGCCGCAGCAAAATCTGCTCAGCTGCCATTCTCCACTTGGTTGCCGCGCGCCATGGAAGGACCAACGCCGTCGAGCGCTATATTTTACGGCTCGCTTTCCGTACATATGGGGGTGTTTCTTTTGTTGCGCACGTATCCATTCTGGGAGCACCAGTTGTCAGTGCGCATTACAATTGGCTTACTGGGGTTATTAACCAGTGTGGTTACAACGGGGATTGCGCGTGTTCAATCTTCCGTAAAAAGCCAGATTGCCTATTCATCGATCGCACAAATAGGGTTGATATTTATTGAAGTAGCCCTCGGATTGGAATACCTCGCGTTGTTTCATTTCACCGGCAATGCATTCCTCCGGACGTATCAGCTGTTGGTATCCCCTTCGGTAGTGAGTTACCGGATACGCGAGCAGTTCTATAATTTTGTTCCGCGTAGTGACACGATGGAAGATTCTTTTCCGAAGCGCCTGGAATACACAATTTATATGTTATGTCTGAAGGAGTGGAACCTGGATTCATTCATGTACCGATACTTGTGGAATCCGATCAAGCTGGCAGGCAAGAAGCTTGGTTATCTGACAACCCGAAAAGTACTTATATTTTTTATTCCTGTTTATCTGGTAGGCGCGTTGTCGTTGTATTACCAGAAATCAGTTCCTGACACGGTTATTTCATTTTTGCCGGTTATTTTCTCAGTGATTGGCGTTGGCATGGTTCTTAAATCATTTACTGAAAGAATTCACGCCCGGATGGCCTGGATACTGGTGATCCTTAATCATTTCTGGGTGGCACTGGCGATTGCATTTAATGAACATATTGATGCCATTCATATCGTCCTGTACCTCAGTGGTATCGTTGTGTTTGGGTTGATCGGATATCTTAGCCTTCGAAGGTTACGATTCCTGGAGGGGGGTATCGACATGAAGCAGTTTCACGGACATTCCTACCGGCATCCGAAGATCGCATTCACATTCCTGATATGTTGTCTCGGGGTTTCTGGATTCCCCATTACGCCGACTTTTATTGGTGAGGATCTGATTTTTACCCACATCCATGAGCATCAATATATTCTGGCATTTTTTACGGCGCTCAGTTTTGTTATTGATGGTCTTGCGATCATCCGGATTTATGCCCGGGTATTCCTGGGGCCTCATTCCAAGTCAGTATATGAAATGGCCTACAGGTCCTCCTAACAATTATTGTAACGACTTGAAAAAATCCATCAATGATTTCACTTCTTTGTTTTTTATTGCCGGAAAATTGGCAATCCGGAAGGTTGTTTTCTTTCCGTCACCGTAACCTTCACCCAACAAGAAACCGCGCTTCTTAGCCTTTCTCTTGACTTGTTCTATTTGCTGCTCGGAGGCGGTAATAGGAAGAACGGTATATGAATGAACAGACTTATTTTCGACCAGATGTTTAAGTGATGGGACCTTATCAAAAAAGGAAATCCATTGCTGATAGCGTTCTTTTGTTTTTTGATCGACTGCTTTGATCGGCTCGACTTTTTCCATTACTCGCATTAGCAGGTAGATGGCCATTACATTGGGGGTGCACGTCGTTTGCCATTTCGCCATCATCGCCATCATAAACGTCATGCTGTTGTAGTGTTTTTTTTCGCCGATGGCCGACGCTTTCTCCAGAGCTTTCGGCGAACAAATGAGAACACCAAGTCCTGCGGGAAGTCCAAAGCATTTTTGTACGGATGCGAACCAGATGTCGGCAGCTTTGAAGTTAAGAGCAATACCACCCATCGAGGAAGTGGCATCAATGGCCACAAGACATCCGGGATTATTCTTGCTGATCTTATTAATGAATGTGTTGTCTACCTGGGTGCCGTTAGAAGTTTCATTCTGTGTAATACAGATTACGCCATCCTGAATTCCCAAAAGTTGTTTTTGCGTGTCTGGTTTTTCATTTAAACCAAAGGGAATTGGCATCGCACCGGGATGAATACGTCTGGTGTAGTCGAACCACTTTTCACCAAAGGAGCCGTTGTACAGGTGGTAGCTGGTTCCGGTAATTAATGACTGAGCAATAATTTCCCAGCACTCTGTTGCCGAGCTGGTGAAAAATATGGTATAGTTCTTAGGTACATTGAGTTTTTGTTTGATCAGGCGGATTGTTTTTTCAGACATGTTTACAAACTCCGGACTACGGTGGTTCATGCTCAAGATGCCAAGTTTGTAGGCATCTTTTACATAACCAGGAATTTCATCATGTACGCGTGAAGGACCGGGATAAAAGGAAATCATAGTAAAAGGTTTTGTATAGTAGTTATCTGTTACGTCAGTTCATATATTTCGCAGTCATAGCCCGCGCCATTTCTTCCAGATCATTACCCAGCAATTCTTTGTTAACTTTTAGTAGCTGGCTGACTTTTTCTTGAGGCAATTTATCTACGCCCCAATATGCGCCAAGAATGGCACCTGCAACAGCTGCAGCGGTATCGTTGTCCCGTCCATAATTGACAATAAATTCCATGGTGCATTCAAAGTCGTAATCACAATACAGCATCGCCGTTAGTGTGATTTGATAGATTTCAGCAGCATGAAACGGCATGTCCTGATTGTACGCGTCGAGTAAATCGTACGCCCGCGATAATTGTAAATACGTTAGAGAGTCTATTGGTTGCCATTCCCGTGGTATCCGGAAGTCGGGAGGAAAATCTTTGCGGGTGAGACTTTTTGAGGCGGACACAATGGTCTTCGACTGCTGATAAAAACGGTATGCCGCCCTGCCAACCAAACGACTTTTGAAATAGTCATTTGGATCTACGGTGCGGATTACCTGTATGAGTGACTCTTTATCTGCTTTGCTATCGAAGGCTTGCGAGACCATGGCGGCCATCAGAGCAGTTATATCTCGGGCATATCCGATATCGAAAATGGAAAGGTTGTAAGCGGACTGATATGCCGTGATAGGATCAGCAGGCGAGCAAGCTCCCACTAACGGACTGTATAACATCCCGGCACAGGTCATTTCCCCGCCATAAAACTTGCTTACTGCTTTGGCATATCCATCCATATCGTTTTTGCTGTATGCATCGGCCACGACGGCCCACTCCTGAAGCCAGGCCATCTTCATGAGGTTTTCTTCATAGGGCGCTGGAGCGATCCCTTCAGTGGATTTCAATACTTCGATATCTGATTTATACTTAGTAAGGATATGCTCTGCGAAGGAAGAGGCACCCAAATCTGGCCACTGCTCTTCCGTGGCGTAGTTTACAAAAAGTTTTTTCCATCGGGTGTCATCCGTTGTTCCGCCGGCTGGCAAATTGTAGATCCAGGTACCTTCGGCAGATGGTGACCGCACCATACTGTCGAGGTTTTGCACAAAACCATATTCCAACTGGATGTCTTTACGACTCCACATTTCTGTTGGTGCTCCCATCGCATCGCCAATGGCTGAGCCTACGAGCAGCCCTAAGACTTTGTTGTAGTATTCTTGTTCAGAAATCCTGGCAGTATTTTTTTCATTTCCAGCTCCGGTTTCAGGTGTTGGCTGGTCAGCTACCTTTCCCGATCGGGTACAGCCGAATACCAGGATTGCGAAAATGACCAAAAGAATAATTTTTTTCATGCAATTATTTAATTATAACCATGATTCAGAATTTCAGGATGTTAGAAACAGCTTTGGTCTTCAGGATGTTGAATCAACCGTTCAGCGAAATCGAGGATTTCAGATTTTTCTGCTACCGTCAGATCCAGAGGCAACTGGGCTAAGCCAATGACGCGGCGCATAATCTCTACGCCACAAAACCTTAAAAACAGATCAACGCTAAATCCATCAGACATTATATACTTTCTGAGAACGCCACGAATCGTCTCCTCGTCGGTGTGGCTCATTTTCAAATGGGCTACCATAACACCCAGATCAAACTCCGCATGGCCGTAGTGTGAAAATTCAGGATCAATAATCCGGATGCCCTGTTTAGTCTTAAGCCAACTCCCGGGATAGTAGTCACCATGGATGAGGGTCTTGCCTTTTTGTAGATAAAGATCCCCCAGGGTTTTCAAATGTTCCTTCAACAGTCTATTGGTTTTGTATTTCATCGATACCGCCTGCAAACCAGGTTGAATCGTATCCAATGAAAAACCATTGTCTTCTAAATAGGGATAATAAAAGATGTGTGTGTGGTTTAATTTTTTTAGTTCAGCGTTGTCAGGAAAGGTTTTGTTATGACTCAATGGATTATTGTGCAGATGCGAAATGAAGCTGATTAAACTCTCCATCTCTTGTGCTTCAAGGTCGGCGGTCCGTTGATAAAGAAAGGTGCAATCTGCTGAGGAGCCGAGGTCTTCCATGGCAAGAAGAAAATTTTTAGCATCGACCCCGATTATCGCAGGTGTAAAATTCAGGTAGAATGGATCGGTGTTCAATGTCTTGTAAAATTCAGCTTCTACAAGAATTCGCTCCACGGGTGCGGATATCTGGGGATACTTTTCGACCCACGGCCTGGATTGTTTCACGATTATTGATCCGGAATCTGTTTTTACACGGACAACAAAATTCATATTGCCCTCACCCGGTTTTTCAAGAGTAATTATGTTGTCTGCCGTTCTTATCCATCCGTTCTGACAAAAAAGGTCAGCTAGTTCCTGGGGATGATGCAGGTCAAGGTAAATGGATTCGGGTGAAAAACTTTTAAACTGCTCTCGGGGACTCATACGGGCAAGTAAGGATTTGGGCTATTTCAAACAGACGTTTCCTTAACAGCGCTGACCCTCATTTAGTTCTTTCCTGCTCGAAGGAGATAGGAGAGTGCCATCGCATATCCCTCCATACCAAATCCTGTAAGCATACCCACGCACTTGGATGTAATCAGGCTTTTGTGCCTGAACTCTTCGCGTGCATAAACATTTGAAATATGAACTTCAACGACAGGTGTGGTAATTCCGCCAACCGCGTCATGAATGGCTATGGAAGTGTGGGTATAGGCACCTGCATTAAGCACAATGCCGTCGAACGTAAATCCTGCTTCATGTAGTTTATTAACAATCTCACCTTCTACATTCGACTGATAATAGTGCAATTCGATAGCTGGAAAACGTGCTCTTAATTTTTCCAGAAAATCCTCGAATGATTGACTGCCGTAAATTGATGTCTCACGCTTGCCCAGCAAATTCAGATTGGGCCCGTTGATAATTTGAATTTTCATTTTTTGACCGGTAGTTGATTAAAAACACTCCGAACTGCGGTTTTGATAAGTGCTTCGGCATTTGTCTTCGCTGTCAAAGGTTTCTCAGCAAATCCACGCCACAGGGCTTTCTTAGACTTGGTATCAAACATCTGGATAGCCAGCATACCTTCGTCGTATTCCTCCGGTAGCACTTCCCCTCCTGGGATGGGTGCCGTGTTCTCGTAGTAGGCTGGACCAACATAGAATCCTGGGTAATAACCTGCTCCTCCATAATAGTAGGTCGGGTTAGACAAAGCGGCTTTGCTGTATTTCACCCGCTCTTCTATCTTGGTATCAAAACTAAAGAGTGCATCGGGGGCCAGGGTATCGAGCTTCAAACCTTTCTTCTGCAACGCTTCATCTGATAACTGACGGATAAGGGGAGCATAACGTTTATCATCAACGCGGGTTTTTTCGTCCGGATTGTGCGGCGCAACCCAGGCATATGTGTTGTAGCCGTCGAGTGTAACACCGTTCTCCAGTTTGCTGGTTACCTGAAGGCTTCCCGAGCAACCGCTCACTAGAAATGCGGCGGTAATACATAGAATCGTAATTTGTACCAGTTTAGTTTTCATGGGTTGTTTTGTTCATCAGTTCGCGTATTCATCTCACAGCTAATCCACTGCAGAATTGGCGTCAATCAATCGTTTCTTCCAAAATTCCTTTTTCCTGCTTGCGGAGTATACGGCATTCTGGTACCTGATCGAAAGTTAAAGGGCTGCCCGACAATAAAAAAGTTTCTTTCATGTAATATTGAGTTATGAACTGGGATATGGACATTAAAACTTTCGGGCATTACCTGAAGATTGAGCGATCATTGTCCGCGAATTCCATTGAGGCCTATGTACATGATGTTGAACTGCTCCACCAATTTATGGGCATGACCTATCCGGCGGTATCACCAGGTAAGGTCACGACGAAACACCTCCAGGGATTTTTGCAACATATCAACGAATTGGGGTTAAGCGCTCACAGCCAGGCGAGAATCCTTTCCGGGTTAAAAGGCTTTTTCAAATACCTGTTCTTTGAGGAAAGAATAGAAAAGGATCCAACTGCGCTGATCGAAGGTCCGAAACTTGGAAGAAAACTACCGGACACGTTAAGTTATCATGAGATTGAACAGATATTAAATGCGATCGACCTATCAAAACCGGAGGGAGGACGAAACCGCGCTATGCTGGAGGTATTGTACAGCTCAGGTTTGCGGGTGAGCGAATTAGTAGATCTGAAACTCAACAATGTCTACTTCGATATTGGTTTCCTACGCGTAACGGGCAAGGGCAACAAGGAACGGTTAGTGCCCGTTGGAAGAGATGCATTGAAGTTTTTGAAAAGTTATATCGATGAAATCAGAGGTAAGCCTCCTCACAGACCTGTTCAGAAAGGATTTGAAGCCTTTGCTTTCCTTAACCGCAACGGCAGGAAGCTTACCCGTGTGATGATTTTTACCATTATTAAAGACCTAGCGAATGTGGTTGGCCTGAACAAGACGATAAGTCCGCATACCTTTCGTCATTCGTTTGCCACCCACTTAATTGAAGGCGGTGCCGACCTTCGGGCCGTGCAGGAGATGCTTGGACATGAGTCCATTACTACCACTGAAATCTACACACATCTGGACCGTGATTATTTACGGCAGGTGATCCAGGAATTTCACCCCAGGTCATAAAACTTTTGTACCTTCAAGCAAATGAACAAGCAAATTGTTTTACTAGCCATGGCGGGTCTTGTGGGCCTCACATTACAGGCTCAGACTGTTAAAACAACCTTCACGAAGGGGGTAGACCTCACCAAATATGAGACATTTACGGTCGTTAAGGGAGAACTAATGACGCCCCCGGATGAAAGACTGGTTAGTAACGAAGCCTTGTTTAAATCATTCAGAAAAACAATTGTACAGGAGATGGAATTGAGAGGTTATAAGTTTGTTGATTCTTTGGCGCAACTGGTTGTCAGTTATGTTGCCGGCGCGTATAATACCACCGAAGGCGGAGCGATGGGTCCATTAAGTCAGACACCTGCCTCTAACCCTTCTGATATGAATCAGTCAAGGTCGTGGTCACACGAGTCGCGTCAGGGTATGCTGGTGATCGATATTGCTGATGCGGCAAATAAAAAGGAAGTTTGGTCTGCGACTGGTACGTTAACCCTTGATGCGGGCGTGGAATTGACTCGAGCGGTTGATGGCGTGATCTATAAGGCATTTAAGAAATTCCCCAATAAGAACAAAAAGAAAAAGAAGTAACCTTCACGATGTATAAGTCTCTTATCCGCCCGCTGCTTTTCTTAGTTGATCCCGAAAAAATTCACCACTTCGTTTTTAGCTTACTGCGGCTGAAAGGAAAAATACCAGGCTTCAGGTGGATACTCAGTTCCCTTTTTGTGAAAGAAGACCCTCGCCTGGAAAAAGAAGTTTTTGGTATTCGTTTTAAGAACAGGGTGGGTCTTGCTGCGGGCTTTGACAAAGACGCGCGACTAATCGATGAGATGGCCTGTATGGGGTTTGGCTTTATTGAAATCGGAACCTTAACGCCCAAACCTCAACCTGGAAATGAAAAGCCGCGATTATTTCGCTTGCCTATGGATCAGGCACTGATCAACCGCATGGGTTTTAACAACGAAGGAGTGCTTGCGGCGGTGGAACGATTAAAGAAGAGAAAATCGTCCGTGATTGTCGGAGGTAACATCGGCAAAAATAAGAGCACCCCAAATGAAACAGCGCTCGAGGATTATGCCTATTGTTTCGAGGCTCTCTATCAATTTGTGGATTACTTTGTGGTGAACGTGAGTTCACCTAATACGCCCGGTCTGCGTGAACTTCAGGAGAAAGAACCTTTACGTAAACTACTTTCCTATGTTAAGGAGTTGAGTCTGGCGAAAACAAAGCAAAAGCCCGTGTTGTTGAAGATCGCTCCTGATCTAACCAAGGAGCAACTCGACGATGTGATTGAAATATTGAAAGCAACCCATACCGATGGGGTTATTGCAACAAACACTACCATTTCAAGGGAGGGTCTTACGACGGAAAAAACCGTATTAGATAAGATGGGTAACGGTGGCTTGAGCGGGAAACCACTGGCGGCAAGATCTACGGAAGTAATTCGTTACCTGCGTTCGAAGCTGGGACCACACTATCCAATCATTGGTGTTGGAGGTATTCTCACGACGCAAGATGCTGTTGAGAAGATAAAGGCGGGCGCAGATCTTATTCAACTGTACACTGGATTTATATATGAGGGCCCCGAAATAATCAGGAAGATAAATAAAGCCATTCTGAATAATAATTGATGAGCTGTTGAAATGTTTCATCCCTTTCCGGATGATTGGCAGCTTAATGCGGACACAGATGCCGAAGGCATCAAACATCTATAGAAAAATGAATAGAATTAATTTCCCGACTCCGAAGGAGTCGCACGATACGCACGTAACTTCCGCATGATGTGATCAAAAATTTCAGTAGTGATTGAAATTGTTTATATTTCAATACAGGTCATCGTACGAGCTTTTATAAAATGTCTTCCCATGAAAAAGATCACAACCCCTCTGATTGTCCTTCTCGGAATCAGCGCCGTTACCCTTTGGTCCTGGAGAGAATCTGATAAGCCTTCTCCGGCAAGCTACCCACGCCCCGCCCTGAATACGCCTGTTACTCTCTGCGGTGGTTCGTCCTGGAACTGGGAGGACACTCTTTTGTCAAGACCTAAAATTCTGGCGGGACTCGGCGATCTTCATTATCCGATTACGACCAGTTCGCTCGAGGCACAACGATACTTTGAGCAGGGTCTCCGTCTGATTTATGCTTTCAATCATTGGGAGGCTATCCAGGCTTTTCGCGAAGCAGTGCGGATTGATCCCGACTGCGCTATGGCATACTGGGGACTGGCACTTGCTTTTGGGCCAAACCTTAACGACTGGAATCCGATGGACCGCGAACGTATCGCGATGGAATCGATTCAGAATGCCATCAGCAGGAAAGGAAGAGTTTCGCAAGTGGAAAAGGATTTTATCGATGCCTTGTCCACGCGATACAACGGAAAGGCGTATGAGGTTCGGGATTCGTTAAACCAGACATACGCGGAGGCTATGCGCAAATTGGCCCAACAATATCCAGGCGAAGTAGAAATCCAGACACTTACTGCCGATGCCATCATGAATACCATGCCGTGGGATTATTGGGAGAAAGACGGTTCACCCAAGCCTCAGACCAGTGAAGCGAAACAAATACTTGAAAATGTTTTGACGAAATTTCCAAACCACCCCGGGGCCCATCATCTTTACATCCATCTGGTAGAGGCATCACCGACACCTGAACTGGCATTGAATAGCGCAAAATTTCTCGAGACCGCTATGCCCGGAGCTGGACATATCGTACACATGCCTGCTCATATATATGTGCGGGTAGGAGATTATGCCCGCTCTATCGAGGCCAATACAAAAGCAGTCAAGGTCGATGAGGACTATCTTTCCTTTTCTGAAAACCAGGGGATGTACCGGTTGATGTATTATCCGCATAATGTTGACTTCATCTGTTATAGTTCATACCTGGAGGGAAGGAGTAGCCTGGGAGTAATGACCGCCTTGAAACTGGCCTACAAAGGAAACTATACAAAAGAAGCTGCACCCGGGTTTGCTCAATACATGCTGGTTGAACCGATGATTGCCTATACGCGGTTTGGAAAGTGGACCGATATACTGGCTTTACCCGATCCGGGCAGTTCGTTATTGTATGCACAGGTTATGTGGAGATTTTCCCGTGGACTGGCATTTCTGCGTTCAGGCTATCCGTTTGCAGCACAAAATGAATTGACAAAACTCGATTCGCTGAACAAACTCGATACACTGAAATCAATCTATATCACATTTAATCCGGTTTCCAGTTCATCACAGATTGCATCGAGCCTCCTGCGCGGAGAGATATTGATGCAGCAGAAAAGAGTGGATGAAGCCGTCACCGCATTTCAGGAGGCTATTAAAGTGGAAGATGAACTGCGGTACAATGAGCCGCCTGACTGGAAAATTCCATCTCGTCATTTTTTGGGTGCCGCTCTGCTGGATGCCGGTAGATATGCAGAAGCTGAATTGGTTTACCTGGAAGACTTAAGAAGAAACAGGGAAAATGGGTGGTCCCTTACGGGGTTGCAACAATGTGAGAACGCCCTTGGGAAAAAGGATCAGGTGCTGGCAACAGCAAAACGTTTCTCCAAAGCGTGGAAGAATGCTGACATTGCCATATCGGCATCAAGATTCTAGGTCTTACTGGCCTGCTGTTAAAGCTTTGGTTGCGACTTATGCTCTTTGCAAGATGTCTGCAAAATCGTTGCCTCAATGTTCGAAGCGCGACCATACATGCAACGTATCAAATCATTATTTATTACTTGTTTGGATAGTATGAATAAAAAAACCTCAAAACTCCCTATGGCTGCAGAATGGGTAGATAGATGTGACAGTTTTTATTTAGTTTTGCCAATTGAGGAATAATGGCACAGAACACATATAAGTCAAATACATTCAAAAAACCGGAGAAAGAGAAAAAGGGTAAGTCGTCCCCAAAAACCAAACTCAGTCTGGGATTTTTTAAAGACCCCCGGTTCAAGCTGGCGATCGGTTTTTTTCTGATGATTGCTTCTGTTTTTTTGTTTCTGTCCCTGCTTTCCTATTTGTTTACAGGACAGGCAGATCAAAGCGTGGTTGAAGCGCCATCGGATGCTTCTCTGATAGAGTCGGGTAAGGAAGCAACGAACTGGCTGGGACTTTATGGTGCAATAACTTCCCATTACTTTATCTTCCGCTGGTTTGGCATTTCAGCCTTCTTTATCCCACCACTACTTTTTATCGTCGGATTTAAGGTCGTGTTCAATCGTGAACTCCTTCGCATTTTTTCGTTTTCTATTTTGTCGATTTTCTCCGGCCTTTGGCTCAGTTTGTTACTGGGGTATATGACCATGATCAATGAGGGTGTCAGTGAGTGGAGTTTTCTTGGGGGCGGACTGGGTTATCATCTCGCTGTGTTGAGTGACGGCCTCTTCGGATGGGGTACATTTTTGATTTTAATTCTTTCGCTCTTCATTTTTATCATCTTCTATTTTAATGTAACAGCTATTCCCTTATTCGTAGCTGATCCTAAACCGATCGGGAACGATGCTATACTGGAAGGAGAAAATGATGTAGATGACCCGCTTTTTTCGTCCTATACAGACGATAAGGACAACTGGCCTGATTTACCAGCAGAAAAAAATGTTGAAAAACCGCTGGAAGTCATTTTATCCAAACCTCCGGTTGCGCCGGTCGAACCGCCGAAGGAAATTAAGCTGGAAGTCCAGAAGGTTGAACCACCCAAAAAGGAACCAAAAACAGATCCGGTGTTCACCGTAGAAGAAACTTCAGATACGGATGCCCTGGCCGAAAAGCTCGTCAGGGAGCAAGGGTTGTATGACCCGACGCTGGAACTACAGGGTTATAAATTTCCTCCCCTTGAACTGCTAAGCGAGTATGAAACCGGAAAAGCGGGTGTGACGCAGGAGGAGCTTAACCAAAATAAGGACAAGATTGTTGCCACGCTTGTGAACTTCAAGATTGGTATTCAAAGTATCAAGGCGACCATTGGCCCAACCGTTACGTTGTACGAAATTGTTCCCGATGCGGGCATCAAGATATCACGCATCAAAAACCTGGAGGATGATATAGCGCTGAGTTTGTCTGCGCTGGGGATTCGTATTATCGCGCCAATACCGGGGAAGGGCACTATCGGTATTGAAGTTCCCAACAAAAACCGGGAGATGGTTAGTATTCGGTCTGTATTTGCTACACAGAGCTTTGCAAAAACTGACAAGGAGTTGCCCATTGCATTAGGCAAGACTATTTCAAACGAGCTGTTGGTGATCGACCTGGCCAAGATGCCCCACTTGCTGGTAGCGGGAGCAACCGGCCAGGGTAAGTCCGTGGGTCTGAATGTTATCCTCGCCTCTATATTATATAAACGCCATCCTTCACAGGTGAAGTTTGTGCTGGTGGATCCGAAAAAGGTCGAGATGTCCTTGTACAGCAAACTGGAGAGACACTACCTCGCAAAACTCCCAAACAGCGAGGAGGCGATTATCACGGACACGAAAAAGGTGGTTCACACCCTTAATTCTTTGTGTATAGAGATGGAAAACCGGTATGAAATTCTAAAAGATGCCGGGGCCAGAAACCTGAAAGAATACAACGCCAAGTTTGTTGCGCGCAAGCTTAACCCCAAGGAAGGACATCGTTTCCTTCCCTACATCATACTGGTGATTGATGAGTTGGCCGACCTGATGATGACCGCCGGAAAGGAAGTCGAAACCCCGATTGCGCGTCTTGCCCAACTTGCGCGTGCTATCGGAATTCACCTGGTAGTAGCAACCCAGCGGCCGTCGGTGAATGTTATAACCGGCGTGATCAAAGCCAACTTCCCTGCGCGATTGTCATTCCGGGTAACATCAAAGGTCGATTCCCGGACGATTTTAGATACGGGAGGAGCCGATCAATTGGTAGGACAGGGCGATATGTTATTGTCGTCAGGTTCCGACATTATCAGAATTCAATGTCCTTTTGTAGACACGCCTGAAATTGAAAAAATCTGTGAATTTATCGGCTCCCAACGTGGGTATGAGTCCGCATACTTGTTACCAGAGTACGAGGGGGATGAGGAAACGGGTCCGTCCAGCGTGGATTTGTCAGACCGCGATGCCTTATTTGAGGAGGCCGCCCGATTGATAGTTATGCATCAGCAGGGAAGCACATCTTTGATACAACGAAAACTGAAATTGGGCTATAACAGGGCGGGAAGGCTGATTGACCAGCTGGAAGCGGCGGGTATCGTCGGCCCCTTTGAAGGCAGCAAGGCGAGGGAAGTTTTAATTAAGGACGAATATAGTTTGGAACAATTATTGACTTCATTGAAAGAAAAACACAGCCAATCTTAACTTTGCAGCCACTTTTAAGTTTTACTAGAATGAAAAACCTGATTTTGGGCCTTCTGGCCATGCTTCTGACAGTTTCCGTCTCTGCGCAATACGATCCAAAAGCCCTGGAAATACTGGAAGCGATGAGTAGAAAGTACAAATCCATCCCGACGTTTGAAGCAAATATTGCCTGTACATTGACAAACGACGTCGATAAGGTCAACGAAGAGTTTAAAGGTAAGCTTACCGTAAAGGGCGATAAATACCGGATGACACTTCCGGAGCAGGAGGTTATTAATAATGGCGTGACGATATGGACCTATCTCCCTGAAGCAAAGGAGGTTAATATCGATAATTTTGATGCAAGTTCGGAAGATGTAAACCCGTCCAAAATTCACGAAGTATATAAGAAAGGTTACAAGTACCTCTATCTTCAGGACAAAACCGAGGGCGGCGTAATGTGTGAAGAGATTGACCTGGTTCCGGAGAAAAAGGACGCGCAGTACTTCAAAATCAAGATGTTTATCAACAAAAAGGAAAAGACCATTCAAAGCTTCACCATGTTTGATAAAGGAGGCAACCGGTTCAAATACACGATATCAAAGTTTACGGCCAACGCAAAAGTGGACGATAGCTACTTTGCCTTTGACCCCAGCAAGCACCCGGGCATTGAAGTAATTGATTTGAGGTAGAAAAATGCTACGGATAAGACATGAGGCAGCCCTTTAACCGGGGCTGCTTTTTTTTCGCCGTGGCAAGTTTCTTACTTTAGCGCCCGGTAATACCCAACGAACAATTCTAAGACTACATGACGCGCGCCCAATTGTTTGATCACATAAAACAAAAAAGCTCTTACCTGTGTATTGGACTCGATACAGACATTAATAAAATTCCAAAGCATCTGCTGTCAGAACAGGATCCTGTTTTTGAGTTTAATAAGCAGATCATCGATGCCACCCATCAATACTGTGTGGCCTACAAACCGAACATAGCATTTTACGAAGCACTGGGACCCAGGGGCTGGGAGAGCCTACAAAAGACTGTCGAGTACATGCCAAAGGATTTGTTTACGATCGCCGATGCAAAGCGCGGGGATATCGGTAACACCTCATCCCTCTATGCGAAAGCGTTTTTTGAATATCTCAACTTTGATTCCGTGACCGTCGCTCCTTACATGGGCGAAGACTCCGTAAAACCATTTTTCTACAAGGACAAATGGGTCATTCTGCTGGCACACACGTCTAATCCGGGAAGCAGCGATTTTCAGTTGATTGAATCCGTGGTTACAGGACGGAAATTGTATGAAGAAGTAGTCACTCAGTCCAAACAGTGGGCAAGTCCTGATCAACTGATGTATGTGGTCGGCGCGACACAGGCGGAGAAGATGGAAAGTATTCGCACGCTGGCCCCGGAGCATTTTTTTCTTGTTCCAGGTATTGGTGCGCAGGGTGGTGACCTCAGAATGGTATCAGAGGCTGGAATGAATAAACAATGCGGTCTGCTGGTGAACGCTGCCAGATCAATCCTTTACGCTTCAACCGAAAAGGATTTTGCCAAACAAGCAGAAGCCGAAGCCAAAAAGGTCAGAAATGAAATGGAACAGTATCTGATTGAATTGTTATAGCCACCGCCCGGTCTGATTTAGGCAGTCAAACCACCTGAATGAGTTCAATTTTGTATTGACTCTTGTTTCAGAAAATCGTAAAATAGGTTTTCAATACCGTTACCTGTGACTGAATTATTTTTGCACTACCTCTGGCAGTTCCAGTATTTTAATAAGCGGACACTGCAAACTACGCGTGGAGAAGATATCCAAATCTTCAATCCGGGACATCGAAACAGCGATGCGGGACCTGACTTTTTTGACGCACGCATACGCATTGGCGATATGGTATGGGTGGGAAGTGTTGAGATACATATCCTTGCGGCGGGCTGGATGGAACATCAGCACGACAAGGACGAGGCCTATGAAAATGTAGTGCTTCACGTAGTCTGGAACAATAACAAACCCGTTCAACGAAACGATGGCTCCTGGCTCCCAACGCTGGAATTGAAGAACCGAGTGGAGGAAAAGTTGCTCCTCAACTACAAACGCCTGATTAACAACCCGGAATCAATTCCCTGCGCATCGAAACTGAGCCAGGTAAGTCAGTTGATAAAAATATCAATGGCCGACAGAGTCGTGATCGACAGGCTGGACGCCAAAGCACAGATCGTGATGAAAATGCATCAGCGCAACCAGCAGAATTGGGAAGAGACCTTTTATCAGTTGCTGGCGAGGAATTTCGGTTTTAAGGTCAACAATGATCCCTTCCAGCAGTTGGCGCAATGTATTCCCTACAAGTATTTGCTCAAACACGGCGATAGCCTGATGCAAATGGAGGCGCTGTTATTTGGTCAGGCGGGCTTCCTGGAGGAAAGCCTGGACGATCCCTATTATGTGTTGCTTCAACGCGAGTATAAAATCCTCGGTCAGAAGTATCAGTTGGTACAACGAAAATTGAAAAAGGTACAATGGCGATTTCTTAGACTACGGCCGGCGAATTTTCCTACCGTGCGTATTGCGCAGCTGGCGGCTGTACTACACCATGGCAGGAGTCTTTTTTCTTCCGTTCTGGAAACAAACTCCGGCAACGCTTTATACGATTTCTTTTCCGTAGGACTATCCCCGTATTGGATGCGTCACTATCAGTTTGGAAAGGAGTACTCAACACCAAAAAACAGCCTGGGAAGGGCGAGTGTTGATAATATTATCATTAATACGGTGGCGCCGCTTTTGGTGGCCTATGGAAAATCAACGGACGATCAGGTGTTTGTCGATCGGGCAGTGCTTATCTTACAGACCATTCCGGCTGAATCAAACCGGATTACCCGGCAATGGAAGATACTTGGTGTAAGTGTAAAAACCGGATTTGATTCGCAGGCCATGGTAGAATTATTTAACAGCTTTTGTCTGAAGCGAAGGTGTCTTGATTGTAATATTGGGGCGTCGCTGGTTAATCCAAACCCGAAATGAATGCTTTCTTCGCGATTATCAATATTGGATTCCTCTTCTTTGTAGCCTACCGCATCTGGTCAGGGGACAAAAGCCCCATGAAGAATATTTTTTGGCCGGCACTAAGCGTCAAATTAGTGGCTGGAATTTGTCTCGGATTATTGTATCGCTACTATTATAACGGTGGGGATACCTTTACGTACTTTGAAGAGGGCACAAAATTGACGGCGCTGGCGCGTTCTGATGTATTCCTCTACGTCCGGTTCCTCTGGTCGGGAGATGAGTCTTTTGATGCCTGGAATAGTCTTATTTCTCTTCAACCACGCGCCTTGTTTATGATCAAGGTAGTAAGCGTGGTGAATCTTTTTTCGCACGACAACTATTGGATCAGTTCACTTTATCTCTCTTTTATTTGCTTTACATCTGCCTGGTATCTGGTTACGACCATCGAGCGGTTCAAACCATCTCTGCGCTATGCTGCCGTATTTGGGTTCCTCTTCTTTCCATCGTTTGTATTTTGGAGCTCAGGACTGATTAAGGAAAGCCTGGCGATTGCGGCTTTGTTTTTACTTGTTAATGTATTTTTAAAGGTCTGGATGAAAGAAACAATCAGGCCTGTACAGTGGGTTTTGATTTCGGTCAGTTTATGGATGCTGTGGATGTTGAAGTATTATTACCTGGCTGTTTTCCTGCCTATTGTTACAACGAGTCTCATCTTTAGGTTTCTATTTTATACACGCTTTACCTCTACTCCGCTGACGTATCGTGTTTTGATCTGGTGTACTATTTTTATTATACCCCTGGTAATCGTAGCTACGATACATCCTAACTTTTACCCTAACCGCTTCCTCGATGTTATAGTTGCTAACTATTACGACTTTCATATTATTTCGGAGGCTGATGATTTGATTTATTATGATGGATTCCAGTCATCCGTTGGTAGCATACTAAAAAATGCACCCTGGGCACTTTTCTCCGGGCTGTTCAGGCCGTTTCCATGGGAAGCAGGTACTGCGCTAAAGTTATTGATATCAATTGAAAACATGCTTTTGATGGTACTTTCTGTTACGGCTCTCGTGAATGTTACTAAGGTATTGAGGTCTCCCAATCGTTTGCTGCTTTTTTCGGCCGCCCTTTATGTCGTCGTGTTGTGTGTATTTTTGGCGCTCTCAACACCCAACTTTGGTACACTAGCCCGTTATCGCGTAGGATTTCTCCCTTTCTTTATCCTTCTTATCTCCATCGACAATCCCTTATTGAACCGATTGAAGGTATTCATACAAAGATCAGCTGGCCACCTTGTTCGGTAGACTACTGAAATTTACCTTTGCCGGCACAGCAAATCTTTATGGAAAATCCGGTAATCATTTTTGGTGCAAATTATCTGGGGCGTCAGGCGAAGGATATACTGGAGCGAAATGGAAATGTCGTTTATGGTTTTCTGGATGACAACAAAAAACTGCACCAAACCACCATCGACGATATAACGGTACTCGGTAGTACCGACGATGATGGTTTTCTGAAACTAGTCGGAAAAAAATGCGAGGCATTTGTCGCGGTGGATGAAAACAAATTGCGCAAAAGCCTGGTTAGCATGTTGCAGGAAGTCCGCCACGTACAGCCGGTAAATGTATTGGCGCAATCAACAGTCGTTCCGGCTTCTGTTGCTATCGGCCACGGAAATTTTATTGATCAGGGAGTGTTATTCGGTGTGGGAAGTACATTGGGCAACCATTGCCTGATTCATGCAGGTGCCATTATTGGTATGGAAGTTAAGGTGGGTGATTTCGTGCAGGTAGGAGCCGGCAGTATCATTAATGCCGGAACGGAAATAGAAGAGGAAGTATTTATCGGTGCCGGTGTAACTATTGTTGGGGGTTTAACGATTGGAAAAGGGGCAAGGATCGGTGCAGGTTCCGTTGTGGTTGGACCCGTTAAGGCAGGAGAAACTGTTTTTGGAAACCCGGCGCAAAAAATAAAATCATAAATGCCCCGATATGCCCGCTATTACTGAAACCGATCTGATTCTGAATAGTGATGGCAGTGTCTATCATCTGAACCTATTGCCTAAACATATCAGTGAAACCATCATTACCGTTGGAGACCCGAGTCGTGTATACCGGGTTAGTCAGTATTTTGATGATATAGAATTTGAAATGAACAAGCGCGAGTTCATTACCCATGTGGGTAAATTTAAAGGTAAACGGGTCACCGTCATCAGCACAGGGATTGGTACCGATAACATTGAGATCTTTTTCACTGAGCTCGATGCGTTGATCAATGTTGACCTGAAAACCAGGGAGCCGAGAACCCGGAAAAAAAAGCTGAAGATAATTCGTATTGGTACTTCCGGTTCATTGCAGGAGGATGTTCCCCTGGGATCACACCTTATATCAGATTATGCAGTCGGGTTCGACAACCTGATGAACTTTTACAACCTTGAAATGACAGCCTTTGAGGAGTCACTTGCAAAGGACATTCAAAAGAAGACCAGCATTTCCTTTACTCCCTATATGGTCAGAGGTTCGTCCCTGCTGAAAGGGCAGTTTGGTGCTGATATGGTGTTAGGTAATACAATCACGACCCCGGGATTTTATGCTCCTCAAGGCAGGGAAATCAGACTTCCGCTGAAATATCCAAAACTACTGGAAGAACTCAGCAGGTATCAGCATAAAACCAGCAATTTAAGACTGACGAATTTTGAAATGGAGACGGCGGGCTACTATGCAATGGCGCGGTTGCTCGGTCACGAAGCGTTGAGCGTAAATGCAATCATTGCCAACCGGGCTTTGAATAAGTTTTCGAAGGACCCGAACAAAGTCGTTGATTCCCTGATAAAAAAAGTACTGGAAAGGATCTGACAGGAAGTCTCCAGTTACGGAGTTGAGGCCAGATAATGGTTGTCCGGCTAACCGAAACAAACCTTTTCTTCTGTTATTGTATGCCTACCGAACTATCCATCCGCATAATGTGCTTGCCTGCGATGAATGGCTCATTGTTATAAAAGCCCGAAAGTACACGGTGGGCAATCTGCTCGATAATTAGCTCATCATCAGATTTGCCTTGTTTACCCTGCCAGAAGATTCGCTGGGGGTGGCGTTTCATATCTTCCACATACATCTTGGCGCGGGTGTATTGTTCGTCAGAGAAGGTAATGGTGAAACAGGTTCTAACTTTTTGTTCCATAGCAGGTAGAAAATTACAATAGTTGTGCCATTTAAATTAGCTCATTAATTATACATAAAAACACCGGGTTAGGTCAATAGTCTGCCCGGTTACGGTCAAAAGTGTTCGCGGCCGGCACATGCGTGGGGGAATAATTGTGTTGGCTATTTGCTTTTCTCAACTCCCGGGCACTGTTTATCTGGCCCCAACGGTACGGCGCCTGCCCCAATCCGGGTTAAAGCGGGTCAGGGCCCGCAAACGGAGCGTATTCGGGCTTTAATTCATACCCTTATAGTTCGGAATTTCTATAGACCTAATCCTTACATTTGTACCCCATGAGAGACTGCACCATTTTTAGATTATCCAACGGCATTCGTGTCGTTCATCAATATTTACCGACCACCAACATCGTTCATTGCGGCATATTTTTGGGGATCGGAAGCCGGGATGAAACAATGTCCAACCAGGGTATTGCTCACTTCTGGGAACACATGGCCTTCAAAGGAACCCGCAGGCGAACATCGATCGACATCATTGAAAGTCTGGACTCTATTGGAGGAGAACTGAATGCATTTACAGATAAGGAAAAGATCGTTTTTTATGCTTCCGTCCGTGACCACTATTTTGAAAGGGCGGTGGATGTTCTTACCGATATAACCTTTCAATCAGTTTTTCCGGTGCCGGAATTGGAAAAAGAAAGGGGTGTTATCCTGGAGGAAATGGCGATGTATTTTGATAGCCCCGATGATTCACTGCAGGATGAACTAGAAGCCGTAATCTTTAACAATCACCCAATGGGAATGAACATCCTGGGGAATGAAGAAACTGTACGTGCTTTCCGGAAGCAGGATTTTGTTTCCTTCTTCGCAGACCATGCCGATAGCCGCAAGATCGTTTTTAGCTGTATCGGTAACATCAAACTTGATCAGGTAGAGAAGCTGGCAAGAAAATACCTCGAACGCAAACCGTCATTCAAATCGGATGCGAAGCGTAGGAAATTCAGCAAATACAAACAGAACGAAAAAGTATTACAACGCGGTGTGAAACAATCGCGCTGTGGTATCGGGCGTGATGCCTATCCGCTGCTACATGAAAACAGAATACCCTTTTACCTGATGTCAAATATTATCGGGGGACCGGGGATGAACTCCCGCCTGAGCCTTTCGGTGCGGGAAAAATACGGACTGGTGTACGCGATCGATGCGCAGTATCACGCCTATAGCGATACCGGTATGTTTGCCATTTTTTTCGGAACAGAGCCCAGGCAGGTAACAAAGTGTATGGCCCTGATTCGGAAAGAAATGGACAAACTTTGCAACAAACGATTGAGTGCAAGGGAACTTGCCTCATCAAAGGAACAGATCAAGGGCCAACTCGCCTTATCGGAGGAAAACAATCTCGGACTGATGATCATGATGGGGCGGGCTGTACTTGATCACAACAGGGTTCCGCTCCTGCAGGAGGTATTCGATAAAATTGACCAGGTTGATTCGTCAACCTTGCAAACTGTTGCAATTGAGATGTTTGATGAATCGAAATTCAGCTATCTTTTTATGGAACCGGTTATAAAATAGGGGGCCGGTTTCAACGACAATATCACAAAATAAAAAGCGTTGATTAGAAACTGGCATGATGCACATTATAGATGAAAATATCCAACGTTATGCAGAGCTGCATACGTCACCCGAGAGTGATTTATTAAAGAGGATAAACAGGGATACACACGCCAAAGTATCAATGCCCCGGATGTTGTCGGGTCATCTGCAAGGTCGTTTCCTTTCGATGATCAGCTGTATGATCAGGCCCCGGCGAATTCTGGAAATCGGAACGTATACGGGCTACTCTGCCCTGTGTCTGGCCGAGGGGTTGGCTCCAGGTGGAAAACTGGTGACCGTCGATGTCAATGAGGAATTGGAAACGAAAGTCAGAAACTATTTTAATGAAGCAGGCCTTACTGAACGAATTGATTTTCGAATCGGCGATGCAGCGGCAATCATTCCCTCATTAAACGAAACGTTCGACTTGATTTTTATAGATGCGGACAAAGAGAATTACAGCCGCTATTTTGATTTAGTAATCGACAAAGTCAGAGAAGGTGGCATTATCCTTGCCGATAATGTATTGTGGAGTGGTAAGGTCATTCAGGACAAAACGGACAAGGATACACGTGCCATTATGGAGTTTAATCGGAAGATACAGGCCAATCAACGGGTGGAAAACGTACTTCTTCCGATTCGTGATGGGATTTTAATGATAAGAAAGGTATCTTTGTAGAACTGTTTTAGCTTATGAAAATATTTTTCGCGCTATTTTTTGCAGTATCTACTGTAGCCGCGCAGACTCCGGAAGTTCCTCATAAGATGCAATTCGCCGGAATGACACTCAGCATTCGTGACGATGCCCGTCGTGAAATCCAGAAAGATGTCAATGCGCTCACCCAATCCCCCAGGCACCATAACATCAAGGTGGAGCGGGCAAAGACATACTTCCCCATCATAGAAAAGGTATTTAAGGAAGAGAACGTCCCTGACGACTTCAAATATCTCGTGCTTCAGGAAAGTGCCTTGATCGCCGATGCTGTTTCTGTATCCAATGCGGTAGGCTTCTGGCAGTTTAAGGAATATACGGCTCTGGAAATGGGGCTTCGTGTCGATAAAGAGATTGATGAGCGTATGAACATTGTTGCCTCTTCAAGGGCGGCGGCGAAGTACATTAAAAAGAACAACTTCTTTTTTAATAACTGGATTTACGCCCTTCAGGCCTATCAGATGGGTGCCGGTGGTGTTTTAAAAAGTGAGAAGGAAGCAAAGAGCGGACAGAAGCATGTAGAAATCACCAGTGGCACGTACTGGTATATTAAAAAATACCTGGCACACAAGATAGCGTTTGAAGGTGCCATAGAGGGACTCGGACAGATTCAGGTGTTGCCCTACGAAACCAGAAGCAAAAAACAGCTTGCCGAGATCGCACAGGAAGTGGCTGTTGCAGAGGCTGATTTAGTAGCCTATAACAAATGGGTGAGGAAGGGCACGATTCCGGATGATCGTACGTATACCGTATTGATTCCTTTGGTGGGGCAGGCAACTGCGGTTAAACTTCCACCAACAATGACCGGGGTTGCCGGGACGGTTTCTGTAAGTCCGGCAGCATCAGGAAAAGGCAGCGTTACCGCTTCTGCATCAAAAAGTAACAGAACCAAAATCAACGGAATTCCAGCTTTGAAGGCGAATCAGGGTGAAACCCCCACGCAATTGGCAGCCCGCGCAGGCGTCGACTTGTCCAACTTCTTAAAATGGAATGATATTTCTATCAGCGATCGCACTGATCCGGATTTATACTATTTGCTGGGAAAGAAAAGAGTCCGTGCCAGCGAGTCCTATCACAAAGTTTCCAATGGCGACAACCTGTGGCGGATCAGCCAAAATTATGGCCTTCAAATGAAAAAACTGAAAAGGTATAACCGAATAAGCTCTGACCGCGAGCTTTCTGCGGGTATGACGTTGTGGCTAACAGCGACCAAACCCAGGGACGCAGAAGGAACGGCAGCACCGGAGGTCGTAGTTGAGGTAGACAATTCAAATACTTTTGCCTGGACAGCTGATCCCGGGCAATCCCAGCCAACGGTTTCCCTGAAGCCGGTAGTAGTTCCTGCTGTTGTGGTGGTGCCTTCAACTGAAAATGCCACCAAGCCAAAAGAAACAGAGATTAGCGGTGTTCAAAATACGCCTACGCCGATTTCGGAATCCGTTGACCTGGAGGTTACTCCGTCTATCGCCCCTGTTGTAATAGCGTCACCCGATTCAGTTGCTGTTGTCAAAGAGAAAAAAACGGAGCACACCGTAAAGGCAGGCGAGACCTTATATGCCATCGCAAGCCAGTATGAAGTAGGGGTCATGGACCTGGTAAATTGGAATAAGCTAAGCTTGCAGGAGTCTATCAAGCCCGGACAGGTAATACGGCTGACGGAACCTCAGCCAGATCGTCCCGTGGAGGTGGCAGCAGCCCAACCGGTGGAGTTGGAGCATATTGTGAAGCCTACAGACACCCTATATAGCATTGCCCGTAAGTATGATGTTACGATTCAGGACCTTATGTCCTGGAACGAAAAGAAGGATTTTACCCTTGCGTTGGGCGAGAAGCTGAAGGTCAAACGCAAGTAGAGCGATATTTTTGGCGTTTTCAGGCAATTTAATGCCGATCTTGGCGAATTTTGATAAGATGACAACAGATATATCCCTGCAAAAAGGATATTTTTGCAACAGTGTGAAAAAATCTAATGAGATTGAATTATAGATAATTGATGCAAACTGACATAAGAGCCATTGACCTGGTCATGCTTGTTGATGATAATGACACGGATAATTTTATCAGCAAGCGTATTATCGAAATTACGAAATTCGCCAAACGTGTTGAAGTAAAAGGTTCCGGAAAAGCGGCATTAGACTACCTTCGCGAGAATCAGAACAGCGCCGAAAATTTACCTAGTCTGATTTTCCTCGACATTAATATGCCCATTGTGGATGGCTTCGTATTTCTATATGAATTTGAAAAATTCAACGAAGTCGTTCGAAACAAGTGCAAAGTGATCATTCTGTCAAGCTCGGATAATAAGCGCGACATCGATAAAATCGTCAATAACAATCATGTTATTAAGTTCATTACCAAGCCACTGACTGAAGTGGCGCTGGATGAGATCAAGCTGAATAATATCTGAATTTTATAGTTTAGCTTTTTGACGGTATTTTTGGCCAAAAACCCTCCTGTATGAAGAAAAATTTTACCGCATTAACGATTTCCGTTACTCTACTTCTTTTGTGTGCAATCCAACTTGAGGCACAGGTCGTAAAGCCTGATACCTTATCACACTGGAAAAAGAAATTAGTACTTAACCTGAATGTCAACCAGGCTGCATTTTCCTCCAATTGGAAAGCCGGCGGCGTGAATTCAATCGGATTGAACAGTTTGTTTAACTATCAGGCGAATTATGCCAAGGACAAGGTTTCCTGGGACAATCAGATTGGCATGTTATATGGATTTGTGAATAACTCCGGTCAGGGATACCGAAAGACAATCGACCGGATTTTTCTCGACACGAAGTACGGCTATAAGATCGGTAAATACTGGAGTCTGTTTACCTCCCTCAATTTTCAATCACAGTTTGCCAAAGGATACAAGTATGAAACAGACGCGAACGGTGTGGAGCAAGGCATTTTGATATCCGACTTCCTGGCTCCTGCCTTTATTACTTCCGCATGGGGATTGGAATACAAGCCCGCGCCTTATTTCAGTCTCCGTCTTTCACCGTTTGCTCCCCGGCTCACCATTGTGCAGGATCCTACGCGCTTTATTCCTTCCGTCGATCCGGTTAAGCCCTACGGGGTAGAACCTCCGGACGAGACTCGATGGGAGTGGCTGGCCTTTCAGATGCAGGCCGAGTTTGATAAGGATATCGCAAAAAATCTCAACCTGAAGTGGCGCTACCTCATGTACATGAACTATGAAACCCTGGAGCTTAAGACGATCGACCACCGGCTGGATCTTATGCTAAATGCGAAAGTAAACAGGTTTATCACGGTAGGCCTGGGTGGAATCCTGCTGTATGATTTCGATCAGGATTCCGGCGCGCAGATCAGTCAGGTGTTTAACCTGGGGTTTGCCTACTCCTTCCAGAATTACGAAGAACCGAAGTAGCGCGCCCGACAACATATTTCCCGAGGCCTGAGGTTATCAGGCCTTTTTTCGTCGTGTGATAGTTTTAACTTGCATAAAAAGCCAGGACCATGTCAAAAGAGAAATTTGTCGAGTCTATTCAGAAGTCGTACACTACCCCGCTTCCTTCCATTTATCTCGGTGCAGGGATATTTGGGGGTGAAATAATCGCCGATGCAAAAGTAAATCTGCCATTGCGTATGATGAGCCGCCACGGGCTGGTGACTGGCGCTACCGGATCCGGAAAAACAAGAACACTTCAACTCATGGCCGAACAACTTTCTGCAGCCGGTGTACCCGTTTTTATGCCCGATATGAAGGGAGATCTTTCCGGCCTGGCGAAAGAAGGCACTACCAACGACAAAATCAAGGAGCGTGCCGCGGCATTGGGAATCACCCATTCACCCAGTAGCTTCCCCGTGGAATTATATTCGTTGAGCGGGAAGCTTGGGTCCCAGATGCGGGCCACGGTAACCGAGTTTGGTCCCGCGTTGCTGAGTAAGATCCTCGAGCTAAATGATACCCAGACCGGCGTACTAAATATTCTGTTTAAGTATGCTGACGATAAAAATCTGCCTATCGTGGATTTTAATGATCTGAAAAAGGTTCTGAACTACTTAACGGAAGGGCCGGGGGCTGCAGAAATAAAGGGCGACTACGGAAAAATTTCATCCTCGTCAACGTCCACGATCTTGCGAAAGATTGTATCGCTGGAGCAGCAGGGAGTGAATAATATTTTCGGCGAAAAATCTTTTGATATCGACGACCTGTTTGAAAAAGTGGATGGCCGCGGCGTGATCAGCGTTCTCAATGTGGCTGACATACAAAATCAGCCGGCTATTTTTTCAACGTTTATGTTGTCACTCCTGGCAGAAATTTATCAGCAGCTTCCCGAGGCCGGAGACATCGATAAACCAAAGCTGATCTTTTTCCTGGACGAGGCGCACTTGTTATTCAAGGACGCACCCAAAGCGTTTCTCGATCAGATTGATCAGGTTATCCGCCTCATCCGTTCAAAGGGAGTCGGCGTTTTCTTTTGTACTCAGCTCACGCAGGATGTTCCCGCCTCTGTATTGTCGCAGCTGGGTAACCGTGTGCACCATGTGATCCGGGCCTTTACACCCAATGATGTGAAGGCATTGCGTGAAACAATCAAGACATTTCCCAGGTCGGAGTTTTATGATATGGAGCAACAGTTTACGCAGCTGGGAACAGGACAGGCATTTATTACTGTATTAAACGAAAAAGGAATTCCTACAGAAACCGTGGTAACGCACCTGGCACCCCCGGCTTCGGTGATGGGGCCGGTTAGTGAGAGTGAATACCAGCAGTTACTCGATGCCTCCGACTACTACAAAAAATACAAGGATGCTGTTGATCCGCAGAGTGCTTTTGAGTTGCTGAATACCAAAATGAAGCAACAGGCTGAAGAGGCGGCTGAAGCGAATGAGGAGAAGGTCGAAAAAACCCCATCCCGGTCCGCCCGGAAGGAGAAGTCGACTTTTGAAGAAGTCATTTCTTCTCCCGTTGCCAAACAAGTAGGGAGAGAGTTGGTAAGGGGTGTTTTTGGTGTGTTATTTGGGACAACCACCACCCGGAGGCGAACCACCAAACGAAAAGGCGGATTCTTCTGATAAAGACACTCAAACCTAATTTCTGTGAATCTCAACCAACGTATTCTTAAACGAAGGGGTTAAACTTTGTTTATCCGTTTCAGTTGAAGTCAGTACGTTGGTTTCTGGATAGTAACCGAGAATATTTCCGCGGCGAATATCAAAAGCACGGACCTTCACATGCCGCATAACGCCCGTTGCACTTCGCAACGTAACCAGGTCATTCTCCTTAAATCCTAATACCAATATATCTTCCGGATTCATCAGTACCACCCAACGCTCCTGCTGTCCGCGCCAGATGTCCTCCTCCTCGTAGACAATCGAATTAAACTGGCCCTCACTGCGCACTGACATCAGCCTGAACTGGTGGTTACTTTTTGGTTCCGAGGGATGGACAGGAATTTGAACGACTTTCAGCGTGGCCTTGCCATCAGCGGTTTTGAACGCCGGTTCATGCAAGGTCCTTCCCGTTATCTGAAACTCTTCCTTTGTTTTTTCCAACAGCTTTAATTTTTCAAAGCCCGGAATGACGTCAGCAATTGCGGCGCGAATGTTATGGTGATCTTTGAATTTTTTAAAGCTTAGTTTCCGTTCATTCAATACGCCGATAGCGATATCCGTGATCACGTCCGTTTCGGAGCGGACATTATTTAGCCGCACAATGCCTCCATCGCTGAGACGTACGAAGTTGAACATGGACTCCTGTGTTGTGGATTGCCTTTCTTCATCGCGAGCGGCGACGGGCAGGATAATTACCTCACCGCTGCTGCCAAACAGATGTCCCTCGTTTAATGTCGTGTTCAGAAATATTTTGAAAGGAATAGAATCCAGTGCCTTCTCGGTAAAGTGTTGATCCGGGCTGGAGGCATATAAGTTTCCACCCAGTATAAAGGCAAGATCGACTTTCCCTTTGCTGGCTGCCCGCACACACGACATCGTATCCCAACCGGGCGTTGTTGGCAAACTGATGCCCAACTTTTGTTGAAGCGCCTCGAAAACCTTTTGTTTTAATTGAGGTGTAACGCCCATCGATCCAATACCTTGTACATTGCTATGTCCGCGAAGGGGAAGGAGTCCCGCGTGAGGTCTTCCTACCATTCCACGAAGAAGAGCCAGGTTAGCGATACACTCAACGTTGTCCACACCGTGTACATGATGAGTGATGCCCATCGCCCAGGTGAAGATTACGTTTTTAGCTTCCGCATACCAACGGGCTACTTTTTCAATTTCGTCTCTTTTTATTCCCGAGCCCTCTTCGATGGCTGACCAGGAAGTCTCCTCTATATTGTTTTTGAAACCCTCAAAGCCATTAGTATGCTGCTGTAAAAAGTTTTTGTCTTCGGCTTGGATTGCTAACACCGCCTTGCTGATGCCTTTCAGCAGGGCAATGTCGCCGCCGATATGAGGCTGCAAATATGCCGAGGCCAGTTCAGTGCCACCTGTCAGCATAGATTGAACATTACTGGGAATCCGAAACCGGACCAGTCCGGGTTCTTTCGTGGGGTTAATCACAACCACCTTCCCTCCGCGATTGCGGCATCGCATCAAGTCGGTGAGAAAACGAGGATGATTCGAGGACGGGTTGGCGCCGATCACGAAGACCATATCACTGGCCTTCAGGTCCTCCAGCTCAACGGTAGCGGTACCTGAACCTAGTATATTTGTCAGTCCGACGCCTGAAGCCTGGTGGCAGTAATAGGAACAGTTATTTACGTTATTGGTTCCGTAGAGGCGCGCGAATAGGTGAAGGATAAATGCCGCTTCGTTCGAGGACCTGCCGGAAGCATAAAAGAACGAGCGGTTCGGATTCGTTCCCTTAAAAGTACTTACAATTTTCAGCAGGGCATTGTTCCAGTCGATTATTCGAAAGTGGGTGTCATGCTTGTTTTTGTACAACGGATAGTTTAGGCGCCCCAGTCTTTCCAGCTCGCGGGCTTTTACATGCTTTAGTTGAGCGATAGTGTTTGACTCAAAAAATTCAGGTTTGATTTCTCCCTGGATGTCCGTGAGTTGGGCCTGAATACTTTTCTTGCAGATCTCCAGACCATCGCCGAATTCATTGACCATGCCACCCAGTTGACCTCCCATCCCATAGGCACAAACCTTGCATGTATTTTTTGAACGGATGGACCGGATAAAATTACCGACTCCAACCTCGCCCGCTACTTTAACCGAGTAGTTAATAGATTTCCAACCTCCAGGCACATTCGACATGGTATAAATTTATGCAAATTTAAGCACACATCATTGCGACGAGTCGTTAAGGAAGAAGTCGTAACAAAGAAGACGAAGCAATCCCCTCCAGATGAAATGCGCTTATGGGAAAAGCACTCACGTGCGCGGTGCTTGAAGGTTGTGTACTCCGTAATCTGGGGATTGCTTCGCGCCAGGCACTAGTCCATCACTTCCGCTCGCAATGGCGTTCTATGATCAAAAATCCGTGTCTAACCCAAGTCTCTCCTTGAGTTCTTTCAACACCGGATTCCTTTCTAACAAGAATTCAAACTTATCTCTCGACGTGTACATCATCTTCTTATCGTCTGTTTCGGTAAGCTCTCCAACTACGAGAATGGTGGTGTTTTTCATACGCTCCCGCAGGTGCGTGGTCAGCTCACTCTTGATATTGTTCAACATCGTATCCTGCACCGGACTGAGCAGATGAAGAATCACACGGTTATCCTGACGTATATACGGTTGCGCAAGTAACTGATATTCTGCCTGGAACTTCTTGCGCTGTTCTGCAAACTCTTCCCAGGCAGAACGCAATTGTTCTTCTGTAAAGGAATTGATTACTTCTTCTTTCTTTTCTTCGACTGTGGCCTCCGGTTTTTTCTTATCGACGTTCAGCAGCCCCGTTAGCTTCAGTGTGGTTCTTGGCGTGGACTTTGTCACCGGAGTAGTTTCAGCAGGTGATGTTGGGTTGGAAAGGGTAGGGGGAACTTCCTGAGCGACGACAGCTTCTTTTTGAGTAGAACCATTAAGAACAGGAGGAACTTCGGGAGCGAACGCTGTTTCTGCTGATTTTTCCGCCGTTACACTAATTTTTTTTTTAACCCATCCGCCAGAGGTGGATGACCTACTTCGCTCAGCTGTATAACCGAGCCGACATGGGCCATTTTCATGAGGGCCAGCTCCACAGAAAGTCGCTGGTTTTTGCTGGCCTTGTAGTTGATGTCGCATTGGTTGGAAATATTCAACCAGGTGAGCAGCAGGGAAGGAGGGGATGACTGCGCCTGTTGTGCATATTTTTTCTTTACGCCGTCGGGTACTTCCATGAGGTTGGTCGTACGGGCATCCTGGGACACCAGCAGGTTGCGAAAATGTTCTGCCAGTCCTACGATAAAATTCTGACCGTCAAATCCCTTGCGGAGTATTTCATCAAACAAGAGCAAGGGTTGGGTATGGTTTTCCGTCAGTAACGCATCCACTACACGGAAGTAATAGTCATAGTCGAGGATGTGGAGGTTCTTCAGCGTATCGGTAAACGTCACTCCTTTGCCTGATGAGTATGTCACCATCAGGTCAAAGATCGAGAGTGCATCGCGCAGGGCGCCGTCAGCTTTTTGAGAGATTAAGTGCAGTGCTTCATCTTCTGCCGGGATCCCTTCATGCACGGCAATTTTTTTCAGGTGGTGGGCTATATCGCTGATCTGAATCCGGTTGAAGTCAAAAATCTGGCAGCGCGATAGGATAGTAGGAATCACCTTGTGTTTTTCGGTGGTTGCCAGAATAAATATGGCGTAGGGAGGTGGTTCTTCCAGCGTCTTCAAAAAGGCATTGAAGGCCGAGTTGGAAAGCATGTGCACCTCGTCAATAATATAGACTTTATATTTTCCAAACTGGGGCGGATACCTTACCTGATCGATCAGGTTTCGGATATCTTCCACCGAGTTGTTAGAAGCAGCATCCAGTTCAAAAATATTGAGCGAGTTAGTCTCCGCTTTTTCTTCAAATCCATTGATCAGTCGGGCGACGATTCGGGCGCAGGTCGTTTTTCCTACACCCCGGGGGCCGCAGAATAATAGAGCCTGGGCGAGTTTATTGTTGTCGATGGCATTTTTCAGCGTGGTGGTAATATGCTCCTGGCCGACCACTTCGTCAAACCCCGTCGGTCTGTATTTCCGTGCTGAAACAACAAAATTCTCCATTGCCCGCAAGATAATGGGAAATGATTAATGGTAAATGGATAATGATAAATTGTTACTGTTATCGGTGGGGCATTCAAAATGGCGGGTTTTTAGTAAAGAATCCTTTTTTTTAAGCAACCTCCATTAAGCATTTATAGTTAACCATTAATACTTACTATACGATGCTATATCGTATATTTGTAATACTGTAAGATAGAGATGCTAATCCGATGAAAGTAACTGCTTTATTACCCGACGACATCATTCAGGAGGTACAAAAACTGAGTGGTGGTAAAAATATTACCGAAAGTCTGTTAATTGCCTTGCGCGATTATATTGGCCGTCAACGCATTCGCAAGGCAGTGCAAAAGGTCAAAGAGAAACCGCTTTCATTCCGGGAAGGGTTTTCAGCGGAAAAAGTCCGTACGCTGAACAGGGAGTTGTGATTCTGGCAGACACCTCTATATGGATTGATTTTTTCCGGAAAAAGGACCCTTCCATCGACGAACAAATGACTGAATACCTGACCGCCGGGCGGGTTTTTGGTATTAGTGTGGTTTTTGGAGAGTTACTGCAGGGCGTTCGTGATGAAAGGGAAGAGAAAATAATCCTGGAATTTTGGAAGAACCTTCCGCAGGTTGAAGAGAAGAATCTTTTCATTGACGCCGGAAAACTTTCCTATCAGCATAGGCTTTTTACGAAGGGAGTAGGATTAATAGATTGTTATATCCTTGCCGCCTCCAAACGCCACCACCTGGAAATTTGGTCCCTTGACAAAAGGCTACTGCAAGCAATCAAACTCCTGGAATAAACTGCCAACCGGCATTAACAATTAACCTTAGAGTACTGGACGAAGTTCTGATGAACCATTCAATCTATTCATAAACTGACCTACCTAAGGTAGGCCACAACTAGGATTGAACTTTTTCCCCCCTATATTTGTCTCCCTTAAGCAAACGTTACCCATTTATCATTAACCATTAACCATTGCACCAGGGGCCGCCCGGTTTTGACAGGATGTGTAATAACGTATGCAAGCATGCAGGCTCATGGGATGAGAGCCTTAAAAGATAGTTCCGAACCATACTTGGCGAGTCTAACTACGCCATGGCTGCTTAATCTGACTTAACGTTAGATTAGCCTCGTCCCGATAAGATCGGGAAAGCCATCATCGCTCAGCGCTCCCGTTCTGCAGGTGCTGATTAGCGGTGTCGTTTTGCAGAGCTGCTTCGTGTGATGTTGCTAAGCACGATTAAGACCAGTAACTACGGAGAAACTTAGGCTGTTGCCTGCCTTACTTTTCCCGACAATCTAAAGTCAACTAAGCATGTAGAAAGTACGGTGTTATCTTCTCTGGACGAGAGTTCGAATCTCTCCGGCTCCACCTTCGCCCGCCGAAGCTCTGCCTCAGAGCGAAGGCGGGCTTTTCTTTACAAAGTACTTCCTGAAACGAGTTCGCATTGGGCTTCGGTGGACGCAGTCCACCAGCGAGCAGAATTAATATGTAGCCAGAGTTTCGCCCGCCGAAGCTCTGCCTCAGCGCGAAGGCGGGCTTTTCTTTACAAAGTACCTCCTGAAACGAGTTCGCATTGGTCTTCGGTGGACGCAGTCCACTTTCTAAGAAAAAAATCAGGTTTTCCGTACAATCAAAAATTGGGCTGCCAACGGAATGATTTCAACCTTTGGTTTATGGATACTTGGACGGTCTATATTCTGAGTTGTTCAGACGGAAAGATTTATACA
>JBGSQQ010000027.1:0-578825 GCA_041737945.1 Chryseolinea sp.
TATTCCTACATATAATCCACAAAAAACAACTCTTCTGAAACAAAATCCATTACAATAAGGATTGAAACCAGGCTATATTTGATATACATTACAAACGACCGCGCCTTCTGAAACAAAATCCATTACAATAAGGATTGAAACTTGCACGATTATTCACCACCCCAAACCGTTCGGTTCTTCTGAAACAAAATCCATTACAATAAGGATTGAAACTTTAGAACGGTGCCAAAATACGTCTATTCCTTGTGTCTTCTGAAACAAAATCCATTACAATAAGGATTGAAACCAAAATATCCTTGCACACCATACAACTTGCACACACTTCTGAAACAAAATCCATTACAATAAGGATTGAAACTTGATACTTTTGACTCTTCCGCGTCCTTCTCAATCTCTTCTGAAACAAAATCCATTACAATAAGGATTGAAACAACTGTATACTAACGCAAGGTATGGGACCAGAACAACTTCTGAAACAAAATCCATTACAATAAGGATTGAAACCAAAATATCCTTGCACACCATACAACTTGCACACAGCTTCTGAAACAAAATCCATTACAATAAGGATTGAAACTCAATTTCACTGTTGTTGATTTGGCCATTTGGTGATCTTCTGAAACAAAATCCATTACAATAAGGATTGAAATCAGATTGGTACTTTTGTTGTACCAGTTAACGTTGCCGGAAATCGCAAAAGGTTGATCACTGATTTGGTACTTTATCCATTGTGCTGCTGCCTACTTCTTCAGAATTTTACAAGTACCCGTTTTTTTTTCGCTGGAGACACGAACGACATAGCTACCTGATCTCAGATTTTCCAGATTCATCTCCAGCATTCCCTCTGTATAGTTTCTGGCGTCAGATTCGTAAACCCTCTGGCCCATAGAGTTTATAACCTCCACCCGGCTTCCCGACACCAAAGGCTCTGTTAATTGCACCGAAACATTGTTTGTAAATGGGTTTGGAAAACAGTTTATGGCAACCTTCTTTTCCGCTTCGTCCAGCACACCGGTAATAACTTCTTCTCCGATTTCACGCTCTCCAGTTGCAAAATATACCGGCCATTTTGCGGATGTAAATAATGTCACAGCTGTTGCACTGGATGATATCTTATCACTGCTGAGAACAATATCGTCGGCCGTATAGTCCACACCGCTCAGCGAAGTAAATGCAAGGTGCGTATCGTTCTTGTTAAACGACGGCCAGCCTAACGTGTTATTCTCCGTTATGACATTTACGTCATTTGTTTCAATGTTGCATCCCAGGATGGCATATTCATCCGCGTCCTCGTCTACATAATCAAAAGCAATAATATAAGGTGAGTTCTTTGCAAATGAAGGATTTCCGATGCTCACGCCATCGGGTAAACTGGAAAAGAGTTTTTCTATTGTCCCACTGCCAAAATTTCCGGCATCATTGTCCCAGACATGAATGAAGTTTACGTCCCAGTACTCAATGTCCGCTCCGGTAGCATTGTTGATGCGGTTAAAACAATCGTAGACCAAATACTCTCCTGTGTAGTCCCATTCAAGGGCATCTGCAAAAACAGGACCAGCGGAATTCACGGATTCACTATACGTTGGATTGTATAATTCAAATTCTAACCACTCTTCAGATTCAAAATCGTAAACATAGATGAAAGGTTCCTGTGCTGTTGTGACAGCAGCTATTTTGGTGCCACCTTTAGACACGACCACATTCGACCAAATGGGCTGTGACTGTAAGACTATCTCTGTAGGGGTCGATCCTGGTGTGGTGGTAATTAAGTGAATCGTATTGTCGGCGGCTACAAAAACCGCTACATCTCCCTTGTCTGTGATACTCGGCCTGCTTGTAAAATCGGTTGTGGTAAGCGCGGCAACGACAGACCCGTCCAACGAAGTACGATAAAGCGTGTTTGGGTCAGCTCCGTCTGTGTTATAAACCAGCATAAACTCAGTACCTGGATTGTCCGGCAATGTCTCCGTATACTCGCCGGGTTGACCCGTGGTAATTCCAACGGCATCAAAGGCAAGGCCTGCCTGTGTTGCTTCGTTGGAAGCAGCTCCGTATAAATCACCTGCCGCTTTGATCACGGCAAGTCGCAAATCGATAAATTGTGAAGATTTAGTAAGGTATTCATCTAATGCCCTGTAAAAAACAGCCGCTGCTTTGTCGCGTGTAATAGCCTCAGCGTACTTGTAAAACGCGTGGTTTGTAATCCCGCTATTGATATGAACTCCGCCATTGTCTTGTGTGCCGGTGTAGGCTTCATTCTTGTGCTTCGGCTGGTATCCCGGACTTGAAAGACTAGTGCCTCCGTTGTGCGGATCAGCCAGCGATCGCAGGGCGCCGGATGGGAAGGCTGCAAGTTTTACCACATCTTCTCCGATGAGCCAATCGGCGGGATCCATCATCGATCCGAAAATGTCAGCCATCGATTCATTGATCGCTCCTGACTCGCCCTGGTATTCGAGGTTAGCCGTACCCTGTACGACACCGTGTGTCATTTCATGACCTGCCACATCCAATGCTCCCGCCAGTGGCTTGAACCCGACATCTCCATTGCCATAGTACATTACCTTGCCATTCCAAAACGCGTTATCAAGTGCTTCACCGTTTTCCGGGTCTGAAACATTAACCACGGAGTACACCGTCCCTCCAACCCCATCAATAGAATTCCGGTTGTGCTTTGTCCGGAAATATTCATAGGCCACTCCTGCATTAAAATGAGCTGAAAGCGCCTTGATTTGCGTTGCACTACCCCAGACGTTATTAGCTGAAACGGCGTGCTGAATAACCTGGTTATCGCCAAACGTATTATTCATGTCTACCGTGAGAATACCGCCAACTGGTTCATCTGGCAAGGTGGAACCGGCAGCACTATACATGGGACGCGAGGTGTCGACCATATAATACGAGGCTCCGACCTGGTAAGTATTTACTGTACGTGAAACACCATTTAGATCGGGTCCGGTTGCCGTGCGAGGCCCATCCGCAGAACACGTACTCTCAAAATGATAAAGTACAGCACCTGTGGAAGCATCAATAAAATACTCCCACCGCTCCTGAATAGAAGGACAATACACTACGTGATAAGCCAACACGTCGGTCTTGACCAGACTCTTGTCCTGATAGATACACAGGGTTGCTTTCGGCTGTTCATGTTGCACCAGCCTTTTTTCCAAATTGGACAACGGTCGTAATCCAACACCTTTCCCCAAATGTCCGCGGACTTTTTCTACTGCAGACTTTTCAGAAACAACGGGGACGGGATTTATTTTTTCAACGATCCGGTAATAGTTTCCGTTGAAAGACTCTCCTTGTCCAAACTCATTCAAATGCACAATCACTTCCGCGCCATATACAGGAACTCCCTGATATTGCTGAGCAAGTCGCACACGTGTTCTATTGGCATTATCCGTTTTCACCTGCTCTATCACAAAATTATCCTCCGGTTTTTCGAGTGATAGTATTGACTTCAGTTCCAATAAATAATCAAAGGTCGCCGCTTTGTTGTCTTTCCTCCCACTTAACCGTGAACTGCCGTCAATATTCGTAGTTGTGATAAAGGAAGGAAGTCCGGTTTCACGGGAGTAAAAAATTTTATCCTTACGTTTTTGAAGCAACGACTGAGGAAATGTAACATTTTGCCTGACAATTGATTTAGATGACATTATCGTCCTGGCAGTCATTCCGCTGGAAGGCTGACCCTGAATATGAACTGCTCCTAATGAGGACTTATCAACTGAACTGGCCTTTTTTTTCTTCCCATCAAAAGCAGTTTGCGCAGTTAAGGATGCTGTCAATCCAAGCATCAAGCCCATTGTCAAAAGACAATGGAATAAATAAGAGTAAAATTTATTCATAAGAGGGTCATTTTAAAATACTATTTGTCCGCCACAGGAGCAAAGGTTAATCCGCCCAATGCCGCATGAATTTCCTGATACAACTTTTCTACGTCTTCAGGAACTCTGTGGCCAGCGTCGCCCCACGTGATCTGGCCGCCCTTACCCAATTCAAACAGCTTTATGGAATAATACAAATTTCCGGGATGATTAAAGTCAGAATAGGAGTTCACTAATTTTCGTGCCCTTCTAAAACACTTTTTTGCCTTGCACTTTTTAAGTTTACCTTCTTCCGAGAAGCTGATTTCGCCCAATCCCGTTCCTTTTTGCACCCTTCCACCTGTGTCGACCCGGTACCGTGTAGCTGTACCGGCAACTCCCCCGCCACTCGTGACTTCAAAGTAACGTTCCTGCGCAAGACCCGAATAAATAATAATCAAGAAAAACAGTCCGGCAAACAGGTATTTCATACAGGGAGTCTTTGTCCTAAATTACAATCAAATAACTGATATTCCCGACATAAAACGTATCCCCTAAAAACAGGATTTGAAAACAACATTTCCTTAAATTTGATGGAACGCACAGTTTAAAAGGTGTTGGAAAATTTATAACACGGTCTTCATTAAAGACATGATTTTTTGCTCCGAATAATTTTAATTGCCCTATGGTTAGCGCAAACGAAGTAACAGCCTGGGCATTGGCCTTTCCGGAAACCGTTCAGCTTCCACACTTTGAAAAAACATCCTTCCGGGTAAAGAAGAAGATCTTTGTTACACTGGATACCATGAAACAACGAGCGGTGGTGAAATTATCGGAAATCGATCAGTCCGTGTTCTGTAAGTATGACAACTCCATCATATTTCCAGTCCCTGGTGCCTGGGGAAAACAGGGATGGACCATTATTGAGCTAAAAAAAGTCCGCAAAGCGATGTTTAAAGATGCCCTTCAATTGGCTTATTGTATGGTCGCGCCAAAGGCTCTTTCCGAAATGGTCAGGAATAAAAATTCCTTATGAATCTGATACTTTTGGCGTATTTTTCTTTACAGTTCTTTCTCAATCTTTCTCAAACCGGCAAGGTTACGCTTCAACACCTGCTCTACATCTTCGGTTTCAATATGTCCAAGAATGCCGATGGTCCCCTGGAATCCACTCTTCTTCACCAACCTTAACATGTCCTTTTCCTGATCTCCATTTCCAACGGTTAATATTTGAGGTCCATCTTTCTTCATTCCATTAATATTTATGGTCCACAACCATGGACTCATTTTCTTCAACAGGCCCGGGAATGAATCAATTTGTTTGTGGGCATGATGAAAATTATAAATCAATCCGACACCCGGGTCATTCAGCTCCTTCAGGATCTTTATTTGGTTCTCCGGCTCGCCAAACCAGTCTCCGTGATTGTACAAACCTATGCTGCTAACCAGGGACTTTGTATGCTCGCGCAAATACTTAATCATTTCAACCCCTCTGGTTACTTTTGTTTCATCATTTTCATACTCGAAGAAGTTGTTATTGAACCCCACCCACAGTTGGGTTTGAAGGCCTGCTTCCTTCATTATCGCAAGCAGCGTCTCATTGTCTTTACTTAATTTTCCCGGGCTGTCTGCTGATTTATCAATCCACATCCAGACTGCGGCTATATGGACCTTATGTTCCTTCGCAATTTTTATTTCCTCGGCAAAAGTCGGAAGATGCTGCGGCCGCCAGTCGTACGCGTATTGTGAAAAATTCAACCGCTGAAGCATTTCGATTCGTTGGGAAGGCGTTCGATGCTGGTTATCAAACGGAACAATACACCAGGCTACCAGGTTTTCCTGAGCAAAAACGTCCTGGCTTTTGCTTGTTTGTTGCGCCGTAGATGGAAACGCTCCTAAAATAAATACTACAAAAGCCATCAAAATGCTGCGCAAGTGAATGGAGGTCATCGTCGCCGTGGTATTCATAATAATAGGTTTAATCCCGCTGGTTGTTCGTACACGTCACTACAAGGTCAGGTTACTACCCATGAAAATCAAGTTTTCCCCTGCCTTTCTGATGAGTCCGGCAATTCCGTGGTTTTTGTTTAAAACTAGGGTAGCAGCGGTACCACAGTCTGAAGAGCGTTGTGCTGAAAGAACAAAGAAACAACCCCGGAAAAAGTTGTCCGGGGTTGTTCTTTTACGAAATCGATCCTACTTTCCGACCTCGTAACGAACGGATCTGCCGTTCTTATTGGTAAGTGTTACTATATTATCACACGTACCGTCTCCATAATCTACTGTAAGCTCGCGATTACCGTGTTTAATAAACTTGACACCCTCCACTGGAATAATCACGCCTTCTGCTGCGCACGAACGGTCATAGACGAGCCGCTCCAGAATTTCGATCACATAGCCGCGTCCGTTTCGAAAGGCACCCTGTGCCTTGCCATAAATAATCAGGCGGTCGAGCAGGTGATTTTCATTTCTTTCGTGTTCTCTCCGGCGGGTTACTTCGCGGGTTGCGAAACGACCATCCGGCCAGGTGACTATACCGCCCACCAGGGTGACATCACAAACGATGAGGGAATCAGTTACGCTGATAACCTTTACAGTGCGCGTCCCTTCAAGAGTTATCCCATTAATTGAATAGCCTAAAAAGGTTATACTCCAGGATGCTCCGGCCGCATTCCAGGGACCATCATGCGTTATAGCAATCGAGCCCGTACGAACATTGCCCCGTGGGTCTGTACAACCGTCACCAAAATTAACGGTAAGGGTACCTTCCTCTTTGGTACCTGTGTGTGTTATTACTGCACAGGCAAGGCGTTCATCAGCACTGACGCGTCCTCCTGTTTGATCATCGCTGGCGAGGGCTTCCGTTGCCAGATCATCAGCATCATCAAAGTAATAGTCGTCCATTGCATCAAGCCCCGCGCTTTCAGTATCTTCCGCAGAGAAATCGGGTGTGGCATCATCGTTGTTACACGATACCAGGAACATAATCATAATGCCCATTGAAAGCAGAGCTAGTCTTCCTTTCAGGGCATGTAGTGCATACGTGACATTTGCCGTTTTCATAATCTCTATAAGTTTGTTTGTTTGCTTAGAGAGTTAATCTATTGCAGGGTTTAACGGGTTTTTCAAAAAACAGCAATTAATTACAACGCAAACGAACGTTCACGTTTCAAGATTCGGTAAGACACAATTTTTCACTGAAGGTTTAACGTAAAAGTCTTGCCAGCGAAAATAAATCTCAGCGCGACGAGTTGATCGACCAGCGCTACTAGACCTTCCGGGGAGGAAGATCAAATGCCTGAGCATTGTGTTCAAAGTGCTCTTTATGTGAACCGTCACAAAAAGGTTTGTTTGAGGAGCGTCCGCATCGGCAAAGCGACACAATGGTCCTTCCTTGCAAGCCATAGTTCTTTCCAGTTACATCAACTATTTCAAAGTCACCGTCTACCTTGACTGACCCATTGCTATTGATGGTAATTTTTGTTTTTGTCATGTTCTGTTTTTTTACGACGCCGGGTCTGCGCTGCAAGGTAGTAAAATCCCAACGGCATCAAGCTGGATTTCCTTGAATGTTAGTAAGCGTATCTATGTGTTTAACATGGCATGTATACCGCTAATCCAACTTTTGCGAGGAGACAGACAATTACATAGCGGTGTTTATAGGGAATTTGGTAAATTCCTCGATGCAATACCCAACTTTGTCCATTACCCCTGTTTACAGGCTTCTGTTTATTTTGTTACCTGCTTCAGTGCTTGCACAAGTCCCGGAAGAAATTCCACTGTGGCCTGACGGAGCACCCGGATTTGAAAACCGCCGGAATGAGCCAACAGTGGCAAAAGACTGGTGGGTTAAAAACATTCATAATCCGTCTATCACCGTTTACCTTCCGCCACCTGAGAAAGCTACGGGAGCAGCGGTAGTAATTTGTCCGGGTGGCGGTCACCGGGAACTGGTATTCAACGCAGAAGGCAGAGATCCTGCCGTGTACCTGAACTCTATCGGTGTCGCAGCTTTCGTTCTGAAGTACAGGCTGGCACGGGAAGAAAATTCACCATACACAATTGAGAACCATGTTCGGCAAGATGCCTATCGCGCCATGCGAATGGTGCGAAGTAATGCAGCCAAATGGAATATAGATCCAAACCGAATTGGTATGATGGGGTTTTCAGCGGGAGGTGAGGTAGTTGCCTTGATTGCCTATGCCTCCGGTGAGGGAAATCCGGCGTCTGCTGATCCTATAGACCGGATGAATGGAAAACCAAATTTTCAAATGCTGGTGTATCCTGGTCCGCTGGGTATTCCCGCATCCTTACCAAAAGATGCACCACCAGCCTTTATGCTTGCCGCGAACGACGACGCCTGCTGCTCCGGTCCGGTTATTACCTTACTCCAGAAGTATCATGAAGCGAAGATTCCGGTAGAGGCCCACATTTATACACAAGGTGCTCACGGCTTTAATATGGGATACCGGTCTAAACTAAACTCAATAAAAGGGTGGCCGCAACGGATGGCCGACTGGCTCCTTGACACTCAGCTCCTGACACCCGACCAGCAGAAGCAAAATCCTGAAAACAAAACAAAATGAAAAATACATCCAACGATAGCGCTAACCGCAGGAAGCTTCTCAAATCCATGCTTGCTGTGCCGCTGCTGAGCCCGGGGGTACTCTTCAGTTCGCCGATTGCCAATCATGAGGACAAAAGCCTGGAAGACACCACAGCGTTGAAAGTAAGCCTTAATGCTTTTTCACTCAATGGACCGTTGAGTTCCGGAAAAATGACCATTGAGGATATGTTGACGTTTTGTGCATCCAAAGGTTTCCTTGCGGTTGATATCACTGCCTATTATTTTCCGGGCTATCCGGTCGTACCCTCAGATGATTACCTGTATAAAATAAAACGGAAAGCATTCAGCCTCGGGGTGGAAATCAGCGGAACCGGCGTACGAAATGATTTTACGGAACCGGATCCAGCCAAAAGAAAACAAAGCGTGACGTTGGTGAAGAACTGGATTGATGCAGCAGAAAAAATAGGCGCTCCCGTCATCCGGATATTTTCAGGCAATCAGAAACCAGCAGGAATTGCAAGAGAACAAATATTCAGCTGGATGATAAAAGATATTCAGGAATGTATTGAGTATGGTAAATCACATGGTGTCGTGGTGGCCATCCAAAACCACGATGATTTTATTAAGACTGCCGATGATGCCCTTCAATTTTTCGATGTTATAAAGTCAGAATGGTTTGGGCTGATCCTGGACACCGGCAGTTACCGGGTTGGAGATCCCTATAAGGAAATTGAAAAAACAGTTCGTCACGCTGTAAACTGGCAAATCAAAGAGAAAGTATTTATAGAAGGAAAAGAAGTGGATGTCGACATGCCACGATTAATAAATATTATAAAAGCATCTGGATACAGGGGCTATATACCGTTGGAAACTCTGGGGGCTGGGGATCCAGAGCCGAAAATAGTTGCCCTTCTGGAAAAAATTAAACAAGCGTTGAACACCTAAGCATTCAGTTATGAAGAACAATCCAAAACATACGGCCGGGCAATTGAGAAGGCGGGAATTTCTGACTACCGTCGCCGCAGCATCTGGCCTCACGTTTCTACCCGGCTTGAGTTCAGCCACACACAACAACGATCCGGCTAGTGAATCAAAACTTACCGTGCAGCAGGTTATTGAACTAATTCTCAAAGAAATTCCAGGAGCTCCGTTTCCCCAAACGGTTGACACAATTAAATCCGGTAATGGTCAACAGCTTGTTACCGGCATAGTAACCACCATGTTCGCAACTATCGATGTTATTAAAAAAACAGCAGCGCTGGGTGCCAATTTTATTATTGCCCATGAACCGACGTTTTATGGCCATCTGGATGAAACAGCCTGGTTGGAAAGTGATCCTGTCTATATATATAAGAAGGAACTGTTGCAGAAACATGGCATCGTTGTGTGGAGATTCCACGACTATTGGCATACCCACAAACCCGACGGCGTGCTGATGGGTGTGCTTACAAGGTTAAGCTGGCAACAATACTACAACCCAGATAATCCAAGAATGATTGTGCACCCTGGCGCAACTCTTGGCGCTATTACTGACCATGCAACGAAGAGTTTGGACATCAGGCAGGTGCGAATCATAGGCGACCGAAAACAAATGTGTAAGCGGATCGCACTCCTTCCTGGCGCTGCGGGAGGAACCGCGCAAATAAAAGTCTTACAAAAAGAAAAACCGGATGTGTTACTGGTTGGTGAAGTACATGAATGGGAAACCGCAGAGTATGTTCGCGATGCTCGTGCGATGGGATCGTCTGTGTCTCTCATTGTCCTTGGTCATTCACAAAGTGAGGAACCCGGCATGGAATGGTTGGTACCCTGGCTGCAGCCCCGGGTTGGTGAATTAAAAGTCACGCATATTACCTCACACAATCCTTTTCAGGAGGCATAGCAGGTAAATAACCATCACGCCTGGATCTTGTCAAATCCAGCGTGATGGTAAATCGATCAAAATTGATGGAACCCCGCCGAAATAAATTCAAGCACAGTCGGAAGTGCATTTCGCCAGTACGTCCAGGTGTGTCCCCCGTTTTGGACTCTGAATTCATGGGGAATTTCCTTCTTGCGCATGGCAATGTGAATTAGTGAGTTTCCTTCAAACAGAAAATCATCATCGCCACAGTCGATGTACCACCGGACAGCTTTTTTCTGATCGTCAGGCATACTGTTAATCAGTTCAAGGGCGCTGTATTGTTTGTACCACGCCTCCAGTTGTGCATCGGTAACTGTTAGCTTTTGTCTTTCCATACTCTCCTTTGCTGCCTGCAGGGATAGCGGGCCAGCGCTTGCACTCAAGGGGCATGCAGCAGAAAACATTTCAGGATGATGCAGTGCGTAATAGAAAGAACCACCACCGCCCATGGATAAACCAGCAACAGCCCGATATTTCTTCTCACCCTTTATCCGGTAGGTCTTCTCAATGAACGGTACAAACTCCTGGAAAAAGAAGTCTTCGTATCGCCATTCTCCGTTGGCGGTATTCCCATAACCGCGCGTACCGGTATTAGCATCCGGCATCACAATAATCATGGGCGTGGAGGTCCCGTTTGCTATTGCCTTGTCCGTGATGTGCTGGACTTCACCAAATTGTACCCATCCGGTCTGGTCATCTCCACCACCATGCAACAGATACAACACGGGATAGCTTCGGGCCGAGGTCTCGTAGCCTGGAGGAAGGTAGATAGCATACTTGCGCTCACCCTTTAATATTTTACTGGTCATGGATAAATTATCCTGAACCTTGCTGACCTGTGCCGATACTGAAAAAAGTATACCACACAAAGCCGCCAGTACAACGATGATTTTTTTCATTTTCCGGATCTTTGTTTAACTAAATGTAATATTAGATCAACGCATCCCCTAAAAGCTTTGATGAATAGTTTAACGCCGTGAGCAATGGTAGAAAGATAAGGTAAAGGGTCTACCAAAATGACATCTGTAACTGGATTACAACAAATGCAGGTATAATTGATCCGTCCGGTAGATTGCCCGCTGTGGGCATATGCAACCACGACGGTCGTTGATTGCGCATCGGGAAAATTTGCATTTCATCGAAATTCCGTGCGCAATGCGCGGGTTGGAACAATATTCAAAGCTACCTACATTCCATCCCTAGCGGGATTCCGATGCGGGGGATGCAACAAAATTTGAATTTGGGCTATCAAATACCGTCCCAGGTGGGATCACAATTATCAATTCGTAACTACCAAGATTCCATCCCTAACGGGATTCCAATTGCGCTTCGGGGAAATTCGATTGCATCGAAATTCGGTGCGCGATGCGCGGTTGCAACAAACTCAAACTACCAAGATTCCATCCCTAACGGGATTCCAATTGCGCATCGGGGAAATTCGTATTTCATCGAAATCTGTGCGCGATGCGCGGTTGCAACAAATTCAAACTACCAAAATTCCATCCCTAACGGATTCCGATGCGGTGCAACAAATTCTGAATGAGTTAACAAAATGACATCCCTAACAAAATTACGATGGGAGCCGCAACCAATTCAATTTGCAACTTCTATCTACCAAAATTCCATCCCTAACGGGATTCCGATGCGGCGCAACAAATTCTGAATGAGTTAACAAAATTACAATGGGAGCCGTAACCAATTCAATTTGCAACCTCTATCTTCACTTTGAGTTTTTTAAGTTTTTCATCCTTTATGCTAGCTAACACTTTATGCACCAGCGAACGTTTGACTGAAACATAAGACGTATGATCTAGCGTAGTAATCAATCCAAGGTCATCACCCTGTAGTCCACCCTTCTTCATTAACAAGCCCGCAATATCTCCCTTATTGATTTTGTCTTTCTTGCCCGCGCTGATGTAGATACAATCATACTTTGGCGGTGGCGGTAATTGTAACGGTTTCGTCAGCTTCAATTCCTCAATCGATCGGTCAATATAATCCGGCAGCGACTCATCATCCGCCAGAATCAGATACGCAATTCCATCGGCATGCATCCGTGCTGTCCGGCCATTCCGGTGAACAAAAGCTTCATGCTGAGGTGGCAGTTGATAATGTACTACGTGTCTGATCTCCGGAATATCCAAACCCCGGGCAGCTAGGTCGGTGGAGATAAGAACATTATGTGAACCACCCCTGAACTTAATCAGGTTCTTTTCCCGATCAATCTGTTCCATAGCCCCATGAAAAATTCCATGCGCAAATTTATGACTTTCAAAAAGCGCACTTATGCGCTCAACGGCCTCCCGGTGGTTACAAAAAATCAGGCAGACTTCCTGGTTAAAGCCAGCAACCAGTCGCATAAGGGTTTCAACTTTATCCGTACTCCTGGTCCGCACCAGCTTCAGTTTCAATTTGGATGCTGCTTCGTCCTTCAAAAAATTAAGGGTCTCCAGTTTCGTAAAAGGAAGAAAATCAGGTAGTGCATCTAACTTCGTAGCCGAAGTCAACAGATGACTTTGTTTACCGCCCAACGCTTTAAATATGATTTTCAACTGTTCATGAAAACCCATTTGTAATGATTTGTCAAATTCATCGAGCACGACCATTTTAATAGTCGAGGCATCAAATGATTTTCTTCCAATATGATCTGCCAGTCTACCGGGAGTGCCAATGATTACGGCCGGCGCTTCACTGAGGCTACTTTGCTCAATCTTCACGGAATGACCGCCATAGCAGCAACTTACTTTAAACGATGTCTTCATCGCCCGGAATACCTGCTCGATTTGTAATGACAACTCACGGGAAGGTGCCACAATGAGTGCCTGCACACCGGCTGCTTCGTTACTCAATTGGTTCAATACGGGAACCAAAAAGGCAAGCGTCTTGCCGGAGCCTGTGGGTGCCAGAAGCATCAGATTTTCAAACGTCGCCGTTTTTTCTAAAACAGCTTCCTGCATGGCGTTGAATGATGCAATGGAAAGGTTTTTTAAGGTATCCGCAAAGCGGCTATTTATACTACTATTCATGGCTGCAAAGGTAGTGTTCTCCAGGTTCTTTATACCCTCATAGTCATTCTCCCTGCCTAACGATGTTGATTAATCAAATTAGACGACAAAGCAGTTCAAAATGAGCCCTTTTTGAGGGTATCGCAGAAAAATGGCTCCGAACTATTTTATAAAAATAAGATCACGGTGCGCTTCAAATTTCTAATTCTTATTATCTTCCAACTCGTTAGAACAGGAAATAAAACTCTCTTTTTATGGGCATTTGGGACAGACTACAGAATGAATTAATTGACATTATCGAGTGGACAGACGATGGAAACAACACCATGGTCTGGCGATTCCCCAGACACCAGAACGAAATCAAAAATGGCGCCCAACTCACGGTAAGAGAAAGCCAGGTAGCTGTATTGGTAAGTGAAGGTACGATCGCTGACGTTTTCTCACCGGGGAGGCACGAACTCAGCACGAAGAACGTCCCTATCCTGACAACGATACGGGGTTGGAAGTATGGATTTAACAGCCCCTTCAAAGTAGAGGTTTACTTTGTCAACACAAAAAACTTTACTGATCAAAAGTGGGGCACGAAAAATCCAATCATGCTTCGCGATGCCGAGTTTGGACCGATCCGACTGCGGGCATTTGGAACATTCGCCATTAAGGTCTCTGATGCCGGAAAGTTTATCAAGGAAATTGCCGGCACGCAGGCGCATTTTACAACGGAAGAGGTAGCTGAACAATTGCGGAATCTTATTATCACGCGTTTTACCGATGCCGTCGCCGAAAGTAAAATACCCATTTTTGACCTGGCTGCCAATTATGATGAACTCTCGAAATTTATTAGCAGTAAAATAAACCCCGAGTTTGGAGAATATGGATTGCAGGTAACAAAATTTCTCGTAGAAAATATTTCATTGCCACCCGAGGTGGAACAGGCCCTTGACAAACGAACCAGTATGGGCATTCTCGGTAACCTGGGTCAGTACGCACAATTTCAAGCTGCCAATGCTATGGAAGCGGCGGCGAAGAATCCCGGAGGTGGTGCCGGAGAAGGTATGGGTATGGGTATGGGTTTTGCGATGGCGCAGCAGATGGGTCAGATGTTTAATCAGCAAAATCAGACTGCCGGCCAAAATCCGCCACCAATTCCAGGGGGTGCAGGCCAGTTCTTCGTAGCAGTAAACGGACAACAACAAGGTCCCTTCACGTTTCAAACACTACAACAGATGGTACAACAGGGATCGGTAAGCCGGGATACACTGATTTGGAAACAAGGTATGCCGGCCTGGAATAAAGCAGGAGACACCGCCGAGTTGAATACACTTTTTGGTGCGGTTCCTCCTCCACTACCCCCTCAATAATATATTTGCCTTGAAAAACTTACTTTACGCATTTACGCATTTGCGTGAACATCTATGAGCGATTTTGTCGAAGCTACCCAAGCTATCAACCAGGAATTGGCGTGTACCCAATGCGGGGCAATTGTAAAATTTAAGCCCGGTACAAACCACCTGGTCTGCGATTATTGCGGGGCTCAACATGAAATTATGCAACCGGAGGTCGCGGGGAAAGTTCAGGAAATCAAACTCGATGAATTTCTGGAAAAAAACTTTGAGCGCGAGGAAACAATTAACGTTACTACCGTAAAGTGCGAAAGCTGTGGTGCAGCTTTTACGCTGGATCCAAAGATCAGTTCCGATAAGTGTCCATTCTGTGCATCTACAATCGTGATCAAGAGCGGCACAACCGGTACGCTACATAAACCACAATACGTACTGCCCTTTGGAATTGAATCAGCAAAGGCTAATGAAAATTTCAGACGCTGGCTCAAGGGCCTTTGGTTCGCACCAGGCGACCTGAAGCACTATGCCGACAATGCCGACAGACTAACGGGCATGTATCTTCCGTTCTGGACCTTCGATTGTACGACTGATTCCAGCTACACGGGCCAGCGAGGGGAGAACTATACAGTCAATGAATCCTATACAGCAACAGAAAATGGCAGGAATGTTACGCGTAACCGGCAAGTGACCAAAACAAGATGGTATCCCGCCTCCGGCTGGGTCCATAACACATTTGATGATCTCCTGATTGAAGCAACCCGTTCACTTAAAAAAAATAGCCTTCGTGCCCTGGAACCATGGGATCTGAAAAACCTGGTACCGTACAATGACAAGTATCTGAGCGGATTCCGTACAGAGACCTACGTGGTTGACATCAAATCAAGCTATGAGGAAGCAAAGCAACATATGGTGCCGGGAATTCATTCGTCGATCCGCACGGACATTGGCGGAGATCAGCAGATGATTCAGTTTGTGAATACCACTTACCATGACCCAACCTTTAAACATATCCTGCTGCCCGTATGGCTCAGTGCATATCGTTACAATAACAAGGTATACCAGTTCCTGATCAATGCGCGAACAGGTGAGGTGCAAGGCGAGCGACCATATAGCCCAAGAAAGATCACCCTGGCCATTGTGGGTGGGATACTTCTCGCCGCTTTTCTGTATTTCAATTTTTTCAGAACTTAATAAACATTTGCACCAGCCTATATAATTTATAGACATGAAAAAGTTAGCCCTGCTTGTTATGTTTTGGGTACCTTGTATGGAATGCCTGAGTCAACCGCCCGCCAGGCAAGCCAGGGAAGATTTCAAAAAACTCAACTGGCTTGAAGGCACATGGTACCGAACAAACAATAAAGCCGGACAGTCAGGCACAGAGCGTTGGTTCAAATCCTCGCCGTATGAAATTCGTGGATTTGGTGTTACGCTGAAGGGGCAGGATACCCTCTTTGTGGAAAACCTGAGAATTGTAATCAATGAGGATAGAATATATTACGTGGCGGATGTTCCTGAAAACCAACAGCCTGTTTTTTTTAAATTGACAGAAATTACAAAAACAGGCTTCGTTTTCGAAAATCCGGACCATGACTTTCCCAAGAAGATCGTCTATCAGGCAGCGAACAACATTCTTAAAGCAACCGTTTCCGGAGGTAACAACTCGTTGGATTATATTTTTGAAAAGCAGTAATGCAAACAATCATTTTTATGCCCTTAACCGTGTAAGCGCCGTATGAGAATAATTCAAAAGATGAGCACTGTATTTGTTTTACTCTGCACCTTACAGCCACAAATGGTTAAATCACAGCCGAAACCCATTTCACTGTTTCCGACCAATCCTCATTACTTTCTTTACAAGAAGAAACCAACTGTTCTTATAACTTCCGCAGAGCATTATGGAGCCGTGATAAATCTGGACTTCGATTTTGTTCCTTATCTCGATGAACTCCAATCAAAAGGCCTTAACCTTACCCGGGTTTTTACAGGGGCATACGTTGAACCACCGGGTGCTTTTAACATCACGGAGAATACGCTGGCCCCTCGTTCAGAGGTCTTCATCTGCCCCTGGCAACGAAGCACGGAGAAAGGATACGCCGGAGGTGGTAATAAGTTCGACCTTACCAGATGGAACGATGTTTACTTCACCCGGCTCAAGGAATTTATGTCTTCCGCGGAAAAAAGAAATATTGTCGTTGAACTGGCATTCTTCTGCCCCTTCTATGAAGACATCCAGTGGAAAATCAGTCCGATGAATGCCAGCAACAATATCAATGGCGTTGGTAATGTGCAGAAGGATGATGTGTACACGATGGACAAACATGGTGGCCTCCTCCCTATTCAGGAAGCCATGGTGCGGAAGATGGTAACCGAACTGAAGGGTTTTGAAAACATAATCTATGAAATTTGTAACGAGCCATATTTCGGCGGAGTAAAAATGGAGTGGCAGCATCATATTGCTTCGCTTATAAACGAAACAGAAAAAAAACTAAAGGTACAACATCTCATTTCCCAGAATATCGCTAATGATTCTGCACGTATCGTTGACCCCCATCCAGCTATCTCTGTATTCAACTTTCACTATGCGTCCCCTCCCATTGCCGTCAAACAAAATTATCATCTCAACAAAGTTATCGGTAACAATGAAACAGGATTCAGAGGTCAGCAGGATAGCACATATAGAAAAGAGGGTTGGGAATTTATACTGGCAGGAGGAGCGCTTTATAACAATCTGGACTACTCGTTCACGGCTAATCAAGAGACCGGAGATTTTGTTTACCCGGAGAAACAGCCGGGAGGTGGAACATCTACCCTCCGCAAACAGTTGGGCTTCCTGAAGTCCTTTATCGATTCATTTGATTTCGTCCGCATGAAACCGGATGCTACCTTCGTCGATGGTGGCTTAGGTGGCAAAACGCGTGCTTATGTTTTATCAGAACCAGGTAAGCAATATGCAGCCTACTTGTTACATGGAACTCAAGTGAGTCTTTCCCTTGTATTACCTCCAGGAATGTATGCAGTCGAATGGATGAATCCGGCCACGGGTGCGTCTGTGAAAAAAGAAAAACTAAACCATTCCGGAGGTATCGCTAACATTTCTTCGCCTGAGTACAACTTTGATATTGCATTAAGCGTGGTTCGCAGTAAGAATTGAGAACCCCGAAAAGTGATGGATGTTTTCTCTTTTATAGTCAGGTAGAATACGTTTTAACGAAAAGTTTTGCAGGAAAAAATAGTCGATGTTGTAATTGTTGGAGCCGGGCCGGCAGGTGCTGCCTGTGCGCTGAAACTGGGAAGAGCCGGAGTATCCGTTGCTATTCTTGACAAGTCCGTGTTTCCCAGGGACAAGACCTGCGGCGATGCATTAAGCGTCGATGTCGTCAACCAGTTGGAGTTACTTTCCCCACAACTTGCACAAGCTTTTAATCATTTTCCCCGGAAGGTTGCATCCTTTGGTGTCCGGATCTTTGCTCCCAATCAACAACACATTGATATCCCATTCTTTCACCAGGGCAAAGAAAAAAGTGGTTTCTTATGCACACGATTTGATTTTGATAATCTGCTTGTCGAACAACTTAAACAGACCAATGGAGTTACCCTCATTGAAAATTGCGGGGTTAGAAAACTTGAAACGTTGTCAGAATGCGTAAAAGTGTATACAGATCAAGAGACAATCACCGCTCAAATGGTAATTGGCGCGGATGGCGCTCAATCCGTTGTTGCCAAATATCTCGGGTCTACCATAGAACGTAAACACCATAGTGCCGGGCTGCGGGTGTATTATGAGAATATTACGTCATTTCATCCCGGTCAGTTCATCGAACTTTATTTCTTCAAAGATATTCTGCCAGGCTATGTCTGGATCTTTCCTTTGCCCGATAACAAAGCCAATGTCGGAATTGGTATGCTTTCCGATACCATTAGTAAAAATAAAATCAATCTCCGGGAGACACTGGAGAAACTCATACTTACCCAGCCTGTTTTAAAAGAAAGGTTTCTGAATGCACGCCCATTGGAAACAGTAAAAGGGTTTGGATTGCCACTGGGATCCAAACGACGAAAGATATCCGGCGAACGAATACTGCTTGCCGGGGATGCCGCTTCTCTGATCGACCCATTCAGTGGTGAAGGTATCGGAAATGCCATCCGAAGTGGAAGAGTCGCCGCCGAACACGTCCTGTCATGTTTTAGCAAAAATGACTTCTCTGCAAGTTTTAATGCATCCTACGATAAGGAAATATACCGTCGAATGTGGAAAGAATTAAAGATCAGCAAAACACTACAACTGCTCTGCCGGAAAACCTGGCTTCTTAACTTCGTGGTAACTAAAGCGAACCGCAGCCAATACCTTCAAAAATTTCTCGTTGATGCATTGGCTAACCCTGATCAGAAAAAATTATTAACTAATCCCGGGTTTTATTACCGGCTTCTTTTTAAATAAAGACCATTTGATCTTCCACTTAACTATCCTGATGGCCGATTGCAGAACAGCGAAAAAAGTTAACCCTATTTTATTTTGAACCCAATCCTCAACATGTTAATTTGACCATTTACAACTAGAATTATGAAACGAATCCTATTATTTTATCTCATGGCCGTAGTAACAGCTATGTCAGTTTCTTGCCAAAAATCCAGCACGCAGCAAGAAGCCGCTACGGATGAAGGCGCCGCAGTACCTATCCTGAACTCGCTGACCGAAGAAGAAAAAGCGGGAGGCTGGGAATTGTTATTTGACGGCACTACACTGGACGGATGGAAACGCTTTAATCACGATACCATTGGACCGCTATGGAGTATACAGGAAGGAGCTATCCTGTGCGATGGCCGGGGATTGAGTGAGGGTACCGCGAATGTTGGCGGCTCCCTGATCACCACCCGTCAATTTGGAAACTTTGACCTCACACTGGAATGGAAAATTTCTCCGGGTGGCAATAGCGGTGTTCTATACCATGTCGTGGAAGACCCAAAATATAAACACGATTATGAGACTGGCCCGGAATTTCAGCTCATGGATGACAGCGGATGGAAAGACGAACTTAGAGATGCCCAGAAAGCAGGCAGCAATTATGACATGTTTGCTGCACCAGCCACCAAAAAATTAAACCCGGTTGGCGAATGGAATACAGCACGTATACTTTATAACAACGGTCACGTTGAACATTGGCTTAACGGAGAGAAGGTGGTGGAATTCGAAGAAGGAAGTGCCGACTTCACGGAACGATATAAGAAAAGCAAATGGGTAGATTATCCGGATTGGAACAAATTCAAGAGTGGTGCTATCGCTTTACAGGACCATGGGGCACCGGTATACTACCGAAATATTAAAGTCAAAGCGCTCTGATCGCAGTAACGACTATGATTTAGGAAATTGAAAGAGGACTGATCTTTTCAGTGGTCGCCTCTTTCAATTGCTTTGGTAATATTCCTGACTACGGCATTCAGCTTTTCGGCTGAATCTTCCATATGGGTGACGATGGTTCTGGCGTCATCGTCAAGTTTGCATTTTGAAATGAGGTTGATTAAGCCAAGAACACTCGCAACCGGGGCGCGTAATTCATGAGCAATGATAAATGCTGATTCTTCCGCCGCCTTGTTTTTCTTTTCTAATTCTTCTGTTCTTGCCCTGACGAGCGATTCGAGGTTATCATTAATGCCTTGTATTTCCTCTGCCTGTGCCTGTATTTCCTCATTCTGCGCCTGAATTTCTTCATTCTGAATCTGGATTTCCTGGGTACGCTCTTTTACTTTTTCTCTCAATAATCTTTTGGCATCCACCAATTTCCTTTCCCGATAATGTACATAGCCGTAAACTAAACTTATGGCGACGACGACGCAAAGAAAATAAAACCATGCTTCCCTCCAGAAAGGAGAGCGAACGATAAACGTTAACGTAGTTTCTCTTGCATCGAAGAAATTTTCAGTATCAGAAACACGCAGCCGATAGGTATAGGTTCCAGGAGGGAGACTTGAATACGTTGCTGAACGGTCACGGCTTACGATCCAGTCTCTGTCATAGTTTTCCAGCCGGTATTGGAAAATAAGATTCGTAGGATTCTGATACCAGAACCCGATGTAGTGAACTATGACACTATTTTGATTATGAGCAAAGCTGAGCGTTGAAGAAACCGCAACCTTATTATCGTCAACCGTAAGACCTTCAATAAAGGGCTCGGGTTGCGTAAGAGAATGATACGCCCCGTCGGAGTATTTCATTATTCCGCGATCCGTGCCCACATAAATTTTTCCGCGTTGATCCTTAGCCAATGCATTTAAGTTTGGCTTCATGCCCCGAATCCCCACTTCCTCGCCGAGGTACCTTACTTTTTTAGTTTCAAGATCATATATATCAATTCCCAAATCGTTGAGCATAATAAGATTACCATGCGTGTCCGTAGTAAGGCCATAAATATTTTTATCCCGAAGCAGAATTTCTTTTCCAAGTGGCTGAAACGCTTCCCCATCAAACTGATACAAACCTTCCCCCTGTACATTTGCCCAAATGCGGTGATTGCCATCTTCCGCGAAACCATACACTACTTTAGATCCCAATCCTTTTTCGTAATGATGAAAGCCTGACTTATCACGCATGGCTGCTCCCTTTCCATCGGTAGCAAACCAAACACGATCCTGGCTGTCGATAAAAACCTGATAAATATAATCGGAGACCAGGCCCTCGGCGCGACCATAATTCTTTACATCGAGCACATCGCCTGAGAACCGTACCTGGGTTCCTCCCCCCAGCGTGGCAAGCCACACCACATTTCCGCGTCCGGTAATGTTCAATACATTTCCATTGGTGAGCTCTTTATCAAGATGCAAAACCTTTTTGGTTTCAGGATTAATCCGAAGCACACCTTCCCCATACAAGCCGGCCCATACATAACCTGCTGAATCAGTATAGAGACTGATCGTGGCACTTTTTTTCAGAGATGTATCTAGTGGAAATTGTTTGACAATTGCATTTCCCGATCCACGGCTCCATGTAAACAAGCCCTCACTGGTAGAGTACCATATGTTGTTTTTCTTGTCTACTGTAAGCGCTAAAACCGCAGTATTGTCATAGGGATCAAAGTTATCAATGTACTCAACATGATCACCCAGTGTGCGGAACACGCCTGTCTTGGTCCCTATCCATGTGTTTCCTTCAAAGTCTGTGAGCATGGTATTAACAGACATAAAATCAAAACCAGTATTGGAGTTATACATCCTGGCTTCACCTGTTTTCATGTCGTACAAAATAAGACCTGACTGTGGCGTGCTGATCCAAACCTGGTGTCCGTCAAACGAAAAGTCCGTCAGGTTGCCAAATTGCCATCCTGATTTAATGAGTGAGGATGTCTTGCCCGTTGACGGATTAAAAGAAAGAACACCGGCATCCTCTGTTCCCATCCATACGGTGTTATTCCGGTCAATATGAAATTTTTTAACAATGTTATCCGGCATGCCATACGTATAGTCCAATACCTGAATGGTTAACTTCCTGTTCTGAAGTTTACAAATAGCAGCACCTCCATCCGTACCCGCCCATATATTTCCAAAACGATCTTCGATAATATCATAGATATAAATATCCGGTAAGCCTTCCTGTTCATCAACCCGGTAAAGACGACCCTGGGTAAAGTAATACAGGCCATCATTTAGCGTTGAAAACCATAAATTTCCCTTTCTATCGAACAGAATATCAGAAATTTCATTCGTAGACGATCCTTCGGGGGGATCAAAAGTCCTGAAGAAGTTTCCGTCCAAATAGGCAAGTTTCCCGTTTTTATGACCTGTCCAGATCCTTCCAAGAGAATCCTGCGCCAGCGCTGTCACCTGTTCATCGGGCAGACTGTCTAGTGTCGTGAATTGCTCCTGCTGTAGACCATCAAATCTGATCAGCCCCTTGTTGGTGCCATACCAAAGAAACCCCGACCGGTCCTGAAAAATAACATTTATCTGAACAGGTTCATTTCGCTTGAGCAACGAATAGTTCTGAAAATAGGGAACCTGAGCAGACACAAAACCCCAGGTAAGAAATAGTAAGAATACTCCAGCTGATTTTTTCATCGGGCAAAATTATTGCTGTGGCAACATGACTGCATCAACGGTGACTTCAATTTCTGTCGCGATCTTTTGATTGACTACCCTTGGAATGGCAATATTGTGGTCAGCCAGGGGAATATTAAAATTCGCCTCAATTCGCAGCGTACCATTTTCAACTGTCAACGTGCTCCTGATAATTCGTGTTTGTTTCTGTCCATGAATGTCCAGGTCACCCTTTGCACGAATTTCATATATTCCATTAATAGAATAATCCATTTTTTCAATGATCTTCCCCGTAAATATGAATTGCGGATATTTATCACTCTCCACGTACTTCTCGTTAAAATGTTGCCGCTGAAGTTCGCTATTGAATCCGGCAAAGGATTGTACTGAAACCGAAAAAGCAAATTGGTTTGTAGCCGGATCAATAATGCCTTTGAGTTTGCTGGTAGACGCTGTGATCAATTCAAGTTCGGCATTGGATACAAAACTGATTTTCCCATTGACCGCGCCAAATTTTGTCTGGGCTTCAAGCGGGCAGCTGCAAAAAATAAATATACAGCAAACTAAATTTCTGACATTCATGATTACTTATCCGATAAAAACCCGATGAATTTGCCACTGGATTGTTGAATTATATCACCCAATCAAAGGTAAATAACAAAGACACCGGCAGCCCATCCAAATGAGAGGACTAAGAATAAGCGCTAAAAGTATAAATGTATACAATTTCCGTGGTATGAAAAAGAACCCACGCTCGTAAAGATAGAGGTGATGAGACGTGTATTTAATGTTAAACAAGCTCAGATCTTACCGGCACAATACCGATGCAAGAACCAACTGTAAACGGTGCCGTATATTGGTTATGCTAAAATTCGATGATGGGCCGTTTTGCAGATACGGCTGGCATGAGATAACCTTATAATACAAATTGGACTTAATAAAAAATGCCACCTGATAGATAGTTCAGGTGGCTACTTGCGTGTCGCTCAATTGCGAGACTTATTCCTTCAAACTCTTGAGATAAGCAATGCTTTGAGGCACTTGAGTATTTACACGGCTGCTTTCATCCTCAATAAAGTAATGTTTTATTCCGACCTTCTTAGCTTCCCGTATGATGCTGGCAAGATCAATTTCGCCTGTACCCAGCGCCACGTCATTTTCCTGGGATGTTCCTCCAGTCAGGTCTTTCGGAGTTCCTTTTCTTAAATCCTTGACGTGCATCAGTTTCCACCGGCTTCCGTATTTCTTCAGCAGTGCAACGGGATCACCACCACCAAAATGCGTCCAGAGTATATCCATTTCGAACGAAACGTAATCTGGATTTGTGTTCTGAATCATATAGTCCATTAATGTACCTTTTTCATACGGCTGAAATTCAAAACCATGAACATGATAACAGAACGTAATGCCGTTTTCCTTTAACACCTTGCCGGCCGCATTAAAATCGGTAACTGCCTTTTTCGCATTGTCCAGCGTAAAGTTACCCTTTTGATGGGGTATCCAGGCGCACATCAAATAGGATGCTCCCAATGCCTTCGCTTCATCGGCCGCAGCCTGCGGATCGGCTACCAGCTTTTCATATCCGGCACCTGCACCAACAATCTTGATACCCCTCTCATCGCAAAGCTTTTTAAATTCCGCCGGAGGCATACGACCGCCTCCACCTTCCAGTTCGGTAAAGCCCATATTTTTAATGGAGTCCAACGTGGCAGCGACTCCATTGGGGAAACTCTTTCGAAACGTGTATGCCTGCACGCCAAAATTAAATGTATATAAAGGCTTTTTGTTCTTTTGAGCAAAAGCGGATCCAACGTCAGTAAGGAGTATGGAAACAAACAAGGCAAGGGCTGTGTACTTTTTCATGAGATACTTTTTTCTGGTTTCGAAGTTAAAAACATGTAATAATGATTCAGAACGTTCAAAGATCACGCTTCTTTGACGCTTCCACTGCAAAGTTTGCGGCACGCGCAGTTATCGCCATGTAGGTCAGGGTTGGATTTTGAGTACCTGTGGATGTCATGCACGCACCATCCGTAACAAAAACATTCTTGCAGTGATGCAATTGATTCCATTCATTCAGCAGAGATGTCTTTGGATCACGTCCCATTCGGACGCCTCCCATCTCGTGGATATCAGAACCCGGAGGTGCCTTTGAGTCGGTTACCCGGATATTAATAAAACCGGCCCTTTCAAACATTTCCTTTGACTGCGCCATGTAGTCTTCCACCATCTTGTCATCATTCTCGGTCCATTCGCAGGAAACCACGAGTTGAGGAATACCATACTTGTCCTTCAACTCAGTATGTAGCCTGACGTGATTTGTTTCTACCGGAACAGACTCACCCATCATCCAACTGCTTATGTTCCATTGTCTCCATTCCGGGTGCAACAGACTTTCACGAAGTTCATCACCTATCAGGTTTGTCTCCGGCGACCGGCCCCTTCCTCCACCGATGCCAATTGCATATCCACGGAGAAAATCTGTTTCCTGCTTGCGCACATTCCTGAATCTCGGAATATAACTATGGCTCGGGTTACGACCATCGGTCTTTTTATCTCCAAAGCCGTCGAACTGTGCATTCGCTCTTCCGCGGTAATTGTGCCAGGAAATAAACTTACCCAACAATCCACTGTCATTACCCAGACCGTTGGGAAAACGTGAAGAAGTGGAATTTAGTAAAATCGCGTTGCTATTCAACGCCGAAGCATTTACAAATATAATTTTTGCGTAAAACTCTATCGCTTCATTCGAGGTACCATCGATTATTCTTACACCGGTTGCCCGCCCTTTCTTTTCGTCGTAAATAACGGAGTGCACCACCGCGTGTGGCCTGACCGTGAGATTTTTGGTTTTCATTGCCCATGGCAATGTAGAGGCATTGCTGCTGAAGTATCCACCGAATTGACAACCCCGGTTGCAGGCAGCCTGATTCTGACATTTATGCCTGCCTTGTTCCTGATAAATCGGGTGATTTTCGGTAATATGTGCACAGCGCCCCTGAATAAGGTGACGATCGGAATAGTTTTTTTGTATACTCTCCCTGAAATAGTTTTCTATACAGCTCATTTCAAAACCAGGCATACATTCACTATCTGGCAATTCCGGTAATCCATCTTTGTTTCCGGCAATACCTGCAAATTTTTCTACATGACTATACCAGGGTGCGAGATCTTTATACCGGATTGGCCAATCTACCGCAAAACCATCACGGGCCGGGCCTTCAAAATCAAAATCACTCCAACGTTGTGTCTGTCGGGCCCACATCAGTGACTTACCACCGACATGGTAACCGCGAACCCACCTGAACGGTTTCTCCTGAACGAAGGGCTGCTCATCATCTTTCAAAGCCCAATGAAAAGTTTCTTCCCGAAGGAACCTCGCCATCTGAAAGTCTTTACGTTTCTCCAGGGGTAAGGTACCTCTGTATTCAAATTGCCAGGGTGCTTTTCCCGCTGATGGGTAATCCTGAATATGTTTAACATCCCGGCCTCTTTCCAGTACCAGCGTCTTAAGACCTTTATCGCAAAGTTCCTTTGCCGCCCAACCACCGCTGGCGCCTGAACCGATAACGATCGCATCGTAGGTTCTTTTTCTGACTGAATCTATCAACAGGTTTGCCATAACATTATGCGTTAACATCTACACAACCATAGTAATGTCCAGGAACTACCTTGTAGTCGAGATATCCCAGCATGACTTCCTTCGAGGTGCTAAAACCCCTGATCGTCTCTGATTTTACCAGATCGAAAAAGTCCTTTTCGGGTTTGGTCCCGGAAACAGAAAGCCGCAGCAACAGCTCTTGCCGTTGAGCCTGATCACAACTTACATATGCCTTGTTATGGGCAAGCTGTGACGATGCCTCCAGTGCTTCCAACTGAACTTTGATGTTTTCCTGAACATCCGACTCATAACAATCAGCGAAAAGTTTCTGCAAAAATTTATCAACTCCAACGGAAAGCGCGCCAATAGAATTACCAGCTGGGATAATGGTGTCCGCGACGCTGCTAAGCATTTCCTGTTCTATTGGTGAAAAGATAGAAGCCCCAAGCTTAACATCGCTAACGCTCCACCCTTCTGCCCATGCAGGAAGAGCTATGAGAGCGCCCGAGGCTGCCATTAGTGTTTTTAAAGAAGTCCTTCTGTTCATAGGATGAATTCGAATTATTGTATTGGATAAGTATGGAAGGTATCAAAGAACCTGAAACTAAGGAAATCAAATTTTACAAGCGATCTGTGTGACGTATAAATGGACACATCCCGATCTGGTAGCGGAACCTTGTTTTCAAAGTACAAATGGCACTTTATTTACCCTCGCTGGTTAGGCATCTAGTATACGTTGCAACATCGATTAAGAAACAGCACCGTCGGAGGGCTGTAGACCCACGTCTGGAGCCCGGTATCTGTCTCGGACTGCATTTTATAGTGTATTATTCAGTACATTCATCTAACCCAATGAATGTTGGGTCTTCCCAGACAAACCTAACCCAAACCAAAATCTCTATGAAAAAGTACCTTGTACTATTTTGTTGCGCGTCCATTTTTCTGGCATGCAGCAAACCTGCCGAAACGGTTACTGAACCTGTAGTCGAAACCAAACCACTTCCCACTGAATTCGCCGATCTCAAGTATATGGAGATGGGTAAACAAGGAATCGCCAGCCTGTCGGCAGGGGACGTAGACGGATGGATGAGTCATTTCGCCGACAATGCCGTTTATGTCTGGTCGAGTGGTGACAGCCTGGTGGGTAAACCAGCCATCGCTAATTATTGGAAAGATAGGCGGAGTAATATAATCGATTCATTAACTTTTACGAATGACATCTGGCTTCCCATCAAGGTGAACGAACCTCAAAAAAGTGTGGTAGCACGCGGGGTCTGGTTGTTAAGCTGGTATCAGGTAGCTACGAAGTATAAGAACGGTAAAAAAATAGGAATGTGGATTCATACAGATCTCCACTTCAATGAAAATGATAAAATTGACCGCGTCATTCAATACCTCGACAGAGCTCCTATTAATGCAGCACTTGCGAAGAAATAAGTTAACGTTTGACTAAAAAAAGTGCCTCACCTCTTGAGGCACTTTTTTTTGTCTCATCGTTATTCGACTTAAAAATAACATGCCAGAATTTCTTCATCTTAATTAATCAGGTTTTTTGGCAGCGAGCTAATCGGTTCGATCATAATATTGCGATAAAAGAGTTCGGCCCCCTCCGACTGAAGCTGGATTTTACCTCTGGCTAAAGGTACCTCCCGCTCATTCTCGACATGCCGCAGGTTGTAGAGCACCATCGTTACCTTGCCATTTACAACATGAACGCTTGAGTCTCCCAAACAGTAGAGATCGATAACATTCCATTCACCAGTTGGGTTTTCGGCATCGGGATACTTAATACAATTTCTACCATTTGGGCCCTTCTCTCTGAATGTAAGCAAGGGTGCGCCAGGCGTATAGACAAACCGGTTCTCACTTTGCCGGACAGCAGGCACATCGGCAATTCCACCTGCAACACCCCAATAGTCTCCACAATCACCTTCCTGAATCTGAAATTCCTGAGACCGCATCCAGAATCCTCCATCCGCGCCATGCGTTCCCACGGCATGATAAAGAAGACCACTATCCATCCTGGAATTCCGTTTCGGATGCCACTTTAATTTTCCCCATTTGAACTCAAGCCGCAAGTGATAATTTTCAAAAGATTGTTGTGTCGAAATACCACCAAACTTTTCGCCCGAAATCCGAATGGCAGGTTTTCCATCCTCCTTAACTACGGTGAATACACGGTCGGGGTCAACATTCAACCCTACCGGTTTCCCAACAAATTTCTTTTGTATGGTGTCGTAGGCGGGGCCAACGTAGGTATCCCATCCGCGAAGGTCTTTGCCGTTAAAAAGGGACTTCAGTTTAGACTGATAAGAAACGGATGTGCTGAAATTGCTGAAGATTAATATGCCCGAAATTAGCAAAAGGGAACTGGTGCTGCGTGTCAGGAAAGGATGCATACTTAAGGGATCGTAAGTCATTCCAATTTAGTGCTTTAATTTTTAATAGTTCAGACTGTAACAATGAAGAAGGAGGCGAATTATCCGGATTCAGGATATTTATCCGTTGATGGAAAAGCCTATTTGATCGGCTGGCAGGATTACAATGACTTATAGGTGGATTAAAACTTCAATAAAACATGATACCGTATAGGAACGGGGAAGACAAAGACTCGGGCCATAAAGAAGACGTCCAATACAAACCCATCGGCGCCTAGCGCACAAGTTATAACCCCCACTCCCCCTATACCCTATACCCTATACCTTTATACCCTATACCTTACCCCTCCGCTGTCGTATCACCTCAATAATCGGGGGAAGAATTGACAAAAAGATTATTCCGAATATTACGTAAGTGAAATTATCCTTAATCACTGGCAGTCCACCAAAAAAATAGCCGAGAAAAAGAAAACTCGTAACCCACGCAATTCCTCCCGTAACATTGAAAGTGGCAAATCTACCGTACGACATCGTCCCGATTCCCGCAACAAAAGGTGCAAAGGTTCTGATAATGGGAATAAACCTCGCATAAATAATCGTCTTGCCCCCATGCTTGTTGTAAAACTGCTGGGTTGTATTCAGGTACTCAACCTTCAGAAACCTATACCGGCCGCTAAAAGCCTTTACTCCAATGAATTTTCCTACGTGATAATTTACCATGTCGCCAAGAATAGCCGCGATGATCAATAACCCGCACATGAGCCCGATATTCAGTGTGGTTTCAGGCTTCGCAATGATCGCACCCGTTGCGAAAAGTAAAGAGTCTCCGGGTAAGAACGGCGTTACTACCAATCCCGTTTCCGCAAAAATGATCAGGAACAGGATCAGATAGGTCCAGGTCTGGTAATCATTTACAATTTCTACCAGGTGCTGGTCAATGTGTAATACAAAGTCAATAAGGGCCTTTATCAGTTCCATGCTATTGGGTAAGTGGCGCAAAAATAGTCAACTTCATGCTAGGGATTATAATTCGCATTGTCACTAAAAAAATATCATTTCGTCTGATCTCAAACCTAGCTGTCGTCTGGGAAGGCGACTTGGCTGCGGCTTTGTCAATTCCTTACCAGGTTTTTTAAAGACATCCTCAACGGCGCAGATAACCAGGTTCGCTGAATGGTGGATGATCCTCTGCCTGGACAGCGCTTGCTCATTCAGTTATCGCGTAAAAAGCCCGTTTCCGGACCTATAATGACATATTTATATCGTGTTAGTCTGAGGATGTAGTATATTGTTGAACAATTTAAAAACGGTACAAATCAGCATGAAAAAGAAGATTTATTATGGTCTTGGCGCAGTCCTTATTCTAATCATTGGTTATGTTGGGTATGTAGCGCTAACAACCCGCTCCCACAGCCCTTCGAAAACCACGACCTTCAGTCAGGATGGACTCGACATTACCGTGAACTATTGCCAGCCGTACAAGAAAGGAAGAGTCCTTTTTGGAGAAGGAAAAGAGGCCTTACTTCAATATGGACAATACTGGCGGCTGGGTGCTAATGAGGCAACGGAAATTACCTTTAGTAAGAATATCAATTTCGGTGGGAAACCTGTCAGCGCTGGTACATACAGAATGTATGCTGTCCCCGGGGCTGGTTCATGGGAAGTCTCTTTGAACAGCGAGTTAGGAAAGTGGGGTGCTACAAAGCCTGATTACGGTTTGGATGTGGCCAAAGTAGAAGCCGTGGTTAGCGAAGCACCATCCGAAACCGAACAATTTACGATAGACTTTATTTCTGATTCCAATACTATCAACATGAATTTTGTTTGGGGAAAAACCCAGGTGACAGTTCCCCTTACCGTACAATAGCTCCATTACTGTACAATAGGTCTACGCACTACTCAATTACATACCAGGTATAGCTTTGCGGTGCCAGCGTAAAGCTTAGTTCAATTTCATAATTGCGGGTAAGCTTATAACTCTTGCCCGCTTTGTTTTTTTCTTTCAACTGTGCCACAGTAGACAAGCCGGTATAATACAAGGGTACCGTAATGGTCCTTTTTATTTCTTCCTCTGTGGGATTAAAGAGAAGTAAAAAGCCCTTTTGCTTTAGCCGGGAGCTGACATGAAGAATTCCGTCCCAGTCCCTTCCGTCGGCGCGACGCAGGTGGATTATATCTGCATTCAGAATATCCCGGTATTGTTTATACCAGCTGATTGTCTGAGTCACCATTTGTTTTGTAACCTCAGTATCATAAAGGCGCGGTCCGCGATAACACGCCTGAACTCCGGCACCATAATATTGAATCATCAACTGCTCGTAATCTTTTAAGTGCTCACTTAACGGTTCGAGTACAGCTTCAGGACCGCCACCCTGATATTTGGTGAGCGGAACAAACCCCCAGCTCATAGATGGTGTCTTCTCCCATGTACCATCATAGATATTCTGTCGATTGAGGATTTTTTGCTGATCCCGTGGAAGAGAAAAATTCACTTCACGGTATCCAATGGCAATCTTATGGGTGCCATCTAAAAAATACCAATCGGGTGCATTGATGTAGACCCCCTTTTCGTTCAACCAGTGGTAAAGTTCCTTCTGCATTTCCATTTGTCGCCATTGCGAATCCGCAAGCCCTTTATGTCCGGGATGAGTAGTCGAGGCGCATACATCTCCCGGGTAGGGACCATCGTTCTCCCAGATATCAAATCCTGTTTGCTGGTAAAAGTTTTTGACATTATCACGAAAGCGTAATCCCCAATTACTTCCGAAACAAGGAGCGTTGCCGAAAAAAGCACCTCCCGGTTTGCCGGTCTTTGGATCAATCACATCATCTTCATCGCTTATTCTCCGGCTGCTGAATAGTGTATAACTACCTATCTGTATTCCCTTGCTGTGAGCATAATCCGCTAACCCTTTCCAACGAAGAATATTAGCTGCCGTAGTGTCTTCCACCTTGCAATGGCTCCCGAAACTAAGAATCAGTGCCTCATAACCCGTTTCTGCACATTGATCAATCGCGTTTTTAACCTCTTCATCATTTTTGCTAACGAGGTGCATAAAAATGGGATTCTGAGTAGTCCATGGAGCGATAGTGCTGTACATCCTGCGAATAGCCAACCCGCGACGTTCTCTGTCGTAACTGTCCAATAGGAGTTCATGCGTACGAACAGATTTAAACAATTCACCAGTCTTGAGTTCTATGCCTGGCGCTTTCTCGGGATATACTTCCAGCAGACAAGGTGTTCCATAATAATAATTGACCTGGGAAGTATAGGCCGAATCGGTTTTCCAATGGGTGGTTTGATCGCTGATATCATAGCGCATCGCATTGTTAAAAGCATAGTTCGTTTCGACATAAATGCCGTGCTGTTTCTTCATTTGCTCTGGAGTACCTACCACCGCGCTTTCTTCCTCAACCAGCGCCAATACTTCATTCACGACCCTTTTTAATACAACCTGGCGACCGCTCCCATTTTCGACTGAAATCCATTTCACGATCAGTGGAATTCCGTCGTAAAGTTCATAATTCACTTTTACGATTATCCCCTGAAGTTCCGGCAACGGCGAACCATACGTAAATGTCAGGAGTTTCCCCGTCGCCTGCCTGGTGTTAACCGCCCAGGTCTTAGGAGTCCAGTTCAGAAAAGGGGTAATGGGCGAAACAGAGAAATTAGTAAACGCAAAATCTTCCGAACCTGCTTTAAAGTCATCTACCCATTCAGGAAGTAAGTAGGCATTTTCCTTCTGGCCATGAAGTCCGCCAATATCATATGACTTGTCGTTGATAACTATGCGGGCTTCCGCTTTTACGGCTCGTAATAGCTGCTGGCCGTTTGACAGGTTTTTGTAGTCGATGCATGCGGCATTTGGTGTAATGCGAAAAGTACGCTTAACCAGTCCGTTAGACAGGATCAGGTCTTTACCATTTATAGACCGGTATACGGATGCTTTAACAGAAGGAGTTTGAACGAGCCAGTCTCCCGTAACAGCTTTTTCCATCCGGTAATCCCACTGGGGAAGGGAAGTAATGTCCTGCGCCGCAGCAGAGATTATGACAACACTGAACAAAAGCGAAAAGCCGTACCGTATTTCCATTCTGTTTTTTTGGCCCAATTTAGTAGTTTGTTGGAAAGGATTGCAGGCACTTAAACCAAAACAATAAGCGAAAGCTTGTTCGCAGTGCCTGGAAGTGTCCATTTGTATACCTTGCACCGAACAACAATATCTGATGCAACCTGATACTCCTGAAGTCTGGCTGAGAGGTCCCCTGCAGGGAGTGCCTCCACTTCTCCAACCTGTGGGCCATGCATTGTTACAAGCCCGTGAAGAAGTTAATGAGATAATGGCTGGTTTCCCGGAAGAATTACTCTGGGAACGGCCAGCCGGAGTTGCCTCGGCAGGGTTTCACCTGCAACACCTTATCGGCGTGCTGGACCGGCTCTTCACGTACGCCAACGGTATAGCATTGAGTACAGACCAATTAGCATATCTTAAGTCAGAGCAATATCCACCAGCAACCGCTCATTCAGTTGATCAGTTAGTGGGCAATTTCAATAATCAGGTCGACAAAGCACTTCATCAACTGCGAGAGACCAAGGAACAAACACTTCTTCAGCCTGTAGGTGTTGGTCGAAGAAAACTTCCCTCGACAGTCCTGGGTTTGCTCTTCCATGCCGCCGAGCACACGCAAAGACACACTGGCCAGCTGCTAGTCACGGTCAGGGTTTTGCGCAAGACAGGCCAGCAATAGGCGTTAAGCACCGTTCCTTTAAAAGGGATTTGAATTGTGTTTCCAAATTGCGTGATTTTCAGAAAGATAATTTGTTCCCGAATCGCACTATTATTGTTTTTCATTTTTGAAAGAAACGGAGGGAATAATGTAATTTTAGCCAATGATCATTAACATTTTCGAAAATGAGGCGTTGACCTGCGAGTTGGACGATTCGTTGCCGGTGCTGCGACATCGCTGGAAGCATGCGCCTGATGGAGAAGAGTTTACATCCAACCTCCTGAAAATACTGGGGGAGTTCAAGAAGCTAAAAGAATCGTATTCTATGCTGGCATGGTTAGCAGATACCACATTACTTGGCGAATTGGATGAAGATACGGAACACTGGTTGGTAGATGTTTGGGAAGATTTATTATTTGCACAACGCGAAGTCAAGATTCATGCAGTGATTTTGGGGAACAGCATTTTTGCGGATTATCCCATGGAAAACTTCAAGCAGGACGCTGAACAAAAGTTCAAAGACTTTGATGTCCATCTCGGCATTTTTTCAAATCAGCACGAAGCCTACCAGTGGATCAAAGAAAAACAACTCCTGCTTTCAAAAAAATAAGAAGTGGTGGAAAGGTATTGCACGTTTGGTCGCACCACACCAATTAACCAACCTTGCCGGTGCTAAAAATTGGAATTATAGGCCTGGGTGATATTGCACGTAAAGCATATCTGCCAATTATCGGCAAAAGTAAAATAGAGTTACATCTTCACACCCGCAATGAATCCACGCTTACTGAGGTAAGCGAGTTGTACAGATTTCGTAATCGGCATCAAAGTCTGGAAGCATTGATCGGGAGCGGTATAAAGGGCGCCTTTGTCCATGCACCCACCACATCGCACTATTCAATTGTTGAACAACTCCTGTTAAACAACATTCACGTGTACGTCGATAAGCCGATTACGTATGACTTCGTCTCTACAGAAAAATTAGTGGCTTTGGCGGAAAAGAAAAAACTGATCCTGATGGCGGGTTTTAACAGGCGATATGCACCTGCCTATAAGCGACTAAAAGAACTGCAGGATCCGAATATGATCATCATGCAGAAAAATCGCAAATCTCTGCCCGGTGATGTCCGCACGTTTATTTTCGATGACTTTATTCATGTTGTTGACACGCTGCTGTTCCTTTTTCCTTATGCGGTGGATAAGTTGATAGTCACGGGAAAGAAGCATGAGGGGCTGCTTCACCATGTTGTTCTTCAGTTGGTGTCCGCTACCGGCGCAACAGCAATAGGAATCATGAACCGGGATAGCGGAACCGTCGAAGAAAAACTGGAGGTATTCACTTCCCGTGAAAAGAGAGTCGTTTACAACGTTTCAGATACGATTATCCACCAGGAAAGAAATGAGACAAAGCAAAGTACAGGTGATTGGGACCGCTTATTGTATAAACGTGGTTTCGAACAAATTGTGGAAGATTTTTTACTTTCTGTGGAATCCGGAACCCTACCTGAAAATTCACAGACACTACTTTCACATAAAGTGTGTGAAGAGGTCGTGCAGCAATTGGAATTGATTTGATAAGGTTGAAGTCTGAAGATTCTTTTACTGACCAAAAAGAATGGGCAATGAATAGGATGAAAACTTTGCTGTCGAAACCTTCTTTTCAAAACTATGCTTACATTGTATCAAACTAAAAAGTATGTCTGGCCCCTGGCTTTACCAAAAATGCATCGTTATCATTGGAGGAACAACCGGTATCGGATTTTCAGCGGCTCAGGCTTTTGTTGAGCACGGGGCAAGGGTAGTAGTAGTTGGCCGAACGGAAGAAACCGTTGACAGAGCAACTGGAATCCTTAAAGATAATGGCGAAGGAATTGTGGGTGATGCATCAGTGCCAGGTACTGCCTCACGAGCAATTAGCCTGTGTAAGAAAAAATTCGGATCCTTTCACGGTCTATATCACGTTGCCGGAGGAAGTGGCCGTAAGTTTGGCGATGGTCCACTCCATGAACTAACGTTGGAAGGCTGGAACCAGACATTCCTCTTAAATTTAACATCGCTCATGTTGTCAAATCAGGAAGCCATCAAAGTTTTTCTGGAACAAAAAACAGCTGGAAGCATATTGAATATGGGCTCAGTACTTGGTTTTTCGCCCTCACCAAAACATTTTGTCACGCATGCGTACGCCGCTACCAAATCGGCGGTGATCGGCTTTACTAAATCCATCGCTTCCTATTATGCAGCCAATGATATCCGCGTCAATGTGCTGGCTCCAGCCCTGGTTGAAACACCAATGGCCCAACGTGCAGCAAAGGATGATGTTATCCTGGACTTTATAAAAACAAAACAACCTTTGGATGGCGGGCGGATCGGCCAGCCAGCTGACCTGGACGGGGCGGCACTGTATTTTATGTCAGACTTTTCCCGTTTTACAACCGGACAGGTACTGGCCGTTGATGGTGGCTGGTCTGTCAGCGAAGGTCAATACTGAGCATTAATCATGAAATCACTAGCGATTGGAATTGATCTGGGTTGCACGAACATAAAAGGCGTATTGGTAAACCGCGAAGGTGATATTCTGCAGGAAGCCAGAAGTGAAACGAATGAACAGGACGACAAACATTGGAAGGGTGCCGTATCCGGTATGATTCAGGAATTTGAAAAAAAGGCTGGCAAAAAAGTTAATTGTATAGGATTATCGGCACCTGGGCTCGCCGATGAAAAGAATCAATGCATTTCCTTTATGCCAGGAAGGCTCCCCGGCCTTGAAAACTTTAACTGGTCACACTTGCTAAAACAACCGGTCTGGGTAATCAACGACGCACACTCGGCATTAATGGCAGAAGCTACATTCGGCGCGGCCAAGGGTCTTCGCCACGCGGTGTTGCTCTCACTAGGTACCGGTGTGGGAGGCGGGATCTTAATAAATGGACAACTCTACCAGGGTGTCTCTCAGATGGCCGGTCACATCGGTCACACTACTGTAAATGCGGATACCTCCGTACGCGATATTACCAACATGCCCGGAAGTATTGAAGACGCTATTGGCAATGCAACGCTTCCGCATCGATCGGATGGCCGCTACTATTCGACTGAAGAATTAGTGCACGATTTCAAACAGGGCGATCCATTTGCGACTTCCGTGTGGCTTACCTCCGTACGCAGACTGGCGGTTTGTATTGCTTCCACAATAAATGTCCTGTCGCCGGAGTGCGTGATTTTAAGCGGCGGCATCAGTCATGCAGGTGAGGCTTTGTTGAATCCATTACATGGTTTTCTTGATCAATATGAATGGCGGCCCGGTGGGAAAAAGACACCTGTTAAATTCGCTCATTTTTCAGATCGTGCCGGCGCAATAGGTGCTGCCGGTTTTGCTTTTTCAAAAATGAAATGAACTACATATGACTCCAACCCAAGCCTATCTTCAGAAATGTGCTCACCTGATGGACGTTGTTTCCAGGCAGGAGGCCATGATACAACAAGCTGCCACCGTATTTGCAAATTCTATCCTGGCCGGACGGATGGTGCACGTGTTTGGTTCTGGTCACAGCCGGATAATGGTCGAGGAAATGTGGCCCCGCTACGGCTCATTTCCGGGGTTCAATCCCATTGTTGAGTTGTCTCTCACATTCCACAACCTCGTGGTGGGAGCAAACGGTCAGCGTCAGGCGATGTTTCTTGAAAACACCGTAGGGCTCGCTGAAAGAATCCTCCGTAATTTTGATGTCACGTCAACGGACAGCGCGCTGATTATTTCTTCCAGCGGCTGTAATGTCGTTCCCATTGAGATAGCCGAAGAATTCAGAAAGAAAAAGATATTTGTCGTTGCGATTCTAACCAAAGAGCATTCCGAAAAAAGCAAAAGTAAACGTGCCGATGGAAAAAAGCTGGGCGACTTTGCTGACTTGATACTCGACACCGGTGCCCCCGCAGGAGATGCCATGATCTACGTGGAGGGACTGGATACACCCGTATCGCCTGGCTCAACCGTTGGAGGCGCGATGATTATCAATTGTATAAAGGCTGAAATTGCCCGGCTCCTTACCGCCAACGGACAACCTCCCAAAGTGCTCAGTGGTGCAGCCGTGGTGGGGGAAAAGAGAGCCGTTGAATTATTTGAAAGCGCATACGACGAGCATGCACACCGGCTGGCAAGACTTTATGAAAAAGTAGGAAAACCTTAATTTCACATTCCATGCAACCCATACCCATTCGAACCACAGTAATTGGCAGCTATCCTTTTCCCGGCTGGCTTGAATTTGCCGTAAAGAACCTGCACGAATTTGGAAATGCTGATAAGGAAGAAATGATAGAGGATGCTGTCATCGCAGCCATTCATGATCAGGTCACGGCAGGTTTAGACGTCATTACCGATGGCGAGCAAACACGTCTTGATTTTAATCTTTCATTTTACGGATACTTCAAGGGCATCAAAGAAAACACGGATGAACTGCGCAAGTGGGGACCCGCGGCGCATGATCAGCGCGGAAAAAATTCCATTGTAGAAACCCTAACTGCCCCGAATGGATTAGGAGTCGTGAATGAATACAAAAGGCTTCAGCGGCTGGCACCAGCAGGACCCACACTGAAGGCAAGCATGCCCGGCCCCTACACCTTAAGCGGAAGGTTGCTACCCAACGCTCAGTACAAGGACCGTTATGCAATCACGGAAGCATTGTTGCCCTTTATAAAAAAGGAACTGGAAGACCTCGTCGCTGCCGGGTGTAAAGAAATAACCGTAGATGAACCCTCGATGAGTTGTTATGCCTACAAGGAGGATACCAAACGATTTGTGGATATATTCAACCGGACTGTCGGTTCAATCTATGGTAAATGTCGGCTATCGACACACTTGTGTTTTGGGAATTTTAAAGGAAGGCCAGTCGGTTATCGTAGCATTGCTCCCATGCTTCCGGATTTCCTTAATCTCAAGATTGATGAAGTACATATAGAAATGGCAAACCGCGAATTTTCGGAAGTGGAGTTGTTGAAAGAATTTGCGCAAAAAATGGATGTAGCGGTTGGCATCATCGACGTCAAAAACTATTATATCGAAACCGTGGAGGATGTCGTTTCAAGAATCAAAAAATGTCTTCCTTTCGTACCAGCAGAAAAACTGGCTGTTGCTCCTGACTGCGGGCTAAGCCAGACAGCCCGGTGGGCGTCACGGCAAAAGCTGATCAACCTGGTAAAGGGTGCTAAGAAGGTCAGGGAAACTTTATAACCATGTCATCATCTCCCTTGATCCCGGCCTTTTGCAAAGGCGCTGAATTGGCAAAACAGATCCAACAGGCAAAGGAAAATGCTTCTCCCGATCAGTTCGACATCTGGTGGCTGGGGCAAAGTGGATTCTTGATTCAGTGGAACGGATCAACACTACTATTTGATCCTTATCTCTCAGATTCCCTCACAAAAAAATATGCGGAGACGTCAAAGCCTCACGTACGGATGAGTGAACTGGTGATCGACCCGTTGTTATTGAACAACATCGATATTGTAACCTCCAGTCACAACCATACAGATCACCTCGATGCTGAGACTTTAATGCCGTTGCTCCGGAATAATCCTGAATTAGTTTTTATTATTCCGGAAGCCAACCGCTCTTTTGTGTGTGACCGCGTAAAATGCCCTGATGATTTTCCAATTGGACTCAATGACGGGGAGTCAACAACCGCCAAAGGATTCACCTTTTACGGCGTACCGGCTGCACACAACACCATTGATCGCGATGAGAAAGGCCGGTGCCGATTTATGGGGTTTGTCGTTAAGTTTGGGAAATGGTCAGTATATCATAGCGGTGATACCTTGTGGTATGAAAATATGGTGGAAACGCTCAAACCATTCCATATTGATGTTGCTTTCCTGCCTATCAATGGCAATGATCCGTCACGGGGAGTTGCCGGAAACCTCAGCTGCTCAGAAGCAGCACAACTCGGAAAAGAGATCGGTGCCCGGTTAGTGATTCCCCATCATTATAACATGTTTGAATTTAATACAGCCGACCCCCGTGAATTTGTAGCCGCGTCTGAATCGCTGCAACAGCCTTACCGTGTTTTGAAGTTAGGAGAGCACTTCATTTTCCATTGAATTCGTCATAACGTTATCGCGGGGTTCTGCATCGACGGGTAATTTGTTCGCGATAATAAGCATCGTTTTTTATCGTCGTAAAAAATTCATTCAGGTATTTTCTCATGCTGTCAAATTCCCTGGGTTGAAAATAATTCCTGTTCCGCTCCATCACATCAATATACTCCCTCTCGTGCAGGATAAATTCCTGCCGGACAAATTCCATTATCCCTTCGTTTCTGCAATAACCCTTGTATACCCGTTCATATACGCCTTTAATTCCCAGTGACTCGTCAAAAGTGGCATAAGGAGCATTTACAAAACCGGCCATATCAAAATCATAGGCAATCGGGATGTTCTTACCGGCTTTCGTTTTGATAACTTTTAGATTATGAGAAAACGAGGTAGAGAAGTCAGTGTTTGCAATCATGTATTGAAATAGATCCAGACGTAACGAACTGGTGTCCTCTAAGTGCATAGGGTTGAATCTGGTCTCATCGACCACTTTAGCCTGAAGACGTCTCGCTGTGGCATCATCGTCTTCAATAAAAAAACCGGTAAGCTTATACGTTCTGGGTTGTCTGCCGGATCGGTCGTATAAGGTGATATCCACGACGCGAGTTTTAAAAACAAAAGGAGTAACAGGCTCATAGAGCTGATAACACATATATTCCTTCAATACCAGATCATTTGAACTTTTGGCTTGTTGGCATGGCAATACCAGCTTTAGACTTTTAGTGCCTGCAAACAGGGTTCCCTTCGTGTCATGCTTATTGATTTTGATTTTCATGGGTGGCAAAAAGCAATGTTTCCTGCGGAAATTTCCCCGTGACCTGACGCCTATTGGTATGGAATCCCAGACACCCTGAGGATCCTTGTACCGAAGTGTCGTTGAAAAGTAGGTGGAGTCACTTTTGTTCTTTTTGACTTCCTCCAATGAAATACTGAATTCTGCAGAAAGGCGTTGCTCATCGCGAAACAACGGCGCGGGTTCAGCCTGCTGCGCCCGCGTATGTATGACCAGAAAATGAACCAAAAGAAAAGATAGTGGTATGGTCCCGACGCCTTTCATCTGATCAGGGATTTAATCAATAATGAATGTACAGTAAAGTACCGGTGTATCCTATCCGATTAGATGCTTTCAGAAATCCCTTAAAAGCACTACTTACGAAAAACCCTTCAGGTTACTTCTTAAGTAAATCAAAAACATGGGTATACTTCAAGGTAAGGCTTCTGTTACTTACCTCGCCACCCGTATAGACATCATTATACACAACAAACAATCCGGTATTCGCCTGCTCCAGTAAATTAAATCGGATATTTAAAGACCACAAGTCAGCCTCGCTGTTGTATTGGATAAAACTCTGCAGGTTGATCCGAGGTCTGAAAGAATACGTAATACGAGCCCCAAAAATGGTAGCGACAAAATCCCCACTTGGGAGGTTTACGTCATTCACGGCAAGACTGTACTCGGAATTGAACTTGTCACCAACCCGGAGGCCTAACGTTCCCGTATTCAGGTAACGGGTACCTCCAAAAGAACCACCCAATATAGACCGCGTGCTAAGGTACAAGGGCTTACTGGGGTTAGTGATAAAAACAATCTGCGCTTCCTGATGATTGTAGGTTCCTTCAGGAACAATAATTCCCTCTGAAATCTCGAACGGGGTTACTACACCTTCTGTTGTAAAATTGATACCCGTGTGAATTTCAAGGCCGCTTATCCATACCCAATGATTATCCACGTGCAGATAACTCGTTTCCTGAAAACCTGAGAAATTCCAATACGCCCGGTACGTGGCATGAGGGCGAACCTCCAGCAAACCAAACTTTCCGTTCATTCGAAACTGCTTATAGACGGATGCCTCCGGTTTACGGTAGGCCGACCGTAATAAAAATCCTACTTCAGGATTGAATCCCTCATCTACCTGCGTATAACCAAGCGTAGAACGCAAACCATTCCATTCGTAACTTCCCAGCAACTTAAACGCCTGTTCATCCAGTTCTTCACCCGGAGTATCTGTTTTCGCATAAAATCCGGAGATAGTTGCTTTTTTGCCAAGGCCCCACTTACCATCCAGCGCGTATGTCCGGTTATAATCATTGTCTGCTTCACCCATCCCCTGCCGGTTGACAAAAATAGCTCCAACCGAAGAACGCTGTGCGACTTGTTGGTTAATTCGCGCCACTGTAAAATTATTTTTTTCAATGCCGAGTTCCCCAACATCATCCGTGAAAAGGTTCAAAAAACCAATGTTGGTATTCTTGATTTTTCCTGACAGTCGGGCACCACCGATAATCGGTACAATTTCACCATCTGGTCCAATACCTATTCGCCTGCTGAAAAACAGATCTACTTCTCCTGGACTTCCTACCGAGAATTGCCCTGCATTTTCCAGAAAGAAAGGGCGCTTTTCGGGGAAGAATAAATTAAACCGGTCGAGGTTTACTTGCTCCTGATCTACCTCAACCTGCGCAAAGTCTGTATTATACGTGAGGTCCAGTGTGACAGCAGGCGTAATACTATACTTTACATCTGCCCCGAACTCCGGTTTGAATTTCGTTTCTGAAGGATCTTGCTCATAGTCCCTCGATACACGGCCTAATGCATAGGGTATAAGTTTCAGATTACCGGGACTTTGCAGGTTAAGTCCGGTTAAGGTTCCTTCCAGTGACAAGCGCTTGAGATCAAACTGAATGGGCATCGGCGCCCAATAGGCGATCTCATTTGTCTTGCGGATATTCCGTTGAAAATTAATTCCCCATACCTGGTCTTTGCCTGGGGCAAATCGCAATGTTCGCAGGGGTATGGCAAACTCCGCACTCCATCCAAAATCTCCCACCTGGGCCTTTACTGTCCAGGACGCATCCCAGTTTAGGTTGAATCCACCGATGACACCCGCCTGCAAACGAGCTACAGAGAAATTTCCTTGTCCCTCATTATCCACCTGACCGTCATACTCAATTCCAATAGAATTGGTTCCGAAGATGAATCCATTTTGCCGGTCGTGATAGGTATCAAGAATAAACAGAAAACTGTCGGTATTGTCCAGTGTAGCATCTCTTCTTGCATCGGAGACGACCAGTCTTTGGGGCTCCGAGTCATAACAAACGACGGACACATAAAAGGTTGTCGTGGTATAGCCAACCCGTATCTCTGTTTTCTCAGAAGCGGGAAATCCGGCGTTGGGTTTGGTCTGCCAGAGCTGATCAATTGGCGTAAGCTTAGTCCATACTTCATCCTGAAGTACCTCTCCATCAATGATGGGCTCTATGTCCAGGCTGGCGGATTGCGCGGTAGGTCTCTTGGTGATATCAGGCATATTGACGATCTCCTGGGCTTTACCAGAAAAAGCCAGCCCCATCATCAATAGCAAAAGAAACTTCAGATACAGTGAATACCTCCCACTGAACATAGTCTGTTAATTTTAATGGCTTTAATATAAAGATTATTGCAGGAACAATGCGTGTATGTTATATGAGAGAAAGAGGTAAAATTTGATTGGCGAAGGGGACGGCAGAATTTGAAGTATTCGACCTTGACCATTGCAGATCGCGTGGTCCATAATTCTGTGAATTCCGTAACACCGGACAGGTACCTGACGTATCTTGCTACCCTAAAAGTAAAGAGACTTGTTCAAGGAGCTCGGAAAGGAGTTCGGTAATCGAAATTCATGACCATTACGCATACTCTCATTATAGGTGGCAGTGCCGCGGGTCTTGCTTCAGCAGCCTGTTTGCAAAAAGCTGGTGTGCCCTTTATCCTGCTGGAAAAACATTCGCAGGTAGCGAACAGTTGGAGAAATCACTACGACCGGCTACATCTGCATACCAGTAAAAAATGGTCAGCCTTACCCTTTAAGAAATTTGACACTGCGGTTGCCACTTATCCATCACGGCAGGACGTGATCAACTATCTGGACAGTTATGCCCATGAGCTAAATATCAATCCTGTTTTTAATACGGAAGTGTTATCAATTACGAAGGATGGAGCATACTGGATCGCGAAAACAAATACGGAAACATATCAATCCATGTTTGTGATCGTGGCAACAGGAAGAAACCTTAAACCTAAGGTGCCAGAATTTCGAGGGATGAATTCGTTTACAGGAAGTATCTTACACAGTTCACAATATAAAAATGGCAAGGCGTTCGAAGGCAAAAATGTGCTGGTTGTCGGCTTCGGCAATTCAGGCTGCGAACAGGCCATTTGTTTGTTTGAACATGGTGCCCAGGTAGCTATGTCCGTTCGTTCCCCGGTTAACGTCATTCCACGCGACATATTCGGTTTTCCGGCGCTTGAAGTCGGCAAACTTACTTCCTTTCTTCCCGCTAAGGTAAGAGACAAGATCAATGCTCCCTTGTTGAAGTTCCTGGTTGGGGATATCAGAAAACTGGGATTAAAAAAAGCGGCTTACGGCCCACTCGAACAAATTCAAAAACATCGGAGAATTCCCTTGCTGGATATCGGCACCTTAAACCTGATCAGACAAGGACACCTGAAGGTGTTCGGTGATATTCAAAGGATAGACGGAAATACAATTTATTTTGAAGACAACAAACAATGCAACGCCGATGCGATTATCCTCGCCACCGGATACCAACACAACCTGGAAAAACTCCTGAACGTGAGTACCGATCGGTTTGATGACCTGAATTTACCAGTCCCAAAACAATCCTTCTTCGGAAAGGATGGACTATACTTCTGCGGATTTTACATTTCACCCACGGGTATGCTTCGGGAGATAAGCGCAGATGCTATAGAAATTTCTAAGGATATCCTTAAGAAACAGAAAGCCCAAGCGGCCCGCTTTTAAATCGCCTCCAATAAAGTATATACAACATACCGCTTGAGGTATTTCATTGTCAAATTCCTACTACTAAATGAATATGCCATCTGTGCCTTCAGAAACCTGTAATAATACTTGTGGGAAAGTTTGTCGTTCGGCAACAGGAGTATTATATTATACAACTTTATACTGGCTCACAAGGGGTATTCCGATTTCACCAACCAATTCCCACTGAGTCACGCTTCGTAACAAACCTGCTAACCTCTCGAGTATGAACAGAAGAAACTTCGTCAAGCATTCCTCGGTCACCGCATTCAGCATCGCAGCTTTTGGCTCCATTCACTGGAATGGAAAAAGTTTTGAGGGAGATACCGAAACAACCACCGACATCCTTGGCCCCTTCTATCGCCCGGGAGCTCCCATGCGAAGCAACCTTTTACCGGCAGGATCGACCGGTCAGGTTATGCATTTGAGCGGAACCATTTTTCAAAAGGATGGTAAAACGCCGTTATCAAATTCGCTGATAGAAGCCTGGCAATGCGACGAACATGAACACTATGATAATACGTCTGATGATTACGCTTTTCGTGGTGCCGTAAAAACAGGTAAGGACGGTAAGTATACTTTCAAAACTATTGTACCCGTTGCCTACAAGGCGAGCCCTACTATGTGGAGACCAGCCCACATCCACTTGCGGGTTTCCAGTGGTGATCATCAGGACCTGATTACTCAGATATATTTCAAAGGAGATCCACATATAACAGACGACACAAGTGCCTCATCTCCACGCTCTGTCAGCCGGATCCTGGAAATCAAAAAGAACGCTGCGCTTGAAAACGTGGTGAAATTCGATGTAGTAATGGGCAAAGCATTTCCTTTGGACGATGCGGGGTATAAAAAAGTCACAGGGCTGTATGAGTTGAAAAATGGAAATGTCGAATTCACCAGGGATGGTGATTTGCTTCTGGCAAAGCTTAATGGTCAGCTAATGGAGGCACTGGTGTACAAAGGAAATAATACGTTTGAGGGTGGCCTGGGTTATGTGAAAGCGAAGTTTGAATTGTTGGAAAAGGGCGACGTGAAGACGACCATCTCGATGGGGAACTACGACTCAGGCGATCTATCATCCATTACTACCATGGAAGGCTTAAAATTTCTGAAGTATGATTGAATTGGGATTTGTTATGGCAACTCCAGACATCCGAAATCAATCGTAGCTGCTATGGCCATCAGGTATCTGAAACCGGTATACTATTCCATACTTTTCCTGACGTTGCTTTGCGGAACAGGAATTGCACAGACCCATGAAAATTCCCCGGGACTTTTTGACTCAGATGAAGTGCTTACCATCCGCCTCTCCGGAAATATCCGCGAGCTTATGAAAGATAAAGCGGATGATATGCAGTATCATCCACTTAGGCTTTCTTACCTAAACGCGGATAGTACTTCAGTATCCATTCCTTTAAAAGTAAAGACACGTGGAAATTTCAGAAGAACACAGGGTAATTGTACGTATCCGCCACTCATGCTGAACTTTGCAGGTGAAAACACACCAAAAACCTCACTCTTTAACAATCAGGACAAGCTGAAACTGGTCACTCCGTGTAGCGGTGATAAGTATGTAGTTCGTGAGTATCTGGTGTACAAACTCTACAATTTGATAAGTCCCAAAAGCTTTCGCGCGAGGCTTGTAAAAGTCATATATGATGACACCGTGAAAGGAAAAGCATCAGAGCCACTTTACGGTATCATACTCGAGGAAGAAAGCAGAATGGCGAAACGAAACAACATGGTTGTTGTTAAAGAAAGGATGATTAAGCCGGAACAAACTCAACGTGAAGATTTCCTGAACATGGCGGTGTTTGAATACATGATTGGAAATACAGACTGGTCCGTACAATACTATCAGAATGTAAAGCTTATCGCCGACGACTCACTAAGTATTCCCTTCACGGTCCCTTATGATTTTGACCACGCGGGGATCGTTGCAGCTCCCTATGCTAAACCAGCAGAAGCACTCCAACTCAATTCGACTCAGGAGCGCCGTTACCGAGGATATTGTATTGATTCTATGGCTGCTTATGACAAAACCTTTGAACTTTTTAATTCACTTAAAGAAGAATTTTATGCTGTCTACACAAAGAGTTCGTTGCTGGAAGCGGGTTCTATAAAAGCAACTGTAAAATTCCTGGATGATTTTTACAAAACCATCAATGACAAAAAAGCGGCAAAAACAGCGTTCACATATCCCTGTAATCCGGAAGGTACGGGCAATGTGGTTATCAAAGGGCTCGGGAAAAAGTAGGGGATTCCACCCAACTCGCTTGAGCCTCATGAATTCACTCCTACCTGTTAAATAAGTTTAAGTACTCCTCAAAAATAAAGATTCGGTTTCGTTTAAGTCCGGTTTGTTCCTTCAAGATACCCAGCTTTTCAAATTCATGAATTAACGTGTGGGCGGTTTGCTTGGTTACTTTCAATCCCGTTATCACGTCCGTGGCCGAAATGACCGGCTGTGAATATAAATAGTTAAGTAAAGCTTGTGCGTTGGGAATACGTCTGCCCATCTTCATAATCTTCTTTTTCTCGATCTTGTCGCGAAGTGCAAGAATCTTATGGAATGTGTCAATGGCGGTGTTAGCTGTTTCAACTATCCCCACTAAGAAAAACCTAAGCCACTGAACCATATCATGTTTCTGTGAAACAGCCGTGAGGTTATCATAATAGTGACTTCTGTTTTTTTCAATAAAATCGGAGAGATATAACGTTGGCCGGCTAAGTACCTTCTGACTTACGAGGTATAGTGTAATGAGCAAGCGACCCATCCTTCCATTTCCATCTAAAAATGGATGTATCGATTCAAACTGATAATGTGACATGCCAATACGAATCAGATGCGGTACCCGTATTTCACTATTGTTTAAAAACTTCTCAAGGTCACTCATCAATTCAGGAACAAGCGAATGATGTGGAGGAACGAATTTTGCGTCCTTTAGTGTTGCACCCCCAATCCAGTTTTGTGAAGTTCTGAAGTCTCCAGGCATCTTGCTCATTCCGCGGACGCCTTTCATTAATATTTTATGAGCCTCCCGAATTAGTCTGCCCGAAAGTGGAAGTTTTGATAGTCTTTCGATAGCGTAATTCATGGCTTCGATGTAATTCTGAACTTCCTGCCAATCATCCCTTCTTTCTGGATTAATGTCCTTCTCTTCCAACAAGGCTTCATCCATCTTCGTACGCGTTCCTTCAATACGGCTACTTTGTGTAGCTTCTTTTACGATGTGCATTCTCAGAAAAGAGTCAACGTTTGGAACGATGGTTGACAAAGCATTGAGTTCTCCCAGTCGGAAGTTAGCTTCCTCCAGGAGCGCGGCCAACTCGGGAAGATTTAGCCTCCACTCCTTGTTTAGGAATTCCGGACGAAAGCTCCGGTACCCGAATTGATTGGTAAATTTGCCTGCTTTGTAATCCTTTAAATCCATCAGGTCCGCAAGGTATATGTTAGACTATAGATTACCGTTAGTCAAAGATAATCAATTAACTTGGACTATAAAAATCCATAGTCTAGGTAGAAAAGTCATCAGGCCATAGGATTTCACTTTAACGATGCAGCGCGAATCGGCCCGGGCTACCGATATACTAGCATTCTTTTAGGTTGGCTATCATTAAGGGCATCTCTAAAAACGTCCTTCGTCCTTCTCCAAACGGAGAAGGGAAGGCTTGCCTGCCGAAGGCTTGCCCGTAGGCAGGGATGAGGCCAATTGAAAAACAGTTTTTAGAGATACCCTTGAGTTTATTCATTAGTTTTAGATTAAATAACCCAATCTCCCACTCACATGAAATCAAGAATCATAATCGCTTTCACTGTCTTGCTCTTATCTGCGTCCCCTCAGCTTATGGCCCAACGAAAAGATTCAAAAGAGCCGGCAAAACACAGGATTGTGATCCAGTTCAATGACCCCGATTCCGTGTCGCAGGTTCGAACACTCATGCAGGTGCAAAATGTAAAGAAGATCTGGCCAGATGCGGAGATCGAGGTGGTGTGCCTCGGCGGTGGACTCGACCTGCTGATGACAAAAAATTCCAAAGCCAGCAACCTGGTATCCGAATGGTCGGGCAAAGGTGTGATCTTTGCCGCGTGTAACAACACAATGATGAATAGAAAAGTTACGAAGGAAGACTTGTTACCGCAGGCTGTTGTCGTTCCCGCTGCTGTGATTGAACTGGCAACGAGGCAGGAAGAGGGATGGTCTTACTTCCGCGGAGGAAAGTAGTTAATTGATTTACAATTATTAAGCATTACTAAAATGATCAACAAATCAAATACCCATTACGCGACCTTTCTTGTGATTCTGATTGCTGTATTCTCTGCCGCATGCCAAAAGAATACGTCTGAAACGAAAGATGAAACAGCCGACACACTGGCTACTGCACCAGTGGAGCCAACACCAATCTCCGAACCTCTGGTCACTCATATTTATACGGCTGATCCATCAGCCCATCTGTTCGATGGCAAGATTTACATTTATCCTTCTCATGACATCGAGTCGAACGTTCCCCAGGACGATGAAGGAGGTCACTTTGATATGAAGGACTACCATATTTTGTCCATGGACAGTATTGGTGGTGAAGTGAAAGACAACGGCGTTGCTCTAGATATCAAAGACATTCCCTGGGTAGGCAGGCAGTTATGGGCGCCGGATGCTGCATATGCCAATGGAAAGTATTATTTGTATTTCCCCGCTAAGGATAAAAAGGACGTATTCAGAATTGGCGTGGCTACAAGTTCTTCGCCGGCCGGTCCGTTTAAAGCAGAGTCAGAACCAATAAAAGGAAGTTATAGTATTGACCCTGCCGTATTTACGGATACCGACGGAAAATCGTATATGTACTTTGGCGGTATATGGGGAGGCCAGCTGCAACGCTGGAGCACCGGAACGTACGAGCCCAATGGCTCTAAAACTGACCTTCAGAAAGATGAAGATCCCGCCATTAGCGCCCGCGTTGCCCGTATGAGCAAAGACATGCTAAAATTTGATGAGCCGGTGAAAGAAGTAAAGATTGTTGATCAGCAGGGCCAGCCACTGTTGGGCAAAGATCACGACAGACGTTTTTTCGAAGCTGCCTGGATGCATAAAGTCAATGGCAAATACTACTTTTCATACTCCACCGGCGATACCCATTTTATCGCCTATGCAACAGGAGATAACCCTTATGGTCCCTTTACCTATCAGGGAGTAATACTGAATCCTGTAATCGGCTGGACGAATCATCACTCTATCATTGAGATCAAGGGAAAGTGGTATCTCTTCTATCATGACAGTGTATTGTCGGGAGACAAAACCCATTTGCGAACCGTTAAAGTCACAGAGCTTACACATAATCCCGATGGCTCAATAAAAACAATCGATCCGTACGTAACTGCACCGTAGTTGGCTTACGAATGGCTGAGCGTAGTGTCAATGGCGAAGGATTGAAATGAAATCCATAACCGTCTACACGGATGGGAGTTGCAACCACGCTCATCGAACAGGAGGTTGGGCTGCTATCCTCTTCATAGGAAATCAAAAACTCGTGCTAAAAGGGAAAGAGCAAGACACAACACACCAGCGTATGGAATTGACAGCCGTCCTGAAAATGCTGGATTATGTTGAACATAACCATTTATTGACCCGGCCCATTCAGGTTTACACAGACAGTCAATATGTCGTCAACCTTCAGAAAAGGAGAGCTAATCTTGTTGGAAAAAGCTTCCTTACCAAGAGGAGTCTCGCTGTCGCCAATGTGGACCTGGTCAGGGAGTTTTTTACCGCTATAGACAAAGTCACTATTGAATTTACAAAAGTACACGCTCATAAGCGGGTACCTTCGGGTGAAAACCTGAATCGCGATGTCGATAAGCTGGCGAGGGCCGAGGTGCGGGAATACTTGCGGACCGTGCGCTAACAATTGGATTTTATAATCCTTTTTGGCGCCGTCCAGGCTGTGACAGACATGGCATAGCCAAAATTAACACAACTCCGCCCCTTTCTCAGAACCAATATGGTTATACTTGCCTTTACTGAATAAAATTCCCTTTCTATGGAATCGTCAACCCCTGTCATTGTTACCCACAATTTATCAAAAACATACACCGTGCCTGTACTGAAAAATATCAATTTGTCAATTCAGTCAGGTGAAATCATCGGATACATTGGCCCGAATGGTGCAGGAAAAAGCACCACTATAAAAATTCTCACCGGAATCATTCCTGACTTTGAAGGGGAAGCTACCGTACTCGGTATGGATATCCGGAAAGAAATTCTGGAAGTCAAAAAACGAATCGGTTATATCCCTGAGAATGCCGCATTGTACGACACGCTTACACCGCTGGAATATTTACACTTCATCGGACAGCTTTATAAGATGGATTGGGAACAGGTGGATAAAAAATCCAGGGACCTGCTCCACTTGTTTGAACTGAGTGATTACCTGGATTCCCGAATGACTACATTCTCCAAAGGAATGAAACAAAAAGTTTTGCTGGTTGCCGGAATGATTCACAATCCATCCATTTTGTTTTTAGACGAACCTCTGTCGGGGCTCGATGCCAACGCTGTTATTCTGGTCAAAGAAATTCTGACACAATTAAAGCGAAGCGGCAAAACTATTTTCTATAGTTCTCACTTAATGGATGTTGTGGAGAAAATTTCGGATAGAATTATGATCATCAGTAAAGGCGAGATGATCGCTAACGGCACTTTCGAGGAATTGAATACGCATGCCAAAGGATCGCTGGAACAAATCTTTACCGATCTGACAGGTAATAAAGAACATGAAGCGGCGGCAGAACAATTTATCGATATACTGAGACGCTAACGGCATGGAAAAATTTCTCCTTGGGGTACTCGACTTGTTCGCATTTGTTTTCAGATCATTCAAGGTTGACTTTGAACAACTCCGTGCCATTGTCGCTATGAAACTTCTCACAGACAATCGCCGGCAGCATATTTCCCATAGCCGTAAAAACCAGAAAGAACCCGGAAACGCCTTTCTGATGACCCTGCTTGTGTACAGCTTCTTTGGAATCTTTGTCGCGCTGGCCCTATACACCATACCTTCTTTTATGCTTTCCATGATACTGTTCTTCAGTTATCTAATGGTTATGGTGGCAATGACGTTAATCACAGATTTCTCTTCTATCCTGCTTGATACCAGCGACAATACTATCATTCTTCCACGCCCGGTGAATGGCCGCACATTGTTTGTGGCGCGGGTTACACATATCCTGATTTATCTGGGGCAACTCGCAATAGCCATTTCACTGGTTCCGGCAATCAGTGTTTTTGTCAAGTATGGGGGTATCCTTTTTTTGGCCTTTTCAGTCGCCATAGTGATGTCAATACTAACAGCTGTATTCCTGACCAATGCACTTTACCTGCTCATCCTGCAGTTCTCAAGCGAGGAGAAACTCAAGAATATTATCAATTACTTCCAGATTTTTATGGCCGTCGGTGTCATGGGCGGTTATCAGATTTTGCCCCGACTGATCGAACGCCTCGATATGGACACTTTTGCGTTTGAGATACAATGGTGGAATTTCCTCCTCCCTCCTGTGTGGATGGCCGGGGCGATGGAAACACTGGGTTTTATAATCCTGGATCCGAAACATGTAGGACTTACTTTGTGTGCGGTCACCATCCCCCCGCTGGGAACCTACCTGGTTAACCGATATTTCACCCCGATTTTCAATCGTAAACTCGGTACCCTCGGTAGCGGAATCGAGACGGTGAGAAAGGAGAAGAAAGGAAGTACTGCTTTCCTGAATAGTCTGTCACAGTGGGTAACCCATTCGTCATCAGAACGGGGAGCGTTTGATCTTATCTTCAAAATTTTGGGCCGTGATCGCAAAATAAAGCTGAAGATTTACCCGGCATTCGGATACATCATTGTATTTGGGTTCATTTTTATGTTACGAGGCAAAGAAGATTTTGCGACAACCTGGTACAACCTGCCCGATACAGAATACCACCTGATTCTGCTCTATCTGATGTTTATGGTATTGCAGGTTACTCTTCATGAAATTCCCTACTCCGATGATTTTAAAGCGAGTTGGATTTACTTTTCCGCCCCGCTCGAAAGGCCGGGTGAAATTCTTTCCGGAATGGTCAAGGCAATGTTGGTAAGACTTTTTTTACCTGGCTATCTTATTATCAGTGTATTCGTCCTTATCGTCTGGGGACCAAGAGCAATTGATGATATACTTTTCAGCTTATTTAATAATTTTCTCATGTTGATTATACTGGCAGTAATCAACAAACGCTATTTGCCACTTTCGCTGGCACCTAACGTACGTAGCCAGACTGGCAACCTGATGAGAGGCATTCTCACGTTTATCATGATTGCCATATTGGGTGCAGGACATTACTTGCTAACCAAAAAGCCTTTGCTCCTGATGAGCATCATGCCGTTTCAGGTCGGCGCGGTTTACTTCCTGTACCGCGGCTACAGAAAAACAGAATGGAATAGGATCAGTCTTTAAATCGGAGTTTAAAAAACAAAAGCGTTGATGCAAGCATCAGGGTAAGGAGATTAGCGGCGATAACAGGAATATCCTGCACCATAATGCCATAGGCTAACCACAACACTACACCCAGGCAAAAAAGTGAAAACATACCAAGGGACAAATCCTTGGCTGAACGACTCTTCCAGGTCTTGAGGACCTGAGGCAAAAAAGCAATTGTTGTCAACATTCCAGCAGTTAATCCAACAAGTTGTATCGTGTTCATAAGTAATTGTTAAGTGTAATGCCTTTTAAATTGTTTTCTGACCTTTACACACACAAAATTAACGAACACAGGCAAAAATAGTTGGCTGATGTAATTTTATATACTGTCTTGACAACTCAATCGATTGCGGAAAATAGTCCATCGAAATGGGGTGTTCTATGTTCAAACGATTCCAGCACCCAACGGAAGGCCTAAGCCAAGCAGTGGCTAGAACAAACGCGCAGGAATGAACTTCTCCTGATGATTAAACCGAAGTCCGGCAGTAATACTGATCTTCAGATCACTGGTTGTGAAATAGGAGGGATTGAGTACAAAGTATGCAGCATCATAGGTTCCACGAAGAGTTACATACGTTCTTGTTCCATTATAGCCAACGCTAAGCGAGGCAGAACCTGCCCACTCAGCATTAAGGGATGTATACTTGCCACTTTCAGAACGGTAGACATTGACCGCAAAACCAGGGCCGAGAAAAAGCATTGGGGAAATAAAAAGTCTGCCATCAAAAGCCGCAAAATTAATACCGTAGCCAGGCATTATAATTAATCCCGGTGAATTGACATACTTAAGACCAACCTGCTCACCATACGTTCGCGGAATATCAAATTCTGTAGGAACAATAGGCGAATCCATGCCGACCGAACGATAGAATGGCTCCAGCCGGATGAGGAATGAACCCGCCGACCTGCGCTGTAATTCATTCTGGAAATTTGCTGCCCGGTAAGAATACTTCGTACTGTTAAAATAGTATGTGAATTGTGCGCCGGTACGCATTAGACGGACATCGGGATTGGAAACAAATTTGGAGGCCTGATCGGCCGCAATCACACCCTCGCTATTTAAAAAAAACAAACGAACCGCGAGTTTTCGGCCTGTAATACTTCCGGACAATCTGAACTGGGATAAGTTCTGCCTTTCTTCTTCCAGTAGTTTGGAGTCTGGCAACGAAAAACTCACGTCACAATCAATCCATTTATATGTAAGTCCAAAACCAACAAGGTCATTGACGTTGTGATACATGGAATTGTTATACGCATTACCTTCTTGCTTCCTGGAACCATAAGCAAGACTGGAGCCCTGAGCGCCAAACATAATCCGGATATCATTTTCTTTACAGTATCTCCTTATATATAGAGAATCTGCATCGGAAGGAACTCGCAGCAACGAAATGCAGGGAGGTATTTCGCCAGAAGCCGGACCTGACGGCTGGGCAAAGATTTCAAAGGAAAGCAAAAGTATCACCGAACTGATAAGCGATAGCCACCTCATACGGATTGGATTACATGTGCCATATGGTCAACGCCTTTGTTGCCCCCGGAATTTATCCTTCCATTCAGAAGCGAAAACGAGAGGTGGATTGAGGAGCTATTCATTTCAACAGAAAAACTACCGCCATTCTCTCATCAGTTTCCCCAGTGTCTTGATGCCATCTTCTATTTTTGGGCTCCAGGGTTCCCCATAACTTATCCGAAAACAATTTTCAAACCGACCTTGCGAAGAGAATATCTGCCCGGGAGCAATCCCAATATTGTACTTCAACGCGCGCTTGTGAAGTTTATAGGCATTTATTTTTTTATTCATTTCGATCCATAAAGTGAACCCACCTTGTGGTCGCGTAATACATGTGTCTTCAGGAAAATATTCACATACCGCCTGAATATACCGGAGAGATTGTGTGTGCAATGCTTTACGCAAATGCCGCAAATGTAATTCGAAGCGGCCGTTGCTCAGGAAATCGGCCACCGCTGCCTGCACCAGTGTATTGGTCGAGACCGTATGCATTCGCTTCAATCGGATAACATGCTCCTTGTATCTCCCCGGTATGGTCCACCCAATCCGGTAGCCTGGAGCGAGTGACTTGGAAAAAGAAGCACAATGTAAAACCAATCCTTTTCTATCAAACGTCTTGCAGGTTTTGGGCCGGGTCTTTCCGAAATACAACTCTCCATAAATATCATCCTCAATGAGTGGTATCTCCCTTTTGGCCAGCATTTCGACCAATTGCTTCTTGCGTTCATCCGGCATACAGCTGCCAAGGGGATTATTGAAGTTATTGACAACAAGGCATGCCTTTATGTTAAATCTGGGTATAGCCAGTGCCAGGTAATCAATGTCCATACCCAATACGGGATCGGTAGGAATCTCCACCACTTTCAAACCATAACTTTCCATCAATTGAAAAATGGCAAAGTAGGTTGGACTTTCAATTGCGACTGCGTCGCCAGGTTTTGTCGTTGCTTTGATACATAGTGACAACGCCTCCACACAACCTGCCGTAACAACAATGTCTTCTTCACTGGGACTACCTCCCCAATTGAAGGCCTGCCGGGCAATCTGTTTACGCAGCGTTACATTACCCTGAATATGTTCATAATGAAGGCAACTTGTTTTTGACTGTCGCAGGGAATGAACCACGGCCTTATTCAATTTGGCTGTCGGTAACAGTTCAATGGAGGGTGCTGCCATGGAAAAATTCAATAAACTCTTTGAATTCAAATCCACGTAAACACTGTTGATCATGTCATCAATCGTTACGGGAAGTGCATCATCAAGCGGTTCCTTTACTTTTGGCATGTCCAGTATATGTTCCGGGGAATACTTAACATAATATCCGGACTGCGGACGCGCTTCTATCAGACCTTTACTTTCCAGGACGTAGTAGGCCTGAAATGCCGTGCTAAGACTTATACCCTGTTCCTTGCTCAATGCCCGAACCGACAGGAGTTTGTCTCCAACCTTAAAAATTTCCTTTTCAATAAGCGTTTCAATACGCTCGGCTACCTCGGAATACTTGTGATCCGATTTTGTGAATACCTCTGGCATATCAGTGAATCATTTGAGGGTAGTCCCTTTGGTATTTGGCTCTAACGTTGACAAGTCAGGAACTGATCTGGTCAAATTTAAAAAAAATGAAACTGTTTCAAAAAATAAATTCCTCACAACCACTCTCTATATATACCTCCATAAATTTTCTCATCTTTTCGTCACAAAAAAAGGCTGTCCGTAAAACGGACAGCCTATAACCCCTGTGATCTAAAATTACTTCCCCTGTCTGGTGATCTCGGGACCTGACTTAAACAGGTTCTTGTCTTCGATCGCTGCTTTGTCTTTAGTATTTATCTGATGTACTCCTTTGCTATTGGTCCATGCAGGAGTTCCTTTTGAAGGAATATTTCCTTCAGCAACAGTTGTTTCGCTCCCGATATTGCTCACACCTTTTGAACTCACCCAGGTTTGATCCACTGTCGCAGCTGTGATGTGCGACTTCGTAAGTTCCTTGTCCTCAAATTGTTTCTTATTAGAAACCTTTTGCACACCTTTGGAAACCGTCCAGGCTGGTGCCTGAGCAGAAGATGAAGTCGTTAATGCGAGGCTGAATCCTGCGAATAGCATTATTGCTACCATTTTTACTGTTAGACCATTTATCCCGTTTTTCATAGTTCGTTCATTTGGTTTTATACAAATAAACGGAGTATAAAGGCCTGCCGTCATCAGGAAAATCAACGGTTTGGCATCCGTATTTATACTGATACCGACGGGTTTTCAGCCGAATTATGTTAAAAGCTTCATATCTAAGGCTTTTTTGATCAATTCAGCCGTGTTACTGACCTTCATCTTTTTTAACATGTTAATTCGGTGGGATTCAACAGTTCGCACGCTGATACCCAATATATCAGCTACCTGCTTGGTGCTATTTCCTTTTGCTACTAACTCAAGCACCTCTTTCTCGCGGGGTGTAATATCAGCGTGATCAATCACTTCAGGTTTGGCCACCGCATCGGCAAGAATATTTGTAACCATTGGACTAAAGTATTTTCCCCCTTCATATACCGTAATGATTGCCCGCTCCAATTCAAACCGCTCTATACTTTTTAATAAGTATCCCGATGCCCCGACTTTTAGGGCGCGGAGAACGTACTCACGTTCCTCGTGCATCGTGAGAAGAATAAATTTAATGGAGGGATGAAGATCGGCAAGCTGCTCCAGGGCATCCAGTCCGTTTATCAGTGGCATGCTAATATCTGACAAAACGATATCGGGCAATAAAGTGTTCGCATACTCCAGCAGTTCCTTTCCATTCTCAGCCTCGCCTACAATCTCGAACCGATCGTTTTTGCCCAGCAGGGATTTAAATCCTGCCCGGATGAGCGGATGGTCATCAGCGAGAAGTATTCGTATTTTGTTCATCCTATTCTTTGTTAGACGGGGATATGAATCTCGATGGTCGTTCCCTTACCAGCAGCGGTATGTATTTCCACTGTTCCGTTCAGCAACACCACACGTTCCCGGATATTTCGCATGCCTGACCCTGGATTACTGACCAATTCCTTCTCATCGAATCCCTTGCCATTATCTTCCAGTATAAAATAGAGCTCATCCTCCTTGTCCAAAACATGTAGGTTTACCGTCGTTGCGCCAGCATGTTTAACGATATTGTTGAGCCCTTCCTGGGCAATTCTGAAAACTGCAATGCTGATTTCAAAATCAAGCTTGTGTTCAAACTCCCGAATATACCGGAAATCAATCGAGAGGGATGAAAACTTCTTAATGGTATCACACAATCCCTTCAAAGCTGCCTCCAGACCAAAGTCAACAATAGCCTGTGGCATAACATGGTAGGAAATACGCTTCACTTCGGCAATAGCCTCATTAATATAGGCTTTGATCTCCTCTCTGCGCTCCTTTTCACTTTCGAGTGAGTCCACCTGCATACGAATTGCGGTGAGCATTTGGCCTACCCCATCGTGCAGCTCCTTAATAATACGTCTTCGTTCATTCTCCTGACCTTCGAGTAAGGCTGCCGCGCGTGCGCGTGCTAATTTTAATTCCCTTTCATGAAAGCCTTGCAGTTCATCACGCATCCGCAAGAGTGCTAATCCCAGCTGATCCTTCTCACTTAGCGGCGTGAAATGGGTGTTGAAGTTTCCTGAACCAATTTCACTTGCAAAAAATGCTGTTCTTTCCAGGCCGGTCGTCAGTTGCCGGATTGCCTGAGCCATTTCACCGATCTCGTCTGTTGAAGTTTTAAGCTGACTATGCGGTACGGTCATGCCCTTTGAGAGGGTTAATATTATATCCTTCAATTGTAATACGGGGCGGACAATGGCATTCGACAAAAAATAAGTTATTACGATGGTCAGGACAATAATAAAGAGAGTGATAACGATGAAATAATTTCTCAAGCTAAGAATCGGCAACATGGCCTCGGCCTCGTCTATTTCCGAAATAATCACCCATTTTAGGTCAGGATTTTGGACACTGCTATAAGCACTCAATACTGATACATCGCGATAATCCTTAATGATACCCTGACCGGAACGTCCCTGAAATGAATTTCTTACAGCTTCTGTATCAACTCCAATCAGGCCGGGAAGACTATCCGGGAAAAAGCGGGATGTTGAGCGCAAGGTAAAATCAGATCCTACAACATAAGACTCACCGGTGTTCCCCATTCCCGTCGTCTCTAACAATATGGATTGAATTTTCTGGAAGTTCTCCTGAACAAGTACAATCCCGACCAGGTTTCCCTCAACAAGGATCGGAACATAATAGAACAGCAACGTATGGTGGTCCGGCGAGTTATGTGATGCATCAATGGTGTGAATCTGACCCGGCGCTATGGAAATAGCTGAATCAATTCTTCTCAGCAACCCTTCCGGATACATCTCCTCATCTGTACTGAAAAGTTGTCTATGGTGCGTGTCAAAAACATGGATGTTCTTAAAATTATACAGCGTGCATAGGTTTTCAATATCAGTGAGGTCCCCATTTTCTTCGGAAAGGCCGGGGTGCTCCGTAAGCTCACTGTAAATTTTTGTAAACTTATTTTCGACCAGCAGCGCTTCCAGGTTCTGCTGGGACCTGAAAAAATAACTCTGAACAAGGTCCCTTTTTAGAATATTTATAGACGAAAGCTGGTCAAGTGTTCGCTGAAGCAATGCATCGCTTAGTACCGTATAGAAAATAAAAGAGATTGCCAAAGCCGTCAGCAGTACCAGTGAGCTATGGGAGAGAAATAGTTTTGTTAAGATTTTAAGGTTGATCATGAAGCGCGAGCTGAACCAAAATTCAATTGCTTCAGAAAAGTATGGAATAAAACAGAATGATGCTAAATACTTGAATCACAGAGTGTTTTAAATGTATTCTTCTTTATATGCTTTATGTTTAGAAAAGAATAGTTTCAATAAAAAAGGTTGCCAGTAAACTGACAACCTTTTTTAACTAAGATTCGTAACGGATTACTTCTTTTTCTTAGCAGCCTTCTTAGCAGGTTTCTTTGCTGCTTTCTTTGCGGCCTTCTTCGCTGTTTTTGCCATAGCGTTTTTTGTTTTGGTTTACGAAAAAATTTAAGTCAACATCATGTAAACTAAAAAAATCTTCATGAAATCGACTTACAAATATAACTTAGTTATGTTGTAATACAAACTTTTATGAAGGTTTCATACAAGATGTCAAATTATTGTTGGGTCCAAAAAACTTTTAAATGAAATGACATGCCGGCACTTCAACACTACTCGTGCTTCCTGAAATTATTCGTGCATCGATCACTGTTTAAATCCAAAAAGTAAAATCAATTCGAAAAAATCGCCATGGCATCGAGAGTAGCACGAACTTCAATGCCCGGATTGACCGGATAAAATGAGTTGAAGCAGGACGTTCGGGCAGACAACACCTCCCATGATAAGAATACCCGTAAGTCCCAGTATTGATTAAGGTGAGATGACTCATACGTGTTACGAATTGACAGAATTCTGCTAACACCTGTCCTCATTTGCTACTCATCTTTGAAATAAGACTTCTAATCTCCTTCGAAGGATAGATTTCTGAATCATAATCGCATCTACACCAAATGAAAAAGGGTATTGGCCTGTCTTTTCTCCTGTTCGTCCTGGCAACGACGCCTGGAATCGGTCAACGGTACGTCGAGCTTGCCAGATTTTATTATTCCACTACCGACCGGAATTACTTTGAGCAGAGCGATTCAAATACACGTATCAAGGAACTCGGTCTGGACATTACCGTGCCCGTCGTCATAAACGAAAATGACGCCATCCTGACGGGGTTGATTTACGAAAGGATTCAAACCAAACTTTTTGAGACGGGGCCTGAAGAAACTTTTTCTGTGGCCGGAGTCAGAGTTGGCTTGTCGAAGAAACATTCAGAAAAGTGGTCGGGTACTTACCTGCTTTTACCAAAACTGGCATCTGACTTTAAGAACATTACATGGAAAGATTTTCAGCTGGGTGGTATAGCCCTGTTAAAATATACCAAACGGGAGAACCTGAATTATAAGATTGGAGTATATTTTAATACAGAATTGTCCGGTCCTTTTGTAGCACCCTTGTTGGGTCTCTATTACCTAAGGAACGATGAGAAAGTTGAGGTCAACCTGATGTTACCCTTTCTGGCCGACATGAACGTCAGGCTCGTCAACAAAGTATATGCAGGCCTGAATTTCACCGGATTAGTAAGATCCTATCACCTGTCAGAACTGCCAGCGTCGGAAACCGGAGGATACGTGGTAAAAGCTTCCAATGAATTCAGCACCTACCTGAAGTATAACCTGACAAAGTCCCTTTTTGTCCAGGCACGGGTAGGCTATTCATTGGGAAGAAGCTATCGGGTATACGACGAAGACGATAAAATTTCCTTTGGCACTGTTCTCATCAGAGTTGGCGATGACCGGCAACAATTAAATACCGACTTCTCCGACGGGTTTGTATATCACGCCTCCCTTGGATATAGATTTGACAGGCGTGAAAAGTAACAACAACCAACCCATACTCTTCCTGGATCTAGGCTGCTCTATGAAAAGTAAAATCTTTACTTGATATTCCCCATGTTTTTACCCGCGTATGAAATTAAAGCTCGACAATAAAAAAACAGTTCAGGCCTGGTGGATGTACGATTGGGCAAACTCTGTTTACAACCTGGTGATTACAACCACTTTCTTCCCTATCTACTTTCTGGGGGTGACAAAGGCTGCACATGGAGAAAATAGTGTTCCATTTCTGGGCAGGACGTTTAAAAATTCCGCCCTCTACGATTATACGCTGGCAGCAGCTTACCTTACCATGGCCGTATTGCTGCCTATCCTATCTTCTATCGCTGACAGCGAAGGCAATAAAAAGAAGTTTATGCAGTTTTTTTGTTATGTAGGAGGAACTGCGTGCATGGGACTCTATTGGTTTGAAGGATCCAATATCGTCTGGGGCGTTGTATGCTTTATGCTGGCTGTAATCGGATATGCCGGCAGTCTGGTTTTCTATAATTCCTATCTACCCGAAATTGCAGCACCGGAAGACCGCGACAAGGTAAGTGCAAGAGGTTTTATGATGGGATACATCGGCAGCGTCATACTGCAGGTAGTCGGATTCGGGTTGGTCCTTTACTTTATGAGCAAAGGCGATAAAACTTCCGGCCCGCTAATTACTTTTTTACTTGTCGGTGTCTGGTGGATGGGCTTTGCCCAAATTACCTTCAAATGGCTACCCAAAGGCAACGGGGTAATCGATAAACAAGGTAGAAATTTTTTAACGTCAGGATTTAGGGAGTTGGCAAAAGTTTGGAGACAGGTTATGAAGATGAGTGTTCTGAACTGGTATCTGGCAGCCTTCTTCTTTTACAGCATGGGTGTCCAAACGGTAATGCTTGCAGCGACCATGTTCGGCAGCAAGATGTTAGGGCTGCCTACGAACAAACTTATTATCACGGTAGTATTAATTCAGTTGGTTGCAGTATTCGGCGCATTCCTGATGTCCCGGCTTTCAGGCATCTACGGAAACCTTTCCGTATTGATGTGCGTCGTATTACTTTGGATAGTACTCTGTGGATCTGCCTACACAATCGCGACACTGAAGGAAGGCGGAGAGGAGGTCGAATTTTATTTTTACTGGCTTGCTACCGGAGTTGGGTTAGTCATGGGAGGAATACAATCACTGAGCCGGAGTACGTACAGTAAATTGATGCCAGTCACCAAGGACACTGCTTCATTCTTTAGCTTTTACGATGTGACAGAAAAAGTCGCCATCGTCATTGGGATATTTACCTTCGGATATATTGATGAAGTCCTGGGAATGAAAAACTCCGTACTTGCCCTTATCGTCTTCTTTGCATTGGGATTCTTTGCCCTGTTAATCACCCGACGGAAACAGATGCAATCACTAAAATCACAGGAAGATTTGGTACAAAGATAGCGCCGTAAGCTCCTGATCTGATTTGTTTACTTTATATTGACTCCCGATCAATATGCTGAAAGTCTTCAAAAGTTTGTATGCCCAGGTAATTGCCGCCATTATAATCGGAATTGCCCTGGGCTATTTTTTTCCAGAGTTTGCCATCAGCCTGAAACCCCTCGGAGACGGCTTTATCAAACTGGTAAAGATGATGATTGCGCCGGTGATCTTCTGCACGATTGTGAGCGGTATTGCCAGCATGCAGGACACAAAAAAAGTAGGCAGTGTAGGCCTTAAAGCAATTATTTACTTCGAAGTTATTACCACGCTGGCACTCATCATTGGCTTAGTGGTTATCAATGTGCTCAAGCCTGGCGTTGGCATGAACATCGACCCTTCTACCCTCGATCCTCAGGCCGTTGCCGAATATATTACAAAAAGCAAAGCAACCAACACGGTTGATTTTCTGCTTCATATTATCCCTGAAAATATTGTCAACGCGCTGTCCACCGGCAACCTATTGCAGGTACTGTTCTTTGCTGTATTGTTTGGAATTGCTCTCTCAAAAATCGGAGCGAAAGCACTGCCCGCTATGCAATTAATCAAATCACTGGAATCAGGGCTGTTTGCTGTAATTAATATTATTATGAAAGTAGCGCCGCTAGGTGCATTGGGTGCAATGGCTTTCACGATCGGCAAGTTTGGCCTGGGCTCACTGGCCTCGCTTGGACAATTGATGATATCCTTTTATATCACCTGCATTTTATTCATTGTGATAGTATTGGGCGGCGTACTCCGCTATTTCGGATTCAATCTGTTTCGGTTGCTGTCTTTTATTAAAGAAGAGATTTTGATTGTATTGGGCACTTCCTCGTCTGAGGCAGCATTGCCCAGTCTTATTACAAAACTGCAAAAGGGGGGATGCTCCGAATCCGTAGTAGGTCTGGTCATTCCAACAGGATATTCCTTTAACCTGGACGGGACTTCTATTTACCTTACGATGGCCGCCGTTTTTCTAGCCCAGGCCACCAACACACCCTTGCTGCTTTCCGATCAAATTACGCTGCTACTAATTCTCTTGCTTACTTCAAAGGGGGCCGCGGGCGTAACGGGAAGTGGATTCATCACGCTTGCGGCGGTACTCCCAATTACAGGGAATATTCCCATAGCATCCATCGCCATTATTTTGGGTATCGATAGGTTCATGAGCGAAGCCCGTGCTATCACCAACCTGATCGGCAATACCGTTGCTACAGTGGTTATCGCCAAATGGGAGAAAGAAATTGACATGGAAGTTGCCCGCAAAGAGATTGGTTAGCGCTCACCAATCCTCAACCTAACATAAGATTCAATCACGAACCTGGTCAGTTCATGTATCCATAAGGCCATTAACATAAAACCTGCTGGGACAATACCGAGCGTTGTACTAAAATGTATTCACTAAGAAACCTTATGTGTATTTCCTTTCCGACTCCGATTCCAGATCAATAGTAACATTCGTGCAGTTGATACTGTTTATAGTATGTGAAGTCGATTAAAGTTAGACTTCAATAATTACAACTTGACGCGGAAGTTTGTACTGCTGAAAAACTAACTACCTGCATACATGGCAAAAAAGATACTTGTGGTAGAAGATGAAACGAATGTAGCTTCTTTCATCCGAAAAGGGTTAAGTGAAGAGGGCTATGAAGTAAGTCTTGCTTTTGATGGAAATACAGGCCTCCAGATGGCACTCGCAAATTCCTTTGATCTGATAATATTGGATATCATGCTGCCTGATATAAACGGCCTTCAAGTTTGCCGCGACATCCGGAAAAATAACAGACGGATAGCTATTCTCTTCCTCACTGCTTTAGGTACATCCGAAAACGTAGTGATTGGATTGGACTCTGAAGCTGATGACTACTTAGTCAAACCATTTAAATTTATCGAATTACTCGCCCGTATCAAAACACTTCTGCGCAGGACAGAGTTAACCAGTGCCACCCCAGGATCACCCCAGACTGAAAGCGAAATATACCAGGTAGCGGACCTGGTGCTAAATAATTACACCAAGACCGTAACACGAGGTGAACGAACGATTTCTCTCACCTCCACCGAATACCGCCTGCTTTTACTCTTTCTTAAAAATCCAAAAAGGGTGCTCGGGCGCCTGGATATTCTGGAGCGTGTGTGGGGTGTTGATTTCGACCTGGGAACGAATGTGGTTGATGTTTATGTAAACTACTTACGAAAGAAAATCGATCGGGACAAGAGGCAAAAACTCATTCATACGGTAATTGGTATGGGCTACGTGTTAAAGGAGACAGATGAGAACCCAAACTAAAATAGCAGCCATCTTCTTCCTGGTTTCGCTCTCAACAATTCTTGTGTTGAGCGCAAGTGTCTACTTTTTTATAATTCGGTACTCGTTTACCGATTTTTACAAGCGTCTGGAGATAAGGGGGATAGTGACAGCCAAGGCCGCGCTGGACAACGAAGAAGCCAGCGCAGCCGTATTGCAGGAAGTCCGGGAATTGCATTTGGAAAGACTCCCAGGAGAAAAGGAATTTTTTTACGAAATAACGCCAAATAAAACGTTTGAAAATGAAGCCATGGCACATGCTCTGCCGCTGTCTTTTTTCGAAAGTATTTTAATAAATGGCGAGGCTACTCACCAGCAAAATAATACTTTTTACTCCGGAATTAAGTACACCGGAAGAAAAGGTACCTATGTTGTCGTTGTGTCTGCCGACAACTATTACAATTCGCACCACCTTACCTACTTGCGCAATATTTTTCTGGTAGGTACTATCATTGCATCGTTGTTTGCGCTGTCCATATCAATTGTTTTTTCGAAGCACGTATTTACACCTGTGAAGGAAATTACAGAGCGGGTAAGAGATATTTCAACTCATAACCTGCACCTTCGACTGGATGCAAGCAAAGTGAATGATGAGATTAGCGAACTGGAAATTACCTTCAATAATATGCTTGACAGACTGGAGACATCTTTTGAGACTCAGAACAACTTCATAAGTAATGCCTCTCACGAATTAAGTACACCACTGACTACCATCATTGGTGAAGCGGACGTAACACTGGCTAAAAATCGCACAGCAGAAGAATATGTTGATTCACTGAATATAATTCTTTCCGAAGCTGAACGCCTGGAAAAAATTACCAAGTCGCTTTTGTTTTTAGCACAAACCGGATTTAATGGAAAGACACAGAAGTTCGACAAAGTGAGAACCGACCAGTTGCTGTGGGATGTCAAGAGTACAATAGATAAAATAAATGCTAAGAATAAAGTACAGATCAATCTCAGTCTGATGCCTGAGAGTCCTGAGAAGCTGAAAATAAAAGGCAATGAACAGTTACTACACTTGGCCATCAGTAATATCGTCAGCAACGCGTGCAAGTACTCCAACAACCAGCCTGTTATCTTATCAATCGGCACCGCTGATGATAAAGTTGTTGTCGTCGTCAAAGATTCCGGAATCGGGATACCAGCAGAGGAACTTAAATACATTTACGATCCATTCTTCCGGGCATCCAATACGAAAGAGTACGAGGGCTATGGAATTGGTCTGCCACTTGCGCGAAATATTGTGCGTTTGCACCAGGGAGAAATATCGGTTACCTCGAAGGTTGGCGAAGGCACTACGGTCCAGCTTACCTTCCCTATTGGAAACTATACGCTTTCCTGACATTTAAAACTATTTTTTTCTGCGGCCCGGGCTTGCCTTGAGTGACAACTACGTTCAACTAGTCCGCCATTCATCCGAGCTTTTTACCATCCAAAAGGTCAATCATCCTATTTCTCTATTCTAATCACTTTCTAATCCCCCTCTTAGACCGGTCTAATACTCGTGTGTTATGCTTGCATGTATTCGTCGCAAGCCAGGTGTTGTATTGATACCCGATAAAATATGAAGACAACTATACTTATCCCTACTGATTTTACCATTGAATCGCTGAACTTATTTAAGAAAGCAGCGCAATCGGTTGAAAGTGAAAGCGTGAATATTGTATTCCTGCACTGCGTTCATTTATCGGATTCCATTACTGAACTTCTGTTCTTCTCTAAGAAGGAACTTATTAAATCGCTGGTTAATCCAGACTTTCAGGATGCCTGCAAAATCATTTGTAATAAATATGCCTCCCGCATCAACTCAACCCGGATTGAAATTTTCAATGGCACCACACAGAGTGCATTTAACAATTTTATTGAAGGCAATATGATTGACGAAATCATTACTCCGGAAAACTATTCGTTGCAACTAGTCAATAAACGCAGCTTCGACCCAATGCCATTTATTCAACATGCAAGTGTGCCTGTCAAAACAGTGGCATGGCCAAATACTGCAGGTGTCCCTGAAAAAAATCAATTAGCTGAGTTGTTTTTCAGCCAACATAAATTTTAACCAAACAGCAAACCCGACAGATATGAACAATACACCACAAGTATTAACCGTACGCGACCGCTTAAAGCTGTTCTTTACTGTTTTCGACAGCCGCTTTGAAGATTTACAACCAGGTAACTGGCGAACAACCGTATATCGCGATTTCAGTGCTGCAATAATAGTTGCCCTTACGGCCATTCCCATGGCAATGGGATTCGCCATGGCCATGGGCCTTCGGCCAGAACAAGGTATTATTGCCGGGGCCCTCGCTTGCATTGTCGGCAGAACTTTTGGGGGTTCAAAGTATCAGGTCTATGGCCCAACCGCTGCGTTCATTCCGGTCATCGCGGCGCTGATTGCAAAATACGGAGAACAGAATGGTGGAACAATGTCAGAGGCCCACGGGTTTCTCGTATTTGTCTCAATCCTGTCGGGCATAGTTCTCATGCTCATGGGTGTGGCAGGACTTGGTAAATATGCCAAGCTGGTACCCAACTCCATTGTAGTTGGATTCACAGTAGGCATTGCTATCGCTATTGCGCTCACGAATTTTGAAGATATTCTGGGAATTGAAAGTTTTAAAGATACTCTTGGGCAGGATGAGGATATCAAGGGAGGCTTGCTGCACAATTTCAGCCTGGCGATCAACAGCCTTTCCAAAACAAATATCTGGTCCGTAGTTATTGGTATTGGCACGTTTATCCTCACCCGAAGGTTACTAAAAGTTTCCATTTTTATTCCAGCACCACTCATCGCCATCGGTATCGCTACCGCCGTTACCGCTGCCTTTCTTGGTGATAAGGGTGTTATACTCGTTCGCGATATCTATGGAACAATACCCAATAACTTTTTTGTATTCACCGGGCCTAGCATGCCAACCTTTACGATGGGCGTTCTTGTTGACATTATTTATTTTGTAGTTGCTATCGTTTTTGTGTCTGGTATTGAGAGCTTATTGTGCTCATCCATGGCCGACAAATTGGCCAATAACCAAAAGACACCCTTTAACCCTGACAAGGAGTTTTGGGGTCAGGGGCTTGTTCAAATTATAACTCCGCTGGTAAATGGCTTCCCCTGTACCGGTGCATTAGCACGCACGGCAACAAGTATCAAGGCTGGAGCAATGACTCCGCTTGCTGGTTACTTCAAAGGAGTGTTGAAATTACTGATGGCCTATTATCTGGCGCCATTTCTGGAACTCATTCCCATGGCGTGCATAGGTGGTATTTTACTATGGGTAGCTAGTAATATGATTAAACGGAGAGAAATCAGAGAGGTAGTAGATACCGGAAAATTCGAGATGGCCATGATGGTTTACACCGCGGTAATGGTACCCCTGACTGATTTCCTAACGGGTGTCTTATCTGCATTAATTATTTACTTTGTAGTACAGCGATTCTTCCCCACTCAAAAAAAGAGGACGGATCAGAACAGACAAACAACCGTGAAAGAATACGAATCAGTAGAAGAATTAACAGTGTAGTTGGTTACTGGGTTTTGTGTAGTGATCCCCGCAGGATTCTGTGGGGATTTTTTTTACCGGTTATATGAAGGCACTTTTTTTCTGCCTGCTCTCCGTTCTAAAGTTATTCATTGCAAATAGCATACAGTCCCGCCTATGAATCGATAACGCCGATCTTCGCGCGTGTTCGTTGGAAAGTTCTGGCACAACGTTGGGTAATCTCATAGCCACCTGAGACAAAAGACCAAGGATTAATGGTCTCCATATTTACAGGATAAATCCTTTTGTCTAAATACTTAATTTACTTAAATAAAAAGTAATCGAACAAACTGCAACGTGACGAATCAGAATTAACTCGATAGAACGCGCGCACATCGTATGGAATTCTGAAGCTGTATAAACTGATCTGGTCAAAATTCACGAAACTGAAACTGTTTTCCTTACGTATTAATATCAAGTTTTGAGCAACATTTCAATTTATATTCTCTACACCCCCACACCCACTCACACGATTCACCATTAACCATTAACCGATCACGGTTTTGAAAAAAGATTTACTCATCGCCTACTTCGCACTTGCCGCCATCTGTATCATATGGGGAACGACCTATCTTGTCACACGGATCGCGGTACAGCATTTCCCACCATTCTTCTTTGTACTGCTTCGCCAACTCATTTCGGGCAGCATTCTGGGGGTGATTATGCTTACCCTGGGAAAAGCCATGTGGCCAACGCGAGAGATTTTGGTTCGCCAGGCGATCGCCGGATTTTTTATGATTACGCTGGGAAATGGATTGGTTGCCTGGGCTGAAGTACTCATACCCAGCGGTGTCGCCGCAATCATATGTTCACTCATGCCTATGGCGGTAATACTCATAAACCTCGCCGCAAATCGGGAAGAGAGGCCTACCCTGCCCATCGTTTTAGGTGTCCTCGTCGGCCTGGTTGGAATAGTAATGATCTTCGGAGAACATATCCAGGAATTTTCAAGGCTGGAATATCAGACAGGAATCTTCATGATCTTTGTAGCTGTAATAAGCTGGGCCGGCGGAAGCGTTTGGTTAAAAAAGAGAGGCACTGAAGGAAATCTTTTTCTGAATGCGTCACTTCAAATGTTCTTCGGTGGACTTTGGCTTATCCCCTGTTCATTGCTGTTCGATGATTATTCGAATTTATCTTGGTCAGGCGAAGCCGCTATGGCTCTTTCCTACCTGGTAGTTTTTGGCTCTGTCATTGCTTATGCCTGCTATTCTTATGCATTGCGCAAATTATCAATGACGATTCTGTCACTGTATGCATATGTGAACCCCATTGTGGCGGTAATACTTGGATGGCTTGTTTTAGATGAAAAGTTAAACGCCGCCATCGTTGCTGCCATCATCATAACCGTGGCGGGTATCTACATCGTTAACCGGGGATATCACCTTAGTAAAGTATGGAAAGCTCAATTCACAAGATAAATAATAATGGAACCGGTTTTTTTTGAAACGATAGATTGGAACAGGATCCTGGCAACCGAACATGCCGGCCAAATTGGTGTAGCCCGCTGGAAGATAATTGAAAACCAGCGCTTCCGTATGAGGTTGATCGAGTACTCAAAAGGTTATATGGCAAATCACTGGTGTGCCAAGGGCCATATTGTATTCTGCCTGGAGGGAGAAATGATTTCTGAGCTTTCGGATGGTCACGTCCTTACGCTGTCGGAAGGTATGAGTTATATGGTATCAGATGGTCTGAGTTCTCATCGTTCGCATTCTAAAAATGGGGTGAAGTTGCTCATTATCGACGGAGAATTCCTGAAGGGTGCTCAATCAACCAATCGCAATCCATGGAGAATGTAGTGCTGGAAATCGTCGAATATGAATCCGGACACCAACCCTGGTTCGAAAAGCTAAACCGGCGGTGGATAGAACAGTACTTTTGGATGGAACCTGTGGATGCAGAAGTATTGCAAGACCCTGAAAAAAATATTATCGCAAAAGGTGGAGCTATCCTCATGGCAACGAGCAATGGTGAGATCGCCGGAACAGTAGCACTAAAACGGGTGGACAGCGAAATCTATGAGTTTACAAAGATGGCGGTCGATGAGAAATACCGCGGGCAAAAAATCGGAAGCGCACTTGGACAAGCTGCCATCAAGAAAGCGAAGGAACTCGGGGCAAAAAAAATCATACTTTACTCCAACACGGTTCTGGCTCCTGCGATAGAATTATATCGAAAACTGGGATTTGTTGAGATACCCGCTGACGGACCCTACAAGCGAAGTAATATTAAAATGGAATTGAACGTATAAGGCATTGTTTGAAAAAATAACTATACGAAATGTTTACCCTGAAGATGCTCAGCTACTGGCTGAATTGAGCGCTAAAACTTTCTACGAGACATTCGTATCCCATAATTCAGAGGAAGATATGCAGTCCTATCTCGAGCAAAATTTTACGACCAGCAGGTTGGAACTTGAATTGAAAGAAGAAGGAACTATTTACTTGCTGGCGCTTGATGGCGACTCAGCTGTTGGGTATGCAAAAATGAAAAGGCGGGCACAGCCGGAAGGTTTATATGAAGAAAACAACATTGAAATTGAACGGATTTATTCCCGTAAAGAATACCTCGGCAAAAAAGTAGGGCATTCACTGATGGAGGCCTGCATGAACCGGGCAATACAAGGAGGTTACAAAGTGGTATGGCTTGGTGTTTGGGAACATAACCCAAGAGCTATCTCATTCTATGAAAAGTGGGGATTCGAAAAATTCGGGTCCCACCCCTTTCTGCTGGGAAACGATTTGCAGACGGATCTCCTGATGAAGAAAACTTTATACTAACTCAAGCGGCGCACTAATAGTTGCTGGACGCATTAATAATTATATGAATTCATCTTTATTAAAAGACAAACAGGATATTAAGCATATACTCAGCCGTACGAAGCAACTGGCGGAAGATTATTTTGCCAACCAGGATAAAATCTCCCCAGGAAAATTTATGCCTGATATCGTGCTGAATAACCTTCCGGAAAAAGGAATCGGCGCAAGTGCTGTGCTGGATTATTTTGAAAAGAATTTTGCGGACAAAATTACAAATAGCGCTGGCCCCCGCTATTTTGGCTTTGTCACTGGCGGATCAACTCCTGCCGCAGTGGCCGGTGACTGGCTGGTGAGTGCTTACGATCAAAATGCCTGTGGAAGCAATGACTCCATAGCCCCTCAGATTGAAAGGCAAACGATTCATTTCTTCAAAGAACTGTTCGGATTGGATAACGAATATTTTGGCTCTTTTGTAACCGGAGCAACGCTTTCGAATTTCACAGGACTCGCATTGGCACGGCAATGGGTGGGAGAACAATCCGGTGTAGACTTCAGCAACGACGGCCTGACAAACAACATCCCGTTAAGAATTCTGAGTGCCTCTCCGCACTCCAGCATTCTGAAATCACTTTCCATGCTTGGAATCGGACGAAACGCCCTGGTAAAGATCGATACATTGCGCGATCGTGAAGCGATCGACATTCAGGCACTTTCAAAATACCTGGCAGACAACCCGGAGCCCTGCATAGTCGTTGCCAATGCGGGCACTGTCAATACCGTTGATTTTGACGACCTGCTGGCGATTTCAAAATTAAAGTCTGCCCACAGGTTCTGGTTACACGTCGATGCGGCTTTTGGTGGGTTTGCTGGCTGTTCAGAAAAATATGCGCATTATTTGAATGGAATAAACGGTGCCGACAGCATTACCATCGATGCTCACAAGTGGCTCAATGTTCCATACGATGCAGCCATGCAATTCACCAGGCACAAAACAATTCAATGGAAAGTATTTCAAAACAGCGCTGCCTACCTGAGTGACGCATCACAAAGTCAGGATTATTTTCACTATACACCCGAAAACTCAAGACGTTTCCGAGCATTGCCGTCGTGGTTTACGCTGATGGCTTACGGAAAAGAGGGATATCGGGAAATTGTTGAACGCAATTGTGAGGCCGCCAGTTATTTTGGTGAGCTGATCAAGGGTTCGCGGGTGTTCAGATTATTAGCCCCCGTGAGAATGAATGTGGTTTGTTTTACGTTAAATGAGGAAACGGTTAGCCAGGAAATGATACGGGTATTTCTGCAGAAGGTGCGTGATGACGGCACGGTGTTCTTCACCCCGACGGTATACAAGGGCACCCCGGCAATCCGGGCCGCTATCAGCAATTGGCTGACCAAAAAAGAGGATGTAGAACTGGGTTTCGGAGTATTGAACAGATTACATCCGGAAAAGGGAGGGGTGCATGCCTCGCCAATAGTCCCATAAAGCGCAATGGCCCCGATTCTATGACAAAATCTTAATCTGAAAACGGAATATTTGAAGATAATGATGAAATTCACTCCTTAATTGAACATTGATATGACAACCGTAACGACCTCATTCCCGGTAACACGAATCGCCCAGTCCAGAATCAAAGATGTTGACTTCAGCAACCTTGAGTTTGGTAAATATATTTCCGATCATATGCTGATGGTCGATTTTCTGGATAATAAATGGCAGGAACCGGTCATTGTACCCTTTGGAGATATCCCGATGTCACCCGCCATGCTATCATTGCATTATGGACAGTCTGTTTTTGAAGGGATGAAGGCGTTTAAAAACAAGAACGGCGACATCTGCATTTTCAGGCCACAGAAACACAGCGAACGCTTAAATAAATCGTTGGCAAGAATGTGTATGCCCGAAATCCCGGAGGAATTATTCATTCAAAGCCTGCATGCTATCGTTGACGTTGACAAGGAATGGATACCTACCAGCGATGGATCTTCATTATACCTTCGTCCGGTAGTTTTTGCCTACGAGCCTAGACTGGGTGTGAAGATCGCCGATCATTTTAAATTCTTTGTACTGACGAGCCCGGCAGGAGCGTATTTCAGCAAGCCGACACGTCTGAAAGTTGAAGAAACTTTTGTGCGGGCCGCTGAAGGTGGAACAGGCTTTGCCAAATGCGCAGGAAACTACGGCGGTGCCTTCTATCCTACCCAGGTTGCACGCCAGGAAGGGTTTGACCAGGTATTGTGGACAGACGCAAAAGAACATAAATACATTGATGAGGCTGGTGTGATGAATGTTATGTTTGTCATAAATGGAAAACTGATTACCCCAAAATTGACGTCTGCATTACTTGAAGGTGTAACCCGTGATTCTATTCTCACCCTGGCGCCAGTACTGGGAATGACCGTAGAACAAAGAAAAGTCAGTGTTGCGGAAATTGAGGAAGCTTTTAAAAACGGATCGCTCACGGAAGCATTCGGAACAGGTACCGCAGCCGTTGTATCGCCTATCGCCACCATAAATATTCATGGCACCGACTACAACCTGCCGGTAGCGGGTCCGGAAAGTTTCCAGCAGCGGGTAAAACAAAAGCTCAACAATATCCGGTTGGGATTTGAACCGGATGTTTATGGATGGAATTATATTATTCCTTCCTGAGCGATTTGAAACTTTCTAAAATTATAGTGAGCATTTGAACCTTCATTCAAATGCTCTACTTCCTACATCCTAATCTTTACGCTTCCGTCTTATGAGAGCAGTTTTCTTTAATGGCAAAGACCGCCCACTTGTTGTTCAGGAAATAAAAAAATTCAAACCTGTGAAAGATCAGGTATTGGTGCGGCTCCATAATGCTGCACTAAACCATCTGGATGTCTGGAGGTGGAGAGAAATCGACAATGTGCCTTCGGGCGGAGTTATTATGGGCTCTGACGGATGTGGAGTTATTGAAGCCGTTGGCGAGGATGCCGATTCCTTATTGATTGGACTTGAGGTAATCATTAATCCAAGTCTGGACTGGGGTACGAATCCCCTGGTGCAGGGGAATTCGTTCAGAATTTTAGGATACCCGGATCATGGTACCTTCAGTGATTACATCGTTATCTCGAAGAAATATGTTTTTGAAAAGCCGGAACATTTAAGCTTCGCCGAATCTGCAGCAATACCACTCTCGGACTTACCGCGTATCGTGCCCTTTTTTCCAAAGCCCGTTTGCGTGCAAAGGACAAAGTACTAATCACGGGTATCGGCGGAGGGGCTGCATTATGGGCTCTCCAATTTGCTGTGAGTTACCAGGCCCGAGTGTATGTTACATCCGGCTCGGAAGTAAAGCTGAACAAGGCAAAAGAGCTTGGAGCGCTGGGTGGCTTTATCTATAAAGACCCTGAATGGGCTCAAAAGGCACTTAAGGAATCGGGCGGCGGTTTTGATATCATCATTGATAGCGCAGGAGGCAGTGAATTCTCGAAACTTATTGAACTAGCCTTACCCGGTGGACGAATTGTCAACTTCGGAAGAACAGCTGGTAACATAACCGATATCTCAACCCGGCTGCTTTACTGGAAACAAGTATCCATACTGGGCACAACGATGGGAACACGCGACGAGTTTTTGTCTATGCTCGACTTCGTTGAAGGTAGAAACATCAAGCCGGTGATTGACAAAATTTTTCCATTGGAAAGCATCAAAGAAGCTATTCACAGAATGGAAACCGGCGATCAGTTTGGGAAGATTGTTCTTCAAATTACTAACTCAAAGCAATGACTTCTGGAATCATTACATATAGCTATAACACAAAAATTTCTGCCGGGCAGTTTATTGACCTGCTAAAGCGCTCCACATTAGATGAACGCAGACCGGTAGACGATACGGAACGCATTCAATCCATGCTCGATCATGCAAACATCGTGGTAACGGCATGGAGTAATGAAACACTCGTCGGAGTGTCCCGGGCACTTAGCGATTTTTCATACTGCTGTTACCTCTCCGACCTGGCTGTAGATGTTTTATTTCAGAAGCAGGGAATTGGCAAACGGTTAATTGATGAAACCCACATAGTTTCAGGACTGTCCACTATGCTGATCCTACTCGCAGCCCCGGCCGCCACGGAATATTATCCGAAAATTGGTATGGAAAAATTTCCGGATTGTTTTGTCATTCGAAGAAAATCAGAATAAGATGGCCACATTTCCAGTAACTGAGAAAACTGAAATTACCCGCCTGGCTAAACGCGGTTCATACGACAAAGAAACGGTTTACGCCATTCTTGACGACGCATTGTTCTGCACATTGGCCTATGTCCGGAATAATCAACCCTTCCAGATTCCTACCGGTTTCTGCAGGGTAGACGACAGGTTGTACGTGCATGGGTCAGTTGGAAGTTCCTATATGCGGGAATTGGCGGAGAAAAAATTACCCGTATGCATAAGCGTAACGCATCTGGATGGATTAGTACTTGCGCGGTCGGCCTTCCATCACTCCGTAAATTATCGTTCGGTAGTGATATTCAGTGTGGCCGAAGTGGTGAACAATCCCGACGAGCTATACAAAGCATTGGAGGTGTTTACAAATAAAGTTCAGCCAGGCCGTTGGAATGATGTGCGCAAACCATCGGCAGGAGAATGGAAATCCACCATGCTGATCGCTTTCAAAATAGAAGAGGCTTCGGCAAAAATCAGGACCGGTCCGCCGAAAGATGACGAGGAGGATTATCAATCGGATATTTGGGCAGGTGTTGTGCCAATGGTGCTGGAGCGTAAACACCCTATTGCCGATGTGGCTTTGAAAGAAGGAATATCCTTGCCCTCTTATTTGAAGTAGGCACGGCGGTATTGCCGGATCCTTCCAATGAGGCTATGGAAATAATCAGTTGATTTTTTTACCTTCGGGTCCGAAATCGGATTCACAACTTGCCTTACACGCAACTATTTTACTACTTATGAAAAAACAAACCCGAAGGACATTCGTCGCAAGCGCGGTGACATTAGGCGCAAGCGTAGCCACTTCAGCTATGACTATGGAAACCAAAGATACAAAACAACTCGTTCATCATGTGTTCTTCTGGCTGAAGAACCCTGACTCAAAGGAAGATCTGACCAAGCTACTGGAAGGTCTGCAGACACTTCGGAAAATTGAAACGATTCGCAAGATGCATATTGGTGTTCCTGCGAGCACGGAGAAACGCCCGGTAGTTGATTCAAGCTACCATGCTTCTGAACTCATGTTTTTTGATGATCTCGCCGGACAGAAAGTTTACCAGGACCATGCTATTCATCAAAAGTTTATAGCCGATTGCGCTCACTTGTGGGACAAAGTGGTCGTTTACGATTCCCTTGATGTATAATCCAAGTCTATAATACGTTTCCGCTACCAATCACTCGTTAGTTCAAGTAAAAATTTTTTAACAATTTATTGATGCTAGACTTAAGTTTTTTCATCTTCGTGCTTCTTAAGACCTCTCGATAAATTACATACTTGATTACTATACATCTCCTATGAGATGACTTAATAAATCAGCACTGGTGCCGCCCCGTCCCGATATTTCAGGACGGGGCGGTTTCATTTTAAACAGCAGAGAGCAAACTAACACTTGTTACACGCTTGACAAATATTTCATTCCACTAAAATGCAACAAGCAAAAACACTATTTGATAAAATCTGGGACGCGCACATCGTGAAAAACAGTGAAGGATACCCCGATGCATTATACATCGACCGACATTTTATTCATGAAGTTACCAGTCCGCAAGCCTTTGATGGCTTACGGAGGCGCGGTGTTAAAGTATTTAATCCATCCCGCACTACAGCTACCGCCGACCACAACGTGCCGACTATAGATCAGCATCTTCCCATCAAGGAAGCACTGTCGCGCCACCAGGTAGAAACCCTGCGCAAGAACTGTCCCGAGTTTGGTATTGAATTGTACGATCTGGGTCACCCCTATCAGGGTATTGTTCATATTATCGGACCGGAACTTGGACTGACATTGCCCGGCATGACGATTGTCTGTGGCGACAGCCATACTTCTACCCATGGAGCCTTTGGCAACATTTCATTTGGTATTGGCACCAGCGAAGTGGAACAAGTGCTCGCAACTCAGTGTGTTCTTCAGTACAGGCCAAAGACCATGCTGATTGAAATTAATGGTAAGCTAAGCAAAGGTGTTGTTGCGAAGGATATAATCCTCTACATCATTTCAAAACTCTCCGCAAGTGGCGCCACCGGATATTTTGTTGAATATGCTGGCGATGCAATTCGTAACCTTTCTATGGAAGCACGGATGACAATCTGCAACATGAGTATCGAAATGGGCGCCCGTGGCGGTCTCATCGCACCGGATGAAACAACCTTCAATTATATTAAGGGAAGAAAGTTTGCGCCACAGGGAGAAGCCTATGATCGGCGGGTAGAACAATGGCGTCAGCTGAAATCTGATGAAGGTGCACATTACGATGAAATTATTCGTTTTGATGGATCTGACATCGCACCAATGATTACGTATGGAACAAATCCAGGGATGGGCATAAAGGTCACGGACCGGATCCCTACTGTAAGCGAATTAAAAAATATCAGCGAGCATACCTCCTTTTCAAAGTCACTGGAGTATATGGGACTTGTACCAGGCGCACCAATTCTTGGTCAATCTGTGGATTATGTATTTATCGGCAGCTGCACCAACGCACGTATAGAAGATCTTCGTCTTGTGGCCTCGATGGTAAAAGGAAAAAAGAAAGCATCAACAGTTGAAGTCTGGGTCGTGCCGGGGTCCAAACAAGTGGAAAATCAGGCGCGTGAAGAAGGGCTGGATAAAATCTTTGAAGCAGCGGGGTTCCAGTTAAGACAACCGGGCTGTTCTGCCTGTCTGGGAATGAATGAAGATAAAATACCCGCTGGAAAATATTGTATCAGTACTTCTAACCGGAATTTTGAAGGCCGGCAAGGACCAAAATCCAGGACTTTCCTGGCGAGCCCGCTAAGTGCTGCAGCAGCGGCAATTACCGGAAAGGTTACCGACGTAAGAACATTAGTGGATAGTTTTTAACAGGACGAACGACAACTATATTCATGAGTAAAGAAAATTTTATAACGTTGACCAGTACGGCGGTTCCTCTTTCAATCGAGAATATTGACACCGACCAGATCATACCCGCACGTTTTTTAAAAGCTACAACACGCGAAGGATTTGGTGAAAATCTCTTCAGGGACTGGCGCTATAACAGTGATCAGACTCCGAAGACTGATTTTGTTTTAAACGACGCAACGTATGAAGGAAAAATACTGGTTGCAGGAAAAAACTTTGGGTGCGGAAGCAGCCGGGAACATGCTGCCTGGTCGATATTTGACTACGGCTTTAGGGTAGTAATTTCCAGTTTCTTCGCAGATATTTTTAAGAACAACGCACTGAATAATGCTCTCCTTCCTGTTCAGGTTTCGGATGAGTTCCTGAAGAAAATATTCTCAGCCATTGATAAAAAACCCGATACGAAAATTGTGGTGAATCTGTCCGAACAAAAAGTAATCCTCGAAGATGGCTCATCGGAATCATTTGAAATCAATGCCTATAAAAAAACATGCCTGATGAATGGTTACGATGATATCGACTATTTATTAAGCCTGAGAGATGAAATCAAACATTTTGAACTTGCACACTAATTAAAAGGATGAAGAAAAAAATTACCATACTTCCCGGAGACGGTATTGGCAAAGAAGTAACTACCAGCGGCAAAAAAGTGCTGGAGCAGATTGCAGATTGTTTCGGACATGATTTTGTTTTTGATTATGCATCCATCGGTCATGAGGCAATAGAGAGTACCGGAAATCCCTTACCGGATGAGACCCTTGCCAAACTCAAAAATTGTGATGCCATACTCTTCGGCGCTGTTGGACATCCCAAATACGACAATGATCCGTCAGCGAAAGTTCGTCCGGAACAGGGCCTTCTGAGAATGCGGAAAGAACTTGGCCTGTATGCCAATCTTCGCCCCATCAAACTTTTTGATGAGCTGCTCGCGGCCTCCAGTATCAAACCTGAAGTGCTGAAAGGCGCCGATATTCTTTTCTTCCGTGAATTAACCGGTGATGTATATTTTGGTGAACGCGGCCGAAAAGACAATCAAAATACGGCCTATGATACCATGATATATTCCCGGTATGAAGTAGAGCGTATTGCCCATAAAGCATTTAAGGCAGCCCAGACCAGGAAGAAAAAACTAACCTCTGTAGATAAAGCAAACGTGCTGGAAAGCTCGCGCCTCTGGAGGGAAGTAGTACAGGAAATCTCGAAACAATATCCCGATGTGGAAGTTGAGCATATGTTTGTCGATTCTGCGGCGATGAAGCTGATCCAAAACCCGTGTAGTTTTGATGTAGTGGTCACCGGAAATCTCTTTGGTGATATCCTTACGGATGAAGCGTCACAAATTGCGGGTTCAATGGGTATGCTCGCGTCGGCATCAATTGGTGACACGGTTGGCCTATATGAGCCCATTCACGGAAGTGCCCACGACATCACCGGAAAAGGAATTGCCAATCCTTTGGCGTCAATTCTTTCGGCAGCCCTGTTACTGGATATTTCCTTTGGTCTCAAGGAAGAAGCGGATACCATTATTAAGGCAGTGGAACAAACCCTCAAAGATGGATACCGGACACGCGATATTGCCGATTCATCCACGGCACATGAAAAAATACTGGGTACGGATGTGATGGGAAATGTTGTCTGTAACCATATCAGAATGCTAGTGACAGTTGATACCAAATAATCAGCGACAAGTATTAAAAATATCACACACAAATATCACACAGTTCAAAAACAAAAAAGTATGAGCAACAAAATTCAAATCTTCGACACAACACTCCGGGATGGAGAACAGGTACCAGGCTGTCAATTATCAACCGATGAAAAGGTATTGATTGCGCGGAAGCTCGAACAACTAGGTGTAGATGTAATCGAAGCTGGTTTCCCGATTTCAAGCCCCGGCGACTTTCTTTCTGTCGTCGAAATTTCAAAGGCGGTGAAAATAGGGGTTTGCGCGCTTACCCGTTCCAAAAAAGAGGACATTGATGTTGCCGCTGAAGCACTGCATCATGCAAAACGCGGTCGTATTCATACGGGCATTGGTTCATCTGATATACATATCAAACACAAATTTAATAGTACCCGGGAGAAGGTGCTGGAGCAGGGTACATGGGCTGTGCGCTATGCGAAAAATAAAGGATATGAAGTCGAGTTTTTTGCCGAAGATGCTGGTCGTGCTGACCTGGCCTTTCTGGCGCAGCTTGTTGAAGCCGTAATTGACGCCGGAGCTGATGTAGTCAATGTTCCTGATACTACCGGATATTGTTTACCACACCTTTATGGAAAACGTATTCAGTATCTGTTTGACCACGTGAAAAACATAGACAAGGCCGTCATTTCCGTGCATTGCCACAATGACCTGGGGCTCGCTACGGCAAATACGATTGCCGGGTTAATGAGTGGCGCGCGGCAGGCTGAAGTGACGATTAATGGCATCGGAGAACGTGCCGGAAACACTTCGCTGGAAGAGGTCGCTATGATCCTTCAAACTCACAAAGATCTGGACCTGCATACCGGCATCAAATCCGGAATGTTGTACGAAATGAGCACGCTGGTTTCGGAAATGATGCGTATGCCCGTACAGCCAAATAAAGCAATTGTCGGCGCTAACGCGTTTGCACACTCCTCAGGAATTCATCAGGATGGATTCCTCAAGAATTCCGAGAACTATGAAATTATCAACCCCGCGGATGTTGGGGTGCCTTCCTCGTCTATTATCCTCACCGCCCGAAGTGGTCGCGCCGCCCTGAAACATCGACTTGAATTATTAGGATATCAGCCATCTAAACCCGAATTGGATCAATTATATGAAAACTTCCTGATCCTGGCGGACGAAAAGAAGAATGTGGTAGATGAAGATCTGATTACCATCGTAGCCAATACCCCACTTTTCGTCCATAAATAAAATACAAACCTTCCTTTACAAAAAGCGCCATTTTTCAATGGCGTTTTTTTATACTTTTGTGACTTACTTCAAATGTTATGCTTCAGAACAGTAAGGATTCGATTTCTCTTTCGCTGCATTCTCGGTTTCCAGCCCGAAGCAGGCATACTTCCGCGCGGTGTCTCCTAAAATTTAACATGTTGGTACTTTTCTGTACCATCATCATACATTCACTCAGCGCTCAGGAATTCGGATTACAACTCTATAGTCTCCGTGACCAATTTGCCAAGGATGTTCCCGGAACAATGGATAAAGTGAGAAAGATCGGGATTAAGGAAGTTGAAATAATGGGAACGTATGGTTTATCATTTCCGGAGTTTATAAAGGTCCTGGCGAAAAACGAAATGTCAGTTATCAGCTACGGCAGCGACTATGAAAAACTCAAAAATTTCCCACAGAATCTTGCCGACGAAGCAAGAGCCTATGGAGCAAAATTTGTAGTTATATTCTGGATTCCACACGATGGCGATACTTTCACTGCCGAAGATGTCGACAGCGCTGCCGAAGTCTTTAACACTGCAGGAAAAATTCTGGCCCGAAATGGTCTGCTACTCTGTTATCATCCGCATGGATACGAATTCAAACCGTACAAGGACGGAACCCTGTTTGATTATATGGTTGAAAAATTTGATCAGCGTTTTGTTCAATTCGAAATGGATGTCTTCTGGGTAAAACAAGCCGGACAGGATCCTGTTGCCGTGCTCAAAAAACACGCAAGCCGCTTTGTAATGCTTCATTTAAAAGATCGCAAAAAGGGTACCCGTAACAGCGATAACGGAAAGGCCAGTGTGGAATCCAATGTAGTTCTGGGTACAGGTGATGTCGGTATTGCTGAAGTTATGGCAGAAGCAAAACGAATCGGAATTCAACATTACTTTATTGAAGATGAATCTTCACGCTCAGAAGAACAAATACTTAAAAGTCTCAAGTATCTGAGGACGCTCCGCTGATCTACTGAGGCACCAGCTCTTCAAAATCGATATCAAGAACTTCGTACTTCTTCCAGCCTACAAAGTCATAGTGCCACCACTCTGAACTATTGACTTTAAACCCATGCTTCTCCATCGCCGTGATCAGTAATGTACGGTTCTTTCGTATTACGGGATCACTCACCGGAGTTGTCGGCCAGGCTTCTTTCTTAAACGAATCATAGCCGGTTGGCATCTGTAGTTCTTCCCCTGTTTTAAGGTCGATGATCGTGAGATCAAGTGCACACCCGCGATTATGTCGCGACCCTTTGTAAGGAGATGCAACGTAAGTGGTATCCCGATAGACTTCATAAAACCTTACGGTAGCCTTATACGGCCTATAGGCATCGAAAATTTTTATGCCCAGTCCCTGCGCCTTCAGATCGGTTTGAATTTTTTTTAACGCTTCGGCTACTGGCTTTCGAGCAAAGGCCTTTGCCATTTTGTATATCCTCTCACCGGTAAAGTTATTCGTGGTTGCATAGCGGATATCCAACACTAGTCCCGGGACAAATTGCTCCAGGTCAATTAACTCTTTCTCGGGATTTTCTTTAACACTACGCCTGTATTCTGTCAGGTCTGTAGGGTCTAGTCCATACCGGTTCTGGGCTATACTCTTTTGTGGCAACCACCCTATTAAACTCACTCCGATCGCCTGCAGTACTAGTAATAATTTCAGTCGCGTCATTTATTGTAGAGGTCTGTGAGGTGTGTAATTACGGGATTTTTCTGCAACACGGACGGGTATGAAACTAAGATGAAGTTTCAAGGTCCGAGAAGTTCCATATAGATATCAAAGTTTTCCTTGTCAAAGCAACAAAAAATGACCTGCAGAAGAGAATCATCTTTAGCCAAAAAAGTCCTTACTTCCTGAATAGCAATTTCAGCAGCGCGTTTTTTCGGAAACCTGTAGGTACCGGTGCTGATATTCGGAAACGCAATCGTCTTTACCATGTTGCTCACGGCAAGGGACAAGCTGTTCCTGTATGCATTACCCAGCAACCTTTCCTCCTCCTCCCGATCATTTCCCGACCATACGGGCCCGACCGTATGTATCACAAATTTCGCTTTTAGGTTACCTGCTGTTGTAATCACCGCTTCGCCTGTAGGGCAACCTCCCTGTCGCTTTCGAATTGCCATACACTCTTCCAATATCTGGGGCCCACCCATGCGGTGAATAACTCCATCCACACCACTTCCGCCCATCAGACTATTGTTTGCAGCATTGACAATCACGTCTACTTCCAGGGACGTAATGTCGCCAAATACCAGTTCAACTCGTTTCATGTTTTGTTCTTTGTGTCAATGACTATTGTTACAGGTCCATCATTTAGAAGGCTGACTTTCATGTCAGCGCCAAACTCTCCCGTTTGAACTCCCTTACCCTGGTTTGACTCCAGTGCTTCAATAAGCTTCTGGTACAATGGAATCGCCACTTCGGGTTTAGCAGCCTTGATGTAAGAAGGCCGGTTTCCCTTTTTTGTACTCGCCTGTAAGGTAAACTGGCTGACAACAAGAATCTCACCGTCAATATCCTTAACGCTTAGGTTCATAACATGCTGTTCATCATTAAATATGCGGAGATTAACGATCTTGGATGCCAGCCAGTCAATATCGTCCAGGTTGTCTGCGTCCTCAATACCAACAAGTAGTAAGAGCCCATTTCCAACAGACGACTTAACGGTTCCGCCAATAGTAACTGACGCTGTCGTTACACGCTGAACAACCGCAATCATGTTGTAGCGGAATTGTTATTGACGGTCGGTTTTAGAACCGGGTATCTGAAAACCCAGCATTTCAACAGATTCATGAATGAATTTACCATTTTTAAACTCGGTGGCAAAGTGAAGCATCACTGCAGCTACCCGGGACGATTCAATTGCCTGATATTTTTTTGGAATAAGAAATCCAAAAACCCTATAGAAAAACTTGGCAGCATCCTCACCGGTACGCTTTTCAGCCCTGTCGCCCAGCAGCAGCGACGGCCTGAATATATGTATACTGTCAAAACCTATTGCCGAAATAGCCTCCTCGACCTCGCCCTTCACCCGGTTATAATACAAAGATGAATCCTTATTGGCGCCGAGCGCTGATACCAGCAGATATTGGGTGGCGCCTACTGCATGGGTTACCCTGGCAAGTTCAACCGGGTATTCGAAATCTATTTCGTAAAATTTCTCCTTTGATCCGGCCATTGCCATAGTAGTTCCAAGACAACAAAATATGTCATCAGCCTTCAGAAAGTTTACTTTTTCAGAAATTGACCCAACTTCCACTGTGACTTGCTCCAGCTTGGGATGATTCGGCAAATTTTTCCTCGTTAGTGCGATTACTTTTGAATAGTCCGGACTATTCAATAGCAGTTGAAGAAGTTGCCTTCCAATTAGTCCGGTGCTTCCCGCAACCAAAGCTGTTCTCATACCGCGACTGCCTGCGACTGTTCCCACTCCATAAACTTGTCAACCTCTGCACCTATAGCATTATAAACCCAGACAAGAATGGCAAAGTCATCGGTAAATCCAAGCAGCGGGATCAGATCCGGAATCAGGTCAATTGGGTTGATAAAATAGATTACAGCGGCTAGCAAGATCAATATCGTCTTCCAGGGCACAGCCCGGTACCGTCCGAGGGCATAAGCCTTTGCCATCCTGCCCAGGACCACAAACTTATCTTTGATCATTTGCCGCTGAACCGGGGACCAATGGCCGCGATTAATTTTGGTTCCTAATCTGGCCAATAACGCTAATATTCTGCCTGGCTTGCCCGCTAACCGGGATGCCTGACCCATCGCAGCATCAAAGAAGGTATTTTTCATAGATCCTTTCATAACTTTCCTCAGCAAGGGACGATCCAAAAACGAAAAAAATGTACGGTTTAGTTCCTTTAAAATGTTTGCTGGATTTCCTTTTTCAGCTCAATTAAGGCATGTCCCAGCGGATCGACTTGTTTGTTGATCGACTTTTCAAAAATCTTTTTTGAAAGATCAAGGCTAGTAGACTCCATGTTCATCTCGCTTGCCGCATCGTTAATGGAAACAATCAGGTCCTCCTTAGCATTCTTGATTAGTTCCCAAACTTCCTGACCAATGTAGACTTGCTGCGATACATTGTGATTGTATTCGTTACGGATTTCACTCAATAACAGCTGATGGAACTCACGCGACGGCATACTGGAAGAATTTAACCTTACGAGCAGGTTTTGGGGAGCCATCCGTTCCAGAAAAAGAACCATTCGCTCATAGGCCTGCAGCCGGTTGGGGAGTACCGTTTCAATCGCCCGGCTTCGAACCTCAAGCTTCCGCAATTCAATTTCCTTCTGAATAAACGTTCTAACCAGCAAGTAGGCGGCATATAACACCACTGAGGCTGGAACCAGAACCTTTATTAACTCAACAAGCGCATCCATAGAATTATTTTAGCCCTAAATGTGTTTGAAATTTAAATAATTTTAGACGCAAATCACTGTCATATAAAATGTTTGAAAGCCTTCATCCGGTAACTATCTCGCCTCGGGCTGCAGAGGAAATCCTTAAGATTCTAAAAACGAAAAATATTCCTCCCGAATATGGTTTGCGAGTTGGGGTTAAAGGGGGTGGATGTGGAGGAGTTTCGATGTTAATTGGATTCGATAAAAAGAAAGACACCGACCTGAGTTATTCGATAGGTGACATTCCCGTCTACGTTGACAAAAAACACACGATGTATGTAATCGGAAAGGAAATCGACTTCTATGAAGGAGAAGACACCCGTGGGTTTATGTTTGTCGATCCCAAAGCCGGGCACAATCCTGAAAAGTCAGGCATAGAATAAGTAGTTTATTCCAATCCTACTTGTAAAATTTTCTGGTAACTAACCTTGCAGCATGTTTCAGCAGGGCCTCGTCCGCCAGCTGGCGGACCCAGAGCGGGGCGATGAAAAGAGACCAAACAAAGTTCGGATGAACAGTCCTATCAAAATAAGATAAGGAATATTTGAACATACATTGTTAGTCGACAAGCAGTACCAATTTCTTTCTTCTAACCTCTCTGCTTGGTTAAACTAACCGTAGCCTTCCTGCACTTTCCGCCAATGGGCGGATTGAGTTTGGAAATTTTCAGTTGCACCGACATGGCAGTGGGCAAATTCAAAAAAACATCACTTACAATTTTTTCAGCCACTGTCTCAAGCAATTTGGAAGGTTGCTCCATCTCGTCCTTTACGATACGGAAGAGAGTTTCATAGTTGACAGTACCTACCAATTCATCAGAAGCTGCTGCACGGGAGAAATCTGTCTCTACGGAAATATCAACTTCGAACCAATTTCCCGATTCACGCTCGTGTGGATATACTCCGTGGAAGGCATGAAACTCAAGCCCTTCCAGTGCGACCTTTCCGTTCATCCAATTTCGTCAAAAAAGGACTTCTGAACTTTCCTCACCGGCGCCTCCACCCGTATCGTTCGTTCCTCCAGAACAATTTCCCTCTCGCGGACAGGGGCAGGTTCCAAACGAACGGTTTTTTCAAACTCAAGCATATTGGTATTTGGAAAGGCCACTCGCTTGGCCTCGCGTTTCGCCATCGCCAGGTGCTTATCAGGATCAAATTCATCCGCAGTAGAACGCTGGCGTTCGACGCGATCCAGCGTATCGGCGGCAATGTGTTTCACGTTCGTCAGTAAATTATCACGTAAAACTTCCATGGCCTTGTAGTTATCGACAAGTGCTTTAAGCCTGTCTTCCATCTCGGCCAAAATCTCTTTCGCACGGGAATCAGATTCTTCAATTGCATTCCTGGCCTTTGTCTTCGCTTCACTCAATATGGCTTCAGCGTGCATCTGAGATTCCCGCAGATGAAGGTCTGCAGCCTTCCTGGCCTGTTCAATTACGTTTGCCCCTGTATCTTCCGCCGTCTTTAGCGTCTTGTACAGCGAACTTTCAACTTCCCGGAGTTTAGTAACCTCCCGTTCAGCGGCGTCAAGCTTTATGCGAATTTCCTTACTCTCATCAAGTATCCGCTCCCACTCCTGGGAAAGGGTGAGCAGGAAAGCGTTTACCTCATCTTTTTCATATCCTCTAAAGTTTTTCTCGAAGGTCTTCTGACGAATGTCCAATGGTGTTACTCTCATAAAAAATTATGTTTAAAAAATAAGATTCCATACTGATATAGTGCGGTCATCACTGGCACTGAGCAGTTGATCCTGATACGACGTCCACAAGACTTTATTGACAGAAGTTCCATGCCCTGCATGCCGGGCTCTATCGATTACCTTCAACAACTTCAACTTCTCAGCATCCCACACTTTAATGGATTTATCCATGCTACAAGTTACAAAATGTTTGCCATTTGGACTAAAATCCAGGTGATTTATCGCGTAGAGGTGTGCCACTACCTCAGCCGCCTGGAGGTATCCGGCTTCAGCATCCCACACCTTCAGTCGTGCATCGCGCGATCCGCTGATGAGCGATTTTCCGTCGGGCGTGTATCTCACCGTGAACACGGAATTGGTATGCGCCCTCCACTCGTATTTCACCTCCAGATCATCCAGATCAAAAACACGGATACTATAGTCGCTGTAGCCGACAGCAACCTCACCACGAATTCTGTTGATGGAGATTGTTCGCGCACTTTTTTCGGATGACTTAACCTGCTTTGTCACGACAAGACTTTTGGCGTCAATCTTGATAAGTTTGCCTTCACCAGTAGCTACCAGCAGATTTGGACCATACGATTGAATATCAAAAATCGCCGCCTCCGTAAGTTTTAACGAACCAATTTCTCTTTTATTCTGCCAGTCAAGAACATGAATTCCATCATAATTGTGACCCGCAATAAGCAAATCACTTTCCGGATGATGGTGAAGAGCATAAACGGAGTTTGGCAGTTTCGCGATAAGCTGACCAGATTCGGGGTTTGAAAGGTCCCACATGACCACCATGCCGTCGCCTGATCCGGAAAACACCAGGCCTTCATCTGAAGACCCCTGAAGCGTATAGACACAATCGCGATGACCTGCTAATGTGTGGAGTTTCTCAACGTTGACTTTCAATATGCGGTGCTGATAAGTTTCCGAAAGTTCTTACTTTCGGAAACTTATTCCTCATGCCTTTAGAAAAAATTGTTTCAGCACCTGACCGTACCTGGGCACTTTGGCGGATTACAGAAGATGAAGGCTCCCTTATAGCTGAGGTGCGCGAATGGGAGCAGCTTTCTGCCACGATAACCAATCCAAATAAAAGGCTGGAGTGGCTCGCGGGACGTGTGCTTGTAAAAGAGGTATTGCATTCAATGGGACTGCTTTTTCAGGGTATCACAAAGGATCAGTATGGTAAACCTTTCCCCAAGGGTTACGATTTCCACCTCTCATTGAGTCATTCCTATCCGTATGTTGCCGCATTGGTCGATACCCTGGAATCTGTAGGAATTGATCTCGAGCAGCCAAAGGAAAAATTACTGCGCATTGCCCCAAGAATCTTTAGCCCGGTTGAATTAAGTGATGCGGGCAACAATATCACCAAACATTGTATATACTGGTGTGCCAAAGAAACCCTGGTAAAAGTACATGGACAGAAGAACCTCGTATTTGCCGAAAACCTTATCATCGAGCCATTTCAGCTGCATACGGAAGGTGACATTCGTGGCAGAATTATTGTTGGAGGTACGGAAAGGGTTTTACCTTTACACTATATCGTTTACCCAAACTTTGTTGTTGTCTTCAACGAAAGAACAATACTATGAATAGAAGAATGATAATAGCCATCATCCTGGTGGTTGCCATATTACCCGCATTTGCACAGCAAGTATCAAACTTTTCACTTACCAATGTTTTAAACGGAAAACAAGTATCCCTTGATACGTACCCTTCATGTGCCGGACTACTCATCATCTTCACCAGCAATGTATGTGCTTATGATGAGTACTACCGCGCTAGAATTAATAAACTCGGCAACGATTTCCAGGACAAGGTTCCCCTTTTACTGATAAACCCGGGATTAGAGCCTGCAGAATCGCCAGACAACATGGCGAAAAAAGCAAAGGAAATAGGAATTACACACCCTTATCTTTCCGATAAAGATCAGACCGTCATGTTAAGTCTGGGCGCCAGTAAAAGCCCGCAGGCATTCCTGTTAAAAAACAATGGCGGAAAGTTTTCAGTGGTCTATCGCGGAGCAATAGATGATAATGCCCAGGTTGAGGCCGATGTGCGTCATTCCTATCTAAAAGATGCCATAGATATCATGCTCACTAATCAGAAAGTTGAGACACCGGAAGTTAGACCTGTGGGGTGTACAATTCGAAAAAAATAAGTGGCGGACTTAATGAGTGGCTACGCTCCTGGAAAAGTAAAAAGCCCTCTTCCGCTCATCACTATTGTTCCTATTATTATCACAAGCGCCAAGGCATTGTAAATTAATGTGCGTTTGTGTTTGGCTTCATCACCAGTCATTCGTTTTAGTGAAATCCTTGCCACGGTGATCAATACAACAGCGATGATCATTGCCGTAAGGTGCTCAACGGTCCAGTACCGGGTTGTCTTGTCTGACATGGTCTCTGATCCGAATTTTACGAAAGGACTGACAACATATAAGATTAGGCCTATCAACAACTGCATGTGCGTGAAAATGAACAAATACAACCCAAGCTTATTGTCCAGTTTGCTATACGGTTGCTTATTGACCAGGCCCAGAAGAGCCTTTACGATAACAACAATCAGGGCGATAAGTATGAAATAACGGAGCAGGGAATGGGTATGAAACAATCCGGGATACATGATCATGGTGGTTTAACGACGCGAAAATAACACAAAAACACGAGTTACGAACGGGCGATGATCTTTTGTTCGTGTTGCTTTAATAATAACCTCAAAAAAATTAATTTAGTCATCGTTTCCGAACTATGAAAAGCGCATTTAGTCTTTCTTTTTTTCTTTTACTTTCTTATTCGATAGCCGCACAGAACTCAATTCCATCCTTACCAGTCGAAATCCCTGACACTGTCAAGGTCGGTGCGTATGTGATCAGTGTACATGATATCAACTTTCACGAAAAGGAGTACACCATCAGGTTCTGGTTGTGGTTTGTTTATGACAACCCGGAATTTGATTTCTCCGCTCAACTCGACATCCCCAATGCAAAATCTATTGAACCTCCGGAAATTATTAAAGACAGTCTGGGTGAAAATGCGTGGACCATTATGAAAATGAAATGTGTAATGAAGGAAAGGTGGGACGTAAAGGATTTCCCATTTGATAAACAACACCTTAAGGTTCAAATTGAAAATACTTTGTTTGATAATAAGAACCTGGTATTTGTGCCAGACACAAAGGGCAGTCAGTTTGATGAAAAGGAAGCTATAGATGGATGGGCAATAAGAAACTTTAGGGTTACAGCAGGAGACAATGACTATGAAACCGGCTTTGGCGACGCCGCTACCGAAAGTCAGGTTTTCTCTACGTTTAATATCGAAATGGATATTGAACGCGATGCCTGGGGACTGTTTATGAAAATTTTTATTGGCATGTACATTGCGTTCCTGATTGCCATAATAAGCTTCACACCTCACCCGTCAGAACTCGAACCTAGATTTGGGTTGCCTGTCGGTGGTTTGTTTGCAGCGGTGGGTAATAAATACATTATCGATTCACTCTTACCTGAATCGTCTTCCTTCACACTGGTGGATACGCTACACTCGCTTACGTTTTTGTCCGTTCTGCTGACACTCATCGTTTCCGCTATTGCCCTTAAACTCGTAGACAATGGAAAGGCTGATAAGGCTTTGCTGGTAAATAAAGTGGGTGCAAGAGTTGTAGTTGGCATTTATGTACTTGCAAATATCGTTTTCATTTCCGTGGCACTGACATAAAGATCACAGCTTTTAACGCAACCCGAATAGAAGTGAACTTAAATTCAGTATAGAAAGGTCTTACTTATTAAAATTAATTGTCGACGGACATCTGCTGATGAACAAAAATTTTCTTAAGGAACTTCCTGAATTAGTTCGGGCGCAGGTTATATCGGAAGATACAGCTAAAAAAATTACAGCGTATTATAAAAACAAACCCAGCACATCCAACAGCAGACTTTTTATTGTCTTCGGCATCCTTGGTGCTTTATTGGTGGGGATGGGCATCGTACTGATTATCGCACACAACTGGGACACTTTACCAATAACTGCCAAACTCGTGATAGGATTTGTCCCGCTTTTTATTGGCCAGGCAGTTTGTGGATACCTGATCCTGAAGGGATCCGACAGCAAGTCGTGGCAGGAAGGCTGCGCTACATTTCTATTTTTCGCCGTTGCCATCAGTATCTCCATTGTTAGCCAGGTGTATAATATTGAGGGCAACTTTGGACAATTCCTTTTGTTGTGGATGGCGCTTGCTATTCCAATCGTATATGTGCTAAGATCCTCCATGGCGTCCCTTCTGTTCATTTGCGGAATTACCTGGCATGCCTGCGAAGTAGCCTATTTTAATTCACAGGGCTATGCAGTATGGTATTGGGTGTTGCTGATTGCGATCCTTCCATTTTATTACCTTGAGTTTTTCCGCAGGGATAACAAAAACAACTTCTTCTATTTTCATTCCTGGCTTCTTACGACATCCGTAACGGTTTGCCTGGGTGTCTTTATAGACAATCACGGCGAACTCCTGATGATTGCCTATTTGAGCCTTTTCAGTGCTTTTGTAATTCTGAGCGAATTAAAGGCTTTCGCAACCAACCGGGTATTGAGCAATGCCTACCTGGTAGTGGGCAGCCTGGGGATAATGGTCTTACTTCTCACGCTGAGCTTTGATTGGTACTGGAATGAATTGTCCGGCACTTCCTTCGAAGGAGTCGCTTCAGGAGTAGAATTTCCTGTCGCCGCTAGTCTTAGTTGTGTTGCCGGTGTATTGCTCTTTATCCATTTGCGAACTACTCATTTTACCGATGTCAATAGTAAATCCTTTGCCTTCATTCTGTTTATTGTTTTATTCTTCATCGGACTGAGCTCTCCCACTGCAGCGCAATTATTGGTTAATGTGATAATCCTCGTCTTTGCGGTGAGCACTATCCGCAGCGGAGCAAAGCAAAATCACCTGGGCATATTGAATTATGGCCTTCTCATCATTACTGCCCTTATACTTTGCCGGTTTTTCGACACAGATCTCAGCTTTGTAATACGGGGCCTGCTATTTATTGCAGTAGGTGCTGGATTCTTTGCCGCAAACTTTTATATGATTCAACAACGCAAAAAGACAGAATGAAAAAGTTCACAACCGCCCTTTTCCTGGCAATGTGCCTTTTCCAATGGTTCGTGCCTGCTAAAATGATTTATGATAGCGAAATAGTTGTACGGGATGGCACTCCCTACAAGTTCAAAACACAACCTGTTGACCCATCCGATCCATTCCGTGGAAAGTATGTAACCCTGAATTTTGAAGCCAATGCGGTGACGTTAGCTGACAGCGCAGGCTGGGTACCAGGCGAGGAGGTATATGTTGTGTTTACAACCGATTCGGCTGGGTTCGCGACGGCAGAGTCTTTATACCGCGAGAAGCCTTCCAGTGGACAATATCTTAAAACGACCGTGAACTACATCACGCCAAATGAACCTTTTAGGGTTTTCTTTGAACTTCCCTTCGACCGGTTTTATCTGGAGGAATCAAAAGCTTCACAGGCTGAACAGGTTTATTGGACTTCACAGCGCGACAGTACCCAGGTTACCTATGGCCTTGTTAGTATAGGCACAGGTACAGCCATACTGAAGGATCTGATGATTAATGACACTTCCATCGTGGAAATCATAAATCGTCTCAACGCCGGGGATGAGTAAAGTCAGGTTGACACTTTCATCGTGATTGCTCATCAAAGTCTGCATACCAGGTATACCCTTTTTACACCGCTACAAAAGTCTATGGTTTCGTATTCATCACTTTATTCTACCTTTGATTTATAACTATTAATTTATGCTGAAAAAATTATCGTATGCCTTTTGGTTCGTGAGTGTATTAGTGATTACATCCTGTTCTACTCAAAAAGAAGAAACTATCAATGGGGCAATTGTTCAATCTGAAAAACAGAAATTTGCAGTGGACACAATCACCACTGATTTGAAGAACCCCTGGGGTATTGCCTTCCTGCCAGACGGACGAGCGCTGGTTACGGAACGAGCAGGGGAAATCCGAATTATTAAAGACGGCAAACTCTCCGAAGAAAAGATCCAGGGGGTACCACCGGTCTATGCCCACGGGCAAGGTGGATTAATGGACATTCAACTTCATCCGGATTTTGCCAAAAATGGATGGATCTATCTGAGCTATTCAAAACAGGTGGCCGATAGTGGTGGCACCGTCATCGCGCGTGCTAAACTTGAAGGCAATACCCTTACCAATCTGGAAGAACTCTTCCAGGCCTTACCGCTCTCCAAATCTGAGGTGCACTTTGGCTCCCGCATAACATTTGATGGTCTCGGTTACATGTTCTTTACATCCGGGGAGCGTGGCAAGCGAGAAAACGCTCAGGATCTGACCAACCATCTGGGCAAAGTTTTGCGCCTGCATGATGATGGCAAAATTCCTTCTGATAATCCTTTCGTTAGCACAATCGGTGCAAAATCAGAAATCTGGTCTTATGGGCACCGCAGTTTGCAGGGGTTATACTTTGATAAGTCAACAGGAATTCTTTGGGAACATGAGCATGGCCCGCGGGGTGGTGACGAACTGAATATTGTTGAAAAAGGTAAAAATTACGGTTGGCCTGTAATTACTTACGGCATTAACTATGACAGCACGATTATCACAGACATCACTGAAAAAGAAGGGATGGAACAACCAGTTCGTTATTGGGTACCATCTATTGCTCCATGCGGTTTGACCATGGTAACGAGCGACAAATATCCCAACTGGAAAGGCAATCTCCTAGTTGGCGCATTGTCTCACCAGCTTGTAGCACGTATAGAGGTTAGCGATGGAAAATTCGTGCACGAAGAAAAGCTTCTCGAAAAAATCGGCAGGGTAAGGGCAGTAGTTGAGAGCCCTGATGGTTACATATATGTTGCTACCGAAAACCCGGGAAAGATCATACGTATGGTTCCCCTGGACTAATTCCTGGCGAGCGGCTGATGTAGTAACATAGAGCTTCTCTTAGGCGGCCTCCTTAACCTTCATAAATCATTATTTCTTCATTACGGTAAAGTCAACCCTTCTGTTATTGGCACGACCTAATTCGGTATCGTTGTTATCGATAGGTAACGCTTCACCGTAACCATGTGCTTCAAGACGGAAACTTTCAATACCCTGACTGACAATATAGTCTACCACGGACTGAGAACGCCCCTGGGAAAGGTTGACGTTATAATCATCCGCACCCTTGTTGTCGGTGTGTCCGGCGATCTCTATCTCAACACTGGGGTTCTGCTTCAGGAACTCTACAACTTTGTCTAATTCAACGAATGATTCTTTCTTGAGAGTAGTTTTATCAAAGTCGAAATATATGTTCTTGAGGCGAACGGTAACACCTACCTCAATAGGTTGAAGGTACAGGTCACGTGTGAAAGGTGATAGCCCATCATCCTCTATGGAAATACTGTCATTCGCATTGATATACCCTTCGGCGGATGCACTCACTAAATACCAACCGAGTTTTGGAATCTCCTTTTCGAACTTACCTCCCTCAGCACGGAAAGATTGATTTGTTTTCCGGTCCCCTTTTAAACCAATGTCGACTTTTGCTGAAATCAGCTGTTCCGTTTTTTTGTCGTATACATTCCCTGCCAGTATAAGTTTTTTGGCAACAGGGGTCAGGAGGATTTCAATATTAATGGTCGTGTCATTCTTCACCACCGGAATAGTGAATGGTTCTTTCTTCGGGAGGAAACCTGCGGAGGCAGCATCCACTGTATAGGCTAACGTTTCAGCAATTGTTGTTTCAAAACTTCCACCTGCGGATGTCTGCAAATTAACCGGGTCCTTGCCAGACACGGAGACACCAACCGTAGCCGACTGGATAGGTTGCATAGTCTTTGCATTGTAAACGAGGCCAGCGAGTTTAATTTTGATGGTCTTCGGAACCAATGCGTACAGATCCAGTTGACCCCCATCCAATGCTTTATTTGCTCTGCTGGTAAAAACATTACCAGCTTGATCGACGGTAAAATAATAATCCAGGGCACTGGTATTGATAGGCTTGCCCAGGTTGATGGGTTCAGACCAATTCATCCAGGTGTCATCTAACCTTTTCGTCTTGTAAATATCAACACCCCCTTGTCGGCCGGGTGCCTGGCGGGCGCTGGCGAAATACATGGTTTGCTGATCGGGGTCTATAAATGGACCAACGTCATCGGTATTTGTACTAAGCTTCAACTTTACAGGTCTTGTAAACGAACCGTCTGCCTGCTGATGGCTTGCATACAGATCACTGTTTACGCTATTGGCCACTTCGCTGAAATACATAATAATGTGCTTGCGGTCTGCCGACATCGAGGCACCATAAAATCGCCCCTTGTTCATATTATTAAAATCCTTAACAGCAACTTCCTGCAATGAGGAGCCGTTCACAATAGAAAATCCTTTGTCTTTTCCCCTCCCTCCTTTAATAAAAAGGCTTCCGTCAGGAAAAACTGTAAAAACCTGATTTGAACGATGAAGATTAAAAGGTGAGCTAAGATGTTGTGCCAGGCTCCAGACGCCATTGGCATCTTTCTTGGACACCCAGATATCCTGCGTGTCGTCTTTTCCCAAGGTATTTTCCGGATGGTTCTGCACAAAGAAATAGAGCGTGTTTCCATCAGGCGAGACAACAGGGGCCGCTTCATGCCTGAAGGTATTCACATTTTTGTCCATTTTCACCAACTCATAACGGAGTGGTACTTGTTGCGCGGTAGCACACAGATTTACAATGGCCAGCGAAAAAACCAGTAATGATAGTCTCATAGCAACGTTTTTTGTATCCCCTAAAGTTAAAGGATATTCATGAATTTGGTGAAATGCGGCTTTGGTTATTGGTTTAAACGCCCAAATCGGCGCCGTCTGCAATGATCAAAAGGAGTTCCTTCACCTCTTCGGCTTTCGCGTGTTCGCCCATTTTGTCGAATGACATGATGAGGTTTCGGAAAACCCTGCGAATGATTTCGAGGCTTGAACAAGGTTCGAAAAATGAATCCTGATGGGTAAGATGAAGTTCATTGATATAGTTCTCTATATCCTGCTTCGAAAATATAAGTCCCTTATTGAATACGTTGACATAAAACTGGGCATGTTTATCATCCTTGTAGGTCAACACAAAAAGATTCGGTAGGTTAACACCATGAACAGGCAATTTAAGTTTTTGTGCAACGAGCATGTAAATGATACAAAGCGTTATCGGGTTCCCTCTTTTGGTTTCAAGCACCACATTCAGCATGGAGTTGCCCGGTGAGTGAAAATTCTTGGTGTTGGCGCCGAATTTGAGTTTGTTGAAAAGTACACCATTGATCACCTTCACCTGGTCGAACGGATAAAGATCAGGCTTAAATTCCAGCCACGTCTCATAATAAATCTGTTCGAGATCTTGCTTCAGCTTAATAAGTTCAATGTCGGGATACTGGTAGGTGGCAACCAGCCACATGCCCGTTAACAGGTCCTGATCCTTGCTCTCATACCATTGGTGAATCCGTTCTTTCAGCAGTTCATATTGAAGGGCATGAATAATTTCTTCAATCCGGCGCTGAACCGTCGGATTAAAATTACTTTCCCACTCTTCCTCCAGGAACGGTATGATGGTTGTGCCCAGCGAAAGAATCTTCTCCTCAACATGCGAAACGATTTTCGCATCTTCATCATCGAGCAGGGATACAAGTGCCTTGAGTTCTGTATCTTTCATGTACGGTAAGTACCTCCGAAGTTTTTGCAACTTCAGAAAAACTTTAATCGCTTCCAAACCACTACCCCTAAATTTTAGGCCTCACCACTTTCCTCTCTTAGGTTTGAATTACACCAACATTAAATTTTTCCACGATACCATGGTTTGCAGCTTCTATTCCCATTGAGACTGTTTTTCTTGTCTCCAGCGGGTCGATAATTCCATCAACCCACAAACGCGACGCGGCATAATATGGACTCAATTGTTCTTCATAACGCTCTGTAATTTCTTTTAGGAGGTTATCTTCCTCTTCCTTTGAAATTTCTTTCCCCTGAGATTTAAGTGCGCTTATCCTGATTTGTAATAACGTTTTGGCAGCAGCAGCTCCGCTCATAACCGCTATTTGCGCAGTTGGCCAGGCATAGATAAGGCGGGGATCGTACGCTTTTCCGCACATAGCATAGTTGCCTGCACCATATGAGTTGCCTGTTATGATAGTAATTTTTGGAACCGTTGAATTGGCCATAGCATTAACCATTTTGGCACCATCCTTTATGATCCCGCCATGTTCAGCTTTACTTCCCACCATAAAGCCGCTGACATCCTGCAGGAAAAGCAATGGAATTCTCCTCTGATTGCAGTTCATAATAAAACGCGCGGCCTTGTTTGCAGAATCAGAATAGATTACACCGCCCATTTGCATTTCGCCTTTCTTTGTTTTGACAATCTTCCGCTGATTGGCAACAATGCCTACCGCCCATCCATCAATCCGGGCGGTGCCGCAAAGTAATGTTTTACCATAGTGTTCTTTATATTCCTGGAACGTAGAATCATCAACAATCCTCTTAATGATCTCCCGTGCATCATAGGGTTTGACGCGATCGGCCGGGATTATGCCATAGATTTCCTCGGCCTTCTCGCTCGGAGGTTTCGGGGTGATTCTGTCGAATCCTGCTTTTTGATTGGATCCGATACTTTCAAATAGCTTTTGGATATATTCAAGGCAGGCCTGATCGGAAGGAAATTTGTTATCCGTGACTCCAGAAATTTCACAATGTGTTACGGCACCACCGAGTGTTTCATTATCAATATTTTCACCAATAGCCGCCTTAACCAAATAGGATCCCGCCAGAAAAATGGAACCTGTCTTGTCAACAATCATGGCTTCATCCGACATAATAGGAAGATAGGCGCCTCCGGCAACACAGCTACCCATGATGGCTGCAATCTGTACGATCCCCATCGCCGACATCTTTGCGTTATTTCTGAACTGCCTCCCAAAATGTTCTTTATCCGGAAAAATTTCATCTTGCATGGGCAGAAAAACTCCGGCACTGTCCACCAGATAGATAATCGGTAGGCGGTTTTCCATCGCTATTTCCTGGGCCCGGAGATTTTTCTTTGCTGTGATCGGAAACCATGCTCCAGCCTTTACGGTAGCATCGTTGGCAACAATAACGCACTGCCTGCTTTTAACATACCCAATCACCGTGACGACACCACCCGATGGACATCCTCCCTGTTCCTGATACATACCGTCGCCGGCAAATAATCCAATCTCCAGCACGTCCGAATCCTTGTCTATGAGGTAAGAGATTCTTTCTCGTGCCGTAAGCTTTCCTTTTTTATGCTGATCCTCGATTTTTTTTTCACCACCACCCATCTTCACCTTCTTCGATTTTCGCTGAAGCTGAAAGACGAGTTCTTTAAATTGATCCTCGTTCCTGCTGAACTCTAAATCCGGAGACATGTGGTGCGGTGGTTAAATCAAAATTTGTATTAAAGATTGAAAGATTGATGATCAACTGCAAGCGTGTAGGCGATGGATGCCCGGACATTGAGCAACCAAGACATAATGAAAAGGAAAAACGATATCCAGATTATCTCAGATTTTAAAAACTTCAACTGCCCTTTACTTTGAACTTTCTTGCTGCTTTTTAAGATCACGTTCAATTTTCTTCTGACTCTTGCCTAACGGGGACATAAAATGTTTGGGATTTTGATTGAAGTGCCTTGCCAATGAATCAACGGAAAGCAATAGCTTGTTCAAATTCACGTAAAGTGAATCCTCCGTCATCAGTTTACTGACGGTATTGTCACCGCTGTTCAGACGTGCCAGTGTCTGATTCAACTTGGTCAGGCTTTCCTGAGCCTTTTTTAGTGTACCGTTGATTTGTATCATTTTTAAGGAGTCCGACAACGTTTTGAAATTCGCCAGTGTCGGCTTAAGTTGTTCCAGCGTATTGTTTAGATTTCCGCCAACGGATCCAAACGTTGTTCCAAGATCCCCAATCGTATTGTTTGCCGTCCGGATTGTGGTGTTTAACAGAGCTGGTGTTGACTGCAACCGGATGAACATGGTGTCTAGCCGTTTCGAATTACCTGCTAGACTCTCCAGAATGATATTCAGATTCTTTAACGTAGTTTGTAAATTTGCGGCGACCGGTTCAGCGAAATCCATAACGCCTTTCGCAACATCAGAAGTGATAGTATCTTTGGCTTTAAGTTCATTACCTCCGGGTTTTACATTCAACTGAATAAACCGACCGCCAAGAAGTTCACCATTCAGCAAGGCCACGGATGAGTCAGTCAGTATGATGTCAGAACTAATATCCAACTCAACGATTACTCTGTTCTTACGCTGTTCAATTTGAATATCGCTGACACGGCCAACCGCGTAGCCATTGAGGAACACCTGGTTGGATTCGGTGAGTTTGTCCACATTACGATAAACAACGAAGTATTTATTGGAAGTGGAGAAAAAATCAATTCCCTTGAGGAAATTAAAACCAAAATAGAGCAACGTAATGGTTATGACCATGAAGAGGCCGACCTTAAATTCCTTTGATAGTCTCATGCAGATGAATTTCTATAGCTCAGAACAGAATACAACAGTTTTTTTGCCTCAATTTATGGATTCTACATCACTTTTGTATTCTTTAAACGCACGGTAAATACCGGATGCGATAAGATCCTGACCAGATTCGCCAGCCAAAAACTTTTCCTCTGTGGAATTCGTCAAAAAACCCGTTTCGATGAGAACGCTTGGCATAGTGGTTCGCCAAAGCACCACAAAACCAGCTTGTTTCACGCCCCTGCTTACCCTTCCTACCCTATTTTTGAATTGTGATTCTATCTTTGATGCAAATCGTAAACTGCTTTCCTGGTAGGCGCTTTGAGTCAGTGTAAACAGAATATAGGACTCAGGGCTATTCGGATTAAATCCCTCATAACGTTCTTCATAGTTTTCATCCATCAAGATTACCGAATTCTCCCGTTGAGCAATAGAAAGGTTAGCTTCATCCTTATGTTCACCCATCACGAAAGTCTCGGTTCCAAAGGCTTTTGTGTTTGGATTTGCATTGGCATGAATACAGATAAAAAGATCGGCTTTGTTCTTATTGGCTATCTCGGCACGGGCATCGAGCGCCAGGTAGCGGTCGTCCTTACGGGTATAAATTACTTTAACGCCCGGTATATTCTGTTCAATATAATCCCCGACTTTGAGCGCAATTTTTAAGGCCACGTCCTTCTCCTTCAGCAGCCTTCCGTGCGTCCCGGCATCATGTCCGCCATGCCCCGCATCGATTACAACAATATCCACTTTAGAGTCCTTGGGAGGATACGTACTGGAAGAGTTTAGCAAGGTTATTGCTCTTAGAAGCGCTGTTAATCTGATATTATTTACGGTCTTCACGATGTTCAGAGTATTTGCAATAACTTTATGCAAAATTGTGAATTTTTCACTAAAAGGTAAAGAAAGGTCTTCAATCCGGTCTGCGTGCGGTATTTAATAGCATTCATTTTTGCCTTCAATATGGTTCAACTTGCCTATTCGCAGGTCGAGCCCCGGGTAAAAACGCCTTCTGAAATCCTGCCTCTTAAAGCAGATACATCGAAAACACCGAGCCCCGACTCATTACTCCTGGCAGGTGATAGCATTCATCACACCATGGATTCTGCAAAGGTCACACAAAAAAGTGACATTGAAACTACTATCAACTATTCGGCCAGAGATTCCATTCGCGTCACGGTAGACGGAAAATTACTTTATCTGTATGGCAATGCAAAAATTGTTTACGGTGAAATCGAACTAGAGGCTGATGAAATTATCATCGACTGGGGGAATAATACCCTGGCCGCCCATGGTTCCAGAGATTCCCTGGGGCAGCGGGTTGGTTATCCCATATTTAAGAATGGCCAGGAACTTTATGAGACCAAGGACATCATCTATAATTTCAAGACTAAACGCGCGCGTATTAGTGAAGTTGTAACAACCCAGGGTGAAGCATATCTGCACGGCGACATTGTGTATAAAAATGAGAAAGGCGAATTACTAAGCCTCCGGAACAGCTATACAACCTGTAACCTCGAGCATCCCCACTTCCGCATACGCGCTACAAAGACCAAAGCAATTCCCAAAGACAAAATAGTGGCCGGGCCTTTCTACATGGAATTTAATGATATCCCTTTGCCATTGGGATTCCTTTTCGGAATGTTCCCATCGCCAAAAGAGAGCGCTTCGGGAATCATTGTACCATCTTATGGTGAAGAAAAACGCCGTGGTTTTAACCTCCGCGGCGGCGGATACTTTTTTGATATCAGTGAATATATAAAATTGGCGCTTACCGCAGATATCTATTCAAAAGGCGGCCATGCATTGTATGCGAACTCAAACTACATCAAACGTTATAAATACAACGGTGCCGTAAATTTCGCCTACTCCAAAAACCCCGATCAGGACGATAAAATTGAAACCAGTTCCTATACCAAAGATTTCAGACTCACCTGGAGTCACTCGCCCCAATCAAAGGGAAGCGGCAGATTTTCAGCTTCGGTCAATGCGGCCACTGCCACCTTTAATCAAAATAACAACTTGTCGTATGGAACGCAAGGGAGTACCTACAACAACTCTAATCTGAACAACATCACATCAAAACTGAGTTCAAATGTTTCCTATAATAAACGCTTCACCGGCTCTCCGTTTTCACTGGGTCTGAACCTAAGCCATAATCAGGATCTGCAATCGAAGGTCATCGACCTGTTGCTTCCGAATCTAAGTTTTAACATGGCAAACATTTACCCGTTCGTGAGCAAAAAAGGAAAAATCGGACCGCTGGACAATTTTTCGGTATCGTATACCATGAACGCACAAAACCGTGTGACCAACAACCTGGGCCGGCTCACACCCACTTCAACAACAGATAGTATTGCTCCCTTTACCGGAAGCAATTTTGCTACCTTTTTTGCAAACGGACGAAAAGGAATGCGTCACGTGATACCGGCTTCCTTCTCCTTCAAGACGCTCCGGTATTTAACCGTGTCACCCTCCGTAGCCTACGATGAAAAGTGGTACGGTGAGCAATTAACCTGGGGCTACAACCAGGACTCGTTGCTTGTAAAGACCGACACCACCAAAGGATTCAACCGTGTCGCCAATTATTCCTTTAGTGTCGGCCTAACTACACGCTTTTATGGCATGTATTATTTTAAAAAGAAGACCAGTAATGTGAAGGCTATACGACATATAATTAATCCAAGTATCTCCTTTGGGTATACTCCAAACTTTACCACCAATTCACAGTATTTCCAGAAAATGGTGGATCCCAGGGACCAAAGAGTATTCTACCAGGATCGATATCAAGGTTTTGTATATGGCGGTTCTACTACAGGTAAAAGCGGAGCAATTGGTTTTGGCATTGGCAACAACCTGGAGATGAAAGTTCAGAAACCGCAGGACTCCGTTGCCCGCAAGGTCATGCTTCTCAATAACTTCTCGCTCTCCAGCAGCTACAATATTATTGCTGATTCCTTTAACCTTGCACCCATTGGAATATCGGCTAATACGAATGTGCTGGATAATTTGATCAACGTTAACCTCTCGGCAACACTCGACCCCTATACAATACTCGCCACCGCAGATGAGGAGGGAAATGTTTATGAACGAAGGGTGGACCAACTCGTGTGGAAGGGTGGAAGTTTAGGTCGCATTACGAATGCAACACTGGCTATTAGCAGTAATCTTAATCCAAAGGCAAGGAGTAAGGAAACAACCAGCCGTGAAAAAATCGGGAAGTCGGATCTTCCGGAACAGGAAAAACAATTCCTCCTGCAAAACCCGGATGCGTATGTGGATTTTGAAATCCCCTGGAGTATGAATATCAGTTACAACCTGGGGTACACGCACGGAATCAACCAGGAACAGAAGGTCACACAAACCATAAACATGACGGGTGACGTGTCTATCTCCGCTGCCTGGAAGGTTACGTATAGTACCGGGTATCATTTCGAAGAACAAGCATTTACCCAGACAAATTTTGGGATCGCCCGCGACCTGCACTGCTGGACAATGCGGTTAGACTGGACACCCTTTGGAAGGTTTCAACAGTACAATTTCACTATTAACGTCAAATCCACTGTTCTTCAGGATTTAAAAATGGAACGCAGGAAGCCATTTTTTGATAATCTATGAAATAGCCTCAAGCTTCGAGCCTCAAGCTCCAAGTTTCTAGCTTCAGGTTATCCAAAGGTCTTGGGCAGTACACGAGAAAGTATGAGCAATACATAATCTATCGAAGAGGTCCACCTGGACAACAAACTAGGGATTCGTATCATTGGGATTGAAAAACTTGATGCTCGTAGCTATCACTTCAGCCACCCCTCCACTTCTTCCATGGTTGGATTCTGAATCTCAAGCTTCATCTTTTTTCGTAACCCGCAGAGGTCATTAAAGAGTTTGGAGGCTTTTAATTCTTTCAGATGCGCCAGCGTAGTAATGCCCATTTTATGGAGAAGCGGTATCAGCTCGCTACGGACGCCAATCGATTCGAAATCAAATTCTGCACCCTGGCTGCCGGTGTTTTCGGGCTTCATCTGAGGGAAAAATAAAACATCCTGAATCGACGGGGAATTGGTCATGATCATCGATAAACGGTCAATACCAATACCCAGGCCAGCCGTTGGTGGCATGCCAAATTCAAGGGCTCTCAAAAAGTCCTCATCGAGTGCCATCGCTTCTTCATCTCCGCGTTTTCCCAGCTCAAGCTGATCTTCAAACCGCTGACGCTGGTCTACAGGGTCATTCAACTCGCTAAAAGCATTCGCAATTTCCTTGCTGTTACATATGGCTTCAAAGCGCTCCACCAAACCGGGCTTGCTTCGATGCTTCTTTGCCAGTGGTGACATCTCAATTGGATAATCCGTTATGAAGGTCGGCTGAACAAGGTACGGCTCACATTTCTCGCCGAATATCTGGTCGATCAACTTTCCTTTTCCCATGGTTGTGTCCATCGGAACCGAAAGTTGTTTGCATGTATCGCGAAGCTCTTCTTCGTTCATGCTCGAAATGTCTATACCTGTAAAATGTTGTATGGCTTCAAACATGGTATACCGTTGCCAAGGCCGCCTGAAATCAATAATATGTTCTCCAACAGGAATATCCGTTCTTCCATGAAGATCAAGCGCAACTTTTTCGATCATTTCCTCCACAAGATCCATCATCCAGTTATAGTCCTTGTACGCTACATACAACTCTATCTGGGTAAACTCGGGGTTGTGAAAGCGAGACATCCCTTCGTTCCGGAAATCTTTTGAGAATTCATATACCCCATTGAATCCGCCGACAATCAATCGCTTCAGGTAGAGCTCATTTGCAATCCGAAGGTAAAGCGTCATGTCAAGTGTATTGTGGTGCGTCTTAAAAGGCCGTGCCGCTGCACCACCATACAAGGGCTGAAGGATCGGCGTCTCTACTTCCAGGTAGGCTTTAGCATTGAGGAACTGACGCATGGAATTTACCAGGTGTGTGCGCTTTACAAAGGCGTCGCGCACTTGTGGATTGACAATGAGGTCGACATACCGCATGCGGTAACGCTGCTCAGGGTCGGTGAAAGCATCGTGGCGGATCACCCTTCCCGCATCATCGGTGGTCTCTTTGACAACCGGCAGAGGACGCAATGATTTCGACAGGACAGTAAGGCTGCTGACATGAATGGATATCTCACCGGTTTGCGTAGTGAAACCAAAACCTTTAACACCAATTATATCGCCAATGTCCAGCAACTTCTTGAACACTGTATTATACAACGTCTTGTCTTCAGTCGGACAAATATCATCCCGGCGGATATAGATCTGGATACGCCCTGTTTCATCCTGCAACTCCGCGAACGAGGCATTGCCCATTATTCTACGACTCATTATCCGGCCGGCTATTGAGATCTGACGGTAATCGCTTTTGTGACGCTCGTAGTTCTCCAGGATTTCAGTCGCTGAAGCGTTTACATCAAAAAACTCAGCCGGATAAGGGTTAATCCCTAGTTTTTCAAATTCCTCCAGACTTTTTCTTCGGATGATTTCCTGTTCGCTAAGTTGCATAACTCAATTTTTGCCAAAAATAAGCGAATTAGAGAGAAAAGTAAGATACCGCTGAAAGCATGGCAGGTAACTTTACCGGCGGTACGCACATTTATACAAAAATATAGTTAGCCAGTTGCCCGGCGGTCTCCATTCCCCATTCCTACATCCCTCCTTCGCTTGATTTCCTTTTGGATCAACATCAGCTCCCTACTGCTTTGGCCGGCGACTGACGTGTTCTCCGATGCCCTGCGTAACAAATAAGGCAACACCGAACGCACCGGTCCATATGGGACGTATTTGGCTACACGATATCCTGCTTTGGCAAGACTAAAAGAAATATTATCACTCATCCCATATAATTGGGCGAACCAGACCCGACTATCGGAATTCTTCATACTGTGCTTTTCCATAAGCACCATGAGGTAGTGATTGCTATACTCATTGTGAGATCCACACATCACGGAAATTCGTTGTTTATTATCAATACAAAATGTGAGTGCCTGGTTAAAAGCCCTATCCGAGGAACCCTTGTCTGGGTAGATCGGACTAGGGTATCCCATCTGTTCGGCTCTTGCACGCTCCTTTTCAAGATAAGCACCCCGCACAAGTTTAGCCCCTAAAAAATAATTGTGCATCGCGGCCTCATGAAATGCATCTTTCAGATTCTTCATTGACGCTGTTCTGTAAAGCTGGTACGTATTAAATACGATAGCCTGCTGTTTATTGTATTTGGCCATCAGTTCATAGGCCAGGGAATCTATGGTATCCTGAATCCATGATTCCTCAGCATCCAGCAGCACTGGTATCCTGTAAGCATGCGCTTGTTTACAAATACAATCCATTCTATACCGTACGCGTTCAAATGCCTTTTTTTCGCCAGCATTGAGCTCGGCGTTCTGTTGTACTTTTTCCAATAGCTCTGCTGACGCTAATCCGGTTATTTTGAACACTGAAAAAGGAATATTCTCGACAAGATGCGCCTTCTCAATGGTCCGGAGCGTCTCTTCCATTGCATGGTCAAATCCTTCCTCGGATTTTGCTCCCTCCACGGAGTAATCCAGAATAGTATTAACCCCATAACGGCCCAACAACCTGACAACAGATTCTGTTTTATCAATGCTTTCGCCGCCGCAGAAATGATCAAATACCATTCTCTTGATAAGTGGCTCTATGGGAAGTCTCAACCATAAGGCAGCCTTTACTGAACCAGTAGCCAGCGCGGATATCCACGGGTGGTTAACCAGTGAAAAAATAAGGTTTGCCTTTCGCATCGCAGTATCGCTCTTATAGTCAAAGGCCACCGCGGTATCCTCAAATGAAACAATAGGTTTTACTTCCATAAACTGAAAAAGAACGGGTAAATATAGGTTGGAATTTGATGCGCTCAATCGACTAAGGCAAGAGACTAAGTTGGGTTTCTTGAGTTTTTGATAACTTTCGAGCAAAGACCCAAAAAACTGATGCTGCCCGATAACATTCTTTTCTCCACTAACCCTGGACAAGACCTGAAGGAATTTGTAGCCCAAAAGAATTACTCCAAGATTGGAGTTCTTGTCGACGAGAATACCCTTAAACATTGTTACCCACTTATCAGGGATTATTTGCCAGCCCACTTCACGATCGAGACCAAAAGCGGAGAGAGTGAAAAAAATCTGGAGACCTGTGCATCCATTTGGACAGCTATGACCGATAATACTCTGGACAGGCATTCCTGTATCATCGTATTAGGCGGAGGGGTTCTTGGTGATATGGGTGGATTTTGTGCTTCAACCTATAAAAGGGGCATCGATTTTATACTGGTACCAACGACCCTACTGGCCCAGGCCGATTCCAGCATAGGAGGAAAGTTAGGCATCGACTTTAATCACTTTAAGAATCATATCGGCGTATTTCAACAACCTTCATTGACCATATTACACATCGGTTTTTTGAAAAGCCTGCCGCAGGCTGAGTTAAGATCAGGCTTTGCTGAAATAATCAAGCACACCCTCATTGCAGATAAAGACCTTTGGGAGGAAATCCGCAGGAAGCCACTCGCAGACCAAAACTGGGATGCGCTAATCCGCCATTCAGTCCAGTTTAAAGCAAGGGTAACCACAGAAGATCCAACAGAAAAAGGACTGCGCAAAATCCTTAACGCGGGGCACACGATCGGGCACGCATTGGAAACTTATTTATTAAATTCTGGCGCCCCCATTCTTCACGGAGAGGCTGTCGCCGTAGGACTAGTGGCCGAAGGATTTATCGCCACGCGGCGCGGGCTACTAAGTTCAGAAGATTTTAAGAACATGTCAACATACATATGTTCTGTCTATGGCAAAGTCGAGTTTCAAAGCAACGAATTGGATCCTATCGGAGCGCTTGTTTTACAAGACAAGAAAAATAAAGAAAACAAAACACTTTGCGTACTCCTGGATGGAATCGGAGACGCTAAATGGGATTGTGAGATTAGCCTTGATGCGGTAAAAGATGCCTTGACATTTTACCTTTCGCTTTAGATGTAGAAGTAATCCCGCTCGTCAAAAACTGGTTTTTCCGATTTGCGAACCGACTTCAAATTCTCACTCGTCCTGGAGACAAAGTCCTTTGTCTTTTCTTTCCGGTTACCGGTTAACAACCATGCTGCTAACAAAGCGCTTGATGCAATCCCTACACTAATTGCGATTTTTCCACCTGTACTCATATTTGTATAAACTCAAAATCTAGTGCAAATGTTGCATTACATTAAAAAAAATTGACTACAAAATGTAATTTGCCGGTCTACATCAAACTACTTAACACGTTGATTCATATAGAACGAACGGCCGTTATAACGGGCAAAGCAAACCTGCTACCTGCTTCCAAAAGCATCAGTAACAGGGCCCTTATTATTAATGCGCTCGCTGGAAATACATCTCAACTTCATAATCTTTCTGATGCCAACGATACGCAACTGATGCTGAAACTTGTCAGTTCCCCTGATCACATAATTGATGTGGAAGACGCGGGAACCACCATGCGGTTTCTTACGGCATACTTTTCTATAACTAATCAGCGCAAGGTCTTAACAGGGACATCGCGGATGAAAGAGCGCCCAATTGCTATTCTTGTTGATGCGCTTCGGCTTCTTGGAGTGGATATTCAATACCTTGAAAAAGAGGGCTATCCCCCTCACGAAATACAGGGATTTACTGGCCAGAAGACAAACACGGTCCGGATCCGTGGGGATGTAAGCAGCCAATATATTTCAGCATTAATGATGATTGCCCCTTCCTTGCCGGATGGGCTGACACTGATCCTGGAGGGAAAGATCGGAAGCCGCCCATATATAGAGATGACTGCAGCTTTAATGCGGCACTTTGGCGCTGCGTGTACGATGAGCGATGACAAGGTGATTATTCCAAAGCAGTCTTATACCCCTGCTTCATTTACAGTGGAATCCGATTGGTCGGCAGCAAGCTATTGGTTTGCGTTTGCTGCTCTGGCTAAGGAAGCGGATGTTCTGCTACCGCGACTTACGCTTACCTCCTTGCAGGGAGATTGCCAAATCGTATCGATTATGGAATCTCTTGGCGTTACTGCCCACCTTGAAAATGGATGGCTCAGGCTGCAGAAAACAGAGAGCAAGCAAGAAATTCACTGGGACTTCACCGACTGCCCGGACCTGGCGCAAACGGTCGCCGTGATCTGCGCGGCAAAAGGAGTAAGGGGGCACTTTACCGGGCTTGAGAGTCTTCGTATAAAGGAAACAGACCGCATCGCCGCCTTACAAAACGAGCTTGGTAAAATTGGCGCAGACCTGATTGAAATCGATGCAGCGCATTGGACGTTAGTGCCTTCTAAGGGTTTACCCCAATTTGCATTTTTCAAGACGTATAAGGACCACCGAATGGCCATGGCCTTTGCACCGCTGGGAACATTAATGAATGTTGACATTGAAAATCCGGATGTCGTTCGGAAATCCTATCCAAATTTTTGGAATGATATGATTGCTGTTGGTTTTGCGGTTAAAAAACACCAGGGGTAGGAATGATTGATCGTCCTGTCAGATTGGATCAAGAGCAGAGCTAATCACTTGATTCCAGGCGAAGCGACTTCAGGTTAGGCTGCCTGACCCTCCGTTGATTTCCGATGTGGATACCAACTTTAAAAAAAGACGTACAGAGCACGCAAAGAAAAGACCCTCTCTGTAAAAACTCTGCGGCCCTGCACGTATATCATTATGTACTTTAAAAGTACTATGCTTCAAAAAAAACGCACAGAGCACATAAAGAAAAGACCCTCTCTGTAAAAACTCTATGACCCCGTGCGTATATCTTATTAATCTCTCGCCTCAATTCTCCGATTTCAAATTCATTTCCGGTTACACATTCCTTCCCCTCGAAAGCCAACTTATAAGAGTTGGACATAAAAAAAAATATCATGAATGGATTGTGCCTATGCAGCCCTTCTGCAGACTAAGGATAATGTCTATACTAGTAACACTATTGAGCAGGATCTGACATCCCTAACAATACTACTTCGCATTAATTACATTTGACTCCCCGGATTCCATCCTATTCCACCCCTGCTCTTTTCAGTCCCCGATAAGCTTCATTAAAATATTCCTTCTATATCAAAATCGCCATGCTGCTCAACTGGGTTGATACTTTCAGGTTCGATGCAGCAACCGTTGATTGGTTCAGTTCAAACTTCAACTTGCCATCAATGACCCTGAAATTTATACAACTCCCCTTCTGCCCTAATCCTATCCCATCCGTAACCGTAAGCACTGATTTTCCAGCGATACTCATCTTCACATTGTCAAAATCCCGATTCTTCGATTTCCCAACATACACAACCTGACAATCGATGGCCTCACTTGCGGACCCAAGGTTTTTGATTGAGTACTTCTTGCTTCCTTTGGCCTTGCCATCATACCACTTCTTTAACGTGTTGAATACTTCTTCATCTCCAATCACGCCAACTACGAAGTCGCCTGGATCTCCTTCATTTGGCCATTGTATATACTTGATGAAGTTAAACAACATGGCTGCATGTATTTCATGCGTAGGCCTCTCCTGTGCCGCTGCGCTAAGCGTAATGGTTAACAAGGCGACCCATAAAAATTGATTCTTCATAGATTAAAAAATTTAGAGGTTTGCTAATCTACTACTTATTGATAAGAAACCCCAACCCCGACAAGTCAGGGCGAGGCTTTCAAACAACCCATTAAATCAATATTGCCATAGACGTAAGCGCACCCGATACCTTAAGGTTCGACGCTTCGATAGCCTTCTGGTTCAATTCAAACTTCAACTTGTTGTCAACCATCTTGAAATTGATAGCGCTACCCTTTACGCCAAGGCCAGACTTGTCAGTTATAACCAGTGTTCCTTTACCCTTCACCTTATCATTTACTATATCAAAATCGTTACTCTTTGTCTTATCTATGTATAATACATGGCAGTCGGTAACCTCGGCGGCGGAATTGAATTTCTTAATAACATAAGTTTTCGATCCACGCGGCTTACCACCATACCACTCATTGAGTATCTTGTACATTTGACCACTTCCCACCACGCCTATGACGAACTCACCTGAGCCTGCATGATCCGGCCATTGAACATACTTTGTAAAATTATAGACCATCATAGAATAAACCTCTTCTACCGATCTTTCCTGACCAAATGCACTACCACTTACCAAAAGGGCCGCCAACGCGAGAGTCTTGAACAATTTCATAATCCTTGTACTTTGTTTGTTTGTTGACACAAAAATAGGCTCCCCGTATTTTTTGGAGGAGCCTATTCTGGGGCGAATCTTATTGATGTAAGATTTTTGTCAAGGATTACCGAATGTACCTGAAATCATGGCCTGCCTTGAGCTGAAGCAGGAATTCATAGATGAGATCGATTACATTTTCCACATCCTCTTTGTGTACCATTTCCACAGTCGTATGCATATATTTCAGCGGCAAAGAAATCAACGCAGAAGCCACCCCCTCCGACGAGTAAGCAAAAGAGTCAGTATCAGTCCCGGTCGACCGGGAAACTGCCTGGCGCTGGAAAGGAATTTTCCTTTTCCGGGCAGTTTCAATAACCATTTTGAGGACATTATTTTGAACCGCTGGGCCATAACAAACCACCGGGCCAGCCCCGGCTTTCAGATTGCCACTTTCCTTCTTATTGTACATGGGTGATTGGGTGTCATGGGTGACATCTGTACAAACAGCAACATCTGGCTTTATTCGCCTGGAAATCATTTCAGCCCCCCGAAGTCCAATTTCCTCCTGCACCGCATTCACGATGTAAAGCCCAAAAGGCAGCTTTTTCTTGTTTTCATGCAGTTTTCTGGCCACTTCGGCGATCATGTAACCTCCCATTCGATTATCCAATGCCCTCCCCACAAACCAATGTTTATTCAATTCCATCAATTCGTCTTCGAACGTAATCACACATCCAACGTGGACTCCCATTGCCTCAACTTCTTTTTTTGATTCGGCGCCGATGTCGATAAATATGTTTTTTAACGTAGGGGGTTCCTCTTTCCCGGCTTCTCGTACGTGAATGGCTGGCCATCCAAATATACCCTTCACAGTGCCCTTATCGGTGTGAATGTTTACGCGCATAGAGGGTGCAATCTGATGGTCTGAGCCTCCGTTTCTTCGTACATAAATGTATCCATCGTCGGTAATGTAATTCACGAACCAGGAAATCTCATCGGCATGCGCCTCAATGACCACCTTGTATGCGGCTTTGGGATTCACTATTCCTACCACAGATCCATAGACATCAATCATGTGACTGTTGATGTAAGGTTTGATATAATCCAGCCAAATTTGCTGGCCGGATGATTCAAAGCCTGTGGGGGAAGCATTGTTAAGATACTTGTAGAGAAACTCTTTACTTTTCTTATCCATAAGTTGATTCGTTATTAATGATTACAAAGGAATATTCCCGTGTTTTTTCTTTGGCAATTTAGCCACTTTGTTTTCCAGCATGGCAAATGCACGTATAAGCTTTTCGCGGGTTTGATCCGGATAGATTACCTCGTCAATATATCCCCGATGCGCGGCCCGATAGGGGTTAGCAAATTTGCGTGTGTATTCATCCACCTTTTCAGCAAGTTTCCCCTCCGGATCAGCTGCCTCGGAGATCTCCTTTTTGAAAATAATTTCAGATGCACCTTTAGCACCCATAACAGCAATCTCAGCAGAAGGCCATGCGAAGTTTAAATCAGCTCCGATATGTTTTGAATTCATAACATCGTACGCTCCGCCATATGCCTTCCTCGTTATCACCGTAACCCGTGGAACAGTAGCCTCCGAGAATGCATAAAGGAGCTTGGCTCCGTTCGTGATGATAGCATTCCATTCCTGATCTGTCCCCGGCAAGAATCCTGGAACATCCTCAAGGACTAATAATGGAATATTAAAACAATCGCAGAATCGAACAAAGCGCGCCCCCTTTACACTTGAATCAATATCGAGTACACCGGCCAGAGATGCGGGCTGATTTCCCACTACCCCAATGCTCCTTCCGGCAATTCGTGCAAAGCCAACGACAATATTTTCCGCAAAATATTTGTGTACTTCAAAGAACGAATCCTGATCTACCACAAGGTGGATTACTTCGCGCATGTCATAGGGTTGATTCGGGTTGGCCGGAATAACATCGTTAAGTGCCGGTCGCATTTCATTGCCTGGAGTATAGGCAGCCAGAGGCGCATCATCTTCACAGTTTTGCGGAAGATAACTCAGCATCTTTTTTATTTGACTAATACATTCTACTTCATTAGCACAGGCAAAATGCGTCACACCACTTTTTGTACTGTGTGCCGTAGCCCCCCCCAACTCCTCCGCTGTTACATTTTCATGGGTAACCGTTTTGACAACATTAGGTCCGGTTACAAACATGAAGGAAGTATTTTCCACCATGAAGATAAAATCTGTAATAGCGGGAGAATATACTGCTCCACCGGCGCACGGTCCCATTATTGCAGAAATCTGGGGTATTACTCCCGATGCCAATGTATTGCGATAGAAAATATCTGCGTATCCACCAAGTGAAACCACGCCCTCCTGTATTCGGGCGCCCCCTGAATCATTCAGGCCAATTACAGGTGCCCCATTCTGCATCGCCAGATCCATGATCTTAACAATTTTTTCAGCGTGCGTTTCGGAGAGGGAACCACCGAAGACAGTAAAGTCTTGTGAAAATATATATACGAGCCGTCCGCTCACCGTTCCATATCCTGTAATGACACCATCCCCTAAATAGTACTCCGAGTCAAGGCCAAAGTCCTTGCACCGATGCATGACAAACTTTCCCAGTTCTTCAAATGAACCCTCATCCAACAAAAGCATCACTCGCTCGCGTGCAGTTAATTTCCCCTTCGCATGCTGTTGCGAAATCCTCTTTTCACCTCCACCCAGTAGCGATTCTTTGTCCTTGCGCTCCAGCTCGTCAAATTTTTTTTGAAGGTCCTGATCTTTCGTGGTTCGCTTCGCCATTGCCTTAGTATTAAAAGGCTAAATATAACCGTAATTGGGATTCTTTGAAGGCACAGCGGGCTATTTCACGGTGTACCACAGGGGGTTTTGCACTTGATCGGGTTTCTAAAATTCGTATCTTCACGCGCCTTCTGAACCCTATGGAAAAGAAAATTGCGATTATCGACATGGGCACGAATACATTTCACCTGCTGATCGCAGAGGCGGATGAAAAGGGGTATCATATTATCTATCGCGAGAGGCTTGCTGTAAAGATTGGCAAGGGAGGAATAAACAAGGGCATGATCACCGAAGAAGGTATTCGCCGTGCCTTACTCGCTATGCAAAGCTTCAAGAACACCATTGATCAGCAGGGAGTAGACAGGGTGTTTGCTTTCGGAACGAGCGCATTGCGGAATGCAACAAACTGCGAGGATGTGGTTCGAAGAATTAAGTCCGTAACAGGGATCGATTCAAGTATCATTTCCGGCGATCTCGAAGCAGAATATATCTACAATGGCGTAAAGGCAGCGATGAATATCGATGATATCTCATTAATTATAGATATCGGCGGAGGAAGTGTTGAGTTTATCATAGGAGATAACGATACCGTTCTCTGGAAAAAAAGTGTTGAAATCGGCGCTCAACGCCTGCTGGAACAATTTCAAAAAAATGATCCAATTACAAAGGATGAAATCCTGGCATTGGATGAGCATTTTAGAAAAACACTGGGTCCTCTGTGGGAAGGACTTGAAAAACATCAACCTTCAATTCTGATAGGTTCTTCGGGAACGTTCGATACGTTAAGCGATATCTTTTGCATCCTGCACGATATCCACAAAAGCCCGGAAGAAATAGAGACGCCACTAACACTGTCAGGTTTTTATGAAATCTACGAGGATTTAATAAGAAAAAACCGGGAGGAGCGTATGCGCATAAATGGCATGATTGAAATGCGCGTGGACATGATTGTTGTGGCGTGTTGTTTGATACGCTATATTCTTTCGGTTCATTCTTTCAATCGCATTCGGGTTTCTACGTATGCCTTAAAGGAAGGCGTGCTGTCTACCTTTATTAATGAATTGGAGAAGACCAGAAAGATTATTGCTTAGGATTTTCTCCATTTAAATTCCTTAGTACACTATTCAATAGGCTACACAATTAGCTGCCGGCACCGGTGTTTGAAAAACAAAAATTTACCACATCAATATTAACTTTGATTCATGACAGATCCCGTCTATGCGTTTGATTCTCTAAAGAATTTTTCTTTAGCCATATTAAAGAAAATTGGCTGTCCTGATGATCAAGCCATATTAGCTACTGAAGTGTTGCTGAAAGCAGACCTTCGAGGAATTGATTCGCATGGAATCGCCAGGCTATCGGGGTACGTGAGGCTTTGGGAAAAAAAGCGTGTCAACAATACGCCGGATATTAAGACTGTGTATGAAACCATAAGTACCGCCGTTGTTGACGGCGATGGTGGTCTGGGTTTGGTGGTGGCGCCAAAAGCGATGGAAATCGCGATAGAGAAAGCACGGACCGCGGGCACGGGATGGGTTGCCGTGCGGAACTCCAATCACTTCGGCATTGCCGGATATCATGCTATGATGGCGCTTCAACACGACATGATTGGTATTGCTATGACCAATGCAAGTCCGCTGGTTGCTCCTACTTTCTCCATAGAACGATTGTTGGGCACCAACCCCATAGCCATAGCCATACCGGCAGATAAACAGCCAGCGTTTGTAGCAGACTTCGCTACAACAACGGCCGCCAACGGCAAACTGGAAATTCTCCAGCGCAAAAACGAACAGGCACCCGTAGGTTGGGTACAGACAAAAACAGGTCAGTCGTCGACAGATCCAAATGAAGCAAAGAGCGGTGGTGCCCTTATACCTTTAGGGAGTGATCGCGAACATGGAAGTCACAAGGGATATTGCTTAGGAGCTTGGGTAGATATTTTTTCCGCCGTGCTATCCGGTGCAAACTATGGACCCTGGGTTCCGCCTTTCGTCGCCTTTCTTGAGCCGCCAGCTGATCCGGTCGGACAAGGTATAGGTCATTTTTTCGGCGCTATGCGAATCGATGCGTTTCGGCCTGCTGCCGAATTCAAAATGCACATGGACCAGTGGATTTCGCGATTTCGGATGGCAAAAACCGTTGATGGCCAAGAAAAAGTACTGATCCCTGGTGACCCGGAACGGGAAATGAATGCGTACCGGCTGGTTCATGGAATTCCGCTGAACCCGAAAGTCGTGGAGGATCTTAAAGAACTTGGAGCTAAGTTGGGGGTAGACTTCTAAAAGCCAGCGGTAATACCTACGCGCAAAACCAGCGGACTATTATATGGATAGTAGTCGCCGGGACCTGGATCCCTATAGCTGAAATTATAAAGTGCCGAAAGATAGAATCCTGCTCTGCGACCAATTGGCTGAAAAAAACCTCCTCCGGCCAAAAAGCTATCATACCCTCTTCTGTCTTTAACGACATCGGTACCATTGACGCCGATGGGATATTCGTAGCTCAAATGTTCGTATTCAGCGTGAAGGAAAAATGGGCCGAAAATACTGAATCGCAAAAAAGGGCTAATACCAAAATCATTAGTCGAATAGCTTGGCGATTGCTTGTACTTGGTAAAACGATACTGAATCTGCAAACCACCTGCCAGCCTGTTGGTAATCCTGTACCCAATCAAAGGGGAGATGGAAACGTAATCGTAATAGCTGGAAAAGCTGGCGCCTAAACCTCCGCCTGTAAAAACCCGCTCCCGCCAGTCAGGTTTTTCACTCAGTTGTTCTTCACCCCATTGTGCAAAGGCTAAAGTGCCGAGCATCGAAAAGATTAAAATTAACGTGAGCTTTTTCATAAGGGTCAGTCTTTTTCTTCAACGATGAAGATGTCCTCCGTTTCCTTTTTCATCAGGTATTTTTCACGAGCAAACTTTTCAAGCGATTCGCGATCTCCAAAAAGTTCATCCCTGTCTTTCTCCACTTCCTTAATCTTCTCTTCGTAGTATTCCTTTTCATTTTCAAGCGATCCCAGTTTGGAACTTAACTGATAACGCGTAAACAGGTTGTTGGAATCCAGCGCAACCATCCAAAGCAAAAAAAAGAATGCCGTCAAAAAGTAAAAGTTCCTGAACGGTTTGGGCAATTTGTTAAACATATAAGCTTAAAAAGTAATACGAAGATAAAGAAATAATCGATCGCTCAAAAAGTCTCTACCTATTGTAATTCCCCCTAAAAACGAAAAAAAGCCAGCGGTTGTTGCGCTGGCTTTCCTTTATGTGAATCTCTTATTACATTTTCTTGCCTGGAAAATAAGCTATTTCGCCAAGTTCCTCTTCGATTCGTATCAGCTGGTTGTACTTAGCCATCCGGTCTGAACGTGACGCGGAGCCAGTCTTTATTTGCCCCGTATTCAACGCTACCGCAAGATCAGCAATGGTACTATCTTCGGTTTCACCTGAACGATGTGACATTACACTTTTGTAACCATTCTGTTTCGCCAGATTAACGGCGGCAATTGTTTCTGTGAGCGAACCAATTTGATTTACCTTAATCAATATGGCGTTTGCAATTCCGTCATCTATCCCTTTCTGAAGTCGCTCCACATTGGTCACAAAAAGATCGTCCCCTACCAGCTGAACTTTATCACCAATACTTTCCGTAAGGGCTTTCCAGCCTGCCCAATCATCCTCAGCCATTCCGTCTTCCAATGAAATGATGGGGTATTTCTTTGCCCATGTCGTCCAATAGGCGGCCATCTCAGCTGGTTTCAGTTTTTTGCCTGAAGACTTTTTGAAATGATAAAGCTTTGCTTTGGGATCATAGAATTCGGACGCTGCCGGATCAAGAGCAATGAACATATCCACGCCAGGTTTGAAACCGGCCTTCTCAATCGCTTTCAATACGACTTCAATTGCATCTTCATTCGATGCAAGATTCGGTGCAAAGCCACCTTCATCGCCCACGTTAGTAGATAATCCTTTATCATGCAGCACCTTTTTCAATGTGTGAAAAACTTCAGCTCCCATTCTCAATGCCTCTGAAAAAGTACTTGCGCCAACAGGCATTACCATAAACTCCTGGAAGTCGATCGCATTGTCGGCATGACTTCCGCCGTTTAATATGTTCATCATCGGCACAGGAAGCGTGTTGGCACTCACCCCACCGATATAACGATACAAGGGCATACCCGCTTCCATCGCACCCGCCTTGGCTATAGCCAGCGAGGTTCCAAGAATTGCATTAGCACCAAGCTTGGCTTTGTTTGGTGTGCCATCCAGCTCGATCATAATCCTGTCGAGGAGGTTCTGCTCAAAAACATCGAAGCCTACAACCTCAGCAGCAATTTTGGTGTTTACATTTTCAACTGCTTTCAATACTCCTTTCCCCAAAAATTTCTTCTTATCACCATCTCTGAGTTCCACCGCTTCATGAGTCCCGGTAGATGCACCGGAAGGCACTGCTGCACGTCCAAACGCACCGGATTCCGTTACTACATCGACTTCGATTGTTGGGTTACCACGACTGTCAAGTATTTGTCGCGCGTGAATGCTTTCAATTAAGCTCATAATAATTTGATTTATGGATGGATGATAGAATTTAGTCTACGCTAATACATTCTCAGTTTCATGTGTCCTGATCATCCCAACAAATTGGTCAAACAGGTAGCGGGAATCATGAGGTCCGGGAGATGCTTCCGGATGGTATTGAACTGAAAATGCCTTTTTACTTTTCAGGCGGATTCCCATTATCGTGGAATCATTCAAATGGAGGTGTGTTACTTCAACATCCGGATTCTTATCAATGTCCTTTTCGCTAACCGCAAATCCGTGGTTCTGTGATGTAATTTCTCCCTTTCCCGTAATCAGATTCTTTACGGGGTGATTCAGGCCACGATGTCCATGGTGCATCTTATAGGTGGAAATTCCGCATGCCAGCGCAAGTAACTGATGGCCTAGACAAATGCCGAAAACAGGCTTGTCCGAGTCGAGTATTTTTTTTACGGTTTCAATGGCATAGCCCATTACGGAGGGGTCGCCTGGTCCGTTAGATATAAAATACCCCTGTGGTTTCCATGCGGCCATTTCTTCGAAAGGTGTCTTCGCCGGAAAGACTTTGCAATAACAACCCCTTGCTGCCAGATTGGTGGCTATACTTTTCTTAATTCCAAGATCCAGAACGGCGACTTTATACGGTGCATCCGAATTTCCGATGGTATACGCTTCGCGGGTTGTAACGGTTGAAGACAGCTCCAGCCCTTCCATACTTGGAACCTGGAGGATCTCTGCGTTGAGCTGTTCAGGTGTATGTTCTGATGAAATGATCGCATTCATAGCCCCCTTACTTCGGATATGGCGCACCAGCATCCTGGTATCCACATCCGTAATACCCACCACACCGTTTCTTTCAAGGTATTGTTGCAGGCTCTCCTTCGCTGATTTTCGGCTATATTCCTGCGCAAACTCATTCACGACGATACCCGCTATCGTTGGCTTTGCGGACTCCTGCTCTTCGTCAGTTGCACCATAATTGCCAATATGGGCAGTAGTGTTTACGATTATTTGTCCGACGTAGGATGGGTCAGTGTAAATTTCCTGGTAGCCGGTCATGCCGGTATTGAAGCATATTTCACCACCGGATGTGCCAATTTTTCCAATCGCCTTGCCTTCTATAAGCAAGCCGTCTTCAAGAAGGAGGTAAGCTTTTTTCTGCATAGTGTACACAAAAATACATCAGTAATTCATGGAATAACCTATCCAAACATTGGTTTTTTGCGCGCCTTCGGACAAAAAAAAGGGATTGAACGTTCGTCCAATCCCCCTTGATATAAAATCGATTTAAACACTATTCCTTTTCTTTTTTAGGAGCTGCTTTCTTGGTCTTCTTTTCAGCCTTTACTTCAGTAACAGGAGCCGCCTCTTGTACCTCGCCAGCCTCAACTTCGCCTTCCGCTTTCTTTCCTTTGCGGCCTCTCCGTGTTTTAGCCTTCTTCACTACTCCTGATTTACTGTAAAGAGTATTAAAGTCGACTAATTCGATAAGGCACATCTCAGCGTTATCTCCCACGCGTACGTCTCCCATTTTAATGATCCTGGTATATCCGCCTGGACGATCAGAAATCTTTGACGCCACTTCTCCGAACAGCGTTTTGACGGACTCCTTATTTTGAAGGTAGGAAAATACAGTTCTCCTGGAATGGGTTGTGTCGTCCTTTGCCTTCGTGAGCAATGGCTCTACATACTTTCTCAGCGCCTTCGCCTTAGCCACTGTTGTGGTAATTCTCTTGTTAAGAATTAGCGAAGAAGCCATGTTAGAAAGCAACGCGTGTCTGTGCGCCGTTTTTCTACCTAAATGATTGACTTTCTTACCGTGTCTCATGATTCTTAGTCTTCATCAAGTTTATACTTAGCGAGATCCATTCCAAAAGTCAGGTTTTTCTCCGCTACCAATTGTTCCAATTCCGCCAGTGACTTTTTACCGAAGTTCCTGAATTTCATCATGTCTGAAATTTCAAGCTGAACAAGATCCCCGAGTGTCTTTACATCCGCTGCCTTAAGACAGTTGTATGCTCTGACAGAGAGATCAAGATCATGCAATGCAGTCTTCAGCAACTTGCGCATATGCAACATCTCTTCATCCACTTGTTCTACTTCTGCATCCTTACCCGTTTCCAGTTCCATTGACTTATCAGAGAATAGGGCAAAGTGCTTAATCAATATATATGCCGCACCTTCCAATGCCTTTTCAGGATGGATAGAGCCGTCTGTTTCAATATCAACAACCAATTTTTCGTAGTCAGTCTTCTGTTCAACACGCGTATTTTCAACACTATATTTAACATTCTTGATCGGCGTAAAGATCGCATCGATAGGAATGAAGCCGAATACTTGCTCCGTAGGTTTGTTCTCCTCAGCGGGGAGATATCCTCTTCCTTTTTCGATGGTCAATTCAATTTCAAATTGGGATGCCTCATCCAGATTGCAGATTACATGGTCCGGATTAAGGATTTCAAACGCAGAAGTAAACTTTGCGATGTCGCCGGCCTTGAACTGCTTCTGCTTGCGGATGTTGACGGTTATCTTGTTATCAAAATTATCAGCAATTCTTCTGAAGCGAACCATCTTGAGATTCAAAATGATTTCAGCAACATCTTCCACTACGCCTTCAATTGTAGAAAACTCATGAAGCACACCTGGAATTTTAATTCCGGTAATTGCATAACCTTCCAGTGAAGACAAAAGAATCCTTCTCAGCGCATTGCCAATCGTTACTCCATATCCTTTTTCCAGCGGTTTGAAGGTAAATAGTCCGTGAAAATCATCAGACTTTTCCATCGCAACCTTTTCTGGCATTTGAAATGCTAATATTGACATAGTGATGTGTTTAACTGTTAAAATTACTTCGAGTACAATTCAACGATTAGCTGCTCGTTGATGTTTTCCGGAATATCCGTGCGTGGTGGAACGTTTATGATCTTCCCAATCATTTCGCTGTTATCCCATTCCAACCAGTTGTACCGTTTTGAACCTTGCATAGACAAACTGTTGGTAATCACTTCAAGTGACTTTGAACGCTCACGCACTTCTACCAGGTCGCCTGGCTTCAGGGAGAATGAACCAATGTTTACGACATCACCATTGACAAGGATATGCTTGTGCAAAACCAGCTGGCGTGCTGCCCTGCGTGTTGGGGCGATACCAAGGCGATAAACGGTGTTATCTAACCGTGATTCGAGAAGTTGCAGCAGAACTTCACCGGTAACACCTTTTTTACGAGATGCTGTATCGAATAACTTAGCGAACTGTCTCTCCAGCAAGCCATAGATGTACTTCGCTTTCTGCTTTTCAGAAAGCTGAGTTGCATATTCTGACTGCTTGCGTTTCTTTCCACGACCGTGTTGTCCAGGAGCGTAGTTCTTCTTCTGAAGCGCCTTATTATCTCCCAGAATCGGCTCGTTGAAACGTCTTGAGATTCTGACTTTAGGGCCTGTATATCTTGCCATGGTAAAACCTGAATATATTCTTAATTAAACTCTTCTTTTCTTTGGAGGACGGCAACCATTGTGCGGTAGCGGAGTAACGTCGCGTATAGCGGTAACTTCAATACCAGATCCCTGAATGGTACGGATCGCGGATTCACGTCCGGCTCCAGGCCCTTTTACGAAGACCTCCACCTTTCTGAGTCCCTGGTCAAATGCCTTGGTCGCGCAATCCTGAGCTGCTACCTGAGCCGCATAGGGAGTGTTCTTCTTTGAGCCTTTGAAACCCATCTTACCAGCCGATGCCCAGGAAATAACCTGACCAGTCGTGTTCGTCATTGAGATGATGATATTATTGAAGGTGGCGCGAATGTGAGCATGACCAACGGCCTCCACATTTACAACGCGCTTCTTCGCTTTATCTTTTCTCTTTTCAGCAGTCGCCATTATTGAAAAGTTTATCGATTAACCTTTAGTTGCCTTTTTCTTATTCGCTACCGTCTTGCGCTTACCCTTACGGGTACGGGCATTGTTCTTGGTAGTTTGCCCCCGAACGGGTAACCCCTTCCGGTGACGCAATCCCCTGTAACATCCGATATCCATAAGCCGCTTTATACTCAGCTGGATTTCAGATTTCAGTGCACCTTCAATCCTGAATTTCTCAGCAATGATCGCGCGAATTGCATTAGACTCTTCATCATTCCATTCCTTCACCTTCTTGTCGGTGTTAACACCGGCTTCAGAAAGGATTTTTTGCGCTGACCTGCGGCCAACACCAAAAATGTACGTGAGGCCTATTTCACCTCGCTTATTATCAGGAATATCTACACCAGCTATACGTGCCATAGTATGTTAACCTTGTCTTTGTTTATACCTCGGATTCTTCTTGTTAATCACATACAGTTTGCCCTTGCGCCTGATGATCTTACAGGTCGCGCTGCGTTTCTTTATGGATGCTTTAACTTTCATTTTCTTATGCCTTTTTTATTCTCTGTCTTGTTGGGACGCAAAATCCTGTGTCCCTTTGTCATCTATCTTGTTGGGACGCAAACTCCTGCGCCCCTTTGTCATCTGTCTTGTGGGACGCAAAACTCCTGCTCCCTTTTGTCATCTGTCTTGTGGGACGCAAAACTCCTGCGCCCTTTAGTCATCTGTCTTGTTGGGACGCAAAATCTTGCGTCCTTACATTATTTATATCTAAATACGATTCTCCCCTTTGTTAAATCATACGGCGACATCTCCAACCTCACTCGGTCACCAGGCAAAATGCGGATGTAATGCATTCTCATCTTACCCGAAATATGCGCCAGCACTTCATGCCCATTCTCCAATTGCACGCGAAACATCGCATTGGATAATGCCTCTGAAATTGTACCGTCTTGCTCTATTGACTTTTGCTTCGCCACTTATATGAATAATTTTCCTCTATAAACTGGTGCGTTGTCAATATCTCAGTCTCATTCTCGTAAACAGCCACCGTGTGTTCAAAGTGTGCTGAAGGTTTTCGGTCTAAAGTCCGTATTGTCCATCCATCACGCTCCTGTACTACATTCTTTGTTCCCAGATTAATCATGGGCTCAATCGCGAACACCATCCCTGCCACAATCTTCACTCCCTTTCCCCGCTTGCCGTAGTTTGGCACTTCCGGATCTTCATGAAGCTTTTTTCCCACTCCATGTCCCACCAGCTCCCTAACAACACCATATCCAAAACTTTCAACATAATTTTGGATAGCAAAACTGATATCCCCAATCCTGTTCCCTGCCTTCGCCTCTGTAATCCCCAAATAAAGGGACTCATTCGTCCGGTTCAGCAGGAGCAGCGTTTCCGTCGTAACACCTTCCAATGGATATGTGTACGCAGAGTCGCTGTGAAAGCCTTTATAGTAAACTCCACAATCTATCGAGATAACATCCGTATCCCTGATCTCATAGTTCCCTGGAAATCCATGAACCACTACTTCATTTACGGAGATACATAACGATGCGGGGAATCCATTGTAGTTTTTAAACGATGGTACTCCGCCATTATCTCTGATAAACTCTTCCGCCAGGGAATCCAAATCTTTGGTTTTCACTCCCGGCTTAATTAGCCTGGCGATTTCTCCGTGAGCTTTCCCCAGTATCAGGGAACCCTCTTTTATGATTTGAATCTCCTCTGCCGTCTTTAAGTGAACCATTCAGCTATTACGCCGCAGCAAATTGAGAACGTCCCTTCACCCTGCCTGACTTCATCATACCTTCGTAGTGTCTCATTAGCAGGTAACTTTCGATTTGCTGGAGTGTATCCAATACAACACCAACTAAAATCAAAAGTGACGTACCTCCGAAAAACTGAGCGAAGTTTTGTCCTACTCCAGCCTTCACCGCAAATGCCGGAAGCACAGCGATGGATGCCAGGAAGATTGCGCCAGGCAATGTGATCCTCGATAAAACCGTATCAATAAACTCAGCAGTTTGCTTACCGGGCTTAACACCAGGAACAAAACCACCGTTACGTTTCAAATTATCAGCAATGTCGTTCGAGTTGATTGTGATAGCCGTGTAAAAGAACGTAAAAATCAAAATCATCGTCGCAAACAACAAACTGTATTGCCATGAGTACGGATCAGAAAATGTTGATCCGATATACGCTCCAATATCACTGTCTGTCCACATACTGGCTATAAGCGCCGGGAAAAACATAAGTGCTTGCGCGAAAATGATTGGCATCACACCGGCTGAGTTCAGCTTCAATGGAATAAAATCACGCTTGCCTCCATAGAGCTTATTTCCAATAACCTGCTTCGCGTATTGAATCGGGATTCTGCGTGTCGCCTGTGTCAACGCGATAACTGCCACGACAATACCAAACAAGACAAATAATTCAACGATGAAGAAAATCGCCTTTCCGGGAAACTTGTCAGTCACTTCTGAAACCAGCGCCAATGGTAGTCTTGAAACTATACCAATCATAATCAGCATAGAGATACCGTTTCCAATTCCCTTGTCTGTAATTCTTTCTCCCAGCCACATACAAAACATGGTACCGGAAATCAAGATAATCACCGACGTTACGTAGAAGAAAGGACCCGGGTTCATAATCACCGCCGGATCAATGGCGCCCTTGAGATAGCTATATCCCTGGAACACCGTAATAACAATGGTCAGTACACGAGTATACTGATTCAAACGCTTTCTTCCAGAGTCGCCTTCCTTCTGCAGCTTCTGAAAATAGGGCACAGCAAATGAAAGGAGCTGTACAATAATAGAAGCAGAGATGTAGGGCATAATGCCCAATGCAAAAATTGATGCGTTGTTAAAGGCTCCTCCAAGAAAATTATTCAGATAACCCAGAATACCACCAGAGTTCCTTTCAGGATCCAGGAGATTTGGGTCAATGCCAGGTAAAACAACAAATGATCCAAGTCTGAAAATGATCAGAAATCCAATAGTGTTCAGAATTCTGATCCTCAGATCTTCAATGGAAAAAATGTTCTTTATGGTCTGAAAGAAACGATTCATTATTTCACGGTTGTGGCTGTTCCACCTGTTTTTTCAATAGCTTGTGTAGCTGCAGCAGAGAAGGCATGCGCCTCGACATTTACTTTAGCTTTTAATTCCCCTCTTCCCAATACTTTTACTTTATCTTTCTTTCCGACAATACCGTTGTCAATAAGAACCTGAAGGCTTAATGCGCCTGACTTTGTTTTCTCTGACAAACCTTCGAGGATATCAAGGTTAACTGCTTTGAAATATTCCTTGTTGTTGTTCTTAAATCCAAACTTTGGAACCCGGCGCTGCAATGGCATCTGACCACCTTCGAAGCCTGACTTACTGGAATATCCCGATCTTGACTGAGCACCTTTGTGTCCACGACCCGCGGTGCTTCCACCTGATCCCTGACCACGGCCTAGTCTCTTATTGTTCTTTACTGAACCTTCCGCAGGCTTTAATGTATGCAGCTTCATCTTAAAGTTCTTTTACAGTAATTAAGTGATTCACTTTCGAAATCATACCAGCAATCTGCGGTGTGAGTTCCACTTCAACCGTTCTGTTAATTTTACCGAGACCCAATGCCTGAATTGTGCGGATTTGCGTCTCTGGTCTTTTGATTGTGCTTCTCTTTTGAGTGATCTGTACCTTCGCCATGTTCCTTATCCGTTAAATACTTTGGACAATGACACCCCTCTGTTCTTTGCAACAGTGAAAGCGTCTCTCATACTTGTCAATGCCTTGAACGTCGCCTTCACCACATTGTGCGGGTTAGATGAACCCTTCGATTTTGCCAGCACGTTGTGAACTCCGGCACTTTCCAATACGGCGCGCATAGCACCACCGGCAATTACACCCGTACCAGGAGAAGCAGGCTTCAATAGTACAAATCCACCACCGAACTTGCCAATCGACTCATGTGGAACAGTTCCTTTGATAATCGGTACTTTCACGAGGTGCTTTTTCGCATCATCAATGCCCTTCGTAATTGCATCTGTTACTTCATTGGCTTTGCCAAGTCCGTAACCCACCACGCCATTTCCATCGCCAACGACTACGATAGCTGCAAAGCTGAACCGGCGACCACCTTTCACCACTTTTGCTACACGCTCAATGGCTACTACTCGTTCCTTAAGATCGATTTCGCTGGCTTTAACTGTACTAATATTACTTACTGACATATTTCAGTTTCTTAGAATTTTAAACCACCTTCTCTGGCACCTTCTGCCAACGCCTTGATATTTCCATGGTAGAGGTATCCGTTGCGATCGAAGACAATGGTATTGACACCGGATGCCAATGCTTTCTCTGCGATTTTTTTTCCGACGCTCTTAGAGTTTTCAATATTCAGCTTAGCCTTTTCACCAAGTTCCGCTGTTGACGCGGAAGCCAGTGTAGCTCCTTTCAAATCATCGATCACCTGAACAAACAACCCTTTGTTGCTTCTGAAAACTGATAAACGAGGTCTATCCGATGTGCCGCTGATCTTCTTGCGGACGCCCATCTTAATTCTCTCTCTTCTTTCCCTATTCTTGCCTGCCATAGATTTAACTTTTACTCTACTCTATGATATAATCTTTATCCTACTTGTAAGGACACAAAATCTTGTGTCCTTACATATAACCTACTTAGCAGCAGCCTTACCAGCTTTTCTGCGTACAAACTCACCTGTGAACCGGATACCCTTACCTTTGTAAGGTTCAATTTTGCGAAGTGACTTCAACTTGGCGGCTACCTGTCCGATCAGTTGTTTGTCGATACCCTCCAATATAATCGTAGGATTCTGTCCTTTCTCCTGTTGTGTCACCACCTTTATTTCAGAAGGCACGGCAAGAAAAACGTTGTGCGAATAGCCAAGGCTCAATTCTAGCACATTGGATTGTGCACTCGCCTTATACCCCACACCGACCAGTTCAAGCTGATGCTTATATCCTTTTGAAACACCCTCTACCATGTTTGCAATCAACGCGCGGTAAAGTCCATGCATTGATTTATGACGTTTTTGTTCCGTGGGCCGTTCTACAAGTACAGTTCCATCGCTCTCTGATATTTTGAAATCAGGATCAATGTTCTGGTGCAATTCGCCTTTAGGTCCTTTCACGGAAACCTTATGATTCTCCTTCGAGAATGTGAAGGTGACCCCTGTCGGTATTGTTATGGGTTGTTTACCTATTCGTGACATGGCTTCTCAATTAATAGACGTAACACAATACTTCACCACCAACATTAAGATTGCGTGCTTCCTTGTCGGTAATTACACCCTTCGAAGTTGAAAGAATGGCAACTCCCAAACCGTTCATCACGCGGGGCATGGAGCTCGTGTCAGCATACTGCCTCAACCCTGGTGTACTAATTCTCTCCAGCGCTGTTATAGCCGACTCTCTTGTTTCAGGGTTATACTTCAAGGCAATCTTAATGACTCCTTGATAATTTATTCCATCCTGGAACTTGTAGTTCAGGATGAACCCTTTGTCGAAAAGTACCTTTGTAATCTCCTTTTTGAGATTGGAAGCGGGTATTTCTACCACACGATGGTTTGCCTTAATGGCGTTCCGCAACCGGGTTAAATAATCTGCTATAGGATCAGTCATCTCTTTTTATGCTTTTCTATTAATAAGCAAGCCCGCGTTTTTTAAAAACCGGGCTGCAAAGATATCGAACAATTTCAATATTCCAAACTGTTATCAGGTTTCGCCCCCCGATACGGATCGGGGCGACCTGGATACTCAGCAACCAATATTTTCTACTTATTTACCAGCTGGCCTTAGTGACCCCAGGTATCTTTCCATTTGATGCCATTTCACGAAATACGTTTCGGCAAACGCCGAATTTACCCATATATCCTTTCGGACGACCTGTAAGCTTACATCTGTTTTTAAGTCTTACAGGAGAAGCGTTCCGTGGAAGTTTATCCAGTGCGAGATAGTCGCCAGCTTCCTTCAACGCCTTACGCTTAGCAGCGTAAATGGTTACCAACTTTTCCCTTTTTGTCTGCCTTGCTATAACTGATAATTTGGCCATGCTGTATTAGTTTTTAGTTGTAAAGGGCATCCCCAATGCTTTCAGTAACTCATAGCTTTCTTCATCCGTCTTGGCAGTAGTTACAAAAGTGATATCCATACCACTGATCTTATTCACCTTGTCAATCGAAATCTCAGGAAAGATGATTTGTTCTTTCACACCGAGCGTATAGTTTCCTCTTCCATCAAAACCCTTCGCAGAAATACCGCGAAAGTCGCGAACACGGGGGAGTGCAATGCTCACTAATCTATCCAGGAACTCGTACATCTTATCTCCACGGAGCGTTACCCGAACACCAATAGGCATGTTCTCTCTCAACTTAAAGTTGGATATAGCCTTCTTGGATTTTGTGGACACGGCTTTCTGACCACTGATTGTTGTGATCTCTTCCAGTGCAACATCAATAAGTTTCTTGTCAGATACCGCAATACCCATACCCTTGTTAATACAGATCTTCTCGATCCGGGGTACCTGCATCACGGATTTATAGGTGAATTTCTGCTTCAATGCAGGGACAACCTCACCCAAATACTTGTCCTTTAATCTTGGAGTTCCCATTACTTAATAAATTCTCCGGTTTTCTTAGAAAATCTCTGAAGCTTATTCTTGCTGTTTAGCTTGCGACCTGTGCGTGTTGCTGCACCAGTTGCCGGATCAATCAGCATCAGGTTGCTGATATGCAACCCGGCTTCCGTCTTTTTAATTCCACCTTCAGGCTTTCCTGCCGAAGGCTTCGTGTGTTTCGTAACAATGTTGATACCTTCAACCACTGCTCTGTTCTTCTCAAGAACTACTTCGAGCACTTTTCCGGTTTTGCCTCTATCATCGCCAGCAAGCACCTTTACGGTGTCACCTTTGCGGATGTGCAACTTTGGTTTGGAATTCTTCTTTTTCTCCATGGCTTATATTACTTCGGGGGCCAGTGAAACAATCTTCATGAACTGCTTCTCTCTAAGTTCGCGAGCCACCGGACCGAAAATACGGGTTCCGCGCGGTTCATCCTGCGCATTCAGAAGGACGGCAGCGTTATCTTCAAAACGAATATATGATCCGTCTTTTCTTCTAACTTCTTTGGTGGTTCTCACTACCACAGCCTTCGACACGGTTCCTTTCTTAACCTGGCTGCTCGGCATAGCAGACTTAACGGTAACAACGATTTTATCACCTACAGAGGCATAACGTCTTCTGGTTCCGCCAAGAACGTGCATACATAACACTTCTTTTGCACCACTGTTATCCGCTACGGTAAGTCTCGATTCTGTGCTTATCATGATTACTTAGCTTTTTCAACTATTTCCACTAATCTCCAACGCTTGTCCTTGCTCAACGGACGAGTTTCCATAATACGAACAGTATCTCCCATACCGGCAGTATTGGCCTCATCATGTGCCTTGAACTTAGTCGTTCTATTCACAAATTTTCCGTAGATAGGATGCTTAACCTTTCTGTCAACGGCAACCGTAATGGTCTTCTGCATTTTATTGCTTACTACTTTGCCTACTCGTTCTTTTCTATCGTTCCTTTCCATCGGAATTATTTTTGAAGTTCTTTTGCTCTCAATTCAGTATGAAGCCTTGCCACAAGCTTACGGCCTTCTCTAAGTTTCATCGGATTCTCGATAGCAGTAACCTGATGAGCAAACTGCATCTTACGAAGTGCTTCTTTCTCAGTGCCGATTTTCTCTAACAGCTCGGTTACACTCAATGCTTTTATTTCTGAATTTTTCATGACCTTAAATTATTCTACGTAGTCGCGCTTAATCGTGAACTTCGTCTTCATCGGCAACTTGCCTTCTGCCAGTCTCATTGCTTCTTTAGCAGTAGCAATGTTCACACCACCCGCCTCAAACAGAATTGTTCCCGGCTTGATGACTGCCACCCAATATTCAGGAGCACCTTTACCTTTACCCATACGAACCTCTGCAGGCTTTCTGGTGATTGGCTTGTCAGGGAAAATACGTATCCATACCTGACCTTCACGCTTCATCGCACGGGTTACAGCAATACGTGCCGCTTCCAACTGACGGGCTGTTATCCAACCACCTTCAAGTGCTTTTAAACCAAAGGAACCGAATGCAATGGAGTGACCTCTAGTAGCCATTCCTTTTACACGGCCCTTCTGCATCTTTCTAAATTTCGTTCGTTTCGGCTGTAACATCGTTACCTGTCTTTAATATCTAGAAATACTTATCCGTTTCTTCTCGGGCCACCACCACGGTTATCGCCACCACGACGCGCCCCGCCTCCTTCTCCACCACCACGACGATCACCGCCCGGTCTGCCTTCGCCACCTCTTCTGCGTCCGCCTCTGTCACCACCGCGATCGGTTCCGCCTTTGTGTTGGCCAGGACCTTGCGCCGCATTACTTACAATTCCAACGTTAGGAGAAAGGTCACGTTTACCATAGATCTCCCCTTTGAATATCCATACTTTAATACCAATCTTTCCGTATACTGTCTGTGACTCAGAAATTGCATAATCAATATCCGCGCGAAGTGTATGCAAAGGAATCCTTCCCTCTTTATACTGCTCCGCTCTCGCCATGTCGGCTCCCGCTAAACGTCCCGAGCACTTTATCTTAATTCCTTCGGCACCAACCCGCATTGCTGATGCAATAGCTTGTTTCATAGCACGCTTGTAAGAGATCCTGGCCTCAATCTGCTGGGCAATTGACTCACCCACCAATTTAGAATCCAGTTCAGGACGCTTTATTTCAAAGATGTTTATCTGAACATCCTTGTTTGTGAGCTTCTTCAACTCTTCTTTTATCTTATCGACTTCGTTTCCGCCTTTACCGATCACGACGCCGGGACGGGCTGTGTGAATAGTAAGCGTGATACGCTTAAGGGTTCTTTCAATAACCACTTTCGCAATCCCGCCTTTGGGGATACGGGCTTCAACATAATTTCTGATCTTCTGATCTTCAACCAATTTATCAGAAAAGGTTTTTCCACCGTACCAGTTAGAATCCCAACCGCGTACGATTCCTAATCTAAAACCTACAGGATTAATCTTCTGTCCCATTATTCCTTCGTTTCTTTTTCAGTCGTTGCTAATTCGGCGCTATCCGTTTTTTTCAAACTATCTACAATCATTGTTACATGATTAGAACGTTTTCTAACGCGATGCGCTCTACCTTGAGGTGCTGGCCTTAATCTCTTCAGGATACGTCCGCCGTCAACCCAGATTTCCTTCACATAGAGGTCAGCTTCCTCAAGCTTGACATCCTGGTGCTTCGCCTCCCAGCTTGAAATAGCGGAGAGTAAAAGTTTTTCAAGCTTAGGTGATCCCACCTTTGGCTCGTACTTGAGTATGTTCAGTGCTTTACTAACCCGCTCGCCTCTGATAAGGTCTGCCACCAATCTCATCTTACGAGGAGATGTCGGTACGTTCTTTAGCTTGGCTACCGAAGGACCGCTTTTTGCAGCCTCCTTTCTGGCGTCACGCTTTTCGCGCTTCAGCACAGATTTTTTTGTCTTTTTCGCTACAGTTTCCATTTTACTTAGCGTTATCTTTCTTAGTACCAGAGTGTCCACGGAAGGTGCGGGTAGGAGCAAATTCTCCTAACTTATGGCCTACCATGTTTTCCGTCACATATACCGGAATGAACTTATTACCATTGTGAACAGCAAACGTATGGCCTATCATCTCAGGCACTACGGTTGATCTTCTTGACCAGGTTTTGATAACAGACTTCTTGCCTGATTTCTCTGTCGTTTCCACCTTCTTTAAAACACGGTGGTCACAGTATGGTCCTTTTTTTATCGAACGTCCCATTATTTTTTCCTCTTAGCGATTATTAGACGATCAGAATACTTCTTCGGATGACGGGTCTTCTTGCCCTTTGAGTAAAGACCATTACGTGATCTTGGATGTCCACCGGAAGCCCGGCCTTCACCACCACCCATCGGGTGATCAACAGGGTTCATAGCAACGGGCCGTGTACGTGGACGAACACCTCTCCACCGGCTACGACCAGCTTTACCAACACTTTCGTTCATGTGATCCGCATTGGAAGTTGCTCCAATGGTTGCCATACAAACTTCAAGCACATTGCGCATTTCACCAGAAGGCATTTTCAACGTTGCCATTCCGTTTTCACGCGCAAGCAACTGTACAAAACATCCCGCGCTTCTGGCAATTGCCCCACCCTTTCCTGGTTTCATCTCCACGTTGTGAACGATGGTACCCAATGGGATCTTGGACAAAGGCAATGCATTACCTACTTCAGGCGCAACATCCGCACCCGAGATTACTTCCTGATCCACTTTTAGCCCTTCAGGAGCAATGATGTAAGTCTTCAATCCGTCAGCATAATATAAAAGAGCAACACGTGCTGAGCGTGTTGGGTCATATTCTATTGATTTTACAATGGCGGGAACTCCTGTTTTATCGCGTTTAAAGTCGATCTCCCTGGATTTCTGCTTGTGACCTCCGCCTATATAGCGCATAGTCATCCGACCACTGTTGTTTCGTCCGCCCGACTTTTTAATCGTCGTTAGGAGGGACTTTTCAGGAGTCATCGTTGTGATGTCAGCAAACGAAGTCGCAAGTCTGTGCCTCGTACCTGGTGTTATTGGTTTTAATTTCTTAAGCGCCATCGGTCAATAATTAAACGTTGCTATAAAAATCAATTACTTCACCCGCAGCCAACGTTACAATTGCCTTTTTGTAGCTAGGTTTACGTCCAGCTAACACACCAGCTTTGGTATAACGGGTTTTTTTCTTGCCCATTACAACCATCGTATTGACGCGTTCTACATTTACGCCATACTGTTTTTCCACGGCCTTTTTGATCTCCACTTTGTTTGCATCGGAAGCAACGATAAAACCGTACTTCCCTTTTTCATTCAAAGCAGATACCTTCTCCGTTACCAATGGCTTCTTCAGGGTACTCATTATTCTTTATTTAATAAGTTTTCGACCTTGCTAATTGAACTCTCCACAAAGATTACGCTGTCAGCGTTCATCAGATCATAGGTATTGATCTGATCGGCCGTAGTAATTTTTGAATTCTGGATATTTTTTCCTGCCAACACTACATTCTTGATGGCTTCAGGAAGAACGAGAAGGGTCTTCTTATCACCCAGGGAAAGGGCTTTTAAGAAGGCTACGTATTGTTTCGTTTTTGGGGTATCGAAAGTGAAATCCTCCAAAATAGCAATCGAATTATCTTTTGCCTTATAGGTAAGAGCGGACTTACGTGCCAGATCTTTTACTTTCTTATTCAGCTTAAAAGAATAGTCACGAGGCACTGGACCAAAAACACGTCCACCACCTTTAAACTGAGGGTTCTTGATGTTACCGGCACGGGCTCCACCTGTACCTTTTTGTTTCTTCAGTTTCTTCGAAGAACCCGAAATTTCATTACGTTGTTTTGCTTTATGCGTTCCCTGACGTTGATTGGCCAGGTAGCTCTTTACATCAAGATAGATGGCGTGGTCGTTCGGCTCTATACCGAAAATAGCATCAGAAAGATTTACCTTCTTCGATGTCTTCTCACCACTCGACTTTAGTACTGCTACTTCCATTATTTCTGAAGGATTACAGTTGAATTTTTAGCTCCCGGAACGGAACCACTGACGATGATCAGATTTTGCTCAGGCATGATCTTAACGACCTGGAGATTCATAAGTTTAACACGATCCGTACCCATACGGCCCGCAAGACGCTTGCCCTTCGGTACTCGTGAAGCAAATGAAGCATTACCCATTGAACCGGGCGCCCGAAGCCTGTTATGCTGACCGTGAGTTTGCCCACCAACACCAGCAAAATTATGACGCTTCACAACGCCTTGAAATCCTTTACCTTTTGATGTGCCAACCGCGTCGATAAAATCGCCTTCAACAAAAACATCCTGAATACGGATTTCCTTTCCCAATTCAGCGATTCCGTCGAACTCTGTACCGAAATCACGAAACTCTACGATTGCTCTTTTGGGTGTTGTGTTGGCTTTCTTGAAGTGACCAATAGCCGCTTTCGTGGTATTTTTTTCCTTCTTTTCGCCAAATGCAAGTTGAACAGCACGGTAACCGTCTGTTTCTCCATTTTTCACCTGCGTTACCACGCAAGGTCCAGCTTCAATGACGGTACAAGCGATGTTAACGCCTTCCGCACCGAATACGCTGGTCATTCCTATTTTCTTTCCTATAATTCCAGGCATGGCTGAACCTATTTATGCTGTTTTTCAGGACCAATTATCCTCTTTCTTCAAAAAGGACTGCAAAGATAGGAACTAAAGCATAGTTACCAAATGCAGGTTTCAAAATTTTTGCCAATCTGGGCGGTTGGTGGCGCTTTTCCGCTTAATACTGCAAAATCCTGTATCATTGCCTTTCTGGCCCCGGACTATGGAATGGATTACTAAAAACCGCTGGATTGTACTCCCCTGCACGCTCTTCCTGCTATTTATAGCTAACCTGTCACTGGGAAGCGTCCGGATCCCCTGGATGGAGATAATCTCTATTCTGACAGGAAAAGTCAGTGACAACCCGGTTTGGAATGATATTGTTTGGGATTTCCGCATGACCAAGGCGCTAACATGCGTGCTCGCCGGAAGCGCCCTTTCGGTGGCAGGCCTCCAAATGCAGACGCTGTTCCGGAATGCCCTCGCCGGGCCGGATGTGCTGGGCTTAAGCTCCGGAGCAAGTCTTATGGTTTCCATATTATTAATGAGTCAGGTCTCAGGTTTTACCACCCCATTTGCTGCAAGCCCCTGGGCTGTAGTTAGCGCGGCAAGTATAGGTAGTGCAGCCGTATTCCTGGTGATTGCCGCCATTTCACACCGTCTTCATGATAATGCTTCCCTTTTAATTGTTGGCTTGATGATTGGTGCCGCCACGGCTTCGGTAGTTAGTGTCCTGCAGTTTGCCAGTAAAGCGGAAGAACAACAACCCTATTTATTTTGGACTTTTGGCAACCTGGGTGGATTAAACTGGTTAGAAATCAAGGTTCTTGCAATAATCGTATTAATAGGAACTTTGATCGGCATATTTTCATCCCGGTCGCTTAACGCGTGGCTACTCGGTAATAACTATGCACATAGTATTGGTGTAAATATTCCCAGATCCAGATTCCTAATTATTCTTTCTGCAAGTATGCTAACCGGTGGGGTAACAGCATTTTGCGGACCCATCGCGTTCGTCGGTTTAGCGGTACCACACCTTGTCAAGATGATTATTAAGACCCATAATCATTCTGTACTAATACCAGCCGTACTTGCCGGCGGTAGCGGGTTCATGCTCTTATGTGATATCCTCGCTCAGCTTCCAGGGAACAATTATGTAATCCCTATAAATGCAATAACGGCGATAATTGGAGCCCCCGTCGTAATATGGATCATTCTTCAGGGAAAAAGGGTTTCGAACTAACTATTGAATGACTACGACGCAGGACATATTGGCCATTCAGACAAGGGACCTATCCATCGGTTATCAGGACAACCGGGTAATAAATCGCCTTTTTGAAAACCTGAACCTTACCCTCAGTCCCGGAGCACTTACCTGTTTTATGGGGCCCAATGGTATAGGCAAATCTACGCTTATCAGGACCCTGGCAGGATTACAAAAACCAATTGCAGGCACTGTCGAATATATCTTTAAAGGTAGTCCTCCGGAAAACAGCAATTCCTCCATATCTCTCGCTAAAAATGTTTCCGTGGTACTTACTGATCGAATCAGTACCGTGAACATGAATGTATATGAGCTAGTATCGTTCGGTAGATATCCATATCTCGGTTGGGGGACGAGGCTAAGCGAGGAAGACAAACAAATCATACAGCGTTCCATTGATTACGTTCAAATACACCATTTGCGTCATAGCCGGATTTTTGAATTAAGCGATGGCCAACTCCAGATGGCTATGATCGCCCGGGCTCTTGCGCAGGACACACCCATCGTGCTGCTGGATGAACCCACAGCACATCTTGACCTTAACAACCGTCTTGAAATAATGAACCTCCTTCGAAAACTGGCCCGTACAATGAACAAAGCAATCCTTGTTGCTACCCACGAGCTTGATCTCGCACTTCAAACCGCCGATATCATTTGGCTGGCTGGTTTTGATCGAACTATTGTAACAGGCATTCCAGAGGATCTGGTACTTAATGGCACTTTCGACAACATATTTCAGTTCAAAGGATTTGACCTTAAGACTGGCAAGATCCATCACGAAGCTCACCGAAAACAGACGATACATATAGAGGGAAGTGGTCACAACTACCTTTGGACCCGGAATGCGCTTGAGCGATGTGGTTTTTCATTTGGCGGGGAAACGGCAACGCATACCATTATTATCGATTCGGAGGGAGCTACGGTGCAATGGCGAGTTGACAATTCCCATCGGTTTAATTCGATTCAAGCTCTTATTGACCATCTATTGCACCAATCAGGTAATTAATTTCGTGCATAACAGTTAGTAATTTGAGGCGATTCAATCGTGTGAAATATCAGTTGACAAGTTTCATGGCTCTACGATGAGAATCAATTGCAGCACTTTTGTTAGGTTTGAGATTCCACGGATAACGCCCTAAGCAGACTATCATGATTAAGCCCAGTGAAATTTTTCCATACAAGTTTGATAAGAAATATGCCAAACCAGTCGCCTATTTCTCCATGGAGTTCGCCGTTGATCAACCGTTGAAAATTTACAGCGGTGGTTTGGGGTTCCTGGCTGGTTCACACCTGCGCAGTGCCTATGAGCTTAAACAAAACCTGATTGGAATCGGCATACTTTGGAAGAAGGGATATTATGATCAGGAACGAAATCAGGATCAAACTCTGAAGGTAAGCTTTCGGGATAAAGACTATTCCTTCCTTACCGATACCAATATAGTCTATCCGATAACCATCCATGGCGCAAAGGTTTTTGTCAAAGCGTATCTCCTGAAACCAGAAGTATTTAACGCTGCACCCCTTTTCCTGCTGAGTACAGATATTCCGGAAAACGATTACCTGGCTCAAACCATAAGTCACAGGCTCTATGATCCCAATGAAACCACGCGGATAGCGCAATCCATTTTGCTGGGAATCGGAGGCGCTAAACTGTTGGATATCCTTGAAAGAAAGACGGACATTTATCATATGAATGAAGGACATGCATTGCCCATGTGCTTCTACTTATTGGATAAATATAAAAACGTAAAAGAAGTCAAGAAAAGAGTAGCCTTTACAACACACACCCCCGAAAAAGCAGGGAATGAAGAACACAGCATACCCTTACTTCACGGTATGAGTTTCTTCAACGGACTAACGCTCGCTGAAGTCGACGAATATGTCTTTCCGGAGAATGGTGTTCTCAACTACACCCTGACCGCTTTGCGCCTTTCAAAAAAAGCCAATGGAGTTTCTCAACTTCATGGAGAAGTAGCCCGAAATATGTGGGGTGAATTCAAGGGAATTTGTGAAATCACAGCCATAACCAATGCACAGAATAAAACTTACTGGAGCGATCCGGACCTGGACAAAGCACTAGAGTCGAATGATGATAACGGGTTGATTAACCGCAAGAAGGAATTGAAGAGAAAGCTCTTCCGCGTAGTCGCTAATCAGACTGGAAAACTTTTTGATCCCGAAGTACTGACTATTGTCTGGGCAAGGCGGTTTGCGGCATACAAACGTGCCAATCTGATGCTGGCAGACTTCACCCGGTTTTTGAAGATAGCGAACAGCAAAGATCAACCGATACAGGTAATATGGGCGGGGAAGCCTTATCCGGAAGATTTCAATGCTATTAACATTTTCAATGAGATTTACTGGAAAACCAAAGATTTGCCTAACTGTACCGTTGTTACCGGTTATGAACTTTGGATCTCAGGCCATTTAAAAAAGGGATCTGATATCTGGTTAAACAGTCCCCGTCTATACCATGAAGCTTCAGGAACTTCCGGAATGACTGCCGCCATGAATGCCTCGTTGAATCTCTCGATTCCCGACGGCTGGGTTCCGGAGTTTGCAAAACATGGTAAAAACGCATTCCTTATTAAAACAGCCGACGATGCGCTTACCACGGAGGCCAAGGACAAGATTGAGGCGCAGAACCTATTGGACGTCCTCGAGAATGAGATAATACCCACCTATTACGAGGAACCGAAAAAGTGGGTGAAGATCATCAAAACCAGTATGCGTGATGTTGTTCCGTTTTTCGATTCCGGCAGAATGGCGCAGCAGTATTACGACGAGATGTATAACAGCTGATCGTCACCTGCCAGGTCACTCTATCACTCGTTCAGGGCCCAATTGTATTCGTAGAAACCGACAGCGTAGTTCGAAGGAATTTTTTCTTTTCGGTACTGATTAATCCATTCCAGTGTCGATTTTGCTTCCCTGTTGAAATCATTTTTATACCAGTCAAAAATCTTTGAAACTTCCACTCTTTTTTGATTAGCGTACACCTTAACCCAGGTCTTGCTATTCAGGGCCAACCGGGTCCGCTCGGTGAGCTGCTGTTCAACCTTTTCCGGAGTGTATGCAAAACTGGCGAGCGGCGGACAACTTTTGGCAGCACATGCCAACGCAAAATGAAACCTGGCGTCTTTGTATGGTACTAATATTTTTTTGATTTCCAACGCATTTAACGTCATCATTTCACCCGCCACATTGTGCTTCACTTTATCAAAAAATCCGGAATCATCCATTGGCGACTTTAATGGATAGTATTTGGTCACCCAATAGATAACAATGATATTATAGGCGTTCGCATAAAACGCCTTTTTTGTATCATCATCGGTGTCGTTCAGTCGTGCGGCTGCAACCTGAGCATAAAGACCTTCTATTTCATTCCGCTGCGTACTAATCTTAGAGTAGGCTACCGACCCATTTTCAACGTACTTGCTGAAGAACTTGTCTGCCTGCAAGGTAAATAAGGTGAGATCCTTGTTGGTCGTTATTACCTGTAAAAGGCTTAATACAAACAGTAGTGTAAGCTTCATATTCATCCCGTTGATTTTACCAGGACATCCTAACCGATAATCGATTCAGGATTTCCATCGTAGCAAACCAAATACTTCTTGGTAACTTGGTTTGTCATCTGGCTGACACCTTGAGAGGATCCAGGTATTGAATTTTGAGATTATGAAGCATGTCGTCATTATAGGAAATGGAATTTCTGGAATTACTGCGGCCCGCCATATACGGAAGCTGAGCAGTCACCGTATTACCGTAATCTCATCTGAATCAAAACACTTCTATTCCCGAACGGCATTGATGTATATCTACATGGGTCACATGACGTATGAAAATACAAAACCGTATGAAGATTTTTTCTGGAAAAAGAACAAGATCGATCTTGTCTTTGATTACGTAGAAAAGGTACAGACTGCCTCCAGATCGTTGCAACTCAAATCCGGAAGCACCATTGAGTATGACACATTAATTGTCGCCTCTGGCTCCAGGTCAAACAAATTCGGGTGGCCTGGCCAGCATTTACAGGGTGTGCAGGGGCTATACAGCCTTAGTGACCTGCAGCTTATGGAGGCGACAACCCGAAAAACAAAACAAGCTGTTATCGTCGGAGGAGGCTTGATTGGAATTGAGTTGGCAGAGATGTTAACGTCCCGGAAAATTTCAGTGACTTTACTTGTCCGTGAACGGGAATTCTGGAGTAATGTCCTGCCTTTGCAGGATTCCAATTTAATCAGCCGGCATGTTCGTTCGCATCACGTGGATCTAAAGCTGATGAGCGAACTTCAAGAAATACAGGCTGATGGAAGTGGATATGTTAAGTCTGTAACTACCCGCACTGGTGAAATAATCCCATGTCAGTTTGTGGGGCTGGCTGTAGGTGTCTCTCCCAATATTGATTTTCTGCAAAATTCGGGAATAGCAACAAAAAGTGGGGTGTTAGTAAATGAGTATCTTCAAACCAATGTGGAAGATGTTTATTCCGTAGGCGATTGTGTTGAACGCCTTTATGATTTACCGGGCAGAAGGACCATTGAGCAAGTGTGGTACACCGGCAGAATGATGGGGGAAGTAGTCGCGCAAACGATCTGTGGTGAAAAGACGAAGTACGAACCAGGTCCATGGTTCAACTCAGCCAAATTTTTCAACATGGAATATCAGACGTATGGCAACGTGTTACCCGACCTGAAACCCGAAGAAGACGAATTCTATTGGGAACACGAATCGGGGATGAAGGCGATACATGTTGTCTGGAACAGGCAGTCACAAAAATTTCTGGGAATCAACTCCTTTGGTATCCGTTTGAGACACGAATGTTTTGACCGATGGCTCAGGGAAAAGAAAGGGGTGACATTTGTAATAGAGCATCTGCGGGAAGCAAACTTTGATCCTGAGTTTTTTGCAAGACATGAGAATGAAATACAGGTATTGATAGCCCAAAAATTTCCGAACCTAAAAATATCATCGCCGGTTTAACGCTGAAGAAATGAAAATTCTAAAAACCATTGGCCTCATCCTGTTTATTACCGGATTTGTTCTGCTCAACTCCTTTTTCTTTTTGGCATCTTACCGACTAAGCTCGGAGCAAATCAATGCAAGGATTGCAGACTCTGAAAAAAATGTCCTGTTTAATAAAGCGGTAAAGCCCCTACTGAACGAAACGGTTTCTTCACAGTTTACTTTTGTTTCACAATTACGGAAAGCACTCAACGGCGTAAACGAACAGCAAATTAGTCGTTATTCATTTACTGAAACAGAAATTGACCGGCTGGTTGACCGCAATCCGGATACGTTTCTTATTGAGACAGTGGACTCAGCATTTAGTATCACCGAGCCGGTATCAGCATTCAAAAATAAATCCTTGAAAGATTATGGCGGATGGCTGGATGGCAGCAACGTCGACAGCAAAAATGCACTAAAGTCTCAGCTAATGTCAGTGGTCGGGAAGATTGAAAAGTATGCTATTGTTAGTCAGTTTGGATTTGATCGTTATCAAATAAAAGACATGACCTATTCTTTGACAAAATCAGCGGCCATCGGTCCCGTAAAAGATAATCCGGTTTTGTCTCTATTTCTAACCATCGGCCTGTGCATTTTCGGAGCCATGCTTTACATTCTTCCAAAGCTTGACATTCAACCCGGCATTCAGAACAATGGAATTTTCTTTCATGTAATGAAGAATGTCGGATGGTTAGGAGTTCTTACCGGCACCTGGTTAATAATATTTTATATAGTGCTTTACTTCTTTCCAGAATATATGACCAACTGGATTATTATGGTTGATCCCGTAAGTAAGCTGATCAATGGAAATGAAGCCGGTCGTTTTTTTCTGTATGGTTTTTTGTACACCCTCTGCATTTTGGTGATGGGTGTTCGGATGATCATTTTGTACCGGCACAGCAAGTATCAAATATTAAGAACCTGTTCGGTAATGTTCTTTCAGATAGCCTTCGCATTTCTCATTCCTGAGATACTGATTCGCCTGAACAAACCCTATTTCGATTTTAAAAATATATGGCCATTGGACTACAGCTTTTTCTTTGACTCACGCCTGAATGAACTCATGGAAAGCGGGACGCTGGGAATTTTCATGATTGGCTGGGGAATAGCGCTTACTGTAGTTGCAGTACCTGTCCTTGTTTACTTTTTCGGCAAGCGTTGGTATTGCTCGTGGGTGTGTGGATGCGGCGGACTGGCAGAGACGCTCGGAGATCCATACCGTCAGTTGTCCAACAAAACATTAAAGGCCTGGAAATTCGAACGCTGGATAGTTCACGGAGTACTGGTTTTTGTCGTCGTCATGACCGCAGGAGTACTATATACTTACTTCACCAAATCGTCCTGGTTTCTTTTCTTCGATACCTATGTTCTGCGGGAGGTGTATGGTGTGGTTATTGGTGCCGGATTTGCCGGCGTTGTGGGAACCGGCTTTTACCCATTGATGGGCAATCGTGTCTGGTGCCGTTTTGGATGTCCACTGGCGGCCTACCTGGGTTTTGTTCAGCGTTTTAAGTCACGTTTCAGAATCACTACTAACGGTGGCCAGTGTATTTCATGTGGTAACTGTTCAACTTATTGCGAAATGGGTATTGATGTCCGCTGGTATGCACAACGTGGTCAGAACATTGTACGGTCTTCCTGTGTTGGATGTGGTGTGTGTTCGTCGGTTTGTCCTCGAGGCGTATTGAATCTGGAAGTCAAAAATGAAACCGGTAGATTTGGAAAACCCATCCTGATAGGTAATAACAATGTGAGGCTGGCAGACTAGAGGTTAATTCAAACAAACACAACAGTTGAAGTCCATTATCAAAGTAATTATTCCGGCATTCAATGAAGAAAACGGCGTCGGTGAGGTAATAAAGGAAATTCCAAAAGATTTAGTGCACGAGATTGTTGTTGTAAATAATGCATCAACCGATCAAACTGAACGCATCGCGGTGGAAGCCGGAGCTACCGTATTAAGAGAGCCTGTCCCTGGATATGGAAGAGCATGCTTAAAGGGTATTGAATATATAAAAAAATCCGACCCAACGCCAGACATCGTAGTATTCCTGGATGCGGACCATTCTGATTTTCCCGAAGAAATACGGGAATTAACGAAACCTATTCTTGAACATCGGGCCGACCTTGTAATTGGTTCGCGTGCATTAGGTCACAAAGAAAAAGGCTCCATGACCCCTCAACAGATTTTTGGCAATTGGTTAGCGACACGCCTTCTTGGATTATTCTACGGGGTCAAGTTTACCGATCTGGGACCTTTCAGGGCAATTAAATATACGTCATTGCTCGCACTCGATATGCAGGACAAAACCTACGGCTGGACGGTTGAGATGCAACTTAAGGCAGCAAAGAAGAAGCTGGTTTGTGTGGAGGTCCCCGTTAGATATCGTGTTCGGATAGGCTTTTCTAAAATTTCAGGAACTGTCAAGGGAACTATTCTGGCCGGTTATAAGATTATAACTACGATATTTAAATACCTGTAAAAGTCCATAGTCAATGGTCCATAGTCGATAGTAAACTGCACTATTGACTATGGACTATGGACCATGGACTATCGACTAATACATCATGGAAATTGTAGTCATCGTCCTTTATATTCTTTCTCTACTGTACATTTTTCTGTTCAGTATGAATCAACTGCACCTTACCTGGATTTATAAAAAAGACAAGCGCAGCGGAACACAAGATCAACCATTAAATGCAAACTTCGAACCGCTGGTGACGATACAGCTTCCGGTCTACAATGAGAAATATGTTGTCGAACGTTTGATTGAGGCGGTGAGCAAACTGGATTACCCTAAAAACAAATTGGAAATCCAGGTCTTAGATGACTCAACTGATGAAACCTCAGAAATTATCCTGAAAACTATTGAGGCACTGAGGCCGCTCGCGTTAAACCTGAAGTTTATTCATCGGGAACAACGTACCGGGTACAAGGCCGGTGCTCTTGAAAACGGACTTAAGCTCGCAAATGGAGAGTTCATTGCCATTTTCGACGCTGATTTCATTCCACAGTCAGACTTCCTCAGGAAAACAATAACCTATTTTTCAGACCCTTCAATCGGAGTCGTGCAGACACGGTGGTCGCATATCAACAGAGACTATTCTCTGTTAACACAACTACAGGCCTTTGGTCTCGATGCTCACTTTTCAATTGAACAAAGTGCCAGGAATGTTGCCGGCAGTTTTATAAACTTCAACGGCACCTGCGGTCTTTGGAGAAAGTCATGTATAGAAGATGCGGGTGGATGGGCTTTCGATACCTTAACCGAGGACCTCGACTTAAGTTACCGTGCACAGCTGAAAGGATGGAAATTCAAATACCTCGAAGATGTCTGCACTCCGGGTGAACTCCCTATGCTCATGCAGGCTGTAAAATCACAACAGTTTAGATGGAACAAAGGTGGTGCGGAAACAGCCCGTAAACTTTTTGGCTCGGTATTGAAGTCCAATAGCTCAATTCTTAAGAAAACACATGCTTTTTTTCACCTGTTTAACAGTTCTGTTTTTGTGGGAGTTCTAGTTGCAGCCCTTTTAAGCGTACCGATACTTTATGTAAAACCCAACCATCCGGAAATCAACTGGCTTTTTGACTTAGGTGTCCTTTTCCTGTCTGGGTTTTTCGCCATTTCACTTTTTTACTGGGTAGCTACCAAACGATTTTACAAAAACCCGTGGCACATCTTTTTCAGAAGGTTCCCAGGCTTTCTTATTGTTTCGATGGGACTTTCACTCCACAATGGGCTTGCCGTATTGGAAGGATTACTGGGCATAAAAACTCCTTTTGTGCGAACCCCCAAATTTAACATCAATAGCAAATTCGACAGCTGGCGCAACAACGTTTACATTAAACCCTCCATAAACCTGTTGACCATTCTGGAGGGTTTACTTTGTCTCTATTTCATTTTCGGTATTGCCGTTGGAATTTACCTGGATGATATGACTCTCATCCTGTTCCATGTCATGCTGGCATTGGGTTTTGGAAGTGTTTTTTATTATTCAGTGAAACCGCTGGCTCATGGTTAGGCAAAGGTCAATCGACTATAGCTTGTTTGTCGTGATGCTTGCCTTGTATGCGCTGTTAAGTTTTATAATAGAACGCCACGAGACTCTACCTTTACTCGGCTGTTATTTTGTTGTCTTTATAATTTACCTTTTTGTAATCTTCCGACCGGATGGAGAGCATGTAGCTTTCTGGTTTATGGCTTCGGTTGTGATCCGCGGTCTGTTACTTTTCTCGGTTCCAAATTTATCAGACGATTTTTACCGCTTTATCTGGGATGGTCGGTTGCTGGCATCAGGTTATCACCCCTTTGCTGAAGTCCCTTCACATTATCTGGAACACAATCTGTCCGTGCCGGGGATCGATGCAGCGCTTTTCCAAAATCTTAATTCGCCCGATTACTTCACCATCTATCCACCGCTCGCTCAGTTCATTTTCTGGGTGTCTGTGAAATTGGCGCCGCATTCCATCTACGGAAGTGCGTTCGTAATGAAACTTTTCATTTTTTTTTCGGAAATAGGATCATTGGTTATCCTCAAAAAGCTTCTGCTGCATTACAACCTTCCGGTTTCCAGGGTCTTACAATATGCGCTCAATCCTTTAGTCATTATTGAACTCACCGGGAATGTACACCTGGAAGCCATAATGATTTTTTTTATACTGCTTAGCATTCTATTTCTGGTCCGTAAAAAATTAGTATTGTCCGCGACGGCAATATCTCTGGCGATAAGCGTCAAGCTTATCCCGTTGATTCTTCTGCCTGCACTGCTACCAAGAATGGGATGGAAAAAGGCATTAATTTACTACAGCATCGTCGGTCTTATGACCCTGCTGTTATTTCTACCTCTTTTGGACGAAAACATCCTCGCTGGATTCCAGAATAGTCTGAGCTACTATTTTAAGAAATTTGAATTCAATGCGAGTATTTATTACCTGGTTCGGGAATGGGGGTACTGGTATTATGGATACAATATTATCCAGACTGCAGGTTGGCTGTTAGGGACAGTCAGTGCCAGTATTATACTGTACATATCATTCGTCAGCTTCAACAGTAATTCCGGCGCTTACGGAAAACGAAAGTTGCTCGTCGTCTTTTTGTTTGTGATGCTTTCTTATTTTCTTTTTACCACAACGCTGCATCCCTGGTATATCACCACATTATTCCTTTTCTCTGTTTTTACAGAATTCCGGTTTGCGCTTCTGTGGACTGCGCTGATATTTCTGACATATGCCGGCTACTCATCAAGTGGCTATAGTGAAAATTTATGGCTGGTTGTGATCGAATACCTCTCTGTACTTGGTTATCTTGCCTATGAAATGTTATGGAAAAGAAAAGAATCATTTTTACAAGCCTGATTTTCGTTCTGGTATTCCAGGTGGCCTTTGGGCAGACTGACTTTGATTCAAAACTAAAGTCACTTTATAAGAATACAGTTCCGCTTATCCGGTCAGATGTTTTAGCAACGAGCATAGTTGAAAATAGTAACATCGTCATACTCGACACCCGGTCCTATGAAGAGTTTGAAGTGAGCCACCTGCCCAACGCATTGTTTCTGGATTACGAAAAATTCAAACCCAACGAAGTAGAAGGTATGAATCGCAAGACAAAGATAATTGTGTATTGCAGCGTCGGCTATCGCAGTGAACGAATTGGTGAAAAGCTCCTGAAGATGGGTTTTGTTGATGTTCATAATTTATACGGAGGTATTTTTGATTGGGTCAACAATGAAAATACGGTTGTCAATCAGGCAGGAATTAAAACAGACAGCGTGCATACGTACAACAAAGATTGGTCTCGTTGGCTGACCACGGGCGTTAAGGTCTATTAAAATGAAAACCGAAGACCCTGTTAATCCCAAATCTTTGCTGATTATTTTCTATCGCAACCCGGAAGCGGGAAAAGTGAAAACGAGACTTGCGGCGACACTCGGTGATTCGGCCGCATTGGCAATATATCTTTACATTGTTGCGCATACGAAATCGATTACTAAAAATCTATCCTGTGATAAAGCAATATTCTATTCCCATTATATTGACACGGAAGACAACTGGGAAAATGCGGTTTACCAAAAACATCTTCAATCCGGAGTAGACCTGGGAGAACGAATGTTAAATGCATTCAGAAATGGTTTCCAGTCCGGCTATCGATCGATTTGTATTGTGGGGACAGATTGCCTGGAATTGACGGATGAAATTATTGAAGCGGCATTTGAAAAACTGCAATCATATGATTGCGTGATTGGCCCAGCCCGCGATGGAGGGTACTACTTATTGGGTATGAGCACGCTTCACGCTGACCTTTTTAAAAACAAACTATGGAGTACAAGCGCCGTATACTCATCCACCCTTGATGACTTCAAAACCCTGAGCTTGAAATTTTTTGAACTTCCTGTCCTGACGGATGTCGATGAAGAAAAGGACTTGCCTGAGGAATTGAAAAATCTATAATAGATTAACCCAGGTCAGTAATAGTAAATCTTTATAATGACCCGGTTCTTTCCAAACTCAATGTGTTCAATGCTTATTTTTTGAATATCAAGTCCTGTGCGTGCCCGGAGGTCTTCAATCAATTGTGGATGATTCTCAGGTTTGATGTTTTCAATACTGTTGTATTCAAGGGTTTTCGTCTTTTGATTCTTCATCAGCTTGTTACCATCCACGATGAAGACGGCCAGAATTATCAAGGCGTTTAAGCCGATAATTTCAATATAGGCACCCTTCATAATAGAGTTTAACAAGCCAATTGTCATAATAATAAACAGGTAGGTCATATCCTTAGTCGTGATGCTTTCCGTGCGAAAACGCAATAGAGAAAAGGCAGCTAACAACCCAAAAGCACCTCCCAATGAACTAAAAGCTTTTGTTTTTTCCAGCATATAGGCCAGAAGAAATATGATGAAGTTTATCAGAAAAAAAGTGAAGTAAAAATCCCGCTTAACGTATATGTTGTAATACACAAAGCGGATCAAAATAATCATGGTCACGGTGTTAATGAGCAAACGGAGAAGGAAATATTCCGTAAAGAGTTGCGTATTATCCATTACTAAATATAGTATTGTTTTCTTGAATGGTTCAATAACGAGGCTTCAAATTCAATAAAGGTGACCAATAAACCGGCGAAATCTTGAATACACGAAGACTATAGAGCAGGTGAGACACAATGCCTCTAATCAGACTTTAACAAAAATTTTCCTTCTATACAAAAAATATAAGAAAGCCCATACAATGGCAAGTGCTCCAATACTTTCAAAAACCGGATGCCATTTTTCCGGCATGTTTATGTAGAGTCCTTCAAACAATAATCTGGACGTATAACCAAAATTTATAAACCGGTAAGTCATGTAAATTGTCAGGCTGTTCATACCTATGACGACGAAGAAGAAGGTCCATTTTTGATACTTCAGGATATCGATGACCCAATAAAAAAGTGCGAACGATAGAAACGCCATCCCACCTGTAAGCATAATAAACGAACTACTCCACAAATGTTTATTGATCGGAAAATGTAAACTCCAAAGTAATCCGATTCCAAGTGAAATGATTCCTGCTACGATCAGGCTCCTTAACTTAGTCTGATCAGAATGGGATTCATTCCTCAGGATATCACCCGCCAGGGTCCCGAGTATTGTCAGGCAAGCGGCCGGAATCTGGGTAAGTAGTCCATTTTCATCATACGTCTTCTGAAGAAGTCGCCCAGGTAAAAAATTCCGGTCGATCCAACCGTGAAGATTGCCTTCTATAGAAAGGTCGCCGGGTCCGTACCCGGGAACCGGAATAAGAAACATGGCACCATAATAGGCGAGTAATAAACCGGCAACCCACATTATTCTTTGCCTGGTATTGAAGTTCAAATAAAGAAATGTGACGATGAATCCGGCGATACCGATGCGTTGTAACACGCCTACAAATCTTATTTGCGACCAATCGAGAAAAGGAGTTGGTGCGTTTTTATCCAGAATTCCCAGGGCAATCAGAATCAACATTCTTTTAAATGCTTTCCAATACAACTGCGAGGTTGGAATGCCCTCTTCCAATCCTTTATTCAGGGAAAAGGGCATAGATAATCCCGCAATAAAGAGAAACAGCGGAAAAATAAAATCATAAAAAGTGAAGCCATTCCACGCAGGATGTTCAAATTGAAGCGCCAGCGCGTCAACCCAGGCCAGGTCTGTTTTGCCATGCAGCAGGTAAACGAAAGACCCGGCGCCCGAAATCATAAGCATATCAAAGCCCCGAAGGGTATCGATTGCGCGTATTCTTTTTGATGCTATCTGGGTTTCAACAGATTTCATTCGAAAGATTTCTAAAACTGAACAAGTTCGTCATGGTCAATCGCCACAAAAAAAGGAAAACACTTCTTTTGTCTAAAATGCCGGCTAATCAAATCTCATTACTTTCTGCCAAAATGCCAAACGCAACTTCACATGGCTAAGCTAGTCGCTCCAAATCCCTTATCAATATCTGCTTTCGGTTGAAGTTAATCAGGTTTTTCTCCTTCAGGTCATTCAGGATCGTGGTAACTGTCTGGCGTGAAGTGCCTGTCAGGGAAGCAATATCTTTATGAGTAAGATGTGTCTGGATCATTGTCTCAAAACCTACCTTCTTTCCTTTCCACGCGGCGGCATCTTTTAGAAATTCAATGACGCGGGTACGTGCATCCTTAAAAACCAGTAACTCCAGTTTGCGCTCAAGTTTCATGATTCGCAAGCCAATAAGCTTTAGAATTTTAAAACTTAACTCCTTATCCGCAAGCATGAGATCTTTTAACTCCAAGGTTGTCAGCGGACAGATAGTAGCCTCCTCCATCACCTGGGCAAAGTCCCTTCGCTTTTCTTCACCAGCCATTGCCAGCTCCCCAAAAATTTCGCCTTTGGTAAGTATTGCCGTCAGCACTTCCTCTCCATTCTCCAGGTAGTGACCAATCTTCACGCGGCCATTAGCGATCATGTAGATATGGTTCGCTGAATCGTCTGGAATATAAATGAACTGATCCCGTTTATAGGTCAGAAACTGATGCTTTTCCCCCATCCGCTTTACCTTATGGGGGCAAAGGATACTATAGAGATTTACACTTTCGAAATACCAAAGAGCCGCCGTGTTCGTCATAGTCCGTTATCCTTTACAAGTTATTCGTATTTCGTGAATAGTTCAATTGGTTAGACTTTAGTCATCGATATTCGTAACAGCGCTTTAACAAATATTGGTTCCTTTTGATTTATTTTACCGTATTAATTCCTTCACTCGCAAACCCCACACCCCCGTTTTGCGATTAACGGATAACGACTAACTAAATTAGTTTCATGCCCGAATTAAAGCTTACCCAAATTTGGGTATACCCCATTAAGTCATTAGGAGGAATACGTCTATCCTCAGCGAAAGTTATGGAGAAGGGGCTTCAATATGACCGGCGGTGGATGTTAGTAGACAGTGATGGAAAATTTATGACGCAACGTGTGTATCCTGCAATGGCCCTTTTTAAGGTAACGTTGGAAGCCTCTCAACTTGTCATCCAACATAACGGGGAAACACTTGCGCTCTCATTAGATTACCGGTACAACGCTGGTTCGCAGGAAGTGCAAATCTGGCACGATTTGGTTTCGGCCATTGAAGTCAGCCCGGAGCATAGCGAATGGTTTACCGAGCGACTCGGAATAAAATGCAGGTTGGTCTATTTCCCGGAGGAAAATGCGCGACCGGTAGATCCTGAATACAAAGTCAATGACGAACAGGTAAGTCTGGCGGACGCATACCCCTTCCTGATCATAGGACAAAGCTCATTGGATGATTTGAATAAGAGGCTGGAACATCCGGTTCCCATCAATCGTTTTCGTCCCAATTTTGTTTTTAGCGGCGGTGAACCTTACGAAGAGGACACCTGGAGAAATTTCGCGATTGGATCCAACCGGTTTGTTGGCGTTAAGCCGTGTGCCCGGTGCGTGATTACTACCGTAAACCACGAAACGGGAGAAAAAGGGGATGAACCACTCCGTACACTTTCCTCCTATCGCAAGCAAAATAACAAAATCTACTTCGGTCAAAACCTGGTAGCGATTGACTTGTCAGAGATTCAGGTCGGGAATACCATTACGCTTAAAAATTCTTAAACTATTGTCTTTCGTCCAGGGCCCTCAAGCCGCTTAACCATACCCATAGCGGGTAGCACCTTCCTAAAAATTCCTTAGGAATTTAACTATTAGCTATTGACTATGGACCATGGACTATTGACTTTTACTCATGACTTTCCTTTACCTTAAAGCCGTACATATCATTTTTGTTGTAACCTGGTTTGCAGGATTATTCTACATGCCCAGGCTGCTGATCTATATTACGGAATCATACGATAAGCAGGAACCAGAGCAAGGTATTCTGATTAAGCAACTCAGATTAATGGCTTCGAGACTTTGGTATGGAATTACGTGGCCTTCGGCCATACTGACACTTGGACTGGGTACAGCATTTATCATTCACCAGCCGGAATGGCTAAAGGAGGGATTTATGCATATTAAACTAACCCTTGTGTTCTTACTGTATCTCTATCACTTTTCATTGCAGCATGTATTCAACCTCTTAAAAAAAGATGTCGTGAAGTACTCCTCTCAGCAATTGCGCTTATGGAATGAGGTGGCAACATTACTTCTGGTCAGTATTGTTTTTCTGATCGTATTAAAAAGTGCTCTGAGCATGGCATGGGGGTTAGTCGGCCTTTTGGTGCTTATTTTTCTGATCATGATGGGAATCCGTATTTATAAAAAAAATAGAAAATGAGTATCACTTTTTTTGAGCAGTGTATGGTAAAGGTTCATAGTCGATGGTCAATAGTCAATAGTCGATGGTCGATAGTGAGGCTTGTAGCTTGTAGCTTGCAGCTTGCAGCTTTCCTGCTCCTCGTCAGTTGTGTCACGAGAAAAGAATCGCCCCTACCTGTTTTCGGGGAACGTGAAGTAGTTGGAAATGACACCGTATATCACACCATCGCAAATTTTAGTTTTCTCGATCAGGATAGTGCGATTGTCACCAATGTAACCTATGACGGCAAGATCTACATTGCGGATTTTTTCTTTACATCATGCCGCACAATTTGTCCGATTATGAAAACCCAAATGCTCAGGGTATATGACTCCATACAAAATGATCCTGACGTGTTGCTGTTGTCACACACAATTGACCCAGAGTATGACACGGTTGGCCTACTCCGCGACTATGCGGAACGGCTGGGTGTAAAAAGCAACAAGTGGCACTTCGTGACCGGGGAAAAAGAGGAGATCTATAAACTGGCGCAGACCAGTTATTTTTCTACTGCTCTGGAGGACACCACAGAACCAGATGGTTTTATTCATAGCGGAGCTTTTTTATTGATTGACAAACAAAGAAGGATCCGCGGCAAATACGATGGGACTAAAGAAGATGATGTGAATAGACTATTGGGTGATATTCAGCGATTAAAGAATGAGCGTGGATCTAACTAAATCTGCTCAGACAACAGGTCCTTTGACAGGCAGAGTGCGCTCATTAAGGTTGTTGATGTTCTTTATATTATGCACTGTTTTCTCCTGTTCAACTAAAACCGAATCAACTACCCATCCTGCATCTCCAAAGTTCGAGCAGTATTATGTGCAGGGTGAACAACTCTACCTGAAAAACTGCAGCAATTGTCATCAGGCAAATGGAAGCGGACTAGGTTTGTTATATCCTCCGCTAGACCAATCGGATTATATGCAGAATAATTTTGAAGAAGTAATCTGCATACTGAAAAACGGAAAAAAAGGTGAAATTCTTGTCAATGGAAAAGGCTTCAACAAGGAAATGCCTGGTATTCCATCTCTTACTGACCTGGAAATCGCCGAGATTGCAACCTATATATACAATACATGGAGTCATGAACGGGGAATCATTGAAGTCAGCGCCGTTTCAAGAATACTTTCGGTCTGTGACTCTTTAACTGTTATACGTTAACAGGTATACGTTGCAGGTTATACGCGAATAGTGTTGCCGGCGACCCTCTCACACTTGACACCAAAAACCCGCCCCCACGATTAACGGGTAACATCCCCCCCTACATATACTTCAACTTTATTATACAGCTCACGTCTTTCCCCTCAATTTTCATTTTTGCTTTTGTAAAGGAAGGTGGGCCGAAAGCACCCATGGAATTGTTGCCGAAAGCAAAACCCTCGGTTGGAATTCCCAGGCCGTTGGAATCCAGCACACCATTTTCATTTTCATCATGAATCACACTCAACGCATAGTTACCAGGCATTAGGCCCTCAAAGACGACAACAATCTCGCTTCCCTCGGCTTTCACCACCTTGCCCATTATAGCATTCTTTAGAAAATCCTTTTCGTTGTTAAATAACCCAACCCGGATAGTCCCCTTTTGTGATTTAATATTATTCACCTTTACTTCAAGCAATGCCGTTTGTCCCCAGGAGGACTCCAGCGCAAGGAGGATTGTAAATAGGCTGAGGTAATATTTGATTTTCATATCTTTTTTTTATCAAACATCTGTTCCTTTCAGGTTCGCCACAAATTCATCCTACTGAATTGTGACTTTTTCAAGATCAATTGCGAGGAAACTATTCTGATTTTTAACGACCTGGTTAAAGCAACTATTATGCTAATCTAAAAATATCCAACAATCATTGCGGCATATTGTTCCACAGTGCCAATACCACCGGACCTTCCATTCAGTAACCTCACGTAATTCAAGCCTGATTTTGACACTTTTGAAACAACAATTAAACTCTTATTTCGTACCTTACCCGTATCCGTAACAACTACCTTTTATGGCAACTATCAATCTAAAGATCAACAACAAGAAGTACACTGTAGACGCTGATCCAAAAATGCCCCTGTTATGGGCCATTCGTGATCTTGTCGGGCTTACAGGCACCAAGTATGGTTGTGGTATCGCCCAATGCGGGGCATGCACGGTTCACATGGCCGGAACGCCTGTGAGATCTTGCAGCATTCCGGTATCCACGGCTGCCGGCAAGGAGATCACTACCATAGAGGGACTATCAGAGGACAACTCACATCCGGTTCAACAAGCCTGGATCGCCGAGCAAGTACCTCAATGCGGCTATTGCCAGTCAGGACAGATCATGGCGGCAACTGCCTTACTTAAGAAGAATCCTGCTCCGACCGACAAGGATATTGACGCTGCCATGCAGGGACATATCTGCCGGTGCGGAACATATCCACGTATCCGGAAGGCTATAAAAACCGCAGCTCAACTGACAGCGCAGAAAGCTTCCGCCAAATAGAAACTGATCAGGCTCGCTGATTTAAAACATGGCGTGATCCTCAAATTCTAAATTCATTTACTATGGAATCCATACCAAAAAATATATCCAGAAGAAATTTTATAAGACTCTCCGGCATGACGGGGGCTGCGTTGTCTCTAGGCTTCTATTTACCTGCCAATGCAAAAGAAGTTGAAGTAATAAAATTGGAGACGGCCGAAAATCTCGGAATTGATCTCAACGCCTGGATCTCCATCGACACTTCCGGAAAAGTAACCATCATAAACCACCGTTCGGAGATGGGCCAAGGGTCATGGCAATCGGTTCCACAGATCATTGCTGAGGAACTGGAAGTAGATCTTAATAAGGTCAACATAGTTTTTGCACAGGGAAACAATGCCAAATACGGCAGCCAGATCACGGGTGGAAGCTCCACCGTACGGGGATCGTATACCAAATTGCTGAAGCTGAGTGCAACAGCACGTGAGATGTTAATTGAAGCCGCTGCTAAAAAATGGAGCGCCCCGAAGGCCGAATGTTATGCGGTTGATGGTAACGTGATTCATAAACCAACCGGCAAAAAATTTCACTACGGTGAACTGGTTCAGGAAGCCTCCAAACTTGAACCTCCAACATCGGTCAGATTGAAATTACCGGAAGAATACAAAATTCTCCGTAAGCCGCTACCCAGACAAGACACGCCATCGAAAACTAACGGTACGGCTATTTTTGGACTTGATAAAAGACTGCCGGGTATGCTCTTTGCCGTAGTGGAGCGCAATCCGCGGTTCTGGGGAAAAGTGAAAAGCTATGACGATAAGGCTGCAAAGGCAGTACCTGGCGTAAAACATGTCGTGCCCGTGAAGATGAAAGTCTTCTCGCAGGACCGGGAAGGTGTTGCCATTGTGGCTGATTCTTTTTGGGCAGCCATGCAGGGAAGGAAAGCATTGAAAATTGAATGGGATGATTCAGGATTTGAGCATCATAGCACGGAAGTGATCTACGCTAAAATGCGCGATGAAGTAAAAAACAAAAAATCAAACACGTTTAAGGCAAAGGGAAATTTTGAGGCTTCCTATGAAAAGGCTGCTAAAAAAATTGAATCTACCTACGAGACCCCTTACCAATCTCACAGTTGTATGGAACCCGTGAATTGTATTGCTCATGTAAAGGGTAATACCTGCGAAATCTGGGGACCCATACAGGCGCCAGACTGGGTGCGCGGTGATATTGCGCGTCTGATGGAAATGAAGATTGAAGATGTAACGGTGAATATGACATTTTTGGGCGGCGGTTTTGGACGAAAGGCATTTCTCGACTACCCTCATGAGGCCGCTGTGATTTCAAAAGCCGTGAATGCACCGGTGCAGGTAATCTGGACTCGTGAAGACGATATGACGCAGGGGCCTTTCCGTCCGGGGATGGTTTACCAATGCAAAGGCTCGGTATCGGATTGGGGAACTATCCAGTCTTTCGAAACCAGGATGGCCGGCCAAAACATGGACCAGCAAGGACCAGGCGCTGATAGGGATTCGTATAACGGTAACGTTGTGGAGGGTTTTCTGGAACCTTACATGGAAACTCTCCCTCACTATCGGTTTGCGGATGTTCCGCTTGAGACCCCCATCCCGGTGATGTGGTGGCGGTCCGTTTACTCTTCAACAAATGCATTTGCTTTTGAAAGTTTTATGGATGAACTGGCTATCACTGCCGGCAAAGATCCGTTGGATTTCAGAAAAAGTCACCTCCCGGATCTTTCCTGGAATCCCAATAAAGTCCGCTACCATGAGTTGGTCAACAAGCTTGAAGAAATGAGCGGGTGGAAAGCACGGGGTAAGAATACAGGATACGGTGTGGCTATAACGGAATGTTTTAACAGTATTGTCGGACAGGTGGTAAAGGTTTCGAAAAAGGCTGATGGAAAGGTCGGTATCGATAAAGTATGGGCAGTGATGGATTGCGGTTGGTACGTAAATCCTGATATCGTTAAGGCTCAGGTGGAAGGGAGTATCATCATGGCGCTTGGCGCAGCGGTAACACACGAAACCCATTTCAAAGATGGCAAGGCTGTGGAACAAAATTTCAATACATACAAAATGCCGCGTATTAACGATACTCCGGAGATTGAAATTTTTATTATGGAAAATGATGAAAAAGCAGGTGGCGTTGGTGAACCCGGACTTCCTCCCTTCGCCCCGGCATTGACGAACGCCATTTTTGATTTGACAGGAAAACGGATCAGGAAGTTGCCCTTTTCACTGGAGATATAGTTATTAATGATTGGTCCACAATTTGCGTATAAAGAGTTGCATTTATTAATTTCTAATACTGATGAGAAGAGTTCTGTTTGTTAGTGCCATTATGTTAAGTCTCGTTGCCACCGCTTGTGCACAAAAGTTTGATCTAAAAACCAGCATAGTGCGTGGAAAGGATATTTATACCGCTCAATGTCTTTCCTGTCATCTGGAACAAGGTGAAGGGATTGAAGGAGTTTATCCTCCATTGGCAAAATCAGACTACCTGATGGCTGATAAGAAACGGTCCATCACCCAAGTACTTTATGGGCTTACCGGTGAAATAAAAGTAAAGGGCGTAACCTACGACGGTGTTATGACTGGCTTCGACCTTACCGACGAGGAAGTAAGCGATGTCCTGAACTACGTACGCAACTCCTTTGGCAACAAAGGCGCCGCGGTAACACCGGAAGAAGTTAAGGCATCACGGAAGAAGGAATGAAGAAACGGTTTTGAAGTTGATGGTATGAAAGAATTTAAATCGATCGTCGCGGAGTATCAGAAAATTGACTTCAGTCAGCGCAAAGCGGCCCTTGCCACTGTGGTAAAGGTACGTGGGTCTTCCTACCGAAGCCCGGGTGCCAGAATGCTAATTACGGACGATGGGAAATGGGTGGGCTCGATCAGCGGCGGATGCCTGGAGGGTGATGCGCTTCGCAAAGCGAGACAGGTGATGGCTGACAAAACTCCTTTTACAGTTACCTACGACACACGCGAAGAAAGTAATCAGAACCTGGGGATTGGGTTGGGTTGTAATGGCGTAATCGATGTATTGATCGAACCAATTGATCATGGTGATAGTAACAACACCGCGCTCTTTTTTGAAAACATACTTTCACTGAATACACCCGTGGCCATGGCTACTGTGTTTGCCAGTACCAACAAAGGTCTAACTGGTAAGAAAATCCTGCTAAAGCCGGACTCAGAACTTGCCGGACTACCAGATCAACCGTTGGAAAAACTAATTCATGCGGATCTTTTGAACGTCTTTGAAAGCAAGAAATCGGAGGCAAAAAAATATAGCTTAAATGAAAGTGAAACCGAAGTTTTTATTGAGCTGATACAGCCTTCTGTTTCACTGATTATTTTCGGAGGTGGTTTTGACGCCCGACCTGTCAGTCAACTGGCCAAATCCCTGGGCTGGACCGTTTCCGTTACCGATGAGTGTGTGGCTCACATTGCGCCTTTGTTCTTTCCAGGTGCCGATAAGCTTTCTTTGTGCCAGCGGAATTTTATCGATCGGGATTTTGATATTACACCGTATACCGCGTGCGTTCTGATGTCTCACAATTATGAGTACGACCGGGATGTTCTTAAGAAACTCATTAAATCCGAAACGCCCTATATTGGCATTCTCGGTCCTCGAAAGAGATTCGAAAAAATGTTGACCGAATTTCAGTCGGAAGGAATTCAGTTAACACCTGAGGAATTTTCGCGTATACATTCTCCCATTGGACTTGATATTGGCGCTGAAGCTCCAGATGAGATTGCCATTTCTATTGTGTCTGAGATCCAAAGTAAATTCTCCAATCGTTCAGGAGGGTTCCTGAAGTACCGCAACGGCCCTATCCATCAGAGGGAGATATCCAGCGATCAGGTGTTCAAGCAGGTATACCTGAATTCACCCAATCCAAAGTCTGCCAACGGAAATTAGTACGCGTTATAAAGTGGGCATTCTTGCACACCAATCGACATAAGTATCGTGAACGCAACGTAAACAGAAAGGAGGGAGTAGCCAATCTTCTTATGGAAGTTTCTATTTCATTACCCTCTGCTTCTATTTTCAAGTCACCCGTGCCGTAAACTTTTTGTATCTTGAGAACTATGGCAAGTGCAAATATGCCTACGGAACAAGTGCCCGACACCAATGCTACTCAGCGGGATGACGACGGCGCAGCCACGAACATATCGCTGATCCTGCTAGCCGCCGGGTCCTCCTCGCGCTTAGGGCAATCAAAACAAATGCTACCAGTGGCCGGCGTACCACTGCTCGAACACGCTGCAAAAACTGCTTTGGCAAGTGGAGTAAAGGATATTATAGTAATTCTCGGGGCCAATGAACAGCCTCATCTGAATGCCATCCAGACTTTACCTGTAACCACAATTGCCAATCACTACTGGAAGAGTGGTATTGGCAGTTCAATCAAATCCGGATTAAATTACCTCATCAGGAAATCGCCGGATACAGAGGCCGTTATTCTAATGGTGTGTGATCAGCCGTCTCTCACGTCTCAACATCTGCGCAACCTCATTGAAACCTTCAACCAGACCAAGGCACCAATCGTCGCATCCCGGTATGCAAACACCCTTGGGGTCCCCGCGTTATTTGCCAGATCATTTTTTACTAATCTGCTAATGCTGCGCGATGAACAGGGAGCTAAAAAGTTAATTGAGCAATTCCAGACACAAGTCAAACCAGTCGATTTTCCGGAAGGCTCAATTGACATTGACACGCAGGAGGATTACCAGAATTATATAGCCCGCAAGCAATAAATAATATCTTTCAGTACCGTTAAAAAATTTATCGCGAGTCTTGAGCACGGGGGTTTACGCGCGCGAAGGATTCGCCGGAACAAATTTCGTTGCCGCGTTTCGCAAATCCTTCCTTCAATAATCGCCGTCTCTCTACCACCTTTCAGGAATAACTGGACATTACTTTTCAGTCACAAAAAAAGTCATTCCTTTCAGAATGACTTCCAGCATTAGATCTGTTATTAACTACACCTTAATTTCCACATCAACTCCGCTGGGAAGTTCAAGTTTCATTAGAGCGTCTACAGTTTTTGCGCTATTAGAATAAATATCAACCAGTCGCTTGTAGGTACAAAGCTGGAATTGTTCACGTGCCTTTTTGTTAACGTGTGGTGAACGTAGTACCGTAAACTTTTCCTTTTCAGTTGGCAAAGGAATCGGGCCACTCACTACAGCACCTGTAGCCTTAACAGCCCGTACTATCTTCTCTGAAGATTTGTCAACCAGGTTGTGGTCGTAGGACTTTAATTTTATTCTAATTTTCTGGTTCATACTTTCTGTGTTAAGGAAATCGTCTAAATCCTTTTAAATTTTTATTTTGCCAGGGCTGCGCCTTTTACCTCTTCAATTACTTTCTCCGCCAGGTTCTTAGGAACTGGTGAGTAATGTGAAAATGTAAGGGAAGCTGAAGCACGCCCGGAAGTAATCGTTCTCAAATCGGTTACGTAGCCAAATAGTTCAGACAACGGAACATCAGCCTTGATAACCTGTGCGCCGGAACGGGTATCCATTCCTTTCATAACACCACGTCTTCTGTTCAAATCACCTGTCACAGAACCCGTGAATTCATCCGGGGAAAGTACCTCTACACTCATGATCGGTTCAAGAAGCTGAGGAGCACATTTCTTAGCTGCTTCTCTAAAGCCAACTCTTGCGGCTAATTCAAAAGACAATGAATCGGAGTCTACATCATGGAAAGATCCATGGAATAATCTCACCTTCATGTTATCAATCTGGTATCCGGCTAACGGACCATTGGTCATGGACTGTTCAAAACCTTTCTGAATAGCTGGAATAAACTCGCGTGGAATAACACCACCTACGATATCGTTCACAAACTCAAGACCTTCCTTACCATCGCTGATATCATCACGAGGTCCCATTTCAAATACAATATCTGCAAACTTACCGCGACCACCGGTCTGCTTCTTGTACACTTCCTTGTGTTCAACAGACTTAGTCAACGCTTCCTTATAGGCTACCTGAGGTGCTCCCTGGTTGATTTCTACCTTGAATTCACGTCTCAGTCTATCAATAATAATTTCCAGGTGCAATTCTCCCATACCCCGGAGGATAGTCTGACCAGTTTCCTGATCAGTATGGACGCGGAGAGTAGGATCTTCTTCTACTAGTTTAGAAATAGCCATACCGAGTTTATCGACATCAACCTGTTTCTTAGGCTCAATAGCATAACCAATAACTGGCTCAGGGAATACCATCGATTCTAATACAACTTTGTGTTTTTCATCGCAAAGCGTATCACCCGTCTTAATGTCTTTAAAACCTACAACAGCACCAATATCACCAGCTGAAAGTCTTTCGATCTGGTTCTGCTTGTTCGCATGCATCTGGAAAACACGGGATATCCGTTCTTTCTGATCAGATCTTGTGTTATAAACATAGGAACCTGACTCCAGTACTCCTGAATAAGCTCTTACAAAACAAAGTCTTCCTACAAACGGGTCAGTCGCAATCTTGAATGCAAGTCCAACGAATGGTGCTTTTTCATCCGGCTTAATCGGCACTTCTTCATTCGTGTCCGGATTAGTACCGACGATCGTGTCTTTGTCCATGGGTGATGGCAAAAGCTCCATCACATAGTCCAGCATGGTTTGAACACCTTTATTCTTGAAAGAGGATCCGCACACCATAGGAACAATGGCCATGCTAATGGTTGCTTCACGCAATGCCTTTAATATTTCCTTTTCAGAAATAGAGTTCGGGTCGTCAAAAAATTTCTCTAATAATGTTTCATCAAATTCTGCAACGGATTCCAGCAGTTTCTCTCTGTATTCCTTTGCTTCTTCGACCATGTCCTCAGGAATAGGTACAACCTCATAGGTCATTCCTTTATCTGTTTCGTTCCAGATAACACCCCTATTGTTTACTAAGTCAACAACACCTTTGAAGTTCTCTTCTGTACCAATGGGTAATTGAAGAGCAACGGCTTTGCTGCCGAGTTTATCTTTCACCTGCTTACAAACGCCGAGGAAGTCCGACCCTGCGCGGTCCATCTTGTTAACGAATCCGATACGCGCTACTTTGTAGTTGTCAGCAAGACGCCAGTTTGTTTCAGACTGAGGTTCAACTCCGTCAACGGCGCTGAATAAAAAAACCAAACCATCCAATACACGAAGAGAGCGGTTTACTTCAACCGTGAAGTCTACGTGTCCCGGGGTATCGATAATGTTTACATGGTAGTCTTCACCTCTGTACTTCCAATAAACAGTGGTTGCAGCAGACGTAATGGTGATACCTCGTTCCTGCTCTTGAGCCATCCAGTCCATGGTTGCTGCACCATCGTGCACCTCACCAATCTTATGGTTCACCCCGGCATAGTATAAAATGCGCTCAGTAGTAGTCGTCTTACCGGCATCGATATGCGCTGCAATACCTATGTTTCTGGTGAATCTTAAATCTCTTGCCATGTATTTTAAAACCTATTAAAATCTGAAATGTGAGAAGGCTTTGTTCGCTTCAGCCATACGATGCGTATCATCTTTCTTTTTGATGGCAGCGCCTTCACCTTTAGAAGCGGCAATGATTTCTGCAGCTAACTTGTCCATCATGGTTTTTTCGCCGCGCATTCTGGCGTAGTCGATAAGCCACTTGATGCTAAGGTTTACTTTGCGTTCAGGTCTGATTTCTACAGGAACCTGGAACGTTGCACCACCCACTCTCCGGCTCTTTACTTCCACAGCAGGGGTAAGATTGCTCATCGCACGTTTCCAAACTTCAAGACCGCTTTCGGTAGTCTTTTTTTCAACCTGCTCAACGGCATCGTAGAATATGGTATAGGCTACGCTTTTCTTGCCTTGTTCCATCAGGTAATTTACAAACTTAGTAACAAGTGCATCCTGAAACTTTGGATCAGGAAGTAAGTATCTTTTCTTAGGTTTTGACTTTCTCATCGCTTCTAAAGATTATTTTTTCTTAGCGCCTTTAGCGGGTGCAGCCGCTGCTGCAGCTCCTGCTTTAGGTCTTTTAGCACCGTATTTCGATCTGCTTTGCTTCCGGCCGTTAACACCGGCAGTATCAAGCGCACCACGAATGATGTGATAGCGAACACCAGGCAGATCCTTTACCCTTCCACCACGGATCAGAACAATAGAGTGTTCCTGAAGGTTATGGCCTTCCCCGGGAATGTAGGCATTCACCTCTTTACCGTTGGTCAGGCGTACCCTTGCCACCTTACGCATGGCGGAATTAGGCTTTTTCGGTGTCGTTGTGTACACACGTGTACATACTCCCCGGCGTTGAGGGCAGGAATCCAAGGCAGGAGACTTTGACTTAAACGTCAATTTCTTTCTTCCTTTTCTCACAAGTTGTTGAATGGTAGGCATTTATATTTTAATTTATAAACCTTTCAAAAATTAGGACTGCAAAGGTATCATAAGAATCAATGGATGCAAAACCTTTTTCAAGATTATTTGAGGCTCTGGAGGGCCTAAAAACCTTGATTCTAAGCCATTTGGAGTTAGGCCTCTCCGACAGTACCTCCGAAATTCATAGGGAATTTGGGCATGTCATCCGTACGTTTGATGGGACCAAAGCTGGTTTCGTATTTCTCGATATTATCCTTCAGTGCCAATAAAAACCGTTTGGCATGTTCCGGCGTGATCACAATTCTGGATTTCACCTTCGCTTTTGGAACCCCTGGCATCAGGCGAATAAAATCGATAACAAATTCACTATTGGAGTGAGCTATCATCGCAAGGTTAGAGTATATCCCTTCCGCGATTTCCTCCGAAAGCTCAATATTGATTTGATTTTGAGCCTGAGGTTTGTTCTTGATGTCTTCTGCCATGGCTTTTAAAAAAAAGGGTTGATCCTTGTTCAGGATCAACCCTTCATATTTTAGACTATTAATCCTGAAGTTCCTTCTCCCGGTCCTTTGCCTTCTCGGCAGAAGCTACCGTATCATCGTACTCATCCTTGTGAGTCACGAGCATATCGTTATACTTCCGCTGTCCGGTACCGGCAGGGATAAGGTGACCAACGATTACGTTTTCTTTCAAGCCAACCAGCCAGTCTGTCTTACCGCGGATTGCCGCCTCGCTCAATACTTTGGTAGTCTCCTGGAAGGAAGCCGCAGAAAGCCAGCTTTCAGTCTTCAAAGACGCCTGGGTAATACCTTGCAAGGTAGGTCTGGAAACGGCAGGCATAGCATCACGCACCTCAACCAGTTTCTGATCCTTTCTGCGAAGAATAGAATTCTCGTCTCTGAACTCGCGGCCCGTAATGATCTGACCAGGCTTCAGGTTAGGTGAATCGCCGGCATCAATGACTACCTTCTTATCGAGAATGGCATCATTGTCTTCCCTGAACTGCAGTTTGTCAACATATTCATTTGTCAGGAAGCTGGTATCTCCCGGATCAATGATCTCGACCTTCTGCATCATCTGGCTTACAATTGCTTCAATGTGCTTATCGTTAATTTTCACACCCTGCAGACGATATACTTCCTGAATTTCATTTACCAGGTATTCCTGAACTGCAGTCGGTCCTTTTATTGAAAGGATGTCCGAAGGAGTGATCGATCCATCAGATAACGGCTGTCCTGCACGTACAAAGTCATTGTCCTGAACCAGGATGTGTTTAGACAGCGGCACCAGGTACCGCTTCTGAACGCCATCGCGTGATTCGATAAATATTTCACGATTACCGCGTTTAATACCACCATAGGTAACCACACCATCAATTTCACTGACAACCGCAGGATTCGAAGGATTACGGGCTTCAAACAATTCCGTAACGCGGGGAAGACCTCCGGTGATATCCCTTGATTTGCCCATTGTTCGTGGTATCTTAACCAACACCTGACCAGCTTTAATCTTCTCACCGGCATCTACCGCCAAGTGAGCACCAACCGGGATGTTGTATCCCTTCGTATCGGTTTTACCCTTTACGATGATAGCCGGATTCTTAGTTTTATCACGTGTATCGGTAATAACCTTTTCGCGGTGACCAGTCTGCTCATCCGATTCCTCCTTGAAAGTTATACCTTCAATAATGGCTTCATACTCAATTGTTCCATCGAATTCAGAAAGAATTACGGCATTGTATGGATCCCAGTTACAAAACTCATCGCCCTTCTCTACCTTCTGACCATCCTTCACTTTAATAAAGGCTCCATAAGGAACGTGGTTTGTGATAAGAACCCGGCTCTTTTCCTTGTCAAGGATTCTAATTTCGCCAGTACGTCCCATGACAACCTGAGCAGGTTTACCGTCTCTATCCGTGGTTTCAATAACACGTATACCTTCGAATTCCAGCACACCGGAAAACTTGGCTTTGATGTTTGCCTCAACCGCGATATTAGATGCAGTACCCCCTACGTGGAATGTTCTCAGTGTAAGCTGCGTACCAGGTTCACCGATTGACTGTGCAGCAATTACGCCAACCGCTTCACCCGCCTGTACCATCTTACCAGTAGCCAGGTTACGGCCGTAACATTTTGCGCAACCACCAACACGCGATTCACACGTCAGCAAGGAACGGATTTCAACTTCTTCAATGTTGGTATCTTCGATTTTCTTCGCGAGCTCATCCGTTATCTCCTCATTGGCTTCACAAATCATCTCATCAGAAAGCGGGTCATATATGGCATGTACCGTCACACGACCAAGAATTCTTTCCGACAACGGTTCAACGATATCTTCATTATCCTTCAGCGCTGTAACTTTCAAGCCGCGTAATGTTCCGCAGTCTTCCTCGGTAACAACAAGATCCTGAGCAACGTCAACAAGCCTTCGGGTCAGGTATCCTGCATCAGCAGTCTTAAGCGCTGTATCAGCAAGACCTTTACGGGCACCGTGGGTTGAGATAAAATATTCCAATACGTCCAAGCCTTCTTTGAAGTTTGAAAGAATAGGGTTCTCAATAATTGACCCAACAGATCCAGCAAGATTCTTCTGAGGTTTCGCCATCAAACCACGCATACCACCTAACTGACGAATCTGTTCTCTTGAACCACGGGCTCCCGAGTGCATCATCATGTAAATGGAGTTAAATCCTTGCTGATCTTCCTCCAGCTGCTTCATCAGTGTATTGGTAAGCAACGTGTTTGTTCGGGTCCAGATATCAATTACCTGATTATAACGTTCATTATCCGTAATAAGACCCATCATATAGTTACTCCATACGCTCTCAACTTCTTCCTGAGCGTTGGCAACAAGCTGAACCTTTTCGTCTGGAACCTTTACATCGTTCAAGCCCATGGAGAGACCGCCTTTGTAGGCCATCTGGAATCCAAGCTCTTTAATGTCATCCAGAAATTTTGCTGCCTTGGATTGGCCGGCTGCTTTAAATACATCTGCGATGATTGTCTGAAGTTTTTTCTTCGTTAACAACTCATCAACAAAACCAACTTCCTCGGGAACGTATTGATTGAATATGACACGACCAGCAACCGTCTCGATCATTTTCGTAGACAACTCGCCCGTCTTCTTATCCTTAATTTTTGCGCGCACCTTAACAATAGCATGCTTCGAAAGTTTGCCTTCATTAAAAGCAACGATAACCTCATCCGCTGAGTAGTATCTCTTTCCTTCACCGATGATGGCATGCTCAGGGGTACCTTTCCTACCTTTTGTGAGATAGTACAGACCCAACACCATGTCCTGAGACGGCACAGTTATAGGAGCACCGTTAGCAGGGTTGAGGATGTTATGAGAAGACAACATCAACATCGACGCTTCTAGAATTGCTTCCTGGCCAAGAGGCACGTGAACCGCCATCTGGTCACCGTCAAAGTCGGCGTTAAAAGCCGTACACACCAACGGGTGCAACTGAATGGCCTTACCTTCAATCAACTTAGGCTGGAAGGCCTGAATACCAAGTCTGTGAAGTGTTGGAGCACGGTTCAGAAGTACAGGATGTCCTTTCAATACATTTTCCAAAATATCCCAAATAACCGGATCTTTCCGGTCAACGATCTTCTTGGCAGACTTCACGGTCTTCACGATACCTCTCTCAATCAGCTTACGAATGATAAACGGCTTGAACAATTCTGCAGCCATGTCTTTAGGCAGACCGCATTCATGCAGTTTCAATTCCGGACCTACTACAATTACCGAACGACCGGAATAGTCAACACGTTTACCCAGCAAGTTCTGACGGAAACGACCCTGCTTACCTTTGAGCATATCACTCAATGATTTCAACGCACGGTTTCCATCTGAACGGACCGCGTTAACTTTTCTTGAGTTATCAAACAATGAGTCAACAGCTTCCTGAAGCATACGCTTCTCATTGCGAAGAATAACCTCAGGAGCTTTAATATCTATAAGTCTCTTCAGACGGTTGTTACGAATAATCACACGTCTGTAAAGGTCATTTAAATCTGACGTTGCAAAGCGACCGCCATCCAGGGGCACAAGAGGACGCAATTCCGGAGGAATCACGGGTACCATCTTGATCACCATCCACTCAGGTCTGTTTTCAATACGTGTTCTTGCATCCCTGAATGCTTCCACCACTTTCAAACGCTTAAGCGCTTCCGCCTTACGTTGTTGAGAAGTATCGGTAGCAGCCTGATGTCTCAAATCATAAGAGAGTGTATCAAGTTGTGTCCGTCCCAAAAGCATCTCCAGTGCATCGGCACCCATCTTGGCGATAAATTTCTTAGGATCGTTATCGTCGAGTAACTGATTTTCGCGGGGAAGTTTGTCAATGATGTCAAGGTATTCCTCCTCGGTGAGGAAGTCGAGTCTTTTAACGCCATCTTCTTCCTTAGTACCAGGCTGAATAACCACGTACCGTTCGTAGTAAATGATCTGATCCAGCTTTTTAGTAGCCAGACCAAGCAGGTATCCAATTTTATTCGGCAGGGAACGGAAATACCAGATATGTGCTACGGGAACGACAAGCTCAATATGGCCCATACGTTCACGTCTTACTTTCTTCTCTGTCACTTCCACACCACAACGGTCGCAAATGATTCCCTTGTAACGAATTCTTTTATACTTGCCGCAATGACATTCCCAATCCTTAACAGGGCCGAAAATCCGCTCGCAGAACAATCCGCCCATTTCGGGCTTATACGTTCTATAGTTGATGGTTTCCGGTTGTGTTACTTCACCATGCGAACTCTCCAGAATAGATTCCGGAGAAGCCAGACTAATGGTGATCTTGGAGAAGTCGCTGTTTATTTTTTTATTTTTTCTGAATGACATAGTATATGATTTAAGTCCCGCCTAGGCGGACGTACAGAAAATTAATCCATGGTAATCTCGAGAGCTAAGCCTCTGAGCTCGTGCACTAACACATTGAACGACTCAGGAATATTCGGCTTGCGCATATTCTCACCCTTCACGATTGCTTCGTACGCTTTGGCGCGTCCGATTACATCGTCAGACTTAATCGTCAGAATTTCCTGCAGAATATGGGATGCACCAAATGCTTCAATTGCCCAAACCTCCATCTCACCGAAACGCTGACCACCAAATTGTGCTTTACCACCAAGAGGCTGTTGCGTAATAAGTGAATAAGGTCCGATTGAACGCGCGTGCATTTTATCATCCACCAAGTGACCCAGTTTCAGCATATATGCTATACCAACCGTTACGGGCTGATCAAACTTATCACCTGTCAGTCCATCGTATAAATAGGTTCTTCCAAAGGCCGGTAAACCAGCTTCCGTAAGTTCGTGCTGAACCTGATCCAAGGTTGCTCCGTCAAAAATCGGAGTTGCATATTTCTTACCAAGCTTATGCCCTGCCCATGCAAGAACAGTCTCATAAATCTGACCCAGGTTCATACGCGAAGGCACACCCAACGGGTTCAAACAAATATCAACCGGTGTCCCGTCTTCCAGGAACGGCATATCTTCTTCCCGAACGATACGTGCAACAACGCCTTTATTTCCGTGACGACCGGCCATCTTATCCCCCACCTTAAGCTTGCGTTTCTTGGCGACGTATACTTTAGCTAATTGTACGATACCTGTTGGCAGTTCATCGCCAACCTCAAGGGTGAAGCGCTCACGCTTAAACTCACCTGCAAACGAGTTGCGCTTCAGCAGGTAATTCTTCACTGTCTGCGCAACCAGGTCATTGGTATGTTCATCGCTGGTCCAGTTCTCCAGGCTAACATCGGCAATCAGATTTACCTCCTCAGGTACGTTGTAATTACTTTCATCGCGATAGATGTTCTTATCAGGGAATAAGTTATTGTCAATAACCTTCTGGGATATCTTCACGCCTTTGGTGATGAGTTCATCGCCAAATTTATGGCGCACACCATTGCTGGTTTTGCCATTCAATAGTTTGGTCAGCTTGTTGATCATCTCATCACGAAGATCGCTCAACTGTTTGCTGTACTTATTTCTCAACGCATCCAGCTCTTTCTTCGACTTTGTACGGACATCCTTATCCCGTTTAGGTCTGGAGAAAAGTTTGGTTTCAATAACAACTCCTTTCAGCGATGGAGGCGCCTTAAGCGATGCATCCTTCACGTCACCGGCTTTGTCACCGAAAATCGCACGTAAAAGTTTTTCTTCCGGCGTAGGGTCCGTCTCGCCCTTCGGAGTAATTTTCCCAATCAGTATATCGCCTTCCCTTACCTCGGCGCCGATTCTGATAATACCGTTTTCGTCAAGATGTTTTACAGCTTCCTCGCTTACATTAGGAATTTCAGAAGTGAGTTCTTCTTCACCGCGTTTTGTATCACGGACCTCCAATTCAAACTCTTCAATATGTATCGAGGTATAGACGTCTTCCCGAACAACGCGTTCAGAAATTACGATAGCATCCTCAAAATTGTAACCCTGCCATGGCATGTAAGCCACCAACAAGTTACGACCCAAAGCAAGCTCACCATGTTGTGTAGCATATCCCTGGCATAGCGGCTGTCCCTTCACAACCCGTTCCCCCTTCATTACCGAAGGAGTAAGGTTGATACAGGTATCCTGGTTTGTTCTTCTGAACTTAATCAAACTGTATGTTCTGAACTCATTGTCAAAACTTGCCAGCTGCTGTTCTTCGGAGACTTCGTATTTAATGGTAATTTTCTTTGCATCAACAAACTCAACCACACCGTTGCCTTCAGCAAGAATTAACGCACGCGAATCAAGGGCGACACGACCTTCAAGTCCGGTACCCACAATAGGGGCTTCCGGCCTGATAAGCGGAACGGCCTGACGTTGCATGTTTGATCCCATCAATGCACGGTTCGCATCATCGTGCTCGAGGAACGGAATCATTGACGCGGCTACCGAAACAATCTGGTTAGGAGCAATGTCCATGTATCTCAGATCTTTTGGTTCGATTACCGGAAAATCTCCTTCAAAACGGGCCTTTATTTTTTCATCTATAAACTCGCCGCTCGGCTTCAAAGCAACCTTTGCTTGTGCGATATAATGCGTGTCTTCTTCTTCCGCAGTCAGGAACACAACCGGTTCCTTAATTTTCACTTTTCCATTTTCAACTTTCCGGTAGGGAGTTTCAATGAAGCCCATCTTGTTCACTTTCGCATGAACGCAGAGAGACGAAATCAGACCGATGTTCGGACCTTCCGGAGTTTCAATGGTACACAGACGACCATAGTGAGTATAGTGAACGTCACGTACTTCAAATCCGGCGCGCTCACGGGAAAGACCACCTGGGCCAAGGGCTGACATACGGCGCTTGTGCGTAATCTCTGCCAGTGGATTGGTTTGATCCATGAACTGAGATAACTGGTTCGTTCCAAAGAACGAATTAATTACCGATGACAATGTCCGAGCGTTGATCAGATCAACGGGCTTGAATTCTTCATTGTCCCGAACATTCATTCTCTCCTTAATTGTTCTGGCCATACGAGCCAGACCAACACCAAACTGAGAATATAACTGTTCCCCTACTGTTCTAACCCTTCGGTTGCTCAGGTGATCGATATCATCGACAACCGCTTTCGAGTTGATAAGACCAATAAGGTACTTAACGATCAAGATAATATCATCCTTGGTAAGTACGCGGTGATCAAAGCTCAGGTCAAGACCCAGCTTCTTATTGATTCTGTACCGGCCTACTTCACCGAGGTCATAACGCTTCTCGCTGAAGAACAAGCTTTGAATTATATCACGCGCCGTCTGCTCATCAGGAGCTTCTGTATTTCTTAACTGGCGATAAATATATTCAACAGCCTCTTTTTCAGAGTTAGACGTATCCTTGGCCAGGGTATTGAAGATAATATGGTAATCCGCAATGTTAATATCATCACGATGAAGGATGATAGACTTCACACCGGATTCGATGATCACGTCAACATCTTCAGCGGAGAGTGTATGGTCACGCTCCAGTAACACTTCGTTACGGTCGATAGAAACAACTTCACCGGTATCTTCGTCCACAAAATCTTCCGTCCAGGTCTTGAGAACACGGGCAGCAAGTTTTCTGTCAATTACCTTCTTAAGTGTATTTTTCGTTGCCTCAACTTCTTCCGACAATCCAAAAAGGTCCAGGATATCTTTGTCAGAGCCATAGCCGATTGCGCGGAGCAAAGTAGTAACGGGGAATTTTTTCTTCCTGTCAATGTAGGCATACATGACCGCGTTCACGTCGGTAGCAAATTCAATCCAGGACCCTTTGAAAGGAATGATTCTGGCGGAATAAAGTTTTGTACCATTCGTATGTTTACTCATGGCAAAGAATACGCCCGGAGAACGATGGAGCTGGGACACGATAACGCGCTCCGCACCATTGATCACAAACGATCCCTTTTCGGTCATATAAGGAATATTCCCGAGGAAAACTTCCTGTTCAATAGTTTCGAAATCTTCGTTGTCCTCGTCATTACAGGTAAGGCGGAGTTTTGCTTTCAGCGGAACGGAGAAAGTCAATCCCCTGTCGATGCATTCATCGACGTTATACTTGGGGGGATCGATGGTATAGTCTACGAATTCGAGAACAAAATTTTCACGCGAATCACTGATTGGAAAGTTCTCCGCGAAAACCTTATAAAGACCTTCATTCTGTCTTTTTTCGGCTGGAGTTTCGATTTGTAAAAAATCTTTGAAAGACTGGAGTTGAAGATCCAGAAAGTCAGGATAGTCGAGTACTCGCTCGCTTGAGGAGAAATCGATTCTACCGTTTATAGTCTTCTTTGTCAAGGTAATTAACGTTTAAGTTCTGAGATCCTGGACGAGAACAAAAGAAAAAAACAAGTTGTTCAGGTATAAATAGGAATAGACCCCGTCCCGATCGTATGATCCGGACACGGGGTCTAACCGAAAGTTGTTAGACGGTACCCTTCGTCTTCAAGAAGATTACTTCAACTCAACCTCGGCACCAGCCTCAATAAGTTGCTTCTTAAGGTTTTCAGCCTCGTCTTTTGGTAAGCCTTCTTTAATAGTTTTAGGAGCTCCATCGACCATGTCTTTAGCTTCTTTCAAGCCAAGACCGGTAAGTTCTTTCACTAACTTCACGATTTGAAGTTTGTTAGCGCCAGCAGCCTTTAATACTACATCGAAATTGGTTTTTTCCTCAGCAGCAGCAGCACCGCCTGCACCGGCAGCAGGACCAGCTATAACTGCAGCAGCTGCAGGTTCGATGCCATGAGTTTCCTTAAGGTAAGAAGCTAGTTCGTTTACTTCTTTAACAGTGAGTTCAACAAGTTGATCTCCGAGTGCTTTGATGTCGGCCATTTTAGTAAAAGTTTAATTAATTCTGTTCAATAATTTATTTAGTACCACGTTCTTCCAATGCCTTCACCAATCCACCTAGTGTATTTTTTCCGCTTAGTAAAGCAGAAATAACGTTCTTGGCAGGAGACTGAAGCAGGGAAATAACCTCGCCAATGAGCTCGTTCTTGGATTTGAGTTCACTCAGCATGTTTAGGTTTTCATCTCCTATAAAAAGGGATGAGTCGATCGAAGCAGCTTTCAAAACCGGCTTGCCGTCAAGTTTCTTACGAAACTCCCTGATAATCCTTGCAGGGGTATTGCCAATTTCTTTGGAGAACATTACTCCTGAGAAACCGTGCAACGTCTTGAACAAAGGCGTGTAATCAACAGCCGTATTTTTTTCGAGTGCTTTACGAATGAGCGTATTCTTATACACCCTGTACTCGACACCGTTCTTGTAACACATTCTTCTGAAAACGTTTACCTGATCTACGGTAAATCCGCCGGCATCGGTAATGTAGAAGTGCGTGTGATCTGCAAACTTTGTGGTGAGCTCGTCTATAATCTGTTCTTTTTCTTCTCTGGTCATGTCTATATATACTTAAATGCCAGCAACTGAATTTGTGTCAATGCTTATTCCGGGGCTCATTGTAGTGGACAAAGTGATCCGTTGGAAGTACGTACCCTTTGCCGAGGCCGGTTTCAGTTTAGCAACAACATTGATCATTTCTGCTACGTTGTCCCGGATTTTATCTGCCGAGAAGGAAGCTTTTCCAACGCTCACATGTATGATCCCTTGTTTATCAATTTTGAAGTCGATTTTACCGGCTTTTACCTCTTTCACCGCTTTACCGACTTCTAGCGTAACAGTTCCTGATTTTGGATTTGGCATAAGGCCACGTGGACCAAGTATTTTACCCAGTTTACCCACCTTTGCCATTACCGTTGGGGTACAGATAATCACATCGATATCTGTCCATCCACCCTCAATTTTCTGAAGGAATTCATCTAAACCTACATGTTCCGCTCCTGCATCCTTTGCCTCCTGAACTTTGTCCGGGGTACACAATACAAGAACACGCACATCCTTACCAATACCATGTGGCAATGCCACGACACCTCTCACCATTTGATCAGACTTCTTAGGATCAACTCCTAAGCGGATGTCAACATCAACGGAAGAATCAAACTTTGTAAAAGTAATCTCCTTTACAAGTTTCGAAGCATCTTCGAGAGAATACTCCTTCTCAGGACTGTATTTCGCAAGGACTGCTTTTCTGTTTTTAGAAATTTTCGCCATCGCTATAATTATTTATCCCAAGGGGGTGTTCCAGATACGGTAATACCTAAACTTCTTGCAGTTCCTGCCACCATTTTCATGGCAGATTCAACCCTAAAGGAATTAAGGTCCGGCATTTTTGTTTCTGCAATAGTTTTTACCTGATCCCAGGTGATTGCACCAACCTTAAGACGGTTAGGCTCATTGGATCCTTTTTGCTTTTTAGCAGCATCTAAAATCAACACGGCTGCGGGAGGGGTTTTGATAACGAAATCAAATGACTTGTCGTTATAAATACTTATCAAAACCGGCAATATCTGCCCTTGCTTATCCTGGGTACGCGCGTTAAACTGCTTGCAAAAGTCCATAATATTGAGACCCTTGCTACCTAACGCCGGACCTATCGGAGGAGCAGGATTCGCCTGGCCACCTTTAACCTGCAATTTTAGATAACCTATAATTTGTTTTGCCATGTTATCTTAATCTAGCTTTTCAACCTGCATGTAACTTAATTCGACCGGTGTGTTCCGCCCGAAAATTTTAACCATCACGTTGAGTTTCTTTTTGTCTTCAAAAATTTCCTCAACTGTTCCAGTAAATCCGCTGAATGGACCATCCATTACTTTCACGGATTCCCCTTTAATAAATGGTGTATCGAGTTTTTCCTCGAATTCGTCAATCTCATCAACTTTACCGAGAATCCTGTTCACCTCTGATTGACGAAGAGGAACGGGATCCTTGGAAGCCCCGGTGCCGTTGTTACCGAGAAACCCAATCACCCCTGGAATACTATTCACTGTGTGATGTGCTTCTCCGTTCGAGAGATCTGCAGAGATGAGTACATAGCCCGGAAAGAAATTTCTTTCTCTCACACGCTTCTTGCCGTTTCTCATTTCATATACCTTTTCAGAAGGGATCAATACCTGCGGAATAAAATCCGTCAGTTTTGAGCGCTCAATCTCAGTTTCCAGGTAGGATTTAACCTTTTTTTCCTGGCCGCTGACGACCCTGAGAACATACCATTTCAGCTCGCCCATTGCCTTCTGCATTAAAATTCTTTGTAAAACCACTGAAGGCCAGTCTTGAAAACCCAGTCGATCGCGCCTATCACCAATGCAAAAATGGTTGAAGCCACTAGTACAAGGACTGCGCTACCCTGCAATTCGCTGTACTTCGACCAAGTGACTTTGTTCTTGATCTCATCCCAGGATTCTGCGATATAGGTCTTTACCTTCTCCATTGATTTAATTATCTGTGACTACTTTTCGGATGCCCTTTAAGTAGTTCCCTAATTTTTTTTTCAATTGCACGGGTGGAGAGACTCGAACTCCCAGCCAACGGTTTTGGAGACCGCTACTCTACCAATTGAGCTACACCCGTTTGTCAAATGATTCACTCTTTGGTAGTAAAGCTGTTTTCCAACCAATCTACCTCCCGAAAACTATCGGGATGAGTTACACCCGTTTTTAACCTAAATTATGGCCTTTTGACCTCGCTTTAGCGGTAACTACTCAAACCCCTGAGCCGCACCCATGTACCTCAGCCCAAAAGGACTGCAAAGGTAAAACAATAGACCAGAAAACAAAAGCGTTCCTGAAAATTTTCAGAAACGCTTTAGTCTTGTAAATCAGTTAATTAGTCCAGGATTTCGGTTACCTGACCAGATCCAACGGTCCGGCCACCTTCGCGGATTGCGAAACGAAGACCTTTCTCCATAGCGATCTTGTTGATCAACTCTACTTCAATAGAAATGTTGTCACCAGGCATTACCATTTCAACACCTGCAGGAAGTTTACACTCACCTGTAACATCCGTTGTACGGAAATAAAACTGAGGACGATATTTGTTAAAGAAAGGTGTGTGACGACCTCCTTCTTCTTTCGAGAGAACGTAAACTTCAGCCTTGAACTTAGCGTGCGGCTTAACAGACCCAGGCTTGCAGATTACCATACCACGACGGATCTGCTCCTTTTCAATACCACGAAGCAAAAGTCCAACGTTATCGCCGGCTTCTCCTCTGTCTAATATCTTGCGGAACATTTCTACACCCGTAATGGTGGATTTCAAATTCTCAGCACCCATTCCAAGAATTTCGACTGCATCACCTGTGTTAATTACGCCTCTTTCAATTCTACCCGTAGCAACCGTACCACGACCAGTAATTGAGAACACATCTTCAACAGGCATCAGGAAATCTTTGTCGATCAAACGTACTGGCAATGGAATGTGCTCATCAACTGCCTTCATCAGTTCTTCAACCTTTTCAACCCACTTTGGCTCGCCATTCAATGCACCAAGAGCAGAACCCCTGATCACAGGCATGGTGTCGCCAGGGAAACTGTAGGCTGACATCAATTCACGAACTTCCATCTCAACGAGGTCTAACAATTCTTCATCATCAACCAAATCAACCTTGTTCATGAAGACAACCAGTGCCGGTACACCTACCTGACGGGCAAGAAGGATGTGCTCACGAGTCTGTGGCATAGGACCATCCGTAGCCGCAACCACGAGGATAGCACCATCCATTTGAGCGGCACCTGTAACCATGTTCTTCACATAGTCAGCGTGACCCGGACAGTCAACGTGCGCATAATGTCTTTTTTCAGTTGCATACTCCACGTGAGACGTGTTAATCGTAATACCTCGTTCCTTTTCTTCAGGAGCATTATCGATTGAAGAGAAATCACGCATAGAAGCGAGTCCTTTAGATGCAAGAACTTTTGTTATTGCAGCCGTAAGAGTGGTTTTGCCGTGGTCAACGTGACCGATAGTACCAACGTTTACGTGTGGTTTCGAACGATCAAATGTTTCTTTTGCCATATTTGAAAATCCCAGTTAAAGTTTAAAGTGTATACTAATTCAATTAAGTTACTTACTCAATGGTTCTCCATCTGAGAAACCTATACACCCTAAACATTTTAAGCCTGTCGAATAAGGGTTATTCGCCGATACCCTGAACACTTGCTTGGCGGTCGCTACCCACCGGTGATCAAAGTTTTTCAATATTTCAAATTCCTGCCGGTTCAATCTACCAACGTGAGATGTTGACAATCCACATTAACTGCCTCAATAATATAGAGCTGTTGATGAGGATTGAACTCACGACCTCTTCCTTACCAAGGAAGTGCTCTACCACTGAGCTACAACAGCCTGTCTTCCAAATCCTCTGTTGAACCCACGACCTTGGCGCGCCGCGCGCCATGCTCTACCACTGAGCTACAACAGCCTAAAGCTGTTAGTCGCTGTCCGTTAGTCGTTATTCGTAAAGCACGCCTAACGATTAACGGACAACGGATAACTGCTCCAATGAGCGGGAGACGAGGCTCGAACCCGCGACCTATAGCTTGGAAGGCTATCGCTCTACCAACTGAGCTACTCCCGCATTTACTTACCAAAAATCCCACACCTCACTTGTATGGACGCAAAATTTTGCGTCCCAAAAGTATCGGCGTCTCCACCACCAAGGGACGTGGGGGAAATAGGATTCGAACCTATGAAGTCATAAGACAACAGATTTACAGTCTGTCCCAGTTGGCCGCTTTGGTATTCCCCCGGCCTAACAATTTTTTTAAGAACGAATGAAAAGCCTCCCAGGGGAGGCTTTTTTAAAAAGAGAGTGCAAAATTATACGCTTTTCCACTTTTTCAAAACTTATACTGAGATTTTCGTATATAATAAGATTAATACTTATCAGCGATTGATTCAGAATAACAATCAATGAGTGGGAAACTGGCCTACATAGGTACTATTTCAGTGATTATACCCTCACCGAATTCCTTTTTGAACATCTCCAGCACCTGAACCTTGTGGAGCGAAAAGTCGTGCCGCATGGTGGGTGAATCGAATTCCACGAAAAGTACGGTATTCTTGATGTAGATTTTTTTTGTTCGTTTGGCAATGGGCTTTCCAACCAGCCGCTCCCAGGAGTCTATCAACTTTGCCTCATCGAATTTGTGGCTAAGTCGATACGAATTGAGCATATCACGAATGGCCTGGCCAACCGACTGAAATTCGCTTTTATTATACTTGCTCATACTCTTTTACTTCCCCCCGATCTATGGTAAACGTGAACGCCTCTGCGTGCACCTGTTCTAACAACCCTTTCGTTCTATCCGGCCGTGCATCGGTTATGAATAACTGGCCCAGTTCTGAGCTTATCAGTTCCAAAAGCCTCGCAATACGAAAGTCATCCAATTTATCAAAAATATCATCCAGCAACAGAATAGGCTTGAATCCCTTGTGCTTTTTTAGAATTTCGAATTGAGCCAATTTTAGCGAAATGACAAACGACTTTTGCTGGCCCTGCGATCCTAACTTTTTTATGTCTCCCTGGCCAAGTGAAAAATGAAAATCATCGCGATGTATCCCGAAACTTGTCCGCTGAAGTGCGACGTCCTTTTGACGCGTGGCCATCAGGCCTTCCATAAAATCCCGGTCTTCCAGTTCGGAGAAATAATTCAAATCGGTGTCTTCATTTTCCTCTACAATGAACTGGTAAAACCTTCTGAATACCGGTAGAAATTCTTTTACGAATTGTTTCCGCTTTTGAAAGATCGAAGAACCAAACCTGATAAGAATGTGGTCGTAAGATTCTAGTGCAAGCCAGTCCACATTGCCACCTTCATTAAACATCTTGAGCAGACTATTTCGTTGCTTTAATGCATGATTGTACTGGATTAAATCCTCCAGGTACCTGTTATCCAGTTGCGAAATGATACTGTCAAAAAACCTACGACGGGGTTCGCTTCCGTCCTTCACCAAGTCAACGTCATCCGGAGCGACCAGGATTACAGGATATTTTCCAATATGCTCGCTTAGCTTCTGATACTCATTTATTCCCTCCCGAAAGACCTTCCTGGCGCCAATCTGAACGGAACTGATTATTTCATTCACATCAGGCCCCGTGCGGAAGGCTCCTTTTACCATAAAATAACTCTCATTGTGGAGAATGCAATGCGGATCTGTTGAAAAGGCGCTTTTCGTAAATGCCAGATAAAAAATCGCATCAAGAAGATTTGTCTTACCACTGCCATTTTTACCTACCAAAACGTTGATACGGGATGAAAAATTGAGGTCCACCTCACGATAGTTCTTAAAATTCAGGAGTTGGAGCTTTTCAAGTCGCATGAGGAATTACCGTGAAAGTTTGGCGAATGTTCGTTTGGGGATTAATTTCGCAACTCGGATCAAAAATAGGGATATGCCTACGACAACCAAAGCCAAAAATGAACCCGCCATGACTAAGAAGGGCGATAACGTTGAATTTTCGAAGGAGACGTACCTCTATTGGTATGAGAGTATGCAGTTGATGCGAAAGTTTGAAGAGAAAGCCGGGCAACTTTATGGTATGCAGAAGATAAAAGGTTTCTGCCACCTCTATATCGGCCAGGAGGCCTGTGCCTCCGGAGCAGTAACAGCATTGCGCAAAGGTGATAAATGGATCACGGCTTACCGCGATCATGGTCATCCACTGGCTCTAGGGACAGATCCGAAGGCTATTATGGCAGAGTTATACGGGAAGGAAACCGGCACAACCAAGGGCAAGGGTGGTTCGATGCACGTTTTTGATAAAGCCGTTGGATTTGTTGGCGGTCATGGAATAGTCGGAGCTCAGATTCCACTTGGCGCAGGGCTGGCATTTGCTGAAAAATATAATAAGACGGGCAATCTTTGCATTTGTTATATGGGCGATGGTGCCGTGCGGCAGGGCGCCTTCCACGAGACACTTAACCTGGCGATGCTTTGGAAATTACCTGTGATTTTTGTGATTGAAAACAATGGCTACGCCATGGGCACGTCCGTTCAACGATCGTCCAATGTAACTGAACTGTATACATTGGCTGACGCTTATGATATGCCTTCTGAACCTGTTGATGCGATGAAACCGGAAGATGTACACAGGGCGGTTTCCCGGGCAGCGGAACGCGCACGCGCAGGTGAAGGTCCCAGCCTTTTGGAATTCAGAACCTATCGGTATAAGGGACATTCAATGTCTGACCCTCAGAAGTACAGAACGAAAGACGAAGTTGAGCAATACAAACAGCGCGATCCTGTTGAAGTAATCCGGAAGACCGTGTTGGAAAAGAAATTTGCCACTGAAAAAGAACTTGACCTGATTGATCAAAAGATTTTGGCTCAGGTTGATGAAAGTGTGAAATTTGCAGAAGAGTCCAATTTCCCTGATCCGTCAGAAGCACTTACTGATGTTTACGTGCAAACGGATTATCCGTTTGTCATGGACTAAGTCATCCTTTTGTTTAGAATCATCTAATTTGTAGTTTTGCGCCCCGACATGTCGGGGCTAATTTTTGTTTAAGGTGTAATGGATTGATTTCCCGCTGATTGAAGCGGAAATAACACGGAAATACAATGGCTAAAAAGGAAGAACACAAGCACGAACTCATCGAAAACCCGGAGGCTCTTAAAGAGAAGTTGGTTGGCGCAGAAACCTGGCTGGAGAGCAACCCAAAAATTGTTATCGGTATTGGGGCCGCTATTCTTTTGATTGTTGGCGGGTACTTTGGCTTCAATTATTATAAAGGCTCCCAAAATGTACTGGCTCAAAAGGAAATGTTCCAGGCAGTATACTATTTTGAGGCCGATAGCCTGGACAAAGCACTGAACGGAGACGGGAACAACCTGGGGTTTTTGAGTATTATCGATGATTACGGAATAACCGATGCAGGTAAACTCGCCAACTATTATGCAGGCGTTTGTTTCTTAAAACAAGGTAAATACGAAGTGGCAAGGTTGTATCTGGAAGACTTCAGTTCGAATGACTTGTTGGTTCAGGCAAGGGCTTACAGCCTGATCGGCGATACGTATATGGAAGAGAAGAAGTTTGAAGACGCTGCCAGCTATTATAACAAGGCTGCGAACTACAAGCCAAACAAATATTTTTCGCCTGCCTATCTGATGAAGGCGGCGTTGGCGTTTGAAAAGCTTAACCAACCGGAAAAAGCCAAAGAAGCCTATGAGCAGATCATCACCCAATATTGGGAATCCGGTGAATACCAGAGCGCCCGAAAGTTGAAGGCAAGATTGGAAAGCAATTCATAAACGCGCGATCTTTAATTTTGAGGGATAGATTTTTCTATCCCTTTTTTATTTCGAAAAACTTTTGCGATCACAATAATCTGAAGGATTTATGGCAGGACCCCTGACATCTGGAAAAGTTAGCAGTAGCCTTAAACTGGCAAGAAAGAAATTTGCCATCGTCGTAGCTGAATGGAACGAAGAAATTACAGGAGCGCTTTACGAGGCGGCAGAGACGTGCCTGCTAGCGCACGGTGTAAAAAAGAGAAACATCATTCGCAAAAACGTGCCTGGAACATTTGAGCTTTCACTTGGTGCATTATGGATGGGCCAGGAAAAGCAGGTTGATGCTGTGATCTGTCTGGGATGCGTGATACAGGGTGATACCCCTCATTTTGACTACATCTGCCAGGCAGTCGCTTATGGTATTACTGAGGTTGGACTGAAAACCGGGAAACCGGTAATCTTTGGGGTGTTAACAACACTGAACAAACAACAGGCGCTGGATCGCGCGGGAGGCAAGTTTGGCAATAAGGGAGAAGAGGCTGCCCTAACGGCTATCCGGATGTTAGACTTTTAGGGTCAAAAAAAACGAGCACGCTATCCGTGCTCGTTTTTTCATAAGACAAAAAATAAGACCCTCTACATATTTTTTACGATCTCCTCCCCGAATTCGGAACATTTCAAGAGCGTAGCGCCTTCCATCAATCGATGAAAATCGTACGTTACCCGTTTGTTTGAGATCGCAGCTTCAAGTCCTTTGTATATCAAATCGGCTGCCTCAAGCCAGCCCAAGTATTCAAACATCATCACACCCGATAGAATTACGGACCCTGGATTTACCTTATCCTGACCTGCATACTTGGGAGCCGTACCGTGAGTTGCTTCGAAGATAGCATGACCGGTAAGGTAGTTTACATTTCCTCCTGGTGCTATACCAATACCTCCGACGATTGCCGCCAATGCGTCGGAAACATAATCACCATTAAGATTCAACGTAGCGACTACGGAGTATTCATCGGGACGCAACAGAATCTGCTGCAGGAAAGCGTCGGCAATAGCATCTTTGATTATCAGCTTGTGTCCATTCTGATTAATTACTTGCCAGGGCCCACCGTCCAGGTCAACTGCGCCGAACTCACTCTTAGCCAGGGCGTACCCCCAGTCACGAAAACCACCCTCCGTGAACTTCATAATGTTTCCTTTGTGAACGAGGGTAATGCTGGGCTTTTTGTGCGCCAATGCATACTCCAACGCAGAGCGTACCAGTCGTTCGGTACCCTCCTTTGATACCGGCTTAATGCCAATGCCTGAGGTATTTGGGAACCGGATTTTTTTGTAGCTCTTAGGAAAATTGTCCTTCAGAAGTTGCATGAATTTTTTATTCTCATCACTTCCTTCCTGGAACTCAATGCCTGCATAGATGTCTTCTGTGTTCTCGCGGAAAATGACCATGTCTGTTTTGTGGGGTTCCTTCACCGGGGAAGGAACTCCTTTGAACCATCTTACAGGCCGAACGCAAGCATAAAGATCAAGCTCCTGACGAAGCGCTACATTAAGTGAGCGGATACCCCCTCCAACCGGAGTGGTCAATGGTCCTTTAATACCAACCAGATATTCTTTAAAAACATTGAGCGTTTCTTCAGGCATCCAGCTACCGGTTTTATTAAATGCCTTTTCACCGGCAAGTACTTCTTTCCAGTTGATCTTCCGTTTGCCACCATATGCCTTCTCCACGGCCTTGTCAAAAACAAGTCTGGATGCAGGCCAAATATCAACACCTGTTCCATCACCTTCGATAAACGGAATTGTGGGATTATCCGGTACGGTCAACTTACCATTCTGAATGCTAATTTTCTGATCGCTCATTTGAATTTCTGTTAATGTTGAAATAGATGCTCTGTTTTGAGCGCGGAAAATTATAAAATTAAGGTCAGAAATGAAGATATTTTTATTCCGTAAGGCGTTAATAGGCTAAATTATCACGGATGAAAACATTTTGCCTGTTCTTCTCATGCCTCCTGCTTGCTGGGTTTGACTACCGGCAGCAGCCAGAAAGTGGAAGTTGCCTCAGTGCAGAGGAAAAGAAACTGTATGACCTGATAATGGAATACCGAAAAGCGAATAAGCTTGCAAGCATCCCCCTTTCAAAAGGGCTTACGCTCGTAGCTCAAACCCATGCCCGTGATCTTTCGGAGAACTATACGTTTGACCTGAAAAACAAGTGCAATCCGCACAGTTGGTCAACAAAAGGAAACTGGAGTTCCTGCTGTTACACGAATGACCATCAGAAAGCAACGTGTATGTGGAGTAAGCCTAAAGAAATCGCCTCGTATCCGGGTAACGGTTTTGAAATCGCATACTACAGTTCCCTGGGGGCGAATGCTCAGGAAGGTATCGATGGATGGAAAGTCAGTCCGGGCCATAATCCACTCCTGATCAACAGCGGGAACTGGGCTCGCGTAACCTGGAAAGCCATAGGTATCGGCATCTACAAGGAATACGGGCTCGTCTGGTTCGGGGAAGTTTCGGATGGCGAGACTCCAGAACTGTGCCTAGATTCAAATTGAAAAATTCCCGTCCCAATAATGGAAGTTCTTCGGCCAGAAGCGGCCAAAATGAAGTAAATATCACGGTTTCTCGATTGGCCTGAAGTTGGTATTTGGAATGATAAACAAACCAAACTGTTTATGATCCTCCAATTTATCTTCCGTCATCTTTCACCTGAGAAGCAGGTTTCGTATCTCAAAACGAAGGGTATCGCCTTAGGTACCCGCGTTAAGAATGGTCGCAAAATTTACCTTTATATGTTGAGCAATCTGTTTGTGGAGGTTGTTTACAACCAGGATAATTCCGACGAGACGCCCGAAAGACTCAATATGCTTAATGGGGTGAAGGGTCTCAACCAATACCTTGAGAGAGAATTCAAAGCCAGTTTTTAAACTGGCTTTACTTCTTACCCAGTACTTTTACCATGGTCTCCCCGATTTCTGCCGGTGATTCAACGACGTGAATTCCGCATTCCTTCATGATTTTCATTTTTGCTGCGGCAGTATCGTCTGCTCCACCTATTATGGCACCAGCATGGCCCATCCTTCTTCCGGGAGGTGCAGTCTGACCAGCGATGAATCCAACAACAGGTTTTCGGTTCCCATTTGCTTTAATCCAACGTGCGGCTAAGGGTTCATAATTGCCGCCAATCTCACCGATCATTACAATCGCGTCTGTCTCGGGATCATTCATCAATAACTCAACAGCCTCTTTGGTTGGTGTGCCTATTATGGGGTCACCTCCAATACCAATAGCCGTTGAAATTCCTAACCCGGCTTTTACGATTTGGTCGGCTGCCTCATAGGTCAGTGTACCTGATTTCGAAACAATGCCAATTCTTCCTTTCTTAAACACAAAGCCGGGCATGATACCAACTTTAGCCTCTCCAGGTGTTATGACGCCCGGGCAATTGGGTCCGATGAGCGTAACCCCCTTCTGATTCAGGTATTTCTTGGCTATCATCATATCTTTCACCGGGATTCCTTCCGTAATAGCGATGACCACTTTGATTCCGCTGTCCGCGGCTTCCATGATGGCATCTGCCGCAAAAGCTGGTGGCACAAAAATGATAGAAACATCGGCTCCGGTCTTTTCCACTGCATCCTTTACCGTATTAAATACCGGCTTTCCCAAGTGTTCGGTTCCACCTTTGGCCGGAGTAACTCCTCCCACCACATTTGTTCCGTATTCAATCATTTGTCCGGCATGAAAAGAGCCTTCTGAACCCGTGAACCCCTGGACAATCACCCGGGAATTTTTATTTACCAATACACTCATGGAAGTTAGGATTTGAGAAGCACAAAATTAGGAGAATAAACCTTTTGACCAAACGAGGCAGGAATTAAGAAAGCCGTCAGGTAGTGACGGCTTTCTCATGTATTCAATGCTATTTCGTTCCTTTCCTTTTACTTCTTCGGACCAGGCTTCTTGATGCCATTTCGCACTAAAAACTCCTCATATGTGTCTTTGTAATATTGCACATCAGGCGCCAGTTTAATTGCTTCCTGATAGTAGGGCATAGCGTCTATCAATAAGTTATTCTGTTCATAAAATCCGGCAATCAGAAACTTATTAAATGCCGTTTGCTCAGCCGTCTGAACTGCAATTTCACTGTATGCGGACTTGATACGTTCTCTGTCGGCCTTCGAAAGCTTCTTCAGTGTGTACTCATCTGAAGCTTTGGATTGGTTGCTCTTTGAATACACCGTCACAATGATATTATCCTCGTTTTCGAAATTCCTATCGTTCAGATTGACAACAATTGAGTTTGAACTGGTCTCCAGCGAATTCAGCTCATCGCCGAACATACTTTTGAAAACTACTTCATAGGGTTTCAATGACTGATCGTTTTCCCAGCTTATCGTTACTTCGTTACCATATACAACAGCCAATTCGGTCCTCGGCAGATACACCTTGATATTATCGACTCCCCGATCCACCGCTCCAGTAGCCCCAAGGTTGCTTCTGGGTCCGGTATTGGAGCTCAGAATAAAATCAGTGTACTTGTTCAGCACACTGGCGCCTCCACTCATCCTTGCCGCCAGATCAGTAACTTTATAATTTCCGGATTGTTTCAACTCCAGAGGCTTTCCGGTGACGTGTACGAGTCCTATGTAGGAATTTTCGGCCACCCTTAACTCATCTGCAGCTTTAAGGCTGGAACCGACTTTGATTTGCTGCCAACTCGCGCCTGACTTTAACTCATTTTTACCCTTGTTAACAAGAACCTTGAAAGCATACTCCTGTGCAACACCCTCCATAGACAAGGCAAGCATCACAACAACCAGTGCCAATATTGATGACTTCATATTATGTTCATTTTACACGACCTGACAGTATTCCCGATCAATGATTTGCGAAGTTAGCATACAAACTTTTAGGAATTAGAGCTCTGAAGAGTAACGAATTGGTTGAAGCATCGAAAGCGGAAGTAGCGGCTTTCGAAATGTCACCAAGTCCGAATTGCTTATTTCATTCCGTGACGCAGCAAGAATTCATCGTATGCCTCTTTGAAAGATGGCACATCAGGCGCCAATTTTATAGCATCTTCATAGGATACGATAGCATCGATCAGCAAGTTCTTTTCTTCATAGAATCCGGCAAGCACCAGCTTATTTAATGCAGTCGCTTCGGAAACGTCAGCACTTATTTCAGAAAGTGATTTTTTTACACTTGCCTGCTCTGCGGGAGAAATTTTCTTAATGAGGTGCTGCTTAGAAACCAATTTTGGATCAGCCTTCGATTTTATCTCGATAAGTATCGCATTCTCCTTTACATATTTGGGATCTGCAAGGTCTAACCGAACGGTAGGCTCCGCTGTCTCAAATTTGGTCAACTCATCATCAAACATGTTTCTAAGAGTTACTGTGTAAGGTCCGGGCACTTTGGTGCCATCCCAGTTTATAATGGCAATGTTGTTGTAGATACCGGAGGACTGATTTTCTGGCAATACCAGTTTTATAGCATAGTTTTCACCGCGGTCAACAGCTCCTGTCGCGCTCAGGCGATTCTTTTTCGCTTCAGCTGAATTGCTGCTCAGGATAAAGTCAGTATACTTATTCAATACGCTGGCGCCGCTTCCAACCTGGGCAGCCAGTTCTGCAACTTTATAAACCCCTGCAAGCTTAAGTTCCAAAGGCTTTCCCTTTACGTGAACCAGCCCGAGGTATGCATTTTCGCTTATCTTCAATTCATCGCCTGTCCGGAGAGTTGCGCCTGTTTTCAGGGGTGTCCAGCTGGCTCCTGTCTTTACTTCATTATTACCTTTATTAGCCAGCACTTTAAAGGCATAATCCTGGGAAAATGCCGCCGAAGCGAGGAGAATTAATAAAAAGGTAAAATTTGTGGTTTTCATGATAGTTAAATATTGAAAGGATATCAAAGTTAAGATTTTTCAGTTGTTTCAGGGATTAATGCCTCATCTTCCTTCCTGGTAATCGAAAACCAGCCCAGAATCTTAAAAAAGAGATTTTTGACCACGCTCATGTATATCTCGAAGACGTCACCAACCAGGGCAACAGCCACCAGGGTAAGGGTAACGTTAAACTTAAAGGTAAACCACTTAAAAACCATTACCATTACTACAGTATATAATATCAACTGAAAAAACTGCAACAGCTTCGTAATTCCATCATACCACAGCGGTAACCTCGTATTGATGAGCGAAAATAATGCCACATTAAGCAGACAAATTATAATTGCCATAAGAACCTCTTGCCAATCCTTCATCTGATCTACGTAGTCTTCATTTAAAATCATCGACACAATGTTGGCATGAACAACAGCACCAAACATATCGGGGTTTGCTTTGCCAGCCAGCTTTTTATTAAGCGGTGTATAAAATTTATCGGCCCAGGAGGGGTCGCGCCCCAGACTCTCGCCGAGAAAGCCGAAAATAACAATCTTATCCTTGATCATTTCGGGGGCAAACTCTTCATTCAAAACCTGGTCTACATCCAGCGTATAGAACATTTGTGGATAATTGGTCGACCCCCAGAGATCCACAACATTTCCACGGTAGTTGATTACCTCTGAAAGGTTATCTCTATCCAGGAATTTCTGTGTCTTCATCGCGTCGAGAACCATCGCCATTCGAACTGAAAAGGCATAATATTGCTCGCCTTTTACCTGAAGCTTTGGGTTGAACGTCCTACACGTTTTTACATCATCCTGGAAAGCCGCATCCGTTTCTAGGCTGGCATATCCATCGCGATACGCATGATCCAAAAACATAGGGTCAGACCGGCGAAGGGAATCAAAGGTATACGAATCCAGCAAGGTATCACGCTGAAGAACCTGGCTAACCAGTACAACATTTCCAGCCTCCTTGATCGCATTGCTCAGCAGCAGATTGCCAAAGGTGTCTTTCAGCTGCGGGCAACTAACGGTGTCGTAGGATCCGGATTTACAATCAAAAAAACTGTCGATACCTATAACCTTGGGGTTATACTTACTAATAATCTGAAGCTGCTCGGCGATCCCTCTCCTGTTCAGCCTGCCGATATTTACCAAGACTATGTTTTCATCGACATTGGGATCTTCCCGCATACCAGAGAAAACATAATCCGTTAACTCTACATCCGAAAGGGCCACCCCGATCGAATCAAAGGCATTGAACACATTTAGATTTGTGAGTCCCAAAAGGCCCCACATGGCCAGGAAGACAAAAGCCGTGGCGATAATACAATCGGACCAAAATTTTCTCATAATGACAAACGATGTATCAAGTAAATTTAGAAATTTAACCCGGCATTCCCATGTAACCGCTTGAAGCAATCCATCAAACCAAGACCCGATCTCAAGAAACTTGAAGAAGGAATCCTCAAAGGTGATCGCGTTATTCTCGGGCAGGCCATCACACTTATTGAAAGTAATCTGGACACCGACCAAACGGCTGCCTCCGTGCTTCTTGAAAGAATACTTCCCTTTACCGGCAATTCCATTCGCATCGGAATAACCGGTGTACCCGGCGTAGGAAAGAGCACTTTTATAGAATCGTTTGGAAAATACATTACCGGTCAGGGAAAAACTCTAGCAGTATTGACCATAGATCCAACCAGCCCTCTCACAAAGGGAAGCATCCTGGGAGACAAGACAAGGATGGAGGTACTGTCAAAAGACCCTAGGGCCTTCATCCGGCCGACTGCCTCGTCTCTCACTATGGGTGGCGTGGCGAACAAAACCCGGGAAGCCTTGCTGCTTTGCGAAGCCGCTGGATTTAACGTGATTATAGTAGAAACCGTTGGTGTTGGCCAGTCGGAAATTTCCGTCAAAAACATGGTCGATTTTTTTCTATTGCTTGCCCTGGCAGGTGCCGGTGACGAACTCCAGGGCATGAAAAAGGGGATTTTGGAAATCGCCGATGCCTTACTTGTTACCAAATCGGATGGTGACAATATCAAGGCTTCAAGAGAAGCACAAGCTATGTATCAGCAATCTTTCCACGTACTCCCGGAGCAGCCTTCGGGGTGGAGGCCAGTAGCGCTTACTTCTTCGGCCCTGACGGGAGAAGGAATTGAGGAAGTCTGGAAAATGATTTCAAATTTCAGCCGGTTAGTAAAAGAATCGGGATACTTCGCACAAAACAGAAACCACCAGACCATCTCCTGGTTCCGTGAGTACTTTAAATTATTGATGGAATCCGACCTTCAGAAATCCAAAACCGTTCAACTGAAGCGAGAAAATCTGGAACAAGAACTTGTTCGTCTTTCTATTCCACCGCAGGAAGCTGCACGACAGTTGCTGGATGTTTACCACCAGGCTATTCGGGAAAGCGCCACCTGATACCTCTCCAAATCACGTCAACTTATTCAGTCCGCTTTGTTCCCCGGCCTGTGTCCTTGCCCTTTCTGAAGCCATAGGGACAATGCCTGCACCCATGTTTACAACAATAGCCTTTTTTAAGGTGGTAGGCTTCTGTAAAAACAATGAGGCCGTTTTCCATGTAAAAATATACCTCGCTGTTCTTACTTTCCATATCCTTATCGTTGTGACTCACTTAAACACCACTTGCGTTGGACTAATTCCCGCATTAAAACTCGTGACAGGCACTCCTGAGTTCGTGTAAACGTAGACTTTGCCTTCTGTTGAAAAATTTAATGCGTCAGCAATCCAGATATTGCCACTATCCGGATCAACATTCATGGCATAGTTGTACACGACATCCTCCGCTTCAAAAAGTTTATCTACCGGCGCCAAAGTCGCCGAAATGGAAATCGAATAGATGCTTGAGCCAACACTATAAATCAACTTACTTTTGTCTGGCGTGATGCCAAGGTCTACATCTGGATTTACGTTCAGCTCAATAGACTCTTCAACTTCCAGGGTTTCCGGATGAATGCGAAATAGCTGTCCATTGGCGGCTCCAAAATCACCTGTACAAATTACCCACAGTTTCCCATTGCTGTCAAGTACCGATCCGGCCGGGCCAGAAGCCAACTCAATATGTTTTACCAAAGAGTTTGTCGTTGGATCTATCACAGCAACAGAGTTTGAGCCACCAAAATTATGATTGGAGGCGAACAAATATTTTCCACCAAACAAAAGATTTTCTGTGCCTTCATCCGTCTCTATTTTTTTAATTACAGAATTCGTATTCAAATCCACTACCAGCACATAGGAATCAATCAACGAGAACCCTCCCTCTTCGTAAGGGCCCCAAACGCTGATGTAGGCTTTGCCATCGATCACTTCCACATAGCGCGGCTTATCCAGATCACTGGATTCAATCGACTCCAGATGTTCAAACGTATTACCGTTTACAATTTCCACCTTGTTGTCACCATTTATGACTACATATCCTTTGTCTCCGCTGAAAGCAATAGATTGTACAACATCCCCTGCAAAATCTCCTCCTTCGTTTCTGAAAATATTCTGATCAATTTGTCCCGAAGCCTCGTCGAAGAATGTTAACGTTCCGTTGGCCGAACCAAATCCTCCCTCATTGACAACGATAGCACCTTCATCATACTTGCCCTTTGGCGCCGCATCATCCTCACAACTCTGTAGCAGAAAGAAAAGAGATAGAGCAGAAACTCCTAAAAAGCACCGGGTCATTCGTGAACAGTTTAATTTATGGTAACTAAAAGTTCTTAGAAGGTTCATTGGTTTTGTGTTTTAATTGATAGGTAATCTTGACATTGAAATTTCTACCCGGCATAGCCCGTCCAGAATACAACTGATAGGATGTATCGAAGATGTTCTTGACCGTGATGTAAAAATCCAAACGATGCCGTTTCTGCGACCAGGCTCTTCCCACCGAAAAATCCACCAGCGCAAAAGGGTCAAGCGCATAGATAGATGAATTGGAAGCATCTGTATACCGTGTTCCGGAATACTGCAGGAAGAAATTCAAAGACCAGGATTTGTAAACCCCACCGAGTGTTGCCGCTCCGGTGTGCAGGGGTGTATAGATTAATTGCTTTCCAATAGAAGCCTGATCACTATCATGCGTTTCTTTGGTGACAGAACGGGTATACTGATAGGTGGCTCTGGCGCGAAACAAAAAAGGCCCACTACGGACATTTGCCTCTGCGCGAATCTCAAACCCGGTCGTCCCCACTTCCTTTACATTTTTGGGGCGATACAATCCATCCGAACCTGGAACCCATTGAATCCAGTCTTCAACCTCCTGAGCAAAAAAAGTTGTAGCAAAATTGTATTTCCTATTAAGTTCCCAGTCAATACCCGCTTCTGCTGCATGGCTTGTCTCCGGCTGAAGATCCATTCGTCCTGTTTCCTCCCAATACCGGTCGTTCAATGTTGGTGCCCGGAAATTCCTCGAGACATTGGATTTTAGGGACAGGCGATGTCCTGTATTTTCAAAAAGCAAGATGTTGACGCCGAGGTATGGAAGCAGCGGCGCCTTTATGTCGGTAATAAATGGTTTCCGGATATTCGCAGAAGCTGATATTCTTTTGAAATTTTTCTGCAGCGATGCAGCGAGGTCAATGCGGTCTTCGACAGGCTCCTCCAAACCGTACTCTTCTATTTTGCCGATAATATGATTCCACTCTGTTCCAAACGATAAATTCAATCCATTTGTAAACGTGTATTGGTGACCCGCAGAAGCTATCCAGCGGAATACTTCACTTTTCACGCCGTTGTAAACAATACGATCGTTGACAATTCCACCGCCCAGTGAAATCAACCCCCATGTATTGTTCTGTTCATACGAGACACTTAACCGGTGGTTCCGGTCCTGTTGTTCGTCTGTGCTCGTGGTATTCCCGATTGTTGGTTGTATATCACGATCGGCATCATGATACCAGTAATTCAACTTAAGCTTTTTTGCACTGGATATATCAAATTCAAAACGTTGCACAAAACCCTGCTGTGTGAAAGCAGCGTGTGACTGACGTTTGCCGGTTTCCTGAACGGGAAAATCATTCTCTGACTGCAGGTGATAAAACGAAGTGGAAGACGAAAATTTTCCCGCATTAAAGCCCCCCTGCAGGGAAGTGAAGTATCTTCCAAAACTGCCCGCTTCCTGGCTTACTGAAACGGGTACAATTGGCCGACCAGAGGAAGAAAGCAGAACGGATCCTCCGATAGCCCCACTGCCGAATAGTGCACTACTTCCTCCGGAGTGAACTCTTACCTCATCAAAGGCTATTGCCGGCAAAATGGAAAAGTCAGCCTGTCCCAACGAAAAGCTATTGATGTTAATTCCGTTCCAGCGTACGGCTACTTGCTGCGGAGATGAACCACGCATACTTATGCCAGACAGCATGCCGTTTCCATAATTTCTAAAATAGATCGGGAATTGAAATGAAAGAAGCTCACCAAGATGTCGTGAGTCTTGCTGTGCCTTGAGAATAGTATCCATCGGCGCAACATGTGCGCCAGCCAGGTATTTTTCTACCGGCAATCCGTAAACAATTACCGGTTTAAGAACAATAGAATCACCTTGTGCCTCCGCGAGGAAAGCAAATAGAGAAAGCATCACGGACATACCTAATCGCAAGGACATAGTAACTGTTTTGCGACAGATGTAAAACCAGACTTGCAAGAAAAGCTAAGGCCTTCCGAACACTTCTGACCCTTCACCCGAAAGTCAAAAAATTGTTATATGGATTTTCCCGGCAGGTCTCCTGGCTCTTCACCTTGCTGACGCCTTCCCATTCAACTCCGGTTACCGGTTGATACAGTGGCCTATGATAGTCAGCAACAAAATGTGAATTACAGTTGCGGGGACAGCTCCGGATTAGATTTTACATCTCACCGGTATTCCCTTTTAATCTTTTGATGTTGGCACAGCAAAAGAACCGCGAATCCGTTACAAACATACGGTGCAAATATTGAATTGCAAACATCCTGAAATGAAGTTAACGGCGACGGGTTCTTGTGGATATTGAAATACATTATTTTTGCACCATGAGAGCCCTGTTGATCCTTTCCTGTATAATGGTTGTGTCGTGCGACGTAAAGAAGTCTCCAGGTCCTGCACCATCCGAAGGTTTGTCGCGAACAACCCTTCACTATGCCGAAGGATTTACGGTTCATTATGAGGGTGGAACCAAACTTGTTGAAGTAAAGCGACCATTCCAGGGGGCGGCTTCCGGGTATAAATATTTATTGGTACCGCGAGGTCAAATGGTCACCTCAAAACAGGCAGACGTTCGTATTATCCATATTCCGATCCTGTCAATCGTTTGTACGTCTACAACGCATATACCGTTACTGGAGTACCTGAATGAAAGTGAAAAACTCATTGGATTTCCTTCTACCGATTACATTAGTTCAGTCACTGTCCGGAAAAGGATCGACGATGGTCATGTAACTGACCTGGGTGTTGACAATAGCATAAATCTGGAACGACTAGCTGTACTTGAGCCTGAAATGGTAATGGGGTATTTGATGAGCAGCGATTATGGTCAATTTAAAAAGATGGAAGAGCTGAATATACCGGTTGTGCTGAATGCAGAGTATCTCGAAAAACATCCGTTGGGGCGGGCGGAGTGGATAAAGTTTGTAGCGTTGTTTTTTGACAAAGAAAAACAAGCAGACTCTATCTTCCGTGTTATTGAAAAAAGTTATGTCGACACCAGAAAGATGGTAGATACGACGGAATCAAGACCGACTGTTCTTTGTGGAAATGTCTACGGTGATACCTGGTTTCTTCCGGGCGGTAAAAACTATGCCGCTACAATTTTGAAAGATGCCGGTTGCAACTATCTGTGGAGCGAAAATCCTTCAGACGGGTTTCTGGAGTTAAGTTTTGAATCCATCTATGAAAAAGCACATGACGCTGATCTTTGGATTGGTGTCGGCCCGTATGCTTCTCTGGCAGACATTGCGAAAGCGGATCACCGATACACACTTTTTAAACCATTTGTCCGAAAGACGGTATACAATTATGATGGGCGGAAGGGCCCGATGGGCGGAAATGAATTACTGGAACTTGGGTATCTGAGGCCCGACATTATACTAAAAGATCTGGTAAAAATTTCACACCCCGCCGTATTGCCCGGCCATGAGTTGTACTTCTACAGGCAACTGGAATAAACTCCGGAAAAATTCGTTTAGTCCATCCGGACAACGTCTACCTTTACCGTTAGATTTTGTTTACCGGAACTGAAGACAATTCCTTTTATAGGAGCCACGTCGTGATAATCACGACCAAAAGCGACGGTAACATGGTGTCTTGATGGAAGAAGGCAATTCGTAGGATCAAACTCTACCCAGCCTACATAGGGAAAAAAAACTGAAACCCATGCGTGTGAAGCATCCGTGCCGACGAGTTTTTCTTTACCTGGCGGAGGTATTGTTTCAATATAACCGCTTACATAACGGGCGGGTAATCCCATATTTCTCAGGCAACAGATCATGAGGTGCGCAAAGTCCTGGCATACTCCCTTTTTTGCCTTAAGAATATGCTCAACCGGAGTATTCACCGTCGTAAATCCGGGTCTGAATTCTATGGTAGAATAAATCTTTTGCATCAGCGCATTGCAGGCTGACCAAAGCGTAGCATCCTCTGCAAAACAGCTTTCTGAAAAGTTTCTAACGGCGTCGCTTTTCACAATATAACGAGAGGGCAAAGTATATTGAATAATCTCAACAACTTCTTTGTCCCGCAGAGCAATCAACTGTTTAACATCACGCCATAGCACCGATGAATGAAAAGCCCGTTCACCTTCCGGCCGGGCATACAATTCAACCTCGCTTACCGATGTTATTTCCAGGTGGTCATGGTCTTTATATGATGAGAAGAACGCGAGGGTATTTCCAAAAAAGTCCGTGCGGTATGTGAATTCATCAGGCGCAGGAAAAATTCTTATTTCAGATGACAAGCACGTCTGGTGCTGACCATTCAGGGGAGTCAGACATAGTCGATTATGACAAAGACCAACGGGGTCCTGATAGCTGTAGTCGGTAACGTGTTTTATTCTATAACGCATAATCCTCTCTGTCTAGACTTCAAGTTTAAAATTATCCTTCGACCCCTGATAGTGATATGTGGAGTGGCTAAAATAATTGGCCGTAAGTGCTACAGAGACTTTTGCGATCCTGATGCTAAGCTGTTCACAAACTTTATCCAGTTCCGACCGAACGTCTATTTCCGGATCAACTTTCATGAGTTTATCGATACTTAACAGTCGAACCTGGCTGTAGCACTCGAAGACCAGGTTGGATATCTCGCTATCATGAGCCCCTTTTTCCTTTTGTGGCAGCTGGTCAATAAACTTCAACAACTGCTCCAGTTGCGACAATATTGAAATGGGATTCTGTTTATTAAGAAATAGTAAGTCAATAGCGGGAGCGATATCAAAGTACGTGCGATATACCGATCTGTAATTGGAGAGATTTTGGTTGGATACCAAAAGTGCCTCCAGGATCTGAAACTCAACGCTCTCTTCATACTGGAATGTCAGCAAAGCTCTGTACTGAATTAACTCCAGCGTCAGTTCTTCTATCAGTTGGCCGATTCTATACATCAGCCAACCTTCGCCCCGATACATACTCTGTCTGTTCATTTCAAGAAATGAAAGCAGGTTTCCGTTCAGCTGATCCAGTAGGGTAAAAACATGGCGGATCCCTTCCGGTTCCAGCATAGCAAGCTTACGCTTGGAGTCTTCTATGTCATCAATGATACGCCAGTTGTCAACAGCCCAACGGTCACGAACAGCATACATCGCTTTGATCAGACTATTTACAGTGCAAAGAACACTTCCGTCCAATTCCTGATCACAAATCAGTTTATGAAGTTCCTTCAACCGATCGTCGACACTCACATTTTCCTCTTCCTCCAAGAAACCAGGATAGGTCCCTGTGAGGTGGGTAACCGTATTTAATAGAGCGCGCTGGGCTTCCGACTCCTGACCGCCATTTAAATAGCCACTCTGACTCAGATTGCGGAGCACGATGCGAATAAAGCGGGAAGTGCGAAGAACACGTTGAGAATACCGGCCTACCCAATACAAATTTTCTGCTGCCCGGCTTGGAAGAACAGCCTTTCTCTTTAAATCAGTATGATGAAGCAAAGAAATCGGAGCGGTTGTTACAGACGTTTCGACCCAGGTATCCTTGGCAATGCCACCATCCTGATTGGAAACCAGAAAACTTCCTTTTTCCGGCGAACAACGGGTGAGGCCACCGGGCATGATTTCATATCCTCCTTTTGAGGCGACCAGAAATGTTCGCAAAACCGTGTACCTAGGATCAAGCTTTTCTTTATTAAATACAGGCACAGTAGAAAAACCAACTTCCTCCTGGCCTACATACAAGTAGGGCTCTGTTTTAATCCTTCGTATGAGTTGTTCTTTCTGTGCTTTCGAAAGCTGACTACCGATAACGGTTCCCGATCCGGCGGTCCGGTCAATTTTTTTAACAACTAATTGGTCAATATTCTGGATAACATGATCCATTTCTTTTTTCTGCCCGCACCACCAGGTCGCTACCATCTTGAAAACAGGATCTTCGTTGAGAAAGAATTTAAAGATGTTATGCATAAACGCCATCAATCCGGTATTCTCCAGAATACTGCTTCCCAACGGGTTGGCGACAGCGACATTTCCCTTTCTGATCACTTCAAGTAAACCGGGAATACCCAGGTGAGAGTCTTCACGTAATTCCAGTGGATCGCAATAACTGTCATCAACACGCCGCAAGATAATATCCACCTTTTCAAGTCCTTCGACAGTTTTTATCCAGACAAATCCGTCACGGGCAACCAGATCATCACCTTGAGCGAGTGTAAAACCCATGTAAGAGGCCAGAAAGGCATGTTCAAAATACGTTTCATTTCGTGGACCCGGTGTCAGCAAAACAATTCTCGGCTGCTCCTTACCTTGAGGGGCGATTTCCAGAAAAGCTTGCATCATGTTGTTGAAGAACCCGCCAAGTTTGGTGGTTTTATGTTCCCTGAACAACTCTGGGAGTACACGACTAAGTGCGCTTCTGTTCTCCAGGGCATAACCCATGCCCGAAGGCGCCTGCGTGCGGTCCTTTAAGACCCATACTTTACCATCCGGCCCACGAGACAGATCGGCCGCGTAGAGGACGAGTTGATTCGCACCAGGCTGTTTTATTTTATCACACGGAAGCAGAAATCCGGAATGCGCATAAATCAATTCAGGGGGAATTATGCCTTCTTTCAACAATCTGCGTTCTCCGTATAAGTCTTCCAGTATTTTATTCAGAACAACAGCACGTTGCTTCATGCCACGTTCTGTCACCCTCCATTGCGCTGCAGAAATCAACAACGGAATTGTATCCAGCAACCAGGGTCTGTTTAACCCGTCGGTGTCTCCATACACATTGTAGGTAACCCCATTCTCCTTCAGAAGTTTGAGCAGTTCCATCTGGCGGCCTTTCAACTCTTCTACACCCAGATGTTCCACATTGTGTAACAAATACTTCCAATGGTTTTTTACCTCCCCCTGAAAGCCAAAACATTCATCCACCAGGGTTTCGTTGCTGAAATACCCCTTGGTCAAAGTTTGTAAAGGCGTGTTCGTCTTGATGCTTTCCATTTGGTGGCGTAATTCAGGATTGGCGTAAGTCTAAGGTGTTGGGATATTCCGCACTTATTTTAATGGAAGGTGGATCAAATTTCTTTGTAATCAGGTTCTTTTCCAAATATCGCGCTATACCGGAGTATACCGGAGACGGCGTAATGGGTCCTTGCGTATGGCCTTCGCTCCAGAAGCGGCTTATCCTTCTGCCTTCTGCCTCATATGCATTTACGGGAAATGTATCGTAATTTCTTCCTCCCGGATGTGCCACATAATAGGTGCATCCGCCAATCGACCGGTTATTCCAGGTATCCACGAGGTCAAAAACGAGTGGAACATCGGTACCCAGTGTTGGATGAAGGGCGGATGGCGGACTCCAGGCACGATAACGAACGCCCGCCACGTATTCTCCTCTTACGGCCGTTTCTTTCATAGGTATAGGCGTGCCGTTACAGGTTACCATATAGCGTTCAGCGTTGAAGTTTATCACTTTGGCTTCAAGTCTTTCGACGGAAGAATCAACAAACCTTGCGGTTCCGCCATTGGATGTCTCTTCTCCCAAAACATGCCACGGTTCAATTCCCATGCGCAGCTGAAGTTCTATTTCATTTATGGATACTTTTCCATACAGCGGAAATCTGAATTCGACAAAAGGCTCCAGCCAGGATAGTTGGAAAGGATAGCCGGCGTTTTGTAAATCAAGCATGACTTCACTTAAGTCCTGCTGTACAAAATGTGGCAGCATATATTTGTCATATAACGTGGTCCCCCAACGCACCAATTTTCCTTTATAAGGTTTGTTCCAGAACCATGCAACCAGACAACGGATCAATAAAAGCTGAACGATGCACATTTGTTTGTTCGGAGGCATATCAAATGCACGCAACTCCAAAATACCCAGTCTTCCGGAGGAACTGTCGGGCGAGAAGAGCTTGTCAATACAGAATTCGGCACGATGCGTATTTCCGGTTATATCAATCAACAGGTTTCTAAAAATCCGGTCAACCAACCAAAACGGAACCTCACCCTTCTCGGGAATCTGGCTGAAGGCAATCTCCAGTTCGTATAACATTTCAGGCCTGCCTTCATCCACACGCGGCGCCTGACTGGTAGGTCCGACAAACTGCGAAGAAAATAAATAAGACAAGCCGGGATGATGTTGCCAGTACGTGATCAGACTGCGCAGCAGATCCGGCCGCCGCAGCAGGGGGCTGTCGGCAGGAGCCACTCCACCCAACGTGATATGGTTGCCTCCACCCGTACCGGTATGTTTGCCATCGAGCATAAATTTCTCGCTGCTCAGCCGGCAGAGTCGCGCCTGTTCGAAAAGCGTATCATAATTCTCAACGAGTTCTTTCCAGGTTTTGGCGGGATGTATGTTGACTTCCAGCACGCCCGGGTCGGGTGAAAGGCCCAGCCTGGTGATTCGATTGTCTCTTGGGAGATCATACCCTTCAATCACTACCTTCAGTTTCAGCTTTTCCGTCGCTGCTTCGATGGAGGCAAGCATGTTCAGATAATGTTCTGCATACTGTAGCGGAGGCATGAAAATATAAATCCGGCCCTCACGAACCTCAATACACAACGCAGTGGGTACTGTATAAATATCCGATGCCGTAGCGGCACGTTTCTTATCGGCTCCCTGGACTTGTTCTTCCTTCGTTTCCGCCGTATCTGGTGTTTCCTCTTCTGGTGGTAGACTGTAGAATTCTTTGGGGAGTTCACTCGGTGGAATGGGCGCCAGGTATCTTTTCTGAGCCTCTTCATGGAAGTTCTGCATGCCGGGCAGCACTTCAAACGGAGAACGCTCCACAGGCTTCTGCAATTGGTGCGGCGCCATAACTGGCAATGATTTTAAGGGAAGCCGCAGGCCAAGGGGTGAATTTCCCGGAACCAAAATCAGTCGGTCATTCTTAAGTACCCACTTGCCGGAAAGCCAGCGATTATTCCAGAAGTTCCACTCGATGGGAATGACATAACCCGCTGGTGTTGCCAATCCGTTTCCTAACAATTCAGCAAGTTTTTTGCGTTCAAGGGGATCTTCGAGATCGGCATTATATGGATCAACATTCACAGGAAGCTTAGCCTCTTCCCACAGAAAGAAAAAGACATCTTCGTATGCGGGATGAATGTGTTCGCTGGGAATGTTCAGGTATTTAGTCAGCAGCAAAGCGAGGTTGTGAACGTCTTTTACCGAGTACGAAGATTTCGCATCGCCCAGGTCCAGTAACTCATCATTCTTCCAGATTGGAAATTTGTCGTTTCGCCATATTGCCGAGTACTGCCATCGTGGTAATGGTTCCCCGGGGTACCATTTTCCCTGACCGGTATGAATCAAGCCTCCCGGCCCAAATGAATTCTTCAGACGTTTGATAAGTTGTGCCCCTTGTGCCCGCTTTTGCGGGCCGTCAGCTGCTATGTTCCATTCCTTTGCCTCCATGTCATCAACCGAAACAAAGGTAGGCTCTCCGCCCATCGTAAGACGTACATCTCCGGCCAACAAATCTTCGTCTACCTTGTTCCCCAAGGCCAGGATGGTAGCCCATTGTTCTTCACTGAAGGGCTTTGTTACACGCGGGTCCTCGTGTATTCTGAAAACTTCATTTTTAAAATCAAAGGTCACTTCGCAAAAATCGGTCATCCCTGTCACCGGTGCAGCGCTAACATAATCCGGTGTGCAGCACAATGGAATATGACCTTCGCCGGCAAAAAGTCCGGAGGTCGGATCGAGTCCAATCCATCCTGCGCCGGGAATAAAAACTTCAGTCCATGCATGCAGGTCGGTGAAATCATGTTCTGTTCCTGAAGGACCGTCCAGCGCTTTTGTATCTGCTTTAAGCTGAATAAGGTAGCCTGACACAAATCGGGCTGCCAATCCAAAATGACGAAACAACTGGACTAACAACCAGGCGGAATCCCGGCATGAACCAATCTTCAGGGTAAGTGTCTGCTCACACGTCTGCACTCCCTGTTCAAGTCTTATGGAATAACCTATATGGTGTTGGACAGCCTGATTAAGACTAACCAATACATCGATAGTACGCATCCCCTTATTGGTCGGGTCAATCTCTTGTAACCAGGACGACAGAAGTGGTCCCGATTCCATGATCTCAAAATAGGGGAGCAGTTCTTTCCTGAGTTGAGTTGTATAACTGAATGGAAATTTTTCCGCGAAGTCTTCAATAAAGAAATCAAATGGATTGATGACGATTATTTCGACGATCACCTCCACTTCGAAGTGCAGAACCGTTGTCTTGTTCGGGAAAACAACCCGCGCCAGAAAATTCCCAAACGGATCCTGCTGCCAGTTGAGAAAATGATCACCCGGTTGAATTTTCAGGGAATACGACAAGATTGGCGTACGACAGTGGGCTGCCGGCTTAAGCCTGAAGGTATGCGGTGAGAGATTAACCAGTCTATCATACGTATACGATGTCTGATGCCGGATAGCAACTTTGATTGGCATAGAGAAAAATGAAGCGATTTGATCTTAATAATACTTCATTTTAAAAAGAGATTCATGATGTTGGCAGCTATTCATCCAAATAGTTTGGAAAGAATCGTTATCAATCGATTGAAAAGGAATAATTGGCCGGAAATCAGTAGCCTACCCGACATAAAACTTCAGACGGCTACCTCTTCGGCGACTATTGCCAGGCCGAAACGCTGCATGGCGCCATATCCTTCATACACATTGACAAGGTTTTCAAACCCAGCCGCCTTCATGATGGAGATGGCCGTCATTGATCGGTACCCTCCGCCGCAGTGAACCAGATACAGATTTTTCCTATTGAGATCCTTTAGGTTTTCCGGAAAGCGATCCAATGGCAGAAAGGTAGCCTCCTTCAGGTGTCCCGCTTTCCATTCACCCGATTTACGCACATCCAGAACAGTTGCACCTTTTTCGATTTCAGCTTTTACCTGGTCTGCAAACACGGATGTAACAGATTCCAGCCTTCCTTTGAAAGAGCCTATTCCTCCATCGAGGTATCCGTCAACACATTCGTAGCCAACCCGGGCGAGTCTCAATACCGTCTCTTTTTCTTTTCCGGTAGGAGTAATCAGCACGAGTCTCTTTTTTATATCAATCAGGGTACCAACCCATACGGCAAACTGTCCATTCAGCCCGATGTTTATTGATCCGGGAACATATCCTTGCTCAAATTCATCTGCTGGTCGTGTATCCAGCAAAACAGATCCTTCGGCAACACGCGCGCTGAATTCAGCTGGAGACAAGGGTCGTGAATTTTCACGGAGGACGTCCTCAATAGGATCGTAACCCGATTTGTTTATACGTGCATCCTCAAAGAAATACGCCGGCGGGGGGAGTATGCCATCCGTTATCTTTGCGATAAATTCAGCACGGGACATATCCTGAAGTGCATAGTTCAATTTCTTTTGTTCTCCAATTGTCGAGTAGGTTTCCTTGCCAATATTTTTCCCGCATGCTGAACCTGGACCATGTGCCGGATAGACTACAACTTCGTCGGGAAGAGTTTTAATTTTTTGCGTTAATGAATCGAACATCATACTGGCCAGCGTTTCGGAACTCATTACACCATCGAGCAAATCCGGCCGTCCAACATCACCAACAAACAAGGTATCACCGGTAAAGATGGCATGTGGCTTACCTTGCTCATCAAATAATAAGTAACACGTAGACTCCGGCGTATGGCCTGGAGTGTGTAATACCCTGAATCGTATTTTTCCCAGCCGAAATTCCTCACCATCCGTTGCCTGGTACACGGGATAATCGGTATTGGCCTCGGGGCCATATATTATCGGTGCTTTTGTTTTTCGCGATAGGTCTATATGTCCGGAAACAAAATCAGCATGAAAGTGTGTCTCGAAAACAAACTTAATACTGGCATTTCTTTCGGCAGCCAGTTCCATATACGGTTCCGTCTCCCGCAAAGGGTCGATGATCGCTGCTTCCCCATCGGATTCTATGTAATAAGCGGCTTCTGCCAAACAATTCGTATATAGCTGTTGGATGTACATCGTAGTTTGAGTTACCAAAGAGGAATACCATCTGAAAAACCTTTCCCCTTTTTTTGACCATTTGACACAAATTTCACAAAAATTCCACCGATTCCATCCAGCTTTCTAACTTTGTAAGATTATGAAGCGCGCAAACTGCATTTTTTGGCTTCTGCTGATTACATTTTTTTCGGCTGCCAAGAGTTATGATGTTTTTGAGGAGAACGGTAAAGTCGGACTTAAAAACGAACAGGGAAAGGTAATTATCCCGGCACACTATGATGCATTAGGTTGGAGCAACCAGATATTTTCTGTACTTAATAATGTAACCGGCTATAAGGTAGATGGTCTTTGGGGGCTTATTAGTCTCGACAATCAAGTCATTACAAAAGCAACTTATGAGGAGGTCCTTCCGGCTGAAGGGTCATTGATAATTGCCCGGAAGCAGTCAGGTTCTTCTCTTCGTTCAGTTACGGGCTGTCTGAATACTGCTGGAAAGGAGGTTCTTCCGTTCCAATATGATGGAATAAAAATATACTTGCTGCGTGCGATCGTCTATAGCAAGATTGGTAGCCAGTTTCAATATGGCCTTGTCAATCTGGAAAATAAAGTTCTGGTGGCACAGCGATACAAAAATATTTACTCTATAGGTACCCTCCGGTATGCTGTTCAGAATTTCGAAAACAAAATGGCTTTGTTTACTGAAAACGGAGACCAGGTAACAGGCTTTACCATAGATAGTATTTCTTCCTTTAAGAAAAATTATGCGATTACACATCAAGCTTTACAACAGGGACTTATTGATCGCGAAGGGCAAATAAAAATGGAACCGACTTATCGCGAAATCAGGATTGATGATGATGGTTCAGTTCATGCGCGACAGACAGATGAGTGGGTTTTTCTGAATGGTCAAAACAAACATTTACAGAATAAAAGAGCAGATACCGTCATGGCAATCGGAACAAACCTGCTTCACATTACTACTTCCGGCATTACACAAATCGAAGACTATGGCCTAAAGCCTCTCTATTCGGTTACGTTCAGCACTTTCGAAAAATTTTCTCAAGGGAGGGCGATATTCTCTATTGATAAGAAATACGGTGTCGCCCGAAAAAATGGGTCGATTCTCATCGGTGCCAAATATGACAACCTGTATGCTGATCATTTATACTTTGTCTCCAATATCAGACGATCGGGAAGAAACAGCTGGGTGGTGCTCGATTCCTTAGGGCAAGCCCTGCATACAAAGACGTACGATCAAATTCATCCTTTTAATGGCAAAATTTTTCCGGTGATGGCCAGGAATTTTTGGGGGGCTATTGACGGAACTGGTAAAGAAATTATTGCCTGTGCATATGACTCCATCGTTCAACAACTGGATGATAAGATCGTCGTTAAATTCCGCGGGCAATTCGGCATAATAAACATGAAAGAGGAGTGGATCGTAACGCCAAGACCTTATAGGATAAAACTGCTTACGGACCAACGGTTTGTCGAGATAACGCCAAGACAAACTTTCCTGAAATCCATTGACGGTAATGTCATTTATTTTTCAGAAAACAGAGTTGAATGCAGTTCCGAACATCTGATCGAATATCTTCCATCGGGCAATATTTGGGAAATTAACCTGAGTGGCGTTATTGTGAATCGTCAGATGCAGCCGGAAGGATCGATAGAACAAATCTTTACGGAGTCTGAAGGGCTGCGTGCTATCAAAAAAAATGGGCAATACGGTTTTGTCGATTCCCAAGGCAGGCTTAGAATAGCAAACCGTTATGATGATGTCCGCTCGTTTCGTGAAGGGCTGGCAGCTATACGGATTCGAGGCAAATGGGGCTTTATCAATCACGAAGATAAGATTGCCGTTCAGCCTGTTTATGAAGAAGTGACTGCATTCCGAAATGGCTTTTCTTTAGTAAGGCAAAAGGGACTAACAGGAATAATCGATAAAACCGGGAAACAAATTCTTCCGACACGATATCAATCCGTCGACGTGTTACCCCATGGAAACCTGCTGGTAAAACAGACTGATCTCTTTGGTCTTTCGGATGCAGAAGGAAACATAATTATTAATCCCAAATACAATTCTCTTCAGGATCTCAACAACAACTACGTAATTGTTTCACGAGACGGGAAGTATGGCGTCATCACGTTAAAGGGGATAAGTACCATACCATTGATCTATGATTATATCGGGTATGATGCTTTCAATAGCTACTTTCTTGCGCTGAAAAAGTCTGCCTGGACCGAAATGAAATTCTGATCCAGTTTATACATATTGGCTGCCACGCAAAAAAAAATGCCAGCCCCTTTTAGGCTGGCATCTTATTACGTGCAATAAATCTATTCTTTCTTCTCAGCACCGGTTGTGCCCTTACCTGATCCCGAAATTGCTTGCCGCATTTCCGTGTCAGCCTGAACATTTTGCATTTTATAATAATCCATAATTCCCAGATTGCCACTCACGAAGGCAGCTGCAATGGCCTTTGGAATTTCTGCTTCTGCCTCAATAACTTTTGCGCGAGCTTCCTGAGCTTTCGCCTTCATCTCCTGATCAAGTGCTACGGCCATCGCCCTTCTTTCTTCGGCACGTGCCTCGGCCACTTTCAAATCGGCAGATGCCTGATCAATCTGAAGTTTTGCGCCAATGTTTGCACCAACATCTACGTCGGCAATATCAATGGAAAGTATTTCAAACGCAGTGCCGGCATCCAACCCCCGGGAAAGAACAAGTTTTGAAATTTTATCGGGGCTCTCTAATACTTCTTTGTGTGATTTTGCCGAACCAATAGACGAGACTATACCTTCACCAACACGGGCAAGAATAGTATCTTCTCCAGCACCCCCAACGAGTTGCGCGATACTTGCGCGAACTGTTACTCTCGCAATGGCGATCAATTGAATTCCATCGGAAGCAACTGCAGCCACTTTAGGCGTGGTAATAACTTTGGGATTAACAGAAATCTGAACAGCCTGGAAAACATCGCGTCCTGCCAGGTCAATTGCTGTAGCTTGTTTAAAGCTGAGGCTGATATTTGCTTTGTCAGCTGAAATCAGCGCTCTGATAACGTTCGGGACATTTCCACCGGCCAGGTAATGGGTTTCCAGTTCATTCGAAGAAATGCTCAGCCCGGCTTTTGTTGCTGTAATTAATGAGTCTACGATAATACGGGGTGGTACTTTTCGAATCCGCATAAATACCAGTTCAAATAATCCGACTTTCACACCTGAAAACAGGGCGGTAATCCACAGGTTAACGGGAACGAAGTACAGAAACACAAAAAACAAAATGATCCCGCCAAAAATCAGAACTAGTAAAGAAGCAGCTTCCATGGGCATATTTTTATTGTTTAATAGGTTCTACAACAATCTGGTGCGATTCAATTTGGGTGATTCTTACTTTCTCACCACTTTCAATATAATTACCTGAAGTTTTGACTTCAAAGGTTTTGCTGCTGAATTCGGCTTTACCCATAGGTCTCAGGGTAGATACCGTTATTCCCTCGTCACCGATGTGAAGAGATGCCATGATACCTTCATTGACTTTACTCTTGATGGATGACTTAAGTGAAAACTTAGACCAGGCACCTGATCGAAAACTGTAAATCAAGGCTAAGAGTGTAGCTCCAAGAGTCGACAGCAGAATATAGAACCCAATGTCATTTCCGAAATGGCCATAGCTGATGACGATACCCACAATTGCGAAGATTAATCCCAGCAGACCAACAACCGTCGTTCCGGGTATGAATACCAGCTCCACGATGATCAGCGTCAGACCGATCAGAAGGAGAGATAAGACAATAATCCACATCAACATAAAACCAGGGAAAAATCAAAAGTACAAATTATTAATGCACTTCCAGTAAGAGTCCGAAGGGGTGCTTGATTAATTTTTTGATAGTCGCTCAGTAGGCTCTTGCAAATAACACGCGTTTTGAAGAAGGCTTTCCCGAATAGACGCACATACCTGGCTCATCAACTGCATCCAGGGGAATACATCGAATCGTTGCTTTGGTCTCTTCCTTGATTGCCGCCTCTGTTTCCGGTGTACCATCCCAGTGAGCGAGGATAAATCCGGTTTTCACATCCAGGATACGCTTAAACTCCTCATACGTGTCTACTTTACTGATCATCTCAGTTCTGAAGTTGAGAGCTCGCTGATAAATATTTTCCTGAATCTGGTCGAGCAGTTTAGGTACCTCCGCCGCTACATCGGAAAGTTTCATGAGTTGCTTTTCTTTTGTATCCCTTCGTGCAACTTCAACAGTCCCGTTTTCCAAATCACGGGGACCAATTGCTAATCTTACCGGGACTCCTTTTAACTCCCATTCCGCAAACTTAAATCCAGGTTTTTGCGTATCGCGATTGTCAAATTTTACCGTGCATCCTTTACCTCTCAGCGTCTCGGCTAGCGTATCGACTTCAATAGTTATCCTCGTCAGTTCCTCCTCGGTTCTGAATATAGGAACGATCACAACGTGAATGGGTGCAAGTTTAGGAGGTAAGACAAGCCCCTCGTCATCTGAATGAGCCATGATCAGAGCTCCCATCAAGCGTGTACTCACACCCCAGGAAGTGCCCCACACATAATCCAGCTTCCCTTCTTTGTTGGCAAACTTCACATCAAATGCTTTGGCGAAATTCTGTCCCAAAAAGTGCGACGTTCCCGCCTGTAAGGCTTTGCCATCCTGCATCAGCGCTTCTATACAGTACGTATCAAGTGCACCGGGAAATCTCTCGCCTTCTGATTTCACGCCTTTTATAACCGGCATAGCCATAAATTTCTCTGCAAAATCTGCATACACATTTAACATTTGCACCGTTTCCCGCACCGCTTCCTCAGATGTTGAGTGAGCCGTATGTCCTTCCTGCCATAAGAATTCAGCAGTGCGCAGAAAGAGGCGGGTACGCATTTCCCAACGGACGACATTAGCCCATTGGTTGATTAACAGCGGGAGATCGCGGTAGGATTGAATCCATTTCTTGTAGGTACTCCAGATTATTGCTTCGCTGGTGGGGCGGACTACCAGTTCTTCCTCCAGTTTGGCATCCGGGTCAACCATAAGTTTACCGGGATTCTGAGGGTCTGACTTTAACCTGTAATGGGTTACGATGGCACATTCCTTAGCGAAACCCTCAGCATTTTTCTCCTCGGCCTCAAACAGGCTTTTCGGAACAAAAAGCGGGAAGTACGCATTGACGTGCCCGGTGTCTTTGAACATTTTATCCAGGGCTTGCTGCATCTTTTCCCAGATGCTAAACCCATAGGGCTTGATCACCATGCAGCCTCGCACGTCAGAATGTTCTGCCAGGTCTGCCTTTTTGACTAACTCATTGTACCACAACGAGTAATCTTCACGGCGGGTTGGTAGTTCTTTGCCCATAATTGGTATAATTATTGTTCAATATTTATGACGAGGGGGCAAATATAATTTTACAGGAACAAATTCTTCGAAATTTTGTATTTTTATAAATACTTCAGCAAGGATTTAGCGTTAATAGATTATATAGGTTAGTTTAAAAAAAACGGAAGGGATATGAAAAACAAAGACATGATGTTCGGTTTGGCCGCGTTGCTGTTTGCTACTGCGTCCTTTGCGCAGGGTGTGGAATATGATGACATGTATTTCAATTCCAAAGACCGTGCAACATTAAACGCTCAGCGGACAAGTGCAGCGGCTGCTTATTCTGCGTCGGCTTCTTCGAGCATCAAAAAAGCCAGGAAGAACGAAATTCAGGAAGAGGTTTTTGTTAACCCTACGGATAGCTATTCTGCCCGTAATGTTAATCCGGAATTCGCAGCACGGTCGAACTCCGAAACTGCGCTTGCTGATGATCAGGACTATTTCGTAAGTAATTATAAATACAAAAAAGCTGCGGACATTAATGAGTGGAATACCAACTTCAACAACTGGTATGGCAGTCCCTGGTATGGCTCCGCATACTACGGTTCTTCAATTAACGCATGGAATAGCCCCTATTACGGTAGCTATTACGATCCCTATGGTAATCCATGGTGCAATCCCTACTACCGCTCAAGCTGGTCAAGCTCATACAGTTTCTACATGGGCAATTCCTGGAACTACGGATGGGGTGGTGGAATGGGAATGGGAATGGGGATGGGTTACGGTTATCCCTATGGAAATTCCTGGTCTTCCTGGGGATCTTATGGTTATGGATATGGTGGCTATCCCGTCTCGGTTGTATATGTAAATAATTATAACAATGGGGGCTACTATGGTGAAGCCGGCCGGCCAGTGGCGTACGGTAAACGAGCTACCCGCAGCGGCATGGTTACAACTCCGCAGGAGGGAACTAACTACCGTACCAGGACGAATTATGTTGCCACTACTTCAGGCGACAGACCAACCAATACAGGTGGAAGAGTTTCTTCTCAGTCGAATGGTACCCAACAGGTTGATTATTATAACCGCAGCTGGAGAACCTCACAACAAGGTCAATCTACTTATCCTACGAGGAATTCAACCAATAGCTCGTGGGGAAATAGCAATTATGACCGTTCCTCCAGTGGTGATAATTACAACCGAAGCTCAGGTACCAATTCCTATAACTCCCCTGCCCGAAGCAGTTCTTTCGAAAGCGGTGGAGCAACAAGGAGTAGTGCGCCAGCGAGTTCAGGTTCAGGCGGCCGCTCAAGGGGCAGAGATTAATCAAAACATTTCAGGAGTATGAGTAACCGGAGGAGAATTTTTGCCCTCAGTGGATTGCTGTGCCTAATTGCTTCCGCAAGTCTTGCTCAAAGTTATGTGGAGTCTGCGCTTCTGTTCAGCAGAACGCGACCTGGCGGAAGTGCACGAATCCAGGGTATGGGTGGGAGCCAGATTGCGCTCGGAGGAGATTTCAGTTCAACCCTTTCAAATCCCGCAGGTCTTGGTATGTACAACAGGTCTGAGGTTACCTTCACCCCTGCATTGTCGTTCTATGATACCCGTGCCCAATATCTTGGAAATGTTGATGAAGATTCGAAATCCACGTTCAATATTCCAGGATTGAGTTTTGTATTCCACATGCCAAAAAATAAAAATGGATTTGTGGGTGGTTCGTTTGGTATTAGTATGACCCGGACCAATGATTTCAACCGTTCTATGTCCTACCATGGTACCAATGAAGACAATTCGATAATTGATTACTTTATCGATGATGCCTTTGGTTCTACAACCGATCAGTTCGACGAGTTCACGGGTTATCAATACAATTCTCCTACCGGATTAGCCTATTTTAATTACCTTATTGGTCCGGCAAGCATAATAGATCCTGCCTTTCCAGATGACGAATATTTCACCGATGTATCAACGATCCCTGATCAACGAGAAGTATTGGAATCAAACGGATCAACCAATCAATGGAGTTTTTCCTATGGCGGAAATTTCAAAGACATGTTGTTTTTTGGAGGAGGTATCGGCGTAACTTCCCTGCGGTATGAATTGAAAAAAAATTACACCGAAGAGTTTGACGATCCTTTCCTGGATGACCTGGTCCTTCAGGAATCACTAGAAGTCAGGGGGACTGGTGTTAACGCAACGGTTGGGGCAATTGTCAGGCCAGTCGATTTTGTCCAGCTTGGCGTTTCCTTCACAACACCCACTTACTATGGACTCGCTGAAACCTACAGCGCAACCATGAATACAGACTGGAAGAATTTTGACTACTATGGAGACGGCAGCAAGATACTCAACAACGAAGAGGCCTCGACGGACATCGTACAATCGGATTATACACTTACTACACCTCTCAAGTTCAGCGGTGGGATTGCCCTTCTGTCTAAATATGGAATTCTTACCGGAGATGTCGAGTTTACAAACCCCGGGCAAGCGAAGTATTCATCAGAAACACCTGATGTTTCCTTTCAGCAGGAAAATGAAACGATAAAATCTGTTTTCAAGTCAGTAGTGAACTACAGGATTGGTGGAGAGTTTCGATACGAAATCTTTCGCGTCAGAGGCGGTTATGGCGTTCAAGGCAGTAGCTATGAAGAAAGTTTTGACCTTGATAACAGCATTACGACTATCAGCGGTGGTTTAGGTGTAAGGATGAAACGGTTTTTTGTGGACGTCGCCTATGTCAATACGACCGGAAAAAATTATTACCAGCCTTATACTTTCTTTGATGGATCCGGGCCTGTTGTAGACCTCGATAACAAGACGAATACCTGGCTACTAACGGCAGGGTTTACTTTTTGAGATGGATAGCAGTCATCAGTTTTGAAAGGTCTGGATCCTCAACGGTAATGTGTGCTTGTTGATAAATAGAGAGGCGGGATGTTCGTAGTCGGTTCAGTTTATCTTCCATCTCCTTCTTATCAGAAGAGCTCAATAGAGGACGGTCGGTTTTTTTCTCAAGCCTGGAAAGAAGCTGAGTAAGCGGGACGTCAAGAAAAATACTTAAGCCCGTTTCGTTAATCAGCTGTATTCCATTAAAAAAACAGGGCGTTCCTCCCCCGGTAGCCATAACAAAACTCGTCTCTAGCGCCGACCAGTGTGCCAAGACCTGCGATTCTGTCAACCGGAAATATTCTTCTCCGTTTCCTGAGAAAATTTCGCTGACTGATTTTCCTTCAGTCTTTTCAATTTCATTATCCAGATCGACAAATTCCACCAGTAGTTCTCTTGCGAGTTTTTTACCCAATGTGCTTTTGCCAGAACCAGGCATTCCGATCAGATAAATCTTCATGCCTCTATTGGTTGATTAAGCCCATGACATCTATGGCTTCGGGCGTGTCGTTGTCATGCCACATTCCCTTCACCGTACCATTAACCCAAAGTGTAATACCCGGATTAGCACGAACAATTGTCTTAAGAACAGTTGCATCGGCATAGTAGTAAGGTACCGCAAGCTGGTGTTGATGGCGAAACGCTTCAAATTGATCTGCGCCTGATGCTGTAAGCACCATCATTTCCAGCTTTCCATCCAGGTCCGTTGTTAACTGACGAATCCTATTCATATTTTTTGCAGACGCTTTGGTTGCATCATAAATAACGATAAAGAGCTTTGCTCCTTCAAAGGTACTCTGCGTTATATCTTCACCTTCAACCGTGTAAACCGAATAATCTGTAATTTTTGCTTTGGTCTTATCCTCATTAGTTTGTTCGACACCCACATATTTATACATAAGTGTATCCGTGAGGTATGATTCAGATTTTATCAGGTCGCCCCCTTTCGTTTGGAAGGTATACTCGAAGACAGGCTGCTCCGCAGGCTGCATTTGCTGTGGGATATTATTACCAATTCGATATGCGCGAAAGTCAATAAATGGTAAATGTCTGACTGCATATACGCCCAGCGCGAAACATAGAAGGGTTACTGCAAGCATGGTGATATGTCCCGTTCTGGAATACATGACAGACTGATATCTCTTGCGATACCAGAACAGATGCAACACAAAAACCAATAGTACGATGTCCTTCCAAAAAGATTCCCAAGGCGTTAGTTTGATGGCATCTCCAAAGCAGCCACAGTCCGTTACCTTGTTAAAGTACGCCGAATAGAAAGTGAGAAATGTAAAAAATACCATTAGCCCGAGAACCACTTTTGTGGTAAGGTTCATTCGGTAGTAAATCAGTATGGCAACTCCAAGCACCACCTCCAATACGATCAGCACCATCCCAAGTTCCATTGCAAACGGCTTAAACCAAAGAAAGATTGATCCAAAGTCCTCGGCAAAAACTTCAAAATACTCTTCGAGTTTAATTTCCGTACCAATAGGATCATTCAATTTTATCAGGCCTGAAAAAATCAAAAGTCCGCCAACAAAAAAGCGGGCAAACTGGTCAATAATTTTTCCCATCATAGATTATGCTTTCGATAAAATCATGGCAAAAACAGAATAGTTGATCATATCCTGATAATTAGCTTTTACCCCCTCGCTTACCAATGTCTTACCCTGGTTGTCCTCAATTTGTTTCACCCGAAGCAGTTTCATAAGTATAATATCCGTAATTGACGTAATCCGCATTTCGCGCCAGGCTTCCCCGTAATCATGGTTCTTCTGTTGCAACAACTCAAAGGTGTCCTTAACGACCCGATCATATTGTGGTTCAAGTTCTTCAAATGGCAACTCCAGCGGAGCCTTGTCATTCAAATTCATCTGCATAAGCGCTATGATGCAATAGTTGATTATACCGATAAATTCGTCTTTGACCGGATCATCCACCTTCTGCATACCCTTTTCCTGAATACTCCGGATTCGCTGAGCCTTTATAAAGATCTGGTCCGTAATTGAAGGCAGGCGTAATATTCTCCATGCCGTGCCATAATCCCGTGTTTTCTTTTCAAACAAAGCTTTACACGAAACAATTACCTGGTTATACTCAATGGATGTTTTTTCAATCAAGGCGGTATACTTTAGCTGGCAAACTTCTTAATTTGAACGATAAATCCATCACACCCTTCATGAAATCTGTGCCCGAAAGTAATTTTTTTTCCTCAAAGAAGACTATTAACCTCCGCGGCCAGTTGTTGGATTTATCAACTCCTAAAATAATGGGTGTATTGAACGTTACCCCGGATAGTTTTTTTGATGGGGGGCGTTACGATTCCGATAACGCTATTCTCAGGCAGGTGGAAAAGATGATTGATGAGGGTGCCCACATGATTGATATCGGGGGTTATTCCTCCAGGCCCGGCGCTGAGGATGTTCCTCAACAGGAAGAATTAAACCGTGTCGTACATGCCATAAGGCTTATCACTAAAAGGTTTCCTGATACTGATATTTCCATTGATTCTTTTAGAAGTGAGGTAGCCTCTGCTGCGGTTCAGGAAGGTGCGAGTTTAATAAACGACATTTCATCGGGCGAGCTTGATTCCAATATGTTTGGCACAGCAGCAAGACTTAATGTTCCGTACATCGCTATGCATATGCGGGGAAACCCCATGAATATGAACCAGCACACCAGCTACGATAATCTAATCAAAGAAATTGCCGATTTTTTTCATCAAAAGGTTAATACCCTTCACCAACACGGGGTTAAGGATGTGATCATTGATCCGGGATTTGGATTTTCAAAAACCGTGCATCAGAATTTTGAGTTGCTCGACGGGCTTGACTATTTTGGTATTCTGGGCAATCCCGTCATGGCTGGCCTGTCGAGAAAATCAATGATTTGGAAAACTCTTGCTGTCAATCCAGACGACGCGCTGAATGGTACCACATCCGTTAATACCATTGCATTGCTTAAAGGAGTGAGCATACTTCGGGTGCACGATGTCAAACCTGCCGCAGAGGCAGTGAAGTTGGTCATGGCCCTTAAAAGTCATGCTGGCTGATAAGTCATTTAATATTTCCTACATACTTCGTAAATCGTACCTTGAACGATACCTTTGTAGTGCATGATTTCTCTTTTCAAAATAGGGTTTCTGGAAATAAGCTGGGTTGATTTTATCGACATTGCGTTGGTAAGCATCCTGCTTTACCAGGTGTACAAGCTGATCAGAGGAAGTATTGCGGTCAACATTTTTTTGGGGATCCTTGCGCTTTATCTTGTTTACCTGATTGTCCGCGCGGCGCAGATGGAGTTATTGAGCACAATCCTCGGTCAGTTTATGGGGGTCGGTGTGCTGGCAATGATCATTCTCTTTCAGCCTGAGATCAGGAAATTTTTGCTGGTAATTGGGCGTGGTACTGAATTCAAGGAGAACATTTTCAAGTCGATTGCAAACTGGCGGCATGAGTATCATGATGATTTTGACGTGGGTGACGTATTGGAAGCCGTTAAATCACTTAAAACGACAAAAACCGGAGCCCTTATCGTATTCTCGAGAGATACTGAACTGAAGTTTTATGCTCAAACGGGTGACGCACTGGATGCCGAAGTGAACAAACGCCTTATCCTTTCTATTTTTAATAAACACAGTCCGCTTCACGACGGAGCCGCAATCATTCACAAAGGCAGGATCAAGGCTGCCCGATGTGTCTTGCCGGTGAGTGAGAATGATCATATTCCCGCAAGCTATGGCTTACGTCACCGGGCTGCTATCGGGATGTCTGAGAATACCGACACACTGGTCATGGCCATATCAGAAGAAACCGGTAGGCTGTTACTGGCACGTAACGGAAAATACCTCAGAGCCTTAAAGCTCAAGCAGATTGAACAAAAAATTCTGGAATACCTGCACGATGATGAGCCTGTACGATGGGAAGATATCCGAGAGGAGGAATCCGAAACACCAGAGCCTGCTCCTGCAAAAGGTTAAATCTTTACTTAACTTCATACCCAAAACAGGAGCATGAAGTTTACATTTGCACTCATTTTTTTTCCGCTAGTCACTTTTTCGCAGTCAATCGAGACGATCATTCAAAAAGGTCATGAACTGGCAGTAGTGGCAGTCGCAGTAAGTACAGATAGCAACTATGTTGCGACAGGCAGCCGGGATAAGTCAGCCAAACTTTGGGAGATGAGCACCGGGCGGGAGGTTCGCAGTTTCCTGGGTCATGAAGCAACGGTTACAAGCATTGAATTCACGAACGATGGCAAATACCTCATTAGCGGAAGTAATGACAAAACTATCCGGATATGGGATGTAAATAGTGGTAAGGAAATTCATTCCATTACCACAGCTGATATTGTGACCGACCTGGCCATCGATCCGAAAATGAAATTCTTCGTTGTGACAGGCTACGGGAACACTGGATATGGTGACTCGGCAACAATTTATGATTTCAACTCCAGACAGATTCTAAAAAAACTCCCTGTCAACCCGGATAAGGGACTCGGTTCAGGTGTCGATGTCGCTGTCAGCCCCGATGGAAAATGGGTTGCCTTCGGAGAAGACAACCGCATAGTTAACCTGTATCAGTCGGTTGACTGGAAAAACGTTAAAACCTTTCAGTTTGAGGAAGGCTTTTGTGGTGGCTGTGGTGCACGTATGGTTTTTAGCCCGGATAGCAAAAACCTCTACCTGGCTTCTCAAAATGGGCCCTTGAGGAAATATGATCTCAGCTCGTTCAACCTGGTCAGAACTTTCGAGGAAAAGACTACTGACTTGTCGGGACTGGCGATCAGTAATGACGGAAAAAAAATCGCGCGATCGACGGAAACTGAAATTACAGTGTGGGACGAATCAAGTGGTGATTCGCTGGTTTCCTTTAAAGCGGGTGAGCAGGGCGCATTCCACGAAATAGTTTTCATGCTGAACAATAAGAGTATCGTAGCAGCATCTGATAATAACACCGCTGAACGCTGGAACGTTGATGGCAAGAAGAAGCAAGGTTCTCTCACAGGATTTCTCAACCAACGGGATCGTGGTGGATTGGATTATGATCCCAATTTTTACTGGCAGTCTGCCATTGCCAAATACGTTCGCCTGAAAAATAACCTGCTGATTTCCAATGATGGTAAGACGTTGATTAAGGGAAAGTTCGGCAGGAAAGTAAAACGATGGGATATCGCAACGGGGAGAACGGTTATGGAATATGTTGGACATAAGAAGGCGGTGTTGTGTTATGACTTGTCACTGGATGGAAAGCGCCTGCTGACAGGCGGTGGAGATGGAAAAATAATGTTGTGGGACGTGGAGACAGGAGACTCCATTCGAAGTATCCAAACCTATAGGGAACCGATCTTCGATATTCACTTTAGCAGCGATGAAAAAACGGTTGCCTCGTCGAGCTGGGATGGGTCGCTCAAAATTCATAACCTGGCGACCGGCAAAATGCTAACCTATGTTGAATTCGAAAATGGATCAGCCTATAGCATTGTCTACCATCCGAACGACCTTTATTTTTTTACCGCGCGACTAGACAACACCCTGCAATTATGGGAGATCGACACTCGAAAAGAAGTACGGAACTTCGTTGGTCATACTGATATTATTTCATCTATACAATTGAGTTCCGATCAAAAACTGCTGCTCAGCGCCGGGTGGGATGCATCCATCCGGTTATGGGATGTCGGGACCGGACTGATGTCAAAAAAATTCAAGGGCCATTCTGGTGCCGTGCATACAGCAATCTTTAGCAAGGATGGAAAATTTGTTTATTCCGGCGGAGCGGACCGTACAATCCGCGTATGGGATATTAATACCTCCGCCGTAGTCAGGACGTTTGAAGGACACAATGCCGAAGTAACTTCCTTGTTGTTTAGTCCTGACAATAAAATGTTAATCAGCCATAGTGTTGATGGCGTGACTAAATTCTGGAATATTGATACCGGAAAAGAATTTTTTGAACACATTCATCTTGGCGAAAAAGACTGGATGGCAAAAAGTCCGGAGGGATATTTTAGCGGTACAGACAATGCACGCAAATACATTCACTTTGTAAGTGGCCTTAAGACCTATTCGGTTGATCAGTTCTTTAACGAATACTACCGGCCAGATCTGCTTCCAAAAATTTTTCAAAACCGTGGAGGGGATAATGGAAATAAAGGAATTCAGGGAAAACTAAAAAATTCTCCACCTCCTACCGTTAAAATTGCCGTGGTTCCTTCCGCTCCCGGGAAAGCTGAAGTATTAGTTCGGTTGATTGACAACGGCAATGGTGCTGAAAATCTTAAACTGTTCCACAACGGAAAAAATATTGAGTTACATCGTGAATCCCTTCAATTTCCCAATTCAAGGGGACAGGCAACCACGTACAAGCATACTATCGAACTGATTGGCGGAACCAATGTGTTCTCTGCTACGGCCAGCAATAAGGATAACATTGAGTCTGATCCGCAAACTGCCGAATTCTTTTCAAACCATGCTACCAAGAGCAGCACGTGTTACATTCTTGCTGTAGGGATTAACCAATACAAGAACAGTAAGTTAAATCTCAACTATGCCCGTCCGGATGCAGAGTCGTTCAGCAAATTGATGGATAATAAGACAAGTCCACTGTTTAAGAACATTGAACTGAAGACGTTGTACGATCAGGATGCTACGCGTCAAAAAATACTGGCAGCACTCGATGAGATGGCCGGTAAAATGAGTCAGGAAGATGTATTCATTTTTTACTATGCCGGCCATGGAAGTATGGTAGACAACCGGTTCTTTTTCATCCCCACCGAAGGTATCCGGCTGTATGATGTCGGAGCACTAAATAAGGAAGCCATCGAAGCCAGTGTGCTGCAGGAAAAATTCAAACAGATAAGAGCACTGAAACAACTAATCATAATGGATGCCTGCCAGTCGGGAGGCTCCGTGGAATTGCTGGCTGTCCGAGGGGCGAATGAAGAGAAAGCAATAGCACAGCTTTCACGCAGTGCAGGTATACATGTGATGGCTTCCGCCGGAAGTGAACAATTTGCAGCAGAGTTCTCCGTGCTGGGCCACGGCGTGTTTACTGATGTTCTTCTCAGGGCCCTGCAAGGAGAAGCCGATGGCGCACCGAAAGACGGAAAGGTTACTATTTACGAGTTGAAGTCATACATTGATGACCAGGTGCCGGAGTTGACGAGAAAGATGAAAGGCAATCCTCAGTATCCTTATACGTTTTCGAGAGGACAGGATTTTCCGGTAATTATGAGAGAGTAAAACAATAAATTACCCGTTCAGTTGTTTTATTGTTAACGATAGAACAACCTTCAAGGGGATTTTATCGTAGCTTTGATTATACAATGATAGAAGCGAGCCCCGTAAAATATTATTTTGCCAAGTACTTCTTACTTGGTTTGAGTTTGCTACAATGGCTGGCAGCAAGCACGATCTTCTTCCGACATCCGTTCAGTGCCAAAACTTTTTTTATTGCACTGATCTTTATCACTATCGGATTAGTCTGCTTCGTTTTGTTTCTGTTTACGGCCGACAGGATGAGGCGTGTAGCTGTGGGCAAGAATAAACTAGTTGTCATGGAACGCGATCGTATTGTGCGCTTCAGCTGGCCTGAAGTGAAGTCTCTGAAAATTGTACCGTTCTTTAATGTCTACCGGCTCAAGCTCAAAGGGAAAAAGCAATCGATTTATTTCTTCCCCTCACAAAACATTGACCCTGCGTTTGGGCTTCTTTCCAAGGACACTTCCAAGATGGGAGATATTGTTCAGAAGCGAAAAAAATCACATGGCATTAAATAGTCAGGGATAAGGACTAATCCTACTTGTCAAATTGCAATGTATGCTGAAAGATTCCTTATCTCGTTTTGATAGGGCAGTTCAACCGAACTTTGTTGGTCTCATTTCATCGCCCCCCTCCAAGAACTACACACATTGTTATTTCTGTTTCAAGACGCCAAGTTCCTGGCCAACTTCGATGAATGCCTGAATTGCCTTTTTCAAATGACTTTCAGTATGGGCAGCCGAAATCTGGACACGGATACGTGCCTGGCCTTTGGGAACAACCGGAAAGAAAAATCCGATTACATAAATACCTTTCTCCAGCAAACGGTCGGCAAAATGTTGCGCGAGTGTAGCATCGTATAACATGACCGGTACGATGGGATGCTCTCCGGGCTTTATATCAAATCCTGCATCCGTCATTTCAGTTCGGAAGTAAGTTGTATTTCTTTCAAGCGTATCCCGGAGTGCTGTCGTTTCCGACAGCATATTGAAGACTTCTATGGACGCGCCGGTAATGGAAGGTGCCAACGTGTTGGAGAAGAGGTACGGACGAGATCTTTGTCTCAGCATTTCAATGATTTCCTTTCGGCCTGATGTAAATCCTCCGGAGGCTCCACCCAGAGCCTTTCCCAGTGTCCCCGTGATAATATCAACACTGCCCATCACTCCCCTGTATTCCGGAACACCGCGGCCAGTTTTACCGATGAACCCGGTTGAATGACATTCATCTGTCATCACAAGCGCCTCATATCGGTCGGCCAGCGCACAAATGCTATCCAGTCTGGCAATGGTTCCATCCATGGAAAACGCGCCGTCTGTGACAATCATAATGTGATTCGCCCCCGCATGCTTTGCCTCCTCAAGTTGCTTTTCAAGGTCCGCCATGTCATTGTGCTTGTAACGAAAGCGCATGGCCTTGCATAAGCGAACGCCATCTATAATGGAGGCATGATTCAACTCGTCGGAGATGATAGCATCCTGGGCTCCTAACAAAGGCTCAAACACTCCACCGTTCGCATCGAAAGCCGCGGCATAGAGAATAGTATCTTCTGTACCGAGAAACTCACTTATCTTCTTTTCAAGTTCTATGTGAATATCCTGCGTACCACAAATGAAACGAACCGAAGACATACCGAAACCATGTGTGTCAATTGCTTTCCTGGCAGCTTCAATTACCCGGGGATGTGAGGAAAGACCGAGATAATTATTCGCGCAGAAATTAATGACTTCCTTGCCTTCACTCGTCCTGATTTCAGCTCCTTGTGGCGTGGTGATAACCCGCTCCTTTTTATACAGCCCCGCCTCGTGAATAGCCTTAAGTTCGTTCTGTAAAACGGCCTGGAGCTTTTTATACATAATTCAATTCGTTTTAGGTTTTGGCTTGAAGACCGGTCTCGGAACAGCTGGTTTGGGATTGGCAGCAGGCGCTACTTTAGTTGTTGTTTCGGAAGGATCAATAGCTTCCGCAGTTTTTTGAGCTTGTGGGGCGCTTACTGCTTCGTTCGCTTTTACCGGTTCCTGCTTAAGAAGATATTTTCTCCTCAACGGATTAATTAAATTCAGCTTTTGCAGGGTAAAGCTATTGGGGTGAACCTGTTCAAATTCCGCGTGCCATGTCTTCCAGCGTTCTGGTTCCGATCTTAAAAAAGCGACGGAATCAATCTTCTTCGATATCAAATAGTCTTCAAAGTTCACGGCTGCTAAGTTAATTAAAATGCACACCTGAGTGCAGGACAGCTGATCCCTAAATTTGAGTAATTTCGCCCCCGAAATCCTGATGAGCGCTACTGAGTTAACCGCTGCCCCTAGCCGCGAAAAGAACCTTAATGAACCATATGACAAAACAGAAAATACTTGTTATCGGGGCTGGTGGGCAATTGGGTTCCGAACTTACCCAGGGACTGTGGAGGCTTCACGGCAAAGAAAATGTTATCGCCACCGATATTAAGGGACCGGAAGGGATTCTCGGCGAAGCCGGTTTTGAAATACTGGATGTGTTAAACCAGGAAAAGCTCAGGGCATTAATTCACAAAAATAAGTTTACCCAGATCTATCATCTCGCGGCTGTACTATCTGCTACAGGTGAAAAGAATCCCGGCATGGCCTGGCATCTGAATATGGATGGACTGATTAACGTGCTTGAGGCGGCCGTCGAACATCGGGTGGGAAAAGTATACTGGCCAAGTTCAATTGCAGCCTTTGGTCCTTCCACGCCTAAAATAAAAACGCCACAGGATACCGTCATGGATCCCACTACTATTTATGGGATCAGCAAACAAGCGGGTGAACGATGGTGCTATTGGTACTATAAGAATAAGGGACTGGATGTACGAAGCCTGCGTTATCCGGGATTAATTGGGTACAAGACAAAGCCGGGAGGCGGCACGACCGATTATGCCGTGGATATTTTTTTTAAGGCTTTGACGGAAAAAAAATTTGAATGTTTCCTGAAGCCGGATACCTACTTACCCATGATGTACATGGACGACGCCGTAAAAGCAACGCTGGATCTGATGGAAGCTCCTGCTGAAAAAGTCACCATACGATCAAGCTACAATGTTACCGGGATGAGTTTCTGCCCGTCGGAGATTGCTGGGGAAATAAAAAAGCATATCCCGGAATTTGAAATTACGTATAAGCCAGATTTCCGGCAGGGGATAGCTGACTCGTGGCCCAAGTCGATTAATGATTCCGTTGCCCGAATTGACTGGGGCTGGGAACCGGCATTTGGTCTGGAGGAAATGACTACTGAGATACTAAAGAATTTGCCTGAGGCACTGCAGTCAATCAACGGCTGAACGAGGGCAGGATTGTCTGCTGCTACTTTACAACAAACCGCTCTACTCGCACAAAGTCTTTTGATACGATCCTGGCAAAATAAAGTCCGCTTTTCAGGGAGTTGGCAAACGTGACCGATTGCCAGTGATCAGTAGGCTTTATCATCGCGATATTGCTGTTGTAATTGTCAAATACAGTTATCGTGGTATTCCCGTCGGGAACAAAATTGAGCGCAAAATTAACTGCCGTTCCGTCGGAGGGGTTAGGGAAAACGCTGAATGTTTTTTCTCCTGAAAAGTTAACCAGAACAACGTTGAAATATTCTGTATACCCATACAAATCGACAGACTTGAGCCGGTAATAGTTCCTGCCAATTAGCGGGCTATTGTCCACCAGTTTGTAGTCCTTTCTTTCAATAGTTGTGCCGTGACCTTTGACTTGTTCTTCTAATTCGCCAAAGTCCATCCCGTCAGAGGATCGTTCTATAGAAAAGTAATCAAAGTTCAATTCAGAGGCTGTAGCCCAAGTTAACTCTACTTTCTCACCCAATTGTTTCGCAACGAAAAAAAGGAGTTGCACTGGAAGTGGACCTCCAGGAGAATAGTTCTTGTCCATAATTCCCGGACCAAAAATATCCGGGTCACTGCCATCCCAGACTGAACCGTTCCCAAATCTTATTTTGTCTGAGCTACCTCCACCAACTGAAGTAATACTTGCACCGCTTGTCTTGAAATCAATTATACTGTTCACTGCCAAATCCAGTTTGCCTCCGTTGAAGTTGATATTGGCATAGAGGTGTACCGCTATCGTCGCGCCATTCCATGCCGTAAAATTCGTGGTTATCGTAATATTGTCATCGATTACAATTATATCGCCATTTACTAACGCTGGCAGCGCGCCACCTGTTCCGGTAGTTGTCGTGCCCCAGATATTGCCAGTAATGTTTCCGGTGGATCTTGTATAGTAGGTTGTTGCATAGGTTTCATTAATGAAAAGAAACAGGAAACCAATCAAAATGAAATTGCGCATTGACATAGAAAACAATTTAACCAACTATTTATCGATTTTAAGAACTACTTGACCTGCAAAATTGCACTATTCGGCTCGCCAAAAGAAGTAATTCGCCATTAAAATTCTTTATCTCAAGAAAAGCCACTCTTCTATGATACCCAATCGAACTGCTTACCGTACCCAGCTTTTGTAGTTATTTTTGTGCATTTCCAAAAACCTCAATAAGTTGCATTTTTGAACCTGTTGCCACTATGCGAATCCTTCAAACCCAATACAGCGATCATATTCTGACCGTTACGCTATCCCGACCGGCAGCCATGAATGCCCTGACTATCGAACTTCTGGATGGTCTCCGCGTAATCCTGCAAGAACTTTACCAAAATGATGACACCCGGGGAATGATCCTTACCGGGGAAGGCGAAAAAGCATTCGCCGCCGGTGCCGACATTAAAGAGTTCTCCTCATTAACTCCGGAAGATGCCTTAGCCCTGTCGCAAAAAGGCCAGCAATTGTTCAAACTGATTGAAGATTGCCCAAAGCCCGTAATCGGTGCCATCAACGGCTTTGCCCTGGGCGGAGGATGTGAACTGGCTATGGCTTGCCATATCCGGATAGCTTCGGAAAATGCCAAATTTGGAATGCCGGAGATCACTTTGGGAATCATCCCGGGATATGGCGGTACCCAACGCCTTACTCAATTGGTTGGCCGGGGAAAAGCCCTGGAACTCATGCTAACGGCAGATATGATTACCGCTCAGGAAGCAAAAGCACTGGGTCTAGTCAACCATGTCGTTGGCAGCCGCGATGAATTGATGAGCCTGGCAAATTCCATGATGCGCAAAATCATAAACTACGGCCCTATTGCTATTGCCTCCATTATCAGGAGTGTAAATTCCGGGTACCAGTTTGAGGATACCGGCTATCGGACAGAAAGTGAACGTTTCGCTGCCTGCAGTGCCACCGAGGATTTCAAGGAGGGAACCGCTGCTTTTGTGCAAAAAAGAAAGCCCAATTTTACCGGGAAGTAGTCTCGTCTTTTACAATTGCCTCTTAAAAAAGTGAAGTTCATCTATGGAAGCAGTTCTTTGTACATTGACAATGCATAAACACTAGATGAGCAAAATTAAGAGACTTGCAGGTGAGACCGTTCTCTACGGACTGGGTAGTATTATTCCGAGATTCCTGAATTTTCTTTTGGTGTACCTGCATACGGATGTATTTCCTCCGGAAGAATATGGTGTCATCACAAAACTGTTTGCTTACGTAGCTGTCATCAACATCATCTTCATGTTCGGGATGGAGACCGCTTACTTCCGTTATGCTACAAAACCGGGTGCCGACGAAAAAAGAATTTTTAATCTTGCTCAAACGGTAGTCCTTTCGATCAGCTTCGTTCTTTCTTTAATTCTGATCCTGCTTGCCAATCCCTTTGCTGTTGTTCTTGGAATCCCAGGCAACGGTAATTTAGTAACCTGGCTGGTTGGTATCATGTTTATCGATGCTATTGTTGCTATCCCCTTTGCGCGGTTGCGATTGAAGAAGAAGCCGGTGTCGTTTGCCTTTGGTAAGCTCGTGAACATCGGAATACTTGTAGGTCTCAATATATATTTCCTTAAAGTAACCTTTGATGCATCCATTGGAATCGGGTATGTGGTGATGGCTAATTTTATAGCCAATGCTTTTTACGTGGTCTTCTTCCTCAGGACACTGCTCGCCTGGAGGCCGGCACTCGATCGCGAGATTTCCCCGTCCGTCCTACGTTATGCCTACCCGGTAATGCTGACGGGGCTAGCCGGAATGACGAACGAAATGTTCTCCAGGCAGTTCTTAGACTGGTGGTTACCGGAAAATTTTTACCCTGGTCAAACCGCCGACTATGCACTTGGGATTTTCGGTGCCAGTTACAAATACGCCATGCTGATGAGCCTCGCCGTACAGGCCTTCCGTTATGCAGCGGAGCCATTCTTTTTTTCAAACGCCTCAGATAAGGGATCGCCGGCGTTGTTTGCCAATGTCAATTTGTATTTCATCCTGGTCTGCTGTGTGCTTTTACTTTCTGTTTCTATTAACCTGGACATTTTAAAACATTTCCTTGGCAATGAACAATATTGGGAGGGTCTCTACATCGTTCCCGTTTTATTGCTGGGTTACCTGTTCCTGGGTGTTTACTATAACCTGTCTGTTTGGTTCAAACTCACTGACAAAACGCACTATGGCACAATAATTACCGTAGGCGGAGTTTTCATTACCGTTGTCGGAAATTACCTGTTGATTCCTGTTGCCGGTTACCTGGGAAGCAGCTGGGTAACCCTGATATGTTATTTTTCTATGGCTGCAGCCTGTTATTTTCTTGGGCAAAAGTTTTACCCCATTCCGTACGATGTGAGTCGAAGCATCGGCTATATTGTCGCTACTGTGGCAATCATCTATATCATTGGAATGGTTTCGATCGAAAACCAATGGCTTGCCACTGGGTTCCACGGTATGGTGATCGTAGTCTATGTTTTCATCCTTTATTTACTGGAAAAGGAGAGATTCAAACAGGTAGGAGCCTGATTTTTCTTAGTTTTACTTTTCAAAAAAAACGCTACCCCTATGAATATTATTATACCGATGGCTGGTCTGGGAAAACGCCTCCGTCCACACACGCTGACGGTTCCAAAACCCCTTTTACCAATTGCGGGGAAACCAATTGTGCACCGCCTGGTAGAAGACATTGCCAGGGTTTGTCCTGAGAAAATTGATTCTATCGGTTTTATAGTGCACCCTTCCTTCGGCAAAGAAGTTGAAGAGAGCCTTAAGGGAATTGCCCGGGACGTAGGTGCTACGGGCAAGATTTATTATCAGGATAAAGCCTTCGGAATATCTCATGCATTGCTTTTCGCGAAAGAGCTTTTTACCGGAAAAGTTATTGTAGCGTTTGCCGACACTTTATTTAAGGCTGCCTTTAAGTTAGACACAAACCAGGATGGAATTATTTGGGTACAGCGTGTCGCCGATCCGTCACAGTTCGGAGTGGTGAGGCTAAATGAAAAGTCGGAAATCATTGAACTGGTCGAGAAACCCTCTTCATTCGTGTCAGATCTGGCCATTATCGGCATTTACTTTTTCAAAGATGGGGAAGCATTGGCCCGGGAGATGCAATATTTGATTGACAATGACATTAAGGAGAAGGGCGAGTTCCAGTTTACATCAGCTCTCCAGAACCTATCAAAAAAAGGAGCGAAGTTTGTTCCTGGTCAGGTTGAAGAATGGCTTGATTGCGGGAACAAGGAAGTTACTGTTCAAACGAATCAACGGTATCTGGAACTGATCAAAGATCAAAAGCTGGTCTCAGAGAAGTCTACCCTCATAAATTCAGTGATTATTCCTCCCTGTTTCGTTGGAGCCGGCGCGCACGTTGAAAATTCGGTCATTGGCCCCTATGTTTCCGTTGGTGAAAACTCGCGCATAACAGACAGCCGCATCAAAAACTCCATTATCCAAAAGGAGTCGGCTATTCAAAGCGCGATGCTGGAAAACAGCATGTTGGGGAATTTCGTTATTTTTGAAGGCTCTACCCTCGACTTAAGTCTGGGGGACTTCAATAAAGTATCGTGAAAGGTAAGTTATCCTATCGTGCAACTTATGTACTACTGACAGCACTCTTGTTCTTGTCATGTGTATCTTTTGCCCAGCGTAAGAAGAAAGGTGCTGACAATACGGAAGCATCGGGGATTAGGCTCAGGGAAGCCGAGTTCTATTTTACGGAAGGCGAAAAGTTCTTCATACTGGAAGATTATTCCAAAGCTCTGCTTTACTACCAGAGAACACTCGAAATAGCCCCGGAAAATGCCACAGTTCATTACAAGGTTGCCGAAGTCCTTGCCCAAAGCAACAAGCAGGAAGATCTGCTAAAAGCTTCCATAAGTATTGAAAATGCACTGAAGCTCGAGAAGAAAAACAAATATTTCTATCTCCTTGCGGCCAACATCTACAACAGCATGACGGCATTCGACAAATCGGCTGTTGTTTACGAGATGATGGTAAAGGAACTTAAGGGAACTGAAGAATATTTATATGAATTAGCAGCCGTATATCAATATGCCAACAAACCTGAAGAGGCAATCAAGGCATACAATCGGGCTGAGGACGCCCTGGGGATTAGTGAAGTCTCGTCTATACAAAAGCTACGACTGTACCTTGAACTTGGTAAAATAAAAGAAGGAATCGCTGAGGGCGAAAAGCTGATAGCTGCCTTCCCGGGTGATGAGCGGATTGTAATGGGCGTAGCTCAGGTGCTTTCCCAAAATAAGCTCAGGCCTGATGCCATAAAATATCTGGAAGAATTTCTCTCGGCAAATCCGGATTCCGGAAGTGTAAAGATGCTGCTGGCAGGATTTTACCGCGACAGCAACCAGGAGTCGAAGGCGAGACTGATGTTGCTCGACTTGTTTGACAATAATTCCATTGAGCTCAGCAGCAAATTGATTGTACTTGGATCGTATAACGCCGAACTCAATCAGAATAAAACCAAGGGTATTTCAGACCCGGACAAAGAAACCTTTGCACTGACCCTTTTCGAGAAGTTGAAGAAAGGAAATCCGGCGGATCCCAGTGTACACATTTTGGGGGGGGATCTCTTCCTGTCGACGGGTCGGAACCGGGATGCACAGAATGAATACATACGGGCAATAGAATCCGGTGAAGTAAACTTTGAAGTGTGGGAAAATCTGCTTTACCTGGAAACCCAGCTGGAGCAGTACGACAATGTCATCAAACACTCCGAAAGTGCGCTCGAGTTATTTCCAAATCAGAGTATGATCTATTACTTCAATGGATTTGCTCAAATGCGCCGGCGCCATTATCCTGAAGCTATCGCCTCTCTTGAGCAGGCTAAGAAATTATCTTCGGCCAATCCCAAGCTTGTGGCCGAATTGAATGGAATGCTTGGGGACACCTATAATGCAACGAAAGCATACGATAAATCGGACAAGGCTTATGACGAAGCGTTGAGCAATAATCCCAATAACGACGCAGTATTAAATAATTACAGCTATTACCTTGCTCTGCGGAAGGCAAGTCTGGATAAAGCTGAGAAAATGTCTACGCTGCTGATTAAGAACAATCCGGATAATCCTACTTTTTTGGACACCCATGCCTGGGTCTTATACTCCCGGCAAAAATATAAGGAGGCGAGAAAAATTATCGAGCGTGCGATTTCAACGGGAAATGCCACAGCTACTCACTTCGAGCATTACGGAGATATTCTTTTTCAATTGGGTGATATAACCGGGGCAGTAGAGCAATGGGAGAAAGCCCGGGGACTGAATGCGAATAGTGAAATTCTCAATAAAAAAATCGCGAACCGCCAAATCTATGAATAATCGTCTCTTGCTAATGCTTGTCGGGCTCTCTTTTCTTGCTATATCCTGCAGCAAAAAAATTGCTCCTGCTATTTCGGTAACGCCTCCCAAACCAACATTGAATATAGAAGAAATCGATTTTGGCTATATGCAGGGAAAAGCCCGTATGATCCTGCGTGATGCCAATAAAGAGCGGGAAGTAAAGGCAAACATACGGGTTCGCAAAGACAGTGTGATATGGATGACTTTTTCTGTAATTGGTGTACAGGGTGGTAAGGCACTGGTAAATAAAGATTCAATCACGATAGTTAGCAATGTCGACAATGAGTACTACGTGTTCGACTATGCGGAACTTTCAAAACGTTATAATTTTGAAATCAGTTACGACGTTATACAAGCGGCGATGCTGGGGAATCTTTTAATGAAGCGCAAAGATGACGACCAGATTGTTCAGGAAACGTCCTTTTTTGTTTTAAAACAACAAGCCAACTCAGTAACGGTCGATAATTACATCAATGCTGCAAGTATGAAGGTAGAGAAAGTGGAGTTGAAAGAGCTTAATAGCAGTAATTCTCTTGTTGTCAATTACGCCAACTTCCAGCCAATGGGCTCAAAACTTTTTCCATACAACGGAACAATCAGCCTCTTCTATAAAGGGCTTGGCGGATTGCTGAACACAACGATTATCTTTGAATACAATAAGGCCGAAGTCGGTGATAAAGAACTCAAGTTTCCGTTCAATATTCCCAAACGATATGTACGCAGGTAAACATCTGCTGTGTCTTTTTATTCTTGGTATAGTCACATTTTCTGTGGTTGCACAGAAATCGAAAACTCAACTGCAAAAGGAAAAACAAGAGAACCTTGAAAAAATCGAGGAAGTTGAAAAAATAATTGGTGAGACGTCGGCGAAGAAAAAGAATACTATTGGCGAACTCAATGCATTAAATCAACGCATCAGGCAGCAAGAAAGACTGGTAGGTTCAATCAAGGGAGAAGTGGGCCTTCTCGATTCAGAGATCCACGAAAACAATGACATCATTGAGGCCTTGGAGGCCGACCTTAAAAAACTTAAAAAGGAATATGCTTCTATGCTATTCGCTGCTCAGAAGGCTAACAACAGCACTACCCGGCTAACCTTCCTTTTTTCAGCAGAGTCGTTTGATCAGTTTATAATGCGCCTTCGGTATATGAAACAGTATTCTGAAACGCGCAAACTGCAGGCGGAACAGATTATTGAAGTTCAGGACGAACTTTCCGGACATGTTAAAGAAATAAAAGTCAGAAGGGAAGAGAAAAACAAACTGCTTAACGAACAGGTTGCCGCAACTCAAAACCTTACAAGTCTCAAACAGCAGCAGAATTCCCTTGTTCGATCACTGGAAAAGGAAGAGAAGAACCTAAGAAAGGATTTGGCAGAAACGAAGAAGGTTGTTGCCCGACTGGACAATCTCATTGAGAAGATCATCCGGGAAGAAATCGAACGTGCTGCCCGGGGAAGCAAGGGAGAAGCCATAGCTTTGTCTAATTCCTTTGAAGAAAATAAGCAAAAATTCATGTGGCCTGTTGCTTCCGGATTTATATCCCAACGATTTGGCCGTCAAAACCACCCCGTTCTGAAAGGCATTGTGCAACAAAATAATGGGGTCAATATTCAAACTCAGCAAAATGAAAAAGTTAAGACCATTTTTGAGGGCGAGGTTAGAAGAGTTGCCTTTATTCAGGGCCTGGGCAGCACGGTAATCATCAAACATGGTGATTATCTGACCGTGTATGCTGGTTTAAAGGAAGTGTTCGTAAGAAGCGGCCAAAAGGTTACAACGAATCAGGAGATTGGGAAAGTGTTTTCAAGCACAGAAGGCGTATCGGAATTGCGTTTCCAGATCTTCAAAAATACCACTGCTCTGGATCCACAAGGCTGGCTAAAAAACATGTGATCCCAGGTCCGGTCAAAACAGGCTGATGCGCCTTTATTTCCTGTTTATCAGCGCCGAAACCACTATTTAAACCGCATTTGCCCGCTCATCACATCACCCTGCTATTCGTTTGTTCCTATTCTTTTTTAGGCTATTTTTGTCCTTACGATTTTAAATTAAATGCCATGAAAGCTACATTATTGTTTTTAAGCGGGGTTGGTTTCCAGGAAATTCTTCTCATAGGTTTGTTCGTTCTCGTCTTTTTTGGTGCAAAGAAAATACCTGAATTCATGAAGGGGTTGGGTAAAGGTGTCCGTGAATTTAAGGACTCTGTGAAAGACGTGAAGAAGGAAGTTGAGGATGCCAGCAATGCTGCGAAAATTGAAGACGGAAAGTAAGTCTTGAAAACGTACGCTACATTTCGCGAAATACAGAACGATCTGCAGCACGGTATACTCACTTGTCAGGATCTTGTACGTCATCACCTCGACAACATAAAAAAGAAATCGCATCTCAATGCGTTTCTAAGCGTGTATTCCGATGAAGCACTCACTCGCGCAAAAGAAGTAGACGACAAAATAAAAGAAGGAAAAGCGGGCAAACTTGCCGGTCTCATTGTAGGCCTCAAAGATGTGTTGGCCTATAAGGATCATGCCTTACAGGGAAGCAGTAAAATCCTTGATGGTTTTGTTTCTCAGTTTAACGGCACAGTCGTCCAGCGTCTGCTGGATGAAGATGCCATTATAATTGGCCGCCAGAATTGCGATGAGTTCGCGATGGGTTCATCCAATGAAAACTCTGCCTTTGGTCCGGTCTTAAATGATGCTGATAATTCGCGGGTTCCGGGCGGTTCCTCAGGAGGCTCAGCAGTTGCTGTTCAGGCAGACATGTGCCAGGTTTCATTAGGGTCTGATACAGGTGGTTCAGTTCGTCAACCTGCTGCATTTTGCGGCTTAGTGGGCTTGAAGCCTACTTATTCCCGTATCTCCCGTTACGGACTTGTTGCTTACGGTTCTTCGTTCGATTGTATCGGTATTTTTGGAAAATCGGTTGAAGATGTTGCGCTGGTGCTGGAAGTAATCGCCGGACCTGATGAAAATGACAGCACGGTCTCCCATAGGCCTGTTCCATCGTATTCCAACGACCTGAAAAGCGCAATGAAGAAAAAATATCGTGTTGCCTATGTTCGGGAAATTGAAGATTCGGCTGGTCTACAGCCTGAAATTCGGGACAGCATACTTGCCAAAATTGAGGAAATCAGAGCAGCCGGACACGACGTACACGTGATTGATTTTCCGCTTATGGAGTATGTCCTTCCTACGTATTATATTTTGGCTACGGCAGAAGCAAGTTCTAATTTATCGCGATATGACGGGGTACGGTATGGCTATCGCAGCGATGATGTTACCGATCTGAATTCGCTTTATAAGAAAAGCAGATCGGAGGGTTTTGGTAAAGAAGTTCAACGCAGAATATTGCTTGGAACATTTGTATTAAGCGCCAGCTACTACGATGCATATTACACCAAAGCTCAAAAAGTAAGAAGAATTATCCGGGAGAAGACTAAAGAAATTTTGCAGCAATACGACTTTATTATTATGCCCATTACGCCGACCACTGCATTCAAGCTTGGTGAGCATACAGATAACCCCCTTGAAATGTACCTGGCGGATCTTTTTTCCGTTCAAGCTAATGTGGCCGGTGTGCCTGCCATTGCCATTCCAAGCGGAAAAGACCACCAGGGCCTTCCTATTGGACTTCAAGTGATCGCAGATGATTTTGAGGAATCTAAACTGTTGCAATTTTCTGACTCCCTTTTAAAATAGAATGATGAGGAGATTGAAACGTACATGGGTGGATATGAATTCTAAGGTTGATAGGCATGTATCTAACCGAATACAATCAGGCGTGGATAAAATACTCCTAACTGGAACAGCAGCATTTTGTATGCTCTTTTCGGCGCCGGCATTCAGCCAGATAGTGCCTGACTCTGTCGTCGTCGATTCCCTTGAAGTAGCGATAGCTGAGGAGGATCTTATTTTTAAGGAAGATACTTCCGACTTCGTCTATTTTGCAGTACCCAGCGAGCTAGAATATATTCCCGGAGATGATTCACCTTCCCTCATTGAGGACCGGTTGTCGTGTATCGAAAACACAATGCCGCTCGTTTATAACGAACGAATCCATGCGTTCATTAACTACTTTACAGTCAAAGATCGCGAGTACACCCGGTTGATGGTGCGCAGAAAAAATTTGTACTTCCCCCTATTCGAGAAATACCTGGCGAAGTATAATCTGCCGGATGAATTAAAATACCTATCAATAATTGAATCCGGGTTGAATCCAAGAGCAGTTTCGCGTGTTCGTGCCATCGGGTTATGGCAGTTCATGTCGGCAACCGGCCGGTACTATGGACTTAACAATGACTGGTATATAGACGATCGAATGGATCCCGAAAAAGCCACTGATGCTGCGTGCAGGTACCTGCGGGATCTGTATCGTATGTTTAATGACTGGGAACTTGCGTTAGCGGCCTATAATACGGGACCAGGAAATGTAAAGCGTGCCATACGCAAATCAGGATACAAACATTCCTTCTGGGAAATTTATCCAAATCTGCCACGCGAAACCCGCTCATATGTCCCTCAGTTTGTAGCCATCATATACGCTATGAATTATTTGGATGAGCATAATTTCTTCGTTGAAGGCGAAGAAATGCTTCCCAAATACGATACGATTCAGGTATCAAAATTTCTGCATTTTGAAACTTTTGCCAGCCTTACAGGCGCCTGCCTGGAAGATCTGCAACGCCTTAATCCTTCCATTCAGCGAAACGCCATACCCGAAACCAATAAGGTCTACACGTTTTATGTTCCTGAGGAAACCAAGTATAACCTGGAGGCGAATCGATATGCCATTCTGGACTCTGCGTCAAAAGTGGGAAAAAAGGAACTTGATGTGTTGGTGCGTAATACCGAGGGTACCACGTATGGCCGCGATCGGATTGTCTACAGGGTACAAAGCGGCGATGTGCTGGGCTCAATCGCCATCCGTTATGGCGTACGCGTCAATGACCTTAAAAAATGGAACAACTTGCGGAGTAATACCATACGCGTAGGACAACGGTTAAATATCTGGCAGAAGCCAAACACCAGCGCGACGTCTGTTGTTGCTTCCTCGAAGCCTAAGCCCGTCGCCCCGCTACCAGGTTCAAAAACCTATATCGTTCAGCCGGGTGATACCTTATGGGACATTTCGAAGAAATTCGAAGGACTTACCATTGAAAAAATAAAGACTCTCAACAATCTGACCAGCAGCAAACTCCAGCCTGGTCAACAGCTAATTCTCGGCATTTGACGCAAATCCGTCCAATTACTCAATCAATACTTGCCGGATGAAGAAGATTGTTGCTATAGAATTGTGACTGTTTTGCCTCTAATGCGTTATATCTAATAAACTTGTTTTCATGAACCGCATTATTCTTTTTCTTTTCCTTATCACTTGTATTGCCGCTTGTAATAATAAGAGCGAAAAAAACGCGGCCTATCTTCCTAAGGCTACAGGTAAACCAGGAGACATTATCCTCATCATGGATTCAGTTCAATGGAAGGGGGAGTTGGGTTCTGAGTTAAGAAAAATATTTCGCAAAGAAGTCCCGGGTTTACCACAAAAGGAACCCATGTTCAATCTTATCTGGGTCCATCCGTCCCGTTTAAAATTATTAACCCAGATCCGCAACCTCGTGTATGTTTTTACTCTCGACCAGGAGTCTATGGGATCAAAGATCTTGCGCAGGGATTTTACTCCGGAAACACTTGGCAGAATAAAGAGCGATACCAGTTTCTTTCGATTCACAAGACAAAATGAATATGCAAAAGGCCAGGAGGTTATGTATCTCTTCGGTGACACTGAAGAAAATCTGATTCATCATCTGCGGCGTGCCGATGAACAGATTGTGAACCACTTCAACAACATTGAAAGAAAGAGGCTGGAAGCCAATCTATATGGTACGAAGTCAACGGCGGGGGTAGCATCATTTCTTAAAAAAGAGCACGGCATCGAACTGCGTGTTCCGGTGGGATATCTGCTGGCCGATAAGCAACACGATTTCATCTGGTTGCGACAAATTGAAGCCGAAAAGGATAAAGACATTTTTATCACCTGGAAACCGTATGAGAGCGAATATCAGTTATTGCCGGATAGCGTTCTGGCATGGCGTGATGCCGTTGCCCGAAAGTATTTGTTTGAAGACCCGGAAAACCCCATAAGTTACCTGGTAACGGAACGGGAAAACTTTGATGTAATATTCCGTCAGGTTAGTTTTAACAAGCACTTCGCCATGCAGATCAGAGCACTTTGGCGAACAAACAACCTGACTATGGGTGGCCCATACGTTGGATATGCCCTGGTTGACCAACCACGCGGACTGCTTTATTACCTGGAAGGTTTCGCCTATGCTCCAGGCACAGACAAGCGTGAAGTTATGCGCGAACTTGAAACGATACTGGGTACGTTCAAAACAAGTGAAGATCTGGGGATAAAAAACAAATAGCTATTTGCCGGATTATTTGTCTTTGAGGAAAATACTAAAGATTGTTCCCTCATTGACCTTGCTTTCTATCTCAATTTTTCCTCCCAGTGCGTCCACCTGCGTCTTCACTAAATACAATCCCATTCCCTTGCCCTCCACGTGAAAATGAAAACGCTTGTAGAGGTTGAAAAGGAAATCACGATGTTTTACCATATCTATTCCTAATCCATTATCACCGACATCAATCCGGACAAACCCGTTCACCGCTTTTGACCGAATCTGAATTCTGGGGAGCCTTTCCGGATGCCTGTATTTAATTGCATTGCTTAAGAGATTGTAAAAAACACTCTCCACATAAGGGTGAAGTGAGATCAGGCTCTGCGCTCCGGTAAAATCAAATTGAATAGTTGCCTGAGTATCCCGAATCTCATCCTCAAGCGTTTTCAGAATTTTATTGAGTACCTCGTCCAGTTGAATCTGACCCATGACCAGTGAGTTCGTCTTCTGAACGCCTAGAATCAAGGTAAGATCCTTAATTATCTGATCCAGATCATGTGTGGATTTTACTATTAACTGAACTATCTCTGTCGCTTCCTTTTCATCTTTGGCAAAATCAAGAATATTGGACAACCCGATTAACCTCGCCAAAGGTGCACGAAGATTATGGGATATTATAAATGCAAATTGCTCAAGCCTGTTATTCTGCTCAATCAACTCCAGGTTGGTTTTTTTCAAGTCATTGGTCTGCCGCTCAACTTCAACAACAAGTTCATTGTTTTTTTGCTGAATCAGCTGACTTTGATCTTCGATGATACGTTTGGCTTCCTGGAGTTTTTCATTCTTCACATGAAGATTGTTGCGTTGCATCTCAATTTCATTCTGCTGCAACACAAGTTGCTCGTTGTGCGCTACAATCTCTTCATTCTGCGAGCTGATTTCTTCATTCTGCGCTAATATCTCACGGGTACGTTCATGGACCGTTTTTTCCAGGAGTCGATTCTGATCGATAAGCATTTTGCTTTTGTCCATTTCTGACTTTCGTAACTGTTCGGAGAGCGAAAGCGTACGATTCGCCTGAAATGCCGTGTAGGCCAGCGTGGGTATGGAAAGGAAAAAAAGGAGGATTTGAAGAAGATAACTGTTTCTTAAAGCCTGCTCGTAGCGCAATTTCGCCTGCTGCGCAATATCGTCTTCAAACGCATTGACTTGTCTTGAGAAACGCGAATACTGCAACCAAACCTTATAACCGGGATCACTGTCCAGTATGTTTACAAACTCTTTGATCTGGCGCTTCCTGACCAGCTCCAGCATACTCCCGGCAAGATCAATATAGTTGTTCACAGAATCTCTCAGCTGATAAAAATCAGCCATGGGAAAATTTTGTGATTTCAGCGATCCTTCCAGCTGCAAAAATGCCAGCCTGTTGCTGTTAATGGCTGTGTCTGTCGCCACCCTGAAATGTTCACTGTTTACGAATGCATAACTACGTACTGCCAGATCGAGTAAATGGAGGCTCCGGATTACATCGACTGTATTGACTTTTATTTTTTCGGCTTCTTCCTGCTGTTGTTTGTTAAATGTGATTACCAGATTGTTTCGATACACTAAATATATGTTGGCCAGGAGTAGTGACCCCACCAGCGCAACAACAATCCATAACACATAACCTTTAAACCAGGATAACATCAATTTATTGGCAATTTTGGTACCTTAACGTTCAACAGAAATTAGAGAGCCCATCAAAACTGATCCCTGCAATATTAATAATATTTCTTTCCTCTTACCTTATTATATTTAGCCCCTAAATACATCCTATTCATGTCCATAAAAATCAGAAAAGAGGATGCCCTCAATTACCATTCCCAAGGGCAACCAGGAAAGATCGAAGTTGTTCCAACAAAGGTACTTAGTTCACAATGGGACCTAGCCCTGGCCTATTCGCCCGGGGTTGCAGAACCTTGCCTGGAGATCGCCAATAACATAGAAAATGTTTACAAGTATACATCAAAAGGAAATCTGGTTGCCGTAATCTCCAATGGCACCGCCGTATTAGGGTTAGGGAACATCGGACCGGAAGCCTCCAAACCTGTAATGGAAGGAAAGGGTGTTTTGTTCAAAAAATTTGCCGGCATTGATGTCTTTGATATAGAAATAGGTGAGGAAGATCCGGATGCCTTCATCAAAATTGTAAAAGCCCTTGAACCTACATTCGGTGGAGTAAACCTGGAAGACATCAAGGCTCCCGAATGTTTCAAGATCGAAACAGAACTTCGTGAGAAAATGCATATTCCGATCATGCACGATGATCAACATGGAACTGCGATCATCTCAAGCGCTGCTTTGCTCAACGCACTGGAGATCGTTGGGAAAAAGATGCAAGATATTAAGATTGTCGTCAATGGTGCCGGCGCTGCCGCTGTGAGCTGTACAAAACTTTATATCGCTCTCGGCGCAAAGAAAGAAAATATTGTCATGTGTGACAGCAAGGGAGTGCTGAATACACAGCGAACAAATCTTGACGATATCAAATCGCAATTTGTTACACAGCGGAATATTTCAACACTTCAGGAAGCCATACAGGGTGCCGATGTATTTGCAGGACTTTCCGTTGCAAATGCAATTACCCCGACTGACTTAAATGCTATGGCAAAGGACCCCATTGTCTTTGCCCTGGCGAACCCTGATCCTGAAATCAGTTATGACCTGGCCATGAAGACCCGAAAGGATATCATCATGGCTACCGGTCGCTCGGATCATCCGAATCAGGTAAACAACGTATTAGGGTTTCCGTATATCTTTCGCGGCGCACTCGATGTACGGGCAACTGAAATTAATGAACCCATGAAACTGGCAGCTGTATATGCACTTGCTGCGCTGGCAAAAGAACCTGTGCCAGACATGGTTGTAAAAGCCTACGGAACTGACAAGATTCAGTTTGGCCGCGACTATTTAATTCCGAAGCCACTGGACACGCGGTTGATCACTACAATCTCTCCTGCCGTTGCAAAAGCTGCGATGGAATCCGGCGTTGCGAAAAATCACATTACCGATTGGGAAGTTTATCATACCGATTTGCAAAAACGTATCGGCATCGATCAAAAATTAATGTCGCGGGTTATCGATCGTGCCAAGAAGAACCCCAAACGTGTGGTCTTTACAGAAGCTACGCACCACAAGGTTCTTAAGGCTGCCCAGATCCTTCGTGACGAAGGTATAGCACATCCAATCCTATTGGGCAACACGACGGAAATACGGCGGCTGATAGATGAGCACAAACTTGATCTCCATGACTGTCCGATCATCTATCCCCGCGAAGAAGAGGAAACGATCAACCGGTATGCCGATGTATTTTACGAAAAACGTCAGCGCAAAGGACAGACCTACCAGGACTGCCTGAGGCTAATGAGGGAAAGGAATTATTATGCTGCCATGATGGTGGAACATGGCGATGCCGATGCGCTGGTGAGCGGTTTAACAAAAGACTATCCCAAAACAATACTCCCGTCACTTCAAACCATCGGCACCGCAAACGGTGTAAAGCGGGTGGCCGGTATGTACATTATTATCAGTAAACGAGGCACATTCTTTTTCGCTGACACAACGGTCAATGTTGATCCCACTGCAGAAGAACTTGCCGGTATAATAGAATTGACAGCACGGGGTGTGAAGTTCTTTGATGTGCAGCCGCGGATTGCCGTGCTCTCCTATTCAAATTTTGGCTCTTCCAGAGGAGATATACCGGACAAAACCCGTGAAGCTGTCCGGCTCGCAAGAGAAAGAAATCCGGAATTAGTTGTTGAAGGTGATATTCAGGCAAACGTTGCGTTGAATACCCATATCCAGCAGGAAACTTTCCCATTCAGTGCCTTGTCTAAAGAGGGAGCGAATACACTAATATTTCCAAACCTGGCATCCGGAAACATTGCCTACAAGCTGTTAATGGAAATAGGCGGGGCAGAGACTATCGGTCCGATTCTGCTGGGAATGAAGAAGCCTGTACATATTTTACAATTAGGCAGTTCAATCCGCGAAATTGTTAACATGGCGGCTATCGCTGTAGTGGATGCGCAATTACATGATCAGGATGATCACCTTTAAGTCATGAATTGAAATCACCATAGCATTTTTTTGAGGGATTGTGTGATTCCGTATCCGGACATCATGCTCACAGTTTGATTACATTAATAGTACACTAAATGATTGCATTCCTTAAAGGAAAACTAGTCCATCGGGAACCAACACAGGTTGTGATTGATGTTAACGGTATAGGGTATCAGGTACATATTTCTCTTCAGACCTTTACGGAGATCAAAGAGCAGGAAAACATCATGCTCCATACCCACCTTACTATTCGCGAAGACGCGCATTTGCTTTTCGGGTTCAGCAGCGAAACAGAGAAGAAGTTATTTCAGCAACTCATTTCAGTCAATGGTGTCGGTCCCGGTACTGCGATTGTTATGCTCTCTTATATGAACAGCAATGAATTGAAATCTGCCATTGTGCGGGAGGATGCTGCCTCCCTTCAGTCGATTAAAGGAATAGGAGGAAAAACTGCGCTCCGTGTAATCATCGACCTGAAAGACAAACTTAAAAAAGAGAGCTGGGATGAGACTCAGCCTTCAATTTCCATGGGGGCTCACAATACCTTGCGAAAAGAAGCGTTATCTGCTTTGCTTACACTGGGTTTGCCGAAGGCGGCGGCCGAGAAAAGTGTGGATTCTGCCCTGAAAAAATCAGGAAATACCATTACATTAGAAGATTTAGTTAAGCAGGCCCTTAAAAACGCATAGTACGTTTGACTTTCTTTACAAAGAAGAATCAGGTTGCTTTTGCGCTTAGCCGAATGTTTCTTTTATGGCTGAGTTTTTCCTTCATACCCGAGTGTGTGTATGGTCAGGATCAACCGCGCCCAAATCCTGCAGATACCACCGGCAACCAAACTTACACGCCAAGCCGCAGACCTACCTACCGCGCCACGGACCGATATGGCGATCCCTTTTCAAATACAACTTCCGAATCACCACTTTATCTGAAGGACCCTAATCAGATGAAGCTTGACGTTGAGATTGATACCGCGCTCAACTATACCATCTATGAAAAAATCGGAGATCTGAATTACCGGCCTACTTCGACCATGACATTCGAGGAGTTCAAGCGATATCAGGACCGGCAAATTCTCAAAAGCTACTGGCAAGGGCGATCACGTGCGCAGGATGGAGAAAGTGCCGTGAGCGGCCGGGGCCTCATTCCCAAGATTTTTATCAGTCCGGTATTTGACCGCATTTTCGGGGGTAGCTATGTGGAGTTGGTACCCCGTGGATTTGTAACACTCGACTTTGGTGCAGCCTTTCAGAAAATTAATAACCCTGCTATCCCCATACGCCAGCAACGCAACGGAGGTTTTGAGTTTGATCAGCAAATCAACATGAGTGTGGTGGGTAAAATCGGTGAAAAGCTTGCCGTTACTGCCAACTTTGACAATAACAATTCCTTCGACTTTCAGAATAACATGAAAGTGGAATACACCGGGTTCAAAGAAGACATCCTGCAGAAACTGGAAATCGGTAACGTAAGTCTTCCGTTGAACAATACGTTAATACAGGGAGCGCAGAATCTCTTTGGTATTAAAACAGTAATGCAGTTTGGCAAACTGGATGTAACTTCTATTGCGACAACACAACGCGGAAAAACCGCCTCTATTAATCTCGGTGGTGGTAACAACGGCGGACAGGGACGGCCTTTTGAAATTATTGCCTCTAACTACGACGAGAACCGGCACTTTTTCCTGGGGCATTTTTTTCGTGATAATTACTCACGGTGGATTGCTAATCCGCCGCAAGTTATTTCCGGCGTCAATATCACACGGGTTGAAGTGTACATCCTCAACCGAAACAACGATACACAAACACTACGAAACGTTGTAGGTTTGATGGATCTGGCAGAACCCAGCAGGGTCTATAATATCAATGTACAAGGACGTAACAAAGCGCTTCCAAATACCAACCCCGCCAATGACTTATTCAAATTCGTTACCGGTCTGAACCGAAGTGACTCCATCGACCTTCAACTCGCTACCAAAGGGCTTACGAATGGTACGGATTATGAAAAAATAACCGGTGCGAGAAAACTCGCCTCCACCGAATATACGTTTCATCAACAACTCGGGTACATCACCCTTACCCGAAAATTACAAAATGATGAAGCACTTGCCGTAGCTTATGAGTACACGTATAATGGAAGATCCTATAAGGTGGGTGAACTCTCCGAAGACTATGCCAGCCTGAAAGACAATGAAATCGTTTTTCTGAAATTGTTGCGCCCTCGTAAGATTTCCATCCGCGATGCAAACCGGAATATTATTCCCACGTGGGATCTGATGATGAAGAACATTTACAATTTAAACGTCAATCAGCTTTCCCGTGATGGCTTTCAATTGCGCATTATCTATCGGGATGATAAGACCGGTATTGACAACCCTCAATTACAGGAAGGCGCTAAAGTCCGCCAACGCCAGCTTATTGAAATATTGGGACTTGACAGGCTTAATCCCGTTAACGACCCCCAGCGCGATGGCAATTTTGATTTTGTTGAAGGCATTACCATTAACACCACTACCGGCTTGATTATCTTCCCAATCCTAAAGCCTTTCAGCGATGGATTGCGCACCGCCTTTAAAGGTGAAACCAATGAAGATTTTCTCATCCAGAAGTATTCCTATGACACCTTGTACAACACCACCAAGGCAGATGCCGAACTCTTTGCCACGAAGAATAAATTCTACATCAAAGGGCTTTATAATGCCGGGTCGTCCAAGGAAATTCTAATTCCTGGCTTTGGTGTTTCACAGGGCTCCGTAAAATTGTATGCGGGTGGAATTCCACTCAATGAAGGAACTGATTATGTGGTGGATTACACCTTTGGTAAGGTGACGATCATGAATGATCAGATCCTGAGTTCCGGAAAAAATATTGAAGTGAAGTATGAACAGTCAGATCCATTTGCCTTTCAAACCCGAAGCTTATTGGGCACCCGCTTCGATTACCACCTCAGTGATGATATCAACATCGGTTCAACCTTCTTGTACTATAATGAGCGTCCATTGATAACCCGGAATCAGATTGGAACAGAACCGGCGCGAAACATGCAGTACGGTTTAGACTTCAATTTGAATAAAAAGAGCCGGCTGCTTACCAAACTGGTGGACGCCATACCCTTTCTGCAAACCAAAGAACAATCGACGGTAAATTTTACGGGAGAATTTGCTCAGTTGTTGCCGGGTACCTCTAACGTTGTAGATGGCGAGGGCACTGCCTACATTGATGATTTTGAAAATACGGCAACACCCTATTCCTTAATGAGTCCAGCAGGCTGGAAACTTGCTTCCACTCCAAAAACAGCTGACAATCGCTTTGATCCGAGCAACCAGGCACCCGATGATTTGCGAGCCGGTTACAATCGTGCGAAGCTGGCCTGGTATCAGGTGGACAACCAATTATACCGCGATGTCGGAAGGTTTAAACCGGCAAACATTGAGGAGGAGGACTTGAAAAATCATTACGTAAGGCCCGTAGATCCGCAGGAAATATTTCCGCAGCGGCAACTCACGCAAGGCATTTTTTATGAACAGATTTTTGATGTCGCCTATTATCCGAAGGAACGTGGTCCGTACAACTACAATCCCGCGTTGGATAACAATGCTTTCCTGACAAATCCAGCTAATAACTGGGCCGGTATCACCAATGCTATCCGGACCGAGGTTGATTTTGATAAGGCCAATATTGAATACGTGGAATTCTGGCTGCTTGACCCCTTTATTACAACAAAGTATGGGATAATTGATGACGGTACCGACATCAATACACCAAAGCCGAATACTACAGGAGGTAAACTTGTTTTTCAGCTGGGAAGTATTTCGGAAGATGTCATGCGCGACACAAAACACGCGTTTGAAAACGGATTACCTCCCGACGGAACATTGGATGGTACAGGTGCCGAGCAGAACAACTGGGGTTATGTTACCTCCCAACAATACCTGACGAACGCCTTCGATAATTCCGCATCATCCCGGGCAAACCAGGATGTTGGACTGGATGGCTTGCCCACGGAAAAGGAGCTTAATTTTTTTCAGGATTATTTGAACAATGTTCCTGCCGCTGCACGACCTAAGGTAGCAAGTGATCCCTCCGCTGATAACTTCCGTTATTTTCTAGGCGCTGACTTTGACGCCAATGATGCGCAGATTCTGGAACGGTACAAGGACATTAACGGTCAGGAAAGTAACTCCCCTATCATAACCGGAAACGACGAGGTAACGCCTTCCGGCAGTAATGTTCCGGACAATGAAGATCTCAACGCCGACAACACCCTCACCGAGTTAGAAGAGTATTATGAATATGACCTGGAACTGAAACCTGGTGAGCTTGCTATTGGAAAAGAATATGTCGTTGATAAGATTCTCAGGCAGGGGCAAAACTCACCTGAGGAAGTTACGTGGTATTTATTCCGTATTCCGGTCCGACAGTTCGAAAGCAAGTTCGGTAACATTGATGGATTTAAGTCTATCAAGTATGCCCGCATGTTGTTAACCGGTTTCCAGGAACCGGTAGTGCTTCGGTTTGCCAATTTCCGGATGGTTGGTAGTCGATGGAGAAGGTATACCGACAACCTGCGGGATGGTGGGTTAATCAATGATCCGGAACCGGGTGCCGACAACTTTACCGTGAATGTTGTAAACCTGGAAGAAAATGCAGCGCCGAGCGAAGGAAAATCGCCCTATGTTATTCCACCTGGAGTTGTACGCGACAGAGATAATACGTCTTCCGTACCCCGTGAATTAAATGAACAATCCGTTCAGGTATGTATTGACGAACTGAGAGACGGAGACGCGCGCGCCATCTACAAAAATGCCGCGGTTGACTTATTCAATTATGGCCGTGTCAAAATGTTTTTTCATGCAAACAGTGAATCCAGCGATGATGAACTTCACGCCTTCCTGCGGCTGGGTACAGACTTCGATCAGAATTTTTATGAAGTTGAAATCCCGCTTAAGATTACACCTTCCTCTACAGATGCGAGTGATGTCAGGGGAATATGGCCGGAGGAAAACGAAATTGACCTGGCGTTAACTGAACTCATTGCGTTGAAAGTAGCCAGAGACCGGGAGGGATTTCCGCTCACTGAATTTTATCCGAGAGCCGGACCTAAACAAGTGGGTCGTCATTTGATCCGGATTTTCGGACGACCGGATCTCAGCAGCGTTCAGGTGATGATGATTGGTGTGCGGAATCCGAAAACCGATGACAAACGATCACACTCCGTTTGTATATGGGCTAACGAATTGCGGGTAACCGACTTCGACCGTACTCCCGGATGGGCAGTAAGTTCAACGCTCAGCGCAAAGCTTGCTGATTTCGCCACCATTACCGGGGCATTCCGTCATACGACGTTTGGTTTCGGCGGTGTGAGTTCCAAAATTTTTGAACGGACGCGTGATGAAACAACGGCATACGATGTTTCTGCGAACGTTAATGTCGATAAACTTATTCCGGGGAATACGGGTATCAAAATTCCCATGTTTATCAGCTATCAGAATACCACAGTCAACCCACAATATGATCCGGCGAATCCCGATATAAGGCTTGATGCTGTTCTCAAATCATTCAGCACGGAGGACGAACGCACAAACTACCTCCGGCTGATCAGGGATACAGAGACCCGAAAGAGTCTGAACTTCATTAACGTACGGAAAGTAAAAACCAAAGCAGATGCCCCCTCTCATATTTGGGACATCGAGAACTTTGCGGTCAGCTACTCATACAGTGAAGCTCAGCGAACCAATTTCACCACACAGGAAGCCTTGCAGAGGCATTACAGAGGCTCGCTCGCGTATACGTATACCCCTAAGGCTACCGGTATCGAGCCCTTCAAAAATTCCAAAGGACTTACGTCGCCATGGCTTAAACCAATTAAGGACTTTAACATCAGCTTTCTGCCCAGCAGTCTGGGCGTGCGGTTTGACCTCGAGCGCGCATTTGGAAAGAATGTTTACAGGAATGACGGATTTGAGTCTGCTCCCAACTATCTCAAATACTTCACTTTTAATCGCCAGTATAGTATGCGGTGGAACTTATCAAAAAGTCTTTCCCTGGAATACAATGCATTGGTCAATTCCATCATTGATGAACCGGAAGGTGAAGGTGATTCTGTCGCCGCCGAAATCAAGAAGAACCTGAAGAATTTCGGTCGAATGAAAAACTTTGATCAACGCATCTCACTTAACTATGCGGTGCCGCTGGATAAAATTCCAGTAACTGACTGGCTAGGTGCGGACTACCGTTACATGGTGAATTACAACTGGCGGGCCGGACCGCTGAACAGGCCAGATGATCTCAATATCAGCGGTGATCTTCCGGACAGTCTTGATTTTAAAAATACCATACAAAACAGCCGTGAACAGAACCTTACTGGAAGGGCTGATCTTGTAAAACTTTACAACAAAATCAAATTCCTGAAAGAATTCAATACACCTCCCAAGCCTACGACGACACGCTCTTCCACGAATCCAAAAGTACCAGTGAAACCCTTGCCAAAGGCCGACAGTGTAAAGGAAAAAACAACACCCGGTGTAGTCAAAGGGTTGTTCCGTTTGTTGATGTCGGTTCGGTCAATTAACGGTACATATAGTCTCACAGAAGGAACCATTTTACCCGGATTTACCCCGACACCAAAATTTCTCGGAATGGATTCAGACTGGAATGCTCCGGGGTGGGGGTTTATAATGGGAAATCAGAATCCGAACATTCGTACCAAGGCGGCACAAAATGGGTGGTTGACCACAAATTCCAGTCTTACCATGCCCTTTACACAGCTTAGAAATGAATCGATAAATCTGCGCGCAAACGTAGAGCCATCATCCGATTTCAAAGTTCAGATCGATATAAAGAAGGAAACCACGGATTCCTACCAGGAAATTTTCCGGTATGACCCGGACGCTGATGTACCCGCGTATTATTCATTGAACCCTAGTCGGGGCGGAAGTTACCGGATCTCTTTTCTCAGCATAAAAACGGCATTCGATAAATCCAATGGCGAAATCGAATCGGATGTCTTTAGAACCTTTGAAGAAAACCTCAATGTCGTTCGCAATCGCTTCAGCATCATCAATAACAATGCGGAGTACGACACTACCTCACAGGATGTTCTCATACCTGCCTTCCTTGCCGCCTATTCCGGTAAAGACGTGAATACCATGGACCTTTCTCCATTCCCAAATATGCCTCTTCCCAATTGGCGTTTTGAGTACACCGGGTTAAACAAAATCGGCATATTCAAAAATATGTTTCAATCGGTCAGTATCACTCATGGCTATCAATCTACCTACTCGGTGATGAATTACGCCAACTCCCTTGAGTTTACCGACACGGAGGCTCTTGAAATTGACAAGCCGATAGAAGATTATAACCGTAAATACTTTGGAACTACAGTTGATGATAAATTCCTACCGGTATACGTCATCAGCCAGGTGCTGATCTCCGAACAGTTTTCACCGCTGATTGGTATCAACGTTCGTACCAAGAGCCGCGTAACGGCGAATTTCCAGTACAAAACAAAACGTGATTTGTCTCTGAACATTTCCAACGCTCAGATTACCGAACTCAGCAGCAAGGACCTCTCATTCGAATTAGGTTACACGAAGAACAACATGAAACTCCCATTCAAGTCACAGGGTCGCACCATTGTTCTCAAGAATGATTTAACCTTTCGGATGAATGTTACCCTCACCGATACGAAAACAATCCAGCGAAAAATTGATGAGCTTAATACCATCACCAACGGAAATATTAACTTCCAGCTCAGGCCGAATTTAAGCTACGTTGTTAATCAAAAACTGAATATCCAGTTGTACTACGAACAGACCATCAATGAACCCCTTGTTTCCAATTCCTACCGAAGAGCGACGACGCGATTCGGCACCCAAATCCGGTTTAGCCTTGCCCAATAGGAAGGGTAAAGCATAACCCTGGGAGCTGTTCCGGAATATGAGTTTGGCTGATTCCATGTCATTAAGTTAAGGGGAAATATTCCCGGGCACACCCTGTATCTCTAAAGGGACCAGCGCGGAGGGTTCTCCCTTTTAGGGAGTAAGAGGGTGCGCGGTGCGCTTACTTAATGACATGGATTGCTGATTTACCAACCTTTCAATCTTCCGATTTTTACCTATTTTTGACCGACGTTAAAATCGCGTAAATATGAGCATACCGGAAGAACTGAAGTACACCAAAGATCACGAATGGGTTAAACTGGAAGGAAAGACTGCCACTATTGGAATCACTGATTTTGCCCAGGGCGAATTGGGAGATATCGTATATGTGGATATTTCCACGGTTGGACAAGAAATTGAAGAGCACGGCATTTTTGGCACGGTGGAAGCCGTAAAAACTGTCTCTGACCTCTTTATGCCCGTCACCGGAAAAGTACTCGAAGTAAATCCACTCCTTGATGGCAGTCCGGAAAAAGTGAACGGCGATCCTTATGGTGACGGCTGGATGATAAAAGCAGAAGTAACAGGCTCTACCGACGGCCTTCTGACGCCGGCGCAATACAAAGAACTAATTGGCAAGTGATACGTGTTATGATACTTGGTTCCCCTCAAAAAGTTCAATGCCTTGAAATTGGCGGGGTAACCGATTGAAATACAACAGCACTACATGATCGAACTTCCGCTTATATCTTCTGAGGAAACCCGAAAAAGGAAACCGAACTGGTTAAGGGTGAAACTGCCTGTTGGCCCCGATTACGCCCGCGTAAGAAGGCTTGTTGACGAATATAAACTTCATACCATTTGCGAGAGCGGTAACTGTCCGAATATGGGTGAATGCTGGGGTGCAGGAACGGCGACGTTTATGATCCTGGGAAATGTGTGCACCCGGAGTTGCACGTTTTGCGCTGTGGCGACCGGTAGACCAACCGAATACGATGTGGAAGAACCGAAGCGCGTGGCAGAGGCGATTAAACTTATGATGGTCAAGCATGCTGTAATTACATCCGTTAACCGCGATGAACTTAAAGACCGCGGCGCTGAAATCTGGTACCAGACAGTAATAGAGACCAAAAAAATTAGCCCTGAAACTACAATCGAAACCTTAATACCTGATACAAAAGGAAACTGGGATGCCTTGTACCGGATGATAGACGGTGGGCAAGAGGTTGTTTCTCATAACATGGAAACTGTAGGAAGACTATATCGTTTGGTTCGTCCCCAGGCGCGATACGAACGAAGCCTGGAGCAAATAAATCGAATCCGAGCGGCAGGCAAAAGAACCAAGTCTGGTATCATGCTGGGACTGGGTGAGACGAAAGAAGAGGTAATCAAAGCTATGGAGGATCTGGTTGCAAATGGCTTGCTCATTCTTACCCTGGGGCAATACCTTCAACCGACAAAAATGCATCTTGAAGTAGCTGAATTTATACACCCCGAAACGTTTGAGATGTACAAGGAAGAAGGGCTAAAACGAGGACTTCGTTACGTTGAATCAGGCCCACTGGTAAGATCCTCCTATCATGCGGAACGGCATGTTAATGTGCCTATGACATAGTTTCTCCTCATCAAGGAATGGCTCTGAAACGACCCATTAACCTGCTAATCACTGCCGGAAGGTTACTTCTTCCCATCAAACCACTTTCCCATGTTCGCTTTTCTTTTTATTTTTGAGAAATTATCCATTAACCGTGCTCCGAAAGTTCTTCCCGCGTGATAAGAATTACATATTAGAGGAAGCACAGTTTTCCCTTGAAGACCTCCTTTTGCAATACCTGGTCGATTTTGTAAAAGTAGAATACCTGTTGCGCTGTAATCCGCTGGGTATTGCCGATGATACCTCTAACAAGATTAAGGATCATACCGGAACCGAATTCCGCCATTTACAGGAATTTTATGTTTCCCTTGCCGGCGTTTTTCGGTTCAAGTATTACAGCGACAATCAACTCGAATTTCTCTTCGACGGAACCGATGCCTTCAACAAATATCAGGACGAATGGAGCCGGACCTTCAAACTTTGGGTGAAGGATTTCTGCAAACATGAAAATTTTACACGCGCTGTTTTGGAATTAACGGTCTTCTATCCGGAAGACTATACTCCCCAAATGGCCGGCCTTCGCCTGAGCGCTTTTATTACAAAATTTTTTGAAGTCAAGATAGATCCACAAAAAGGCATAGTCAAAAAGAGCGTTGCTTAGATGCCGCTAAACAGGCGCACTGACTCAAGATACTGGGGAACCATTACGTTCCATTGGTAGGTATCGCGAATAGCCTGAGCGTATTTTTCCTGTTCGTCTCCCTCACCGTGTACACAGAAAGTAATTTTTGGTTTGTCCTTGAACTGTTTCATCCACCGGAAAAGCTCACCCCTGTCGGCATGTCCTGAAATGGACGACATAAACTCGACTTTACAGTTGACTTTCACATCCTCACCAAAAATCCGGATAGTGGGTTCTTTGTCCAGCAACCTTCGACCCCGTGTGCCTTCTGCCTGATACCCGGCTACCAGAAATGTATCCTGCTTGTTAGGAAGCCGGTTGAACATGTGATGGAGGATACGTCCACCCGTCATCATTCCGCTGGAAGAAATAATAATGGCCTTACTTGCAATGTTGTTCAGGGATTTAGAATGTTCTGGTGATTTAACAAAGACCAGCATATTGGTCTCCATATCGCGGGCCAGTTCTTCACGGGATGTTTCTACTTTATGGTAGCTCGGATGCTTATAGAACAAATACGTCGCGGAAATGGCCATTGGACTGTCAACATACACCGGCACGTCGGGTATCTTGTCTTCCTTCATTAATTTTCGAAAATAGTAGAGCAGACTCTGCGTCCTTCCAACTGCAAATGCGGGAATAACTAATACGCCTCCTCTTTCAAATGTTTCATTGACGATGCGGGTAAGGTCATCTTCCGGATCGTCAAATGGATTATCCTTAGTTCCATAAGTGGATTCAATGAATAGAACGTCTGCCGAATCAATTGCAGCAGGCACTTGTAGCAAGTCCTGCTCGTAACGACCTATGTCGCCGGAGAACACAATCTTTTTTGTTTGCGTATCCCCCTTGATAAACACTTCTGTGATCGCTGAACCGAGGAGATGGCCGGCATCGCGATAAATTACTTCCACACGGTCATGAATCCTGAACTTCGTATCATATCCAAATGTTTTGAACATTTGAAAAACAACGCGCGCATCGTCTTCCGAGTAAAGTGCCGCTGGATTCTTATGTTTTGAATAACCCTTCTTTTGCGCGTATGCTGCTTCTTCCTGTTGCAGTTTTGCCGAATCCAGCAGCATGATTTCCATCAGATCAGCGGTCGGCGGCGTACAGTAGATAGGGCCGGTAAATCCATCCTTGACCAGCTTAGGAAGGTATCCGGTATGGTCTATGTGCGCATGGCTGATTACTACGGCGTCGATCCTGGACGGATCCAAAGGAAACTCGTCCCAGTTCCGAAGCCGAAGTTCTTTCATTCCCTGGAATAACCCACAGTCAAACAAGAAAGTGAATCCATCCATTTCAACCAGAAAGCGGGAGCCGGTAACACTCTTTGCGGCACCAAGAAATTTAACCTGAACATCCATGAAGGAAAGATAGTGGAACAGCGCCACAAGAACAATGAATAGCGGGATTCTGCAGTTTAGTGAATTTATTGGATAGAGAAGTCTGTGAAGTATTTCAAATCCCCTTCGGTGACAATTGCGTCAACTACCTGGGCGCGTGGTGGTCCTGTCCTGCACCAGGAGGCAAATGCTGCCAACTGAATTGGATCTCCCTCTGCCTCAATGTAGACAGATCCATCCGCTGCGTTGCTCACGAATCCTTTGATCCCAAGCCCATCTGCCTTATCCTTTGTGGTGGCACGAAAGAAGACGCCTTGAACTCTGCCTGAAACCAGTATGGAGATGTGTCTCACCAAATACATTCACCCGAGATATGTACACTTTTATGAAATAAACAACAGCAGCAACTCAGAAAATGTAGTCCGTACTTAAAAATGCAGACTCCCTGTTTCTGATAATATTACTAATGATTTGTTTATTCTCATCTGTGCTTTTTGTGGCTACGATGGTACGAATAGAAAACACTCTTAACGCATCGGCTACTGAAAGTGTGCCTTCAGCAGAATCCTTCCTGCCGTTAAAAGGAAAGGTATCCGGACCCCGCTGGCTTTGTGTATTGAGATTTATACGGCCCACCTGGTTCACAAAAGCGTCCATCAATTTCGCTACCCGCTTTGAGTCGGTACCGAAAATGCTCACTTGCTGACCAAAGTTTGAATTAACGACATATTGAATGGGCTCCTGATCGTCATCGAACGGAACTATAGGGACAACGGGACCAAATTGTTCTTCCGAATATATTTTCATTTTTTCATTTACCGGATAGAGTACTGCCGGATAGAAAAATGTATTAAAAAATTCTCCCCCATTTTCATTCACAACCTTAGCCCCGTGTTCCTTTGCATTCTCAACCAGGTCACGCAGAAACTCAACTTTGCCTGGTTCAGGCAGTGGTGTAAGGGAGACCCCTGGCTCCCACGGCATTCCAGGCTTCAGATTTTTCACTCCCTTACTAAACTTCGAAATGAATTCCTCCAGAATGTTTTTGTGTACAAATAAAATCTTCAGTGCAGTACATCGCTGACCATTAAAGGAGAGTGACCCCATAATACATTCGCTAACGGCATTATCTATATCAGCATCCGGAAGGACAATAGCCGGGTTTTTTGCATCGAGGCCGAGTATTGCTTTCAGACGATGAGATTTGGGGTGGAGCTTTTTCAATTCATTCGCTCCTTTGTTAGTGCCAATGAAAGCAAATACATCGATTTTACCCGTCTCCATCAGGGCTCCTACAGTTTCACGACCTCGTCCATAAATAATATTAATTACACCTGGCGGAAAATTGTCACGGAATGCTTCAATTAAAGGCCTGATCAAAAGGACGCCATACTTAGCTGGTTTGAAAACAACGGTATTGCCCATAATAAGGGCAGGAATCAGAGTAGTGAACGTTTCGTTCAGCGGATAGTTAAATGGCCCCATACAAAGGGATACCCCGAGGGGTACACGTCTTATCTGCGCCATAAATCCCTGTTCTTCGATCAGCTTTGCGGAATTCCGGTCAAGATCTTTGTAACCCTTTATGGTATCCAGTATATAATCGCAGGTACGATCAAATTCCTTTTCAGAATCCTTTTGTGTTTTTCCAATTTCCCACATCAACAGTTTTACTACTTCCTGCCGTTGCGTTCGCATTGCAGCAAGAAATTTTTCTACGTGCTCAATGCGTGTTGTTACACTCATAGTTGGCCACAGGCCGTGGCCAAGATCGTATGCCCTCACTGCCGCGTCCAAAGCCTCCAATGATTCTTTTGAAGTAAGTAGCGGTGTACTTCCAATAATTTTTTGCGTGAGCTTATCTCCGTCTTTTATGAAAACAGGGCTAAGTACAGCGTTGAGGTTACCATTCCAGATTTTCAATTCACCGTCAATCAGGTATTCTCGTTGTTCGATCACCTTTTCTATTTTGAATTGTTCAGGGATGCTGTCTTCCGAATGGAAAACATCGGCTAAAAATTGGCTCATTCGAATGTATGGTTTAGGGGTTGGTCGTATTGATAATTGATGGGCCTGATGAAGTACCAATCCTGCTGGCTCCTGCTTCAATCATTGTTATTGCCTGCTCAACAGTCTTAATTCCGCCGGATGCTTTTATTCCTACGTGGGCTGGTAATATGGCCTTCATACGCACAATGGTTTCTTTCTTCGCACCCTCTGGCGCAAACCCAGTTGATGTCTTAACAAAATCTGCTCCCGCATCTGCACAAATAGCACAGGCATTTTCAAGTTCAGTATCTGAAAGATACGCAGTCTCGATGATTACTTTTAGTACCCGCTGATAATTGTGCGTCAGTGAACTACACCTGGCTATTTCAATCTTCGTCCATGGGAGGCCGGTTTTGAACGACGTCATGTTCCAGACCATGTCAATTTCATCTGCGCCGTTATCAATTGCGCGTTGTATTTCATCAAGTTTCGTTTCGGTCATATTGTATCCCAACGGGAAACCGGCAACAGTTACGAGAAGAATCTTTTCATTTGCTATTTCCCTGGAAGCACGTTTTACCCAGAAAGGCGGAACACAAATACCCAGAAATCCATGTTGAACTGCCTCTGACACGAGTCTGTCAATATCGCCGATGGATAATGTAGGGCTGAGATTAGTGTGCTCGATATATTGAGCGATATTCATTGTAGCAAGGTACAATGAACAATAATTAGATTCACTATAGATCAGCGATCCTTATAAGACGGTGATCAATGACGGATTCCGCACTCTTTGCAAAACTTCATCTTCTTATACGAATGTTTCTTGGGTGCGCGCTTGTGCCCGAAATAAAGTGGATTGGAATACTGAGGGGTCATCAATAGCTTTTCATTTTTTCTATTTGTTTTTGCCCGCGCCTGCATACGCTGCTCAAATTCCTTTTGGCTATTGTAAGTGGGTCCGTTTGATTTTGTTTTCTTCTTATTAGGCTCGCGTATCTCGGGTATTGGCATGTTGGTCTCCGGATCCAGCGATGTTGGCTGATTATTCTCAAATTCCTTCCTGGCCGCCTTCCTTTCTTTCCGGGAGAGCTGCGCAAACGACGCTGTTGCGACTAAAGTAAACACACAGACAAGTAGAATTCTCATAAAGCCTAACATCAAAGTTATTAACTCTTTGCCGCTTTAAAAATTGTTCGCCATCTGATAATTGGAAGAATTGATCGCCAGTCGGGTTAGCACCGGTACGAAACAAAGCAGCCTTCGATTACTCGAAGGCCGCATCTATAACCAACCTCAAACCTTTTCTATGAATTTTTGCGGGTTGAGAGACTTTGTTCTCTCCGATACACCCAGGGAGGCGTGGGATTATTCTGCTTCCACAAGCCCTTTCCTCTAAGCTGAGCCGATTCCCGAAGATACTCTAAGTCGCTTCGCGTGTTCTTCTCAGCCGGCCAGGCCAATCCCTCTTTTAATAAATCAACTCTGGGATCTTTAACGCCTTTGATTTTTACGTCTACCTGGGGATTACCATACTTGTCTTTCCCCTTGTCATAAATGGTGACTTCCTTGTGTAAAATCAATTTTTCAAGAAACTTTTTAGCTTCTGGTCCATACTCCTGCTCCAGTTCGGGGCAGTCGATACCAGTCAAAACGATCTTACGCATTTTCTTGTTCTCGTCGCGAACCTGAAAGGTATTCCCGTCGATGACGGAAACAACTTTACCCTTCACTTCTTCGGCTAGATCCACGCCTGATAACATCAGGGCCGTGAGGATGCTAAAGATGAGCGTTTTCATATTTTCCCTTTTCAGGGATTATCACAAAAAATCTACCAGAAGCTAAAAACGCCTCTGTAGCCTGAAAACAAACATCTGGTGGGGATTAGTTCCTGTTTTTTTATCAAATTGGGACAGAAAAAAACCAAAAAGAGACTACTTGCAATATTGATTGACTTGATACCTGGCTTTTTCATCGCCAAATTCGACCGCCCTGCGCCAGTCAAAGCAGGCTTTTTCCTTCTCTTTCAGCTGATAATAGAAATTTCCTCGTTGCTTATAAAAAGCGGCATTCTTGGAATCGATACGAATTGCATCATCCATATCAGAAACTCCTGCCCCGTAATCATCCAATTGCGATTTACAGGTAGCCCTGTTGTAGTAGGCTTGTGCATCCTCAGGGTTTAGCTGGATTACTTTGTTGTAGTCAAGCATGGCACCCTCGTAATCCTCCAGACCTTCTTTTACCAGCGCTCTGTTAAAGTGGGCATCTACATTCTTTGGATCCAGGTCAATGGCCTTATTCAATTGAGCTACTGCAGATTTTGTATCGTCCAGAGCGATATAAACGCGACCCCAGTTCAGAAAAAGAGCCACAGTTTTTTCGCCTGCTTTTTGGGCATTGTCAAAATCACTTAAGGCTCCCTGATACTCACCCTCCTCAAGCTGCATGAGGCCACGCTTGTAAAAAACTTCTTTGTCCTTTGCACCCGATGCGATCACCTTGTCATAATAGTCTCGTGCAAGCGTAAACTTGCCCAGGTTATAGTATGTATTTCCCAACATTCGCAGCAACTCTGCATCAGGTTTTGCCGAGAGTTTCTCCACTTCCCTGAAGTCCTTTGCCGCTTCCTCGTACTTTTTCGTGTCGAAGTAAGCAAGTCCACGGTTTTCATATGCTTTTGAATAATCGGGGTTTTTGTCAATGGCCCTTTTAAAGTCGGCAATAGCCAACGGGAAATTTTGCTGTTTGTAATAGGCCTTACCACGGTTATTAAAAAGGATAGCGTCAGTTACCCCAAGCGTTATTGCCTGACTGTAATCCTGAATTGCACCTGCCGTGTTATCCATGCTGAATTTCGCATCGCCACGATGAAAAAATGCTTGCGCAAATTTGGCGTCTTTCTGAATAGCTTCATCAAAGTCGCTGATAGCCTGGTTATAACTTTTACTATCATAGCGGCAATAACCACGCATATCAAATGCCAGCGGGTCTTTTGTTCCCGAATTGATCGCCTTGTCAAGATCCGTCAACGCATTCTTATAATCCTTTAGATAATATTTCGCAGCACCTCTGCCGAAATAAACCTCACTATCTGTCTGTCCCAGTTCGATGGCACGGTTAAAGTCGGGAATAGACTTCTCATATTCTTTCAGGGCAAAAAGGGACAGTCCTCGTGCCGCATGGATTGAATTATCCTTACTTCCCCCATCAATCGCTTTTGTTAAATCGGTTACAGCACCCTGGTAATCTTTGGTTCGGTATTTCGATACGCCTAAGGCAGCAAATTCCGCAGCACCAGCCTCTCCCTTTGAAACAACAATCGCCAGGTCTGGTATAACTCCCGCGTATTCCTTCAGCTGATATCGTGCCATTGCCCGGTTCCTAATTGCCTGCGTATAATCCTTCTTTAATCCCAGGGCCCGGTCAAAATCAGCAATTGACTCCTGGGCTTTCCCTGCGTTTAGTTTTGCCTTTCCACGGTTATTAAAAATCACTTCATCATTTGCTCCCAATGCGATAGCCTTGTCGTACGATTCAATCGCACCTGGAAAGTTGTTTTCCTTAAACCGGATATTTCCCAGTTGATAATAGACTTCCTTCGTTTTGCTGTCCAGTGATGCTGCCTTTTCAAGAGTGGTCAGCGCCTGCTTTTCCTTTTGGACCGCCAGGTAGGACAAACCTATAGCTTCGTATACTGCCAGATCGGCCGTACCCTTCTGAACACTTTTTTCAAGGTCGGGAATGGCCGCGGTATATTCCTTTTGCTGGTAGTAGGCCTTACCACGGACCAGGTAGAGGCCGTCTTCCTTTTCACCTGCCCGTTCGGCTGCGTTTAAAGCTTCGACTGTTCCTTTGAAATCGTTGGCCTCAAATCGAACGTATCCGCCATACAGTAGGACCTTTCCGTCCTTTACACCGGCATTCAATGCCTTATCGAGATACACCCGCGATGCCTCTTTTTTTCCAAGTAAATAATTCGAAATAGCCAGCATCTTCAGCGTTTCAGGTGCTTCCCCTTCGGCCACTTTCGCTTTCTCCAGATCTTCTACAGCTCCTGCATAATCCTTCAAGTTAAATTTGGTTGTTCCTCTGTTAAGGAATGCTTTTGAATACGAAGGGTTAAGTTGAATGGCCTTATCGAAATCAACCTTTGCTCCCGCCAGATCATTTGCATTCATTTTCGACTTACCGCGATTATTAAATAACACCGCGTCTTTCGCGCCGGCCTTCTCAGCGTTATCATATTCTTTTATTGCACCAGCAAAGTCGTTTTTTGTAAATTTGATATCCCCTATATTTTTAAATGCGTCCGGTTCCTTTGCGCCCAACGACACGGCTTTTTCCAGATCCCTTAAGGCGTTATCATAATCCTTCTGGGCATACTCGGAATATCCCTTGTAAAGGAAAACATCTTTTGTATTCGCACCCGAAGAAACAGCCTGCGTCAGGGATTCGATTGCGCCTGCATATTCCTTACTCTTATACTGACAAACCCCAAGCTGACTAAACACTTCTTTGTCATTTGCGCCCATAGAAACAGCAGCTGACAGGCTCTTCACTGCTTCCGGGCAGTTTCCCAGCTGAGCATAGCTTAAGCCTAACATTTTGAAGATCTCATTTTCCCGTATCCGCTTTTCAACAGCAATATTCAGTGCGTTGGCCGCACCCCCAAAATCCTTCAATGCGTATTTCGCTGTGCCTACTTTTTTATAAAATTCCACGTCAGTCCTCCCGCCAGCGATAAGTTTTTCAAAATCCGCAATACATCCCTTCCAGTCCTGTAGCTGATAGCGGACATCGGCGCGATTTTCAATAGCCTTGTCATTTCCCGGTTTCAATTCCAGCGACTTATCTAAATCCGGAAGGGCGCCCTTATAATCCTGCAGATTCATTTTGGCTTTGCCTCGGTTATTATAAATCAGGAAATCTGCCTTTCCCGACGCAATAGCCTTATCATAATTGTTAATCGCGTCACGGTAATTTTCCATTCTGAATTTCGCATTTCCCAGGTTCGCAAAGGTTTCGTAACTGTTGGCACCCATACCAATAGCTTTTTCTAACTCCGAGGCAGCACCCTGATAATCGTCCATGTTGTATTTTGTGTTGCCACGGTATTCGAATAATTCTGCCGTGTTAATCCGAAGTTTCACCGCTTCATCCAGGTCTGCTTTTGCTTTTGGATAGTCCTTCAATTTATAATAAGAGACTCCCCGCTTCACGTACACTTCTTTATTCTGGAACCCGGAATTTATCAGCTCTGTGAATTGTTGCGCTGCCTTATCATATTCTCCGGCATTTAGTTTTTTCAAAGCAGCTCCCCACTGCACCTGCATAACTGAGTCTGCTTTTTGAGCAAATGTTTGAAAGAACAGAAATTGTACAATGACTAGCAGGAACGTTACTCTCATGGATATACTTGATTGACCTTAAAACAAAGTTATTAAATCCGACCGGGATTATTGAAAGCATCGCCTCATGTAGCCGGCAATGACGCCTCTTCAGGAATATTCAGGTGTAAGGTCCTCGAAGAAGTTGCAAAATTTAGGGCAAAATCATCCCTTCACTATATTTCCCACAACCTGCATCGTGTGAAGCGACGGGCTTACGCTCCCTCCCCGTGGTTCAATAGTAACAGCAAACGTAGAGGCCCCTGAAGTGATATCCTTCATTTTAACCAGTCCGGAAAGATTGCTGTCAAATACTCCGGCATCGATGGGCTTCCCGTCAACAATTGCCCAAAGCTGATATTGATTTTCCAACGACAGCGCTTTCATTTCCTCTATACTTAAGAAGACTTCCTTTGTTGATTCATTCCAGTAAACCGACGCTAGCGCCGTCGGGGCGTTGGGTGTACCTTTCATTATAATTCGATAGAATTCAGGATTATTGACTACATCTAATTCCTTTTCAATCTGGTCAAGCCGAAGGTTTACCCGATTGTAATCTTGAGCAACCTGCCGATTCTGTGCCATCAGTTCACTGAGACTATTCTCTGTATTTTTCCATTTGTTCCAATAATCATACGCGAGATAGGATGAAATCAAAGCAACCGTTACAGCTGCCGCTGCTGCCAGCTTCCAGTATCCCACAATTCTGTTTCCGTGTGGCATTAAAACCATTTCAGCTGATGCCGCACGGTTATCTAGTTTGGCAAAAAGGTTAGTCTTCACGTCCGCACGCGGCCGGACAGCTGCGCTCCTGAGCAACTGCTCCTGAGCTGCTTCAATTTGAGCAAGTTCTTGTTTCAGTACAGGGAATTGTTCCAGGTTACGCTCAACCTCCAGACGTTCCTTACCCGTAAGCTCTCCCAGTGCATAAGCCTCCAGAATTCCTGATGATATGTATGCTTCAATGTTCACTTTATACCTAGTATATTCCTCAGCTCTTTCATTGCTAAACGCATTCTTGTTTTCACGGTACCTAAAGGAAGATTAAACTCTTCCGATATCTCTGCCTGTGTGTATCCCTTTAAGTAATGCTGGTCAATAATAAATCGTTGGTCGTCAGGAAGGGACTTAAGCAACTCGGATAAGCCGATGGCTTCCTCGTTTTGGACCGTATGTCCTTCCCGGTCAATTCTACTTACGTAGTTTTCGATATCGTCAGTTTTTTTATCCTTACTAAATTCCCGGGAACGGGTTTTGTCGATCGCCAGGTTGCGCGTTATGTTCAGCATCCAGGTGAAGAGCTTTCCTTTTGATGGATCATAGGAATCAATCCTGTCCCATATTTTCAGAAATGCATCCTGGAGTACTTCTTCGGCAATTTCTTCCCGCTTTATTATTCGCGAAACCACTCCCATCAAGGCAGGGGAATAATGATCATATAAATAATCCAAAGCACTACGGTTCTTATTTCGCAGTGCAGCGACTAAAGAATCTTCCGAGATATGTCTGTACTCCGCTGAAATGATGCCTCCTTTTGAACAACGAAAGTATTGAAAAAAATCTCAAACACTTCACCTATAAAGGAGCATTTTCCACTCAGCGTGTGATCCCGGAGGCACGGGATTTTTTATCCGTGTTACTTTCTTACAATAAGAAGCAGATCAAGCGCATTGGCTGCATCATTCGTGACGAGGTAATCTTCGTGACTGATGGTACTTACCAATTGTTTATCGGTGGATTGAAGCTTGTTCCGGTTCCAGCGATTCAGTATTTCGTAAGGAAACCTCAGCATGGCTGCAGGTAAATGGTATTGAAGGTTAAGAATATCAAATCTGGTAATCCGATGAACAGACTTCCTGTTCTCTTCGTAATAGGCCATCACTTTTTCATTGCCTGTAATCCCTTTCATCTCCACATTACTAAATATTCCAGAGGCCAGCGAAAAGAGTTCTCCGGATAAATACTCCCTCACGTGCCACGGGTTCCGGGAAAGTGACATTTTTCGATTCGGAGTCGTAATCAGGGCTATTCCTCCGGGTTTTAATACACGGTGAATTTCTTTCAGAAACAACACATCATCTTTAATATGTTCAATCACCTGAAAACTTACTAAAGCATCGTATGTATTGTCTTTTAAACCATCCAGCGGGGGAATATTCATACTAATGAATTTTCCCGAAGGGTATTTACGTTGCAGACCTTCAATCAAATCCTCAATCTTATCCACCGCGGTAAACGTGCGGGCATGTTCGAGCAACGTACTAACTCCCCGGCCTTCACCGCACCCGACTTCCAGCACATCTCCGTTGAGATAATCCTTTGCTACAACATAAGCCTTGAAAAGACGTTGATGAATTGGATTGTCGGAAACAATTTGTTCGCTGGTAATCTCAGTTGTAAATACTTTAGCCATCCTGGCGGCAAAAATAAGGATTTGAATGTTTGATTGGTGGATTTCCTTGAATTTTAGGGACTTGTGCGGGTGCCATTGTAAAGTTTTCAACGAGAGGGCCAGGAATAAATTTTCACTTCTTCCGGCAACACACGTACTTTTTACAAAACCTTCTTAATTTAAGCGTGAATATGCGATACGCTGCTCTTTTATTTGCCTTGGTAACAACGCTTGTCTGTCATGGTCAGGTGCTTAGGGACATTAATTATGCCTTTCAATACGACCCTGCTGAGCCCCTGACGCTAGGCATCAAAATAGTGCGGACTTCCTCAGGATGGACGGCGTACTACAATCTTGTACTCCAGGATACTACCCAACTGGCTAATCAATACCGCATTCAATGGGATACACGTGCCACACTGGAAGAAAAACAGGGTATCGCTGTAGATCCTTCCGCAATTGAGTACGTCGCCGACAAGAATAAAATTGAAGGCAGAATCAATTTACCCGCAGCCTCAGGTCCTCAAATCCTAACTGCCAAAGTCCTCAATAACGTGCTGAAGCGTGTGTGGGTATACTACAAGATCATTGAAGCCAACTATCCGGTAAACGGATCGCTCAGCTCATCCGGAAATATCGTTCACGAAGCCTTTATTCAGAGCCATACACCAGTGTCGCTTTTTGGAGAGGACGGGGCCAGCGTCATCTCGTATTACAATGACGATTTTCCTGCCGCCCTTCCTGCATTTTCTGAGGGCATGGGAAAAGTCGCGCGAAGCATTGTTGTAGATTCAACCTTTAAAGTCGTAGCGGGTGAGACCATGTCCTTCGAAAAGAAAGGGCTTTACCTTGTTCAAAAAGATACGAGCGCTACGGATGGATTTGCATTTCGCGTGGAAGATGACTACCCCAAGCTAAAAAAGATTGAAAGCCTGGCGGATCCATTAATTTACATCTGCACAAAACAGGAATTCGAAAAGGTCAAAGCCGCGAAAGGAGACAAGAAAGCTTTTGATCGCGTTATTCTGAGTATAACCGGGAACTCGGAACGAGCCAGAGAACTAATCCGGAATTATTATCGCCGCGTAGAGTGGGCCAACTTCTATTTCACCTCCTATAAAGAAGGATGGAAAACAGATCGAGGCATGATCTATATGCTCTTCGGGCTGCCGGATCAATTATACAAGTTTACAGATCGCGAATTATGGGTCTATAAAAGTTCATCCGTTGATGCAAAATTCAGTTTTGTGAAGTCAAGCACAATCTTTGATCCGGAGAATTTTGTTCTTGTCCGTGAAAAGAAATTCCAGGAAACCTGGTATGAAAAAATTGACCTTTGGCGAAATGCCCGGTTCTAATGGAGCGGCTGGACGATAAACCCAAAACCGCTTTGTTCATTGTGCCTACACCGATAGGAAACCTGGGGGATATCACGCTTAGGGCACTGGAAACCCTGAAATCCGTTGACCTTATCCTGGCAGAAGATACGCGCACTTCGGGATTTCTTTTAAAGCATTATAACATCAGCAAGCCTTTACAAAGCTTTCACAACTTTAACGAACATAAAATAGTCACCAACCTCATTCAACGAATGCAGAAGGGTGAAGTGATGGCGTTGGTTTCCGATGCAGGGACCCCCGGTATTTCGGATCCGGGATTTTTGATTGTTCGGGCCTGCCTTCAGGCAGCGTTAGTTGTAGATTGTTTACCCGGCCCGACTGCCTTTGTTCCGGCTCTTGTTAAATCGGGATTGCCTTCAGACCGGTTTGTCTTTGAAGGGTTCCTCCCGCACAAAAAGGGTCGTCAAACAATGCTCAAAAAATTGGCTTATGAAGAGCGCACTATGATTTTTTATGAATCCCCGTTCAGACTTGTAAAAACCCTGGAACAGTTTAAGGAGTATTTTGGATCAGATAGAATAACGTCCGTATCCAGAGAACTTACGAAAATGTTTGAGGAGACATTCACCGGCCCCGTTGAGCAAGTTTTGGAACATTTTCAGTCTAAAGAGGTAAAAGGAGAAATTGTCATTGTCGTTGCGGGCAAGCCCTTGTAGATCTAAATGAATGCCCTGCTGCAATACAAATTAAAACCCTGGTTCCTGTTCATTTCAGGAATTTTCTTCATCGTGATTTCCATTCTCTGGCAAAATTTTCCTCTTTTCATTTTCGTAGCATTCGCGCCTTTGTTTGCACTTCTTGACTTTTCGTGGGCTCCGATAAAGCTCTATCTCGTTGCATCGGTTTCTTTGGTCGGATTGCTTAGCGAGCTACTATTGTTTGGGGCAAACCTGAATACACCCGTTTTGCTATATATATTTCTGGTCACCGGACTGTTTGCTTTCTATGCAATCGTGCAGCAATTCACAGGCAACAAACTAAATAAATTCACGCTGTTAATTTTGTTTACAGCAATGGAATATCTGTTGCTAAAAGTTATGATTCAGGCAGACCCTGTATTTTTGGCCGATATCCTCAACCAAAGATCAGAATGGACCAGATGGAACAATAGTACCGGCTATTTAGGCGTTTCACTTTGGATATTGGGTGCCAACCTTATTTTCTACCAGGCGTTATTTAAGCCAAAGAAAGTGAACGTGCTTCTATTCGTCCTGGGTGTCTTGTGTATCATCGTACTTCCTATACAGTATTCCCTTCACCTTGATTATAATGCGGTCAAAAAAGAAGACTTGATCAATTTATACAAAGGGAATCCGTTGAAAGTGCACAGTACGTATACACTTCAGGGAGAATTAATATCCAGGTCAGGTGCATGGGTTTCCATACTGATCATTATATTCACCCTGATAAGGATAAAAACCAAAAAAGTGGCACGTTAAATGAGCATTTTGAGGCTCAACAGTTACAGCCGCTCTATTGACCAGGCTGGGTATTTAATGAGGGACATATGAATTTACAGGATATCGAAAAAAATGTCATGGAGGTATGTGGCACCGTAGGAGATTTTATTTACACGGAAGGATCAAACTTTGATCTCAGCCGCATTGAACAGAAGGATGGATTCAATAACCTGGTTTCCTATGTAGACAAAGAAGCGGAGAGAAGACTGGTTGCTGTACTGCAAAAAGTACTACCCCAGGCCGGGTTTATTACGGAAGAAGGAACAGTCGAACAGTCCAAAAGTCATGAATACAACTGGATTATTGATCCTCTTGATGGCACAACAAACTATTTGCATGGTTTGCCTATATATGCTATCAGCATCGGGTTAACTCGCGGAAACAAGACCATACTCGGAGTTGTTTACCATGTAGTCCGGAAGGAATGTTTTCATGCCATTGAGGACGGCAATGCGTACTGCAATGAAAAGGTCATTCATGTTTCGGCAGTGCCAACGCTTCAGGAGAGCCTCCTGGCTACGGGATTTCCCTATTATCATTTTGATAAACGCGAGATGTACCTCGACATTATCAAAGAATTTTTAGCTTCAACACATGGTATCCGAAGGCTTGGAAGCGCGGCTATTGATTTAGCTTATGTCGCCTGCGGCCGGCTTGAAGGGTATTTTGAATACAACCTGAATGCGTGGGATGTTGCAGCCGGTACGCTCATCGTTCAGCAGGCAGGTGGTAAAGTAACGGATTTCAAAGGTGGAGACAATTATCTTTTTGGTGGAGAACTTTGTGCCGGCAATAGCAATATACACGCTGAGATGCTTGAACTGGTTAAAAAGAAATGGAAATAGATTTCGATTTACCATTCAGTTAATTTTTGAAAAATTTTCAGTTTCAACAAAAAAAATACGTCGTTGTATGACAAGCAAAATCATTAAAAGAAATTTGACAACCTGGGTATCGGTTTTTGCCATGATGCTGTTGCCTGGGTTACTGTCCGCACAGAACTTAACGGAGAAGCTGCCAGTCAACCCTCATCTGAAAATCGGTAAGCTTTCCAATGGACTAACCTACTACATCCAAAAGAATGTAAAACCTGAAAAAAAAGTTGAGCTTCGACTGGTTGTGAATGCGGGATCCATTTTAGAAGATGATGATCAGCAGGGACTGGCCCACTTCACCGAACATATGGCTTTTAATGGCACGAAGAATTTTAAGAAAAATGATTTGGTTTCTTTTTTACAATCCATTGGTGTTGAATTTGGAGCTGATCTAAATGCATACACCGGTTTTGATGAAACTGTTTATATTCTGCCAATTCCCACAGAAAAGAAAGAAAACATAGAAAAGGGATTTCAAATTCTGGAAGACTGGGCCAGTACGGTAACATTTGATCATACCGAAATCGATAAGGAACGCGGTGTAGTGCTGGAAGAATCGCGAATTGGAAAAGGAGCAGAAGACAGAATGTTTCGCGTGGTTTATCCGAAGATGTTTGAGGGTTCAAAGTATGCCCAACGACTTCCCATTGGAAAAGAAGATATCCTTAAAAACTTCAAGTATGATGTGATCAAGCGTTTTTATCGGGATTGGTACCGGCCCGACCTGATGGCAGTGGTAGTGGTTGGGGATATTGATCCTGCGGAAGCAGAACGCCTCATCAAGACTCACTTCGAGAAACTGAAGAACCCAACTTCTCCGAAACCCCGTTTACTTCCTGAAGTCCCTGCACGTACAAGTTCAGAAGGAATTGTAGTAACCGATAAGGAAGCAACAAATCATGTACTTGAAATTTATTACACATACAAAAAGGCCAAAGAAGAAGTTACAGTGGGTGACTACAAAGACCACCTGGTGCGTGTGTTGGTCACATCCATGCTCGGACAACGTATGCAGGAGCTTACGCAAAAAGCTGAGCCGCCCTTCGTATTTGGAGGCAGTAACATCGGGGGCTGGGCGCGCGGATATGAAGCCTATCAGTCTTATGCCTATCCGGGTAAGGGAGGTGTAGCTCCGGCTATTGATGCCTTGGTCCAGGAAAATGAAAGGGCTCGTAAATTCGGATTTACACCAGCCGAACTTGATCGTATCAAGAAAATGTTGCTGAAGAATATTGAGCGTGGTTATAATGAAAGAGATAAAACAGAATCATCGGACTTTGTTGAAGAGTACGTCCGGAACTTTCTGGAAAAAGAACCTATACCCGGAATTGAGAATGAGTTCAAATATTATTCTACCTATCTGGAAGGCATCACGCTGGAAGAAGTAAACCAGTATGCCGCTAAAACAATTCCGTCCACATCGGATAACAAACTTGTTATCCTCACCGGGCCGGCGCAAGCTGAGTTCAAAATCCCAACTAATGCTGAACTCCTTGCCATGACTGAAAATGCCGCCAAAGTCGAACTGGGGCCATATCAGGAAAAGGCCATTGCGACAACTATTATGGAAAAAGCGCCCACACCGGGGACGATCACTTTAGAAAAAGAGAATAAGGAACTTGGGTTGACCGAAATAACCTTAAGTAATGGCGTTCGTGTCATTTTGAAACCGACTGACTTTAAAAATGATCAGGTGGTGATGAGTGCCTCAAGGTTCGGAGGACAATATCTTTATGATTCCAAAGACCGCTTCAATGCCGAGTTTGCCTCCACGATTGTAACACAGATGGGCGTTGCTCAATTCTCGCCCGTTGATTTGCGAAAAGTACTGGCAGGTAAAGTCGCCAATGTTTCGCCACGTCTTGGGCCCATTTCCGAGACCCTCACCGGTCAGAGTAGCGCAGTAGATATAGAGACCCTTCTCCAGCTCACGCATCTGTATTTTACTCAACCAAGAAAAGACGATGATCTGTTTAAGTCCTTTGTCTCCAAGCAGCAGGCTCTTTATCAAAACATGGCGGCAGATCCACAGTTTACCTTTCAGGATTCGGTAATTTCTATTTTGTATAAAAATCATCCGTGGGCGCCAAAACTTCCAAAACCGGAAACCTTCGGCTCCATTGATCAGGCGCGTTCATTACAAATTTATTCAGAGCGCTTTGGCAACGCAAACGGGTTCACTTTTGTGCTGGTCGGGAAGTTTGACGTAACGGCTATTAAACCTTTACTGGCGACGTATCTGGGTAGCCTTCCGTCATCAACTCAAAATTCTACGTTTAAGGATGTTGGTCTTCGTCCGGTAAGAGGCCCGCTCAAGAAAGAAATCAAAAAAGGAACAGAGCCTAAGAGCTTTATAAGGATGTTCTGGAACGGCGAAGCGCCGTATTCAGGTGCTGAGCACCTCAAACTTCAGGCGCTTACCGAAGTATTGAATATTAAGATCATTGAATCCCTGCGGGAAGAACTTAGTGGTATTTATGGTGGGGGGATGTATGGCAACCTGAGTAAAAATCCATATAACAGTTATTCCGTTGGTGTATCTCTTCCCTGTGGCCCGGAGAACGTTGACAAGCTTATTAAGGCTACACTTGCCGAAATAGACAAAGTGAAAGCCAACGGTCCCACTATTGAAGATCTTAACAAAGTTAAAGAAACCTGGAAACAGCAATATGACGTAAACATGAAGGACAATGCTTTCTGGGCTCGTCAACTCCTGCAAAGTGTTGAAGTTGGCTCTGACCCGAATGAAATATTGACCTATGAAAAAAGAATCGCTGCCTTAACCCCCAAAGAGGTGAGGGATGCGGCTGGCAAATACCTGGACATGAAGAACTATGTACAGATTGTTTTGAATCCGGAGAAATAATTACAAAAAAAAGAAACTGGAAAAAACCTGTGCATCTGCATGGGCTTTTTTTTAAGGCCAGCCGACCCAGATTCAGGATTTCAATAACAACTCATTGAAAAGGTTAGGCACTTCCTGAATCTGTTGAACGGTGAGAGTTCAATCATATCCTGTTCTTTCCTGAAACAAAATTTGTACATACCTTGATAAAGGTTCAGGTTTCCCTTATTTCTTATTTATCTTTAAACTCATTGAGTTCTTCAAAACTTATTTACGCTAATTTAGTTCTATGGCAAAAGAGAAAAAGATATTAATCATCACAGGCGATGCTGGTGAAAGTTTTGAAATACTTTATGCCTCTCACAGATTAAGGGAAGCAGGATACATTCCAGTCATCGCTGCCCCCACTGTCAAAATAATGAACTTGGTGATGCACGATTTCGAACCTGGTTGGGATACCTATGTGGAAAGGCAAGGTTACTTCCTGGAATCAAACCTTTCTTTTGATGCTGTTAAAACAGCAGACTACGACGCCGTTCTTATCCCGGGCGGCAGGGCACCGGAATATCTGCGCAACGATTCAAGAGTAATAAAAATAGTAAAGGAGTTTTCGGAAGCCAATAAATACCTTTTCGCAATTTGTCATGGCGTACAGATATTGGTAACTGCAGGATTGGTTGATAAGAAAAATATTGCATGCTACGAGCACGTAAAATTTGAAGTGGAATCATGTGGTGGACGCTATATAAGTCCAGATGAAGCGGTAAAAGACGGAAAGATTGTCACCGGGAAAACATGGCAGTCGCACCCGGAATTTTATAAAATTGTTTTTAGCTGCCTGGAAGAAAGCAAATGAAGAATGCAGGCGGTATAGTTGATTTTCAACAGCTACCATTTCATGTTCGTATATAAACGGTATAACCAGGAACAACTGGACCTGCAATACAACAACCGTTATCATGTTCCTGATTTTGAAACTTCTCTGTCGCGTTGGGAAACGCTCAGCCGATCGGCAGCAGAAAAGTATAGTATTCTGAAAAACATTCCGTATGGCACGCTTTCACGGGAAACCCTGGATATCTTTCCTTCAGGCCATCCAAACGCTAAGACGCTGGTCTTCATTCATGGAGGCTACTGGCATCTGTTTGACAAAGCTTCGTTTTATTTTATTGCGGATGCCTTTGCCCGGTATGGTGTCACCACCGTTGTAATAAATTATCCCCTGGCACCGGCTTATTCCATCGATCAGATTGTAGCATCCTGCCGCAAGGCGATGTCCTGGTTGTATGATAATCTTAGGGATTTTAATGGCGACCCCGAGAAAATCTTCGTTGTTGGTCATAGTGCCGGAGGACATCTTGCAGCCATGTTAATCACTTCCAGTGATTCGCCAGGCGGTAGAAACGTACCAAAGGGAGTTTGTACCCTTAGCGGAGTATTCAATTTGATTCCCATCCAACTATCCAGGCTCAATGACGTTCTTCAAATGGATACCAAAGTCGCCATCAGAAACAGTCCTGTTCGATTGGCGCCCGTTGAATCATGCCCGCTGATAATCGCCGTGGGGAAGAACGAGACGGATGAGTTCAGACACCAGAGCGAAGATTTATATCGGACCTGGGAGAAAAAATCCCGCTCGATTAAACTTATGGAAATACCAGTTTTGAATCACTTCACGATTCTTGACTCGCTGCACGACATTGATTCTGCAGCACATAAAGCAATCTGTAAATTGATGGATGTTTGATTTTGCCAGTTGAAGGATAATAGCTGGACGCCAACGAAATGGGCGACAATGATCCTCCGATAACGTGTACCTATACTAACATACTTTAGTTTGTGAGGTGCCTCGGGGTCTTAACTATCTCTATTAAAAGGCGGTCCATAATATTATTTATTTTTTGTGATACTTATATTTGCGCGCTTATAAACCAGCGGAGCTATGATCGTATTAAAATTCGGAGGAACATCAGTCGGGAAACCGGAGCGCATGAAAAAGATTGCCGAACTCGTGTTAGGCACTCCCGGGAAGAAGATAGTTGTCCTTTCAGCACTATCCGGTACCACAAATACCCTGGTGGCCATTGGAGATCATCTCACAGCAGGTCAGAAAGCAAAAGCTGAAGATGAAATTGCCGGGCTTGAGAAACACTATCAGGCTTTTGTTAAGGAGTTGTTCACCAGCGATTCCTTCCAGGCTATTGGGCAGGAGATCGTAAGTCGCTTTTTCATTTTCATCCGGATGCTGGCTGCCGGGCAGTTCGATAATAAGAGCTATCGTGAATTGCTGGCACAAGGTGAACTCATTTCCACGGAACTGTTTTACCAGCATCTGCAGGAACGTAAGATCAACACCCGGTTGCTGCCTGCTCTCTATTTTATGTCTATCGATGAAAACGACGAACCCGAACTGGAGAAAATTTCAGAACGCCTTAAGCCGCTGGTCAGTTCACTGAATACAATAGACATCATCATCACCCAGGGTTATATATGCCGTAATAACCGCAATGAAATAGATAACCTGAAGCGTGGGGGTAGCGACTACACTGCCTCCCTTGTCGGGGCGGCGATCCGTGCCGAAGAAATTCAAATCTGGACGGATATTGATGGTATGCACAATAACGACCCGCGAATTGTTAAAAAAACCGTACCGATCTCCGAACTTACTTTCGACGAAGCTTCTGAGCTTGCATACTTTGGGGCTAAAATTCTGCACCCATCCACGATCGTACCGGCGCAGAAATATAATGTACCGGTGCGGCTAAAAAACACGATGGACGAAAAAGCCCCCGGTACGATCATAACGAGTAAGGGAACCGAAGGATCTTTTAAGGCCATTGCTGCTAAAGATGGAATTACCGCAATCAATATCCGGTCCTCGCGGATGCTGATGGCTTATGGTTTCCTGCGCCGGGTATTTGAAGTTTTTGAAAACCACAAGACTTCGATTGATATGATCACTACATCTGAAGTAGCGGTATCTCTGACCATCGATAACAACACCCAACTGCCCTCCATTGAAACGGAGCTTAAGAAATTCGGAAACATTGTAGTGGACAAAGATCAAACCATCATTTGTATTGTCGGACAGAAGATAACTGAACAAAAAGGAGTGTTGAAAAAAATATTTGATTCCCTGTCTGAAATACCCGTCCGAATGGTTTCCTGTGGTGGAAGCACGAACAATGTTTCGGTGTTAATCGACAAACAGTACAAGGAAAAGGCGCTCAATGCACTAAACGAGGGTCTCTTTGGATTGAAATAGAATACCATACCGATGTTCTGTTTTCCGCTTATCAGGTCAATTGGGATATTTCTTAAATTGTCGGGCAAAAAATAGCTGTTTACCTTTCTAAAAAACCAAAAAATATTCATCTTTCAGGGCAACCCCTGAACCATGGAGATCTTTGTTGTTGTCATTTTTGTCATTGGCTATCTACTGATAGCTCTTGAACATCCCGTAAGAATTAACAAGTCAGCCTCGGCTATTCTGACCGGGGTTATCTGTTGGACGCTCTACGCGCTATTCGCGCATGAGTCCGTTGATCATATTACTGAACAACTGGCAGAACATCTGGGTGCAATCTCCGGGATCTTGTTTTTCCTAATGGGCGCTATGACCATCGTTGAACTGATCGATTCATTTCAGGGGTTCAGAGTCATTACTGATCGCATAACCACTAAAAATCCCAAAACATTACTTTGGGTAATTTGCTGGGTTACATTCTTCCTGTCGGCATTATTGGATAACCTTACGACATCCATTGTCATGGTATCGCTGGTGAGGAAGCTGGTGCCAAACAAGAATATGAGGTTGTTCTTTTCCGGTATGATCGTCGTCGCGGCAAACGCCGGAGGTGCATGGTCACCCATTGGAGATGTAACCACAACAATGCTTTGGATTGGTGGGCAGATATCCGTTGTAAATATTATTAAAACTCTTTTGTTGCCGAGTATCGTTTGTATGGTTGTTCCGTTGCTTTATCTGCAATTCACCCTTAAAGGGGAGCTAGGTCATGCAGGAAGTCACGACCACAGTAAGCCGGACGGCAGTCATGCTCACGGTGGGCATTCTCATAAACCTGTAAAAGGATCCAAACTCATGCTCATCCTTGGAATTGCGGGGCTGATTTCTGTACCCATATTTAAGACGGTTACACACCTACCTCCGTACCTTGGAATGTTACTCGCACTTGGCGTGCTATGGGTGGCGTCAGAATTAATAAATCCGGATATGGATGAAGCAGAAAAGAAACCGTACACCGCGGCGGGCGCTTTATCACGTATTGATGTTCCCAGTGTTCTTTTCTTTTTGGGTATTCTCCTTGCCGTTGGCGCGTTGGAGTCTATGGAGATTCTTCATAATTTTTCCTCTTTTCTCGATAGAACTTTAGGTGACAATCGGATAATCATCACACTCATCGGCATACTGTCATCGATCGTGGATAACGTACCTCTGGTAGCAGCCAGCATGGGTATGTACAGTTTGGAGACTTACCCTACCGACCATATGATTTGGGAATATCTCGCCTATTGCGCCGGTACTGGTGGAAGTATTTTAATTATCGGGTCAGCTGCCGGTGTGGCTGTTATGGGAATGGAAAAGATTGATTTTATCTGGTACCTCAAACGAATCTCTCTTTTGGCGATGTTGGGATACTTTGCTGGCGCGATTGTATATCTCCTAATCTATCCATACCTGGCGGTGCATTAAGCACACCGTTATGCAATGTCGATAATTGATGCCTGCATATTCTTCCTCGCGTCGTGAGGCACTATAGCAGTCAAATATTCCAATCGCTAACGAAATCCTATAGTTACGCCGGCGGAAGAATTTTTTCTGGCTCCGGTGACACTCTGCAAGCAGTTCACTTCGCCTATTGCCCGAAGCACTCCCAGGAAAGCAAAGACCATAGCCTCTTTGAAATTAATGATATCGTCGTCAGGTACAATCAGGGTAGCGTCATCACCACAATAGTCCAGTAAGCGCGAAATAAGAAACGAATTGAAAGCGCCTCCTCCGGTGCACAGAACCTTCCCATTTTTTTTCGAGCTGAGTATCGCCTGCGCAATCTCTTTTACACATGTTGTTGTATAGGTATAAAGCTTGTCCTTTAGACTTACACCAGTTGTGTCCAGTATCGGCCTGATTTTGCTTTCAAATATTTCACGCCCTAACGAAGGTCTGCTTCTTCGCCATGTGTTGTATACCTTATTCAATTCCTTTGACATAGGGAAATTTTCCTTGCCTAAGGAAGACAGTGCTCCGTCTTCATCAAACTCCTTTCCTGTTTTCGCCATCAGGTAGTTCAATCCCATGTTGCAAAAACTCACATCAAAGGCAACCCTCTTACCTTTTATATCCATGGACAGGTTAGATATGCCACCAAGGTTTAAGCATACATCATACTCACCGAAAAGAAATTTGTCACCAACAGGAACAAGCGGAGCTCCTTCACCTCCCAGTATCACATCCAGGCTTCTGAAGTCGCAGATAACGGGAACACCGCATTCAGCATATACTGCATTTCCGTTTCCAAGCTGATACGTAAACCCTTTTGTTGGCTGGTGAAAAATGGTATGACCGTGTGAAGCAATGAAGTCAACTTTGAGGCTGTGTTTTTTAATAAAAGTATCGCAGGCTTTTCCCAGAAATCTTCCATAGGCCACATCCAGTTCAACCAACTCCTCGCCCCGGAGCGTCTGGGCAGCAGACAGTTTTTCGACCCAGGAAGCCGGATATCTCAGCGTTGTCGCATTCTCGATGGAATATTTCCATATTTTCTCCTTTTTCGAAAAATGACAGTACGCAATATCCAGCCCATCCATAGAAGTCCCAGACATCAAACCGATCACTTTAAACTTGTTCTTTGATTCCATAATTTGCACGACTGTTTCCAATTAAATTTACAGGTTTGTCAGTAGTCCCCGACGGTGCCAGGAGATAACGATACGAATTAAACAGCCCTAAGCTGAAAGAAAATGAACATAATAGTTGACTATGGAAACTCATCTGCCAAGGTAGGCATTTTCGATCAGGATAGATTGGAGAGACAGTTTAGCTTTTCTACGGCAGAAGAATTGAAACATTTCCTTGAAAACTATTCCGCCGAAAATATCATCATTAGTTCAGTCGCCAGAAATGCGGAGGAAGTTGCAACCTGGCCGACACATGTGAAAAGAAAATTTATTTTGAATTCAAAGTTGCCTTTGCCTATAACAATCAAGTATGCGACTCCGGAAACCTTGGGTGTTGATCGGATTGCGGGTGTCTGTGGTGCTCAGCAAAAATTTCCGGGTGAACCTTGTCTGGTAATTGATGCTGGTACCTGTATCACCTATGATTTTATAAATCACAACAGCGAATTCCTTGGTGGTGCAATCTCACCAGGAATGATGATGCGTTTTCAGGCCGTGCACACTTTCACTTCAAAATTACCGTTTGTAAACCGGCCGGAAAAAGTAGTGCTTATAGGGGACAGTACCGAAACCTGTATTCAAAGCGGCGTTATTAATGGAATTGTCGAAGAACTGAACGGGACGATCACGCGATATCGGAGGGAATTTGACGGTTTGCGGGTGATTTTATGTGGCGGTGATGCCCGTTTTTTTGAAAACAGTCTGAAAGGGCCCATATTTGCGGTCCCTGAACTGGTGCTCAGCGGATTAAACAGCATTTTGAACTATAATGGCGGTTGATAAAAAGTGGTTTTTGGCTATTGCTGTTGTGATTTCTGCAGCAAACGTGTGGGGTCAGGCAGCTAGATCTCCTTTCACGACGTATGGAATTGGCGACCGATATGGAAATGCGCTTATCCATAATCAGGGCAACGGCATTGGCGTAAGCCAGCCGCATGAATGGTACATCAATAATCAAAACCCAGCCTTACTGGTTTTTAACCGGTTTACGGTTTTTGAAGTCGGGATGGTTACGGAATCCCTTACGATAAGGGGCGATACAACCAACGAGAAGAATGTCGGCGGTAACCTCAATTATATCGTAATGGCATTCCCTGTCAAGATCAACAAATGGACGACAAGTGCCGGTCTGATGCCCTACACGGACGTGAATTTTAGCTTTCAATACCCGGATTATGTCAGGGATCCGTCCGGTACTGTTGTCGATACTTTGATTACTTCCGAAACAGGTAACGGTGGTCTCACCCAGTTGTATTGGTCAAACGGAGTACGGCTCACGAAGAGCATTTCCGTTGGACTAAAAGCAGCTTATGTATTCGGACCCATCTCCAATGTTTACGGAAACCTGCTGACAACATCCGGAAATCAAAGCGTGCCCTACATTGTAAACATAGAAGAGAAGGCGAATTACAAAGGGTTCAATTTTGGACTTGGGTTCTCGTTTAGCCGCGATTCTCTTGGAAGAAAAAAGGACCACCGATTTAGTGTTGGAGGAGTGTATAATTTTGCCGCGAACCTGAATGCCACAAACAGAAGTAAAATATTCCGGACTACGTTAGCAGGAGATACGATTGAACGATATGACATTGAAAATAACGACGGAAACCTTCATATTCCAGGGTCCTTTCTGGTTGGCGTATCGTACGGCAAAGACGGAAGAGGCCGGAACTGGTCCGTTGGCACGGAGTTCGGATTTCAGGATTGGTCCACTTTTGAGAGCGTAAGTGACGACGATGTGGGCCTTGCGCAGGCTTGGCGAGCTGGACTTGGTGGCGATTTTACCATTGATCCGTATGCCGTTGAAAGTTATCTCAAACGTATTACCTTCAGGTTGGGGGGAAGCATCGAGAAGTATCCTTTTTTAGCAAATAATAAGGAGGTGAAGGATTTTGGCATTAATTTTGGCTTCTCTTTACCCGCAGGCCGTTCAAGTATGGATTTCGCCTTAAAACTAGGAAAACGGGGAAATAAGAAGGAAAACATTTTAGAAGAAAGCTATTTTAAAGTATACTTCGGAATTACCTTCAACGACCAGTGGTTCATTAAAAGAAAGTTCGATTAGAAATGAAAAACAGCATGAAAAAGATTCTTCTGACCAGCACGTTACTGATGGCGCTATTGATTGGCAACTTCTCCACCGCACTTGCCCAATGTAAGGATGTTAAGTGGCCGGAAGACCCAACCATGAGAGCTAAAGCAGAAGAGAGCAAGGTTTTATATGAAGATGCCTTGAGGTCACCCAATGTTAAACAAGCGGTGGTCCCGCTGAACTGGCTGCTTACGAATGCTCCTAATTTTCATTCCAGTTTATACATTAATGGTGCAGAGGTTTTTGATAAACTTGCTACTGCCGAAAAGGATCCTGCGCGCAGAAAGGTGTACGTAGACTCCCTCATGATCGTCTACGACATGCGTATCAAGAATTGCGGAGATGAACCTTCTGTGCTTAACAGGAAAGCGCTTTCCTTCCTGAAATACAACATCAATGACCAGCCAGCAGAAGCTTTGAAACTTCTGGACAGAGTATTTGAGCTGAATGGTAATAATGTCATGGATGGCACGCTTGTTCCCTACATGCAGACCGTCCGGTTAAATGCGTTGAAATTAAAAAATCTGACTGATGAACAAATCCTTGAGAGGTATGACCGGGATATCGCTGTGATCGACGCGAAAATTAAAAAAGCACAAAGCGAAGGCAAGCCAACGGATAAGTACAAGAAGATGAAAGATGATATTGATGCAATGCTTATCACCATCATAAAAGTAGACTGTGAATTTGTTAAGAAGAACCTGGAGCCAAAGTTTAAGCAGAATCCAAATGACCTGGTCCTTGCCAAGAAGATCTTCACTTTTATGCTTCAAGGTAAGTGCACCGATGATCCACTTTGGCTGGAAACGGGGGAATCAATCCATAAAAACAGCCCGGATAAGGATTTTGGTCTTGCAAAGAACCTGGGCCTTAAATATTATTCCCTTGACAACGTAGCCAAGGCTGAAAGTTTGTTGAAGGAAGCACTTCCCCTGGCTTCAACCCCTCAGGAAAAATCAGAGGTACTGATATACCTTGGGCAGCTAGAAGGTAGAAGAGATAAGCCCGGCGCCCGTGCGCTTTACCGCCAGGCATTAGAGGCAGACCCTGGAAATAAAGAGGCTTACGAAAAAATAGGTGATCTCTATTACGGTAGCTTTGATATGTGCGCAAAGAAAGTAAACATGGCTGATGATCGTTTGGTGTTCCTAATCGCAGCCGACTACTATCAGCGAGCTGGTGACTCCAAAAAAGTTGCCATGGCGAGAGAGGGCTTCCCATCTAAGGAAGAGATCTTTTTGATCGACTATAAAGCGGGCGACACCAAAAGTGTCGGCTGCTGGATCGGTGAGAGTACCACGATACGAACAAGAGATTAAAACTTTTTGCAAAACCTTCAGAAGGCCATAGCATGCTATGGCCTTTATCGTTTACTATGAACCGAATTTCTTTCATTCTTTTTGTCTTTTTGATTTCGGGGTGCAACAGCCCTGAAAGCAAAGAGCTGCTGGAATACAAAGGGCCAGTGAGTGAAGTAGAAGATGTTGAGCTCTACTACAGTGTGAATGACAAGGTAAAAGTAAAAATGCTGGCCGACCTCCTTTTTAATTTTGAAAATGGGGACCGTGAATTCCCCGAAGGTGTTTTTATGGAGTTCTATGATGAATTCGGAAAACTCGAATCGACGTTAAGCGCAAATCATGCCTTTTTCTTCAATAAAGAAAACCAGTGGCGTGGCCGGGGAAACGTTGAAGTTAAAAATATGGAAAAAAGTGAACAGCTCAATACGGAGGAACTGTTTTGGAAGCCAAAAGATAAAAAAATATTCACTGACAAATTTGTCACTATACGCCAGCAAGGTGATGTCATTTATGGAGAAGGGCTCCAGGCCAATCAGGATTTGACAGATTACATAATCACCAAACCTGCAGGAGAGTTTGAGGTGAAAGAATAGTACTATTTTTACCGCAAGCATGAAATTGATTGATGTTCTTTTACTTTCGCTTGCTGTAGCCTTTCTGATCATCGGTATACACCAGGTAATGACACTTGGTTTAGGGAAAGCCTATTGGGCGATCATGCTGTCGCTTATTCTATATTTTGTATTTAACCTGAGAAAGAAGAAATAGGTATGAACTCCTTCCTGGTTTCGGGCATCCTGGTATCGCTGATATTCGCCTACTTCTTTTCGACCATCGAGCGAGTTTATTGCTCAGCCAATAAATTGGAGCTGGAACTGGAAGGCAGGCTTGGCAGGTTTTCCGGGAAAGTTATCTCCTTCTTCTCAATGCATGCATCCTGGTTTCTTGGCACAACGTTCATGGGCGCAACGGTATCGCTGGTTGCACTTTGCGTCTTTGCCGCCCGCTGGCTGATGCCACTGCTGCAATCAACCCTTCCCGACATTCTGAATAATGGATTTTTTATTATCGTAATTCAAACAGCCTTCTCAGCAGTCCTCTTTCTTATTGCTACAGCCTCGTTACCACGTATTACATTACGATACAGCCCCAACCGGCTGCTTTCTTTTCTTATCCTGCCATTCACCATTTGTTTTGCTCTACTATTTGTGTTGGTGTATCCGGTTGTTTCCTTGTCGGAACTGATCATGGGGCGCATGCATCAAAAGAAGCACGATGTACAAAACCCGTTGCAAGGATTTCCTGAGCTTAACCCACGTTTCAGCAGGCTGTCGCAACTACGGTCGCAACCGGAAGCAGATCCGGCTACTAACAAAATCTTTCGGAAAGCAATTGAATTCAAAAATGTAAAAATCCGCGACTGCATGATTCCGCGAACGGAAATTACAGCGGTGGAAATCGGAGAAAGCGTGGAGACACTCCGCAAAGCATTTACAGAAAGTGGCCATACAAAAGTTATCATCTACAACAAAAGTATCGATGAAGTAATCGGGTTTTGCCATTCTTCAGCACTATTCAAAAAACCTGAAAAGATTAAAGACCTGATCACCCCTATAATCATTGTGGCTGAAACCACGCTTGCCAGTGAAGTGATGATTCGATTCCTGAACGAACATAAAAGCCTCGCCGTAGTGGTTGACGAATTTGGAGGAACCGCCGGACTCGTGAGCATGGAAGATTTGATCGAACAGATCTTCGGTGAAATCGAGGATGAACATGACGAAGAAGACCGGCAAATGGAACAAAAACTGGACGAACACACCTATCTGCTGAGCGCGCGGCTGGAAATTGACTACCTGAATGAGACGTACCATTGGGAGCTCCCTACCGGCGAATACGAGACTCTAGGCGGACTGATCTTGTCGCATACGGAAGACTTCCCAAAACAAGGGCAAAGCATTTCCATTCCCCCCTTCACGTTCCTCATCCAGACTACCGGGCATAACCGTATTGATACGGTTCTCGCAAAGGTTGACCCGGACAAGTCAGTTACTTCCTGACGGCCGCCCCCGTGTCTACAGCCTTGGTTAGTGTTCCTCGCCAACAAAGCAACGTTTTCCCTGTTCCTGTGACTAAAACCGACATTTAAAGGCATTATTTTGCCTTTTTCCCTTTCAGGCTACTCTTTTTTTCAGGGCTATTTTTCTAATAGAGATTACGGGTTAAATTTGCGGCTCTTTAAAAATTAGAATATGGCATTGATTGGAACATTGCGCAACAAGATGGGCACCTGGGTGGTGGTTTTCGTGTTTGTGGCGATTGCGGCGTTTATACTAGGCGACCTTTTTAGTGGAAATTCATCCATTCTGAACTGGGGACGAAACCAGGTAGGGGAAATCGGAGGCAGAGAAATCTCTTTTGAAGAATATCAGTCTGTAATACGCGAACGGGAAGCAAATTATTTCCTTCAGTTTAATCGTGAGCCTGGCGAGCGCGAAATGCCAACTTTACGGCAGCAAGCCTGGGATTTGCTGATCGCACGGCATGCTATTCAAACCCAATATGCCAAAGTAGGTGTTGAAGTTACCGACGATGAAGTATGGGATATGATTCAGGGCAAAAATGTTGACGAGAATGTCAAATTAGCGTTTACGAATCAGGAGACGGGTCAATTCGATCCTAACCGTGTAGTGACTTATTTGGCACAACTAAAGACCATGCCACAAGGCTCTGAAAACCGGGTGCGCTGGGAGTTGTTTCAACGGGATTTAAAACCCGCCCGTGAACGAATCAAGTATGAAAATTTATTGATCAAGAGCAGTTACATAACGGCTGCGGAATCCGAACAAGAGTACCATTTACAGACGGACGTTGCTGAAGTGAAATATGTGTATGTTCCGTTTTATGCCGTGAGCGATTCAGCTGTTACGGTGAGTGACGAAAAACTTAAAGCCTATTACAATAAGAACATTGAGAAATATAAGACTGAACAAAATCGGGATGTAAAATACATTAGCATTCCTGTGGTTGCTTCTGCCGACGATTCTTTGGTGGTGAAACAGGATCTTGCCCGTGCTGTGAAAGAATTTACCAATGCTCAGGAAGACTCAACCTATGCTTCCGGCAATACGGATGGTCTGACGCCTTATTCAAAATATTCCGCTGCAACGTTGCCATCGTTTATTGATGTCGACAGCCTTGTTCAAGGCAAAGTATTCGGACCCTTCCTGGATGCCGGCGTATTTAAAGTGGTAAAGGTTTCAAAGATAGTTGAGGATACTGTCTACAGCGCGCGCGCCAAACACATCCTGATTAAATGGACCGATACCAGTGAAAGCGCCAAGAAGGAAGCCCGTGACAATGCACAAAATATTCTGAAGGATATAAAGGGCGGAGCTGATTTTGGTGCGAAGGCACGTGAATTTGGCACTGATGGAACAGCCTCCCGTGGCGGTGACCTTGGCTGGTTCAGTTCAGGGCAGATGGTAAAGCCTTTTGAGGATGCTGTTTTTAAAGCAACCCGGACAGGCGTTTTAAACGATGTTGTTGAAACTGATTTTGGATACCATATCATTGACATCACCAACGTAAAAACGAACACAGCTTATCAACTAGCCATTGTTGAGCGCGCCATAACCCCCAGTGATGTCACCATCAATGAAGCCTACCGCAAAGCTGAGGCTTTTGCTGTCGACCTTTCGGGGCTGAAGGAATTCGAAGCCAGAGCGAAGGAACAAGGGCTTGCCGTACAGGAAGCAAAGAACGTTCTCGCTGGCGATCGACGTATAGGCACACTCGGTGAAGCGCGTCAGGTAGTACAATGGTTATTCCGTGATGCCTCTATTGGAAAAATATCGCAGGTATTTGACCTTGAAGATCAAAATGTCGTGGCAATCATGACCGGTGAAATAAAGAAAGGTTACAGGCCGTTTGAATCGGTTAAAGCTGAAATCACGCCGTCAGTTCGTAATGAAGCAAAAGGTTTGGTAATCATTCAAAAGTTAAAAGATGCGAAGGGTACACTTGAAGAAATCGCCAATGCCTTCGGTTCGGATGCAAACGTCTATTCAAGCAGTGATCTAAAGTTAAGCAGTAATTCGTTGCCAACAGTTGGGTTCGACCCGCAAGCAGTTGGCCTGGCCTTTGCACTGGAAAATGGCAAACGCTCTGCGCCGGTAGCCGGAGAGAACGGCGTAATTATAATGGAGCTGCAGACAAAAACTGCTGCCCCTTCCCTTTCAGATTATAGTGCATACAAAATGCAACTGGAACAAGGTGCTATTAATCGCAATAGTTCAGGCATTGCCGAAGCCATTAAGGAAAGTTCGGACATTGTAGATGAACGCTACAAGTTCTATTAACCTCTTTGAACAATTCGCAACGCCTCTCCGACCGTTCGGGGGGGCGTTGCTGTTTAACTATGGACGAGAACTGGATAAATTCCTTTCGTGAAAAGCTTGACGAGCACTACGCCTGGCCTGCACTCTATATCTATAAATTTATCGTACCAATCGGAAAAGAAGATCTGGTAAAACAATTGTTCCCCCTGACACAGGCAACGGAGAAATTATCAAAGCAGGGCAACTACATCAGCGTTACCATTCAGAAAATGATGTATTCCAGTGATGCCGTGATTGAGGTCTATAGAAAAGCCGCAGAAATTGACGGGATAATCGCCCTTTGAAATCTTTCACCCAGTCAAGGCGGACATGATGCCCACAATGGAGGAATCCAACCTGATAGGCGACTAATTACATCGCCAAGTTCCGGAAAAGTTGTAACTAGTATTTTCAAATCCCTTTTGTTATGGAATGGTTAGTAGAGAATAATCGCATGAAGAAAACTTTCAAATTCAAAGACTTCGTTGAAGCGTTTGGTTTTATGACCCGGGTGGCTATCATTGCTGAAAAAATGGATCATCATCCCACGTGGACTAATACCTGGAACGAGGTGAGTTTTGAATTATCTACACACGATGCCGGTGATATTGTGACAGAAAGAGACAGAAAACTGGCTAAAGCCATTGATCAATTGGTGGGGTGATCTTCATTCGTAATGCGATGGATAAAACAGATATGATTTATGGTACTCGGGCGGTAATCGAAGCGATTCTGGCTGGGAAGGATATTGATAAGGTCATGATTCAATCAGGGCTGTCCAATGATCTGGTAAAGGAACTGATCGCTGTGGCCCGAAATAACAATGTGCCGGTAGTCTTTGTACCCCCTGAAAAACTGAAACGTCTGTCAACCAAGAACCATCAGGGAGTAATATGCCTGCTTTCCATGGTGAGTTTTGCATCTGTAGATAACCTGATTTATAAAGCCTATCAGGAAGGTCGTGAACCTTTCTTTCTTATCCTTGACCGCATCACCGATGTCCGAAATTTCGGGGCCATGGTGCGCACGGCCGAGTGTGCCGGGCTTGACGGAATTATAATTGCCGAGAAAGGAAATGCTCCAATTACTGGCGATGCTATGAAAACTTCTGCCGGTGCGCTAAACCACGTGCCGATATGCAGGGAAAAAGATATCAAGAAGACCATGTTGCTGCTTCGGGAAAATGGCATACGGATAATTGCGTGCACCGAAAAAACAGAGAAAAGTATCTATTCATTGAACCTTACCGGCCCGGTTGCCCTGATTCTCGGATCAGAAGAGGATGGCATCAGCGACGTGCTCTTGCGGGATGCCGATGAACTTGCACGAATTCCTTTGAAGGGAAAAATAGGGTCACTGAATGTTTCCGTTGCCGCCGGTATCGCCTTGTATGAAGTTGTCAGACAACACAGTTGAGATTATTGCAGACTCTTGTTTCATTATGTAATTAAAGGACCTTGCATATTGTAACAAATCCCTACGAATAGCGTACCGATTTCAATCTACTATGAAACTCACCTTCTTCAGCACACAATCCTACGACAAACTGTCTTTTGAAGAACACAATAAGCGCTTTGGGTTCTCCATTGAATTCTTTGAAGTATCATTGAATGACAAAAGTGTCAACCTCATTCAGTCTTCAGAGGCTATTTGTGTATTCGTTAACGATCGGGTTACACGGCCTGTAATTGAGTTGCTCGCGGCAAAGGGTGTAAAGATTATTGCCTTGCGCTGTGCCGGATTTAATAATGTTGACCTTCATGCCGCGGCTGAACATAACATTAAGATTGTGCGCGTTCCTGCCTATTCACCGCATGCAGTTGCTGAACACGCCGTGGCAATGATTCTGGCCTTGAATAGAAAAACCCATAAAGCCTATAATCGTATTCGCGAACAGAATTTTTCACTTGCCGGGTTGATGGGATTTGACCTTTTTGGAAAGACCATCGGGGTAATTGGGACAGGAAATATTGGCCAGGTCTTCGCGAAAATAATGTTGGGATTTGGCTGCACGGTCGTTGCGTATGATGTTAAAGAACATGAAAACATGATTCAAGCAGGGGTGGCGTACTGTCCGTTGGAAGAAGTCTTGTCAAGGTCGGATGTACTTTCCCTGCACTGTCCGCTGAATGAAAAAACGCGCTATCTTATTAGCAAGGATACCATCATAAAGATGAAGCCTGGCGCTATGCTGATCAACACCAGCCGCGGCGGTCTGATCAATACCCAAAGTGTCATAAGCGCCCTTAAAACCGGTCAGCTGGGAGCATTGGGCATTGATGTCTATGAGCAGGAGGAATCGCTTTTCTTTCGTGACTTATCGGAACATATCATTGAAGATGATACCATTACACGGTTGATGAGTTTTCACAATGTATTGATTACAGCACACCAGGGATTCTTTACCAAGGAAGCAATGGATCAAATAGCAGAAACGACCCTCTCCAACTTAAAAGGTTTCGATGCCGGAACTGTATTGCCGAATGAAGTAAAGGCGACCGGCTAATCCTACATTGTCAGCATTCTTAGTGAATGTGCATTATATGGTTGTACAATCCATGCTCTGTCACATCCACACACAAACTCCAGCATGTTTCAGCAGGGCCTCGTCCGCCGGCTGGCGGACTGGCAGTGGCATGTGCGTAGCATACACAGTAAGTTTAAGCAGCTTGTTATAAAGCTCCCGCCTTAATTTCCTCTACCACCCCGGGATCCAACAACGTCGTTATATCACCGAGATTGGAGGTATCTCCTTCAGCCACTTTCCTCAGTATTCTTCGCATAATTTTGCCTGATCGTGTTTTAGGGAGTCCACTGACAAACTGAATCTTGTCAGGTTTTGCAATCGGTCCAATAATCTTGGATACCGTATCCCGGATCTCAGCGCGAAGTTTGTCTTCTTCCGAGGGCTTGTCGTAACAGATAACAAATGCATAAATACCCTGGCCTTTGATATCGTGCGGATACCCTACTACAGCTGTTTCACAGACGGCTGAATGTTCATCGATCGCACTCTCCACTTCTGCCGTTCCCATATTATGGCCAGAGACAATAATGATATCGTCCACCCGGCCCGTTATCCTGTAGTAACCATCTTCATCCTGCTTACAACCGTCGCCGGTAAAATACTTTCCTGGAAAAGTCGAAAAATACGTCTCCTTAAATCGCTGGTGATCCCCGTAGATGGTGCGGGCCATCGACGGCCAGGGAAATTTAATCGTAAGCCTTCCTTCCCCTACCTTCCCGGTAATTTCTTTGCCTTGTTCATCCATCATTGCAGGCTGAATTCCGGGTAAGGGAAGTGTTGCATGGGCAGGCTTTAATTTCGTTACGTTTGCTATCGGTGATATCATAAAGCCTCCCGTTTCAGTTTGCCACCAGGTATCTATAATGGGACAGTGTCCTTTGCCTATGTGTTTATCGTACCAATGCCACGCTTCTTCGTTGATCGGCTCGCCTACCGTTCCGAGAACTTTGAGTGAGGAAAGATCACTTCGTTCCACAAAACTCAGAGGTGCCTTTTCCAGGGAACGAATTGCGGTTGGTGCCGTATAGAAGATATTCACTTTGTGGCGTTCAATAGCCTGCCAGAACCGGCCCATATCAGGCCATGATGGAATTCCTTCGAAAATTACCGTTGTTGCTCCTGCAGAAAGGGGACCATATAGAATATACGAGTGACCGGTGATCCATCCCAGATCTGCTGTACACCAAAACACCTGCCCTTCCTGGTATTGAAATGCCGTTCGGAAAGTATAGTTGATATACACCATGTAGCCACCGCACGTATGTACCATGCCTTTCGGCTTACCGGTTGAACCTGATGTATACAGAATAAACAACAAGTCTTCCGAATCCATCACTTCAGGGGGGCAGGTTGAATCAACTTTGCTCATTTCCTCATGCCACCAAAAATCGCGGCCCTGCTTCATCACCGGCTTTGATTGTATACTCTGCAGGACAACTGAAGTTTCTATCGTCGGGCATTTCAGCAGCGCTTCATCTACAATTCCTTTCAAATCAATTTTCTTCCCACCTCGTATGGAACCATCAGCAGTCAACACAAGTCTGCAACCCGAGTCATTTATTCTGTCGACGAGCGAACCGGAAGAAAATCCTGCGAAAACAACGGAGTGGACGGCACCAATCCTGGCACATCCCAAAACGGCATAGGCCAATTCCGGCACCATAGGCATATAGATGCAAACACGATCACCCTTCCTGATTCCATGAGCCTTCAGCATGTTGCCTACCTTACAAACCTGATCATGAAGTTCCTGATAGGTGATTCTTAAGGATTCATCCTTCGGATCATTGGGCTCCCATATAATTGCCGTCTGGCCAGCGCGGGTGGCTAGGTGACGATCAATACAATTCTCAGTAATGTTAAGCTTCCCGCCGCTAAACCATTTTACTTCAGGTTTGTGAAAATCCCACTCCAGAACTTTGTCCCATTTTTTTCTCCAGACAAAATCACTGGCTACTTCAGCCCAGAAATCCTCAGGTCTCTCAATGCTGTATTGGTATTGGTTCCGGTAATCTTCAAAACTTTGGATCGTATTCATAAAAAAAAGCGTTTGGTTTTACTTGACAAACGTTTGCTCTAAAATTCCACCCTTTTTATTGAAATTCAAATACTGTTTTAATGTGTGTTCAAACACATGAAATAATTTTCGTACATTTCTTTTTGAGCCCAAGATGAAAGACCTAAGTGCCTCTATTGTTGTCTACCGGAATCCCGCCAATGTTCTGGCGCAGACCATTCATAGTTTCTTGTGCAGCACACAAGATTCGAGGCTTTATATACTGGACAATTCACCAACCGATCAACTCAAGTACCTGGCTTATAATCCAAGGATTACGTACATATTTAACGCTAAAAATGTCGGTTTTGGCGCCGGTCATAATATTTCTTTGCGCCGGGTGATCGACAATTCAAAATATCACCTGGTACTTAACCCTGATGTTTACTTTGATGCTACGGTGGTGACCAAACTTTATCAATTTATGGAGTCTAACCCGGACATTGGTCAGGCAATGCCCAAAGTGCTGTACCCGGACGGAAGACTACAACCACTCTGCAAGCTTTTACCTTCACCTAAGACGTTGTTGATAAGGAGGTTCTTCGGATTCTTAAAATCCTCATGGCAAAAAGAGAACTATACCTATGAGCTTCAGTTCACCGGGTATGATAAGATTATGGACGTTCCCTTTCTTTCCGGCTGCTTTATGTTTTTGCGAATGGACGCATTAAAAAAGGTAGGGCTCTTTGATGAGCGCTTTTTTCTTTATACGGAAGACACTGACATGTCCAGACGCATTCATAAATATTTCCGGACTGTGTATTACCCGGAAGCAACCATCTTTCACCACCATCAACGAGGTTCGTACAAGGACCCCTGGCTATTCTGGTGTAGTCTCCGAAGCGCTTTCAGCTACTTCAATAAATGGGGCTGGACAGTTGATGAGGAGCGTGAAACCTTTAATAATAAAACATTGAAGCAGTTATCATATGTTTCACCGGGCAAGACTTGATAATAAAAAAATGTTACCACAACAGTTGTATAGATTGGTGAAGGAGCTTACGGATTGTTTAAATCCATTTACACAGAAGAGGTATTATGCAACATATGCGTTTTTAATTAACAATGAAATTAAACATTCCTGACACCGACCGTATCCTGAAGAAGCAGGTTGTAAGGACACTGTTGTATTATGATATTTTCAACTACCCATTAACGGGCGCCGAGGTATTTAAATTTCTTGGGATGAATAGCATCACCGAAAATGATGTTGTGATGACGTTGAATTCCTTGGCAAACGACCACGTTGTCTATCGGCTTGAGGAATTCTACAGTATTCAACCACCTGAATCTATTGTTCAGAGAAGGAAAAAAGGTAATCGGACTGCAGACGAATTTTATAAGCTTGCGGGAGAGACATCAACCTTCATTTCAAAATTTCCATTTGTCAGGGCGGTCCTGGCATCAGGTTCTTTGTCAAAAGGCTACATGGACGAAAAATCCGATCTGGATTTTTTCGTTATTACTGCACCTGGAAGACTCTGGATTGCGCGCACATTGCTGGTAGCGTATAAAAGATTCTTTTTATCAAACTCCCACAAATATTTTTGCGTCAATTATTTCATAGATGAAGATCATCTGGAAATCGAAGAAAAGAATCTATTCACGGCCACAGAGCTCGCCACGGTCCTTCCCTTGTATGGTGCACGGCATTACGAACGTCTTATGGCCGCAAATACCTGGCTAAAGGATTTTTTTCCCAATTATATGCAGAGATCAACGGCTACGGTACCCGCATCAAAAACGGAAGGCGCAAAAAAAATGCTGGAATGGATTACCAATTTATTCTTTGCGGATAGGGTTGAGGCGTATTTCAGACAGCTAACCCGCAGGCGCTGGAAGCGAATGTACGAGAAGGACTATTCATCTGCTGATTTTGATGTTGCGTTTAAATCGAAAGAATATGCGTCGAAAAACCACCCTCAGCATTTCCAGCGCAAGGTCATCGAGCTGCACGCCAAAAAGATAGAACGATTTGAATTCCTCTCCGGTCTGGAGCCGGTGAACGGCAAAAGTTTAACCCCTGAAATAAAGAATTAAAAGCCACCGGGCATGAAAATACTGTTCACTCATTCTTATTTCTACAAGCTCGATGCAAAACAGTGGCGGTTTAAACAACCCTATCCTCCGTTGGGCACCATCCTGGCTGCTGCCGTCATGCGGGCACAAGGGTATGATGTCAGTTTGTTTGATACCAATCTGAAGGATAATCCCCGGGAAATAACTCCACTGTTGAAGCAACATCTTCCCCACTATGTAGTCATCTATGATGATGGTTTTAACTACCTGACGAAAATGTGTCTTACCAATATGCGGGAGGCTGCGTTTTTTATGGCTGCTGAAGCCAAACGATTCAACTGCAAAGTGATTCTGTCCAGTTCAGATGCAGCCGATCACTATGAAAAATATTTTGATCATGGAGTTGACTATGTTGTTAAGGGTGAAGGAGAACAGACGCTTAAGGAGTTGATTGCGATACTGGACAGGGATGACGATCCGGCAAAATTACCCGGTATTGTTTACAGGAAAAATTCGGTATCGGTAGTTACGCCTCCGCGACCTGTGCTCCGGGACCTTGATGAACTTCCGCTGCCCGCATGGGACCTTATAGATATGGAATCTTACAGGGCAATCTGGAAAAGACACCATGGGTATTTCTCATTAAATCTTGCCACAACGCGCGGATGTCCATTTAAATGTAACTGGTGCGCAAAACCGATTTATGGAAACCGGTATACATCCCGTTCACCTGCTCACGTTATAAATGAAATCGAATTCCTGATTAAGGCCTATTCGCCCGATCATTTCTGGATGAGCGATGACATCTTCGGACTGAAGCCTGGCTGGGTGCAGGAATTTAGCGAACAGGTGAAAGCACGAAAACTAAATTTTAAGTTCAAGATTCAATCGCGGGTTGATTTGCTGCTGGAGGATGGCACGTTAAATGCATTGGTTCAATCAGGGGCGGACACCATCTGGGTTGGAGCCGAATCCGGGTCCCAAAAAATTCTGGATGCCATGGACAAAGGAACAACGGTGCCGCAAATTTATGAGGCTACTCAACGGATGAAAGAAAAGGGTATAAAAGTAGGGTTCTTCCTGCAATTTGGATATCTGGGCGAAACCCGGGAGGATATAGACGCTACCTTAAAAATGGTTTTGGATCTTATGCCCGATGAAATGGGGATTTCTGTTTCTTATCCGTTGCCCGGGACCAAATTCTATGATAAAGTGAAAGATCAGCTGAACGAGAAACAAAACTGGACCGATTCGGACGACCTTTCCATGATGTTCAAAAGTACCTTCAGTAGTTCCTATTACAAGGAGCTTCATCGGTACATTCATGCGGTCTACCGAAAGCACAAAGGTTATGCCATATTTCGGAAACTCTTTCACCACCCGGAGCGTCTTAACTACGGAGATTTGCGGTCCGGACTGGCAACATTTTATTATATTCCTACTTCATTCGCTCAACAGAAAAAATTGAAAAAACTTGAACAATTACATTCCCCGTCCGGCAGGAACAAGCAGACAGGAGAAATGACCAGAACTTTGGTAAACAAATAATCCATATTCCGCATTATAACAATAGATGGCCGCACCATTTGACCATATCGCCACCACATACGATGCCCACTTCACCCGAAGTGTCATCGGGCAGCTCCAGCGGAAGCAGGTGTGGTCCTATCTCGAAAAGATTACACCGGAACTTAATGGACTTGAAATACTCGAATTGAATTGTGGAACGGGCGAAGATGCCTTACTCTTCAGTGAAAAGGGTTTTAATATAGTCGCCACGGATGTGTCGGAAGAAATGCTCAAGCTTACCGCACAAAAAGCAAATCAATTTTCCATGCAAAACAAAATCACGTCACACTACCTTGACCTGGATAGTGTGGATGAAACTGTTTTCGACAAGAAATTTGATCTGATCTTCTCCAATTTCGGTGGTTTGAATTGTATTAGTCCGGAATCAATGCAAAAACTGATGCGGAAGATACCTAAACTACTTTCCCCCCAGGGCAGGTTTGTTGGTGTTATAATGCCCAAGTTCTGTTTATGGGAGTCCTTGTACTTTCTATTCAAGTTGAAGGTCTTCAACATCTTCCGCCGCTGGACATCCAAAGAAGTGAAAGCGGATTTGCAGGCCACAACCATTAAGACCTGGTACTATTGGCCGCGTCAGATAAAAAAATGGACGAAGAATGACTTCGAATGTATATCCAAGCGGGCTATTGGCATCGCTTTACCACCTTCCTACCTGGAAAATTTTTTAATAAAACGACCTCGGTTCCTGCGCCGGCTGGACCGCCTTGAAAAAAAACTGAATCGGTTTCCGATTCTCTCCGGAATGGCCGATCATTACCTGATTGACCTTAAGCTGAAATGACGGTACTCCTTACGCATGCTTACTTTTTGAATGAGGATAGTAAGGAACAACAAATCATGCGCCCATACCCTCCACTGGGTTTGATTTACATCAGCACCTTTCTGGAAAATCAGGGGATTGAAAATGAGGTTTTTGATACTACGTTTTCTTCCAAGGATCAATTTCAAAATCACCTGATCTCCCGAAAGCCCGACATCATCGGGATCTATGTAAACCTGATGACCAAATTGAATGTCCTTGAAATGATTCGTTTCATCAAGGACAAATTGCCAAAAACAGCAATTATTCTGGGTGGACCCGAAGTGACATACAGTGCGGAAAATTTTCTGCGTTACGGTGCAAATTATATTGTGATCGGTGAAGGTGAGGAGACGATGTTTGAACTGGTGCAAGGCCTCACCCTAAATCCCTCTCCGGGGGAGAGGGACTTTGAAGACAGCCTAAATCCCTCTCCTTCCTTCGCTGAAGCTGCGGCAGGCAGGCCGGGGGAGCGGGACTTTCGGAAAATTGAAGGGATAGCTTTTCTGATGGATGACGTTTTCATCCAAACGCTACCGCGCGAAAAAATCAAGGACCTTGATGAACTCCCCATTCCCAACCGGAACAAAATAAATCTTCATCCGTATCTGGATTCGTGGAAGAAGTACCATGGTAAAAATGCGATTTCAGTAAGCACCATGAGGGGATGTCCTTACACCTGCAAATGGTGCAGCCGCGCCGTATATGGGTTGAGTTACCGCAGGCGGTCAGCTGAAAAAGTTGTTGAGGAATTGGCCATGATCAAAAGAGATTATAACCCGGACTCACTATGGTTTGTTGATGATGTCTTTACAATCAGCCATAAATGGCTAACTGCCTTTCGCGATGCCCTGAAAAAACAAAATGTCTCTATTCCCTATGAATGCATAACCCGCGCGGATCGCATGAACGAGGAAGTAATCAGTATGTTGAAAGAAACAGGATGCTTCAGGGTTTGGATCGGCGCAGAAAGCGGGTCACAAAAAGTAATCGACCTCATGGACCGACGGGTGGATGTCCATCAGGTCAGAGCCATGATTCAACTTACCCAACAATATGACATTGAAGCCGGTACATTTATCATGCTGGGTTATCCGGGAGAAACAGAGGAAGATATCGAAGAAACGATCCATCACCTGAAGGAATCGGATCCCGATCATTTCACGATAACGGTTGCTTATCCGATTAAGGGCACTGAGCTTTACGAAGAAATTGAAGCGCATCGCACAACGGCTCCCGATTGGGAAACGAGTAATGATCGCCAGATAGATTTTAAACGAACCTACTCCAGAAGATACTACGATTATGCGGTGAAACGAGTGATCAGCGAGGTAAAGTATCACTCAGCCCGAAAGGACTCAGGACTTACACCTTCGTTGCTTCGATTGAAAATTTCGACAATCATATCCCGTATAGGCATGCAGTGGTACAAGAATTCTTCATGATAATGATTGATCATCTTTTCATTTCTAACCGATTCTCGAAGGTCGAAAATAATTTATCTGCCCAGATAGGACTCGACTCAGTCCCCTTTCAGGATGACTATATCAATACACGGGCGGCTGAAAACAGGATTTACAGTGCTGATCAGTTGAGGGCGCTGCCTGAAGTAGCCCATGATAACCCCCATCGTCAGGAGTGGAGAATTCGAACCAAAACCACAAAAAACCTCCTTAACTTTCTGAACCGCAAAAAAGGCATCACATCTATTCTGGAAATTGGATGCGGCAACGGATGGCTGAGCAACAGGATGGCCACATCGACAGCCTATACCGTTGTGGGGCTAGATGTAAACCTTTTGGAATTGAAACAAGCGGCAGAAGCATTCAAATCCTCTAAACGAGTTCACTTTGTGTTCGGCAATATCGCTGATGATATCTTCGTCAGGAATTCATTTGATGTTGTCATTCTCGCAGCTGCCATTCAGTATTTCAAGAACCTACCGGACTTATTTAAGCATATCTTTCCCCTGCTAAAGGACCGTGGTGAAATTCACATACTTGACAGCCCATTTTACCGTGCCGACCAGTTGACAGAGGCCAGAAAACGAAGTGCTCACTATTTTGCCTCTATTGGGCATCCGGAAATGGAAAGGCATTATTACCATCATTCGATTGACGCTTTAAACGAATTTAATCCAGCAATAATCTATAATCCTTTGAAGATCAAAAACAGGATTCTCAGAAAATGGTTTGTTACAGATTTGTCACCATTTCCCTGGATTAGAATTCCCCGTTAGCAACAATTGATCGAACTTAAACCCCAACAAAAGCTAGATGTGGTTCGTTTACTTGCTGTTCAGGTGGATCGGCTTTTAAACGATCGATGCTAGAACCGTTGAATTTAGGGCATCGCCAAGAACTCAAATTTACTGCGCTCAGCCTCCTTATTAGAGAAGGTAAATTGAAATTCTAGCGATGCCCAAATTAAAATTTTTATGGGTCGATTTTAGCTACTGTCTTAAAACCATCCTTTTGATATCAATAACTTCGCCATCAGCAATTAATGAGTAAATGTACAACCCAGGTCTTAACTCGCCGGCCGAAATCTTAGCTTCCGTGATACCCCTATCGTTAATTCGTATTGATTTCAATTGTGTCCCTTCCATGTTATATATGATTACTTCAGCTTGTCTTATGCTTTCTGGCAACTCCATCTTGATTTCGGTGTCTATTGAGAATGGATTTGGGCTGTTTTGGAAAAGTATCGCTTTACCAACAGAAGTTTCTCTAGTTTTATTTAGGTCCTTATCGCCAAGTTGTGCTGATAAAGAATCAATACGTAATTTCTGCTCCTCCAACATTTTATGTTGCTCCTCAATCATCTCGGATAATTCTTGTACTGCCTTTACTAGCGGAACGACGAAAGTTGCATAGCCGATTGCATAAACATCCTTGTCACCTTGCGGTTTAACAACGCCGTGGAACGTTGTTTTTGAACTGTTAATTAAACTTTCGACGTCTTGAGCTATGAAGCCTATTTCCCGGGTTGGGTTTCCTCTTAATTGTTTTAGTTGTGCTCTTTCATTATCTGGCACACCCATAAAACTGTCGATCTCATCCCTATCCAAAATATAACTTACTGGTCTCAGTAAATTGATAAAGGCCAGTCCTAGCACATCCTCTTTCACTTCCTTTTTGAAACGACCATCAGAAAAGTTGCTCCAAATTGTGTTTCCTCCAATACTAGTAACTGCTGAGTTTCCAATTCTAACTTGATTAGATGCTGAAGGCTGTGCCAACCAGCCCAATGCGGTTGTGTTAACGGCATTGGCAAGACTTGTGCCAGCAGAGTAACCAATAGAGGTGTTGCCAGTGCCCGTAGTAACTGAAAAATTCGCGGCATGTCCAACTCCCGTATTATAACTACCCGAGGAATTGTTATAGCTCGCGTCCTTTCCAATACCAGTGTTGTGTGAACCTGTGGTATTGTTCCACAACGCCAGATAACCCACAGCTGTATTATTGTTCCCGGTGCTTGAATACAACGCACTTCTTCCGACTGCGGTATTTCCGTTTCCTGAAACATTTAAACTCAATGCCAAGGAACCAATGGCAGTGTTGTCTCCACCCGTTGTATTTGAGTAAAGTGCCGAGATCCAACTGCAGTGTTGAAAGAAGTTGTGCTATTAACGTATAGAGCCCTGTAACCAACTGCTGTATTTTCAGCTCCTGTGGTGTTAACGTTAAGAGCACCTCCACCCAGACCTGTGTTATAACTGGCTGTATTGAAAGCTAGCGTCCCTATTCCAACGGCAGTATTGTCTATCCCTGTTATGTTGTTGTAAAGCGTGTAAGCACCGAAACCGGTATTTCCTTTACCAGTCGTAGTTATCCTACCGCTGGAAACCCAAAAAAAAGAATTATCGGCGCTGGTTGCAACATTCCCAGCGAAGTAACCAAAAAAACTGTTTCCAGATCCTCCTGTACCGGAGGAAACTCCGAAATTCGTGTTTTGCGCGTGCAATACAATGGATAATAAAATACCCACAATTGAGAGTTGAATTTTTTTCATAACCGATTTATTTAAGTTTAAAACTAATTCAGTCAACGGATGGGCTCCTAATCCTAAATAAATCAAACGTTGTTGTGACAACCCTTATAGCAGTTATGAAATTACAATTTTAATGGAGGAAACCAATATAAAACGTGAATTTTTTTAAATGTCTGAAATAAAAAACAGAGAAGATATTGCATTTGGGCATTTTTTATCGCGGAAAATTTATCACAGTACACCAACACTCATTTTTGAGCCAGGGAGAATTAACTTTCTTGCTACATTAGTCCCTTGAATTCAGTCAAAACCATCTTTCTTTCATTCCTTTCGTTGCTAAATTCCAACGACCGGAAAAAAGCTATCTGGATTGTTGCCTTAATGATATTCAATGCCTTCCTGGATTTTTTCAGCCTCGCATCCTTTCTACCTTTATTGGTTTTTGTTATTAATCCCGAGTTCCTATCAACCAACACAGTAGGGCATAAAATTTATTCAAGCCTTGATGTTTCTTCCATCAACGTCTTTATCATGGCTATCGCAGCCTCCATTTTTGCATTCATTCTTATTAAGAATCTCATAAGCGCCTGGATTGCAAACACAAAAACACGTTTCGCCTTTGGGATAAGTAATGATCTGTCTTCCAGGGCACTTGCGCACTACCTTGATAGGAATTACCTGGATTTTACAAAAAGTGACTTTACGCGTGAGTTAAACCGTATTACAAACTATCCGCTTGCTTTTGCCAATAACATTATACTGCCTATCGCAAGCCTTATTTCAGAGGGATTTATAGTTGCCTTTATTATGGCAGGATTAGCGTTTTATGATTACAAAGTCGTCGTTTTGCTCCTGCTCATCCTTTTACCCATTCTCCTATACTACCGGCTGATGAAAAAACACCTTCAGGAAATTAATCATGAGATGAAAGAAAAATATCCCTTGTATTTAAAATATGCTCTGCAATCCATTGAAGGATTTACAGAGATCAAGGCATCGGGTAAAGAGCCATTTTTCCACAACCGGTTTCGTAGCCTGAGTACAGCTATTACAAAAATATTCATCAAGGATCAGCTTATTCAATCGGGAACCATCCGACTTACTGAAATTATTGTAGCGCTCATTCTTTGCTTTCTGATCATCTATTCTGTTTCCACTGAGCAACCTTACCAGGAGACATTGCTGTTATTAGGTATTTATACAGGAGCCAGCTTCAGGGTTATTCCATCAATTAACAGGATACTACATGGCACGCAACAGATCCGGATACACGAGCACCTGTTGGAAGAATTACGTGCACTATCCAGTTACCGGTACCAACAACTCAATCCATTTTCCACGGGCCTCGGTTTTCAAAGGGAGATTTTGTTGAAGGGTGTCAGCTTTGCCTATCCGGGCGGCGTAAACATAATAGACGATGTATCCTTGCAGATTCGAAAGGGTGAGAAAGTTGCATTAGTCGGAAAATCAGGAGAAGGTAAGACCACACTATTGCTCGTCCTGCTTCGGTTTCTAAAAGAGACTGAGGGGGAAATGCAGGTTGATGGAAATCCAGTCACGGATAATTTGGCCTGGCGTAAAGTATTGGGTTATGTTCCTCAAAATCCCTATATACTTGATGGTACAATCGCTGAGAACATTGCTTTCGGAATACCTGTAGATGAAATTGATAGGACAAAAATCTCACAACTCATTGACGAATTGGACCTCCGTGAAATGATCATTCAAATGGCACATGGTATTGATACTAAGATAGGCGAAAGAGGAGCCAAATTATCAGGAGGTCAACGACAGAGAATAGCCATTGCTCGTGCCCTGTATGCGAACACCGACGTATTTTTGCTGGATGAAATTACAAATCAAGTACACACATTCCTGGAGTTGGAGATCCTGAACATCTTGGAGAAGCTTGCCCTCCAAAAAAAAACAATTATCATGGTGACACACAAATTAACCCGAACCGATTTCTTTGATTCAATATACAATTTAGAGAATGGAAAGTTACATCCGGTGGCCGTACCGTCTTAGTCCTTACGTGTTCCTGAAAGAATGGCCTCAAAGAAGGAAAGATAATTCTTATACGACCATTCCGCATCAAACTGTGTAATCCATGCATAAGCGTTGCTTTTTATGCGATGATAGGCTTGCGGATCGCGCACCAATTGCAGAATTTTTTCTGCTAATTGATCTACATCACCCGGAGGAACTATAACAGCGTACTGTTCTCCTATATCAAACAGAATCCCCACTTTTGTTCCACATACGGCTACACCGCTTGCCATCGCTTCCTGGATAACAGCACACCCGGTTTCGAAGCGCGCCGTATGTAATAATATATGGGCATTGTTCAAATAAATTTGAAGCTCCTGATTCTTAATGTACCCTGTGAATGTGACCTTATCAGAAATTTTTAGGTCAATCATCATCTGCTGCACCTTGGGTACATTAAATCCTTCGCCTATAACCGTTAGGTTACACGCAATTTTTTGCGCGATCTTGGCAAACGCAGCGAACATGGTGTCCTGATCTTTTAGGGCACTGTAAAATGCAATCTGAATAAACTGGACAGGGAAAGATAAACTCCGCTCACGGTAAGGAAACATTTTTGTATTAATTCGTAGAGGAAGTATAATCATTTCTTTACGGGTATCCAGGTTCTTTTCAGCGATTGCTTTTTGGTAATCCGCCACTGTAACAACAAAGTCAGCTCTTTTACAAACGGAACGTGTGATTTTTTCAAGCCAGGGCACCGTAAGATTTCCAAAATCAGCACCAGACGACGTTCCTCCTTCAGTGGCAATAAGTTGTACGATGGAAGGGCGCCGAAATAACTTACCTAAGAAAGTTGCGCAAAGGGCACTAGGATACACGGATACTGCAAACAACAATGAAAACGGGTTCAATAGGTGATCCCAGGCACACCGCAAACCTACTAAAAGATATTTTACCCTCCAGGGCATATGCCATGATACTGGCTGTCTGACAATAATGGATTCTGGCACCAAAGATGTATCGATGGGAAGAAAACTATAAAAAACAATATCAAAATCAGATGACAAACGGCCAAACAAATCAATCATTACCGGAACACCAAGATTACCTGCATCCAGGGTTCCCATGCCAAATATGGCTATCCTTGACTTTTGACTGCTTTGGTTCATTTCGGTTTATAAAGATCCGCAATTTGGTCCGTTGTCCAATAAATTGATTTAACTGCCGTCCACTGGTGTGCTCTTTCTTTTACCGCAGATAGTCGCTGTTCATCGGCAATCACTTCCAATACCTGAAGCGCCAATTGCTCATAATCCCTTATTGCCACCGAAATGCAACAATCCGGTAAATCGGCCATCAATCCGACTTTTGTTCCGCAAACCAATACTCCGGCACTCATGGCTTCTGTCACCACTTCGCATTGACCTTCCGAAAGAGAAGTATGCAGTAAGATATCAGCCTGGTGATAATAACCGGGAAGTTGTTCATAGGGAAGTGGATTTAAAACCGTTACCCTGTCCTGCAACTGAAGTTGATCTATCAGCGTGAGAATCCTGGTCCGCAAAACACCCTCTCCAATAATTGTCAGAGTGGAATCAACTGTTTCACTGATTATTCTGAATGCTTTCAACAAGGTTTCCTGATCCTTCACCGGATGCAGATTTCCAATATGAAGAAATCTGACAGGCCTTTGCAGTTTCTTTTCCTGGCACGAAAACATTTTTGTATCAATTCCCCAGGGAATTATGCGAATACCGTCGCGGGTGAACCCAGCCTGACGAAGATTGTTTACCAGATAATTCGTGAGGGCATTCACTTCGTCAGCGTACTTTAATGTGAAAAATATTAACCTTCTGGAAAAAGGATTCCGAAGTTGCCCGTAGTTGATTTCCTTTAACGCAATGGCATCGCCTCCCAGAACGCTGACAATACTCTTTATTGAAAATATCTTTCCTACTAAAACAGCCAATAGTCCACCCGGTAAAACCCAGAACCCATGGACTGCCTGAAAGGAAGTTGACCGGTGCTGTGTGCGAAATGTCAGGAGAAAACTGACCATCCTTAAAACCGGATTACGTTTATCGATACTAATCAGTTCGAAACCATCTGGCTTGTAATTCTCATTCACCCTAAATAGCGAAAACACCGTAATACTAAACTCCGCGGACAGAAGTTTAACCAGACGCTCCAGCACCGGCACACCCATATTGTTGTGGCCTGTTCCGATTCCTCCGGGAATAATGATTGCTATCGCCTGCTTTTTCATTAATCGTTTAATCCTTACCGCTCAGAATTTTCTCACATACCCCAATCATTTTTTCCGAAATTGCTTCGGCTGATAAATTTCGCTTGTATTGATCCAACACACGGTCACGCTCAACTGATACGGCCAACCCCTCACTCTTTTGAAGAGCCTGTAATAATCCATCCCTGTCCCCGGGAGCAAAGGTTATCCCGCAGGTCCCATTCCCTGTCATCATACGAAACGAGGGGATGTTACTCAGTATAGGAATACATCCGCACGACATGGCTTCGCTCACCGCGATACCACTTCCTTCGTAATGGGAAGTGGAAATAATAAAATCGGCACTGTTGAACCAGTATACTAAATCATCGTGCGCCACTTTTCCCACCAATGTAACCCGATCCGAAATGCCTGGGAACGCCAACAAAATCTCCTTTACCTCATTGATTAACTCATCGCCGTGAAAGATAAGGTATACGTGTGCATCCTGGCTAATTTTTGCAAAGCGAGCAAATGAATGAACGAGCGTAATCGGATCCTTATTCGAATCAAGCCTGCCAACCCATAAATAATTCCGTCCATTGGTTACGTTGGTTTTCAACATGGCCACCTTCCGGTCAATGGGCGCGAAAACAGAGGGGACTTCCATTATTTCATGGACCTTTTCCATGCTCTCAATCTGCCGTTCCTCCACCCATGGGCGAGCCTGTTCCAACGAAGTAAAGAAGTAGGCTGAAATAAAAGGATCTATCCATTTCTGAAGTATTCTCTTATAATGCCGGAGGGGCCGTTCAGCATGGTGTTGAATAACAATCTTGATACTATTGGCTAATTGCAGGCGAAGCCACAACACTTGCCAGGGAAAAGAGAGTCCATGGACAATCACTATTTCAGGGTTAAGTCCTGCGACATATTGATGAATTCCAACAGGGAACAACAATTGAAGTCTGCTGATTTTCAGAAAATGGAACTCCGCACCCTTTCTTTGGACCATTCCGGAATGGTTTATGAAATGAATACTCTTTACATCGGCCGTTTTGGCCATTTGTTCTACCAGTATAGAAAAAAAATTAATTCGCTTTAACCACAATTCCGGTTCGGCATACGCCATACTACGTTCATAAGACAAGTGAATTATCTTCATATACTTTACCGGAAATACAGTTGTGTCTCCAGTCCATGATTAGCTCTCCACTGCGCGTAATACTGATGAATATGCCCCAGCGTTTTGCAATTCGGCTGAACTTCTGCCTGATGAACTACTTCATACAGATGAATACGATGAACGCCAAGGTCAATCGATTTGGTTAAGATCAGCTCAGCGTAACTGACTACTGAATACGGCAATGGAAACTTAAAAATCGAAGACCTTTCCTCATGAATTAAAAAAGCATCGGTTCCCCGAAGCTCGGCCATATGATTCTTTCCAAGTGAATAACTTTCCCGGTGCGAGGATACATCAACCTTCGAAATGACGATCCTTTTATACTTCTCCACTTGTTCATTGGCCTTTCCTCCGATCCGAAGTGAACCTGCATAAAAATTTTTCCCAACTAGACCGTGTAGATCCGTAGGGAACATATTGATCAATGTACCATCACTGACTGTAATAATAGAAATCTGTCTTGGAATTGAATACGCAATACGCACCTGATCCCAAAGGTTGCCCTTTAGATTAACGTTTGTTGGCTGAACCCGTCTCAGCTTTTGTAACACCGTGTTCACAAGCTGGTGTCCGCGGCTCAGAAAAGAGTGTTCACCAGCTACACCTTCATATACGAAAAGGGCATATTCATCCAGTAACACTACTTCCCGTTTCCGAAGAATCAACTTCGCCACGTCTCCTTCGGTTTGAAATTCATGCCGGCCCAGATCGGTCGCTGTTGGATCCTGCATGAAATGCAAAACTATTTCTTCATTTTTTTGCAAAATCTGGAAGTCCTCGCTCGCAATCACTATCGGGATTCCGATGACTAGCGGTTTATAGCCCAGAAACAAATGTGCGTGGGTTACGTCGCGATTGACGGTAAAATTGCCTAACGTAAGGTACGTACGCAATGGATTCGGAAATCCCTCCATTGCCAGGCAACAGTACTCTTGCGGAATGGTCAGGCCCGTGATGAGTTTTTTAAGATGACTTGGAATCTGCAAATTTTTTAATTCTACGAAAATACACATCATTTAAGGATTAGATGGCGTCTCTGTTGCAGAAATTGTTTTTCTGTTCTCCTGTCTCAATAGCCTATCATTTATTACCTTTAAATTCCATGAACAAAGTGATCCTCTTTAATCCCAGAAGTGCGCGTGCCCTGCATCGTATTCCCAATTCCATTTTGCAGGTCGGCGCTTCTATCCATGGAAAGTTTGAGTATGTTCTGGTGGACGGCAACCTGGAGAAAGATCCATGGCTGACTATTCAAAAGTACCTGAATACCGGAGAGTTCAAATACTTTGGGTGCACGGTAATGCCTGGACCACAGCTTAAACAAGCCATTCCCTATTCAAAAAATATTCGGGAAATGTATCCGGATGTTATTACCATCTGGGGAGGTTACTTTGCTTCCAATCAGTACAAGTCTGTCATCAATTCACCTTACATCGACTACATAGTTAACGGACCGGGTGACGAGACCTTTCCTCTATTATTAGCTGCATTAGAGAAGAAGGATGCTATAGATTCCATTCAAAATCTCATTTTTAAAAGAGGTTCTGAGATTATAAAGACGCCGCAGGCCACATTAATGGATCAGGATCTATTGCCACAGTTACCGTATGAATATCTGAACGGCCAATATCCCCTCTCGCGTTATCTCGGCAAAACTTTCCTTGGTAAACGAACGGCTGCATACCACTCCAGCATGGGTTGTCCTTTTACCTGTTCATTTTGTGCCGTCGTACCCATTTATAATGCCCGGTGGAAAGGGAAGTCTGCCTCACTTATCTATAAAGACATTCAGTACCTTATTCATAATCATGGCGCTGACGCCGTTGAGTTTCACGACAATAATTTTTTTGTGAATGAAAAAAGAACGGTCGAATTCTCCAATCTGATAAAAAACGAAAAGATCAAATGGTGGGGGGAGGGACGAATCGATACCGTCGACAAGTACAGTGATACTTCCCTGGAAGTCATGCGGGATGCCGGCTGCACCATGATATTTTTTGGCGCCGAGACGAGCAACGATGTTCTCCTGAAGCAGATGGATAAAGGCGGTACGCAATCGACAGCCCAGATGAAAAAATTTGCAGCACGACTGAAGAAGTTTGACATTATCCCGGAGTATTCATTTGTGTTGGGTTTCCCTGCAGAAACTCCGGAAAAAGTAATGCAACAAATTGATCAGGACATTGCGTACATCAAACAAATAAAAGAAATAAATCCCCACACAGAGATTATCATCTATGTGTATAGTCCGGTTGCCACAGAAGGATCAGAACTTTATAAACAGGTGACCGCTTCCGGATTCAGATTCCCGGAAAAGCTTGAAGACTGGCTCGATCCTGCCTGGCAGAATTTCGATCTTAGGAAAAACCCGCTAACCCCCTGGCTTACCCCGGAAATGGTTGATAAAATCAGAGGCTTTGAGACTGTATTAAATGCGCAGTATCCTACGGTTTCGGATTTCAGACTTACGCCGCTTAAACGAGAGGTGATGCGTGTCATCTCATCTTTCCGGTATCGGAAAAATATCTTCAATGCTCCCTATGAATTAAAAATCCTCCAGCGGTTATGGAAATATCGCCAGCCTGAAATTGAAGGATTTGTGATGGAGTAGTTCATGAGAAAAGTCATCAAACACTTTACTTCTCTATTTCTCATCCCCCTTACCCGATGGTACCTGCGAAAGGAGAGAACCTATACGTATCACGGAACAACCGTGACGGTTCTGCCAGGCGTATTCCATCCGGGGCTATTTTATAGCACGAAGTTTTTAATTGACTATCTACAAGACAAACCAGTGACAAGTAAATCACTGTTGGAGCTTGGTTGTGGGACTGGGTTGATTTCGATAATCGCCGCTAAATCGGGAGCGGTGGTCACTGCTACTGACTTAAGCAGCAAGGCTATTGAAAACATCAAACACAATACAACTCGGAATGGCGTGAATATCCGCATCATACATTCCGACCTTTTCAAGGCGATTGAAAAAGAAACATTCGATTGGATTATTATTAATCCGCCGTACTATGTCGGCACCGCTTCCGACGAGGAACAACTTGCCTGGTACGCGGGTGAAGATTTCGATTACTTCAGAAGGTTATTTAAATCGCTTGGAGATTATTCACATAAAACCACAGAGATAATTATGGTGCTTACGAAGGGCAGTGACGTTTCAAAAATTTCTGATATCGGAAACGAAAATGGCTTAGAACTTGAATTAGTAAAAGAAAAAAAGGTATTCTTTGACGAGAAAGATTTTCTGTACCGGATCAGGGACCTTACCCGGTAATGCCAAGTTTCAGCGAACACACACATTTCCTACATACAGGATCTTCGCGCACACTCAATTTCCTCCTGAACTCAATCGCTTCCTCAGAATTAATAATCCCCAGGAAATCGCCATCGTAAATATTTCCATATGGCCTATGAAAAAAGCAGGGCATAACCCTTCCATCTGATTCTATGACGGCAGATACCCACGGCGCATTGCATACTGTTCCGGGAAATTCAGCCAGTCCATTTACAGCCTTATAATACTGGACAATCCTTCTCATCTTCTGTGGTGATTCTGCAATGAACCTTGATTCGTATTTATCGCTAAGTTCTACGAAAGACTTTTCAATAATCTCATCAAATGCCAATGTTTCCTCCTTCGTTAAGGCTATTTCACTGACCCGCCCGGCAACGCCGTCTTCGGCATGATTAAATGCAGAGGTTGAAATGTCCGCTGCCAAAAATGAAATTTGATCCAGTCCGATCTCCTTTGCCGCTGAAACGGTATTAAAAAAATCACTAAAGTTATATCGTTGCAATACACATCTTGCTGTTACGCGATAAGATGAGTTTTTTCTTTTCAGTTCTCCCACACCGGCCCGTAATTTTTCAAAGCCGTGTGGGATGTTTCTGATCTTATCGTGAACGGGCTGACTTCCATCCAATGAAACAATTACTTCCTGAATATGCCGGTTAATATCCTCCGCATTTTTTTCCAGCATCAAACCCGTGGAGAGCAATGTGATTTTGATTCCATTTTCCCGGAGAAGGGAACAAAGTTTCCAGAGATTTGAATGCATAAGGGCCTCCCCACCGGACAGCACAACCTCACGGACACCCAATGAATTAAATTGCTTTATGTGCTTCGTAAGTTCTTCTGCCGAGATTTCTTTTTTATCATGGTTAGCTTTCCAAATGTCGCACATCACACAACGGCAATTACAACGGCTGTGAGGCATCAATACAATAATCGGTAAATTGTAAATTTTATGCGTTGCCAGCGTAAGCAGTCGTTTTAGCATTCTTCAAGTTAGCCAACAAGGCTTATTAACAAAACGAAAGGCAATAGAATAATGTAGGATTTGAATACCACGCTGTTCCGGGATTGCATTTACAAAATGTATTCTACTCCCACCGCGATCAGCGCACCAACGATGGACACAGCCATCTTTTTTGCATTGAACCGGTGTTCCGGACTACTTTCAAACACGATCGTGGTTGATATGTGTAGAAAATTTCCGCTAACGAGTGCATATAAATACATGAGACCAGTGGCAGAAATTACTTCATGGTTAGCGAGGTAGGTACTCAGGAGGAGACCAAATGGCGCGGCTAATGAGAAGCCAATCAGGTGAGGTAACGCTTTGGTCCGGGAATGAAGTTGAGACGCCAGGACGGTCATTAGTGCGAATGCCGCCGGCGCGCGATGGAGGGCGATGCCCAACAGGATAGCATTTACGTTGTATATCGATCCCATGGCAATTGGCTTTGCCAGCATCCCACCTTCAAGAAACGCATGAATGCATAACGCGAACAAAAGCACCAAGGCGGAAATTGCCCGGTTACCCGTATGAGGCTGTTTATGCTTGTGGTGATCATGACTATGGCGTTCGTGTTTGTGAATATGTCCATGCTCAACACCGGATGTGAAATATTCCAGCAGCTGCTGCAGGAAAAATCCAGCCAGAACAAACAGACCAATAAGTTCTATACCCAGATTCTGGCGGTATAATTCAGGGAGAATGTGAATAACGGTTATGGCAAAAAGGTACGACCCGGCGAACACGAGTAAAAGTTTAAAATTGGTGTCTTTCGTCTTCGGTACGAGAAAGATGAGTAAACCCGAGAGCAAAGGCGCAAAAAAAAGAACTAATAATTTGATTACCATTTGATCGCTTTGCTTAGGGTTCTAATTTGACAAAAGGACTAAGGCTCTCCGTGATGAACGTTTCCATTTTACCATCGGGTGTTGAATAAATCAACAATACTTCTATATCCGGACGGACTTTCAATAGCTCAATTGCTTTCTCATGTCCCATGACCATAATTGCCGTTCCCCATGCGTCAGCGGTTGTACAGTCCCTGGCAAAAACCGATGCACTAAGTATGGCGCGGCGTGCAGGGTAACCAGACTCCGGATCAATCGTGTGAGAATATTTCTTTCCGTCAATTTCGTAATAGTTGAAGTAATTGCCTGAAGTTGTAAATGATTTATCCTTCACGCTCACATAAGCTTTGAAGAATTGATTCTCTACTGTTGAATTAGGATCCAGTATGCCTATCTCCCAAGGCTTATCCGTCTTCAAATTCTTACCCACGGCCATGCCCTCACCACCCAGTTCAACCAGCATATCAGAAATTTTTTTAGACAGAAGAAAATTGGTGATTACATCAGCTCCATATCCCTGACCTATCCCACCAAAATCCAGTTGAACGCGGGGATCCAGTTTAATCAAACTGTCCCCCGTAAGCCGGATCTTCAGAAATCCGACAAATGTTTTAATAGAATCAATCTGAATGCTGTCCGGATTGATCCCCTTGCCGGGGCCGAATCCCCAGGCACTTACCAGGGGCATTACTGTTGGATCGAAAGCACCCTTAGAAGCAGAAAAAATCTCTTCAGCCCTCTTCACGGGATAGTAAAGATAGGGAAGCCTAAACGCTATTCCCACCTCGCTCTTATTGAATTGGGAAACTTCGGATGTAGTATCGTAGTTGTTGATTGATTTATTTACAACTCCCAATAATGAATCAACAGAATTCTTAAAATTTCTGCCCTTCTTGTCGAAGTAGGTAATATGGTAAGTCGTTCCCATTGTCTTTCCTTCAATTCGAAACAGTTCGGGAACCTGATTCTTTCGATAAAGCCAAACCAAAAATACCGCAGCAAACAAGATTATCGTGTATAGGATATTTTTCTTTCGCAAGTCCATATTTTCAAATCGATCCGCAAGTTAAAAAAAATGAGCAAATGCAACATTGTTGTATTTAGTTATGTGCCAAAGCCGCTGGGTCCACTTTTTTAGCAAAATAATGTAGAACTTTAGGGTCACAGAATGACTGCTCCTAACAGCACAGTCAAATAACGACTAACTTTCAGCATGCGGGAAGACTATTTAAAAGGCGATAACGAGGATCAGGGGGCTGCCGAAAAGGAAATTGAAAAAGCCCTGCGACCGCTAACATTTGACGATTTTTCCGGGCAGCAAAAAATTGTTGACAACATAAAAGTATTCGTATCAGCTGCCAAACAAAGGGGTGAATCGCTTGACCACGTGCTTCTTCATGGCCCCCCCGGGCTTGGCAAGACAACTTTATCACATATCATTGCCAATGAACTTGAGTCAAGCATTAAAATAACATCCGGACCTGTCCTCGACAAACCAAGTGATCTGGCAGGACTACTTACCAACCTGGAAACTCACGACGTTTTGTTTATTGACGAGATTCATCGTCTTAATCCCATTGTAGAAGAGTATCTGTATTCGGCAATGGAAGATTTCAAGATCGACATTATGTTGGATTCCGGTCCGAATGCCCGATCCGTTCAAATTGGACTGAATCCCTTTACACTTATCGGTGCGACAACACGCGCCGGATTACTGACCTCTCCGCTTCGGGCCCGATTTGGAATCAATGCAAGGTTGGAATACTACGACTCCACACTGTTGACTAAAATAGTAAAACGCTCGGCGAGCATTATCCATACTCCTATTCAGGATGATGCCGCGTTTGAAATTGCCAGAAGAAGTCGGGGTACTCCGCGTATTGCTAACAACTTACTACGACGCACACGCGACTTTGCACAGATAAAGGGGGATGGCATTATTACCATGGCGATTGCTCAGCTTGCCCTGAAGGCATTGGATGTAGACCAGAATGGATTAGACGACATGGACAACCGAATACTCCTGACCATTATCGAGAAATTCAGAGGTGGCCCTGTCGGATTATCAACCATTGCAACGGCTGTCGGTGAAGAGGCTGAGACGATTGAAGAAGTATACGAGCCTTTTTTGATCCAGGAAGGGTACCTGAAGAGAACTTCCAGGGGGCGCGAAGCAGCCGAACGTGCCTATAAACATTTGAAAATAATTCCTCCCGCGTCAAAATCTGCCGGGCTTTTTGACTCCCTTTAACGTTGGAAAAACACGTTAATTCATGCCCCTGAATTGCTGTAACTTCGTTGAACAGAAATAGAATTTCTATGATGCCCTCAGGAGCTAGCGCCCGACGCCCTGACTTCCTGCACATACATCGGAAGTGAAAAAAAGAAGGTAGTTCCAACTCCTTCCTCGGTTTCAAACCAGATTTTTCCACCATTTTTCTCTACAAACTCTTTGCAAAGAATCAGGCCAAGTCCAGTTCCCTTTTCCTGATGTGTCCCTGCCGTTGTTATACTGGTAAGTGTAAAAAGACGCGTACGGTTTGAACTTGGAATACCTACACCGGTATCGGAAACAGAAATAATAATCCGGTTATCAACACGATAAGCGTTAATGGTGATGGCGCCGTCTGGTTTTGTAAATTTGATTGCATTCGTTAGTAAATTCCGAAGCACAGACCGCATCATATTCAGGTCCGCAAAAGCATCCAGTGTTCCTTCAAGATTATTCCTCAATGTAATTCCCTTCTGCTTACATTCCGGATCAAGGAGACGTACCGACTCACGGGCTAATTCACACAAATCAAGTCTATCGGGCTCAAAGGTTTCTCCCCGCATTTGCAATTTTGCCCATTGCAGGAGGTTATCGATAAACTCTGATGTTTGTGTGAGGCGTACTTCCAATCCCGCTGACAATTCTTGAAATTCCTCTGAGCTTAAAGCCCCGGACTTAGCGAGTGTCAATGCCAGATGAAGGGAACTCAACGGGCCTTTGATATCGTGGGAAACCACGGAGAATAGCTTATCCTTAACGTTGTTTACTTCCTCGAGTTGGAGATTCTGCTGTTGAATTTTATTGGTGCGCAACTGAACCTCCGCTTCCAGCCGTACCTTTTCCTCTTGCTCGCGTCGAAACTCCAAGTCCTTCGCCAATCGGTTTTCTTTTTCCAATGAACTCCAGCGGTCACCCAGTGCAAGTGAAATGAAGAGCATCTGAAGCACGCACCCTATCATCAATCCGGTATAATTTGTACTTAAGTATCCGGGCATAATACCCACCATACTTAACGAGAAAATACCAGCTGCTATGAGTGGCGTAAACCAGGCGATAAGGTAATAACGGGCAGGCTTATAATTCTTGTAGAAGCAATATGCCACGCAAATCAACACAAGCAGGCAATGTGAAAAAATCAGATAATTATGGTATTTAAATGATATCTGTCTAAAGTAAATGGTCATTAGCAATGCAACACCAAGATCCAGAAGCATATTACCAAGCAACAACTTATCCAGAACTTTACTAAACTGACGAACATTCAGGAATGCCCGGGTGAGCAGGGTGGAGCATACAACAAAGGTTGGACCTGTTATCATCGCCAGGATGTCATTGAACTCCGGACTTCTTGGATATACATACAGAAACGAATAGCCCTGAAAAAATGCCACGACATTGATCATGGTCAACAGGGTAAGCACATAGTAAAAGGTTATACGTTCACGGATAGATAAGAACAAAAACAACTGATACAATATCATCAATAGCATCGCGCCGTAAAACAAGCCGTTCAGCAGCTGGACGTTATACGAAGTTTTTAAAAACGCGTCATAGTGCCAGAACGTAATGGGTACCTGTACAGAAGAAATGCTCTGAACACGGATGTAAATAATCGTTGACTGCCCGGGCGAAACACTGAATGCAAAAATCGGATGACGATGAGCAAGGTCGCGTTCGGCAATAGGAAAGTGATCTCCGGCTACTTTATGCGTAAAGGTGCTGTCCGACGCCTTTACATAAAAATCAATCTGGTCTAACGGAGCATAGGGAAGTTCCATCAACCATTCCCGAGACTGCGACTGGTTTGACAAAACTATTTTGAACCAATGCGCTGAGCGATCAAAGCCGATGTTGGGTGAATACGTTGAGTGATAGGGGCGAAACTGACTTTCCGGCAAAGCCTCAAATAGAACTGCGGATGTGGAATCCCTCCAATAGCCCAATGTCCCATTTACGTCTACCCTTCCGTTGCCGTTAAGAAATATGGTTTGTGAAAACGAGGCAAGGGAACCCGTTACTAATGCACAAACCAAAAACACTTTCCTAACCATAGATACACATTAGCGTGGTGTTGAAGCGGCAAATTCCTTGGCAAAGTACGTTAAGATTACATCTGCCCCTGCACGTTTAATACTTAAGAGGGTTTCTTTCATAACCCTGTCACCATCCAGCCAACCATTCTGCGCCGCCGCCTTGATCATGGAATACTCTCCGCTTACATTATAGGCAGCGACAGGCAGCGATGAGTTATCCCTGATCAGTCGTATGATGTCAAGATACGCCAAAGCGGGTTTTACCATCAGGAAATCGGCACCCTCGTTTGTGTCCAATGATGCTTCAATCAGCGCTTCCCTTCTGTTTGCCGGATTCATCTGGTACGTTTTCTTATCGCCAAATTTTGGTGCAGAGTCCAACGCATCGCGGAAAGGATTATAAAAACCGCTGGCATATTTTGCCGTGTAGCTCATTATTGATACTTCCTGGAACCCATTGGTATCCAGTATATTTCTCAGGTACCCTACTCGTCCATCCATCATATCCGAAGGGCCAATAATATCTATTCCTGTTTCCGCCTGTGCGAGGGCCATCTTACCCAGAATTTCCAGGGTTTCATCATTCAGAATCTTTCCATCCTTCACAAGTCCGTCATGTCCATCCGAACTGTAGGGATCCATCGCGACATCCGTCATAATACAGGCCTCTGGAAAACGTTTTTTAATTTCCTTTAGGGCTTTCAGATAAAAGAAATCGGGATCATAACTTTTTGTAGCCGTCGTGTCCTTCCATTTATCCTCAACAGCAGGGAAAATATCAAATGCTCCCAATCCAAGTTTGAGACATTCTTCAACCTCTTTCAACATTAAATCGACTGACAGCCGGAAAATGCCGGGCATTGAACTTATTCCGGTCTTCTGATTCCTTCCCTCTATCAGAAACAAGGGGAAGATTAAATCCTTTGAGCTTACCTGAGTCTCTTCCACCATCCCCCGAATGGTTTCAGTTTTCCTGTTTCGTCTGGGGCGTTGGTTCATGGGGTATGGCTGGGACATAAAATCCGATAGATATTCAGACTTAAAGTTAACGGTTCCCGAAGAGCAAAAAAATTTTGTTTACGAGATTCAGGAACTCCTGAGTAGCCTAAGCCTGCGGCGATCCCTTACGTTAGATTGTTCTGAAATACTATTGAAGTTGAATGGAAATCAAACCCACAAAAGACTATCGGCGATGTATACCACCACGGATTGTCTAACGTTTGCAATCTGCCTTTGATTCTGCTGAATGCAGGCACAGCACGCACGCAACATTATTCCACTTCGCCATACCGGTCGACAATGTCCTGACTGATGAGTTTATACAATTCATTTACCGACCCACTTTCGGCTAAAAATTCGACATGCTTATCCAACGTTTTAAAGTCACCCCTTCTTGCGGGTCCGGTTTGCGCATTTTCCGGGCCTATCGCCAGGCTTTTGGTAATCATTTCCGCAATTAATGGCTTCAGCCAGTCAAAACTCAGACTGTTTTCCTTCATAATCTCCTGAGCAAGAAGTAGCATATGATTCGTAAAATTTGCGGCAAAAACGGCAGCAACATGAAGCGCCTGTCTTTCGTACGATGTAATCTTAAAGACATCTTTGCTGACAGCCTTCGCCATCGCCATCAAAATCTTTTCGGTATTGACATCTCCACTTTCAACAAAAATGGGAACTGTAATAAAATCCAATTTCCTGTTCTTGCTGAATGTTTGCAGAGGATAAATCACCCCCAGATTAGATGTAGCAGCATAACTCAAAATGCTCAGAGGCTGGCTTCCGGAAGTATGGACCAGCACCGCATTTTCCGGAAGTACAATTTCCTGTACAACCTCCTGAATGGCATCGTCTGTTGTCGCGACAATAAAGATAGTGGATGCACTCGTTGAGAAATCCAGGGATCCTTTGACTTCAGCCTCGTACAAGCGTTCAACCAGCGCTTCCGCATGACTCGGAATGCGGCTGTAGACTTCCCGAACGGCAAACCCCGAATTATCCAACGCCGGAGCAAGGTGCCATGCCAGATTGCCGGAGCCAATAAATGAAACAGAAACAGCTGTTGACATAGGCGGTAAGCGTTATAACTAGAATCAATGGCGACTTTAAATCTACGGTAATATACCTGTTACTATCCGGTCCTTGCCATACAAATCTTTGACAAGAAGAACTTCCGTAAACCCTTTTTCCTGGAACAAAGCCACGACTTCATTGCCAAATCGTTCGTTCACTTCAACTGCCAGCATACCCTGTGACGCAAGTGCCTGTCGCGACTTTTCAGCAATACTTCTATAAAAAAGCAATGGATCTTCGTCCTTCACAAACAGTGCAAGATGCGGTTCAAAATCAAGTACATTACGACTCATACGCTTCATTTCCTGAAACGGGATATACGGCGGGTTACTCACTATCACATTAATATTCCCAACCGGAATCGGATCCTTTAAAATATCGTTGGCGAAAAATTGTACCTGTGCCCCCAACCGCGAAGCATTTTCAGTTGCCAGTTCAAGTGAATGTAAACTAACATCCGTAGCAAATACGTTTGCCATTTCAAGTTCCAGAGCAAGTGTGACCGAAATACAACCACTTCCTGTTCCAACGTCCAGTATCCTGCACGGGCTGTTTTGGTAGTCAGCTCCCCGGCAGTGGTCTACAATTAACCTAACCAACTCTTCCGTCTCAGGCCTTGGAATTAGTGCGGCTTTAGTAACAGAAAAATCTCTTCCATAAAACGCTGTTGTTCCCAAAATGTATTGAATGGGTTCATGAAGGTTGATACGGCCTACTATCGAACCGATTTTTGCCTGATCTGCATCATGAACAGCTACCGTTTTCCCGGAAAGAATATCTGCCCTGGAGAGCAAAAAGAGATTCTCCAAAATGAGGTAAACCATGCTCTGAATCTCATCGCTGTTTTCATCAATCTTTATTTGCCTGACTAAATCCAGGAACAATACTTTGGAATTCTTCATAGCTTGGCAATCTTTGCAAGTATACTCAATGACCAGGCACGATCACCACCTCGATGAAGTTTTTATGCGACGAGCTCTCGAGCTCGCTTCCCTTGGAATAGGAAACGTAAGTCCAAATCCGCTGGTGGGAAGTGTAGTTGTACATGAAGGAAAAATCATCGGTGAGGGATGGCACAAAAAATTCGGTGAAGCACATGCCGAAGTAAATGCAATCGAAAGCGTTGAAAACAAAAACCTGCTGAAAGAGAGTACGGTCTATGTTAACCTGGAGCCTTGTTCCCACTTCGGAAAAACACCGCCCTGTGCCGACATGCTGATATCCAGGCAGGTAAAAAAGGTCGTGGTTGCTAACCTTGACTCAAATCCTCTGGTAGCGGGCAACGGCATTAAGAAACTCCGTGCCGAAGGCATTGAAGTCATTACGGGCATTCTGGATAAACAAGGAAAAGAGCTGAACAAACGGTTCTTTACCTTTATGGAAAAACACCGCCCTTATATTATTCTGAAATGGGCGGAGACCGCCGATGGGTTCATTGCCCGGGAGAATTATGATTCAAAGTGGATCAGTAATGAATATTCGCGACAACTGGTTCATAAATGGAGGGCCGAAGAAGATGCCATTTTAGTGGGCGCTAAGACAGCTGCCCATGATAATCCTCAGCTTAATGTTCGCGATTGGACGGGCCGAAATCCCATCAGGATTGTTATCGACAGGTTCCTTAAACTCGACGATAACCTTCACCTCTTTGATCAAAAACAAAAAACGATTCTTTACAACCTGATAAAACATGAGGAACATCCTTTCCTTTCCTTAGTGCGTATTGATGAAGACAACCTCTTTGAAAATCTGGTGCACGACCTTTACAAGAAGCAAGTTCAGTCAGTAATTGTTGAAGGAGGGGCAACCATGCTTACTTTCTTTATAGAGCTCGGACTTTGGGACGAAGCGCGTGTATTCCAGTCATCGCGTACCTTCAACAAGGGAATTCCGGCCCCTGCACTTTCAGGAAGACTTGCCGAAAGCCATTCGGTTCAATCCGACGCATTAAGAATCTATTTTCCTAAGACTGATCAGCACAATGCTTGAAAAAATCCAGTATCAGTAAATTTGGTTTTTCAGGGGAACTGTCCAGTGAAGGTTGGAAGAGTGTACCATTGAAAAAACGATGTCCTTTCAATTCCAGTGCCCGTGCTTCACCATCAGGTGAAAATGCCGTGAAAATAAAAGGTGCCTGATCAAATGCAGGCTGATCGGCCTTGTTTACACCATAGCTACAAAAGAACTTTCCGGTAATCTTTTCACGTTGGAGCGTCTTATATAACCAGGAATTATGATCGGGAATCAGCACATCCTCCGTCTTTCCTTTTAATGAACAGGTTAACTGAGTTATAATCGTGTCAGAGGCTTTTGGGTCAGTTTCCGCATGTGATGCGTTCGAAAAACCCAGGACATTTCTGGCATACTCAATCACCATGTATTGAAATCCACCGCAGGTGCCGAAAAGTGGAAAGTTATTTTCTCTCGCCCACCGGATGGTTTTATATACCGCACCGTCATTCAGATAAGGCGAACCGGGAGCGATCCAGAGACCCTGAAACGTATTGTTTTTAGCAACGAAATCCTCAATTACCGACGTGGATACCCAGGGCGCATCTACCTCAAAATCAAGTTCGCCTCGGCAATGGTCGATGGCTTCATTTAATGCAATATGCGTGTGTATCTTTTCACTAAAGTCACCAACCAAGCCGATGCAAATGCGTTTCATTTCCTGACTACCTTCTAACTACCGATGAAAATATGGAAAAAGTAAACATTAATGAAAAGTTCGCACTGTTTGCTGACTACTGGAATCCTCGTATCATCGGCCGCCTTAACGGACAACATGTAAAGGCGGTTAAGCTTAAAGGAGAATTTGTCTGGCACCAACATGACCACGAGGATGAACTGTTTCTCGTTATTAAAGGAAAATTGCGAATGGAATTTCCTGATAAGGTTGTGGAAGTGAACGAAGGAGAGTTTATCATTGTACCAAACAAAACCGAACACAGACCTGTTGCCGATGAAGAGGTACATCTGCTTTTGTTTGAGCCGGCTTCGACGTTGAACACCGGTAACATGGAGAATGAAAAGACAAGGAGGAAACTCGGGGAAATATAAATAAAGAGCATGGCGGAAGAACTGATTATAGCTGCATCGGGTAATAAGACGGAGCGATATGCCACGTTAGTACCACAAATTGATTCTCTTGTGGCCGGTGAGCCCGACTTAATTGCAAACTTGTCCAACATCGCAGCCGCATTAAAACAAACGATGAATTTCTTCTGGGTAGGCTTCTATATCGTAAAGGACGATCAACTGGTTCTCGGACCGTTTCAGGGGCCAGTTGCCTGTACCCGTATCCAATTTGGAAAGGGTGTATGTGGGGCGTCCTGGAAAGAAAAAAAGACTTTCCTGGTTCCAGACGTGGACGAATTTCCCGGGCACATTGCCTGCAATTCTGCCTCGCGGTCAGAAATTGTTTTGCCTGCATTCAAAAATGGGGCAGTTTCACTGGTAATGGATATTGATAGTGATAGGCTAAATGATTTTGATGAAGTTGATCAGCACGCCCTCGAGAAAGTAATTGGAATTATTGAACGATTACTTTAATTGACAAACATAGTACAACCGCCAATCATGAATCAGGATCAGCTTATTTCGTTTTATGAACAAAGACGAAGCAACTACACAATCCAGATACAGTCAAAAAGTAAGAAAATAAACCTCATTTCAAATCTAAGACTACTTACTGCGTTAGCATTTCTTGTTTTCCTGTATTTTACATTCACCAATTCTTCATTTTTTTTTGTTGCTCTTCCCCTCCTTGTAGCTTTTGCGTTACTGGTTAGGAGACACAGTGAACTCTTTGATCGCAAAGTACACCTCGAGAATCTCTTAAAAATCAATGATTGTGAAATCCATGGGCTAAAAGGTGATATTTCGTGTTTCAGGAAGGGGTCTGAGTTTATTGACTTTAATCACCCCTACACGCACGACCTCGATATATTCGGTGAGGGATCTTTATTTCAGTCTCTCAATCGATGTAATACCCTGCACGGAAAACAGGAGTTAGCCAACCGGCTCTCAAAAGCTCTTGATTCGGCCGAGGTCATTCTATCCAATCAGAACGCAGTCAAAGATCTGGCTGAAAAGACGGATTTTCGCCAGCACTTTCAGGCAGCGGGTATGGAAATCGAAGAGCGAGCGGGTGATCGCGAACAGCTGCTGGCATGGCTTGACGTACCTTCATTCGTGTACTCAAAGCCTTTCTTCAGGGTGGCGCTTATTGTTCTACCGTCTATCACGGTAGCCAGTATTGCCGCTACATTCTTTGTGAGTGTCGCCAAACCCATTGCCATTTTTCTTGCACTTTTACAGTGGGCGATCTTAGCCTTCTATATAAAAAGGGTAAATGTATTTCATGAATACATCAGTCAGAAGAAAACCATTCTTGAAAAGTATGCCCATCTCCTGCACTTCCTTCAAAAGGAAGAATTCGCCAGTTCCTTAATGCAGACTGTGACTGACCGTGCCCGTGAAGCGGATATCAAAGTCAAATCATTAGCGTCGCTGGTGAGCACGTTCAACGCACGACTTAATGCCATGGCCAATGTGTTTGTAAACAGCGTGCTGATGTATGATCTGAATTGTGTTTACCGCCTTGAAAAATGGAAATCGAAAAATGCAACCAATCTGAAAACCTGGCTTGATGTTGTCACTACCACCGAGGTTCTGGGCAGCATGGGCACGTTTGCCTTTAACCATCCTTCCTTTGTGTATCCCTCCATTGGAACGGATTTAGAAATTGAAGCAACGGAGATAGGTCATCCGCTCATTCCCAAAAACGAATGTATAACAAATGATTTTACATTGAGTAACAGCAAGTCCGTGTTGATTATTACGGGCGCCAATATGGCTGGAAAAAGTACCTTCCTGCGAACCGTTGGAGTTAACCTTGTACTTGCCCTTAGTGGCGCTCCTCTTTGTTCCAGAACATTTCGCTGCCCGGTGATTGACATGCGGTCGGGAATGCGAACTGCTGATTCGTTAAAGGACCATCAATCCTATTTTTTTGCGGAGCTCAACAGGCTGAAAACAATCATGGAAGAACTACGGAGTGACAAACCCCTGCTGATCTTATTGGATGAAATACTTAAGGGCACTAATTCAACCGACAAACAGGCCGGCTCAATAGCACTTGTAAAACAGCTGTTACCGCATCCCTGCCTTGCTCTTATTGCAACACATGATCTGGCGATGGGTGAGCTAGCGAAGGAATTTCCGGAGCGAATTCGGAACTTTTGCTTTGAAGCAACTATAGAAGATGATCAGCTATCATTCGATTACAAGCTAAAACCAGGATTAGCCCAAAAAATGAACGCCACTTTCCTGATGCGTAAAATGGGAATCCTTTTGGAATAACCTCCCACCGAGCTCGTATAGTTTGCCTTCGCAATCGCACAAATAATCCTCAAAATGTTTACATTGGTAGGCGTGCCGCCATCCCAAAAACCGTTGATACACCTTATTGAAGAATCCTATGCAAAATAGAAGAGATTGGCTTAAGAAAACGTTGACCCTCACTGCGGGTATTCCGTTGAGCGTGAGTTTATCACAACACCTCATGGCCGCCCCGGTTAGCGAAATTGAAAAAGTCGTTTGGGGCAAAGGCCTATCCGTGCCAATTAAACTACGGTTAAATTCAAATGAGAATCCCTATGGGCCATCTGATAAAGCGAAGCAGGCCTTACTCCAGTCGATAGCTGATGGAAACCGATATGCATTCGATACGCAGGTGGAAATGAAAGCCATACTGGCAAAATGGGAAGGTGTTGCGCCCGATCACATCAGCCTGGGAGCAGGCTCTGGAGATTTGTTGTGTCAGGCCGGTGCTGCCTTTGGAATTGAAGGCGGGCGCATTGTTTCTGCTTTTCCTACTTTTCCGCTTTTAATGAATTATGCAGAGGCCTTCAATTGCACATGGGACAAAGTAAACCTGAATGAAAAACTGGAACATGATTATGAGGCGATTGCTGGCAGGGTCACCAGCGATACCAAACTCGTATTTATATGTAACCCGAATAATCCAACGGGGACACTAGTTGATCCTTCTCTAGTAAAGCAATTTTGTGAAGAAGTTTCGAAAAAAGTAACGGTATACGTAGACGAAGCCTATCTTGAATTTCTTGAACCCAAAGATCAACTGTCCATGGTGGACCTGGTAAAAAAGGGGCATAATGTGGTTGTCTCAAAGACTTTCTCAAAGATCTACGGATTGGCTGGTTTGCGCTTAGGTTATGTAGTTGCAAAGCCTGAACTGATTAAAAAAATAGCGAGGTATCATATGGGTATTGCCAATAATCAGCCTGCGATTGCCGCGGCAAAGGCTTCTCTGGGTGACCTGGAATTTATGGCACTTTGCAGAAGGAAAAATGGAGAAGCGCGATATCACCTTACTAATTACCTTGATAAAAAAGCGATTCGGTATGGAAAATCGCACACCAATTTCGTTTTCTTTGAAGCCAGAGAAAATGCCCAACAAGTATTGACAAAACTGGGAGAGCGTGGTATTGGTATACGCGTGTGGGACTATGACAATCGCCCATGGTACAGAGTCAGTATAGGTACACTGGAAGAGATGAATCTTTTTACAAAGGTATTTGATGAAATAGTTTAGAGACTTCCTTTTATTAACATGTAAAAATTATGTTCTGAAAGGTTATTTTGTATTTTGCAGTAGTTTTAAGGAACTATTCTTTGAAAAAATAGAGGGTCAATTCACAATGTGACATTTTTTGAAAAGCATTCTCGCGGCTAATGGGCTGCCATCCTCATAGAATTCAAACTCTATGAAGACCCTTTTGCAACCTCCTTTGAGGGTGCCGGGAATGTTTTTCCCTGCGTAATCTTTCGTTAATCACTAGCGTGTGCATTACTAGCAGTTTATCGCCATAATCCCAGTTTAATATTACTGAGGCATGCTATTGAAACGGGCATTGGTGTGTCGTAGAGTGTATGGGTATATGGTCACTTATGTTTTTTATTGACCATGCAAATAAATTGTACATGAATCAAGGGAATCGGAAGGATCAAAAGTATTCGAAGTATCCTTCGCCGGAAGATATTGTTATTTTCCAACCAGAACTCGACGGCTTTGGAGGAGAAGAGCGTGTCATTCTTGCTCTTTCAAAAGAGCTGCACGCTCAGGGCAAACCTCATTGTGTCGTTTGTTACCATGACCACATGGACCTGGCAAAATATGCCGACATGCCACTGAGGGTCTATGCGCTTGAACCCTCAATGAATTTTCTGAGCAAGGTATGGTCTTTACGTAGGTGTCTGGCTTACCTTGCCAAACACGGCAGTCCTACGCCTATACTTTTCAACATTCAGTCAGCGTATCACGCGGGATTTGTTGCCAAATCGCCTTACCATTTGCGTATCCCCGATACCTTTAGTCTTCTTGACTTCAAACCTGAAGAACAAGTTGAGGAAAAAGAAACATGGATAAAGTCTCTGTTTACGAAATTTTCTAATACTTTACTTTACTACGCTACAGCTGCCGGCATTCGGAGGTCTGACAACTTCATCACCAACACAGTTGCCTTATGCACTGAGATGGAACATCTCTATGGTAGAAGGGCGGAAGTCATTTATCTTGGGGGATTTGGCAGTCCACACTATGACAGACCACCCCGCGAAAGTTCACCCATTGAACTCTTTACTGTCAGCAGGCTTGAAGCAAGTAAACGCATCGACTGGATTTTGCAGGGATTGGCAGAAACCAGGGGTAATACCACGCAATTTCCAGATTGGCGCCTTCATGTAGCCGGGAAAGGCCCGCAACTTGAATCGCTTCAGAAAATGAGTGAGAGTCTAGGGATCTCTGACGCGGTGATCTTTCACGGGTTTGTCAGTGACGAGCAATTGCACACGTTATACGAAAAGTCACATGTATTCGTGATGCCCGCCAAGCAAGGGTACGGCTTACCTGCTATTGAGGCTCTTTACTACAAACTGGGGTTGGTGATCAGCGAAGATTCAGGTGTTGTTGAACTCCTTGAAAATACCAGCTGGGTGTCTATTGTCCGGGGCGGCAAGGCGGAGTTTGTGAACGCATTAAAAGAAATGCTATTGCGTGTTAGCCAGGCAGACTTCTTTGACAGGCCTTTGCCTGAACTACCCACAGAAGAAAGCTGGGCAAAGGAAATGATCAAACATTGCCGATGGTAGTGTTGGGATTAACGACTAAACATTCAGTGAAGTGCTGTTGACTTCTTCATACGGCAAGCTCAAACTTCAATCTTGAATTGTTCAGTCAAGACACCAACTGTATAGTCAAGCTCATCTTTGGTAGTATTTCTACTAAAGGAAAATCGAACTGCCCCACGTTTGGATCCCGGATATAAGGCTTCCAAAACATGCGACCCTGATGCTGCGCCGCTAGAGCAGGCACTACCTCCAGACGCAGACACACCTTTCAAATCAAGATTGAAAAGCATCATTTCATTCTCTTCGGATTCCGGAAGGCTAACATTTAATACCGTGTACAAGCTTTTTTCAAGATTGGCTGAATCCCCATGAAAATCAACACCCGGAATACTTTCCCTTAGTCGCTGAATCATATGCGCTTTTAATCCGGTAATGTACCGGATGTGATCAGCCATGTCGCGGTAAGCTATCTCAAGTGCTTTCGCAAGACCAATTATTCCGGAAACATTTTCCGTTCCACCGCGCATGTTACGCTCCTGCGAACCGCCATGAAGAAAAGGTTCGATCTTTTTGTCCTTCCGGATGTACATAAATCCCACTCCCTTCGGACCATGAAATTTATGCGCAGCAGCCGTAAGGCCATGAACCTTTATTTTGGATAAGTCATGCGGATAGTGTCCCACCGTCTGCACCGTATCTGAATGGAAATACGATTTGTAATGACCACAGAGTTCACCAACCCGTTCGATGTCGAGCAGGTTTCCGATTTCATTGTTGGCATGCATCAAGGAAACAAGACTATTGCCATTCTCCTTAAGGAGGGATTCGAGGTGTTCATAGTTGACATGCCCCTTATCATCCACATCGACCATGGAAAGAACTATAGATCCTTGTTTCGCCAGATGAGTAAGGGTGTGCAAAACGGCATGATGCTCCAGCCGGGAGGAAATTACATGTTTTATGCCATACGTGTGAAGGGCACTTGTGAGGATCGTGTTATCGGCTTCGGTACCTCCGGAAGTGAAAATGATTTCCCCGGGAGCACTGTGCAACAGTTCCGCAATTTTTTTCCGTGAAGATTCCAATGCAGCCCGAACTCTCCTTCCATGCCAGTGAGTTGAGGAAGGATTACCAAAGTCCTCTATCAAATAAGGTTTCATCGCCTCAAACACTTCCGGATCGAGTGCTGTAGTCGCTGCATTGTCGAGGTAAACACGCATCATTATTTCAGTTTATGGAGTGGCTAGTGAACCACTTTTTCTGCTATTATCTCCTTTATATCAGCTATAATTTTCAGCGCAAGTGTATTGGCTTTTGCCTCCAGGTCTGATTCGGCGTAGATTCGAATAATAGGCTCCGTGTTTGACTTGCGCAGATGTACCCACTCTTTATCAAATTCTATCTTCACGCCATCAATCGAATTAATCGGATGCATCTTGTATTTCGTCTTCACTGCCTCCAGAACCATTTCCATGTCAATTGAAGGTGTTAGTTCAATCTTATTCTTGGAGATTATATAATTTGGATATTTTGCACGCAGCCTGGAAACCGTTGTTTCCGATTTTGCTAAATGAGTTAGAAAAAGGGCAATACCAACCAATGCATCCCGTCCATAATGCAGGTCAGGGTAAATGACTCCTCCATTTCCCTCACCACCTATTACCGCATTCGTCTCTTTCATCATCGTTACCACATTCACTTCTCCCACAGCCGATGCGAAATACTGACCACCATTATCCTCCGTTACGTCACGCAATGCCCTTGTAGAAGAAAGGTTGGAAACCGTATTGCCTTTCTTTTTTTTGCTTGCTTTCAAAACATAATCGGCTATCGCAACGAGTGTATACTCTTCACCAAAAGGAGTCCCATCCTCCGAAACAAAAGCAAGCCTGTCTACATCCGGATCTACCACAATTCCCAGATCGTATTTTCCTTTGTTTATTTCGCGACAGATATCTCCCAGATGTTCCGGAAGTGGTTCAGGATTGTGTGGAAAATTTCCGGTAGGTTCGCAATACAATTCCTTTACGGTTACACCCAATGCTTTCAGCAACATCGGCACGGCAATGCCTCCGGAAGAATTCACGGCATCCACCACCACATGAAACCCTTTGTTCTTTATTCCCTGAACATCAACGAGTGGAAGAGATAGAATTTTGTCGATGTGCTTCTTAAGGTATCCGTCATTCATCTGATACTTTCCCAGCTTGCCGACCGGAGCAAAATCAAATGCCTCTGATTCGGCAATTCTCAACACTTCTTCTCCATCCGCACCGGAAATAAACTCTCCTTTGTTATTAAGTAGTTTCAAGGCATTCCACTGAACAGGATTATGGCTCGCCGTAATAATAATACCACCACCAGCATTTTCCCACGGAACTGCCATTTCCACGGTAGGCGTTGTCGACAGCCCTAAATCCACCACATCGATACCGAGACCCTGAAGCGTTGCTACAATAAGCGAATTGACCATTTCACCGGATGGCCTGGCATCACGGCCGATGACAATTTTTGCAGATCCTCCCTTGCTTTTAAGCCAGGATCCAAAGGCCGCAGAAAATTTCACCACATCAACGGGCGTGAGATTTTCACCGGGTTTTCCACCGATTGTTCCCCGTATTCCCGAAATAGATTTGATTAACGCCACAATTCGAAGGTTTATAAGACAATAACCTCAAATTTAAGAATATTAAGAAAGGACGTAAGGAAGAACAGGCCAGAATTATTTGCTTTTCAATTCAGGCAATGGTTTAAGACCGCTTTCATTTTCGCGATCACCGCATGAATCATCACCTGTTCTTAGTTCTTTGCCACAATAACCACATGTAACTCCTTCTTTATTCAGCCACGGGCTCTGGGAAGCACAGGTGCCTCGAAATTCTCCGTTTTTCAGAAAAAGAAGCCGAACAGACATCAATATGAAAAACAGTCCGAAGATTCCGATAGTAAATAAAAAAACTGTCATCAGCATTGGTGATTTTAGATGGACGAATGGCGATGTTTACACCACAAAAATAGCCACTGGTCAATTAACAGCCTACGAAACAATTAAGTTTATCCTTCATGAAAAAAGTATTGTCAGCCCCGGACCGAAACCGCGAAGCCAAATTAAAAGCCTTTGACCGCTTACTTACGATCATGGACGAACTTCGTGAAAACTGCCCCTGGGACAAGAAACAATCGCTGGAAAGTCTGCGTCATCTCACGATTGAGGAAATGTATGAACTTTCCGACTCCATCCTCGAAGGCAATCTTACCGAGATAAAAAAAGAACTGGGTGATCTGATGCTTCACCTGGTGTTTTATTCGCGCATCGCTTCTGAAAGTGGGGCATTTGATGTTTCCGATGTATTGAATTCCATTTGTGATAAGCTGGTTGAGCGGCATCCCCATGTGTATGGAGATGTGGTTGCCAATGACGAAGAGGCCGTGAAGGCCAACTGGGAAAAAATAAAGTTAAAGACAGGGAATAAATCAGTATTGGAGGGTGTTCCGAAAGCTCTTCCTGCGTTGGTAAAAGCCATGCGTATACAGGATAAAGCAAGGGGTGTTGGCTTTGATTGGGAAAAGAAACAACAGGTATGGGAGAAAGTGGAAGAAGAGATGCTGGAATTCAAGAAAGAATTTAATGCTGAATCTAATGAGCCCATTGATCAACAAAAAGCGATGGCTGAATTTGGCGATCTTCTTTTTTCCCTGGTCAACTATGCCCGGTTTATTCAGATTGATCCTGAAGAAGCACTTGAGCGAACAAACAAAAAATTCATCAGGCGTTTTCAGTTCCTGGAGGCAGAATCAAGCAAAGCAGGAAAGAGTCTGACAGAAATGACGCTGGCTGAGATGGATGTTTATTGGGAAAAAGCAAAGCTTAGCGACTAGATTCAATGTTGTGAAACTCGTTTCACTGGATAAAAGATTCATCCCTTCCACTTCCGGCTTAAGCTCCACTTCATTAACGGACCGCTGGTCATGCTCGTGATAAGTGCCATGATCACCAGCGAGACAAAAACTTTTTCGTTGATTAATCCATTCTCGAGAGCAATCAGACCCAATATAATTTCCATCGCTCCACGCGCATTCATTCCAAACCCGGCAGCCAGAGATTCTTTCCAGCTGAATCCTCCCAGCCGCGTACCTAAACCACTTCCAACAATTTTTCCTGTGAACGCTATTGCCAAAATGACTATCGTTAACATCAGATCGAAGTTTGAGATAAAATTCACCCGAAGTCCTATTGAAACAAAAAACAACGGAGCAAAAACATTATTGATGAATTGATGAACTATCTCCTTGGCGCGTTCTGAGAAGTGCTCTGAATCGCCAAGCGCAACACCCATAATAAAAGCACCGAAAATAGCGTGAATGCCGATGTACTCTGTAAACGCACCGGCCAGAAAACAGAGGGCCAGAGAAAGAGACAACACTCCGCCGGGCCAGGCAAAATTCTTGTTCACCCAGGGCAGCAGCCGGTTGAGCATCCCGCGGCCAATCGTCAACATAAATATGGCAAAGCCAAGCGTGAGTAAAATGGTGTTGATAATCGGCATCGATGCACCCTTTCCGATTAACCCGAGAATCACCGAGAAGATCAGCCAGCCAACGAGATCATCTATCATTGCAGACGACACCACTAACAGGCCCATCTTCGACTTAAATAGATTTAAATCCATCAGTATTCGAACAATAACCGGTAAGGCTGTGATAGCCATTGCTGTGCCCATAAACAGCGCAAACGTCAATCTTCCATGCTCATCCGCCATTCCAAAAAACTCGGGAAAAAAATAAGGGAAGACAAACCCAATGGAAAACGGGATGATCAGTCCAAACAGGCTGGTTGAAATCGCTTGCCTGCCCTGCTGCCAGACAATATGTAAGTCAACCTCCAGCCCGGCAACGAACAGCAACATGACTACGGCTACCTGGACAAATCCGGAAAGCACGACACCCGATACCGAACCAACCGGGTATAATGCTTCAAACCATTCAGGCTTTATCATACCGAGTACGGTAGGTCCCAGAAGAATACCGGCAATTATCTCTCCGATAACACCCGGCTGGTTCAACCTTCGCATTAATTCAGCGAAGAGTCTTCCCATCACAAGCATAATGCTAAGTTGAAACAACAGATGTACGACATCGGCATGTCCAAGTTTACCCATGTGCAACCTCCTTTCTCGGATTTACAATCAGCAGGTTGCAGGGCAAGTCGGCAAAAATATATTCCTGATCATGGGTAAAAACCCGGTCGAAAAAATAAAATCTTCGTGGGGAAGCCCCAACCACCAACAAGTCAGCCTCTTTCCGTTGTGTGAATTTTGATAACTCGAATCCAGACTTACCTGTAACCAGTTTGATGTTTACTTTCAGTCCCTCATGGGGTATATGCTGCAAAATTTTCTCGACACTATCCACCTCCGCCTGTACCAACTTCTGTTTCATGTCTTCATACTCCGATTCAGAGTAATGATCCGAAACAGTCATTGCCAGACCATACATTTTTATTTCGCGCACTACATGAAGCCAGTTCGCACTATCCCTCAGTCCAATATCGCACGCTGTGACAAGTGCTTCTTTCACATACGGACTGTCTTCAGCATTAACCACAATGTTCTTAAAAAGCGCGGGGGTCTTCGAGGGGTTCGTAAGTAATAAAACTGAACAGTTAGCCTTGCGCAAGATCTTTCTTGCCACGGTGCCTAAATAATACTGCACCAGATTTTCTTTCTTTAGCGCCCCGGCAATGAGAAGGTCAATTTGTTCTTTTTCACACGTATAGAGGATACGGTCAATTGGCTTCCCGGTTTCCCACAGCACCTTTACCGCACTACCTTCTTCAAGCCCGGTAGAGTCCAATAGTTCTTTCAGCCGTAACGTCTCTTTTTGGCCATGATCACCAACATGTATCAGGAATAATTCAGCATTCCACAGTTTTTTCAGGCGTGCCGCTTCGGCAAGCAATGCCTCAGCACGAGGTGAAAAGGCAATCGCCAGCCCAATTTTTCGAATTGACGTGATCATACGTTCGTTAGAAAGTTATTCAATTTCTGGCATACCAGTGAATAGCTCCTTTATAAAGGGGACTAAATGCCCATTTGATAGGGCAATTGAATTCTTTATCATTTTCTAACAAAAACTTGCATACATACGCTGCATGGCCGAATACGTCAAACCAAGCCTTGTGAAAGTATCACCTTTGCACCGTCTTTAAGCTTAGTTGGTATGGATTGGAAGAAAATGATTAGAAACCTGATAATTGGGAAGAGTAAGTACATAGAGTCCTATGGCGAGTATAAGCAGGCCATGCTTTCGGGGCAATTTGCACTGGTTGCAATTCTACTTTGCCTCTTCTACATGTCCTTCGATGTCGTGGTGGGGATCTATTCAAATATCCCGATATTTTCAGCCGCTATTTTACTACTGGTCATTACTGTATTTATTCATCGCCAGGGAGATCACTGCCTCGCAAATTACTTTCTGCTACCCACCATTAATATTACGCTCTATCTAATGGCTTCCAGTGAGTCGCCAAATTCCGGGGCTTTTGTCTTTTTTATTGTTAACGCCATTGCTGCCTTTGCTATTTTCAGTTATAAACAGCGATTGATTTCCATACTCTTTGCTGTTTTTACCTATATGCTATTCGTACTCGCCTATTTTATTGACTTCAGCATTTTACCTAAACGGACTTACGACGACGAAACGTTATTGATGATTGTCGTGGTGAACTTTACCGTCGCGCTTCCTGCCGCGGTGATGGCAGTTTATCTTCTGATAAGCCTTAACCACAGAAATGCATTGAAACTGATTGAAAACAACAGTCTGCTAACGAAAACCAATACGGAACTGGATCGTTTTGTTTACAGCACATCGCACGATCTCCGCGCGCCTCTGACTTCTGTAATGGGGCTGATCAATATTACGGAGCGTACATCGAACCAGGAGGAAATCAGTAAATATCTGGGCATGATGAAAGATCGGGTCAACTCGCTAGACCGATTCATTAAGGATATCACCGATTACTCCAGAAACAACAGACTTGAAATTGTTAAAGAATCCGTGAACCTGTCAGCCCTGGCCTGGGAAGTGTGGGAAAATCTGAAGTTTTCACCGGAGGCAGAGAATATCCACTTCCAGGTAGACATACCAGAAGACATCCATATTGAATCGGACAAAAACCGTTTGCAGGTTATTATCAGCAACCTGCTATCAAATGCCGTCCGCTACCACGATTCAAGGAAAAACGAACAATATATCCGCCTCCACTATCAGGCCAATGGCAGTGTCTTCTCGATAAAGGTAGAAGACAACGGCCAAGGTATAGCCAAGGAATACCATTCCCGGATTTTTGAGATGTTTTTCCGGGCCAATGAAATGTCAAAGGGATCAGGCCTCGGATTGTACATTGTAAAGGAAGCTTTGATGAAATTATCAGGATCCATCCAACTCGATTCCACACCCGGAATAGGCACAATCATTACCATACGGTTACCTCAGCAGCAACGTTTCCAGCATTCACTCCGGACCCATAACGTTCACCATCAGAACTAACAACCGTTAGAAACGTAAGTTTACCAACGAATACCTGCTGACGGTTTGTGGACTAATATTATCTTTGCCGACTATGGCAAATCAAGAAGATAATCTCTTTAAAAACGTAATCTCCCACGCAAAGGAGTATGGATTCATTTTTCCCTCCAGCGAAATTTATGACGGTCTGAGTGCCGTGTACGACTACGGCCAGAATGGCGCTGAGCTAAAAAACAATATCAAGGAATATTGGTGGAAGTTTATGACGCTGCTTCATGACAATATTGTAGGGATCGATGCCGCCATCTTTATGCACCCCACCACCTGGAAAGCTTCGGGGCATGTTGATGCCTTCAGTGATCCCATGCTTGATAACAAGGATTCCAAAAAGCGATATCGCGCTGATGTTCTGATCGAAGACGCAGTCGCAAAGATGGAGGACAAAATCGAAAAAGAAGTGGAAAAGGCTTCAAAGCGATTTGGTGATTCATTCGACCGGGAAAAATTCATCTCAACAAATCCCCGTACACTGGAATATCAGCAAAAAATACAGGACACCAACGCCCGTTTGAAGGCTGCCACGAGTGCGGCAGATATGGCTGCTTTAAAACAACTCATTATTGACCTGGAAATCGTGGACCCGATATCAGGAACAAAAAACTGGACCGACGTCCGCCAGTTCAATCTTATGTTTTCAACTGAAATGGGTTCTGTTGCCGATGATGCTAACAAGATCTACCTCAGACCGGAAACAGCGCAGGGCATTTTTGTAAACTTCCTGAATGTGCAGAAAACCGGCCGGATGAAAATTCCATTTGGAATCGCACAGATTGGTAAAGCTTTCCGGAATGAAATCGTTGCACGACAATTTATTTTCAGAATGCGTGAGTTCGAGCAGATGGAGATGCAGTTCTTTATCCGACCCGGTGAAGAAATGAAATGGTATGAATTCTGGAAAGAGAAGCGTATGAAATGGCATCAGGCCCTGGGACTTGGGTCAGAAAACTACCGGTTTCACGATCACCTGAACCTGGCGCATTATGCAAATGCCGCATGCGATATTCAATTCAACTTTCCCATGGGATTTAAAGAACTGGAAGGAATTCATTCACGCACTGACTTTGATCTGAAAAATCACGAGAAGTTCTCCGGTAAAAAACTTCAGTATTTTGACTCCGAGGATAACCAGAGTTTCATTCCCTATGTGGTGGAGACCTCTGTCGGACTCGACAGAATGTTCTTGTCCATTCTTTCAAAAACGTATACGGAAGAAAAACTCGGGGACGGCAGCGATCGTGTAGTGTTACGACTCCCGGCTCCACTGGCTCCGAATAAAGTCGCGATTCTGCCATTGATGAAGAAAGACGGTCTACCGGAAAAAGCCAGAGAAATTATGAACGAGCTGAAGTTCGACCTCCGCTGCTTTTATGAAGAAAAAGACGCCATTGGAAAGCGCTATAGAAGACAAGATGCTATAGGCACACCGTATTGTATCACAGTTGATCACCAGACACTGGAGGATAATACCGTCACGATACGCGACCGTGATACCATGAAACAGGAGCGGGTTAGAATAAGTGATGTGCGTAGTCAGATGATTGAAGCGTGTTCTATCAATAATCTGTTGCGCAAGATCTAATTATGGAGCGGAACAGTGTGAAATTCTGTTTGTTTAACTCTTTACGGTGAACTGGCTTCAGCTTCTTTCCTCACATCGCACGGGCCAGAAACAGATGACCAGCACCGAACCCTCGCGGAGTGCCTTTGAACAGGATTATGACCGTATCATATTCTCGCACCCGTTTCGCAGGCTTCAGGACAAAACCCAGGTTCATCCTTTACCCGAACAAGATTTCGTTCATACACGTCTGACTCATAGCCTGGAAGTTTCAAGCGTTGGCAGATCATTGGGCAGGCGGGTAGGAGAAGTAATTCTGCAACGCCACCCTGAACTAAATGCAACTTCAACTCTTTTTGATTTTAGCGCTATTGTAGCAGCTGCATCCCTAACACATGATTTGGGAAATCCGCCATTTGGTCACGCCGGCGAAGCGGCTATTGGTGATTTTTTTATTCACCATCCTCTGGGAATATCCTTTAAGGAAAAAGTAGGTCCTGCTGAATGGGAAGATTTGACAAAGTTTGAAGGCAATGCCCAGGGCTTTCGTATTCTCACAAAGAATCAATACGGCCTCAAATTAACGTATGCCACTTTAGGAGCATTTACAAAGTACCCTTGTCCTGCCTTGTTTCCTGATCGGGACAAGACAAAACGAAGTCAGAAGAAGTTTGGCTTTTTTCAGACAGAGAAAGAAATTTTCAAAGAAGTAGTTACACAACTTGGTCTCACACCGGTTTCAGCTTTTGCATCTGTCCGTCACCCGCTGGCATTCCTGGTGGAGGCGGCCGATGACATCTGTTACAGTATCATTGATCTGGAAGATGGCTGTAACCTGGGTCTGGTAAGTTATGCGGACGCCAAACAGCTTTTTGAAGGAGTCATCACAAGGGGTAAATCCAAACTCGGAAAGCTTGAACAGCTAACCAGCAGGCAAGAGAAGATCGGATACCTGAGGGCACTGGCTATTGGTGATTTAATGGATGAGTGCTCGTCTCTGTTTCTCGACCAGGAAGCGGCAATTCTTTCAGGCTCGTTTGATCAGGCACTTGCAGATCATTGTCACTCGAAGAATGCTCTGAAGGAAATCATTAAAGTATCCATTGAGAGAATCTATCAGGCGAGGCAAGTGGTAGAGATTGAAGCGGCTGGTCACGAAGTCTTACCCGGTTTACTCGAAGAGTTTACAACGGCCGGGAATTACCTCATGCAGGGCATAAAATCCAGAAAGTATCAGAACCTGCAATTTCTACTTCCAGAGGCGACAACGAAAAGCATTCGTGAGCACCCTACCGATACCTACGGAATGCTTCGCGAAGTACTTGATTTTATCTCCGGCCTCACCGATAGGCATGCATTATCATTATATCGCAAAATAAAAGGCATTAGTCTTTACTCGTGAGCGGTAAAGTGGAGGGTTTTTAAGTGTAGTGTAGAGAATCCAATTCTTGCAACCTGCCTTTAATTTCCAGTCTGACAGAGCCACCAGATTTATTCAGGAATTATCCCTGGATCTCTCTTAACCTTGAGATTTCCCCTTAAAAAACCCAAAAATCATTAGCTTTGGAGCGGTTTCCCCATTAGGGTTTGCCGTGATTATATGGATGCATTATGTGGAATAGACTAGCAGAAGGGATTATCCGATACCGCTTGCCCCTTAGCATACTTATCGCATTGATTACGATTTTTATGGGCTATCACGCCGCTAAAGTCGAGATGAGTTACGAGTTCGCCCGCACAGTGCCGCCCGATGACCCTGACATGATATATCACGACCAGTTTAAGGCACAGTTTGGTGAAGATGCCAACCTGATCGCTGTAGGTCTGAAAGACAGCGGCATCTACCAGTTACAAAATTTCCTGGCCTTTCGTGAACTTACCCGCGAGATCAAAAAAATTACCGGCGTGACAGAGGTCCTCTCGCTTCCGGTATTGAAGCTGATTCAAAAGGATACCGCGAATCAAAAATTTTATCTTGCCGATATTTTTACAGATTCAATTTCTTCTCAATCGGATCTGGACAGTCTTCTTCATGTTGCCCTGAATCAACGAATCTATGCCGATCAACTCATCAACACCGGCAACGGTGCCACCATGATGCTAGTCTCCGTCAAAAAGGAGGTAATGAATTCACCGAAACGGGTTGGCATGACGCAATCCCTGCTTGATGCCGGCAAAATATTTGAAGATAAAACAAGGATTAAACTGCGTTATGCCGGGCTTCCCTTCATACGAACCGTTGTTGCCACAGCGCTTAAAAGAGAAATGAATATTTTTCTCATAGCCTCAACCGTTGTGACGGGAATTATCATGTTTGTATTCTTCCGTTCATTCCGGGCGGTGCTTTTCTCCATGATCATTATCGGTATCCTCGTTGTGTGGACACTTGGGACTTTGGTTCTCTGCGGCTTCAAGATTACGCTCTTAAGCGGACTGATTCCACCGGTTATTGTCACCATCGGTGTCACCAACGCGATATATCTCCTCAATAAGTACCACCTCGAATTCTTCAAGACAAAAAACAAGAAGGAAGCAATTACCGGTGTTGTGCGCAAGATGGGACTAGCTATGTTTCTGACAAATCTTACGGTCGCGATTGGTTTCCTAACACTTCTCGCTACAGACATCAGCATCCTTCGCGAATTCGGAATAGTTGCGGGCATTAACATCATGGCCTTGTTCTTTGTGAGTTTGGTGATGATACCCAGTGTATTTTACTGGCTGCCGGTTCCCACCGAAAAACACCTGCGTCACCTGAACTTTCCCATCATGGGCGCTTTCTTACGCGCGGTTGACATACTGGTACATCGACGTCGGGTGGGGATATATGTCGGCTCTATTGTGCTGGCACTGGTTTCCGCGTATGGAATTTCAAGGCTCAAATCGATCTCGTATATGGTCGATGATATGCCCGAGCAAAGCCAGGTGATGAAGGACCTGAAATTCTTTGAAGCAAACTTCAGCGGATTCCTGCCTCTCGAAATGATGGTGGAATTCAGAACCAAAAAACGGAGACCGATTCTGGACACAAAGAACCTGGAGAAAGTCGAAGAATTTGAAAACTTCCTCGATTCCATTCCTGTAATGTCCAAGCCACTTTCTGTGTTGAGTTTTATTAAAGCCTCAAAACAGGCATTCTATAACGGCAACCCTGACAAATATAGCCTTCCGACAAAATCCGAAGGTGCTTTTATACTGCGTTATATGAAAGGACAAAGCGATAACAGTGGTCTGTTCAAATCGTTTGTCGACTCCACCTTCAGCAAGATGAGGATCTCTTGTCAGATTGCCGATATCGGCTCCACACGCCTCGACTCGTTGGTACACCTCATGATTGAGCCTCGTATGAAAGCGACATTTGTTTCAACGGAAAAGGATTCTGTGATAACCTCTATAACTGGCAGCACAAAAATATTTATCAAAGGGAACAAGTTCTTAGTCGCAAATCTCCAGGAAAGTCTGCTGCTGGCATTTGTACTGATTACACTTTCTATGGCTATTCTATTTGCAAATGTGCGGATGATTATCATTTCACTCATCCCAAATCTTCTTGCTTTAATGATCACTGCCGGATTAATGGGCTATTTTAACATTCCGTTGAAAGCCAGTACGGCGCTGATCTTCAGCATCACCTTTGGAATCTCGGTTGACAACTCTATCCGTTTTCTGGCAAAGTATCGTCAGGAGATTTTATCGAACAATTTTTTCATTCCCGTTGCCGTCAGCGACAGCATCCTGGAGACCGGAAAGAGTATCATGTACACGTCAATCGTCCTTTTCGCAGGGTTCATTATTTTTGCCTTCTCCTCTTTTGGCGGCACTATCGCGCTGGGTTTGTTGACATCCATCACACTCGTGATCTCCATGTTTACCAACCTGATCCTCTTGCCCGCATTGATTATGACTTTTGATAGGCCCAAAAAGAAAAACCACCTCATTATTGATGACTTTGACTCCAGTTTCTATGGAGAAAGTGAAGATGAAGAAATTGACCTCAGCAAGATCAAGATCCATAACAGGCATCCTTCAGCTGAGTAAGCAAAAGTGAGCTGAGATTCGGCAGCCAAAGTGGTAAGTATTATAAGCATTTTAGAAGTGTCTTTGCGCACATTCCTTCTGCGAAGGCTGCGCCTGCCTGTAATCTAAGGTTAAGAAACAGCCTGGCACAACCGATCCATGAAAGGCAAAAGCGCGGAAATTTAACGCATCTTTATGCTAGTCGCATCGGACGCACTCCGCGATTTCCGCGTTTGCATTCCCTACGCAGTTATAAAATATTCACGCAATGGCGCAATGGCGCTAAGGAAGGCCCAAAGTTCATCACGAGTCATTCCTCGGCTTTTACCAAATAGAAATCGCCTAGCAAATACCTGCAGCGGCTGCAGAATCATGGCTTGTCCATTTCCTCTCTGTAATCAGCAGAAAAAAAACAGCCGGTCAATTTCTGTTGATAGACGCTCAATCTTAACAGATAAGACCAAAATGACCGATTTACCCCAAAAATCGTATCTCTTAAATCCCAAATAACAAATATCTTTGCGGCTTAACTTAGATGGTATACCGTAAATCGCACCTCGTATCGTTAAAATGGCCAGTCACTACAAAGAATATAAATCGCTGAACTTTGCTCAGATCGCAGACGAAATCCTCGAATTCTGGAATAAGGAAAAAATATTTGAAAAGTCGGTAACAAACCGCGAAGGGAGCCCCTCCTTTACCTTTTATGAAGGACCCCCATCTGCCAATGGGACTCCGGGTATTCACCATGTAATGGCCCGCACGGTAAAAGACCTTTTCTGCCGATTCAAGACACTACAGGGCTATCAGGTTAAAAGGAAGGGCGGTTGGGACACACATGGTCTTCCCGTAGAGTTACAGGTAGAAAAGCAACTGGGCATCACCAAAGACGATATCGGAAAAAAGATTTCGATAGAGGAGTATAACAATAAGTGCCGCGAAACGGTGATGTTGTACAAAGACCAGTGGGATGATCTGACGATCAAGATGGGTTATTGGGTTGACCTTGATAATCCCTATATCACATACAAGAAGGAATACATCGAATCACTCTGGTGGATTCTTAAACAGTTCTATGATAAGGGACTGTTATATAAAGGTTATACCATCCAGCCCTATTCACCGTCCGATGGCACGGGCTTGAGTTCTCATGAACTTAATCAACCCGGATGTTACAAGGATGTGAAGGACACGTCTGTAGTAGCTCAATTTAAAGTAGTTCAAAATTCAAAGTCTGATTTCCTGTTTTCTGGCAATCAAGGCGATCTGTACATTCTGGCCTGGACAACCACACCCTGGACGCTTCCTTCGAACACAGCATTGGTAGTAGGTGAAAAAATAAAATACGCACTGATCAACAGCTTCAATCCGTATACCTTCAAACCAATCCGGGTGATTCTGGCGAAAGATCTTGTTGGTAAATACTTTCCTGAAAAAAATAAGACCGTACCCCTTGCGGACTACAAGCCCGGAGATAAGATCATCCCCTTTGATGTAATCAAAGAGTTCACCGGAAAAGACCTTGTTGGTATCCGGTATGAGCAATTGATGCCTTACCTTCAGCCGTTGTACGATGCTGATAAAGCTTTCCAGGTTGTGGCCGGTGATTTTGTGACAACTGAAGATGGAACCGGAGTAGTACATGCATCACCCACTTTTGGAGCAGACGATTTCAGGGTCGCCAAACAACATGGCATTCCCCCACTAACCATAAAGGACGAGTCGGGTAATGAAGTGCCTACTGTTGACAAGAAAGGAAAGTTTGTACAGGAAATTGGCGAGAAACTGGTTGACGGTGTAAAAACCTATAAAATCAAAACGCATAAGCCGTTGCTTGCGAATGATTTTTACGTGAAGAACTACACCGATGAAGATGAAACTCATCCGGATTACAAGAACACAGATGTCATTATTTCAATTATTCTGAAGGAGGAAAACAAGGCCTTCAAGGTTGAGAAATATGAACACACCTACCCGCATTCCTGGCGAACAGACAAACCTGTGTTGTACTATCCGCTGGATGCCTGGTTTATTAAAACCACGGCATTGAAAGACCGTATGGTGGAACTTAACAAAACCATCAACTGGAAGCCGGAATCAACTGGCACCGGTCGGTTTGGCAACTGGCTTGAAAATCTGGTGGATTGGAATTTATCCCGCTCGAGATATTGGGGAACACCGTTACCTATCTGGCGCACAACAGATGGGAAAGAAGAAGTTTGTATCGGTTCACTGGAAGAACTGAATAAGGCTGTTGAAAAATCAGTGAAGGCCGGATTGATGAAGTCTTCTCTTCCGGAAGATTTTGATCTGCACAGGCCATTCGTTGATGATGTTGTTCTGGTAAGTGCGACTGGCCAGGCCATGTATCGTGAGCCAGACCTGATTGACGTCTGGTTTGATTCCGGAGCTATGCCGTATGCACAATGGCACTACCCCTTTGAAAACAAAGAGCTATTTGATGAGAACTTTCCTGCCGATTTTATTGCAGAGGGTGTAGACCAGACACGCGGGTGGTTCTTTACGTTACATGCCGTTGCTGTGATGCTGCGTGATCAGGTGGCGTTCAGGAATGTAATTTCAAATGGCCTGGTGCTCGACAAGAGCGGAAACAAAATGTCCAAGCGGAAAGGCAATGTTGTAAATCCGTTTGAAGCACTTTCACAATACGGACCGGATCTTGTGCGCTGGTACATGATTGAAAACTCTCCTCCGTGGGATAACCTGAAGTTTGATTTTGATGGCATTGTGGAAGTACAACGACGCTTTTTCGGAACCTTGCAGAATACATACTCCTTCTTCGCACTCTATGCCAATATCGATGGGTTTATAAAGGACGAACTCCATACCGTGGCTCCGGAAAAGTTGAGTCACCTCGATCGCTGGATTATTTCCAAACTCCAGACCTTGATCCAGGATGTGACAAAAGCATACGAGGAATACGAGCCAACGCGTGCGGCACGCGCCATTCAGGAATTTGTCAATGATCAGCTGTCAAACTGGTATGTCCGGCTGAACCGGAAACGTTTCTGGAAGGGTGAAATGTCAGAAGACAAAAAGGCTGCCTATGAAACGTTGTACGAATGTCTGATGGTAACTGCACAGTTGATGTCCCCTATAGCTCCATTCTACTCAGAATGGTTATATAAAAATCTTTCTGATAATATTCGGGAAAAGGCCATCACAAATAAGACGCCGTTACGCCATTCGTCCGCTCATCTGACAGACCTCACAAAAGCTGAACGTAGCCGGATTGATGCCACCCTGGAACAATCGATGGATTATGCGCAACGTATCTGCTCGCTTGTGCACTCAATCCGAAAGAACAACAAGATTAAGGTGCGGACCCCGCTTCAGAAGATTTTGTTGCCAGTGCTGGATGAATCGTTCGCGACAAAAGTAAAGTCAGTTGAAGAAATTATTCTGGCGGAAGTAAATGTAAAAGGCATCCAGTATATTGATGATGCGTCTGGTGTGTTGGTAAAAAAAGTGAAGCCAAACTTTGCCAAACTTGGTAAACAATATGGTCCGAAAATGAAGGAAGTTGCTTCCGTGATCAGCGCACTGACAAAAAGTGAAATTGCGTTGATTGAGAAACAGGGCGGATTGTCAAAGAATGGATTTGATCTCGTACTGGATGATGTTTTGATTTCTTCTGAGGATATTCCGGGCTGGTCGGTCGCGACGGAGGGAAATCTTACTGTTGCCCTGGACATTACCATCACCGAAGAATTAAAGAAAGAAGGTATTGCCCGCGATTTTGTGAACCGGATACAAAATCTGCGTAAGGAAATGGGGATGGAAGTATTGGATAAAATCCAGCTTGAGGTAGAGAACGACACGGACATCGTAAATGCGGCATTGAAGGAATTCAGCACCTATATCCAGACAGAGACCCAGGCTCTTAACCTTGATCTAAAACCTTCGCTTGCCGAGAGCGTTACCGTAGAGATGGATGACATCGTCTTAAAGGTGAAGATTAATGTAAAAAAGTAGGCATCAACGTGAGGCAATAAATGTGGGTACGAGACCAGCTTAATAACGGACACTGATTAAATGAAAACATACAGATACTTTCTTCTTGCACTCGTTGTGATCATTCTTGATCAGGCATCCAAACTACTGGTTCACCAGCACATGTTCCTGCATCAGGAAATCACCGTCCTGGGCAGCGAACAATATGGTTTTAAGTTACATTATCTCCTTAATCCGGGAATGGCTTTTAGTATTCGCTGGAATAACGAGTTCGGTAAACTTGCGCTAACTGCCTTCCGAATTGCCGCCATGTTCGGAATTGGATATTACCTTTTAAAAATGGCCCAAAGAGGGACCAGTTCCGGTTTTCTATGGTGCATGGCGCTTATTCTGGGAGGTGCCGTCGGAAATGTAATCGACAGCACGTTTTATGGTGTACTCCTCAATAACCATCCCGCTAACTCACCTTCTCCCTGGTTTCACGGACAGGTAATCGATATGCTCTTTTTCCCGCTGTTCGATTATACCTGGCCTGATTGGTTTCCCTTCCTGGGAGGTGATTACTTCTTGTTTTTCAGTCCGGTCTTTAACATCGCAGACTCATCCATTTTCATAGGTGTTGTGATAATCCTTATTTTTCAACGTAGATTTTTTGTTGAGAAATTTAACACGGAAGAACTGTCAACCGACTCCACACTTTCTGCTGAACAGAACGACGGAGAAAATCCGGCAATTGAAAAATCTGATAACTCAACTCAAGTGTAGGCTATCCGCTTTCAGGGTATAATTTCCCCTGTAAAATAATAGTTTCTTCGGGTTCCAAGAAAAGAACCCCGATTTCTGGCTAATTCATTATTCTTCTTATTTTTAGGGCGATAACCTTACCTAAACTTAGATAGAACACGATGAGTTTATTCATTAAAAAGCCATTAGCCCAATTGATGGAGCAAGGTGGTGATTCCGATAAAGGATTAAAGCGCACGCTTGGAGCTGGTAATTTGATCGCCCTTGGAATAGGTGCTATTATTGGTGCCGGGCTGTTCGTGCGCACCGCGGCGGCAGCCGGAGAAGCCGCAGGACCCGCTGTTGTTTTATCATTCGTCGTTGCAGCCGTGGGCTGTGCCTTTGCCGGGCTATGTTACGCGGAATTTGCCTCCATGATCCCGGTGGCAGGCAGTGCATACACCTACGCCTATGCCACCATGGGCGAATTTGTGGCATGGATTATCGGCTGGGCTTTAGTGCTGGAATATGCACTGGCAGCGGCAACGGTATCGATCGCCTGGAGCGAGTATCTGAATAACCTGCTGATAAGTTTTGACATCGGTGCGATACCCTATCAATGGTGCCATTCACCAATGGAGGTATCGCTAAATGGTGTACAGGGCATCATCAACCTGCCAGCCTTACTTATTCTGTTCTTACTTTCTCTGATTCTGATTAAGGGAACAAAGGAATCGGCGATGGTAAATGCGATAATCGTATTTGTAAAAGTAGCCATCGTGTTACTCTTCATTGTTCTCGGATGGCAATATATAAAGCCAGAAAATTATGTGCCATTCATGATTCCTGCTGAAACGGTAGGTCATGAATCATTCAATAGACATGGATGGGGTGGGGTTCTTGGAGGCGCTGCGATAGTATTCTTTGCCTTCATTGGATTCGATGCAGTCTCTACTGCAGCCCAGGAGGCTAAAAATCCAAAACGGGATATGCCAATCGGCATCCTGGGTTCCCTGATCATTTGTACTATTTTATATATTCTTTTTTCCCGTGTATTAACGGGCATTGCTAACTGGGAGGAATTCAAGACGGCAGGGAAAGAAGCATCGGTGGCGTATGCGATACAAACGTACATGCACGGATATGGATGGCTTGCCAACCTAATCACGGTAGCGATATTGGCCGGTTTCTCATCTGTTATTCTCGTTATGTTAATGGGACAATCAAGGGTATTTTATTCAATGTCAAAAGACGGCCTGATACCCAAAGTGTTCTCTGATATTCACCCTACCTTCAGGACACCGTACAAGTCCAATATGATATTGTTCGTTTTCGTCGGAGTGTTCGCCGGGTTTATACCCGGAAGCATGGCCGGCGATCTTACCAGCATCGGGACCTTATTTGCTTTTGTGATGGTATGCGCCGGTATTTGGGTAATGCGTGTAAAAAACCCGGAGGCAATCAGACCCTTTACAACGCCCATGGTTCCGCTCGTTCCGATTCTGGGAATAGTAATTTGCGCCGGAATGATTTTCTCGCTTCCAAAAGACACCTTGCTTGCTGCCGGTGCCTGGATGATTGTAGGATTGTTTATTTATTTCTTGTACAGCAAAAAACATAGCTACTTAAGGAATAAGTAGTCTGAGGAATAAAATGTTAAAGCCCATGGTGCAAGCCGTGGGCTTTTTGTTTCAGACCCAAGTTTTTTTATGAATGAACCTCCAGTCTAAACCCTACCCCGTGATAATTGACAATCTGGATAGATGGATCTTCCTTCAGGTATTTTCTTAGCTTGGAAATAAATACATCGAGACTCCGCCCCATAAAGTAATCATCATCACCCCATACACTTCGGAGTATTTCCTCCCTTTTCAGCACCCTGTCCTTGTGCTGGTATAAGAGCTTCAACACCTCGGCTTCTTTCTGCGTCAATGACTTTTCCACGTTGCCGTATTGCAGCAATAGTCTGGGAATATCAAATTGATAATGACCAATAGTGAACACCTTTTCTTCACCGCTTACCAGAACACTTCCACGTTTCAAAAATACTTCTATCCGGCATAACAACTCTTCCAGACTGAATGGCTTGGTGATATAATCGTCCGCGCCTGCCTGAAAACCAGCAAGCTTATCTTCCGTCATTGACTTAGCAGTCAAAAATAGAATTGGCACATTGCTGTTGCCCGCACGGATACTTCTCGCAAGTGAAAATCCATCTTTGCCTGGTAACATCACATCGACGATACACAAGTTGAAGACCGCCGAATTAAAAACGGCCTCCCCCTGTACCCCGTCCACACAAAGGGTCACATCATACCCTTTTACATACAGGTTATCCTTTATTACATAGCCCAGACTGGGGTCATCTTCAACGAGCAGTATCCTTTTTTTCTCCGGCATGCTATACGCTAAGTGGTAAAAAAATTCTGAATATACACCCCTCTCCCAATTTACTGTCCACAGAAATTCTGCCCCGATGTGCTTCTACCACTGTCCTCACATAACTGAGCCCCAAACCGAACCCTTTTACATCGTGCACATTCCCAGTTGGCACACGGTAGAACTTTTGAAATATACGTTTTTGACTTTCGTGGTTGATCCCGATCCCATTATCCTGCACTTCCACGACAATACCGTCTTTGCCATTCCTTGAACGCACAATTATCTTCGGAGTTGTACGGCAATATTTAATGGCATTGTCAAACAAATTATTGAAGACGTTGGTAAGGTGTAATTTATCCGCCTTCAAGTCATGCCTGGGTGCATTCAACTCCACGATAATAGCGCCATTAGCATCTTGCAGGCTCATGGTTGCATGACGAATCGAATCCTGAATGATGGCGTGCAAATCAACATTTTCTCTTTTTAAACCAATGTCTTCCTTGTCAAGCCTGGCCATCTGCAAAACGCGCTCGACTTGTTGCTTCAGTCGGAAATTCTCTCTTTCAATAATTCCTGCGTAGTTCATCAAACGTTCCGGCTGGTTGACAATATCGGGGTCCTTCAGGACTTCGGTGGAAACTGCGATAGTGGTAATCGGTGTTTTGAACTCATGGGTCATGTTGTTGATGAAGTCCTTTTGTATTTCCGAAAGCCTTTTTTGTTTGAGAATTACGAATAAGGTATAGGCAAAAAAGATAATGACCAATAACAATACCACCGACGAAAATGACCAGATGCCCATCTGATTGATGATATGTGCTGCGCGGTTAGGAAACTGAACACCAAAGTAATACTCCTGGTTTGCCCATTTGGGAAGCTTCTTGCTTGTCACTTTATCCTTTGCTGTTTGTAACGGGACGTAGGCGCCATACACCATGCGTTCACCAGAACAATCATACACACCATATTCAAAATCGGCTATGATGTTACGTCGTTCAAATTCGGTCCGCAAGAGATATTCCAACAGGCTTACATCAAGCTCACTGTTGACCATTACAATAAAATAGTTTGTTGTCAGCTGCTTAACGGGATTGGTAACCGGAGAGGGTGTTTTGTTGATTTCAAAAATCTGTTGGGCAACATTATATAAGGCAGTGTTGACAGAACGTTCGAACTCGGCTTCTTTGAGATCAAAAGCTCTCCGCACCCAATAAATTTGAGTAATGGTGATGCCTGTAATACATAAGGCCGCCAGGATCACAACAAATCGGATGGTAGAACTTTTCACCTTATAAAATTACAATAAATGAAGTACGTCATGAAAACATTAACAAGTCATTAACAAATATTAGAAAGTCGTTAACACAACGTCTTCACGAAGCATCGCAGATTTGTATCACAAACAGGTACTCCTCTCGTCTCCCGTTGTCACCAAGGGCGAGATTGCAGAGGAATAAATCCTGCAGGTCCTTTTACATAACTAAACATTTATCAAAAAATGAAAACCCTTGTTCTATCAATTATCCTCATTGCCATCACTGCAACTGTGTATGGTCAGCAGCCATTGGTGTTAATCGCCGCAGCTCCAAACAAAATTCCATCAACGACTGCTTCATTCAATTGGTCTGAAACAACAGTTGATCTTGGCGAGATTAAATTGAACAAGCCGGTAACCCATGAATTCACATTTATCAATACCGGTAGTGCCCGGCTGGTGATTTCTTCGGTTAAGGCGTCTTGCGGGTGCACGATAACAAGTTATACCAAGAGTCCGGTTGCTGAAGGGTCGTCAGGGGTCGTATTGGCAACCTATAATGCAGCCACCCTGGGTGTTTTCACAAAAACCATCAGCGTAAGCGCGAATACCACTGGGGGAGTTACCCAGCTAGTTATCAAGGGCGAAGTAGTTCAATAGGCCCCCTTCAGAAGGCCTGCCCTTAAAGGGTAGGCCTCTGTCTAATCCGTAAACGTTTTCGAAAATAAAATTTGCAAATCATTCGGGCTTTTCAGGCCCCTAGGGAGTATTTGATAACTTTGTTAGCATTCATCTACTACCCATGGCTAATCAATTCAACGAGACTGTTTCTACACGTTACCACATGTACAACAGTCTATTCCTTAACCTTCCGTATACTGGTATCTACCGCACCGGAACACTGCTGCCACTTCTGCAACAATCCTGTGAGAGTGAATATCAAAAGGGCAAGGATCCTAAAGCCATCATAAAAAAGTTTTTCAGGGATTTTACTCCCAAGGCAACCCGCGAAGAACAGTTTAATCTACTCTTTGGTTTTATTCAATACATCGAAAGGCAGGTTGTTCTGTTTGACTCAATTGAAGACGCGGCATTCGCCGAAGTAAATGACCTGAAAGGAAAAGGAACCGTCTCAGAGCTTTTATTACGCGTTGCCGCTGAAGGTGCCAATGAGCAATTGAAGAAGAAGCTTGAAGACTTTAGTATCCGTATCGTTCTTACGGCCCATCCCACGCAGTTTTATCCGGGTAATGTACTCGCGATCCTCAACGACCTGGAGCAGGTTATCCGGGAGAACCGGCTGGAGCATATCAACCTGCTGCTACGTCAGCTGGGCAAGACTCCCATTATCAATAAGGAAAAGCCTACCCCGTTTGACGAGGCTGTAAGCTTATCCTGGTTTTTAGAGAATGTTTTTTATCAAACCATTCCAGACATCATCAACAAACTGATGACTGGCCTTGATATGAAACTGGAAGAGTGGTCCAATTTTGATTTAATAAAAATTGGATTTTGGCCCGGTGGAGATCGTGATGGTAACCCATTTGTCACACATGAGATCACATTAAGAGTTGCCAAACATTTACAACAGACGTTATTAAAGTGTTATCACCGGGACTTGCGCTTCCTCAAAAGGAGATTGACTTTTAAAGGCGTTGATCACATCATTGCCAGAGCGGAACGAAAAGTTTATCCAATTGCCCATGGAGGTGCCAAGGGAGAAAGCTACAAACATCCGGACGAGTTGCTCAATGATCTGTTTGAGACGCGCGAAGTACTGATCAGAGACCACAAGGGATTGTTTCTCAACCTACTTGATGATTTTATTTTAAAAGTGAGAATCTTCGGTTTTTACTTTGCCAGCATGGACGTGCGTCAGGATAGCCGGAAGCATGCCGAAGCCTGGGCAGCAATTCTTGAAAAACTGAGAACAAAAAACAAAGCGTTAAAAGACTTTGATAAACTGCAGGAGGAGGAAAAGATTGAACTCCTGTTGTCGCTTCAGTTCAAGCCATCTTCCATGACCTTCGAGGACCCATTCATTACTGAATTGCTGGAGAGCATCCGGACCATCAGTAAAATTCAGGAAGAAAACGGCGTAGAAGGATGTCACCGCTATGTTATCAGTAATTGTAAATCGGCGCTGGACGTTATTCGCGTTTACCAGCTTGCCAATCTGATCCTGGGAAAAAATGACGGGTTGTCGCTGGATATTGTTCCGCTATTCGAGTCGATTGAAGATCTGGCTAATGCAGCAGATGTCATGGCTTCACTTTACAACGTACCTGCCTACCGGGAGCACCTCAAACGACGAGGCAACAAACAGACCATCATGCTTGGCTTTTCCGATGGAACCAAGGATGGCGGTTATCTGAGAGCCAACTGGTCAATTTTTCAGGCGAAAGAAAACCTGACCAGGATTACAAGAGATCAGGGGTTTGTAGCGGTATTCTTCGACGGCCGCGGCGGTCCACCTGCGAGAGGTGGAGGAAATACCCATGATTTTTATGCGTCACTTGGCGACACGATTGAAGATAAGGAAGTGCAGATCACCATTCAGGGGCAAACCATTAGTTCAAATTTCGGCAAGCCCGTTTCATGCGGATACAACCTGGAACAACTACTTTCAGCGGGTATCGAAAATGGTGTATTCAAAAACCGAAACCAGCTTATCGGAGGAGAAACCAGTCTTCTTAACAGCCTGGCTGAAGAGGGACACAAGGCCTATCTCAACTTAAAACAGCATCCCAAGTTTGTTCCTTACCTGGAGAAAATCACCCCGTTAGCATTTTTTGGAGATACCAATATCGGATCGCGTCCGGTGAAACGAAGTCAGGGGAGCCTGAAATTTGAAGACTTGCGTGCTATCCCTTTTGTGGGCTCCTGGGCCCAAATGAAACAGAATATTCCCGGCTTTTACGGAGTTGGTACGGCCATCAAAGAATTGAAGAAGCAGGGCAAGCTTCCAGAGTTGAAAGCTCTCTTTAAACAATCCTTGTTTTTCCGGACACTTCTGAGCAACAGTATGATGTCACTGACGAAGACATACTATCCTGCTACAGCGTATCTGGCAAAGGATAAGGAGTTCAGTGAATTCTGGAAAAAGATGTATGCCGAGTATAAATTGTCTTCGCAGATGATTCTCGAAGTATCAGGTCTTTCGGAATTAATGGAAAACAACCCGCTTAACAGGGATTCGGTAAAATTAAGGGAAGCCATCGTATTACCCCTTATCACTATTCAACAATTCGCCCTGCAGCAGTTGCGCCATCTGGACGCCGGTGAAAAGCCGTTTGAAAAACAATATCAAAAACTGGTGCTGAGGTGTATGTTTGGAATTATCAATGCTGCCCGGAATTCGGCATAAAGGCTGAGATAGGAGAGTTCATCCGAACTTTTGTTTGGCATCATTTCTTCGCGCCGGCGGGACGATGCCGTGCATGAAAGTGCTGGAAGTTAAAAATGCGTAATTGATAATTACTGGATTACATTATCGGTAATCACCAGGTTAAATCCATCGTAATCGGCTTGATACATTTGTAACGGACGCCAGGCAACTCCGCCAATAGGCTGACCGGTTGAAAAGTTAAAGGTTGATCCGCAGCAGGGATCAATCATATAAAGTCTCGACGCGTCAATGTTCACAGTGGCGCAGGCTTCATTGGGGTGGTATGAACAATTGCGTTCGTAGGCATAATAAACACCGGCATCCTGACAATACACAATAATACCCCGAACGCCACCATTTATTTCCCGCGCATTACCTTTCGTTTTCAAGGCAATATTTTCGGGTAAGTTCAGATTAAGTATAATGTCCGGAAATGGCTGGTAAGGAATTGGGTTATCACTTAAATCAGGTGAGCAGCTCAGCACGACTACTACAAACCCCAAAATCCAACGGCGCCGTACATGGCGCTCAAGAATGCGGATACTCATAAAAACCTTTGCCACTTTTTCTCCCATGTTGCCCTGCATCAACTTTACGCTGCTGGATTCGACTCGGTCTGAATTTTGGGTCCTGATAAAATGCATTATACATGGAGGTTGTTACCTCAAAATTAGTATCCACGCCAATCAGGTCCATCAACTGAAACGGTCCCATCTTAAACCCGCTTGACCTTAACAAGTTATCAACGGTTTCAAAATCCGTTACACCGTCCTCTACAATTTTAAGGGCTTCAGTATAAAAAAGCCTCGCGACACGATTTACAATGAAGCCCGGTGAATCAGCGGCCTGCACAGCACTCTTCGATATACTAGTCACAAACGAATTGAGTACCTCAATCGTATGGTCGCTTGTTGATGAACCCCGAATAATTTCCACCAATTTCATTGCCGGGGCAGGGTTGAAAAAGTGGAGGCCTGCAAACCTTCCCTTGTGCCTGAGCACCGAAGCCAGTTGCGTGATGGGGAATGAAGACGTATTACTCACCATCAGGCAGTCCAATGCATTGATTTTTTCAAGTTCGGAAAGAATCTTATGTTTCACCTCCAGCTTCTCCACAACGGCTTCGATAACCAAGTCAACCTGGAGTTGCCGAAAATCACCAACGGCCTGAATCCTGGAAAGTGCCTCATCCTTTTGTGATGCAGATAGCTTATTCTTTTCTACCGCCATATCCAGGTTTTTACGAATAGCAGCAATGGCTATTTTGGTAATGTCGGCCTGGATATCATAAAGCATTACCGAATACCCGGCGAGCGCACAGACCTGGGAAATCCCTTGTCCCATGGTACCCGCACCTATTACCGCGATATTCCTAATGGAGTCTGACATTTTTAGTTTATTACTGCCTGAAATTGACGAAGGAAACGGATATCATTCTCGGAGAATAAACGCAAATCATTGATCTGATACCGGAGCATAGTCACGCGTTCGATACCCATCCCAAAGGCAAATCCTGTATACTCCTCCGGATCGATATTACAATTTTTGAGTACGTTGGGATGGACCATCCCCGAACCTGCAATCTCCACCCATCCTGAATACTTACAGACGTTACACCCTTTGCCTTTACAGATCAGGCAGGAAATATCAATTTCAGCGCTAGGCTCCGTAAACGGGAAGAAGGACGGTCTAAACCTGATTTTAGAATCTTTGCCATACATTTCTTTGGCAAAATGATAAAGGGTTTGTTTCAAGTCAGCAAACCCTACATTCTTATCAACATACAGTCCCTCCACCTGATGGAAGAAACAGTGGGCGCGTGCTGAGATCGCTTCATTTCTATAGACACGTCCGGGCATGATGGCACGAATAGGCGGCTTTTGATTCTCCATCATCCGGATCTGAACATTCGACGTATGTGTCCGCAGAACTATATCCTGTTTGATATCTGATGAATTTCTTTTTTCCACAAAAAAGGTATCCTGCATCTCGCGGGCCGGGTGGTTTTCAGGAAAGTTAAGCGCTGAGAAATTATGCCAGTCATCTTCTATTTCCGGTCCGTCTGCCACATTGAATCCAAGACGCTGAAAAATTTCAATGATCCTGTATCGTGTCAGGGTAAGGGGGTGCAGGTTGCCTACCTGATTTGGAACCGGAGGTAACGTCAAATCAATTTCATTCAAAGTCTGTGAACCGGAGTCTATCCTTTCGGTAAGGTCCACCAGTTTTGCTTCAGCCAATTGTTTAAGCTGGTTAAGAATTTTTCCAACTGTCTTCTTTTGTTCGACAGGAACCCTTTTTAATTCTTCAAACAACTCTGCCACGACTCCCTTTTTACTAATATACTTTTGCCGAAATGCTTCCAGCTCCTGTTTGCCAGTTGCCACATGGGCATTTACTTCCTCAATAAGCCGTTGAATTTGTTCTTCCATTACATCCAGAATATAAGTCTTAAAATTAAGGTTTTGAGACGGAATGCACTAATGCAGACCTTTTCAAAATATTAGTCAGAAAGTCTGTTAATAATTAATCGATCCAATGTAAAACTCAGTAAAAAGGAGAGAATCAATAACCCCGACAACACATACAAATCGCCAAATTGATTAAAGACAATCGCCATGAAAATAAAAAGCATCTGAACACCTGCCAGAATTAATGTCGTCTGACTGTGGGTCATTCCTAGTCGAAGAATAGCATGGTGAATATGGCTCTTATCCGGCATGAACGGCGATTGCCGTTTCGATATTCTCAGGATTACAATCCGCAGGGTATCCACTAATGGAATAATAATAATACATGCCGCAGTGCCGACTGAACCGGTAAACCGGTAGGGAGTCATAACCGGCAGATTGTAATTCACATTGATAAAATGTATTGCCAAAATCGCCAGCATCATTCCGATCACCAGGGCGCCTGTGTCTCCCATAAAAACCTCTGATGGTTCCCAGTTGAATATGAGGAATGCGAATATTGCCCCCAGCATAGAAAAAGCCAGAATGGAAAAAATATGGTCATCAACAAGAAAGAACCAGATACCAAACGACAACAAGGCTACAATAGCAATAGTACCGGCAAGGCCATCGAGTCCATCAATGAGGTTGAATGAGTTGGTAATTACGATGATGGTCAAATACGTAATCGTATAACTAACTATTGCCGGCAATTCATAAATGCCGAATAATCCATAGAAAGTCTTAATACGAAGATCGAACAGAAAAATAACCAGTGAAGCTGCCATGATTTGCCCGACAAGTTTAACCATTGCGCGTAAGGGAACCAGGTCGTCACGTACCCCGATAAAGAAGATAACAAAAAGGGAGACCAGGATGAATTTAATATATCCCCATAGCGCGATATCAATCCAGATCAGTGACGAAATAAAGAAACCGATAAAAATGGCGATGCCACCCATTGAGGGTGTCACTTTTTTGTGGATCTTTCTGCGGCCGGGGATATCCACCAGGTTCTTCCTGAGTGAATACTTGATAATCACCGGAACGATCAGAAAGGCGATAACAAATGAAGTAATTGCAGCCGCAAGCTCGTAGGCCATATGTTACACAAAAGAGGCTCAAAAATAGTGAAATAACGCACAATTTCGTTTTTGTCCGGCTATGTTACCGAGTAAATTTATTTCTGACAGGTTATACAATAACCGAAATAATACAACGAAATAATCTTCCACAAACCGGAAGCTGGATGCAATTCCCTTACGTTTCCAACGTTCAAGATGCTCAGCCATCAACCGTAATCACCAAACAGCGAATGGTTTCCGTCCTAGCACAGGAATTTCATCAAAAACAATATGGTGTTAGTATTTCTCGGCATCTTTATGTTCTCACAAACCTTGGATAGGCATTTTAGTCCCGATGGCCACAACAGCTGAACATAGCAAGCTTTTCACAAAAATCTACTTTTGGTTGCTGGTAGTTGTACAGTCTACCCTTTTTCTACCCGTCAAAATCAATACATATGCTATTGTCATTCTTACACTTTTTTGGCTGGTTCATTCATTCGGTACACCTGGCAAACTAGTGGCAAATCGCTCACTCTGGTTGTTCGTATTGTTTTTTTTCTCTTTCGTGATCGGACTGTTCTATACAACCAACTTAACCCAGGGTGCAAGCGAAATAGAAAAACGGTCTGCCTTGGCTATCCTACCGCTTATAATACTGACTTGCAAAATCAGTCTAAGTAAAGATCAGCTGCAGAAGCTCATTCTCTATTTTTTTTATGCCGGTCTGGTGGTTAGTCTGGGGTTATTGACATTTGCCTTTTATCGTTATCAGACAGGTTTCAGTGCAGATGTGTTTTATTACAGGGAACTGACGAATATCATCAGGCATCACCCGGTCTACTATTCATACTACCTTCTATTTGGATTGTTAGCAAGATTTCTGATCCTATTCCGAACACACCATAAGAAGTTGGTTTTCTGGATTATAAATATATTCGGCGTAACCATTCTCGTGTTACTTGCTTCTAAAATGGTAGTGTCCCTATTAGTCATAATAACAATATTCCTACTGTTTACTTATTTCCGATCGACCGGGGTTTATTACAAACTTGTAGCTGGCGTTTTGCTTGTCCTGCTCATTTCGGGATCATTTGTTTTTTTTCCGCAAGTCAGGGGAAAGGCTACAGACATGCTTCATCTAAGCATGAATGATCTGAAGCAGGAAAAATACGCCTATAATTATCCTTTTAATGGATTGAACTTTAGATTGGTGCTCTGGAAATTATCCATTCAGCACTTGTACAATGACAGGCTGCTCTGGTTTGGCGTCGGTACGGGTGATGCACGCGATTACCTCAATGAAGTATATGCACAACACGGGTTGTTGGATGGCGGGTATATTAATTACAATACCCACAATGAGTACGTTGAAACTCTTGTAAGGCATGGTCTTGCAGGACTCTTTTTTCTCTTCTCTGTTTACCTCTGGGGGTTCTACAAGGGCTTTTCACACAAAAATTTCTTTCTCATCATTTTCTTGCTAATTTTTGCAATCTCCTCGTGGAGTGAAGCTTCATTGTCAGTTAATAAAGGAATTGTTTTCTTTTCCTTATATTTTCCCCTTCTGTTGTTAATAGGTAAAAAACAGTTATGAATAAACGCGTTGGCATAATTGGTTCCGCCGGAATTCCCGCAAATTACGGAGGGTTTGAAACGTTAGTGGAGAACCTGGTTAAAGAGCTCAAAGACGACTTCAAATTTATTGTCTACTGTAGTTCATTCAGCTATGAAATAAAAAAAACCGAATACCAAAACGCACGCCTGATTTATATTCCAATTAAGGCCAATGGCAGGTCAAGTATTCTATACGACGTATTTTCTATTATACATGCAATTAACAAAGTTGACACATTACTTGTATTAGGAGTAGGAGGAGCATTTCTCTTTCCGATAATAAGATTGCTGACAAGAAAAAAAATGATTGTCAACATTGATGGTTTGGAATGGAAGCGACAAAAATGGGGTTTATTTGCAAAATTCTATTTGAGAATTCAGGAGAGAATAGCTGTTAAGTTTGCACATAAGGTTATCGCAGACAATGAAGCCATTCAATCGTATATCCTCAAACACTATAATCGAAACAGTTTCTATGCCCCTTATGGAAGCAATCATACGTCGCACGTTACATTAAAGGAGTCAACAAAAACTGAACTGAACATCAAAGGGTCAGACTATTTCTTTTCCGTTTGCCGAATTGAGCCCGAAAATAATATTCATCTAATCCTGAAAGCATTTTCATTTTTTCCGGAGATAAGGGTAATTATTGTTGGTAACTGGAAATCGAGTACCTATGGAAGAGCGCTTCTGAAAGAATATAAAGCCTATCAGAATATCACATTGCTGGACCCGATTTATGATTTGCCTAAGTTGGACGAATTGCGTAGCAACTGCTTTGCCTATTTGCACGGGCATAATGCCGGCGGAACCAACCCGTCACTAGTTGAAGCGATGAACCTCGGCCTTGCGGTGGTTGCATGGGACATTAACTATAATCGATATACCACTGAAAACAAAGCCCTGTATTTCCATAGCTCGTCCGAATTGCAGGAAATCTTAATTAAGATCAAAAACAATCAATTTGATCTAATCAAGATTTCGGAAAACCTGCAAAAGGTAGCTCAAGCGAGATATCAATGGAAAACAATTGCCCGGCAATATTATGATATAATCCATGATTAGCGTCGCCCTGCTTATCAAAGCTTGACAGGTATGATATTGATATGCAAGAAGATTCATTTGCCTCCTGGCTACCTCACTTAATCTTCTTGATTTCGGCAAGAAAGTTTAAGGCAATAGCCTTCCAGCTGTACCTCTCCTGTATAAGACTTTGTATTTTCTTAATCTCTTCTTCATTTCTCATGCCAAGGTTTTTCAAAATCTTCAGTTTTAATTGATTCAAATCGGTTGGATCAAAAAGGTTGCCATTAAAAAAGTCGAAATCCTGCATAGCTGTTGTATCGGCGCACAACACAACACATTGAGAAGCCGCCGCCTCAAGAGGTGGTATCCCAAATCCTTCTGCAAGGGAAGGGTATACAAACAAATCGCAGCTTTTATAAAATGTATTTAATTCTTCGAAGTTGATATTATCCAGTACCTTCACATGGCTCATGGCATCTTCCTCTAACCTGGATAAATATCTGGTGAATTGCACGGACTCTATATCTGTCCTTCCGATAAAAACAAGATCATAATTCTCTCTCCACAATTCCAGTTCGTGGTATGCCTGAAGTAGCATAACCTGATTCTTCCTTGGTTCTATCCTACTAACATAAAGAATGAATTTTCGCAGACCGTATTTGTCTCTGAGAGCATTCTTTTTGTCAGGCCCAATCGTCTTAAAAAACTCATTCGAAACCGCATTGGGAGTTAAGAAAATCTTCTCACTGGGTATTCTAAAGTGCTTGCTTATTGAAGACTTTGACGATTCTGAAACGGTAAATATACGATTGCTTCTCTTTGCTGACCGCGCAAATAGCTGACGCTTAATGATCCTGTACTGTACTGGGAAATAATCTGGGAAATCCAGGAAGAGAACATCGTGTATTGTTATTATCTCCTTGCAGCGCTTAATTAACGGCGAAATGTACTGAAAATGGGCAGCGTCAATTCTATATTTACTTATAAGCATGGGAAATTCCCATACAAGTCTGAAAACTCGGTTGCGTGACTCAATCTTCAGATAATTTACATTATGATGCTCGCCAAATTCCGTGCGAAGGTTATCGATGTCGTTGGCACAAAAAAACATTTCGATTTCAGGATCATTCGCAGAAATAACTTCCGAGTATAAACCTTTTAAGTACGTCCTTGTTCCCTGAGGGGCTTCATCAAAAACATGAGCATCAACCAATAGTCTCATTTAGCGAGGCGCTTTTGTTGCTGAGAGAGTGTCAATTTGTTGGGTTATATAATGCCTATTAAGAGAGAAACAACATATTGTAATCCAGAATAGCTGTGTATTAAAATTAGCATTCGTCATCATTAAAAGGATTACAGCTATTTCGAACGAAAAAAGTTTCTTACCTACATTCTCTCTTAAAAAAAATATCAGCAAAACAAGTAATAAGATCCCGTAATCATAAAGAAACTGTGGCAGAAATCCACCTTCATAGCTTGCTACGGGTGAGCCAAAAATAAGTGGAATCAAAAAACCACTGGAAGTTCCGGCGCCATGACCTAAATAAAAGTGGGGGTCCAGAAGGTCAATATCCCTTAGATAATGAAAGATTGGCAGGACTCTGAAGGACGCACTGTAATCAATCGCCTGCATCGAAAAAATATTAGATAGATCAAGTTTTGTTACTATCGCCGACACGCGCTCAATTGCGCTACTTTTAAGCACAACCATAATTGCAAATAGTACTAACGCAAGTGCCAGAAAGGGTATAAAATTTTCTTTTTTTCTGAAAAACGCTACCAACAAAAGCGAGAGCAGAATTACACCGTAGCCGCTTTTAAAAAACGTGATCATGTAGAACAACATTAGCCATAGAGGAATATTCTTCCTATGTAACGGTTGGCGCTCCGGGTTATTAACTATATACGAGTAAAACAGAACTATTACCACAAACGCAGCACTTGAGGGCTCCGTTGACAGCGAATAAAACCTATATGCACTTCTTCCAGGCTCATAAAGCGTACCGAAGGGGTTATGTATAACGCCAGTATTCACATTAACGTTTTGAGTGAAGAATCCCAACACAACGTAGAGTTGACCAAGAATCAATACTATAAAATACGCCAGTAGTATACTTCGCAAGAGATAAGTATAGTCGGTTTGACTAATTCTCTTTTTAAAAAAGGACGAAATAAGCCAGAAACTAAAAAGAAAAAAAACCGAGTACAAAAAAGAAGACGTTTTGGCGACGGAAATATTGAAAAAAAAACTAAGTGGTAAATAGACCAGTAGTAAAATCAACCCTCCACTTGCCGTTGGAATATTCCTGAAAGTGCATGCTAGAATAATCAAACCGGCAAGTACGGTGAAGGAAATGAACAGCAAGTTCCTTCCTCCCAGATCAAACAAATTAAATGAACTACAAAGAAAAAAGAACTCAGCAAAAAGCAGTGACTTAATTAAGTGATCCTTAGATAAGGATAATGCAAACTTCTGAGGATGGTCTGCTAATTGCATTTAAATATCATACTTTTATGCAAAAATAGCATTATTGAAGATATGGACCATCTTTCATCAAAAATCACCTATGACTTGACTATAGCTTACCGGATATACCCCAATGTTTCCAAAACACCTTTCATTCATAAGCATGATAAACTTAAGTTGGCAGAAACAGGAGTAAGAACCTTGAAACGCTCGCTTGGAAAATTACGCTCCAAAATATTCTTCATCTTGGATAATTGTCCGATTGAGTACGAAGTGATGATCCTAAAATATTTTAATCAAACGGATGTCGAATTCATTAAAACTAAAGGCATTGGAAATCTCGCTACGTTCAGCCTTCAAATTGATCTCCTGTTGAAGCAGAGCTACTCTGAAACAGTGTGTTTTGCAGAAGATGATTACGTTTACAGACCAGAGTTATTTGGTGTTGCGGTAAATTTTTTAAATGAAAGTCAGAAAGTGGATTTCATCTCTCTCTATGACAGCCTGGATTGTTATACGTTTCCAATTCACACACGCCATAAATATGAAATACGCATCTTTGGAGGGCTCCATTGGAGAACATCTGCCTCAAGTTGCTTAACTTTTATAACTAAAAAGTCGGTTCTTAAAAAGACAGAAGGTATTCTGAGGAGTTATACACGAGGCGCCTGGGATAGCAGTATATGGTTCGCGTTAACAAAAACAAATGTCTTCAATTGGATATCGTTAATTGATTATGCAATTCATGACGTCATTTTATTCAAAGCCGTACTTTTAAGTTGGCAAAAATTATGGTTTCAAATCCTACTTGGGCGTAAGTATCAACTCTGGCAGCCCATTCCTTCCATTGCAACACATATGGAAGAAAGATATTTAGCACCAAACGTAGATTGGATGGATATCGTTTCAAAAGAAGAAATAATTCAAACGGATAATTAGACAGGGTATTCAGATTATTAGATCGTTATCAAGTTGTCTATCCAAAAATGAATCATGACTGGCTTACCCTTGTCCTGGTATATACCTTTAACATAATGCCGATACTCCGGCACAATGCTTTTTATCTGATCGATAATTTCCCTTGCATCATTTTCTGTGTGATAGCAGGTAATTGCAATCTTTGGCCTGTCCCGCCTTATAGTCGCCGTGGCTCCCTTTAACATTTCCAGTTCATACCCTTCCAGGTCAGCCTTAAGGTATGTGATCCGAACATCAGAAAGGAGGTGATCAATCGTAGTAATCCTTTTCAAGGATCCGGATAGTGATTCTCTATCCACCTTTCCACTTAATGAGTCCTGATCAAATACAATCTCTCCAACTCTATCACCAACGGCTACAGAATGAATTTCCACTTTGTCTTGATACTGTTGAAACGTCAATTTCAAAGCCTTTACAAAATAGTCATTGGGTTCAATCAGTATTATTTGTTTGCACCTGTCGATGACACTAAGCGCAAATAATCCTTCCGCCGCTCCAACATCAAGAATGATATCATTCGGTGATACTTCAGTATGGTCTTTTTGATAATAATGCCAGTCCTTGCGATCAAATGTTTCACTAGCTATTTGCGAGATGCCTTCGATTCTGCATTTCTTGGGCCAGTAAAGTATTTGTTCAATAGGCTCAAAAACGACCTTATAATATTCTTCCGATTCCGAAATATTCCTGATAAATTTTCCTGCAATCGTTTTTACGCCAGGCTTCGTCAGAAAACCAAGTAGTTCGAAAAAATCAACATTATTGCGAGCCTTAAAAAGCCAGTAAAAAAGAATTTTTAGTCTTCTCATGAGATAAAATTTTTTTTGATATCCTTTCGGACCGCCACAATATTCTGGTAGCTAAAAATCTCATTCAGGAGCGAGCTTTCGTATTTGATTTTCAAAAAACCGTAAGGCAGTAGCCGGTACAAATCATAATTGGACAGGTACTCCACAAAGTCCTTCATAAACACCCGGCTAATGGTATTCATTTCATTGAATTCAAAATGAATAATATCGATCTTTTTGTTCTTCAATGCGTTTTTCGCCCCAAGAAGAATATTAAACTCATTGCCTTCCGTGTCTATTTTTAATAACCCTATGTGACTAATATTATTCTTCAACAGGAAAGAATCGATTGTTGTTAGTACAATCTCGTGTTTGACAGTTTCGTCCTTATGTATGGAATGGATCACTCCTTCGAATAGTGATGCGTGCTCGGAACCGTCGCCAACCTTATGATCAAAAATATTTGCCGTCCCCTCGACATTAGAGAACCCGATGTTATGAATCGCTACAGGTAATCTCGCCATTGACTGTTGAAGATTAGTATGGGTTTTTGGGTGCGGCTCAAAACAATGGATAGTACCCTTAAATCCAAGATCGAAACATTGCTTAGAATAATTGCCTTCATTGGCCCCAACATCAAATATTGAGTCCACTTTAAATTCTTGTACGACTAATTTGAGGAAGGCGAGCTCACCGTTTGATTTGGGCTCATGAGAAAAAAGAAAGCCCAGACCTTTTAAACCAATTTTTACGATTTTCTCATTAAACCCTCTGAACTGAGGGCGCGTAAATACGAAAGTATATAAACTCAACAAAGTGCGTTTCATTACATGTGCTTTTTCGGGTCTACTAGTATTCTCAATAACATCAATATTCTGGAAAATTGCCTGGATCGCAACCGATTTAGGACAAATTTTAAAAATGCCGGATACAACGTTATAAGCGCGACGGGGAAATACTTTTTAGTTAAAAGAATACGATTTCGGGCGGAATAGAAGTCCGATAATGTGGAGTTTTTGTCCGCCACCACTTTTCTGATACTTGCTCCCATCTTATGATAGACCTTACATTTCGGACAGAAACCCAAACCCCATCCCTTTCGTTTTCCGCGAATCGCCCAGTCAAGTTCCTCATAGTACAAAAAGTAATCCTCTTCCATCATTCCTACATCCTCTATGAACTTCCTAGATAGAAACATCGACGCGCCAATGACATAGTCAAAACTGAATGGCGTATTGTCCCATTGTCCCTTGTCATCTTCCTGAAAACCAATCTCTTTTACCCGCCCAAACCATTTGTTGTAGTATCCGCCCACTCCCTGAATCAAACCTGGCTCGAAATACATCAATAATTTAGAACCCCACATGCCGGTTTTTTGAGGTGACAATTCTGCACTCCTGACTAACTCCGATAATGAGTCTCGTTCAACTACTGTATCATTATTCAACAACCACACATAATCGTATTTCGAATCTTTGATCAGCCGAAGAGCGAGGTTATTGCCTGCCGCAAACCCTTTGTTTTCGTTGGATTTGACAAATAGAAAAGAACCCACATTCTCGGGAAACGTCACAGAATCCCCCTCATGCGCGAAAATGCAATCGATGGGTTTGTCGATATAGGGTAACACAATGTCACTAAATCCGGTTTGAATCCCGACAACCTCGCGGCTCCAGTCATAAAACATTTTAAACGAATTGTCCGAAGAATTATCGACGACAATTACGCTAAAGGAATCGTAATTCAGTTTCAAAACAGACTCGAGACACTCAATGGTATCCAGGTAGCCATTATAGTTTACAAGGATGATGTATACTTTCGGCGACATTCAGGCAGTCTTCTTCGTGACAATTACAAATTGCATGCTCAGAAATTCCTCAAACAACCCAAACGTAATTCTATTGAGTGTCCTGATTCTACTGTCCGGAAGGAGTTCAAAAATCGGATAAACAGTACTTACCTCCATTTTTGCGATTGTTAACAACCTGACCATATCCCTTCTACAAAAAAAACGAAGGTGTGTCTTATCAAATAATCCATGCTCTGTGTATCGAAAATTTCCCCGTCCAAAAATTTCAAACATGGCTCCATAATACCTGATATTTGGAATGCTGGTGATAAGCAGTCCACCAGTTTTCAAATACCTCGTCGCCTTCTCCACAACTGCCCACGGGTCAATTAAGTGCTCAAGCACATCGCCACAGATAATCACATCAAAATAACCTTCGCCGAATGGTATATTCATGGTTTCAATGTTTCCAAACAAAAACTTATCGATTGAAGAGTGTTCCTGGTTACTGCCTGGAAGCGGGTTCAATTCAATTCCTACCACTTCTTTAGCAAGGACTTCAGACTTGATTGCAACCAGGGTATCTCCACCTCCGGCACCTAACTCAAGGATTCTGGCATTGGCATTCTTAGGAATCAATGAAATCAGATCAAATCGTATGTTTGTGAAATATGCCCGTTCTTTTTGTTTGTAACTTTCCATACCGATCCTTTAGATTTCTTTACCAATCATTTTTCCTTTCCACCTTTCTAACATTATGTACAACCCAGCGGATGTTATCGTCTCCGTAATCAGCAGTGATACAGCCGTTCCCGTCGCTCCCATGTAGTAACTTAATACCCCATTGATTACAATGTTGGATAAGGATGCAAAAACCAAAACCGAGAGACACTGAACGCGAAGGTTATACGCCAAAAGAGTTTGATAAGACTTAACGTTCAACGCAACTATAAATGGCACAAAAGATAACAATTTAATCAGAAAAGATACGGCTGTGGATAGTCCACCTGTTACGAAAAGAGCTAGCTCGTCAGCAAAAACAAAAGTTAGCAGGCAAATAATGAATACAAGAATTAAAAAGGGAGGGATCAACTTATCCCAAAGTTTCTCAAGTGTATGATAACCCTGATCTGCCAACAGACATACTTTGGAATAAATAGCCTGCGAAAATACACCCAGCAATTGCCGGGGTACAAGCATAATTTTTTCAGCGGCACTATAATATCCCACAACAAGGTCGGTTGCAAAGGCCCCCAGTATAATCAGCGTTGCACTGCTATAAAGTGTAACGCTGATATTTGACAAGAACAAAGACAAGCCCTCCGCCAACTTCAACTTGATCTTTGCAAAGCCTGACAAACTGAAAGTCAGATGAAATGACTTCTTCACCACAATAATCGACGCAACAGAAGTTATCAGTGGCCCGCTTGCATAGCATGGTAATACAAACAGGTAATCACTTTCATCGTTTATAAATCCGATAACGCACACCAACGTAATTACTTTAGAAATGAAGTTTAGAATGGTAATGAAGTGCATTTTTTCAAGCCCTTGAAAAAGCCAAACCGGAAACAGGAGTTGTCCCAACACCAATGAATATGCAAAAAAATGCAATGAGCTTTCTGCCTCAAGCTTAGGAATTAGCAATACTGATACAAGTAAGATTAAAAACGCTGCAAGGCCCAGAAATAACTTACTTGAAAACGTTACGCTGTATATTGATGAAAGATTGTCCTGGTCCCCTCGGTTCAATGAAACCTCTCGTGTGCTGCTGAGATTAAACCCATAGTCTGTGATCACCGCAAGAAAAATCATCAGCGCCTGACTGAATGATATAAGTCCAAATTTTTCGATCCCGACAACCCTGATAACATAGGGTATAAGAATAAGTGGGATAAGATAATTGGTAAGTTGTAAAGTCCCTAGTGCAAATAAGTTCTTAACTATTGAATTATTACGGAGTCGCTTAATTTTCTCAATGTTCACAAAATAGCTTTAGTAAAATTTTGCTACTGTCTTCTTAACTTCGGCTGGCCATAGGGCAACATTTATTCAGAATCCAATTCTTTTAAACACTGAAGCAGACTTTCATGCCAATGAGGGATACTTATTCCAAACGTGCGCTTGATATCACTTTTGTCAAGCACAGAAAATTGTGGCCTTATTGCGAGTGTTTTATATTCTTCCGTTGTGATCGGATTGATTCGTGTGGTCAGCTTATAATGTTGAACGATAAAATACGCCAGGTCATACCAGGAAATTGCGCCTTCATTCGTATAGTGGTATATCCCGGGTTTATCCACTTGACCGGATTCAATCCCCCGGATAATTTTAATAATTGCGCCTGCAAGATCCTTTGCATATGTCGGTGATCCTATTTGATCATATACCACCCCTAAAGTGTCCCGCTCTTTAGCCAGTTTTGCTATAGTCTTCACAAAGTTTTTGCCAAAAGAAGAATACACCCAGGCTGTTCTGATAATATAGGCATCCTTCAGGATCTCCAATACATGCCTCTCTCCGGCAAGCTTGGACTTCCCATAGACCGATAGCGGGTTCGGCAAAGCCGTCACCGGAATAGGTTGATTTCCGCTTCCATCGAATACATAATCCGTCGAAATGTGAATGAGCCTGATTTTCTCCTTAAGGCATATCTGTGATAATGTTTTTACGGCATCCGAATTAACCCGATACGCAAGGGCACTATCTTCCTCAGCCCGATCAACAGCGGTATAGGCTGCACAGTTAATTATAAAATCGAAATGCTTCCCGTCAAAAAAACGATTGATGGATTTCTCATCTGAAAGATCCATTTCGTCAAGATCAACAAAGGTGCACTGAAAAAAATTGTCCACCATTCTTTGCAGCTCGCTACCAAGTTGGCCCTTCGATCCGGTAACCAGAATTTTTAAGCTCATCAAAATCTAATTTGCATTGCTAGTGTAGGTTCTTCGCAAAACTATCCTATCGGTTGGGAGTCCCCAGTTAATCCCAAATTCAATACGCTTCATTTATTCAAATTAATTCCATCGTGCGCTCAACAAAACCCGAAAGTCTACTAAGGCGTAGTCTGGGTTGCTATTTCATTTATTCAGATGATTCCGAATTTTGTAGACCAGATCAATCGATGGCTGAGCATCCTTCAGACCAAAAGCATTTCCCTTCAGAATTTCCGCATAACTTTTTGTGTGCAAATCTGTGAATCCTTCGCTGAACTCGATCTCTTCACCCGCTAACTTCAATGATCGATAGGTTCTCTTTCCAGCTGCCTTCATACCCTGAGGAAGATGTTCATCATTGATGCTCAGGAACCATTTGACATTTGCTCTCTCGAGTTCTAAAGAGCCCGAAGCATGGTCTGGCTGCAGTTGATCAACGTTAACATTCCTGACTGATCCAAAAATCCAGATAAGCATATCAAAAAAATGAATGCCAATATTCGTTGCAATTCCGCCGGCTTTGGATTGGTCGCCTTTCCAACTGCTCTGGTACCAGTTCCCACGCGACGTAATATAGGTCAGGTCAATCTCATAGCGCTTGTCCATAGGACCTTGCTGGATTCGTTCACGGAGACCAAGTAAACTCGGGTGCAATCTCAATTGAAGAATTGTGAAAACTCTTTTTCCTGTTTCTGCTTCCATTTCCGCCAACGCATCCAGGTTCCAGGGATTCAATACCAAAGGTTTTTCGCAAATAGCATTGGCGCCGTACCTCAAAGCAAATCGGATATGCGAATCATGCAGATAGTTAGGGGAACAGATGGAGATATAATCAACCTTTTCGCCCTTCCGTTTAAGTTTGTCCAGGTGTCTGTCGAATCGCTCGAACTCTGTGAAAAAATCTGCATGTGGAAAATAGGAATCGAGGACGCCAACATTATCATGCTTATCCAATGCAGCCACCAGATTATTACCCGTATCCTTTATAGCCTTAAGGTGTCTCGGTGCTATGAAACCGGCTACCCCAATTAGCGCAAAGTTCTTCATCATAATCAATTTTAATCACAGCGTTTCATGGCTCCTGTATTCCCGAAACCACACCGTCTTTTAATGTATACTTCTCTCCGCTTTCCTCGCATATAGCGATACCCTCCTGATTGAAATGAAGCTTATGCCCGAAGGCACTCATCCACCCCGTTTGCCTTGCTGGGTTTCCGATCAACAGGGCATAGTCTGGAACGTTTTTCGTCACCACTGCTCCAGCTCCTATAAAGGCATAGCTTCCAATGGTATGCCCGCAAATAATGGTGGCATTAGCCCCGATGGTTGCTCCCTTTTTTACCAACGTTTTAGCATACGCATTCTTTCTGTTAACGGCACTTCGGGGGTTGATGACATTAGTAAAAACCATCGAGGGACCCAAAAACACATCATCCTCACATTCAACACCGGTATACACCGAAACATTGTTTTGAACTTTAACATTATCACCCAAAATTACCCCAGGAGAAATAACAACGTTTTGGCCAATGTTACAATTCTCTCCAATCTTACAGTTGGACATGATGTGTGAAAAATGCCAGACTTTCGTCCCCTTGCCAATCTCGCAGCCATCATCAACAAAAGATGAGGGATGCACGTAAAAGTCGTCCTTGCCCGCCATACACTATAGATAATCCTTCATAGTTGTTACAATAAACTTCATCTGCTCTGCGCTCATTTCTGTATGTATCGGCAGTGAAATTACAGTTTCTGAAAGTCTTTCCGTAACAGGAAACGAACCTGCTCCAAATTCCGGCTGAAAATAGGCCTTCTGAAGATGAAGGGGCACAGGATAGTAAACCATGGAAGGTACACCCTTTCTTGCCAGATGATCCTTGAAATCATCCCGACTAATACCTTTCACCTTGAGTGTATACTGATGGAATCCGTGCGTGGAGTTGGAAGACCGAAAAGGTGTTTCAAACTCCTTGATCCCGGAAAGGTCAGAATCGTAAAAGGCGGCAACTTCATTTCTCTTCTGCGCATACTCATCGAGGTATCTGAGCTTCACCAAAAGGATTGCTGCCTGTAACGTATCGAGCCTGCTGTTGACACCAACAATGTCGTGGTGATATTTTTTCCTCTGGCCATGATTGGCGATCATCCTGATCTTCTCCGCCAGCAGAGGATCATTTGTAAACATTGCTCCTCCGTCTCCGAAACAGCCCAGATTCTTCGAGGGAAAAAAAGATGTAGCACCTATCGTACCCATTGTTCCCGCTCGCCGTTTGCTCCCATTAGAAAAAGTGTATTCGGCACCCAACGCCTGGGCCGCATCTTCTATCACATGAAGGTTATGCCGGGAGGCAATATGCTGGATCGCTTCCATATCAGCACACTGCCCGTAAAGATGGACAGGTACAATGGCGACAGTCTTACTGGTTATTTTTCCCTCGACCTGAGTTACATCTATATTGAATGTCTTTTCGTCGACATCGACAAAGACGGGTTTCAATCCAAGCAAGGCAAGCACTTCAGCGGTTGCTACATAGGTATGGACCGGCAAGATCACTTCATCTCCTGGCTTGCAACCCAGCGCCATGAAGGCTATTTGCAGCGCATCCGTCCCGTTGCCACATGGAATTACATGCTCAATACCGACGTATTTTCCAAGTGCTTCACTGAATTGAGCTACTTCTCTGCCCTGTATGAAAGCTGCGCTGGTGAGTACATCCTCGATGGCTTTATCAATCTCCGGTTTGATCCTGAGATACTGTGTACGTAGATCAACCATTTGAATTTTGTCCATACCACTACAACGACAGGTAATGCAAAATTGAGGTCAAATTAAACAACTAAGTTCCTGATTTTCTTTTCCCATTGCCAGGCGTGCAACAATGAGTCTTCCAGTGAATACATTGTTTTCCACTGTAACACTTCATTCACTTTTGCCGGGTCTGCATACACCTTCTCCACATCACCCGATCTTCTTGCTCCTATTACATAAGGAAGGTTTACGCCGGTAGCTTTGATAAATTTATCAATCAATTGAAGAACAGAGACACCAATACCTGTTCCGAGGTTAAAGACTTCAAACAGATTATCGCCGGAACCAGCTGAAAGAAATTCCATGGCTTTCACGTGCGCCTTTGCCACATCTACTACATGGATGAAGTCACGGATACAGCTCCCATCCGGTGTGTCATAGTCGGAACCAAAAACGGTAAGCTTCTGACGAACGCCGGCGGCCGTCTGGGTAATGTAAGGGACGAGATTATTGGGTGTGCCAATGGGCAGTTCTCCTAACATGGCTGTTGGATGGGCCCCCACCGGGTTAAAGTAGCGGAGTGAAACTATTCTGAAACCGGTAGAATATACATCCTCTAATATCCTTTCACACATTTGTTTGGTCGCTCCATAAGGTGATTCTGCTCTTTTAAAAGGAGCCGTCTCGTTAACCGGAATATGATCAGGCTGACCATACACTGTACAGGAAGATGAAAAGATAAGATCGCGAACACTAAACTCCTTCATTACTTCTAATAAAGTCACGAGTGACCCTACATTGTTCCGGTAGTAATCCAGTGGTTTCTCAACCGATTCTCCAACTGCCTTGTACGCAGCAAAATGTAACACGGAAGAGATAGGTCCGGCCGCCTTAAACACATGCGCCATAAAAGTCTTGTCACAACAATCACCTTCAAATAGTTTTACCTTCTGACCGGTGATCTTCTCTATCCCTTCGGTTAATGTTTTGTCGCTTCGGGAAAAGTTATCGACTATAACGGGTTCGTATCCCGCATTAATAAGTTCAACTACCGTATGTGACCCAATGTAGCCAGCACCCCCTGTAACAAGTATTCTTTTTGTGGAATTCATTTGTATAACGTATTAAAGCCGGGCACTGATTTCACTTCGTTTTAGTAGACCTTTCACATCATAAACGACAGTATTGTCATATCGGATAGAAGCCCATTCAATATCATCAAACTCCTGATGACTTACCGCCAGAATTATGGCGTGGTATTTTTTGTTTAATTCTTTAACCAGAGGAAGTTTGTACTCATGATGCACTTCTTCGGGATCCGCCCGAGGATCAAATATATCTACACGCACTCCGAAACTTTTTAACTCGCCAACGATGTCGACTACTTTGCTGTTTCGTATGTCAGGGCAATTTTCCTTAAACGTAATACCGAGCACCAGTGCGTCAGCGTTCTTAATCGGCAAATCGTTTTGCGCCATCAGTTTTATGACACTATTGGCGATATGGGCACCCATGTTGTCGTTTATTCTACGACCTGACAAAATAACCTCAGGGTGGTACCCCAAACTCTCTGCTTTATGAGTCAGGTAATAGGGATCAACACCAATACAATGGCCACCCACCAAACCCGGTTTAAAAGGTAAAAAGTTCCACTTTGTGCCGGCGGCCTCCAGAACCTCATGGGTATCAATTCCCATACGTTCAAAAATGAGCGCCAACTCGTTGACAAAAGCAATGTTCACATCCCGCTGCGAGTTCTCAATAACTTTGGCAGCTTCAGCAACCTTTAGTGAAGAAGCCTTGTGTGTGCCCGCTACAACAATCCTTCTGTACAACTGGTCCACTTTTTCGGCAATTTCAGGCGTACTTCCACTGGTAACTTTTTTGATGGTTGTTACACGATGCACCTTGTCACCGGGATTTATTCGTTCAGGAGAGTAACCGCAGTAAAAATCAACATTGAATTTAAGTCCACTCACTTTTTCAAGAATCGGAACGCAGACTTCCTCGGTGCAACCGGGATAAACTGTGGATTCATATATAACGATGTCTCCTTTTTTTAAAACAGCACCCACTGTCTTACTGGCACTTTCCAATGGACGTAAATCAGGTTTCTTGAATTCATCAATTGGTGTGGGTACGGTTACGATAAAGTAATTCACATCTTGTAAGTCCTGCACTACATGAGAGTAGGACATCATAGCCGCGAGCTTAAGTTCCTCCGCATCTACTTCCAACGTCCGGTCATAGCCACGCTGAAGTTCCTTAATACGATCCTGGTTAATATCAAAGCCGATCACCGGCAACACCTTGCCAAACTCTACGGCTAGCGGCAAGCCAACGTAACCTAACCCGATAACTCCAATCTTAATCATTGCCTTGAATTCTTTAAATGTTGTGATACTCGCGATACCAATCTACAAACTTACCGATTCCCTCTTCAATCGGAGTTGCGGGTTTGAAGTCAACGGCATTCATCAGTTCATCCACATCAGCAAATGTTTCCTGCACATCTCCATCCTGTATTGGCATAAATTTCTTGTTCGCTTTTTTTCCGGATTTTTCCTCGATAATCTCAATAAAACGCAACAGTTCAACGGGCTGATTATTTCCAATGTTAAAAATTCTGTACGGCGCGAAACTTGTCGCCGGATCCGGCTTCATTCCATCCCAATTCTTATTCCCCGTTGCAACTTTTGGAATGAGTCGTGAAATGCCTTCAACGATATCATCAATATACGTGAAGTCGCGCCGCATTTGCCCGTTATTGTATACTTCAATCGGAGTGCCTTCCAGAATTGCTTTTGTGAAAATAAACAGCGCCATATCCGGACGGCCATAAGGACCATAAACCGTAAAGAATCGAAGTCCGGTAGTGGGCAGGTTGTATAACGCGGAATAGGTATGAGCCATCAACTCATTCGACTTTTTCGATGCCGCATAAAGGGAGATAGGGTGATCAACATTGTCGTGTACCGAAAAAGGTAGCTTTCGGTTTGCACCATAGACCGAACTGGACGAAGCATAAAGAAGGTGCTTCACGTGATGATGACGGCATGCCTCCAATACATTTAGAAACCCATGAAGATTGCTCTCCAGATAGGCATACGGATTAATGATCGAATAACGAACGCCGGCCTGCGCAGCCAGATTCACCACATAATCAAAGTTACTATTCTCAAACAGGGCATTGATGGCCTTGCGGTCGGTAAGTTCAAGTTCATAAAAAGTGAATCGCGGATTGGATTTTAGAATCGCAAGCCTCGAATGTTTGAGTTTAACGTCATAATAATCATTAATATTATCCAGGCCGGTAACATCAAACCCCTGGTTACAAAGCTTCTGAGAAAGGTGGAACCCGATGAATCCGGCGGCTCCGGTTATGAGTACAGATGGATTGGACATGAACCTCTTTTGATTGAGCGCACAAAACTAATAGATTAGCGTGAATTTGTAATATTTTCTATTTTTCAAGCAATTATACCAATCAAAATGGGTGGTGAAAAGAACGATGAAATAGACCTGGTGGAATTACTCCTCAAGGGAATCGGCATTATAAGGGCTAACCTGGTATTAATCGTCTCTTTTTTCGCGTTAGGCAGCCTTTTGGGATTCGGATACTACTATTCCTCCAAGAAGATCTTTGAGAATAAAATGCTTGTTAGCTCAGAAATACTCACCGAGTCCTATTGCAAATCATTGATCGCAGATGCCAACCGACTTATCCGGGAAGGGAACTACCAGGCACTAAGTGAACAGCTTGGTGTTCCAGAGAAAATTGGACGTGAGATTAGTTCTATCGCCGTAAAAAGTCCCTTGACGAACGAAATAGAAATAGGTAAGGAAAGTGACCGAAAGTTCTTCCATATCACGCTCGAAGTGTATGACCAGGAAGTGTTAGTGGAGCTTGAGAAGGGATTGACCAGCTATCTTGAAAATAATGAATTTGTTAAAGCCCGGGTAAATCAAAAGAAGGACTATCTCCAACAAACTATAACAAAATTAGAGCAGGAAATCAAAGATCTGGAAATCCTTAAGGCCGATGTTTATTCAGGTGAATTCTTCAAAAAGGTAAACGGCAACGCTGAGTTTGATCCGACAACTATAAACTCAAAGATTATTGAACTAACCAAGGAAAAGATAAACCTTCAACATAGTCTGGAACTGGTTAACAGCGTACATGTTGTAGAGGGCTTTACCAGGTTTCAAAAACCATCAAAGCCTAAGCTCTCTCTTTCTTTGATTGCCGGTTCGATGGTAGGGCTGTTTTTTGTCGGCGCACTTATCGCCTTTAAATCAATCCGGAAACTTCTCGCTATGGCGGCGAAATAACATTGTTCGCCATGATCCTAAAGCTTATTCAAAAAGAGTTCACCCTGGAACTTCGCCGAAATGCGGTGATCTCAGGAATAGGGCTCTATTTGTTTAGCCTCATTTTTATCTGCTACCTCACTTTCAGCCTGCGACAAAATAGCATCAACGAGGCGACCTGGTCCGCACTTTTCTGGCTGGCCTTACTTTTTTCTGTTATCAACAGCGTGGCTAAAAGCTTTATAGGGGAAAAAAAAGGACTGTTCATGTACTATTATTCACTGGCAAGTCCTCAAGCCATTATCATTTCTAAAGTTGTTTATAACACCATTCTCTGTCTCGTACTTTCGCTTGCCGCATTTTTGCTTTTTTCCACATTCATAGGTAATCCTGTGAAGGATATGGGGCTTTTTATACTAACCCTGTTTTTGACGTCGGTTGGTTTCTCTGCATCCTTAAGCCTGATTTCAGCTATTGCCTCAAAAGCAAATAACAGCAGTATTCTCATGGCGGTGCTAAGCTTCCCGGTGATCATTTCCGTTCTGCTTATGGCCATAAAAATTACGAAGAATGTATTAGATGGATTGGACCGGTCTGCCAGCACGGATGAACTGCTGAATTTGATTGCAATAAATAGCATTCTCGGGGCTTTGGCTTATATCCTCTTCCCGTATATTTGGCGGAGCTAACTGGCTCGAGTAAATTTTATTTTTCGGCCGATATCAACTCATGAAAACCTGGCTTAAAATCCTTGCCGTAGTATTACTTTTTTACGTTCATATCGGCGGCATGCTCGTTGAGGTTCCGCGGCTTAATATTCTGAATGAAACCATCCGGGCATTATATTTCCACGTGCCGATGTGGTTTGGTATGGTCCTCTTATTCCTCCTTTCTGTTTATTACTCCATCCGATACCTGAGAAACCCTGTGCCTGAGAATGATTACAAAGCCGTGGAGTATGCCAATGTTGGCCTGGTCCTGGGAATTCTTGGCATGCTAACCGGTATGCTTTGGGCTAACTATGCCTGGGGCTCTCCCTGGCATGGCGATCCAAAACAAAATGGGGCAGCCATAGCGCTTTTGGTGTATCTCGCCTATTTTGTTCTGCGTGGCTCGATTGAAAACGAGGAACAGAAGGGCCGTCTGAGTGCTGTATACAACATATTTGCTTTTGCCGCGATGGTGCCCCTTATTTTTATTATCCCCCGCATGACGAGCTCTATGCACCCCGGAAACGGTGGGAACCCTGCCTTTAATATGTACGATCTGGATAGCAAAATGCGACTTATCTTCTATCCTGCGGTCGTGGGCTGGTTCCTGATAGGCATGTGGATCGTAGCGCTTCGCGTCAGAATTCGAGTCGTAGAAGAAAAAATTGTCGAAATAGAAAATGAAAAGACTTACTAGCAGTATCCTCAGCTTCCTGATCGTTCTTGGCTCCTTTGCGACGCAGGCGCAATCTGACGTCGAAATGGCCGATGGAATGCGTGCTGAAGGCAAGATATACGTTGTTGTCGCGATTATCCTGATCATCCTTACCGGTCTGATCGCCTACCTGGTCATACTGGACCGAAAAGTCACCAAACTTGAAAAGTTGGTATCAGGCAAAAACAAATAAGGGTTTCTCCCCTTTTGAGTAAAATCCCTGAATTTCTAACCATTTGTGTCTAATTTTGGCTACTTAATGGTCAGTCATGAAAAAGTCGCATATTTTGGTTTTAGTAGTTATTGCCGCCGCCATCGCGATCATTGTTTCCACGGCGGGCGATGCCAGTACCTATGTTGGATTTGAGGAGGCCCTGGCAATGTCTACTTCCGGCAACAAAAAAGAGATTCATGTTGTTGGTGAACTAAAGAAGGATGAAAACGGGCACATCATTGGAATTGAAGAAGGGGCCGATAAAGTTTCCTTTTCATTCATAATGATTGATGACAACGGAAAAGCGCAAAAGGTATTTTATGATGAACCTATGCCCTCAGATTTTACGCGTTCTGAAAAAGTTGTAGTTATCGGCAGCTATGAAAATGAAGACTTCAAGGCTAGCAAAATTCTTCTTAAGTGCCCTTCAAAGTATCAGGAACAGAAGATAAATGTTTAAGTGGGGTATACTATCTAATTTAAGGGAACATGCATTATTTCATCGGTGACCTGGGTCACCTTTTTGTTATTACTTCATTCATCACCGCCTTTGTAACAGCTTTCGCATATTTCAAAGCTACAAATGCCACTGCCTTAGATCTCAAGGAATACTGGCTTCAGAATGGAAAGACAGGTTTTTATGTTCATGCCGCTTCTGTGCTGGGCATTTGTGTAACCCTGTTTGTTATTATTTCGAAGCATTACTTTGAATATCATTATGCCTACAACTATTCTGACCTGAAGCTTCCAACCTATTACCTGATTTCCACTTTCTGGAATGGCCAGGAGGGCAGCTTTATTCTCTGGATGTTCTGGCACGCTGTTCTTGGAATCATTGTCATTCACACCAACAAATTCTGGGAAGCCCCGGTAATGACAATCTTCGCACTGGTTCAGGCTTTCCTCGGTTCTATGATTTTGGGAGTAGTGTTGCCCGGATTGGACATTAAGATTGGAAGCTCACCGTTTATCCTCCTGCGGGATGCCATGCAGGGCGCACCTATCTTCGCTGCCCAACCTGATTTCGTGCCGAAAGATGGAAATGGTCTGAACCCGCTACTCCAAAACTACTGGATGGTGATTCACCCTCCCACGCTCTTCCTGGGTTTTGCTACCACACTGGTCCCGTTTTCCTTCTGCCTTGCCGGACTATGGCTCAGAAAATACAAGGACTGGGTTCGTCCCGCATTGCCCTGGGCGCTGTTCAGCGGAGCCATTCTTGGTTTGGGCATTCTGATGGGTGGATATTGGGCCTATGAGACGTTAAATTTTGGTGGGTATTGGAACTGGGATCCGGTAGAAAATGCGGTCTACGTTCCCTGGCTGATTTTAATAGCAGCGATCCATACCATGGTCACTTATAAGAACAGTGAAACAGCACTAAAAGCTTCTGTCATTCTGGTCATTGCTGTGTTTGTGCTGATTCTGTATTCAACATTCTTAACGCGAAGCGGTGTCTTGGGTGACGCCTCTGTTCACTCGTTCACTGACCTCGGTCTTTCAGGTCAGCTACTCATCTATCTGCTGTTTTTTACATTCGTCGCGATAGCCTTGTCTATTTACCGTTGGAAAGAAATTCCCTCAGCTGAAAAGGAAGCATCAATCTACTCGCGTGAATTCTGGATTTTTATTGGAGCCATCACCCTATGCCTTATGGGCTTCCAGGTATTGATGCCAACGTCCATTCCGGTTTGGAACAAAATTATAACGCTGTTTGGAGGCACTTCAAACCTTGCCCCTCCTGCAGAACAAATTACCTATTATTCCAAATTTCAATTGTGGTTTGCGGTAGCCGTTGGGATGTTATCTGGTGTCGGCCAGTTCTTCTGGTGGATTAAAATAGATAAAGATCGACTGAAGAAAGAACTCACTGCACCCGTTCTGATCGCGCTCGTATTATTCGCGATCGTAATTACCCTTGGCCAGGTTTACACATTCTCTTATATCGTGCTCACCCTCGCTGGTATTTTTACCCTGGTGATGAACGCCAAAATACTATTCTCACTATTGAAGTCCAGTCCCGGATTGTCCGGGGGAGCCATTGCCCACATTGGTATCGGCATGATGCTTATAGGCGTAATGTTTTCTGCAGGCTATTCAAAGGTGGTTTCACTCAATAATACCGGCATGCTTATTTCGAAAGAATTCAGTGAGGATTTTAACCGCGATAATCTTCTCTTGTTCGTAAATGAACCCCGCACGATGTGGGGATATGATATTGAATACCTGGGGGAACGGCTGGAACCAAGATATCACTCAGGATTTATACGCAAGAGCGATGTTTCAGAAACGGATGATCGCGACCGGGTCATTGCAAAATTTGATATAGCTGTTAACAAGACTGCCTATAAAGCAAAAGATACAATTGACATTCGGGGAGAAAACACCTTTTATGAAATTCAGCTGCGAAAGGGAAATAGAAAATACACGTTATTCCCACGGGCTCAGATAAACCCGGATATGGGTGGCCTGTTGGTTTCTCCCGATATTTACCGCACCGTTTCAGCAGATTTATATACGCACGTTTCCTCTGTCATGAAACCTTCAGAAGACAAAGACTGGAGTGAGCTTGAAGAAATCAAAATCAAACTGGGTCAGGAGTTCTTTGCCAACGACTACGTTGCCATATTACAATCCGTTGATCGTGTATTTGAAGTCGACGGCGTACAGCTTAGTGATGCAGATGTAGCGGTGAAAGCGAGAATTCGTGTTCAGGGGGAACAAGGTGAATACTTCGCCGAACCAATCTTCCTCATTAAGGATAAAATGGTGGGACGAATTCCGGATGAAGTACTGGATTTAGGGATTAGAATTTCACTGCTCAATATTCATCCGGAGACAAATGAATTCAGTATGGGTATCAATACCCGTCAGAAGGATTGGGTGGTTATTAAGGCGATGGAAAAGCCCTACATAAATGTGCTCTGGATCGGCACCCTTATACTTATGGCAGGATTTGGTGTTGCCATGTCCCGGCGGATTCGTGAGTTTCGCAAAATGAAAGAGAAGGGACTGGAATAGATTGAACGACTCAAACAACGCTGGAGGCAGGACTTAGGGGCATCACTAAAAACTTCCATTGTCCTTCTCCTAACGGAGAAGGGAAGGGATGAGGCCAATGAAAAAACCGTTTTTAGTGATGCCCGATAGCAAAGGTTTTTCAGGCCATCAATTTTTCAATCAACTCATCCACGCTGATACCATCAGCTTCAGCCTTGAAGTTCCGTACGATACGATGGCGAAGTACGGGCTTGGCAATCGCTTGAATGTCTTCTATGTCCGGTGAATATTTTCCGTTAAGCAACGCATTACACTTGGATCCAAGCACCAGAAATTGCGAGGCCCTTGGTCCTGCTCCCCATTCGAGGTAATCATTGGCAATACTGGTACTTCCCGCCACACCCGGTCTGGTTTTGTTGGCAAGGCCTACGGCGTACTCAATTACATTATCCGCAACCGGCACTCTCCTCACGAGATGCTGGAAGTAAGCAATCTCTTCTCCCGACAGCACCTTATTGACTTTTTTAGGTTCATCCGATGTGGTGCTCTTCACTACCTCAACTTCATCTTTAAAGGAAGGATAAGTGAGTTTGATATTAAACATAAACCGGTCAAGCTGCGCTTCGGGCAAGGGATATGTTCCCTCTTGTTCTATGGGATTCTGTGTTGCTAATACAAAGAAAGGCCTGGGTAATTCGTAACGCTGACCGGCAATAGTTACCGCATACTCCTGCATCGACTCCAATAAAGCCGCTTGTGTTTTAGGCGGGGTGCGGTTGATCTCATCGGCAAGCAAAATATTGGCAAACACGGGGCCCTTCACAAACTTGAAATTTCGCTCCTTGTCCATTGTTTCGGCACCAATTATATCAGAGGGCATCAGATCGGGTGTAAACTGAATCCGTTTAAATGCCAGTTCAAGGGACGTGGCAATAGTCTGAACCAGCAACGTTTTTGCTAATCCGGGAACGCCAACCAGGAGCGAATGTCCCTGGCAAAATATTCCAGTCAATACCTGACGGACTACGTCCTCTTGTCCGATAACGACGTTGGAAATTTCTGCCGTGAGTTTCTTGTACCCGGCAGCCAATGCGTCGGCTGCCTCTACATCAGATGTAAAATTCGTCATGATCACTCGTCTAATAGTCCACAATTGTCATAGGCCGGATCAATATTGATGAATACATCCAAACGGGCCTTTTGAAACCATTTCTGTAAGATACGGTCCTTTTTTTCGTTCAGGGTAGCGGCCTGGATTTTTGTCCAATCGTCTTCCAGAGAAGCCTGATGGGGGGGAATCCTGGACTTGTAATACAATATCCTGACGGCATCTTTACCATCGTCGGTACGGTAGGTAATGGGTTTAGAGATGTCACCCACTTTCATAGAGTCCAGTTTGAAAAATATGATGGGATCAAGTTCATCAACCGTAAGCTGAATGCCGCGTTCACGATCCATGAAGAATCCTCCGTTTCCTTTCGTTTGAACATCGTCCGAATATTCCTTGGCGGCATACTGAAATTTCATAGAATCATTGACGATCAACGTCCGAAGGCTGTCAAGATATCTGACCGATTCGTCTAAATCACTTTGGGATGGCTTGGGCGACATCAGGATATGCCGGGACTGATACTCATTTCCTCTTCGTTCAATCAATTGCATAATATGGATACCAAAGGGGGATTCAAAGGGCATAGAAATTTCGTTGGGTTTCATTTTGAAGGCCATCGCTTCATACTCTGGCACCATACGTCCGCGGGACGACCATCCCATATCACCTCCGTTGCCTATCACACTTGGGTCATCGGAATATTTCTTTGCCAGTGTGGCAAAATCCTCTCCTCCCAGAATTTTGCTACGTATGGACATCAATTCATTTCTGGTCTCATTCTTTTGTGTTTCGCTGATTTTAGAGATCCGTACAATTTGTCCGACTTCCACAGAGGCTGAAAAATAAGGCAGACTGTCTTTGGGAATCTTGGCAAAAAATCGTTTCACGTCGGAAGGAGTCACCTTCACATCTTTCGTCATTTCCTCCTCCATCTTGCCAACGATCATCTGTTCGCGGATTTGGTCGCGCAGCTCTAGCGTTACCTGCTCCATCGTTTTACCATACAAGGCCTCCAGTTCGTCCACAGTCTTTCCCGATTGAGATAAAATCATATCCATCCGATTTTGGGTGTTTAGGTCCACCTCCGCGTCGAGAACCATCACCGAGTCGATCTCCGCCTTCGCCAGCATAAGCTTATTCCTTACCAGCATTGCCAGGTACTGGCACTTAGCCTCAGCAGAGGGCGTTCCTCCATTGGTAATATAATCCTGATAGGCACGCTCGAGATCTGACCTGATAACAATATAGTTATCGACCTTGGCAATGATCTTATCCACCACAAATCCGGGATTCTCTGGTGTGGGGGTTTCCTGACCATAACCCGTTATTACGCACAGGCAGGTAATAACAATTAAAATCCCCTTTCGAATATGCTCCTTGATTTTCATAATATTAATAAATCTCAAACTGATTCTGATCTAAACCGGAATTGTATACCTCATCCTCCAGCTGTTTCGCCAACTCCACTTTTCGCTTATTCAAAATAATATTCCGAATGTCATCCTTTACAAACTCCAAAGGGGAAACATTATCGGAAATCCTATATTGTGCTATTCTCAAAAAATAAAGAAAATTCTCATCTGAAGTCTCAAAGTATGGAGTCGATTTCAGGAATTGAATTTTGTTGGGATATTCCGCCATTGGCGAATTCTTAACAAGTTCATCAAAAACCACCCAATTGGTACCCGAAATGTGATAAGCGACCGAAAAACTTAGACAATAGGACTTCAGCTCATTTTGGTCCTTCTCCCGGGTAGAAAAAATCAACTCTTTTATCTTTTGGGTCCGGGGTGCATTTTTGGGAATCTTGATAAACGTGCCCTGAACAATGTTCTGCTTTAATACGAAATTGTCAATATTTCCTTTGTAGTACGTTTCGATCTCATTCGCCGATATCGCTGTATCCAAATGCTGCTTGATGTAATAGGTCTGGTACTCGTAGGCAATAATACTATAACGATAGTCAAGGATTTTACGCTCGACCTGGGCCTCATTTATATCAATTTTCCGTGAGGCCTCCTGGATCAGCAGCTGCTTTCGTATCCATGTGTTGATGTAAGCTTCGACCAGTTTAGCACTGTCTTCCTGTGGGGTGCCCGGGGCAATTATTCCTACCAGTTCATCCTTATAGAGATAAGAATTATTAGCCCTGGCAGCTGGCTGACGATCGGAATCCCCGTCGCCATTGCTCGCTTTCATCTTGATCAGGTCGCAGGCCGAAAGCAAAAAAGAAAAAGACAGCGGTAGAAACCAACGCATCAGGGCCCTGCCCGATTTTGGCCTATTTGACCAATAATTGCAAAAAAACGTACTGCTTCCCTTTTTCATTGACCTTTACGGGGTACTTCTTTTTTAACTGCTCCAGCCACATTTTCTCCAAATTTCCCTGGTAATCAGAAATTATGGCTGTTCTCGCCTCATCAAACGACATCGGCCCCTGTGGCAGTATCTCTTTTAGCCACGCAAGGTAATACATTCCGTTGTTTTCCGCGGAATAAACCCCGCTGGCCCAGGGTATCTTGTCAAAAATTGATTTATCCCCCTTTAGATAGTATCCGGACTCAGTTTTGATCTTTTTTTGGCTCACAAACTCCTGAACTTTGCTTTCATCGCCCAAAAGAATGATTTCTCTGAGTGGCGTACTAAACTCAGTGGTATTGGAGCTGTACAAGGCCGCTTTCACGCGCTCGCCAGCCTGATAGCTTGTAACGTGGCTATCATAATACCTGCGCTGTCCGATTGAATCCTCTGATGCCTTATTCCACACTTCCTTTTCCATGATTTCGAATAAAAGAATGCCTTCATAGTACTCGTTAAGCAGATACCGGTAGGATGGGTTTTCATTCATGATATTTTTTTCCACTTGTTCAAGGACCTTCCCATCTACAAACGTGTTGTAGAGTTGGTCCATATACTTAACGGGAGGATTTGTATTTGGCCGCTGATTTTTTTGGGCATACACCAAAAAATCGTTGACGGTATAGGTTTGCTTTTTCAGGCTGAACAAGATCTCCTTCTCAGCGTTTGGAAATTTCGGGGCGATCCATTTTCCCTTTTGAATACTTGAATCCGCCAGGGCGAATACTGCAGATTTGACTTTGCTATTCTGCTCGAACAAATTTTCCCTCCTAAGTTTTGTTTGCAGCGCCTGCTTGGATAACTCCGTACGCTCATCGCGATTAACGCGGGTTTTTAAGGAGGATGAAAGGACCTCAAATGTTGGTAGTGGAATCTTTTTCTCTAACCGAATGATATGCCATCCATACTGCGTCTGAAACGGATCGGATATTTCGCCGGTCTTTTGCAGACTGAAGGCTGCACGCTCAAATTCAGGGACGCTTGCCATCGCGCCTGTGCCGAAAGCACGAAGCCTCCCTCCATTTTCTTTCGATGCCGGGTCTTCAGAATACTGCTTGCATAACTCATCCCATTTCGCGCCTGCCTGTAACTGTTCGTATAGCGTAAAGATTGTTTCCTTTGCTTTTTTGTTATCCTTGCCCTCCCCCGTTCGGATCATGATATGTGAAACCTCCACCTCTCCCTGAGCGGGCCTCCTGTCAAATACTTTAATGATGTGGAAACCGAACCGTGTCCTGACCGGATTACTAACGTCCCCGATTTTCATTGAATAGGCAGCTGTTTCAAAGGGATATACCATCTGCATGGCCGTAAAGTATCCAAGGCTTCCCCCGTTAACTTTGGCAGATGGATCATCTGAAGTCGTTGTTGCCACTGCCGCAAAATCTTCGCCGCTCAAAACTCTGTTCCTGATTTCTTGAATTCTGTTGTAAGCCTTCAGGGTATCCTCCGGAGAATCGTCAGGCTTTATAGAGACCAGAATATGAGAAGCCTTAATCTCTTCTTTCAATCTGTCGTAGGTGAGGCGTACGAGGCTATCCGTTAACCTTGCGTCAGGAAGATAAGGTTTGCGTAATTCTTCTCTATACGTATTGTATTCCTTTTCAAAGGTGGCCGTCGTGTCCATACCACGCATTTTTGCCTCATGGACCTTTAGCTTAAAGTTTATAAATAAGGTAAGATAGTCGTCAATTTTTTCGCTGGTGAAATCCGTTTCTTTATTGGGATGATTCTTCCCGTAGAGATAAATAAATTCATCGGCTGTAACCGGATTTCCATCTATGGTAAAAACGGAAGTTGTCTTCTCAACCTTCCTTTTGTCCTTTTTTATCTGAGCAAAACCTAAAGAAATTATCCCGCTGCATAGGAGCACGAGGCCAACACGTATCAACATAGTATGGGATGATCAGGTTTATTCAAAGTGAACATTCTTGACTAAGCGGCAAATATTTCTGCCCCCTGTTCTTTCGTATTCGATTTTGTCCATAATGGATTTGACCAGTCTTATACCCAGTCCCCCTTTGCGTTTTTCATGGACAATACTATCAATTTCCGGAGTGGTGAATTCATTTATGTCAAAGACGGTGCCGTCATCCACTAATTCAAACACTAAAGGTCTATTCCGTTCAACATGAATCGTAATTTCAAACAAATCGTCTGGATTGCAGTGGTGTGCGTGAATCATCAGGTTGGAGCACATTTCATCAACAGCAAGTACAATCTCACTTACCTGCAATTCGGTAATTCGGTGATGCTTCAGAGAACCCCGAATAAAATCCCTGACATTCTTCAGGTTTTCAATACTGCACCCGACTTTTATCTTATAGTTCATTGACAATTTGCTTAGCCTGACCCTTGTCCTTTCCAATCTGCAGCAACTCGTTAAGTCCGAGAATATTGAATGTGTTGGCCACTCTATCATTCATACCAAATAGGACCATCCGTATACTTCGATCCTTGAATTCCTCTATGTAGGACATAAAAACCCCCAATCCTGCCGATGAAATGTACTCAAGGGCACTGCAATCGACGAGAATTTTGGTAAATCCCTCGCCCACACTCTTGGCAATTGCCAGGTCAAGCTCAATGGAGGAACTGGCGTCAATTTCACCGATTAGTGCGATAATGTCTGCTCCTTCTTCCTGCAGTCTTTTAATGTGGATCATAGATTATTAACGTTAGGTATTTGGTAATGTTCCTTCTTTCTGTTTCGTTCGACACGGCTAACTAAACTTGACAATCATGGTTGTGTAGTCGTCATCGATATTATCAGTTCCCGAAAACTCATACAGCTTACCGATCAGATGGTCCTGAACTTGCTTCGCTGTCAACGAACTCACCTCCTGTACAGTTCCCAGTAACCGGTCATATCCAAACTCTTCGCCTTTCCCGTCTTTTGCTTCCGTAATTCCGTCTGTATAGAGCACCATCATATCACCCGGCTTATACTCGAATTCATACGACTTGATAAAGTTGTCGTAGCTCTTGTTCCGCACCATGCCTAATGCAACACCCCTGTCCTTAAAATATTCCAAAGATTTCTTATCGGCATAATAATACAATACCGGACAATGGCCCGCTCTGGCATAGCGCACTTTTTTAGTCTTAGTATTGATGATAAAATACGAAGCAGAAATAAATGAGCCGCGCTCCAGGCAGTAGATCAGTGCCTGGTTGGCCTGGGACATGAAACAATCCGGTTCAATATCACGCTGACCCAGGCTGTGAAAAATACCTTTCATTTGCGACATGTGAAATGCCGCGGTTGTCCCTTTCCCCGATACGTCAGCTATAATAATTGAAACAAGATCCTCGTTTATACGAAGGGTGTCATAATAGTCACCCCCCACCTCATCCGCAGATTCAGAGAAGGCTGCAATTTGAAAGTCGTTATCCTGTTCCAGCAACGTAGGTAACAAACTCTTCTGCACCATCTTCGCAATCTTCAGCTCTTCTTTATAACGTTCATTTTGCAACGCCTCTTCCATCAGACGGAAGTTCTCGATGGAGATACCCGCCTGATTGGAAAACGTCGAGACAATTTTTGTCATCTCTTTATTAAATCCTTCGGGCAACTCCTTAAGAAGGGCCAATGTGCCAATGTTTTCACCCTTCACGTAAATGGGGAAAGCGAGGATAGATCGAAAGCGTGAGCCCTTCAATGAAGCCAGATGCTTTGACAGGTTTTTGGTTTTTTCACTTCCCTGATCAAACACGCCTTTTATGTGATGGGAGTTCAGGTGATTGATAATCTCACGCGATTCTTTGTCGGTAATCCTGTAGGTAAAGACCTTTTGTTCACTTGCATTTATTTTTATTTCCAGCCATGCGGCGTCTGCAAAAACCGAGCTGACAGAAGTCTCTAATAATATGTTGTAAACACTTTCTTCGCTCTGCTCGGTTTGTATTGACTGGCTGATACGCTGAAAGTTCACAACCTCTTCCAGTTTCTGTTCAAAGACAGAGGTCGTGGGGAGGTTGAACAATATTACGAGGAAGGAAAAGATGCTATAAAGGGTAACAAATACAATCAGCGATAAGATAAAAACATGGTATTTGTAATCTGTGAAATAAGGAGACGCATTGGCAATAGTTTCAGATATCGAGCTGTTGGTGTAAAATATATACAGCAGATAAAAAATGGTAAGTAACAACAACAACAAGCTTGTCCATTTCTGACGGAAGTTCAGAAACGCCACCCACTTCATATTTCCGGAAAGAACAAGGCCCACTACGACAAAAATGCCAAGAAGCGTGCCATACAGCCACTCCACCAGTGGAATCCTGAATGAGTTGTAAAGGAGTGTGGCCAGCAGTCCGAATTCGAAGAATGCCCAAAGCCTGAGAAGCCATTTTGATTTTTGATACAGAATGAGACGTTTCCAGGCGCTGAACGCCATCAGGAGGAAGCTGATCATCAGGCCAAGGTTGATCAGGTAGATCAAATCCTTGAAGACAATATGCGTGGTGAGTTTGGTGTCGTTGAGAAGAAATTCAACCAAGCGTAAGGCCAACGAAGTCACTGTAGCAATAAGACCGGTAGCAAAAACCCGCCAGAGCAGGTCCACAAAACTCAGTACTTCATCCCTTTCAATTTTGAGTTTATAGTAATAGAAGAGGGAAAGGATGAAGAGGTTAAGGATGATTCCGGGAAGCCATACCGGCACGTCCGGCTTGATATTATTGACGGAGCTAAAAAGGATGGAAAGGTCGGTAAACACCAGCGCCAGCCAGGTTATTACGCCCACCGAAAAAAGTAATCTTGTAATGGCTTTAGTCCGCACTAATAGTCGATTGAACCCAGATAAACCAATCCTGAAATTGGCCTACAAGTATAGGAATAAACTGAGAAAATACGGCTACCCGATGGTATAACGTCATTGCGAATCGGAGCGAAGGCAAGGCGGACACTACGTCATTGCGAAACTGAAGGGCCGGCAAGTGTAGTGGCGTGAAGCAATCCCCATCTGAAGAACAGATCGTCATGCACTGCGCAATGGGCTCGATCGTCATGCGCGCGCGGACTGGCGGGTAGCGTGAAGCCTGCCTGACGGTAAGCAGGCAATCCCCATCTGAAGAACATAACGATCAAGTACTGCACAACGTCAGATGAGGTGACTGCGCATTTCATAGGTGCATTTCATTGGGAGGGGATTGCTTCGCTCCGTCCCATAACCCAACCCGGCGGCTCGCAAAGACGAGCTCGATCGTCATTGCGAACGCGCGCGCAGGCTTGCGCGTAGCGTGAAGCAATCCCCAGCCTACGAAGAACATAACCATCAAGTACTGCACAATGGCAGATGCACGTGACTGCTTATTCCATATGTGCATTTCATTGGGAGGGGATTGCTTTGGGCGTGCTAGCTCTCTCGATAACTATCTTGATCGGAGGCGCCCGCGCAATGACGAAGACTAATCCACAATAAGTTTCCGCGTAAGCTGAAGCGTTTGTCCTGCTTTAATAATGTATAACCCTTGTTTCAACGGACTGCCAAATTCAACGTCATACTTCAGGGTGCCGGGTGTACGTACTTCCAGAATGCTTTCATAAACTTTTTGCCCCTGGATATTATAAATCTGAACTGGAACAGAAGCTTGTTCTTTTAAACCAGTAACCAGGATGGTCAATGTATTTCCATCGGAAGGATTGGGATAAACCTGTAAGCTTGAAAAACGTGGGCCTTCGTAATTGACTACCTGTAAGTCGGAGTAAGTATACTTACCGTCATAATCAGTTTGCTTCAGGCGATAATACGAACGGCCATAAATCGGATTTTCATCGCGCGTAAAGTAATCACTCTTTTCATAGCTTGTTCCTTTGCCATCAATAAGATCACCTACAGTTTCGAACTCCTCGATGTTAGAAGCTCTTTCAATGGTGAAGAAGTCGTTATCCTTTTCAGAGGCTGTTGACCAGCTTAGTTCAACAACGTCATTGATAAGTTTTGCATTGAAGTAGAGCAACTCAATGGGCAACGGGCTTCCACTGTCGGTCGAGCCCACGTAAAATGTGCTGGACATTTGCGCAACGGTAAGGCCATTTCGTTCAACTCGTGGGTCAGTTAGAGAGCCGGTCGCTCCAATATGAGTCTGGATAATATCGTTAAGCCGCATTGCCCGCAAATGGCCCAGGTTAGTAACAGTTCCCAATCCCGTACCACCGTAGAGGATCCTGAAAACCGCAGTCCCTCCTCCGGTCAGAATGCTAGCCCAAGCTGAATTATTCCTAAGAATGACATTGGGACCACCGCTGGGATCTACTATGTTCAGCCCTGTGGTGGTTGTGCCGGGATCGTTGTGAGTCATGGTTATCGTACCGGAACTTCCTCCTGGGGCAGTTTTACCAAAGAAAAATGGTCTGAAATTCGACGAAGTGCCAAGGGGTAACATACCGTCCACACTGGGGCTCACGGCGATGGTTATGCCAGTCGCAGGAAAGGCCCTGTTAATACTTCCTCCATACATCCAACCCGCTGCGGATGAAAAATTATGGACCAGCGCACCAGATGCGCTTCTGGTTAGGGTAAATGTATTTCCATCTAAATTAACTCTGCCGGAAGTCATCGTAAGAATGTTAGACACCGTAGTGTTATCGACAAGCGACAATTGCCCTGTGGAAGAAAATGTATTGTTTAGAGTCAGGTTGTAATAGGTAAAGTCTCCGATACTTTGAGCCACCGTGGTACCAAGATATTCTACAGTGCTGGTTCGACCACCTGTAGCAAATGTACAATTACAATTAGCAGAGTTCAAGAATGCACCTCTTAACCTGAGAAGCCCGGAGCCCGTAACGTTAATGGTTGCAAGAGGAATGCCGCCCTGTGTGACATCTCCATTGACTGTAGCCGTGCCTGTTGAAATGGTGAGCGCATGGCCGCCGAAAAGCGTAGAGCCTGCGCTAAACGAGACACTTCCGGCGGTCAGTGTACCCGCTCCAACCGAAAAAGTGTTAGTATCTCCCCCTGAGAAGAGCGTGCCAGCAGCTGGTATATCAATCGCTCCGGCTACATTCAAAGCATTCCCAGCACTTATTAATACAGTGGGAGAAAAATTTGAATTCCCCAAAAAACTTAAAGACGCACATGCTGCAGGATTTACGTTAACAGTAATGGTCAGATCAGCACCTCCAATGTTTACAATATCGCCAGCGACAGGATAGTCACCCAAGTTTGTCGCATCACCATATGTTACAGTTGACCACGAAGCGCTGGCATTCCAGTCTCCCGTCTGACGGCTGAAATAAACTCTATTGGTAATTATCACTTCTCCCGTTATACCCGGAGTGAAATACGTGTCTGTTTTGTTAGTGGCCGCTGACGCGTTACTTCCCCACGTTCCGGAGACTTGTCCTGAACCATTTAATGCAAGAGCTCGGGCCTGATGCGTCGTAATCGCACCCAGATTTGCGATCACAGAATTAATTGATAACATCCCGTCCATCGTGGTTAGTAGTCCAAACGTTTTTGTGCTTGATGCGGTCCCCGCAAGCGTAAGATTGTTGAAGGTCGTTGAGGTTGTTCCAGCTATAGTCTGTGCACCACCATCGAGTGTGATAGTACTCCCGGCGTTATCGAAAGTCGTGCCATTGTTAATCCAATTCCCAGCGACCGTATGCGTGAACGGTCCTCCTGTAAAGCTGGTGCCTGCTCCCAGCGTAAAAGCTCCGTCCATATTAAGGGCCCCGGCAGTGGTCTTCAAGCCGGATCCCGAAAGGGTAACATTATTATACGATCCCAGAATTGTGGTAGCCATAATTTGACTAACAGTGCCATAATACTCGACTGTACCCGTGCCTGGTGTCAAGTTGACGTAATCTGTAATCGCTCCTCCTAATTGGAGGAGGCCTGCGCCTGAAAATGAGATGGTAATTGGAATCGTGCCTGCTTGTGTCACGTCACCCATCACAGTGGCTGTTCCTGTTGAAATGGTAAGGGCATGACCACCAAATGCACCACCAGCGCTAAAAGAAATACTTCCGGCATTCAAGGTGCCCGCACCAACAGCAAGGGTGTTTACATCCGAAAAGAAACCGCCGGTGGCTGGTATATCAATCGCACCAGGTACGTTCAAGGTAATACCTGGACTTATGGATACAGTTGGCGAGTTCGCAACACTGCCTTGATAGCTCATCGACGCGCATGCAGAATTTACATTAACGGTGACGATGAAGTCACCTCCCCCAATATTGACAATATCCCCTGAAGTAGGAAATCCACCCAGGTTGACAGCACTGGCAAAACTAACCGTTGACCATGTGGTCGTCGAGTTCCAGTTTCCAGTTGCCCGTGAGTAATATATTTCCGATGGAACGGATGTTAATACGGTAATAAAACCCGACGTGGCTGCAAAGAAGGTATCGTTTGTATTGACAGCAGGTGATGAGGTGCTACCCGACGTTCCCACCGGTTGTCCCACACCACCAATACGTAACGAGTTAGCAAAATGGTTAAGGGTGCCTAAGTTAGCGACCACTCCGGTTGTGATTATCAGCTTCGCATCGGTAACGGTCGCGATACTAAATGTTTTCGTATTTGAACCGGATAAAGTCAGGTTATTAAAATTCGTTGAACTGGAACCGCCTATAATCTGCGCGGCACCATTGAGATTTATCGTGCTGCCTGTGTTGGTAAAAGTTGCACCATTGTTGGTCCAATTGCCTGCAACGTTGTGGGTGAACGCGCCTGCAGTAAATGTTGTGTTTAAACCAAGTGTAACCGATCCACCGATGGTAAGCGCTGAAGCGGCTGTGGCTGATGCGGTTCCTCCAGTTTCAAAGTTGCCCCCAATATTTGAGACACCAGTCAGCGTTTTTACGCCACTCCCTGAAAGAGTAAGATTATTGTAGGTGTAAGCTCCAACGGTTTGAACCGCATTGTAATAAACTACGGTGCCTGTTGATGGCGTAAATGTGCCACCGGTCATTGTATTCCCTATATTAAGGGTACCGTTTCCTGTAAAGGTGAAGTCATCGTTAACGTCACCCATAGTAATACTCCCAGACACAGTTATAGTTCCCGTTGAGAGTGTTACTCCCGACGTTCTATTTGCGTTTCCTGTAGCCGTGACTCCAATAGAAGCGGCTGAAAGACTACCTGCACCAACATTTAAAATTATATTATCTCCAGATCCTGTCCCTGCGCCAATGGAAACACTGGTAGTGACGGTTAAACTAATCCCGGAATTTATTGAAAGCGAAACCGCAGAACCACCTCCAGTAAGCGCTAAAGTAGAACACACCGCATTGGCACTGATGACGGGGTTATCATTCGCGCCTGGTACAGAGTTTGGAATTACAACATTGTGAGCCGAGGTGGGAATAAGGTTTAACGACCAGTTTGCGGCTGTGTTCCAGTTGGTACTGCTTGAACCATCCCAGGTATTTGTCTGCGCCACTGCAATGCTAGCTCCAAATAGGTTTACAACTAAAAAAAGAGCGGCAATTACCTTATTGCCCGACCATTCACTAACTGAAGAACTGTGTTTCTTATTCATAACTAACGAAGTGCGACGCGGTATTCCATGCTGACCGGCAGTACCTGGACTTCCGGATTAACTATAGCACCCACACAGTTCAACAGAATCCAAAAGTGACATTAAAACTAATAAAAAAAGTCGAATTAATGAGTCCTCTACTTCCGGCTATAATTCGGCGCCTCCCGGGTAATCGTCACATCATGGGGATGACTTTCATTTACCCCGGCCGCAGTGATCTTTACAAACTTGGCTGTCTTTAGCTTCTCCAGATTCTTGGCACCACAATATCCCATCCCCGCCTTCAGTCCCCCAACCAATTGATACAACACTTCCGCTACAGATCCCTTGAACGGTACACGTCCGGATATTCCCTCCGGCACAAGTTTTTTGATGTCATCTTCAGCATCCTGGAAGTACCTGTCCTTTGAGCCATCATCCATAGCCTCCAGTGACCCCATCCCACGATACGATTTGAATTTTCTGCCCTCGTAAATGATTACCTCGCCAGGCGCTTCTTCGGTTCCCGCCAGCAACGAACCAATCATCACACTATCCGCCCCCGCAGCAATGGCTTTTACGATGTCACCCGAAAAACGAATACCTCCATCCGCAATCACTTTTACACCCGACCCTTTTAAGGCTTTCGCTGATTCATATACCGCCGACAGTTGGGGAAGTCCGATTCCTGCCACAATCCTCGTAGTACAAATACTGCCGGGGCCAACTCCAACCTTCACGGTATCCGCACCTGCCTTTGCCAACGCCCTGGCGCCTTCGCCCGTTGCAATATTTCCAACAATCAACTGCAGATCCGGGTACTTTCGCTTAACTCGTTTCGCGGCTTCAATCACTCCCTTTGAATGACCATGCGCTGTGTCTATACTAATAATGTCTACACCCGAATTTTTTAAGGCTTCAATACGATCCAGAATATCCGGCGTGACCCCGACGGCTGCACCTACCCGCAATCGCCCGTACTCATCGTGACAGGCATTAGGCTTATTTTTCTTTTTCAGGATGTCCTTGTACGTGACTAATCCGGTAAGCTTTCCTTTTTTATTTACAATAGGAAGTTTTTCAATTTTATAATTCTGAAGGAGTATCTCCGCCTTTTCAAGTGTTATACCATCTGGTGCGGTGATGAGATTCTCCTTGGTCATGATTTTAGCGATTGGCATCGCCATGTCTTTCTGAAACCGTAAATCACGATTGGTTATAATTCCAACAAGTTTTCCGTTTTCATCAACTACCGGAATACCACCGATCTTGTGTTCGCGCATTATCTTTTCGGCATCGCGAACGGTAGAATGTATCCCTAAGGTAATAGGGTCCAGAATCATACCACTCTGGGAACGCTTTACCTTGCGCACCTGCTCGGCCTGCTCCAAAATGGTCATGTTTTTATGGATGAACCCCAGCCCGCCTTCCAAGGCAATACTGATGGCCAATTGAGCCTCCGTAACCGTATCCATGGCGGCGGAAACCAGGGGGATATTAAGCTTTATGTCTTTTGTCAGATAGCCGGCGGTGCTTGTTTCACGTGGTAAAACGTCGCTGTAGGCAGGTACAAGAAGCACGTCATCATAGGTGAGGGCTTCAAACAGGAACTTGGAAGATTGGAGTGCCATGGCAAATAATTTACGATCCATTATTTGCCGGGCAAAGGTATACTTTAATTGGCTAATTCACTAACCTGCGCGTGGAAGGGTATTTATTTCTTTTCCTATCCTTTAACGACCCCGATTTTATGCCGAAATTCACCCGTTATTGCATCATTTTTAATCTGAAAATCTTTTGACCATGAAATTGCTAAAACTGCAAATTGGTGTTGCCTTTGTTTTTTTAAGTGCCTGCTGCCTGGGCCAGGTTCAAACCGGAAAGGCTTCGTTTTACGCGGATAAGTTTGAAGGAATTTCAACAGCCAGCGGCGAAAAATACAGGCATTCCAAATTAACAGCTGCGCATAAGACTCTTCCCTTTGGAACAAAAGTGAGAATCACCAACCTGGCCAACAACAATACAGTTGAAGTTATCATCAATGACAGAGGTCCTTATGTAGATGGCAGAATTGTTGACCTCTCCAAATCTGCTGCCGAGCAACTTGGTTTTGTTAACAGTGGACTGGCGGACGTAAAACTAGAAGTTATTGATCCAGGTGATGGAAAAGTGAGTGACATGGGTAGAACGATCGACCAGGTAACGGTCGAGGAAAAAGAGTTCTACAAATTTGAAATTTCCAGGCTGAAGCCAAAGGGATTTGGAGTACAAATCGGTACCTATCAGGAACTGGTCAATCTGATGCGGCTCGCCGATAACCTGAAGAATTCATACCAGAAGGAAGTCACGGTTCAGGTTAAAATTATCAATGGCGTGAAGTACTACGGCCTTATGATCGGTCAGTTCTCTTCGCGTCCCAAAGCTGAAGAATTCCGAGAAGAACTTAGAAGCAAATTTCCGGATGCCTTTATTGTTGAATATAGTCGGTTGTAAGTATCCTTCGTCATATAACCATACACAGACTCAACTGCTCCTCGCTGAAAAAGTCGCGTATGAAGGCCATTCGTTATTCCCCTAAGTTTGCCGCATGGAAATTATCGGGTATGTAGCTTCTGTTTGTATAGGCCTCATATTGGGTATCCTTGGAGGCGGAGGTTCCATTCTTTCAATCCCGATTCTGGTTTATCTTTTTCATGTAGATGTTGTACTGGCTTCGGCCTATTCTCTTTTTATCGTCGGCACTACCAGCCTCGTTGGAGCAATTCCAAAGTATAAGGACCACCTCGTCAATATCAAGACCGGACTGCTTTTCGGAATCCCTTCCATTCTTACCATCTTTCTGACACGTAAGTGGATCGTTCAAATCATCCCGGAGGTTATAATACAAACCGACTCTTTTACGCTTACAAAACGACTGTTGTTGTTAGGTATTTTTGCCATACTTATGGTGCTGGCCTCCGTTTCAATGATCAGAGAAAGACAGGAGGTCAGAAATGATGAACAACGATTCAGAACATTCCTGGTCGTTCTGGAAGGCATCCTTATTGGATTTCTCACCGGTTTAGTAGGCGCCGGCGGCGGATTTCTTATCATTCCAGCACTTGTTTTGCTTACCGGGCTGAACTTTAAAACCGCCGTGGGTACATCACTATTCATTATCGCTATCAACTCACTCTCCGGATTCCTGGGTGACTTGTTTAACTATACCATGGATTGGCCATTTCTTCTTTCTATAACGGGCCTGGCTATTGCCGGTATAATCATTGGAAATAAACTATCTCATAAGTTTTCCGCCTCCCGTTTGCGAAAATCATTTGGTTGGTTTGTTCTTATAATGGGTTGCTGGATTCTCCTGCGCGAATTAATGCAGTAGCTCTGTTGACGTCGGCCCTGGCACCTCTTATCCTATTGCGTCAATGACCTCCTGGGCAGCCCGTTCTCCGGATACCAATGCTCCATTTATTGTACCTGACTCTCCACTCACATCCGTTGCTTCTCCCGCAAAAAAAAGTTTGTTGTCAACCGGTGCCGAAAGATCAATACGATCCTGATTAGTGCCTCCGGGTTTTATATAGGATACCCCTCCCATAATATAAGGTTCCAGAGACCAGTCCTGAATGATTGCAATATCGTTGTCATCAAAATCTTTGCGGATATATAAAGTTGCTTTTCCATCAAATATGGTATCCAACTCCGCCAGTAAGACAGGAATTGCACCCTTTCCCAATAATGACAATTCTGCTGCTTTAGCACCGCCAACGGTAACGCTCATCGTTCGGTTCACATCACTTCTTCCTGCACCACTGTTAAAATGCTCCGGCCCTTCGCTGCCACCAAAAAGGAAGCCTGAAGTTGCGTCCCAGAAGTTTGCCTTAAAATCCAGCAAGACCCGGAACATCGGATCCATCTCCATCCTGGACAACGCAGCTATCTTTGCAGCCGGAACCTCAGGAGAAAACGCAATGCTCCCCACTTTAAGAATCGGGATAGGAACGGTCACAATCACTTTATCTACTTCCTCCGAAAAGGCTTCTCCACTTACTGACCCCACACCCGAAACAACGATCTTCTCTCCCGTATAATTTATGCTGGTCACTTTGCTATTGAAGGACACATCAGATATCACTTTCCCAAACTTTGAGAGTAACGCATCCTGCACCGGATTATCCGTGAGTGTCTGCAACGTACTATTACGGGTAATTAATTTTAACCCCTCGGCTATTGCCTGAACACTCAGCCGGTCATTTGTGGTTCCAAATTTATTGCCTATCCACGAGTTAAGGATAGGCCATACGCGAGAGCTAATTCCGGCAGAGGTTATCGCTTGCTGAACAGAAACATTTCCGCCCGCGTATGAAGCAAGGTTATCATAAAACGATTTCGCCGCTATGAAATCAGGATCTGCTCCTGCAACAGCAGCCGTGGCCAATGCGCCATCCAGGAAATAGTTGTCGGTCGTGGTCGCACTCAGATCCACGGTGCTTATCTTCAATTCCTGAATAATTTTACCCCAACTCGAATCCGTACCTATAACTTGTGTGGCTCCCAGTTCATTGGGGAAATCACTGCTCAATTCGCTTTGAGAATTGAAGAGCAGTGATACAGATGGTTTGTCGGTTGACTTGAGCGTCCTCACCCGTCCGCCTGCACGGTCCGAGGCTTCAAATATCCTTACTTTAATTCCGCTCGCCTTAAGAATATCAGCGGCATATAAACCCGCTGCTCCGGCGCCAATGACAGCAACCGTGCCCTCATATCCGATTGAGGGACCAGGTTCATCGTCGCTACACGAACTTAACCACCCCGGCAACGCTACGCCGGCTGAAATGCCTAATCCAATATGCCTTAATACGTTTCTTCTTCTCACCGCGAAATTCTTTAGAAATTCAAGTATCGCTCGAATATTAGAGAAATATAACCGATTTTCGGTCTATGAATTCAATTACACTGCCAACGGTAAAAAAAGTCGCGGTGATTGGTCCGGAATGTACCGGTAAATCTGAATTGTCTGAATTTCTGGCGGGTTACTTTCATACGGATTGGGTCCCGGAATATGCCAGGGGTTACCTCAATAATCTGGTCCGTCCGTACGAAGCACACGACTTACTGGCAATTGCTCGCGGGCAAATACGACTTGAAGATGAATGGATACGCAGCAGCAACGGCGTGCTGATTTGTGACACCAATCTATACGTTATTAAAATCTGGAGTGAGTTTAAATTCGGTTCCTGCGATAAAACGATTCTTGAGCAAATTGCAACGCGTAAATATGATTTATACCTTGTAACGGCAATAGACATTCCGTGGGAAGATGATCCTCAACGTGAGCATCCCGATAAACGCGAGCAGCTGTACCAGCTCTATCTTAATGAAATGAAAAATCAATCCGTTCCGTTCGTCGAAATAAAAGGAGAAAGAGAACTGAGAAGAAAAACTGCCATTGAAGCAGTGGAAAAACTGTTGAAATGAATATCCCGTCCGGGCCATACGCGGCGCTTAAGATTCCCGACTTCCGACTTTTTGTTTCCGCCCGCTTTTGTATTACCCTGGCTATTCAAATTCAATCCGTAGTTGTTGCCTGGCAGGTATATGACCTCACGCATGACCCACTTTCACTCGGACTTATTGGACTGGCCGAAGCAATCCCCTCCATCGGGGTCTCCCTTTATGCAGGTCATATTGCGGATGTTGTACAACGCAAAAGAATAATTCTTGTCTGCGTAGGTATTCTTCTCATTTGTTCCTTTGCACTATTCTTTTTTACCCTTGAACCTGGAAGGTTCATTCTTGACTATGGCGTTATCTCAATCTACAGCGTTATCTTTTTGAGTGGTATTGCTCGTGGTTTCTTAACACCTGCTCTGTTTGCCTATATGCCGCAGCTGATCCCCCGCGAACTCTACAGCAATGCCATCACCTGGAACAGTACGTTGTGGGAAACAGCCGCTATCGGAGGTCCAGCAATTGGTGGATTTCTATATGGTTTTATGGGCATTCAGGTTTCATATCTGGCAGATCTCCTGTTAATGCTCACGGGGTTTGGCCTGGCCCTCGGAATAAACAACAAACCATTGCCACCGGAAAGTGAGGAGCAGGGAATTGTTGAAAAAATCCGTGCCGGTTTGCGTTTTGTTTTTAACAATCAAATTATTCTGGGAGCAATATCTCTCGATTTATTTGCCGTTCTCTTTGGCGGCGCCGTAGCGTTGCTTCCCATATTCGCCAGCGAAATACTCATGGTAGGCCCTGAAGGACTAGGCGTTCTCAGGGCATCTCCTTCCATTGGCGCTTTGATCATGGCTTTTTACATTACGCATCATCCCATTAAAAAGAACACCGGCAAAACGATGCTCTATTGCGTAGCCGGATTTGGGGTTTGTATGATTGCATTTGCCATCTCTACCAGCTTCTGGATTTCTTTATGCCTGCTTATTCTGAGTGGAGGGTTCGATTGTGTGAGTGTAATTATCCGGGGAACGTTGCTGCAGACACTGACGCCTGAAAATATGAAGGGAAGAGTGTCCGCAGTAAACCACATTTTTATCGGTTCTTCCAATGAGATTGGTATGTTCGAATCGGGTGTTGCTGCCCGGCTATTGGGAGTTGTACCTTCGGTTATCTTCGGAGGATGTATGACACTGGTTACTGTTGGAGTAATTTCTTTCTTCGCTAAATCCCTGCGCGGTTTACAACGCGTTCACTAAATTGTACCTATGCAGCAAATTTCCATAAACACTCCCGCACTCCTTTTTCCCGCCATTACGCTCATGATGCTGGCGTACACCAACAGATTTCTTGCCCTGGCGACACTCATTAGAAACCTTCACTCCAAATACAAACAAATCCAGGAAGATCACGAGATAATCCGGGAGCAGATCAAGAACCTGAAAAGGCGACTGGAATTGGTGAAACAAATGCAGGCCACGGGAATCATAAGTTTTTTCTTTTGCGTACTCAGCATGCTGGCCGTATACCTTCAATATGAAACCTGGGCATTTGGTATTTTTGGATTGAGCCTTTTTACGCTTCTGTTTTCACTGGCACTTTCGCTGAATGAAATCTTTATCAGCACACGCGCGCTTGAGATTGAATTAAAAGATATGCTTCAGGAATAGCCATCATGGGCATCTAAAACACCTTCGGGCTACTCAAACGGAAAAGGTTTGGAGGTGCCTTTTGTACCATGTTGGAGGGTTGTGTTTGAGTATTGTTTTGGCAGATCCTTCGCCAGTTACTATGGCTTCGTCATTCTCAGACTAAGAGCTGCTTTTAAGCCTTAGTCGCATTGGCCTTCGAGCTCTGGATTCGGTAAGCTATTTTTTTATTGATTAACCGTAATCTCGCTGAGACGGGAAAGCTGCTGGTAGGCGCTGATAGGCAGGGATGAAGCCTATTGAACAACCGTTTTTAGAGGGTGCTCATTGATTGTTGTAATTGAATAACAACGGGCATTTATTCTGAATAATTACTTAAATTCCATTAGTCCAAAGAACTTGCCTATGACTACCCGCCGATCGTTCTTCCAAAAATCACTAGGCATTGCCAGTGGCCTCTCCCTTTCTCCCCTGGCCTGTGCTGTTGCTGCCGAAAATATTTCAGACGCGCTGGTTACCCTGAATAAACTTTCGGCTGAAGAATCAGCAAACGATGAAGAACTTTGGGAGCGTATGGCCCAGGCGTATACGGTTTCACCTTCACTATTGAATCTTAACAATGGAGGCGTGAGCCCACAGCCGAAAGTTGTTCAGGATGCCGTTGACCGGTACTACCACCTGAGCAACGAGGCGCCAACGTACTATATGTGGCAGATTCTCGACAAAGGCCGTGAACCTCTCCGGCGGAAACTTGCCGACCTCGCCGGAACATCCCCGGACACGGTTGCGATAAACCGAAATGCAACAGAAGCACTCGCTACAGTAACCTGGGGGTTGAGCCTGAATAAAGGTGATGAGATAATCATGACAAAGCAGGATTATCCGAACATGATTCATGCCTGGAAGCAAAAAGAAATGCGCGATGGAATCCGGATCAAGTGGCTCAATTTTGCACTGCCCATTGAAAAAGAGGACGATGTGGTTAAATCATTTGTAGAAGCAACCTCGTCAGCTACACGAATCTGGCATATTACGCATATGATTAACTGGACAGGTCAAATTATGCCGGTGAAAAAACTGTGTGAAGAAGCACGTCGGAGAAATATAATCTCCATTGTCGATGGTGCCCATACGTTTGCACACATGGATTTTAAAGTGATGGATTTTAATCCCGACTACTACGGAACAAGCCTTCATAAATGGTTATGCGCACCCTTTGGAACGGGGATGCTTTATGTAAAGAAAGAAAACATTGGCGGGCTATGGCCGCTTTTCCCCAATGACAAACCGCAAAGTGCTGACATTCGAAAATTTGAAACATTAGGCACCCGCTCTTTTGCCCCAGAACAGGCAATAGGCCAGGCGATAGATTTTCACAACGCCATCGGAAGTCAGCGAAAAGCGCAGCGACTACACTTCCTCAAGAATTACTGGTGTGAGAAGGTTGTGAAAAACCAACGGGTAAGGCTCAACGTTTCACTAAACCCGCAGTTTTCCTGCGCGCTGGGAAATTTTTCAATAGATGGTATGGAGCCTGAAACCGTAGCCAACCGGCTAATGGGTGAATTTCAAATTCACACCGTAGCCATCAAGTGGGAAAATATCAGCGGTGTACGGGTAACACCACACATTTATACAACGACAAAAGATCTTGATCGATTCGTTGACGCTGTCCTTAAAATTGCCGCATCTTGACAAGGCTTAGAGTCTTTGCATTCAAATGAATGGTGTGCTTCGATTGAGTTTTTTCAGCTGATGATGATGCTCGTTCAAGATACTCCTTTGCTAATTGATCCAGTATTCTCTTTTGTTTCGGGACGCGAACATCTAAATACACTCCCATAATCTTCACCTCATGCACTTTTATGTTTTCCGTGTTATAGAATCGTACAATACTGTAAGTCCGGTAGTGAATGTTGGTTTCTACAACCCAGTAAAGTTCAGGTGACTTGGTGTCCTGGCTGTAAATTTTTACAGAAAACAGGAATAAAGCGAACAGAAGAATCATTTTCAGTCTCATGGTTTTGGAAGTTTTACTGAAGTACCGAAAGACGAAAAACAAATTTTCACGCTGTGGTTTCATGGTGAACTTCACGGGACTGAAACGAATTGCGTGTCGATGAAATACTTCTGTCTTCGATTTTCACATTTTGGTCTACAAACAGTCCTGTTTCCAAACTTTGCAGGCCGAATACAGTAAGTTTATCTATGGATACCTTTTTTTCAAAGCTGTCACTTTCCCATCAGCAGCCCTTCAGGTTCGGTCGTCATCTTCTGTTCTGGTTTCTGTGCTGGGTCTTTATGGGTCTCATCTATGGGTTCCTGTACGTAGGCGAGCACCGGATTCAGTATTTCACTTTATCCTTCCTGGAGTCCTTCCTGTATCTCCCACAGCACATCCTGTTAAGCTACAGCATTATCTATTTTATATTGCCTCATTACATTTTCAAGGGCCGCTATTGGCCAGCAATTGCCGGAGTCCTGCTCCTTGTCGTACTAATAGCCTTTTTATCACCCCTTACACTGAAGTTTATTATTACTCCCATACGACTGGCTACGAATGCTCCTGTTGGACCTCCCAAGACCCTCTTCTATTCATTAATGGCCGGCTTAAGGGGTTCCATGACCGTAGCCGGGTTCGCGGTGGCTATCAAGCTCGTGAAACTTTGGTATTTAAAAACAGTTGATAACGAACGGCTGGAAAAAGCAAACCTCCGATCTGAACTGGAAGTATTAAAAGGCCAGCTTCATCCGCATTTTATGTTCAATACACTAAACAGCATCTATTCATTGGCGTTAAAAAAATCAGACTATACGGCGGATGCTATTTTGAGACTTTCACAACTCATGAGGTACATACTTTCAGAAGGTAGCCACACCACGATTGAATTGGATAAGGAGGTTCAGGTATTACATCACTATATAGAACTCGAAAAGAACCGTTTCGGTAACCGCCTCGATATTAGCCTTAACATACAGGGTGATTTACAGAATAACAGAATACCACCATTGCTGCTTTTGCCCTTTCTCGAAAACAGTTTCAAACACGGCGCTAATGAAATGACCGGGCAGGCGTGGATTAGTATGGACCTGGAGGTGGACGGCTCCCTGTTGAAATTCAAATTAATTAACGGGAAACCTCACGAGGACCTGAAAAATAAGGAATCCGCACATGTCGGACTGCTGAATGTTCAAAGGAGGCTCGAATTAATGTATCCCGACGCACATGAACTGCGTATTACAAAATACGCCGACACTTTTGTAGTGGCACTGACTATTCAACTTCGTAAAATAAAGCTGCCCGATGCGCCATGAATAAGTTCCGATGTTTACTCGTTGATGATGAACCCCCTGCGCTTGAAATCCTGCGGACGTATATTCAATCAACACCGTTGCTTGAAATTACGGGGGAATGCAACCATGCGATGGCAGCCTTTGAGTTTCTTCAGACTCATCAAGTCGACCTTATCTTCCTGGATGTTCAGATGCCTAAGCTATTGGGAACTGATCTGTTGAAGACATTACCTAATCCGCCAAAGACAATATTTACAACGGCATACCGTGACTATGCTGTAGAAGGTTTTGAATTAGGTGCTGTGGATTACCTATTAAAGCCTTATTCATTTGAGCGATTCCTTCGTGCCGTACACAAAGCCCTGAACCTGGAACAACGGGCTCAGCCACCCGTCAAAGAGTCTGTCATAACCAAAACCGATAGGTTTCTGTACGTACGGGCCGATCGCAAAATGGTAAAAGTTATGGTCGATGATATCCAGTATATAGAGAGCCTGAAGGACTATGTACGCATTTTTGTGAACGACCAAAAGATCATTACCAAACAAACTATTTCAGCGCTGGAGGAAATGCTGCCTGCAAATGATTTTATGAGAATTCACCGGTCCTTTATTGTGGCGCTGAAAAAGATTGACTCCTACAGCCATCATGCGATATTCCTTCGTAAAACTGAGTTGCCTGTCGGCCCGCTTTACAAACAGGAAATCATGAAACGGCTTTCAAGTATGGCGGCCAGCGGCCCTTCTTTTTAACGTGTTGAAACGAGGTCCTTCAAACATTTGACCCATAGAGGGTGGTCGTTCAGGCTTTCAACCAATTGTACCTTTTCACCGCCATGTTCCTTAAATATCTCCTGATATTCGTCTCCGATTTCAATAATAGTCTCCAGACAATCGGCTGTGAAGGCAGGTGAAAACACCAGAATTTTTTTCATGCCCTTCCGGGCACAGTCTTCGACAACTTTATCTGAAAATGGTTCAAGCCATTTTTTGTCGAGACGTGATTGAAAACAAACTGTATATCTTTCCTTTGGGATATTCAATCGTTCAGCCAATAGCCTGGTGGTAGCATAACACGTGGCCTTATAGCAGTACTTGTTTTCCTCCGTAATTTCAGTTTCACAATCATGATCAGAGCAAAGTCCTTCCGAATAGACTTTGTCTACCTGGCGTTCAGGTAATCCATGATACGAAAACAAAATATGATCGTATGCATTCGTGTCATACTGCCTTCCTCTTGCTACCAGGGCCTCTATAAAACCCGGATCATCATAATACTGGCTGATGAATTTTACTTCCGGAATTACCCACCATGTACGAAGAACCCGCATTACCTCATCGAGAGCAGATCCCGTGGATGCCGACGCATATTGGGGAAACATAGGTAGCACGATGATGGTAGAATAGTTCTTCTTTCTCATTGTCTCCAGTACAGATGGTATCGAAGGGTTTTTATAACGCATGGCCAGATGTACATCATAGCTTGCACCTAATTCCTGTTGAAGAAGTGACGTTACTTTGTTGCTAAAAAACAGCAGGGGAGACCCATTCGCTGTCCATAGCTTTTTGTATATAGCCGCTGATTTTGGGGCGCGAAAAGGAACGATGATCAGGTTAACCAGTATCTTACGCGCAAGCCAGGGAATATCAATTACCCTTGGATCATTTAGAAACTGACTTAGATAAGATCGAACATCCTTCACAGAAGGACTATCGGGTGTTCCCAAATTGACAAGTAAAACTCCGGTCTTGCGTCTCATAATTTTTCAAAAGGAAATGAATTGAAGGAATAACAAATTCATCTGGAAGAAGTTACCTGCTTTCGCCATTCAATTCAAAATTGGTGCTCGTTTAAATGGTTTCGTTTCATCAAAGAGCTTTCGATAGGTTGCATGTCTCTTGCTTACTGTCGCCCCAACCTGATCAACGATGTTTATCATCTTGGGATTAAAATCACCAATCCAGTTCATTTCATATTCATCATAGCGTTTGTATTCATCCTGTAATACTCTTCGCGCTTCCATTACCATGGCCCCATCCAAACCCTTGGCCTGGTGTTCGGGCGCTACACCAAAAAGAATACCGAAGGCCTTTCTGTTTGTTTTTAAAATTGTATGCCAAATGAACTTCAGTTTTCCTGCCAGATTAAGCTTGCCGTTTACATACTTAAAAATCTGATTGATCTCGGGAAGAGAAAGAAAAAAACTAACCGGCTCCCCTTTGTAAAACCCAAAATACAACAATCGCCTATCCATTATAGGCTTCATTTGTTTGACGATTATCCGGGCTTGCTGTATAGTCAGTTCCGGGTTCTCAAACCTGTTAGCCCACGCTTTGTTGTATACCGTATGAATATAGTCAGCGAGTCTTTTTAGTTCGTCTTTGCGCAGGTGGCGAAAGGAATAATCAGGATCTCTCGCTACCATTTCGGCCTTGGCAGCAAGTTTGGGTGAAAGCGGACCTTGAACGGTTCTGTGAAATGTCAGCTGATAAAAATACACCTGAAATCCGTAGGCCTCAAAAAAATCCCTGTAGTACGGAAAATTATAGTTGCAGAGGTAATTTGGTTCGAATTCAAATCCTTCTATCAGGAGCCCCCACCACCGGTCGCGGTTCCCGAAGTTCACGGGTCCGTCCATGGCATCCATACCTTTGGAGACGAGCCATGAACGGCACTGATCAAAAAGACAAAATGCCGCTTTCTGATCATTGATACACTCAAAAAAGCCCATCCCGCCAGTAGGCTGATCGTTACCTTTTTGAACGGTTTTTTTGTTTACAAAAGCGGCCACCCTGCCAATCGTCTCGTTCCGGTCATCTCTAAGTATCCAACGCGCGCACTCTCCGCCGCGAAACGTTTTGTTTGCTTCCGGGTCAAAAACGGATTTAATGTCTTTATCAAGTGGCCTTATCCAATAAGGTTCATTTCGATAAAGTCTGACGGGAAGCGATATAAACTCCTGTTCCTCTCGGGGAGTAGTGACCTCATGTATCTTCATTACTTTTCGATGCCAACAGATGAGGGCTCAAAACTAATTGCACTGTTAATACGATTTGGCAAAATGATGTTAAACCTCGTGCCATAGCCAATCCGGCTTGCCACTGAAATTTGACCTCCCAGCTTATCAATCGCATTCTTAACAATGTATAAGCCAATTCCGGAACCATCGGATTGTTCCGTTGCCCGGTAGAACATCTCGAAGACCTTCGTCAGGTTTTCTTCATCTATTCCTATTCCATTGTCAGCGAAGGTGACTTCGGCCCTCAAATGGTCAACATTTATCCGAATTACAATTTCTGAATTAACCTCCTCCTGCTTACGGTATTTAATAGCATTGGAAATAAGGTTGCGAATAATCTCGGCAATCCGCCAGGGGTCGCTGTAGAAATCTATTCCATCAACTCTGACAATTCTGCTGATATGGCTGGCTCCATCCAGATAGTTGAGATCATTAAAAGTCTGGTCGATGATTTCGTTAAAATCAACCTTTGAATTAGACACCTCCATTTTAAGATTCTTGGAGTGACTCAGTACATCACCAATAAAATGATCAAGATGTTCAACTTTCGCGCCGATTATATCAATGTAATCCATTGGGTTGTCTGTATTTCCCGGGAGCCTCGAAAGATTAACAAGGCCCAATATCGATGAAAGGGGTGCCCGCAGATCATGGGAGGCTTTATATACAAAATTATCCAACTCTGAATTCCTGATTTTAAGTTCTTCTTCCACGCGCATCCGATCAGTGATGTCTACATACACGCCATAAATTCCAATGGTTTGATTATCCAGCTTAACGGGCATTCCATAAAGAATTACGTTGACAATCCTGCCGCTGCGATGCCTCCTTACCGTTTCAATGCTCACAACTCTGTGGCTGGCAATCAGGTTGTTCAAATCAACACCTTCGTGTGTTAACTCCTCGGGCACTATAAAGTCATTGATGCTACGGTCCTTTAGTTCCGCAAGGGTGTAGCCAAACATTTCTTCAAATCCCTTATTCACCTGTTCAACCCGTCCTGAATCGGTAAGCAGTACGACAGCCATCGGGATATTGTGAAAAAGCTGCGCCAATAAAATCTCATTCCGCTTAACACGGGTCTCCGTTTGCTTTCGCTCTGTTATGTCTCTGAATACAACCTGTACGCAAGATTCCCCACGGTAATTATACGGAAAGGCCATTGTCTCAACGTCTATGGGACGACCGTCAATAGTCAGGTACTTTTGCTCCACCATTGCCTCAGGTGCTCGGCTCTGAATCCGCATACTCCGAATAACATATGGATGGTATTCCCGCTCAACAAAGCTGAGAATATCTGTGCCAATCAGGCTCGCTTTCGACTCCCCACCCAGGATTATCTGAGCTTGTGCATTGGCGAATACGATCATTCCTTCCTTATGAATGATGACACCTATAGGCAAATGTTCTACAAGCGATTGATAACGAACCTCACTTTCTTTTGCCGTTTCTTTTCTTTCTGTAATGTCCTGTATAATACCCCTGCGGATAATGCTGCCATCATCCCTCACTTCATGGTTAGAACGGATCTCCACCCACTTGATTAGGCCATGTACCACCATGCGGCCTTGCCAATTCCACTCTGTTCCAGCCTGCTCACACAAGGTCGAAGATTTTTGAAGACCTTCAAGATCTTCCTGGTGGACAAGTGACTCCAGCAGTGTAGGGTCTTCCATGACAGCCTTCGGTGATAGGCCTAAAATCGATTGACATGGCGAGCTAATAAAGTCAAAAGACCTCAGCCCCCCGGGACGTATGGAGTACTCATAAATGACTGCCGGCAAGTGGCCGAAAAGATCCTGCATAGTTTGTTTTAACAGCCAAGGTGGCGTCAATTGACAGATACCTAGGGAATTGGGTTGTCCCGCAACCTTTGCAAGATAATTTATACGCCCTAGAAAACAAGAGCGAATTGGGCCTTTTCACCAAGATTATTAGCCCATTAGGATACAATTATTTGCAGTATTCCGTCTTTTTCGTCCTCTGCCAGCTGGTGGTAAAATTGATACCTGTTTCACCGATTGAAGAAAATGCGGATCTCCGGGTATCATCAACATCGGTGACCCTAGCGTTCATATACCGCACTCTTGATAAAATTTCCATAAAACTCGCGTGACGACTTGAGCTTAAAATTGTGGCCAGCCAGTTGACGTTGCCAGTCCGGAAGTTCGGTAGCCTCAATATCACAAAAACATCTGAAAAAAAAGTACATAAATACCAAAAGGGCCGCCTGCCACCATAGGTTGTTTTTAGTAAAATCAGCAACCAGTAATTTACCATCAGGCAAAAGGGCATGGTGAATTTCTTCCAGTGACTGTTTGAGAGTAGGCGTTGAAAACAAATCAAAATAAAAATTCGCGATCACCGCATGGTATTGTACACCTAAAGGAATTTGTGCTTGTGTCCCCTGAATAAAATGAATCCGGGCGTTCGGAAAATCGGTGACGTTAGATTTGGCAATTCTTATCATAGCCGAAGATGAATCTACATACCATATCTCACAATGGGGATTAGTGGTGAGTAAATCAGGAAGCAGCCGTCCCGTGCCTCCTCCCAGTATTAGCACCCGGCCTGCTTTACGGACTTCACTCAGAAAATACAACTCCGATTTTCTGATGGCATCACCGAATACCATGGTAGCCAGCGCATCGTAGAGGGGGGCAATCTTATCAAACCCACCGGTTCTAATTGAATTCATAACACGTATAGAATCGGTACCATAAAAACAGCATCGCCCACAAATCGATAGTAGTCGTTCTTACCAAGCGCCCTATTAAAAATAATAATCACAACGAATAGCAGTCCCATCATACCAAGCAGGATGGCTGCCCTGTCGTTTTGTCCCTGATATATCTGCAAGAGCGTAAGTAATGATTGAACGACAATAAGCAGCCAAATAAGTATTGTCGTTATTCTTTCCCCAACAATGGTCACAAGGGAGTGTTGCCGGTCTTGCTGATCCAGCTCGCGGTCAAACCAGGAAAACAGCAATAAATTAATCAGCGCCAGTATAGCGAAATGAAAAATAATCAAATAATGCATCAGATTGACGTCCTGGCGCGTCACGGAAAGTGACGGCAACAGAATGCCGCAGGTATACAGCATTGCTATAAAAAATTCCTTTAGAAATTTAAGTGACCGATGCATGAACAGGTATACGGCTACTGCAGCAGCTAGCACTATACCCCACAAAAGGACTTCCTTCACAATAAATAGTGCTGCGAAGGCATCGACGATGATCACGCCTGCCATTACCTTAGTCAGTATTTTGTAATGCAGTTGATGAAAGTGATGCCTGTCGGTGGATGCCCGATGCTTCAGGTTTTTCGCATCCCGCAAGTGATCGGCTGTGTAAATTATCCAAACGGTACAACCTAAGGCGATCAATTCATATGGCCTGACTGCAACTGAAAATATCCTTGAAAAAAAAAGTGCGCCAACAATCGCTCCTGCGACGACATCAAGGCTTAGCACGTTAATGACACGGTAAAACCGGAAGATCTTAGACATAAAAAAAGTCTCCCAACAACACGGGAGACTTCAAATGTACATTTTTACCAGGTTAGGCTGATTTGAGTGCCTCTGCTCCTCCTACTATTTCAAGAATTTCCTTGGTAATAGCCGCCTGCCTGGATCGGTTATAACTTAATCGCAATTCCTTTAATAATTCCCCTGCGTTCTCAGTCGCCTTATCCATCGCCGTCATCCGCGCGCCGTTTTCCGCCGCATTGGAGTCTAGCAGCGCTTTGAAAAGCTGCACCTTAAGTGAAGTGGGAATCATCTCAGCAATAATCTCTTCCTGACTTGGCTGATAGATATAATCAATTGGATTTGATTTGTTACTGGAAGCGTCCGCTGGCAACAGCACCGGAAGAAGTTGTTCTGTACGAAGGATCTGCGTAGCAACGTTCTTGAATTCATTGTATACAAGCTCCACCTTATCAAATTTTCCCTCGCGAAATACGCTCATTACTTTTTCCGCTATGGCCGAGGCGTTCTCAAAGTTGAGGTTACCAAAAATACTTACATAGCTATCAATGACATCGAATCTGCGCTTAATGAAATATTCCGCGGCCTTCCGACCCAACGGCAATATCACAACATTGCCTTTCTTGTATTGCTCACTGTACTGCTCCTCTATCAGCCGCACAATTCCCTTGAAAACCGTACTGTTAAAAGATCCGCAAAGTCCGCGGTCTGAACTGATCGCTACAATCAGGATTTTTTTCTGCTCGCGAATCTGGCTGAACCAATTGTCATCACCAGATACCTGAGCTTCTGAAAGGTTCCTTAAAATCGCATTAAGCTTAGCAGCGTATGGTCTTATCTGGGTAACTCGCTCCTGTGATTTACGCAATTTTGCCGCCGCAACCATTTTCATAGCCTTGGTGATCTGTTGCGTACTCACGACAGAGGCAATCCGGTTCTTAACTTCTTTCAAATTAGCCATACCTGCTCGAACTTCTTTTTATTAAGCTGCAAACTTTGAGGACAAATCTGTAGCCACTTTCTTTATCGTATCAACATCCGCATCTTCAAACTTCCCTGCGCGCAAATTCGTAAGCACACTGCGATGACTTGCCCGGAGTAGTTCAATAAATTCCTTTTCAAACTGTTTCACCTTAACAACAGGAACCTTGTCCATAAAACCACGGGTAGATGCCGTGATTATTGCCACTTGCTCTTCTACCGGAACGGGTGCGTACTGATCTTGCTTAAGAATTTCAGTATTTCTCCTTCCACGTTCAATTGTAAGTTTGGTAGCAGCATCCAAATCAGAACCAAATTTTGCAAAAGCCTCTAGCTCTCTAAACTGAGCCTGATCAAGCTTCAGCGTACCTGCAACCTTCTTCATTGATTTTATCTGCGCGGACCCACCAACCCTTGATACGGATATACCCACATTAATAGCGGGACGTATACCTGAGTTAAAAAGGTTTGTCTCCAGAAATATCTGACCGTCAGTAATAGAGATCACATTCGTAGGAATATAAGCCGATACATCCCCTGCCTGTGTTTCAATGATCGGCAGCGCGGTCAAAGAACCACCTCCCTTAACCAGATGCTTTATTGAAGGAGGGAGATCATTCATACTTTGCGCAATCGCATCATTGTTGATGATTTTCGCGGCCCGTTCCAACAAGCGGGAGTGTAGATAGAATACATCTCCAGGGTAAGCTTCACGTCCGGGAGGTCTACGCAACAAAAGCGAAACTTCGCGGTAGGCTACTGCCTGCTTTGACAAGTCATCATAGATTACCAATGCCGGACGTCCGGTGTCACGGAAAAATTCGCCGATAGCGGCACCCGTGAATGGAGCAAAGAACTGCATGGGCGCTGGGTCGGCCGCTGATGCAGAAACAATAACGGTATAGGGAAGCGCTCCTGCTTTTTCCAAAGCTGCCGACACGCTGGCTACAGTGGAAGCTTTTTGACCAATGGCAACATAAATACAGAATACCGGCTCTCCCTTTTCGTAGAATTCCTTCTGATTAACAATAGCATCGAGCGCAACCGCTGTCTTACCAGTCTGCCTGTCGCCAATGATAAGCTCTCTTTGTCCCCGCCCGATCGGAATCATTGAATCAATAGCTTTGATACCCGTCTGAAGAGGTTCATTTACCGGTTGTCTGAAGATTACGCCAGGTGCCTTGCGCTCGAGGGGCATTTCATAAAGCTGGCCCGTCAGAGGACCTTTACCATCGATTGGCTTTCCCAATGTATCCACCACTCGTCCCAACATGCCGTCTCCCACTTCGACCGATGCAATCTTGCCAGTACGTTTTACGGTATCTCCTTCTTTAATTCCTTTGGACTCACCCAATAATACCGCACCCACATTGTCTTCCTCCAGGTTGAGAACCAATGCCCTCAGACCTGATTCAAACTCGATAAGCTCACCTGCTTGTGCTTGTGTTAGTCCGTAAATCCGTGCGACACCATCCCCAACGGTAAGGACTGTTCCCACTTCTTCAAGCTGGACCTCGGTTCTTGCCTGGGAAAGCTGTTCGCGTAAAATTGCTGATACTTCTTCTGGTCTGATCTCTGCCATGATTCTTTAGAGATTAAAATTCTTTTATGTATGGATTATGACTAAACTTTACTTTAAGGGCCTTCAGCTTGTTCTTGATCGAGGCATCGAGTTGACGGTCGCCAAGCTTCAGCAGAAATCCTCCAATCATTTCGTTGTCAACCTTTTCAGTTAATTCAACGTCAGCTTTTTCACTCAATCGTCTTACAATGTTTTCGAATTCAGATCTGAGTTCGCTGTCCAACGGTACGGCTGTTGTGACATATGCGCGGCCGATTCCTTTGTATATATTATAGGCAGTATGAAATTCCCTGGCGATACTTGGCAAAATAGGTTCGCGGTTCTTTTTCGTAAGAATGTCAAAAATTGCCATTGTCAGGGCGTGTACTTTCCCTTTAAAAATCTTTTCTAAAATCTCCCTCTTCTTGCTGTGCTTGATAATCGGATTTTTAAGCATCAATTCGAAGGCCCTGTTTTCTTCGCATACTTTTGTGAAAAGTAACATATCCTGATACACAGCCTCCAATGCATTTTTTTCTACTGCAAGGCCCAGAAGAGATTTAACGTAACGCGATGCTGCTCGTGAATCGACCATGCCTAGTTAACCTTTAAATCTTTGATGTAACGCTCCACAAGATCCTTTTGCGCCTTGTCCGTTGAAAGGTTTTGCTTCATGAGCTTCTCTGCGATTTCAAGGGAGAACATGGCAACCTGAATCTTAATCTCCTTAAGGGCTGCTTGTTTTTCAATGCCGATTGCGGTGCGTGCATCTGCGATAATTTTGTCGGCCGACTTCTTTGCCTCTGCCTGTGCTTCTTCTTTCATCCGATTGGAAGCATCACGCGCATCCTTTAGCATCTTGTCCCGTTCCTCACGGGCCTCCTTTAATAAGTTTTGATTGTCAGCTGTCAGCTTGGAAATTTCTAACCGCGCATTTTCTGCAGTGTCTAACGCATCCTGAATGGATTTTTCTCTTTCTTTCAGTGAACTTAAGATCGGTTTCCATGCCAGTTTTGCCAGCAGGAATACAAGCAGCAGAAAAACAAGTGTCTGCCAGATAATCAGGCCCGTACCAGGGGTTAGAAGTTCCATAATATCAATTTATCAATGTGAATCAATAAAGAAGAACTTGCCCGGCCTATTGCCTAAGGCAAGTTCTTAGTTTTGTTAAGCAGTCTTGAACGAAATCAGCATGCAAATAACCAGGGCGAAAAGAGCAGCCACCTCGATGAGTGCGGCAATGATCAACATCGCTCCCTGAATCTTTCCAGAAGCTTCAGGTTGACGTGCCATTCCTTCCATCGCGGAGCCACCAATTTTGCCGATACCGATACCTGCGCCAATTACAGCAAGCCCTGCACCGATGCCTGCGCCCATTATCGCATAGCTGATGTCCAATAAAAGTCCTAATAACATAATTGTAAATAGTTAAGTGAAACAAACCCCTTCCCGAAAACTCGGGGAGGGGATATCTTTAATTTCTTCTAATGATGCTCATGTTCAGCCGTAGCCATACCGATGTAGAGTGACGAAAACAAAGTAAACACATAGGCTTGAATACCCGCTACCAACAATTCAATCAAGTCTATAAAAACTACAATGACAGCGGATACAAATCCAATGGCTACGCTTTGGAAAATGAATGCAAAGCAAAGTATACTCAGCAAAACAATGTGGCCGGCTGTTATGGCTACAAAAAGACGAACCGTAAGGGCAAAGGGCTTCGTAAAAATACCAATCAGCTCGACGGGTAAAATGACCCAACGCAAATACAAGGGCACGCCTGGAGTCCAGAAGATATGCGACCAGTAAGCTTTATTTCCTTTCACATTCGTAATGATGAAAGTCAGCACCGCCAATACCAATGTCACCGCGATGTTGCCAGTCAAATTCCCAGCACCTGGCAAAAGCCCGAGCAAGTTTCCAAACAGTATAAAGAAGAACAGGGTCAGCATATACGGCAGGAATTTTTCGTAATGATGACCAATATTGGGCTTCACAATTTCATCGCGAACAAAGACAATAATGGGTTCAAAAAAAGATTGGATTCCCTTTGGAGCTTTGCCTGAATTCTTGTTGTACCCTTTTGCAACTGCCGTAAAGACCAACAGAAGCAGCGCAGCATTGATAAACAGCATCGCCACGTTTTTTGTGATGGAGAGATCAAGTACCTCCTTGCCGGAATCCGCCAGGTAGATGTGGTTATGATCTAGCTTATATCCATTGTAATCAACAATAGCGTGGTGTTCATCGTAAAAGTTACGTGACGAGAAAACTTCCGGACCCCTTTCAGACGAATAGACGATGACAGGCAGATAAATCGTGCCTCCATGATCCCACAAGTGCCAGATATGATCATCCATGACGTGATGAAGAATCACCTCACTCGCATCAAACTCCTTTTTAGGTCCATTTTCCGTTTCGTGATGATCTTCCTGAAGGGCAGAAACTGACCCGGGAAAGAAAAAAAGCACCATCAGGATAGCGCGGAAAATTTGCCTAGCAGGACTCAAAAATATGCTCATTCAGGGCTAATTTCAAGGTTTTTGAATACGAGCGCAAAGGTATTAATTAATGCTCCAGAAAAAAATGTTTTAAAAAAATTTTGGCCCCTTTTATCAGTGCCCGGAATTTGAAATTCTTCGGTAGAGAAAGGCTATCTCCAACACGGTAAAAACGATGTAGAGAATCATAAAAAAGACCACATTGAGGGATGCCCCATCCCGATCCTCGATTATCATGAAGAGGTTATATGCCCCATACGCCAGAAATTTTACAGCCATTGTGAGCAGATAGAGCTGAACAAAAAAATCTGGCTTCTTGGAGTTATAGAGGTAGGAAAAAATGGTGATGGTCGCGAAGGCGAGAAAAATCAACGTCTGATAAAAAAAGGAGGGTAGTCCATGAATCCATGATTGACTTTGCGCTAACCATGTAAAACAGGCCAACACAATAGCGGCCAGCAACATCACCAACAAGAACCGGATCAAGGATTATCCTTTTTAATCGATCTGTATACCTGAATCATCATGCCTCCGAAGGCGCTAAACCCAAAAAGCAGCATGAACACAGGAAATTTGAGGTCCAGACGATGGTCCAATAAATACCCTAACCATCCAAAAACACCTATAGCTGCCAGCAATTGAATGCCCAGGCTGCTATACTTCAAATAGTTATTATATGGTTTTAATTTCTTGTGAGGGGATGGCTCTGGTAAGCCCATTGTCGCCAATTTTTATATCTTTTACGACTGCGCCCATCTTACAAGTGCCATTAAAAACAGCACCAGGTTCAACGACCATTTTGCCGGTAATGATGTCACCATGAATCACGGCTGTGGATTTCAACACCAGCAATTCAGTGATCTCAATTCTGCCTTTGACCTCGCCTTCGATATCCGCATTCTGAGCAATAATGTTGCCCTGTACCTGCGACGAAGTGCCAAGTGCTACTTTTGATTTTGACTTAACGTTACCGGTTATTTTGCCTTCAATTCGAATATTCCCGTACGTTTCAATATTACCTTCCAGGTAAGTGCCTTTGCCGATGTTGTTGCTTGAGTTGCTAATCTCTTCTGCTGCGCGTTTTTGTTCTTTCGAAGTTAGCATGACATTCTGGTTTTAAAAGGTGACAAATTCTTCAGGATTCAGGGAGTTTCCATTGTACCACAACTCAAAATGCAAATGTGGTCCGTTGGTGAGTTCTCCGCTATTGCCAACGATTGAGATAATTTCTCCTCCGTTGACAAAGGTACCAACTTTTTTCAAGAGTTGAGCATTATGCTTGTAAGAGGAGATCAAATTACCTCTGTGCTGCACCATAATAACATACCCTGAATCTTGCGTCCATGATGAAAATATAACAGTGCCATTTGCAATACATTTGATGGGCTCATTGGCTTTGGCTACTATATCCACTCCCATGTGTCCCTTCTTTACATCATATTGATCCGAAACAAAACCTGTGATCGGAGAGTAAAAAAATGTTTCCTCTAATTCACGATATTTAGAGTTCAGGGAAATCAGGGATAAATCCGACTGCTCAAAATCTTTCCGGAATACTGAATCAGTGGGGGCTGCCTGTAAATTTGCAGGCTTCGTGAGCGTCTGGTTTTCTCCTCGCAAAGACTCGGCCGGATCCTGAAAATCACTTGTATCTCCGCTGAGTACGCGTTGAAAGTTTGCGATAAACTGATCCTTGCGATCTACCTCCAATCCGAGTGAATCAACCTTTTGAGCAAGTTCAAAGAGCTGCTGATTTAATACCATTTGCTCATGTTTGGGATCAAACCATTTGGCAAGAATTGTCTTCGATAGGAACAGGCTCAGCACAAATAAGCCTGTAAATAAAATCACTGAAAAAAGAATTACTTTAGAGTATGTAAAACCCATACTGGTCTTTTCAGCGAAGTTCTCTTCGTTGCGGATGATAAGTTGATAGCGGGTCGTTAACCAGTTTGATAATGTCTTTTTGGGTTTCAAAATATTCCGCTTTTTTGCACAAAATTAGATATTCCGGGTCACTTACGATATGGAATTTAGGTTTTTTGCGTTTTAGTCAACACAATCTTATCCCTTGAAAGGCAACTACCCTCAAATACTGATTATTTTCCTCGCCATTGTTCATGGGGCCTGTTCATCCGAAAAAGACTCCTGGACCAGTAAAGCATATCACAATACAACGTCGCATTACAACGGATATTACTATGCCCGCGAAGAAATCAGAAAGATCGAAAAAACACTCTGGTCAAGCCTTATCGATGATTTTGGCAAAATCCTCCGACTCTATCCACAGGTCGACTCTGCCCTGTCCCTGAGTTATGATGCAGAGATTCAGGAAGCCATTAAGATGGCATCGCTGGCTATCCAACGCCACCCAAACAGCAAATGGGTAGATGACTCATACATCCTTGTCGGAAAAGCGAGGTTATATAGTCTTGACTGGGGCAATGCGATTCAGACATTAAAGTATGTCAACACGCGAAGCAAGGATCCGGATGCAAAACATCAGGCAATCATACAATTAGTCAGAACGTTTACCGAACACCGCGAATACAATAACGGACAGGCTGCAATTGATTTTGTTCAAAAGGAAAAACTTAACAAGACTAATACAAAGAACTTATTACTCGAAAAAGCCTATTTCTATCAGGAGCAACGCGATTACGACAACATGGTAAGGAACCTGACTGAGGTGGCGCCTCTCCTTAAAGTGAAAGACAGACCGGGTAGAATCTACTTCATTATTGGCCAGGTGTATCAGAAACTTGGTTTTGAATCGGAGGCATATAACTATTACCGAAAATGCCTGGCAACCAATCCGGAATATGAGGTTGATTTTTATGCTCGTCTGTACCTCGCCCAGGTAACGGAAATATCGCGAAGCAAAAGTGTAAATGCGGCGCTCAAATCTTTTCGAAAACTGTTAAAGGACAGTAAGAACAAGGAATTCAAAGATAAAATATATTATGAAATGGGCGTGTTTGAGCTCAAACAGAAGAATCTTGAAGGAGCCATCACAAATTTCAATAAGTCAATCCGGGAGGGAACGAACAATAGAATTGATGGCGAATCGTATTTACGTTTAGGGGAAATCTATTACGATACGCTGCGAAAGTATGAAATCTCGCAAGCCTACTACGATAGCGCTATCTCGGCACTTCCTCCGGATTACGAAGGATATGCGGCCATTAAATCCAGGCAGGAAATCCTGGATGATTTTGTTATGAATCTGAATACAATCAAGTGGCAGGACAGCTTGCTGGTGTTATCCCGCCTTGACTCCGTGGGGCTCCGTTCAAAAATTGATTCGGCCTTTAAAGCAAAGGAACTGTTGGCTGACAAAAAGGTGGGTAAGAAGAAGAGAAGACAATCCAACCGGATTGAAATTGTATCTAATACAAACAACGTATTTTCATCCGAGGGTGGAAATCAGGTGGAAGAAACAACGGACTGGTATTTCGGAAACCCTTCTGCCATGTCGTTGGGCCAGACGGAATTCAAACGTATCTGGGGAGAGATAACACTTGAAGACAACTGGAGGCGATCGCTTCGGTCATCATCAACCAGTGCGGTAAGCAGAAATACCACCGGTGGTGACATTCTTAAACCTGATCTGGAAAACAAATCAGAGGTTGTCGCTGCTGACCCTGTGGAAGCAGAGTTTAATCGTATTAATAGTCAGGTTCCCAGAACGGAAGAAAAAAAGAAAGAAGCGCTTGGGAAAATCGAGGATGCTTATTTTAACCTGGGCGATATTTATTATTTCAAATTACTCGAGAATGACAATGCCATTGCATCGTACCACAAATTGCTGGAAAGATTTCCCGAAACTCAATATGAACCGGAGGTCTTGTATAAACTCTATTTGATTCACAAAGAAAGCGATCCGACTTTATCAGAGTCCTATTCAACCCAGCTAAGAACGAAGTACCCCAACTCCACGTTCGCAAAAATTCTGATCAACCCTGATTTTCTTAAAGAATCAAGCCAGGCTACAGAAAAACAAAAAGAACTTTATAAGACTGCGTATGAATACTTCGCGGCGGGTGATTACCACGCCGCCAGTAATGTTTTACAGGAAGCTAACGGGTTAGGGAAGACCGCATTCTCACCTACGTTGGATCTTCTAACCATTCTCATTGCCGGTAAGACAGAGGATATTAATCAGTATCAATACCTGCTGGATACGTTTATAAAGGAAAATCCTGAAACAGAAATCGGAACATACGCCAAGACACTGCTGGATGCTTCAAGAAATTTTCAGGAAAAACAAATTCAGAAGAAGGGAATTCAATACATCCGCTCGTTGGAAGAGCCCCACTATTTTATCCTGGTTTATAAGAAGGACGAAAATATCGGCGCATTAGGTGCTGCTGCACTTGAAAAATTCAACCAACTCTATTTTGGTGAGCTTAAACTTAAAACCAGTAACCTTGTATTAAGCGATGATTACACCCTTACACTGGTTGCGGATTTGCCCCGGATACGATCAGCCATCGAATACATAAAAACATTCAACGAAAAGCTTCCGACACTTAACGACCTAAGGAACCATAAATTCCATAGTTTTGTGATAACTAAAGACAATTTCGATATATTTTACCGAACAAAAGGTCTTGATGAATACCTCCAATTCTTTGAAAAAAACTATTCGGCAGAAGAGTAAGAGCGTTCTACTCCTGCAAAACCAGTGGTTTAAAAAGGCCACCAAAATCCTTTGGATACTTTTTGTTTGTGTTGTTTTAGGATTGCCGCTATATGTGTTTTCGGTGAGCAGCGATTTGTTTGGCTGGTTCGGGGGTATGCCAAGCCTACGCGCCATTGAGAACCCCCAAAATGACCTATCGTCGGAATTAATTTCAGCCGATGGAGTTTCGCTTGGCCGCTACTTTCGCCTGAACCGCAGCCAGGTAACCTACGACCAATTGTCTCCGGTGCTGGTTAGCACCATGCTTCTTTCGGAAGATCACCGGTATTATGAACACTCCGGGCTTGACTTCAAGGCGTACCTGAGAGTTATCTATGGTGTATTAACCTTTAATTCCTCCGCGAAAGGAGGAGGAAGCACGATCACCCAGCAACTTGCGAAAAACCTATTCAGTACGCGAGGTAGTGAGCTGGAAGGCTCGCTGACTAAATTAGGGGGGCCTATAAAGCTCGTGATAAGCAAGACCAAAGAATGGATCATATCCGTACAGCTGGAAAGAAACTTCACCAAGGAAGAAATCATTGCGATGTACCTGAATACTGCCGCCTTCGGCAGCAATGCGTATGGCATCAAAGTTGCGTCCCAAACTTATTTTGAAAAAACCCCTGATAGCCTCAACATTCAGGAATCTGCAGTCCTTGTAGGGATGCTTCAGGCAGTTACAAGGTTCAATCCGGTAGCTAATCCCGAAAACTCCTTTAAGAAGAGAAATGAAGTCCTCTACAAACTTTATGATCGGGGATATATCAAGTCCAGGGAAGAATATGACTCGCTGAGAGCTTTGCCTATCGAACTGAAGTATAATGTTGAAAATCAGAACGCCGGCATTGCGACGTACTTCCGGACTGTAATTCAGAATGACCTCATTGCCTGGTGCAAAGAGCGCAACATCGACTTATGGGAATCCGGCCTTAAGATCTACACAACTATTGATAGCCGCATGCAACGCTACGCTGAAGAGGCGATGGAAGAAAGCATGCGGGCGCAGCAAAAAGCGTTCGACACACATTGGCAAGGCAAGAATCCGTGGATTGATGAGAGCTGGCATGAAATCAAAGGTTATCTGCAATCTAAAATCAAACAAACCGAAACCTATAGAAACCTCGTTGCCCGCTACGGTGCCGGTGATGATTCTGTCAATATCATGCTTAACCTTAAGAAACGCATGACCATCTTTTCCTGGAAGGGTGAACGGGATACCCTCTTCAGTTCAATGGATTCTCTCAACTATTACAAACGCTTCCTGAACTGCGGCTTCATGTCTATGGATCCCCGGAGTGGTGCGATCAAAGCATGGGTGGGTGGAATTAATCACAAGTATTTCAAGTACGATCACGTTCGTCAGGGAAAACGTCAACCCGGGTCTGCTTTCAAACCATTCGTCTATGGTACAGCTATTGAGCAAGGTTACAATCCATGTCAGAAATTCCAGGACGTTTCCCCAACGATCAAAGTACCCGGTGGCACATGGAGCCCACCCAATGCAGAGGGAGACCGTGGAACGGGTGCACTATTTACCATGCGACAGGCAATGGCCAGGTCATTAAATTCTATAACGGCTCAACTAATCCAAAAAGTAGGCCCGGAAAATGTCGTCACGTTCGCAAAAAGCGTAGGTATTGGAAGTCCATTGGATGCTGTGCCGGCATTGTGCCTGGGTGTCAGCGATGTTTCACTGTATGAAATGGTCGGCGCCTATAGCACATTTGTCAACAGCGGTATTCATACAGAACCTTTTTACATTACCCGTATTGAAGACAAGAATGGAAATGTAATTCAGAATTTTGTTCCAAAAACGCGTCAGGCCATCAGTGAACAAACGGCGTATAAAATGACCTATATGTTGATGGGGGGCGTTGAAGAAGAAGGAGGAACATCCCGTGGGCTTACGTACAATCTAAAAGTTGACAACGAGATAGGTGGAAAAACGGGCACCACCAATAATGCATCTGATGGATGGTATATGGGAGTAACTCATGACCTGGTTTCCGGAGCCTGGGTAGGAGGAGATGAACGCACCATACACTACAGGGAGTGGAGTTTAGGACAAGGCGGAAAGACGGCTCGCCCGATCTGGGCAGCATATATGAACAAAATCTACGCCGATCCTTCCATGGAATATAAGAAAGGACAATTCAGAAGGCCATCCACAGGAATGGATATTTCCCTTAACTGCACAGATTACGAAGTTCCGTCTGATTCATTAGGAACGCCTCATGAGAATTGGGATCCTAACATCTGAAAATGAATACTCTAATCGACCGGCTTAAAGAAGTCGTTCAGCGATTACCGGGATCTCCAGGTGCATACCGGTTCTACAATCATGAGGATACTCTTATCTACGTTGGCAAGGCTAAGAATATTAAGAAAAGGGTATCCAGCTATTTTAGCAAAAGTACCGGCGTAAACCGAAAAACATTAAAACTGGTTTCTGAAATTGAACGAATAGACTTCACCGTTTCCAACTCCGAGTTTGATGCCTTACTACTCGAAAATAACTTCATTAAACAAAACCAGCCGAAATACAACATTCTTCTAAAGGATGACAAAACCTTCCCTTACCTCTGCATCCTGAAAGAACGTTTCCCGCGAATAATCTCTACCCGCAAATATATTCCCAACCAGGGCGAATACTTTGGCCCTTTCTCGAGTGTTGTCGCAATGAACAATGTGCTGGAATTGACGAGGAAACTTTATTCGATCAGAACCTGCAGTTTGTTGCTCAACCAACAAAACATTGAGCAAAGGAAATTCAAGGTATGCCTGGAATATCATATTGGCAACTGTAAGGGTCCATGTGAAGGACTTCAGGACGAAAGTTCGTATCTGGAGGAAATCGAACAGGCAAGAAATATTCTGAAAGGAAATCTGACCATCGTCTACCATCACTTTAAGATGCAGATGAAAACAGCCTCCGACAACATGGAGTTCGAGCGGGCACAACTGTACAAAGAAAAGCTGGATACATTGGAAAGATTCCAGTCCAAGTCACTCGTCGTCAACAAGGACCTGACGGACATCGACGTATTCACTATCACTAGCATTGAAGAATATGCCTACGTGAATTATTTGCAGATTAAAGAAGGTGCCATTGTGTTTTCAAAAACCGTAGAACTCCGGAAAAAACTTGACGAACCTGACGACGAACTGCTAAGCATTGCCGTTGTTGAATTACGCGAACAAATCCACAGTAGCAACGGGCTTATTTTGAGTAATATCAGTATAACACTCCTTGAAGACAACATAGAGAATGTAGTGCCGCAAATAGGAGACAAAAGAAAGCTGCTTAGTCTTTCCATAAAGAACGCGCTGGAACTAAAAAAAGAAAGGGAGATTTTCCGTGAAGGTAAAAAATCGAGACAAAAAGAAATACTTCTTATTCTTCAAAAGGACCTTCAGCTCCAACAGATTCCTGATGTGATTGAGTGTTTCGACAACTCCAATTTACAGGGAACAACGCCCGTTGCCTCAATGGTTCGTTTTGTCAATGGAAAACCGGATAAAAGCGGGTATCGGCACTTTAACATAAAAACTGTTGAAGGGGCAAATGATTTTGCTTCGATGAAGGAAATTGTAGGCAGACGCTACACACGGCTAGTTCAGGAGGGAGAGAAGCTTCCAGACCTCATTATGGTCGATGGTGGAAAAGGGCAACTAAGCAGCGCATGTGAAGCCCTTACTGAACTAGGAATATACGGGCAAGTGCCCATTATCGGTATTGCTAAAAAACTGGAGGAAATATATTATCCGGAAGACCCGCTACCACTTCATATAAACAAAAAGTCCCCTGGGCTCCTGTTGTTACAACAAATCCGGGATGAGGCACACCGTTTCGCCATTACCTTTCACAGACAGAAAAGAAGTAAGACGCAGCTGACGACAGAAATTGAAGAATTAGAAGGAATTGGAAAGAAGACAGCGCTCAAACTGTTGAAGCACTTTAAATCTATGAAGAAAATCAAAGAGGCATCCTTTGAAGAAATTGAAAAGCTGGTGGGTAGCTCAAAGGCGCGAATTCTCAAACAATAAAAAAGGAGGCCCAATGGACCTCCTTCCCTTTTTATCAAGAAAAAATTCTAGAATTCCCAAAGATTGTGTTCCTTTTCCATGAGCATCATCTCTGTCCACTCACGTGCCCATACCGCCTCGCGATAAGGTCTTCCATTGCCAATGTAGGTCTCGCTGATCGACTCATCATCCGGATTTTGGATCTTATAGATGGAGCCCTGGAACAGTCTCAACAAAATTGCGTCAGCAAAATTCTTATTCTGCGCGGTGTTTTGTCTGTTAAACCAAACGGCCTTAGGAATATTATTTCTAAAGAGTTTTTCGAGGTCCTTATACCTAAACCAACCAAGCGACAAATCTATTCCCGTGTTTGTCTTAGCTCCAGGGATGATGATCTCCATACCCTGAATATCATAATATAACCTTGACCTTCTCCGATCAAAGATGATATCCTCCATCATATGAATAGTAGTCATATCGCCGATCGCGTAAGGAAGTCCGCTTCCCTGATTTGTTACCGCCCAGTTATCAACTGCATCCTCTGAAGGAGTGACTCCCCGGCTATCCTGGACAGCTCTGTAGTTTCTTCCATTATAGGATATAACGTCATCCGTATAAAAATCGGTCGCAGGCTCCCATGCAGGAAAGATCTGAGCCTGTTCTGCGATTAGTCGCCCCATAAATTCCTCCTTGGAAAGTTTGCCGGAAAGAGAGTCGTCTTTGTAGATATCAGCCAATTCACCGGATCTGACAGCGTCAATGACCAGTTTACTTATCTCGCCATTCTTGGCAAAGAACCCTTTGTTCTGCTTTTCCCGCAGATCAATATTCCGCCAGACCCTAACTTTATAGTGCTGTTCATAGAGTGGAATTGGGTTAAGAGAATTTGGGTTATACTGAACTTCCAAATCCTGAACTTCCTGCGCTATTGCACCCGCAACAGCGAAAGAAAACAAAACTATAAATAGCGACTTTTTCATTTTAAATTATTGAACTGGAACAGAAATAATACCTACTGAACCTGTAACTGGGACTTTCTCTTCGTCGTCCTTATACGTTCTACGAACAACATCCTTAATGTCGATAATGATCCGGTCGCCAGGTCGCGCCTGATTTGACCACGCACGCAAATCCGGATTCTCATTGGTGGCATTAAGACGCTGAACACCCGATGTCCCTCTTCCCAAAATAACTTCGGCACGCTTTATCCTGTAGCGAGCATCTTTAGGAACTTCCTCTTTAAAGTTTGCATCAGGCTCAGCAACAAAACGTAGACTACCGATCTGGTTAGCTTTAATACCATTTCTTAAGTCAACGGGAGTGTTCCCAACATAAGCGACATATCTCGGTGCCGGCACATTCTTCACATCAAAATTAGCATCGCCAATCTTTACGCCTCCATTAGTTACACCAACTGAAATTTTTCGCTGCTTAGGAATTATGGTGACTTTGCCAGGCTTGTCACCTTTGATTATCTCTGCATTGCCACCCGCCCCGAAAGTGGGATTGTAGTTCGTTCCAAGCGAGGGAACTTCAATATTGACATTGTTACCACAATTCATATACAGCGTTGGCGCATTACCAGTCGTAACTTTAATCACAGGCTGTGCAACAAAATATTCAATATTCTGCGCAAAGGTTTGTCCCTTCACGGTGATTTCCGCTTTAAACGACTTCTTCGCAATACCACTAGCATCGTATCCACCACCCTGAGCGGTAAATTCCACCTTGCCCATCTTAACACCGCTAACTACGTCTTCTATAATAGGCAGTTTAGCACCGTCCTTGAAATATTCGGATTCCAATGATGTCGACGACCCTGTTAAGAACATCTCTGCTTCATATTTTGCACCAGCGGCAACAGTAGATGACTTTGCCCGAACCATAGGAATAAACTGATCGAAACTGATCCTGTTTGCGCCTGCGTCCTTGGCCAACTTATCCAGTACACGCGCTTCATAATCCAATACTTCTGTTTCCGCTTGTGTAACTGATGCTATCGCTGCAATAACCGGAGTGTTTTCAAACGTGAACGTCAAAAAGTCTTTACGCACATGGTCCTTATCCGCAGCAAAAATTGGAATATCCTTTGGAGCCTTGGCTATTATTGCCAGTGGAGGGTCAATTTTCGAAAGGTCATTTAACTGCTTCACGTAGTCATTCAATAATTTTTCGTATCCCTTTCCAACAGGAGACTTTACGTCGATCATCATGGTAGCCACCTTCGAGCTATGGTCATTAATCAGCCGGTCGTCAACTTTGTCGGTCCCCGAAGCAGCCATCATGTCTGCCTTTAATTTATCAATTGCCTGAAGCGTAGTCTTCGTTAGTTCCCTTACTTTTTTCGCATTGTCCCGGGCCGTTACGACGTTCGGAGAGGTGCTCTCACCGGCATCCTTGACTATAGACTCCAACATAATATCGCTATTCCTATTTCCTTCAACGATAAGTCCATTGAGCGTTTCGTTGATGATGGCAAATTTTTCGAGTACCGCATTACTGACCTGCAGTGCAAGCAAGGCTGTCAGTACCAGGTACATCATACCGATCATCTTTTGACGCGGGGTCTCTTTTCCACCTGCCATGATTAGTTCATTTAAGTATTAAACGTTAGAAACCATAATTCATTATCCATTCTGACCGCTACCTTTCATAGCAGTAAGCATGCTTCCGTATACCTTATTCAATGAAGTCAGGTTATCAGTAAGTTTACTCAGTTCAGAAGTAAACTTCGCCGTATTATCTCCTACTTTGGAAAGCCCAGTCATTGCACCGGTAAGACTTTCGTAGAACTTGTTCATATTCTTAACATGGCTGTCGGCATCTTTCAATTCCATCTCATAGACTGAATTCAGAGCCGCCAGGTTTTTTGTTACTTTTTGAACCTGTGAGTGATAATCACCGGCATCCTTTGATGCTTCAGACATACTCGAAACTGCCTTTATTGCCACATCATAAGACTTATTCATTTCAACAAGTTGCGTAGAGGCCTTCTTCACGTTTGACGCATAGTCGTTGGTCGCAACTGCGGCATCAGAAAGACTCGACATCTTTTTGGCGGATTCCGCAAGGTTGGTAAGTCCCTTGCCAAGGCTATCTAATAATTCCGGGCCGATTTTAGCTTTTTCTAATGAAACATCAAGTTGCTGGGTAAGGGAAGCTCCTGGTTTATTTGAGATTCTGGTAGGAACGGAAGGGGCTTCGTAATCTTCGCCAAGCTCAGGATAAACTTTTGACCAATCTGGCTCTTGATGAGGCGGCTCAAAAGCACTTAGGAAAAATATAATTGCTTCTGTTGTCAATCCAATAAAAAGCATTTGGTCAGCACCTTCATAGTGAAGGATTTTAAATAACGCGCCAATAATTACGACTGCTGCACCAATACCATAAACTTTTGGCATTATGGTTTTATAGAGAAGTTCAACAAATCCGCCTTTTTTCTTGCTCATTGTAGTAATGGTTTAAGTTTGCCTTTTGATGTTTTAAAGATAGGTAAAAAAAGAAGTTCAAAAATCGATTAAAATTCCTGCCCAGAAGATCGACCCAGGTGAGTCATTGCACATCTAAATCCAATATACGCCCTGGTTGAATCCTTGAATTCATAAGTTCTCGTGCCTGTTTCCAGGTAGTAAGCAACGTCCTTCCACGACCCTCCGCGAACAACCTTCTTGGGAGGCACTCTTGGGTTGAATTTCGAACTCTCAGGATTTGTTCTAGGATCAATGTACTGGGGATTTAAATCCCATACGGTCGGTACAGATGCCGGATTAAAATCGTCTAAACACCATTCAGAAACATTTCCAGACATATCATATAAACCAAAATCATTCGGGAAATAAGCCTGTACGGGCGATGAGTAGGCAAAGCCGTCATCATAAAAATTTCCACGTCCTGGCTTGAAGTTGGCTAGCATACAACCTTTTGAATTTCGGATATAAGGGTTACCCCAGGGATACTTCGCCATATCGCGGCCACCACGGGCAGCATACTCCCACTCTGCCTCGGAAGGCAAACGGAAGGCTGGCATAGGGAAATCACCTACACTCTTTCTAAAATCATTCAGGTAGGCTGTTCTCCATTGGCTGAAGAATACAGCGGCATCCCAGTTAACTCCTACTACCGGGTAAGCATCATAACCTGGATGCCAGTAGTAATAATCTTGTATCGGATCACCCATGTGGTGAGCGAAGTCTCTCACCCATGCTGCCGTATCAGGATAATATTTCTGACGGAAAGTCTCCGCGTCTACAGTCTCAAACCCTTCAATGCTACCATTGTCAATCAGGAAAAAGTTGGTAAACTGCCGATACTCGTTATTGGTAATTTCCGTATCGTCCATAAAAAATGAACCGATAGTAACCTGCTTGTTAAAGTTGATCTGTGTAGATGCCGGATCTTCATCTGCCTGTCCCATATGGAACGTGCCTGCAGGAATCGGCACCATTCCGTATGGAATGGTCATTACCCAGCCTTCGCGACCACTGACGCCGACCAGTTCACCTTGGTCGCCGCCCTTATTGCCTCCCAGGCCAAGCAATCCACAGGCACTTACAAAAGCACCTGCCAGGACTAATACTACTTTCGAAAGAACCGATTTATTCATACTTAATTCTCAGTTTGTCGTAGCTAATAATTGTGACCTCAAAGTTATCGTATTCACCTTACTTTTTTGAGAAACGAATCACAAATTCCACAAATTCTTAAAAATACCAAAATCAAATGTCGGTTAGTGCCTATAGCGAGGGGTTCGAACGACTTTTTTACCGCTACCCGGATTAACCGGAAGGTCGTAACTCAACATAAATTCCAGCGAAAAGGTCTCTTTTGCCGCCCGGTCTTTAATAATAAAGTCAACTGCAGTCCCCAATTTTAGCGATTTATCTTTCAATAGGCTATATCCAAGCAATAAACTTGCTGCCTCAGATTGTCTAAACGCTAATCCACCCCACATCGTATCTTTGATATAGGCAATTCCGGCTAAATCGACTTGAGTTTTGTTAAGATCCGTTCTGACAGCTGCACTGAACTGTACTTTAAGGTCAAAGCTGACTTCGTAAAAGTAGCCTCCGGTGAAATTTATGTGGTTTGCCAGCGCTCCTCGGACGCTGTCAGCCCCGAAATCAAATTCTGACCGTAATAGGTGGTTAAACCCAACTCCAGCGTAATATTTTTCCGATCGATAGAATATGCCTAATCCCAAATCAGGTCTAACCTGCGATTCCTTACCTTCTACGATGAGCGGGTCGTTTTCCTGAATGTACCGGTAGTATTTTCCGTTCACGGTTTGTGAATACAAACCCAGCTTTACTCCAATACTTAGTTTATTTTCCTTTATCCCCAGGTGGTACGCATACATTGCCTGGGCCTCCAGGTTGTTCTGTGGTCCCAATTTGTCATTTACAATATAGGCACCGAAACCACTGCGAAGTTTGTAAATCGGGGTATTGAAACTTACCAATTGGGTAGTGGGTGCGCCTCCGTCTCCAAAACTGGATTGATAGCCTAACCACTGACTACGGTGAACGGCAGTAAACCGTGTAACCCCATCGACCCCCGCAAACGCAGGTGTCATATACAGGTTGTTAAACATGTATTGAGTGAAGAGGGGATCTTGCTGAGCAAAAGCACCTGCTCCAAAAAAGAGCAGCAAGAGGGTGTAAAAAATCCTTTTCAGCATTAAGTTTAAAAAGTAGAATCTAAAGTAAATGCTTTTTTACGACACTTTCAACAATTCCAATTAAAGTGTAATAAAAAACCTCACTTTGTAAAATTCAAAGGATGAAGTAGTTATTTAATACCGTTGGCCTTTTTTATGTAAAGTTCCAGAGCCCCGGTCATAGAAGGAGCATTCGGAAGTGGAGCTTCAATATCAAGGATCAGTCCCGCATCCTGGGCAGCCTTTGCCGTTGTTGGTCCGAAGACAGCAATGCGAGTATTATTTTGTTTGAATTCCGGAAAGTTAACAAACAAAGAATTTATTCCGGAGGGACTGAAGAAGGCAAGAATATCGTAAAAGACCTGCTTTAAGTCTGATAAATCAGAGGCAACCGTATGATAAATAATACCCTCCGTATAATGGTACCCGCCCTCTTTCAAAAAGTCAGGAATGTCGTTCTTACGTATATCCGAACAGGGGAACAGGTACTTTTCATTCTTGTGCTTTTTCAGGATTTCCAATAAATCCTGTGCAGTCTTAAGCCCGGTGAATATTTTCCGCTTACGGATCACAATATATTTCTGCAGGTAGTTGGAAGTCTGTTCCGAGATACAAAAGTATTTCATATCCGCAGGCATCTCAACCTTTAGTTCCTGGCAGATATGAAAAAAATGATCTACAGCATTCCGGCTGGTGAAAATTATGGCAGTATGGTTGAGTACATCAATCTTCTGCTTTCTGAATTCCTTAACAGGAACGGGCTCAACCTGAATGAAAGGTCTGAAGTCTATCTTCAGGTTAAACTTCTCAGCTAGTTTCAAGTATGGAGAATTAGCATCAAGAGGTGCTTCTTGGGTTACCAGGATACTCTTTACTTTGCGCATCCTGTCAGTAGCAATTTCACTCATCACGTAACAAATTCAGGCTAATAATAAAGTACCTTGATTGTAATAAGAAAGGGTATTAATTCTGTAGCACAAATGTACGAAAATAAATGAAACATAGAATGACCGGCCTGTCGGTACAATTTGAAAATAATCAGTATCATCCAGCCTGCCAATACCCAGGACATTAGTCTGAGGAGAAAAATATAGAAGCCTTCCTGGTGTCCGTGACCGATAAAATAAAGGAACAGAACTGTTGTGAGTACCCCGAAAACTCCCAGGAGCAGCCGCACCCAATTGAAAAAATGAATCCCACCGATTTCTGGCATTCCAAACACAAATGACAAACTATATACCAGTGTAATTTTCATAAAGCAAAGCACCAGTACAATAAGACTCAGTTCAAGCCATTGAACCACCGCATCCCAAAATGTAAATGCCTGAAATGATATTGCAGAGGGGTAATATGAAGGCACAAAACGAAAAATAATCATGAGAAAGTACCCTACCATCAAACTGCAGTAGGCATAGAACAAAATATTGATACTGCTGGTGATTCGGGAAGACGACTGTCCATCTTCACCTTCACGCATGGAAAATATTTTAGCAACAGAAAAATAATCGGCAGTCAGTTTTGGGTTAATCTTTACAATTATGATCAAACTAACCATCAATATCAACATCCCCACTATAGCGAAATCTCTAAAAGTAGAAAATTCCATCAGTAATGGGTCCTCCCCGGCGGAATGAGGTTTGTTTTTCGTTTTAATGTTCGTCTGCAGGCCGCCAGGATATACCTTATCCTGTAAAACATTAATCTGCAAAACTCCTGACTCGAAGATTTTGGCCAGGCTATCTACGCTAAGCAAAAGCGGCTCATCGCTTCTTGCTGCCAGTTGCCCGTTGATAAAAAGCGTTAGTGGTTCCGGACTGCTTACCTGGAGAAACCCTCCTGGAAAGTTGTTTGCTTCGAAAGAGAAAAAAATATTACGAACATTACCTGCATCGGTGCCGTACGCTTCAAACTGCCCATTTTGAAACACCTTCCACTCGCCCGTAAAATTCTTTATCACAGCTGCTTCTTGTGCACTGGCAACCGAAACGATCGAACACCAAAAAAATAAACTGATGAGAAAATATTCCAGACCCTTCATAATATAGTCCGTCAAAAGTATTAGAAACTGGGCTTATATCCGAAATGACTGTAAGTTTGTTATTCCAATGGCTGGTATCTATCTCCACATTCCATTTTGCAAACAGGCATGCTACTACTGCGATTTTCATTTTTCCACGAACCAGGATAGGCGGGAAAGTATTGTTCGCGCAATCGGTCATGAACTGGTTTTGCAAAAAGGTTATTTGAACGGCGAAGAGATCGAAACCATTTACTTTGGAGGCGGAACCCCTTCCATTCTTTCCGAAAGTGAACTGAATAATATCCTGCAGGCAATTCATCGTAACTTCACTACGTGTCCAAACCCTGAAGTTACGCTGGAAGCCAATCCGGATGACCTCACAAAGGATAAACTGAAAGAATTAAGGAATGCTGGTGTCAATCGGTTATGCATCGGTATCCAGTCTTTTAACGATGAAATTTTAAAGTCATTAAACCGGGTGCATGATGCTCAAATGGCGGTACAATGCGTCCGCGATGCTTACAGCTCCGGATTTGATAATATTAGTATTGATCTCATTTATGCTATTCCCGGTCTTGAAAACACAATGTGGAAAGATGCCATTGATGAAGCCTTGCTGCTAAGACCGCAACACATCTCTTCCTACTCACTAACGGTTGAGGAAAAGACGGTCTTCGGAAGATGGGCGGCTCGTGGCAAGCTTAAAGCTGTTGAAGAAGATATCGCCGCGTTCCAACTACAGATTCTTGTTGAAACCCTGGATATGCAGGGTTATGAACAGTATGAAGTATCCAATTTTTCTAAAGCTGGTTATCAATCAAAACACAACAGTAACTACTGGAAAAACAGAAACTATCTCGGGATTGGTCCCAGTGCCCATTCCTTTAATGGAACAAGCAGGCAGTACAACATTAGCAATAATAGTCTTTATGCTGAATCTATTCACCATGGTCAGATTCCTGCTACTCTTGAAATATTGACCAGAGACGACCAGGTTAATGAATACCTGCTAACTTCTCTCAGAACAGCCTGGGGTGCCAATCTTACTTTGCTTCGGAACGATTTTGGTCTTGATCTGGAGGACACCTATGAACAATATCTTCGGATTTTAAAAGAACAGAAATTGGCGACCATTGTAAATGACAGCTTGGTACTCACAAAAAAAGGATTTCTACTCGCCGATAAGATTGCTTCTGACTTTTTTATAATTTCCTCTTGAACACCTGCGGAGGGCTCTCGAATTCGTGGAATGAGTCTATTATTTTAGCTCACCGAAGTTTTGTATTTTTCGAAACGTCACCACGTATGAAGTCTACCGAAGAAAAGAAAGTATATATGCTCCTTAAGGCCGTGATATTTCATTACCACGGGCTGGATGAACAGGAAAAAAAGGATTTAATCAGGACTGCTGAAGAGCTCAAGGCTCCTGACGAATATAAATGGGCGCTTGATTTTGTTGCTGAAGATTATATAACGGCTTTTGACCGGGCCCGAAGTTATCTGAACGACACAATTGGTGATTATCCGAAAGAAAAAAGAATTGAACTCATTAATATGGTCTGGCAGGCTAACAATCTCAAGGGTTATGTCACAGAAATGGAAGCGACAGCTATGTTAAAACTTGCAAAGGACTGGAATGTACAGCGTGAATTGATTGACCTCGTTCTGAAATAATCCGGGCACTAACCTATTCAAGAACGTAGCCTTTATCCGGCTATATTCAACAACTATCCATTCATCGACGCAAGAAATTCTTCGTTATTCCGTGTGCCCTTCATTTTATTCTGCAGGAATTCCATTGCCTCAACGGAGTTCATATCAGCCATATATTTGCGAAGAATCCATACGCGTTGTAATTCCTCTTCTTTCAATAGAAGATCTTCGCGTCTTGTTCCGGATGCAGGAACGTCCATGGATGGATAAATCCGTCTATTTGTCAATTTCCGGTCAAGCTGCAATTCCATATTACCCGTTCCCTTGAACTCTTCGAAGATCACTTCGTCCATTTTTGAACCGGTGTCGATCAAAGCGGTGGCAATGATGGTAAGAGAACCGCCATTTTCAATTTTGCGGGCCGCCCCGAAAAACCGTTTTGGTTTGTGGAGTGCATTTGCATCCACACCTCCGGAGAGTATTTTTCCGGATGAAGGAACAACTGTATTATAGGCCCGTGCCAGGCGGGTAAGAGAGTCCAGCAAGATCACTACATCATGACCGCACTCCACCATCCTTTTTGCTTTCTCCAATACAATGCTGGCTACCTTAACATGTCGCTCAGCCTGTTCATCGAAAGTTGATGCAACGACTTCAGCACGTACACTTCGTGCCATATCCGTTACTTCTTCAGGTCGTTCATCAATCAATAATACGATCAGGTAAACTTCAGGGTGGTTTTGAGCAATAGCATTGGCTATGTTCTTCAATAAAACCGTCTTTCCTGTTTTAGGCTGCGCGACAATCATACCGCGCTGACCCTTACCGATAGGCGAGAACAAATCCAGGATCCGCGTTGAAAGATTATCAGGCGTCGTGCTGAGCTTGTACTTTTCATTCGGAAAAAGAGGTGTCAGATATTCAAAAGCTACGCGGTCACGGATTTCTTCGGTGGTTTTTCCGTTTACCGACTCAACCTTTAACAAGGCGAAGTACTTTTCACCTTCCTTGGGCGGGCGGATAAATCCTTTTACTGTATCACCGGTCTTTAATCCAAACAATTTAATCTGGGAAGGAGATACATAAATGTCATCCGGGCTTGCCAGATAGTTATAGTCGGATGAACGCAGGAATCCATATCCATCCTGCATGATCTCCAGCACACCTTCATTGCTTATGGCACCGTCAAACTCGCGGATAGCAGGACGAAAAGGCTGACTCCGTTCTTCACGGGTTTCATTCTTCTGTTGTCGGGGCTGATCTTCAACAATACCTGAAGGATCGGCCTCTGCATTATTAAACGTCGCTGGTGATGGGCTATCAAAATTTATATCAATGGAATCAATGATTTCATCCGAAGGAAAATCGGTATCTCCTTTCGGTGGTGCCGGGGGCGTAGGCGCAACATTTTCTCTCCTGCGTGGGCGTAATTTTCGCTCTGGCTCAGCCTCTGTTGCCGGTGTTAAAACAGAGGAAGGGCCTTTGTCTGGAGCTGATTCACCAGCTATTGCCTGCTGATCAAGGATTTTATAAATGATATCCTGTTTGGAAAGCTTTTTGGCGTTTTTTACGCCCATCTCCTCCGCGATTTCTTTAAGCTCTGAAAGAAGCCTGACATTCAGGTCGTCAATAGTATACATGATGAATTAAAAATGGATTGTGTCAAAAAAGATTTGTTGAATTGATTCTTGCAATCAGCAGAGCTGAGATTAGGGTCATGAGAACAACTAACTAGAAAACAAAAATTCGATAAGTTGGGCCGGATTTATATTCAGAGGGCTTGAGATAAAGCCATTTGACAGTGCAAGTATAGGCACATTTTTGACTATAATCAAACTGGAGAAATTTTTTATTAAGCCTGAACGGGTTCCAGCCATTCAAAAAAAGTAATTTTAGCCCTCTAAAAACAAACTACATGCTACAGGCGGTTGTAATCCGGGAACACACACAAAAGGTATTGGAAGGCCTTCGAAAAAGAAATCTGAAAGATGCTGAATCCTTAGTCCAGCAAGTACTGGATACAGATCTTCTACGGCGTGATACACAAAGGATCGTAGATGATCTGAAGTTCCAGTTGAATGCGGATTCAAGGAAAATAGGGGAGCTTATGAAATCAGGAAACACCGCTGAAGCCACGAGCCTGCGTTCTTCAATAGGTGCGGACAAGGAAAAGGTTAAAGGTCTTGAAGCGGATCTTGATAGCTTCGAAAAGAGACTACTGGAACTTTTGTATAAGATTCCGAACGTGCCTCATGAAAAGGTACCTTCAGGAACCCGTGCCGAGGACAATATTGTTGTTCATCAATCCGGCTCCATTCCCGCCCTGGAATCTGATGCACTGCCACACTGGGAGCTAATCAGAAAATACGACATAATTGACTTCGACCTTGGAAATAAAATTTCAGGTGCGGGCTTCCCGGTTTACAAGGGCAAAGGTGCAAAGCTACAACGTGCTCTGATCAATTTCTTTTTAGACGAGGCAGACAAACAAAACTATAAAGAAATTCAGGCGCCTATTGTTGTAAATGAGGCATCCGGTTTTGGCACCGGTCAACTCCCGGATAAAGAAGGGCAGATGTACTTCGTCACTGAAGATAATTTATACCTGATTCCAACTGCCGAGGTACCGATCACAAACTTGTACCGCGATGTAATCGTAGGAGAGGATGAGTTGCCGATCAGGAATGTTGGCTATACGCCATGTTTCAGAAGAGAGGCAGGAAGCTGGGGTGCGCATGTTCGTGGGTTGAACCGCCTTCATCAGTTCGACAAAGTTGAGATAGTTCAAATAAGAAAACCAGAAGACTCTTACGCCGCGCTGGAAGAAATGTGCAGCTATGTGCAGAGTCTACTTGAGAAACTGGAACTCCCCTATCGAAAGCTTTTGCTTTGTGGCGGCGATATGGGTTTCAATTCCGCGATAACGTATGATATGGAAGTGTATTCCGCCGGACAGCAACGATGGCTTGAAGTAAGTTCCGTGAGCAACTTTGAAACCTTTCAGGCAAACCGCTTGAAGCTGAGATACAAGAATGTTGAAGGAAAAACACAATTGCTTCACACGCTAAACGGAAGTGCTTTGGCACTGCCGCGAATAGTGGCCTCGATTCTGGAGAATAATCAAACATCAAATGGAATTCGTATCCCGAGGGCTTTGGTACCGTACACCGGATTTGAAATGATCGGCTGATCTTATTTATTAGGCTGAATAAGAATGCCACCCTAAATGGTGGCATTCTTATTAAATTGGAAAGTATGATCGACACGTCACAGGCTATTATACACACTGTATCTGCTCATAGCATAGTAAAAAGCGATGGTCAGCAGGAATTGAAGTGGTCTGATGCACCCTTAGATGTCAATTCGGATTTATTGAACGCGCCCCTGCTTCTTTATTTTCTTTCAAATTTTAATACTCCCGAATACTACAACTTTCTGTTTTCCGATGCGGACCCGGGATTAAATCCGATTTGTACTTTCTCTAAACAGATCTTTGACGATAGTACTTTACTGCATGCCAATTCTATTCACATGGCGAAACACCTCTTAGCAGTATCCGAACATCCAAATATCAAAGCAGGCGACCTCTATGTTGCTCATTTTTCGGGTATCCGGATTGACGGTGAGGTCCTGGAGGCTATTGGGATTTTCAAGTCTGAGAATAAGGAAACCTATCTGAAGCTTCGCACCGACTCACGGAGGTTCAGTATGGATGCAGAAGAAGGAATAAATGTGCGTAAACTTGACAAAGGATGTTTGATCCTGAATGTTCAGGGGGAGGAGGGCTACAAGATTCTTATCGTTGATGCTAATAAAACCGATGCTCAATACTGGAAACAGGATTTCCTGAATATAAAGCCCTGTGCCGATGCCTTTCATCAAACACATAACTTTATGAACCTGACGCGTCAGTATGTTGGCGATCAGCTGGACGAGGAATTTAGTGTATCAAAAGCTGATAAGATTGACCTTTTGAACCGGTCTGTTAACTTTTTTAAATCGCATGAAGTCTTTAACCAGAATGAATTCGAAACAGAAGTTTTTGAAGATGCGTCGGTAATAGAGTCTTTCCGGAAATACGAAAGAAGTTTGATGGCGGATGAGGGGATAGCCGACAACTTTGAAATTTCCGCGCAGGCCGTTAAACGCCAGGCCCGGATTTTCAAAAGCGTGTTAAAGTTGGACAAGAATTTTCACGTCTATATACATGGGAATCGTGAGTTAATTGAAAAGGGGTTTGATGAGACCAGAAACCGTCACTTTTATAAAATCTACTTTGACCAGGAAACCTAATCTGAAATGTCAAATTCATTACTAACTTTATTACTGTCAACGACAACCTATGGAAGCACAAAGCTTTGGTGAAAGATTTAAACGCACCTCAAAAAAGATCATGAAAATCTTCTTCTTCTCGATACTGATTATCGGTATAGCCGTATTTAGTTTTATGTACTGGGCCACTTATGAAGATGGTGTGATGGCCGGAAAAGTCCTCCGCATTAGTGAGAAGGGTGTTGCCTTCAAAACCTATGAGGGCAAGATTAACCTGGAAACTTTTGGCGCGTTAAAAGGTGCAAGCCCGATTGCCGAATCTTTCGATTTTTCCGTAGAAAAAAGTGAACAGGATCTCATAAAGGAGTTAGAACAAGTCGCTCTGAGTGGTGAGCGTGTAAACTTGTATTTTGTGAAACGGTATATGGCATTTCCATGGCGCGGAGATACCAAGTATTTTGCAACACGGGTTGAGCGCCTCCCACAATAACAGGCAGATCATTTGTTGGAAACGATCTTTAGGTTTAACCATTCGAAAGATCTACCGGCGGGTCTTTTTATAAAAAGTGAAAGGCTACTCCAATAATTGAAGTAGCCTTTTGATATTTAGGTGTAATCCTGATTAAGCAGTAGCTGCTGATGTCTCTTCAAATTTCTGTGAAACTCTGAGGACTACAGTTTTCTTGGCTTTGTATCCACAATAACCGCACTGAAAGTGTTTGAGAAGCTGGCCTTCCTCACTGACCGAAGCGACCTTTAATATTTCTTCACGAACAACTTTAAATGTCTGGTAGTTGCATTCGGGGCACTGTAAAGCATGGAGGTGGCCTGAGTAACGTTCAATCTTAACATAACCAGTCTCTTCGTCTTTCCATACATCATAATCCACCGAAAAAACATTTTCTTCGGCCTGCATCCCCTCATCCAGATATGCATCTTCCTCTTTCTCTCCCAGGAGTTTCATTTCCTTGCCTGTTTTTGGAGAAATTCTAGGCTTATAGCGAAGTGCTTTTAACCGCTTTTCAATGAAGAAAGGATAGTAGAACTTCAACATGTTCTGAACAATAAGTGCCACTATCATTCCCATGGCGAAAGTTGTAAACCCAAGTACAAAAATCCACAGGGTGCTAAGCTTCTGGATATTTGAGTTAGCATAGAAGCAACAGCCGATGATTAGTATTATCGCTGCAATCCATAGAGTCCTGATTTCACTTCTGTTGATGTAATCGTACTTGACCTTCGCATCATTCATTGTGGCCAGGCGCACAATATGATAAAGCACAATCAAAATCGAAATAGCCCATGCCACGTATGCAATGTTTTTAGCCATTGCATTCCAAGAGTCATAATTTTGTGCAACAATATCTTCCATGGTTACGGATTGGTTATTAGTGTTCTTAATAGCAAATATAAATGCCTCTGGCTATTTAACCTAGCGAGGTTGGGCACTTAAGCCGGTAATCGGTCCTAATTTAATACAGAATTAACAAAAAAACATAGCCTCATGTCTGTGGCGGGGTTCCTTGAGGTTAGATTTTGCTTAAAAAGCCAATGATTTTAGAGGCCGCTTCCTCCGGTTTCTCGAACATACCCATATGTGCCACGTCGGGAAGAATATGAATTTCAGGGCGTTGGCAGATTCTTGCCTGAGTCCGCATGGTGTCTGCCGGGATACCCGGATCCTTATCGCCTGCCAGAAACAACGTAGGTTTTTCAAAGGTTTTTAAGGTTTTAGTCTGATCTGGGCGGTCACGCATAGCCATTGTGTATCCGATAACAGCGTCCTTTGAGGATTCCAACGCAATTTTTTTTACCGTTTCTATCTGGGGGTTACCAGGGTGTGCGAAAAGTGGACCTATGAAATTTGTAACAAATGGCGACGGACCATTCTTTTCAACAAACTCTATGACTTTAGTCCTCGATTCTTTTTTCTCCGGAGAATCCGGATAAGCCGTAGAATGAAAAAGTCCGGCAGCGGAAAATAAATCGGGTCTTTTACTGATCATAGCAAGGGCCACATACCCTCCTAACGAGTGTCCGATCACAGTTCCATCGACAATACCCTCTTCGGACAAGTAATGGTTCAGTTGGTCCGCTACCTGATCGAGTGAAAATGGCAAGGGAAGCAGTGGGCTTTTTCCAAAACCTGGCAGGTCAACCGTGATTATACGAAAGGCATGTACAAGCCGGCTTCCAAAATCATTCCAAACTGCCTGGTGAAGGGGGAAACCATGGATCAAAATTAATGGCTTACCCTCTCCCCGTTGTCTGGCGTACAGGTTGGCCATTCTAGATCCGGGTGGAAAATTCAAGCATCTCAACAACGGCGCGTTCAATTCCTTTAGCGTCAAAACCACATTCTTCATGCAATTCGTGTTGTTCGCCATGTTCAACAACCCTATCCGGAATTCCAAGTCGCCTGATCTCGCTGTGATAATTATTGTCCGCCATGAATTCAAGAATAGCACTTCCGAATCCTCCCTGCAGACAGCCGTCTTCGACCGTGATTATTTTCTTGTACTCTGAAAATATTTCGTGAAGCATCCGTTCATCCAGGGGCTTAACGAAACGCATATCAAACTGTCCAATCTCAATATTTGATTTCGCCAGCTGCCTGCACGCGTCAGTTGCATAATTCCCTACATGTCCGATGGTAAGAATAGCCAACTCGCCGCCGCCTTGTAATTTCCTTGCTGTTCCAATTTCAATTTCTTCCATGGGTGTTTGCCAATTGGGCATCACTCCTTGTCCTCTTGGATATCGAATTGAAAAGGCTTTATCGGTCCGGGGAAGTTGTGCTGTGTACATCAGGTTGCGAAGCTCCGCCTCATCCATTGGGGACGAAACAATCATGTTGGGCAGACAACGGAAGAACGCCAGATCATACGCGCCGTGATGAGTGGGACCATCAGCACCGGCGAAACCCGCGCGATCGAGACAGAAGTTAACAGGCAGATTCTGAATACATACATCATGGATCACCTGATCATATGCACGCTGCATAAAAGTGCTGTATATATTACAGAATGGAATAAGTCCCTGTGTAGCAAGACCTGCCGAATACGTAACGGCATGTTGCTCAGCGATACCGACATCAATTGCCCGTTCAGGCATCTCCCTCATCATGATGTTCATGGAAGATCCAGAAGGCATTGCAGGAGTAATACCGATGATCTTATCATTTGCCTTCGCTAATTCCACGAGAGTTTGTCCAAATACATCCTGATACTTGGGAGCCTGCTTCTGCTCGTAAATCTTCTTATGTATTTCCCCGGTAATTTTATCAAACGTACCCGGTGCATGCCAAGTAGTAGCATTTCCCTTTTCAGCAGGTCCGTACCCTTTACCTTTTGTGGTTATACAATGCAGAATCTTCGGTCCTTTTATTTCTTTAAGATCATTAAGAACAGTCACCAGATGGTTCACGTCATGCCCATCTACGGGTCCGAAATATCTGAGGTTAAGCGATTCAAATAAATTACTCTGACTTAGCAAAGCCGCCTTGATTCCGGTTTCAACCTTTGACACTATCTCCTGAGCGCTCTTTCCAAACATGGATAGCTTGCCAAGCACATTCCAGGCTTCATCCTTTAGCTTATTATAAGCCTTACTGGTGGTGATATCTGTCAGGTAATCCTTTAATGCCCCCACATTGGGATCAATAGCCATACAGTTATCATTGAGAATGATAAGGATGTTTGTATCCGATACGCCGGCATGGTTCAGGCCTTCAAAAGCCATCCCGCCAGTCATCGCCCCATCTCCAATAACGGCAATATGTTGCTTGTCTTCGATTTTTAGATATTTGGAAGCCGCTGCCATTCCCAAGGTTGCCGAAATTGAGGTTGACGAATGACCGACCCCAAAAGCGTCGTATTCGCTTTCCGCGCGTTTCGGAAAACCTGAAAGACCGCGATAAAGACGATTTGTATGGAAAGTATCCCTTCGGCCGGTCAGAATCTTGTGCCCATAAGCCTGATGACCCACATCCCAGACCAATTGATCATATGGAGTATTAAAGATATAGTGCAGTGCAACTGTCAACTCAACGACCCCCAGGCTTGCACCAAAATGACCTCCATAGACAGAAACATTGTCGATGATAAAGTGGCGAAGTTCGTCACAAAGCTGTACTAACTGAGCCTGGTCAAGCTTTTTAACGTCCTCAGGGCTATTGATTCCCGCCAGAAGTTTTCCGGGTACGATAAGCATTTGAAATGGTTAATAAATCCTTTAACACCAAGCTGAAGGTAAGTGTTCTAAACTGTTTTTCAACGCCAAATAAGCCACAAAGGTAGTTATTTCCGGGTTGGCAACATTTTTTGCCAGATTATAAATAAATTTGCGGTCCATGACGACTGCACAGGAAAATTTTGAGGTGAAATTGCCGCTTTTCGAAGGCCCGTTTGACCTGTTATTGTTTTTTATTGAAAGGGATGAACTGGACATCTACGATATTCCCATTTCCAAGATTACAAACGATTTCCTGGAATATATTCGTCAGATGGAGCAGTTTAATATAGAGGTTGCGAGCGAATTCATCTTAGTGGCCGCCACCTTGATGCGGATCAAGTCCAAGATGTTATTGCCGCGTCCACAACTCGATGAGCAAGGCAACGAAATTGACCCCCGCGAGGAACTTGTCCGTCATCTGCTGGAATACAAAAAATACAAGTCAGTTATCGATTCTTTCCACAAAATGGAGGAAGTATCGCTGATGATGGAGAAGCGCGGCAACCTGATGAAGGAGCTGAAAGTCCTTGCTGAAAGTACGAATGTGGAAGCAGAGCTTCAGGATGTAACCATCTACAAACTGATGACTGTTTTTGAAAAAATACTCAAACGGCTCGAGGCAGAAAAAAATAAACCTGTTCATCAGGTTATTCAATATCCGTACACGGTTGAAGAGCAAAAAAAATATTTGATAGACGAACTCACAAAAAAGCCAAGGATTTCTTTTACTGATTTGCTTGAGAGTTATCCAACACGAATAGGTGTGATCTTTAATTTCCTTGCCATTTTAGAGATGCTGGCGCTACAAATGTTAACCATTCAAATTGGCGAGGGTTTTGGCAATTTCTGGATTGCAAAGGCAGAAGCAACGGAGGCCATTCTATAGTCTCCCGGGCACAGTTTACATCCGATGTGATCATGGCGTCTGTATATGCTTTAAGAGGCGACTTGAGCTGTTGACGTTTAGTTGGCACGTTGTGCCTCTTCTTCAGATCCGGTTCTGCGCTGGCGAGCTCCTTTTAGTTGTTGATTTCCGAAAGTATAAATAAGGTTTAACATCACAATTCGGGTATCAAACTTAAGTGTAAAATCAGTCTTATAGCTGGGAGCATTTATTTCCGCCTTATACATGTTAGAGTGAAACACATCCTGCAAACTTAGTTTCGCGCTCAAGGCCGATCCGATTTTTTTTTGTATGCCCACGTCGACTGAACCAAGCCACGGTGACTCCTGAATAATATAAACTCCGGGGGTAGATACCCAACCGGTTAGTTCACCAGTCCATCCATGTCCAAAAACAAACGTGTTTGAAGCGTTTAACCTTCCTGATATTTGCTCTACAGTAGTTGGAACGTCCAGATAGGTGTATTCAAATTGACTATATACTCCCAACATATTCACTTGAATATTCCAGCCCTTTATGACTTTGATTGGAAAGCTGACGGTGAGATTATAGGATTGAGCCTTTCCAAAATTATCGGGTGTGCGCTCGGTCCGGATGCTATCAACCGGTTGAATGACATAGAATACAACGTCATCAACAAAGCTTGCACCGATCGAAGTAAAAATTTTCTCTTTGTAACCATGCTTCAGCTCCAGAGCATGAGTATACTGTGGATTGAGAAATGGATTTCCCCTGCTATAGATATACGGATCGACATAGGAGCGGGCCGGATTGAGGTATTGATAATTAGGACGATCTATCCGATAACTGTAAGAAAGTGTCAACGAGTGATTCTGTGATAAAGCCCTGGAAAGAAATACGCTTGGGAAAAAATTAAGGTAATCACGAGTTACTACCTGATCGAGCGTGAGGGAATTGCCTACGGAGTGGGTATGCTCAACGCGAAGGCCTGCCTGAACCTGCGTCTTCTCACCAATTTTACCCGAGAAGCTGGCATACCCGGCGTAAACCCGCTCAGTATACTGAAAGTGATTAGAAAGCGAATCATCCTTTACCAAATCACCAGCTTCTCCCTGACTAAGCGTCATGTCGTTGTCACTTGCTACGTAGCTGCTTTTGAGACCTGCTTCCATTTTCCACTTTGAAAAAACGGATCGGCTATAGTCAATCTTGGCCGTTCTGATATCAATGATGGTAGGCATTTCAATCAGCAAGCCCGCCTGCGGCATATCGGGATTTTCGACTGATATAGTTTCAGTAAGAAGTGTATTTGAATAGTCTCTGGTGTATCGTCCCGCATCGACATCCGCAGAAATTTCACCACCTTTTCCCTTGAAGGAATGTTGAAAGTTAATATTTCCAACCTGATTTGCCGAAACGCTTGAAATAGTCTTGTCCGTTTGAGCCTGCAGATAGATAATTTCAGAATCATCCTTTTTAAATGCGCTACCGGCTGTGCCCTCTTCTCCATTGTTGTTCCAAAAGCCGGTCCATACAAAACCAAGCGTAGTATTCTTGTTAATAAAATAATCGAGGCCTGCTTTGGCATTCTGTCCGCGGTCAAAAAATCGGATGTACGTCTCCTGGTCTGTATAATTAACCTGCTCGCCATTATCTATGGATTGATTGCCTTTCAGGTGAAAGTAATTACCGCCGTGGTTACCGCTATAATTACCGAAGACGTTAAGCTTCTTTGTACGGTGATTCAACTGAACGGAGCCCCGCTGCCGTCCGTATTTTCCTGACCCAACACCCAAAGAAACCGAGCCGTTGGTGCCTTCATTATTATTTTTCTTCATCACGATATTGATGATCCCGGAGTTACCCGCAGCATCATATTTAGAAGACGGGTTGGTTATCAGTTCAATCTGATCAATATCATCGCTGGTCATCGTCTGAAGCAGTGTTACTAACTCGGCCATCGAAAGGTAAGTCTGCTTTCCATTCATCTGAACGATCACTCCTTCCTTTCCACGAAGTTGAATGCTTCCATTTTGTCTGTCGACGGTTATTCCGGGTGCTTTCTCAAGGACTTCCAGCGCCGTGCTTCCGCTGGCAATAATACTGTTGGCAACGTTCACCACCATGCGATCAATACGCTGCTCGACAAAAGGTCGCTTCTCAACAATAACCACCTCACCCAGTTGTTGAGCATCCTCCCGGAGTGTAAATGCCGCCATTTCCATCGAGGTCTCTTGTGCAGGAATGGTTACAGGTGAGGAATAAGCCTGCCGATAACCAATCATGGACGCTGACACCAGGTAAACACCAGAACGGATATTTTCAATTGTGTACGCTCCGGTCGTATCAGAGACCGCGCCTTTAACTAACGTCGAGTCTACACTACTAAGCAAGAGCACATTGACGGCCGGAAGAGGTTTGCCGTCGTCTCCCTGAACGCGTCCCTTGATAGATTGCCCGGATGCCCCGAACGTGCCAATTCCAATCGCAAAGCTAAGAACGAAATGCCTGAACATAAATTTTAAGAGAGGGTAAGGGATTTATAAACTTAGCACATTTTACGGTAATACTATTCATATCGATTAGTCCAACGAGATTGGCACTGGCTGGTTTCAGGGAGTATCAGGTAATTATGATAAGTAATCAAAATAACTGACAAAGCATCTGTCACAAAAACATCAAAATCGAGGGTGATATGTTGCCAATATTTCATCCGTCCCTCATTCCTTTTGGTTTCATCAACAATCATGAATGGAGGCAGGCTTTAGCCAAATCGTGGACAGGTGCATGATTAAAGTCATTGATTTTTACTCTTCCGGTGTTCATATTGACGCCAAAAATCGGGCATGCACCATTCGTCTTCAACCACGGCCTTTAAGCGATGGCTCTATATTCTTCGTGTGAGCATTGGTGTAATATACATTTGGTTTGGCGTATTGAAATTTTTCCCCGGTGTTAGTCCGGCAGAAGAGTTGGCTAAGGAAACCATTCACCTTTTGACCTTTCGATTGATTGAGCCGGATTTGTCGTTGCTACTCCTCGCAATTTGGGAAACCGCGATTGGTGTATTGCTCCTGGCCGGTGTTTATTCCAGATGGGTCATCCGCATTGTACTGGTTCACATGATCTGCACGTTCACACCGCTGTTTTTATTGCCCGCCCTTTCGTTTACTGCAGCTCCCTTTTCGCTGACGTTAGTGGGGCAATACATCATAAAAAACATCGTGATAATCAGCGCGCTGTTTGTCATCGATACGGCGGCAAAAAAATAGAGTGGATTGCCTGGGAAGAAATCACCATGGCATCAATTCTTACGCGTAGAGATCATTCCGGTCAGCCTTGGCCACTTCGACAAAAAACCCGGCTACTTTCTCCGTAACCGCTTTGAAGTACTTTGCTCCCTTCTCAGCAGAGGCCTTTCTGGGATCACCAACACCGGTGTCTTTTGTCACCTGTAACCATTTTCTTTCTGCCCACGCCCAACCTTCGCGCATGGCACTGATGCGGAATTTCTTTGCCGCACCATCCCCCGCTTCCGATAAAGGCCTTACGAGCTCAGGTTTCAAATGCATAACCACACTGGTTTCCATTTCGCCGGCATGATCATCCTTGTTTTCAAAAAAATCTTTTTGATCTACTGCCTGATACCAGTTGCAGGAACATAAAAACATTTTAGGAAACTGTAGGCCAAGCTCCCGGATCATCGTCCTGAAATCATTTCCGCCATGACTGTTGAGAATAATAAGCTTATAGATTCCCTGACGGTTCAAGACATCCACCACGTCGTGTAGCACTGCCAGTTGGGTACTGGGATTCATATTCATGTCAAGCTTCACATCAAATTGTCCGGTATTAACACCAAAAGGAATCGCCGGCAACACCGTCAACCGGACTCCTTGGTCCCAGGCTATTCTTGCCGCCTCTGCGCCAACATATTCTGCCTCGATAATATCCGTTCCATAGGGCAGGTGATAGTTATGTGCTTCGCAAGCACCCCAGGGTAAAACGGCTAGTTCGTAGTTTGTTTCCTTTACTGTTTTCCAGGTGTTTTCAGCTAGTACGTACGGGCGAGACATAGGAAATATTTTTTGGTGTCTGCGAAAGATAATGAATACCTGTAAACAACTCCACAAGTATCAAACAGCCTGACAACAGATTGTCAGATGGGAATAGCAATACGATACTTTTTTCCTTTTCTAACCGTAAGACGTTCGTCACGAAGCCAGGGGTTATGCCGTTTAAGTAACTTATAGTTAATCCCCTGTGCTTTGGCGAACGTCACAAGATTGCTAATTGTCTCCTCCACCTCCACATACTTCAGGGATTCCTGCTGATACAAATGGGATGGATCAATACTGAAACCATACCGGAGAGGGTTCTCGGCAATTTCCTTGATCGCCAGAATTCTGAATACGTACCGGGAAGTTTCATCGTTGAGATACAAATCGTAATACGAACTTTCCTTCTGATTTTCGAGCGCCCGCTCAACGCCGCCCATTCCCCGATTGTAGGAAGCCGCAACGATGGTCCAGCTTCCGAATTTTTTATAGGATCTTTTCAGGTACTTACAGGCCGCCTCCGTTGCTTTCAGCGGATCATATCGTTCATCCACCTCGTTGGTGATCTCCAGTCCGAGTTCCCTTCCGGAGCTTTTAAGGATTTGCCAGTAGCCTACAGCATCCTTATAAGAGGTAACATTCAATAGGTTGCTTTCAATCAAGGGCAGGTACTTGAAGTCTTCCGGTATTCCATGCTCCTCCATAATTTTTTGCATCTGAGGAAGCCAGCGATTGGCCCGCTTCATCAGAAATAGGGTATTGCTGTGCAAATACGAGTTAATCTGCAGCTCCTTATCCAGCCGTTCATAGACGTCAGGGATGGATAAAGGAACCGGCTCGCCTGCAAACGACATGGCTGTCGGTACCTGAAAAGAAATGGCAGGTAAACGGGGGCCTGACTCACCATACTCACTAAAGGAATTACGTTCATCCGATGCCGCGGGTACCGATGAATCTGACCCTTCATTGTAAAGGATGTAGCCAAACAAAATAACCAGGCAACAGACTGAAAGAAAGTTTGATTGATTCATTTTTAACATTTCGCGGAAGGCTTCAGTCATATCAGGCGTGTACTTCTGCCGGTAAGGCGTTTACTTCATCAACTAAATTCTTTACGTAGTCATTTATATTTCTTCCATCCCAGGGCATCTGAAGCTTAATCCGACCTTTCTTTTTTTCAAGTGCTTTATTATAGGCCTTGTCATAATAAACGAGCAGTATATCAATCGTAGAAGCCATATCATTTTGTAGAAGCAATTCCTTTGCCCTGTTAAAATGTTGTCCTCCCAATTTTTTATTTACCCTGATCATCGCCTCGAGAAATTCAGCTTTATCCGCAGAACCATATTCGTTCACCAGTCGCCCGATACGCACGTCTTTTTGAACATCTATTTCGACAACTGGACTGACTGCCATCTGGCTCCACAGTTCATTGGGCAGAAATATCTTGCCTACCGCCAGGGATTCATCTTCAATCCACACTCTTCGATTCGGATCGAGTTTTAACAACTCCTCAAAAAGATCATTTTGAAATTGCTCTGTTGTTGGTTGTGGTGGCATCATCAAACCCCCAAAAGCTGATCCTTTATGATTGGCCAGATTTTCCAGATCAATAACCTGCTCTCCATGCGTTGCCAGTGCCCGTAAAATTTCACTCTTCCCACTTCCCGTATTCCCCCCGATTACAAGTAATGGTAATGGGCTTTTAAACGATTCCAATGCCAGCTGGCGATAAGCTTTGTATCCGCCCCGAAGCGGTTGTGCTTTTATTCCCGCCATCCCAACAAACTCACAAAAATTTGAAGATCGCATACCGCCACGCCAACAGTAGACGAGAAGTTCCTTGCCGATCTTTTCAGTCTCTTCAATCATTCCTGCTAACCTGGGGCCTACCAGCCTGAATCCCGTTTTAATAGCCTCGAGCTGGCCTCGTTGCTTGTAGTCTGTTCCGACAGCGACTCGCTCTGCATTGTTTAACAAGGGTATGTTGGAGGCAACGGGCATATGTCCCGACTGGTATTCGCCTTCAGAGCGAACGTCGATCACCGGCAGCTGGTTTCGAAGTGAAAGAAACGTTTTGATATCAACCATTAAACGGCAAGTTATGCCACAATCGGGTGGATTTAAAGTTTATTCCTTTAAAGATAGGTACAAGCAGTGTGGCTTGCTGATAGACCATTCTGATGGAATCGCTAATTATCAGAAAAGTTCATAAAGTTTGAAGTGATACCAATCCTGAATCCGTAGTTCAAATATTTGCCATCCTGGAAAGCTGCGGCCCCCTCAAGGCGGAATATTCTAAGAATCCCATCAATGGTGTAGCCCACTTCTGTATAATTTTGTGATGTGGGTGTTGCCAGGTAATTAATAAAAATGTTTTCATGAATCCCTGCCATTCGGACAATAGGAATATTGGTGACAAGAAATTTTCTGAATTGATAATGAAAATTGCCTGAAAAGTACTTGTCAGCCGTGCTGTATCTGTAGTAATCAAGGAGTCGGAAACTTCCTACGGGATCATTTGTTATAAAAGGTGTTTGATTCCCCAGGAAGTGCTTATAATCCATGAAGTACATATTACCTGTGCTCAGAAATGCACCTGCCCGTAAATAGAAATCCGCATTTCCCCGTACACCTACTTTGACCCTGTGCTTCACTCCAAACTCTAATTGATCAAACGCCACTTCACCGTTGAAGATGTTGTCAAAACCTTTCCGGTAATCAAGAGTAAAAGTTGGTGAAGAACTTTGTATCTCCTGGCGTCTTCCGTTTCGGATGTTGTATTTTAGCCATGGTCGTGCTGTAAAATTAATGGACCCGACAAAAGCATTATGCTCGGGAAACGCCGTGTCATTGAGCTCGTCATTTACCGGGGCGTTTGGCGTATAGCCTTCAATTTTGTCCCTGTCTACCCATTTATAATTAGTCGTATTAAAAAGTTCACGCCGCTTCATCCATGACCAGCTTGTACTCACGGAGAGATAGGGATTGAGTCTTCTGCGGTAAAAGACGTCGACGTAATCACGCTCATAAAGTTTCATCAGATTCTTTTCCAGGAAAAGTGTGGTGAAATCATTTATGATAGGATGAATTGGCTGGTCCGCATTATACTGTTTCACATACCGCCCGCCCTGCACTTCGAGCCGGTCTTTCCTGTTACGAAGTGAAAAATCAAGGTATCCGGAAGCCACGTCTCTCGAGAAGGCATACCGAAATGCCGGTGTAATGGTAATGCGCGTTTTATTTGTGTCCTGAAGAATTGTTCCAAACGATACCTTATAGACAAAATTCCACCCTTCCACGGTGTTAAAGCCGGGCATCGGAAAATGGATTTTAAAGTTTGAATGTTCGGAAACTTTATACGTGTCTCCAATCAGAATGTCCCAGGGCTGAAACCCTTTGTGTTTGGATGCTTTTAATGTGTCGCCTCGTTCCTTCTTTTGTTCAACCATCGCCATGCTATCAATTTTTTCATAGCCTCGGATTTCCTTTTCTGTCAGCGGGACGGGACGCTCCAGAGCCCAGTATAATGAGTCTTTCTTATACGCTCCGCTATCCACTTTCACTGACACGTCAGAGATCACCTCGGGTTCTTTCTGCTGCTTGATCTCTGCCTTTTCATAGTCCTTGATAATAGTATTGAGCTCTTTGCGGGTAATCTCTTTTCCGGAACTCAACCGTTCCTGCAACTGCCGGGCCTGCTCTTCCTGCGAAATTGCTTTTTTTGATTTCCCTGCAGGTACGCTAAACTTTTCCTGTATCGCTTTGGCCTCCTCCTTGTCAATTTTCTCGTCAATCACCTCCATGTTACCGGTTTCTACAAAAAGCTCAGGATTGAGTTCTATTTTATAGTTACTTACGGTAGCCATGTAGTTATATTCAAACTCAAACCCAAAAATCTTTCCCTCGGCTGTAAAACGGTGCGTAACGGGCATCCAGGCTTTGTCCTCGATGGGGGCGTAAACAGCCTTTATGTTAACCTTTATTCCAAGTTTGGTCGTATAGATATCCATGCTGTGAATACTCCACCAGTCTTCGACGATATATAACATTCCCTCCACGACGTTGTCGCCTTTGGATCGGGGAACAACTTTAATCCGGCTCACTTCGTAATTTCGATCCTTGAACGTACCCTGGTATTCGAACCGGTAGTAGGAAAAAGACTTCGGAGAAAGCGGCGATATTGTCTCGGCAACTTCCGATTCGTAGAAACTTCCGAATATGTACGGGTTAGGAGATGTATTATTGTCCTTGCCGTCGCTGCGAATAGAAATTACTTTTTCTTCAAACTTGTTAGGACGCGTGTACTTTATTTCGCTGATAGACTCGGTAACGAAAACCTGTCCCTTTTCAATACCCTCCTTTTCAATAGCCTTTTTTGCGAGCCATGGATAGTCTTTCAACTGACCTGCTCCCTTAATGTAGACGCGGGCAGAATACCTGTCTATTTGCTGGGTATGGTACTTTGCTTTGGCGATTGCCTTACGCATGATCGTATATGCAGGATCTTCTGTACCACTCTTTACTGTAACTGTCTGAAGCATGGTGGCCTGGGTCTTAAGGACCACATTCACTTCGACCATTTCATTGCTTACGTCAACCTGCTTAACAACTGTTTCATATCCCAGGTATTGAAAGACAATCTCGTACAAACCCGGTTGCAGAATAATCTCATAGCTGCCATTCACATTGGTAGTTGTTCCGCTTCCGGTTTGTTTTACAAAGATCGTGGTAAAAGCCAGCGGCTGCCCCTGATCATCCGTAACCGTACCCCGGATACCGGCAGCATTTGCCAAACAACTGCCAAACAGCAAAAGGAGGAAAAGGCAGATACCAGGATTTATAAATCTGTAAGGAAACGTTTGCACGCGCTTTGGGCTGTTGATAAATAACTTTAATCCAGATAGAATCCCTTCGCTCTTATGATCACCTCTACGGCATCCGGAACAAGATAACGCACAGATTGTTTTTTTCTGATGCAGTTTCGGATAAATGTTGCCGAGATGTCAAGCCTGGGAGCCTCTACCATAGTAACGTTAGGATGCTCCTTTAGTTCGGAAAGTTGCGCGTTAGGACGAGGATAAACATACAATCCGTATTGCCCTAGAATCTCCCGGTAATTTTTCCATTTCGCAAAGGTCACAAGGTTGTCCTCACCGATGATGACTTTGAATTCTTTTTCAGGATGTTTCTCCTGCAGGTGAACCAGGGTATGGATTGTGTAACTGGGTTTTGGCAGGCGGAATTCCACATCCGATACGTCAAGTTTACTGTTGTCATATATGGCAGCCCTCACCATATCATAACGATCGAATTCATGTAACAATCCTTTACTGGGCTTAAATGGATTTTGAGGAGACACCACAAACCAGACCTTCTTTAAGTCTGTCGTTTCAGCCATCAGGTTCGCGATGATGAGGTGGCCCATGTGGATAGGGTTGAAGGAGCCAAAAAAGAGACCAATTTTCTGAGGAGAATTCATTACCCGTGAAGATAATAAAACGTCACGGCTTCTTCTTAAATGTATGGTAAAGTGCCTGGGCTTCGGCTAGCGATTTGTTGAGATCTTCATTAACTAAAACTATGTCGAACTGATCCTGAAAAGACATTTCAAATTTTGCCTTAAATAATCTCCTGGAAAGACTTTCAGGGGATTCGGTACCACGATCACTTAACCGCGCCTTGAGTACATCCAACGATGGCACCTTAACAAAAACAGCCAGCGCGCGATCACCAAAATATTTTTTAAGATTCAATCCGCCTTTTACATCCACATCAAATATTACATCCTTTCCGCTTTCCCAGATACGGTCGATTTCAGACTTTAGTGTTCCATAGAAATTTCCGGCATACACTTCTTCCCATTCGATAAATTCATTCGCATCAATTTTACTTTTGAATTCTTCCGGGGAGAGGAAGTAATAGTCTTTTCCATGTGACTCCGTTCTTCCCCGTTTATCTCGCGTAGAGGCGGAAATTGAAAAGCCTAAGTCCGGATTTGTTTCAAGAAGATGTTTTACAATCGTTGTTTTACCAGAACCAGACGGAGCAGAGAAAATCAGTGCTTTACCTGCCATTATTGGGCTAAGTTTTGGATCACTTTAGCCTTTATACTTTCCACCAGTTCCCGAGGCGCTTCGTTTGCGCATTTCGTTTTGAGAAGTTGCCGGATCGTCACTTCCAGATGATAATTCTTATAACAGGGCATACATTGTTCCAGATGATTTGACAAAAAATGTTCCTTTTGTTCAGAAGTGGCTTCTCCGTCGATAATCATCTGCAGCATCTCCATACATTCGCGCTGCGATTCACAATCTTGCTTCATTTTGCTCAAGTCGGGATTACTCATAGGTTCAGGCGGTTTTATAACCCATTTGTTTAGCGTATTCACTAAGTTTTTCTTTCAGAAGATTACGTGCCCTATGCAAGCGGCTCCGTACCGTTCCAATAGGAATATCAAGAATTTTGGCCATTTCATCGTACTTGAATCCTTCCAGGTCACATAAAATGATAACCGTCCTGAAATCCACGTCCAGCGAATTAAGAGCATTCGAGATCTCATCGCCGATCATATCTTTCAGTGCCTCAACGCGCAAATCGGGTGTTATTTGCCTGTCAACGTCCTCCGAGTTGTAAAAACTTTCTACTTCCTGATAATCGACCTTTGAAGGCTCTTTACTCTTCTTTCGGTAATCATTAATGAAGCTGTTTTTTAAAATTCGAAACAGCCATGCCTTAGCATTAGTTCCTTGCTGAAAGGAATCAATGAACCGGTAAGCCTTCATATACGTATCCTGAACCAGGTCCTTGGAGTCGTCCCGGTCGAGCGTAAGTCGATAGGCAAAGTTGTACATGGAGTTTATATGAGGCATAAACTCGCCATTAAAGATGCTTTGCTTCTCCGGGTCAGCGTACGGTTTTCTTTGGATCTCTTCTGATTCCATCTGGGGCTAAAAATATAGATTACTTCGCTGTATTCAAAAGTCTTGCCGGCTATGTCTCGGGAATCCAAAAAACTACCACTCACCGCAAATTCAACACGTTGGCGTTGAAGTTAACTTTTTCAACGCTGCCCGGATTGTTTGTTGCCGCCTGAACCGAAGAAATACAAAAGCCTTTCCAAACATGGAAAGGCTTTTGTATCAACCAGGTGTGGACTATTTCCGGCTTGCCACCATCCCAAAGGATTTAACCATATTAATAAATTCAATTCTGTACCCCTCGGCATCTGCTCCTCTGGCACCGCTTGCCAATTGTACAACTTCATCATACGTAAAGTCCTTTATATACTCTGAATCCCGCAATAGCATCCCAAATGCAGCCACTGAGGCCGACCAACGGAAATTATCAGAAGTTTTCGCTAATGTAGTATTGGTGTCCAGCAAGGGATGTACAATCAGGCTGCTTGTGTCTTCTGCCGGTTTTTTATACCGGAGTTTTATAGTCATCAGTTCCTTCGTACGTGTCGCAGCAGGAGCAATGTCGGTTTTCTGATATCTGAGTTCATCAATCTTATCGACCTCACCCGTAACGCCTACCGGGATAATCTCATATAAGGCAGTTACCGCGTGGCCAGACCCTAATTCACCGGCATCTTTCTTATCGTTGTTAAAGTCCTCGCTTTTTAACATTCTGTTTTCATATCCGATCAGACGGTAAGCCTTTACCTTGGCAGGATTAAACTCAATCTGCAGCTTCACATCCTTGGCAATCGTAAAGAGGGTACCTCCAAACTCATTCACCAGTACTTTCCTTGACTCAGAAAGATTATCGATGTAGGCATAGTTACCATTCCCCTTGTCCGCCAGAATTTCCATTTTTGAATCCTTGTAATTCCCCATCCCAAAACCTAACACGGTTAGAAAGATTCCTGCCTTTCTTTTTTCTTCAACCAGTCTCTCCATGGACGCATTACCTGATTCTCCAACGTTAAAATCTCCATCGGTAGCAAGGATGATGCGGTTATTACCATTCGGTTTGAAATGTTCCTTCGCTACGGAATAAGCCAGGTTAATCCCCGCACCACCCGCAGTTGACCCTCCGGCCTCCAGGCGATCAAGCGCATCAATTATTTTTCGCTTTTCTTTGCCGGAGGTAGGTTCAAGCACGAGCCCGGCAGCACCGGCATAGACAACAATAGCTACATGATCCTCCGGACGAAGTTGTTCCACAAGCATTTTGAACGAGGTTTTCAGCAGTGGCAATTTATTCGGCTCATCCATCGAACCGGATACATCTATTAAAAACACCAGGTTGGAAGGAGGTAAGTTTTCGGTCGGAATTTTTTTTCCCTGCAGACCAATGTGAACCAGTTTATGCTGATGGTTCCACGGTGCTGCCGAAATTTCGGTAATCACAGCAAATGGGTGCTCATCGTTAGGCTGTTTGTAATCGTAGTCAAAATAGTTTACCATTTCTTCAATGCGCACGGCATCCTTGGGTGGTCGCTGACCATTGTTGAGAAAACGTCTGATGTTGCTATAGGAAGCGGCATCGACATCAATAGAAAATGTTGAAAGCGGATTCCTCGTCGCTTCGTGAAAAATGTTCTCATTGACAGCATCATACTCCTCCGTGTTTGCCGGGGCCTGATAATATTCTTGTTCGCCCTGTATCCGGTCATACATCATACTGGGTTGGGCTGCAGGTCCCGCCTGGTCTTTTTTATACGTCCTGCTCTTTGTTGAATAGCCGGAAACAACAACTTCATTAAGAGCTGTCTGATCGGCCGTGAGTACAACATCCAGTGTATTTCCATTGCCAGTTTTTATTTCCCTGGATTTATATCCAATGAAAGAAAAGACTAATGTCCCGCCTTGCGAGGGAACCGAAATTGTGTACTTGCCCTGCGCGTTTGTGACCGCGCTTTTGGAAGTTTCTTTTGACATGACATTCACTCCGGCAATGGGGCTGCCATCGTCTGAAGCGGTAACGCTTCCCGTGATCATACGCGACTGAGGTGTATTAAAGCCCAGCGAAAACATGAGCAGGGCTGCGAGAATCCAGATTGACTTTTTCATAGCAAATAGAATTTGTTTGCTTATGAGATGCAGTTACCAGAATGATTCCATAAGCCTGCTAACCTTTTTTTTTGCTATTTTTCAAAAATGCTTTCCTCGGGGGATTACAAACAGTTGGCGGATAATGAACTGATTAACCATTACAAGGAATCAGGAGAATTGACAATTCTGGGGGAATTGTTCAATCGGTATATGAAGCTGGTCTACGGAGTGTGTATGAAATACCTGAAAGACCGGGAAGAGAGCCGTGATGCGGTGATGCAGATTTTTGAAAAGCTGGTCACTAGTCTGCGGGAACACGAAATTGTACATTTCAAAAGCTGGCTTTACATCACTTCCCGAAATCATTGCCTTATGCACCTGAGATCCGCGAAGGGAAAGCATTTTGAGGAGATCTCACCTCAGTTTATGGAAAGTGATGCCTTCATGCATCCTGAAGAAGAGCCTGAAATGGAGTCAAATCTCAGTAAATTGGAGCAATGTATTGAACAACTGGCTTCGGAACAGAAACATTGTGTTTCGTTGTTTTATATACAGCAGAAATGCTACAAAGAAATTGTTTTGCTAACGGGTTTTGACGACAACCAGGTAAAAAGTTATATACAGAATGGTAAACGCAATCTGAAAATATGTATGGAACGCAATGGCTGATTGGAAGTACGATATTGATAAATACGTAAAGGGTGAATTAACACCAGCTGAAATGCATGCCCTGGAGGAGCAGGCGCTTCGTGATCCGTTTCTTGCCGATGCGCTTGAGGGCGCAAGCCAAATCAAACCAGCGGACCTCGAAGCTGACTTGGATGGACTTAAATATGTGTTGGCTAATCGCGTCAAGGGTAAGGAGGGAAAGGTAGTCACTTTCTGGGGATGGCCGGCACGAATTGCAGCGGGACTCCTGCTGTTGATATTATCAACGTTAGTCGTAGTGACACTGACAACCCGTCATTCTCCTGAAGAGGATCTTGCATTAAATGAACAATCAATACCAGCTGCTGAAAGTAAAGGCCAACAGACAGGTCCCATCCAATTGGATTCTGTTGAAAAAGAAACTGATAACTTACTAAGCCATGCAAAAACCAAGGAGGAGGATACAACGCCTGCTCCACGCGTAGAGCCCAAAGCTGCGGAAGTCCCTGCAGCAGCACCCGCGGTTGAAAAAGAAGCGCCTCTCGCGGCGGCAGAATCCAGCACAAATGAAGCTAAGATTGCTGATGACTTTATTGTCGAAGAGAAAATTACGCAAGTCAATCCACAGCCCGCGGCACCCGCAGGCGAACTGAAAAAGTCTGAAGCAGGCAGACTTAGCGTACGCAAAAAGGATAGTAACAAAGAATCAGCGGCAGGCGCTGCGACACAACGCTCTGCGCAGGACGAAGCGCTAACTGAGCGTATCGCCAAGGGAAGGGTGGTTTCGAAGGATGGCACCGGATTACCCGGTGTCAACGTTATGGTTAAGGGAACTAATCTAGGCACTGTCACCGATGCTCAGGGGAATTACCAGATTTCAGTCAGTCCAGGGGCCGGTCTCGTCTTTTCATTTATTGGATACACTGCCACTGAATTGCCGGCCGGACAACTGGACCAGTCGCCCGTTCAACTGAATGAGGACGTAACGTCTCTGAGCGAAGTTGTAGTTTCGGGATATAATGAAGGTACGTCAGGTAGCGACGAGCCTGCCACGTATGAAATGGCAACTCCAGCCGGCGGCCGCAAAGCTTTTAAACAATACCTTGAGAAAAATCTGCGGTATCCCGAGAGTGCCCTGGAAAAAAAGGTTGAAGGCAAAGTTACGGTTCAGTTTGCCGTCGAGCCGACCGGGCAACTATCGGACTTTAAAGTGATCAAAGGTATTGGAAGTGGTTGTGATGAAGAAGTGGTCCGGTTGATTAATCAAGGTCCTTCATGGACGCCTGCAAAGAAAAATAATGACTCCGTGAAAGATGTTGTCAAAGTGCGAATGAAATTTGAATTACCGAAGTAGCCAATAGTTAGTATCAATCCAAACCTTCATGTTCGGAAACGTCAAAATTATCCTTATCACCATTCTGCTCATCACGCTTGGTATCACGGCCTATGTATTGGTCGTTGTCATCCCGGCGCAACTGGCAGAACGCAGTTATGAAGGCGCAAAACAAATTGGTCGTGATATATCTGAAGCGTTTCAATTTACCCCTGAGATCACGGTTAATAACACCGTCGTGCTCCAGCAACAAACTCCCATTCTGGAGCTTGCAACGCTCTCTCAAAAATTTCAACATCAGTATACCTGGACGAACACCTGGCTTGGCAGCACAAAGGAGATTCGTATCAGAGGAAGTTTTGAAGCAAAGGCAGGATTTGATCTGAATAAGAAATTCTCCATTCAAATTGAGGATGAGAAAGCTATTGTAACCCTGCCTAAGCCACAACTGCTTTCGATGGAATCACTTAACGACGTAAAATTCGAAGATGAAAATGGCGTATGGAATTGGGTAGATATGGAGGATCGTTCCAAAGCCTTGAATGCCTTTACCGGAGACGCCAGAAAATATGCAGAACAAGCTCAGTTTATTTTGCAAGCCCAGGAGGTCATGGAAAAGAAACTAACCGAAATTTTGAAGCTACACGGCAAAGAAGTAACCATACGGTATCCAGAGGTAGAAAAACTACCTGTCTACTAAAACCCACCCAAGGGCAACTCTGTCATCTATACTACTTTCTTTCGTATTAATTTGGCGTAGGTACGGCTCACCGGAAAACTTTTTCCATTCAACATCTTTACCACCATTCCACCATTAAAGTGTTTTTCAATTTCCTTGAGGTTATTGATATTAATGATCGTACTTCTGTGTACCCGAATAAACGTTTCAGGATTCAGTATTTCTTCCAGTTTACCAATGCCGGAAGAACTTACAAACTGGTCATTTTTTGTTGTGAGGATCGTATAGTCACCTGAAGCCTCGAGATAAACAATTTCATCTACAGGCAGATTCAATAGTTTCTCGGACTTTTGAACAAAAATGTGGGAATCGTATGCCGTCTTGTTTTCCGTTTTAAGGTTGCGGAGTAATTCGCCAACATTATTCTGCTCCACTTTCATCCGGTTAATAGCACGTTCCACGCCGAGTTTGAATCGCTCCTGGTCCAACGGTTTCAATATATAGTCCACAGCATTTTTTTCAAATGCCTTGATCGCATATTGATCATAGGCTGTGCAAAAAATAACATAGGGATCATGGGTGATTTCCTCAAGCACCTCAAAGCCCGTCATTCCCGGCATTTGAACATCCAGGAAAACAAGATCCGGTTTTAGTTTATCTATGGTTTCGACCGCGTCCTTACCTTTCGAGCATTCTGCCAGCACCTGTATATTCGGCATCTGCTGTAAATACTCTTGGAGGAGATCACGCGCTAATTTTTCGTCATCTACAATAACACAGGTTATATTCATACGGCTTTGCTATTTAATTCTTCTGTTGATACTTGTTCCTGGCCTTCATTTTCAAAAGGAATGAAGAAACTCACGGAGTAGCCCCATTCGGTGGAGCGGATTCGAAGGCCGGATCCTGGCCCGAAGATACTCCTTAATCTTTGATCCGTATTGCTGAGTCCAACGCCGCTTGAGCTTCCATCCATCACTTTTTGGGCGTTTGATCCAAGACCATCATCCTTCACTTCAAAAAAGATCATGCCTTTGAAGCGCTTCACAGTCAAAATTATTGTACCGCCATCGTCCTTGGGCGCTATCCCATATTTGACGGAATTTTCAACTAGTGGCTGGAGAATCATCGGTGGGATAAGTACCCCCAGACACGTAAAATCAACTTGTTTGACAAATTTCATGCGGTCTCCGAAGCGGACCTGTTGAATACGTATATAGTTGTCAATAAAATCAAGTTCATGGATCAATTTCACCATTTGGTCACCGTGTGAGTCAAGGGCATATCTGAAAATATCCGAAAGCTGCGTAATTACCTTCCTGGCCTGCTCTTTACTTGACCCAATCAGGGTATTGATCGAATTCAGGGTATTAAACAAAAAATGCGGGTTGATCTGAGATTTGAGCAGGGAAATCTGCATTTCACGATTTTTCAGGTTGAGCTCACTCTGTTCCTGTTCCTTTCGCTGAAGCCCTTCAAAATACCGGATAACGTAATACACACCCACCGTTATGACGTATTGGTCATGGAAATGCAAACCTTCCCATCTCAGCAAGCCTATCAGGTGGTCCTTCCATATATCCCATCCAATAAAGCCTTCTACGTAGTTTTCCAGGTAATAGGAAATGGAACCCATGATCAAAAAGTGCAACATCGTACCGACCAGATGGCCGGCAACCTGAAAGTAGACGCTAAATCTGAAGAGCCAGTTGCTGTAAAAGAAAATGCCAATAATTAAGATACAAAGGGCCTGAAAAAGGCGCAAAGCATTCCAAAAAACGTATGTATGGGGTGTATTTAGCTCCCATTCAATGAATGTTCCGACACCATAATTGATGGCGAACCAGCAGCAAAGCCACAGATAAGCACGTTTCCATGTCCTTGGTATGTCGTCTAAAAATTTCAAGCGGGGTAAGTTGAGGATTAAATTTACACAATGGAAAGCAAAACCGTTCAGGAAAGGTTTTCGGCGATAAAACTTCGTTTTGGGGGAATATAATACAAGGTGTTTGAAAGACGGGGTCAATTAGCCAACTTGAATTTCTATGAGAGTATTTTTTATTCTTTCGTGCCTTTTAATTCCCTTTTTTGCTCAAGGCCAGAAAATCACCCTTTCAGCCAGGGTGCAGGATTATGTAAATAATGAGCCATTGCCTTTTGCTTCTGTTGGTATCAAAGGAAAGGCGATAGGAACCGTTACCAACCTGCAAGGTGAGTTTGATTTTCATTTTCCCTCTGAGTTTCGAAATGAGATTTTGGTCATCAGCATGCTGGGGTATGAGAACTTTGAATCGCCAATCTGGTCTATTCTAGAAAATAAACTGACCATTATACCCATGACCAAGTCCTCCACGATACTGAACGAAGTAGAAGTGAGGGATTCGTTGAGTGGAGGTGAAATACTCCAGCTTGCGCTGGGGAAAATAGAGCAGAATTTTGCCATGGAACCGTTTATTCTTGACGGGTTTTACCGCGACGTCAAGAGTGTAGGAGGTACTTATATTTCACTGTTGGAAGCAGCGGTCAAAATTTATGACGAGAATTATGCCGAGCCCCGCAATAAATCGAAGCTCCGGGAACGTGTAAAGCTTTTGGAAGTGAGGAAAAGCATTGGTTACGACAGCAAGTTTACAGCCTATTTCGGGCAGAAAAACCTGTTGGAGGATTTGTTGCTTCACAATAACCTGCGTTACCGGCAGATTGACATGGGGAAAAAACTCTTTGAAAACACCAAACGGGAAAAAGATTCCTATTATAATGACCATGAAATATTCGTTGTGACCAATACAAGCGATTTTTTTCTCAAGGTGTACATTGATAAATCAGACTATTCCATAACGCATTTGCAGTTCGAAATCAGCGGCGAAAACAATGAAAAGAAAAAAAATCTGGTAAGTAAATATGTTACCTACCAGAAGTTTATCGACTTTAAACGTTATGCGGGTAAGATGTACCTTAACTATATTAAAGTTGTCTCAAAAGAAAAATGGTATGATGAGACCACTGCAGAAGCAAAATTTGAAACATCGTTAGAACAGCATCTGCTCATTAACGATGTGCATCCCAAAACAACGGAACGGATAGAGGCAACCGAAAAAATGAGAAACTACGGTCTTCAGTATCAGAACTATCCGTATAACCAGGTTTTTTGGGACAACTACAATGTTATAAAGGAGACTCCGCTGGACCGTGAAATTCTGGAAGATCTGGAAAAAGTGGTGCCGCTCGAAAAGCAATTCCAGGTTAATTAGACCTATTTGTCAAGTTACTCTTTGTTAGGCTGATTTTGGATTAGTTTTTGGTAACGGGGATTTAGTAGTGCAAATGTCCACCACAAATATTCAGACCTTATACAGACCTTATAGAGACCTTATACAGACCTCAACCCATTGTGAATCCAGAGTGGTCCGTATTTCATCCGATATCAAGTCTGATAGTGAGGAGTCCCGGTCAGCAAAGTAGATACGGTACGTTTCGGACTGGTCAGACTCCTGATTAATACATCATTTTATTAGAGTTGTTTAACAGAAATAGTAACCGGCACCGCAGCACGCGGCGCCGGCAGATTAAAGCACAACCCAAACTACTAGAGTGCTTATAAAGCAGCCCGTCTGGCAAAATCACGGGGGGAACATTGATGCTGCTGCTTAAAACATTTTGCAAAGTAGGACAAGCTGTTAAATCCAACCTGATAAGCAATCTCACTCACGTTTCCCGCTTGCTTGCGAAATAGATCGGCTGCGCGGTTCAGACGAACCCTTCGTATAAAGTCATTAGCCGAATATCCCGTCAAAGTGATCAACTTCCGATAAAGTCTGGTTTGGCTTAAGCCCGTCTTCGTTGCAAACTGCTCTGAACCAAACATCGGATTGTCTATGTTGTCCTCTACTACCTTCATCACCCTTTGTAGAAATAGTTCGTCTTCAGATTGTACGTCCACTGGTGAAGGTTTCAATTCCAGATGTCTGCTGTACTTCTGTTGAAGTAGTTTTCTCGACTGAATCAGATTCTGAATTCGGATCTGCAGTTCCACCAACCCAAAAGGCCTCGTCATATAATCATCGGCACCGAGGAAAAAACTATTTACCCTGCTGAACAAACTATCCTGGCTGGTCAGGATAATGATTGGAATATGGCTGGTCTTATCCTGTTGCTTCAGTCGAAAGCAGAGGGACTCTCCCTCCACATCCGGCATCAGCAAGTCCGTTATAATAAGGTCGGGCTGGATCTGATTGGCCAGCGCTAGTCCGCTTAAACTATCGGCGGCTTCAGCTATCCGGTAAGCTGTATCGAGAGTCTCGCGCAGGTTTTCGCGCAACGTCGCATTATCATCAATAACCAATACCGTGTAGCGCGGTTCGGCACTCAAAGCCTGATTCAGCGCCAATGAAAATTCAGGATGTTGAAAATCAGTGAACGTTCCCATAGGTAAAATATTTAGACTTTGGATATTTTTTTATTATGATACCAAAGTAGGGGCGTGCCTGATGAAACCGGAGGCATGTTGAACTGATTGCAATATTTTGTTATTCAAAAAACACAACTGATACTTCCGTGTCCTGATGAGATTCAAACCCAATAAAATCGTTTGAAAATGTATTCCTGAGTCTTTTTGAGTAAGGAAAGACAGCCATGGCAAGATTAGCCATTCGGCATGGATTTGCATTTTTTGCAACCGTAAAGCAAGATTTGTAGTATTTTCTGCAAATACATCTTGCCGGGAGTTTCAATCCTCAACCTTGGGCAGCTTAAAAAGCATTCGCTTATCCTTGGTCAGCCTGTGAAATAATATTCGATTTGAACAACAGAAAATAAACCAACGGGATTTCCTGGGCGGGGCTGTTTTGTGTGCGCACAAGGCTACTGTATTTAATACTTATAGAGGCTTTAAGAGCCTCAAAGGTAAGCTGGTCAATGTAACACAGCCAGTGCTTCCCGAATACGCTTCAAAGCTTCTATGATATCCTTTTCGGAAGCGGCATAAGACAGCCTGACACAATTGTCATCCCCAAAAGCGCCGCCAGGAACCAACGCGACGTGTCCTTTTTCAAGCATATACATACAAAAATCATCACCATTTTTGATGATACTGTTTCCATCCGTCTTGCCGAAATAAGAACTGACATCCGGAAAAAAGTAGAATGCCCCTTGAGGAAAGTTGGTCTTGATTCCAGGTATTTCTTTTAAAAGTTTGTAGACCAGTTCCCGCCGTTTCCTGTATTCCTCAACCATCTTATTGGTTGGTTCAATATCCCCAGTGATCGCAGCAAGTGCTGCCCGCTGAGCAATAGAGCAATTGGCAGAAGTTATTTGACCCTGAACTTTATTACACCCGTCGGCAATCCATTTTGGAGCAGCAATGTATCCAACTCTCCAACCTGTCATGGCAAATCCTTTTGCAAATCCATTCACCGTAATGGTACGGTCAAACATTCCCGGGAATGACGCAATACTCACCTGATCGCCCGTGAAGTTAATGTGTTCATAAATCTCATCGGCGATCACGATAATGCCAGGATGTTTCAATACCACATCGGCAATAGCCTGAAGTTCTTTTCCGGAAAATACGGAACCGGTAGGATTGCAGGGGGAAGAAAAAATAAGCGCCTTGGTCTTATTGGTGATAGCTGCCTCCAACTGAGCAGGTGTAACTTTAAAGTCATTATCAATACCTCCCTGTACAATAACGGGAGTTGCTTCAGTCAGTCGAACCAATGCATCATAACTCACCCAGTAAGGAGAAAAAATAATCACCTCGTCACCTGGGTTCAGCAATGCCAGCATAGCATTGGCAATGGATTGTTTTGCTCCGTTAGAAACAACAAAATTTTCTGCCTTATACGGTACATTGTTTTCTTTCTGATACTTCAGGGCAAGTGCTTCCCGTAAATCCTGATATCCGGCTACAGGAGGGTAAGCAAAGTACTTTCCGTCGTCAATTGCCTTCTTCGCCGCCTCACATATGTGAAGAGGTGTTTTAAAATCAGGTTCACCCAGGCTAAGGCCGATGATATCAATGCCTCTTGACTTAAATTCCCGTGCCTTGGCGGCCATCGCCAGTGTTGCGGATTCCTGAATGGCTTCGATTCGATTGGAAAGTTGGTTCATAGTTGTAGAAATGAGCGGGCGCAAAGAAAATAATTAAAATCGGAAGTTGGAAGATTCAAAGAAATACCAGCCTGAAAATTTTAGTGATTGCTAACGAAAGGTAGTTCACTTCAGGTGAACAGCGTCCTTCCAAGGATACTTCTGCCAAGGGTGATTTCATCAGCATATTCAAGATCTCCCCCCACCGGGATGCCACGCGCTATAACACTAACCCTCAATGCCAGGTCCTTTATTCTTCGGTTAATATAAAACGCAGTTGTATCCCCCTCCATGGTCGGACTCAACGCCAGAATCACTTCTTTGATCTCAGATTGTCCAGCTCCCAGTCGATTCACCAGCGATTCAATCATCAAGTCAGCAGGACCTACTCCGTTCATGGGCGAGATAACACCCCCCAACACATGATAGACGCCATTAAACTGTGAGGTGTTTTCAATTGCCATCACATCCTTGGCATCTTCGACCACGCATAAAATTGCCTTGTCGCGCTTGTGGCTGGTGCAAATTGAACAAATGTCATCATCTGAAATATTGTGGCAGGTCGAACAAAACTTGATTCTTGATCTTAAATTATTCAGCGCCTCGGTTAACGCCACAGTATTCTCCTCTTTATCACGGATAAGATGCAAGGCTAACCGCAAGGCCGTTTTCTTTCCAATACCAGGCAGTTTTGCAATCTGGTTTACTGCATTTTCGATAAGTCTGGAAGGATAGTCCACCGCGCGGTAGTCGTTCAGTTTTACAAAATCCTGGCATCAATACCAGCTTCGCAAATGGATTCGCGAAGTGGCTTGAGAAAATCAAAGGATCCGTTCTTAACAGGGCATTTTCCTCTGTAGTGGATTATTAATGCGCATTGTTCAGCTTGTTCAGCGGAGTGATTACAAACCCTTACCAGTGTTGAAATGACGTGATCGAACGTGTTTACATCGTCATTAAAGACGATAAGATTCATCAAGTCGGTGGTTTCAACAGCCTCAAGTACATCAACTAAAACCTCTTCCTGATAACTGTGTTTCATAACCTCAGAAATTTTACCTGGCAAAGGTAACGCATTTTCCCCTTTTCTGGACATAATACGGGTGACTCTAATTTGGATTTTAGGGGATTTCCTGATTCTTTGCCCCTGAATCCAATCGCCTGCATGACCCCATTCCTGGTTGTTTCTATTTTGGTTGTCTATTTTGGAGTGCTGATTTTGATCTCCATTATAACATCGCGGGGGGCCGACACCAACACGTTCTTCACCGGTAACCGCCAATCACCCTGGTATCTTGTAGCGTTCGGAATGATCGGCGCTTCCCTGTCGGGTGTAACCTTCATTTCGGTTCCGGGCAATGTCGGTAAGATCGGCTTCGGATATTTTCAGATTGTTTTGGGATATCTCGTAGGATACTGGGTGATCATAGGCGTTCTGCTGCCTCTATATTATAGACTCAACCTCGTTTCTATTTATACCTTTCTGGAGCAGCGGTTCAGTTTCTGGTCGTATAAAACCGGCGCATTTTTCTTCCTTATCTCCCGAACCATTGGATCGTCACTCCGGCTTTATCTCGCCGCTACTGTTTTACAGTTATTCCTTTTTGATGCCTGGAATATTCCATTTATTGTAACTGTTGCAACGACTATTGTCCTCATCTGGATTTATACTGCTAAAGGAGGAATCAAGACTATCGTCTGGACCGATACTTTTCAGACCTTCTTTTTAGTGTCTGCCGTGTGCATTGCCGTTTGGCAAATTACCCAACGGTTGGGTATGTCTGTTCCTGACATGATTTCGGCAGTCAAGACAAGTCCTTACTCCAGGATATTTTATTTTGATGATCCCAATGCTCCTATCTTCTTCTGGAAACAGTTTCTGGGCGGTGCCTTTATTGCGATTACCATGACAGGAATGGATCAGGAAATCATGCAAAAGAACCTGACCTGTAAAACACTTGGGGATGCTCAGAAAAATATGTTCTGGTTTAGTCTGATACTGGTTGCCGTGAACCTTCTTTTCCTGACGTTGGGCGCCTTGTTGTACATTTACAGTGTTGAAAATAATTTACCTATCCCTGGCGTTTCCGATGAGCTTTTCCCAAGACTTGCCCTTAATGAATTGGGCCTTGCGGTAGGAATTTTCTTTTTGCTGGGAATAACTGCGTCATCATACGCAAGTGCCGACTCCGCCCTGGCAGGATTAACAACCTCTTTTTGTATTGACTTCCTGAATTTTAAGCATAAACCTGAACCTCAAAAAAAGCGACAGAAGTTTATCGTTCATGTAAGCTTCTCCCTCCTGTTCCTCATCATCATTGTAATCTTCAAGGAAATAAATGAACGCTCTGTAATCGATGCAGTGCTTAATGTAGCCGGCTATACATATGGTCCGTTACTCGGCCTTTTTTCATTTGGTGTGCTTACGACCCGTCAGGTGAAAGACAAACTTGTTCCGATTGTTTGTGTTGTGTCGCCCGTGTTATCGTATATACTAAGTTCCAATTCAAAGGCATGGCTGGGAGGTTATGTTTTCGGAATTGAAATCCTGATTGTTAATGGAATCATCACCTTCGCCGGGCTCTGGCTCATGTCCAGGAAATCCACCGTTCGATAGCATTTTGTAAAAAAGTGAGTTCCTATAAAAAGGAAAAGGTCACCTCCCGAAAGAGGCGACCTGTATCCCGATCAAAAAACCAACCCACTATCTTAATGTCTTCTCCTCAAAACGGGAGCCGACTAAATTTTTACAAACTGAAACTCCTTTGATGCATCACCTTTTACCATTCGTATGGTGTACGTATCCTTTTTTACGTCTGCAAAATCGATGATCATTTTACGCTTATGAAGATTTTGCATCGTCACTAACGTTCCCTGCGACGAATAGACTTCTACCGTGGCACCTACAAACTTCTTCTTTGCCCTGACTACAAACAGGCTTTTATTCTTTCCATTGCCTATGAGGTTGTCGTCCTCACGCTGTGAAGCATTAGAATCTGTAAAGAGAAAAGTGAAAGCGACTACTAATACGATGAGGGTCTTCATAGGTCGTTCTTTGGTATTACTAAAGCGAAACGCATGCCAGGCAGGAAAACCTTTAAATTCGGGTATTTGAGGGTTTTAGACCACATGGATTCCTGTTTTGGGATAAGTCTTTCCCGGATCGGTATCAGTCTATCGATAATTCACGGGTAGGGTCCCAGAATGCGTCGGCGAAGTGCAAAATTTTGTCGTTGGATATTTGTAAGCCTTCCTTTTCCAGGAGGGTTTGCATAGTTTTAAGGGTTTTGAAGTGATGTTTACCCGTTAATAATCCCGAACTATTTACTACACGATGAGCAGGAACTCCCTTTGGACACCCATTCATGGCCCAGCCAACCATACGCGCACCCGATTTTGCGCCGAGAAAATGGGCGATGGCGCCGTAACTTGTAACACGCCCTTTTGGAATTAATTTGACGACCTCATATACATCACTAAAAAAATTAGTCGTTGTAAGTTTCTTTTTTACCTGCGGCATGTCAATAGTTTTCGATCTTGCTAAATTTACGTTTCGTTTTTAACACAAAAAAAATTGAAGCACATCCCCTTTCTAATTCTGCTACTTGTCAGTTCTAGTACTTTTGGCCAAAGTGTATCTCCAATTATCTTCCCTGATTCACTCGGGTGGAATTCACTTAACGAAAATGAGGAACTCAGATTCACGGTCAGGACCACCTTGGCAATCCCAGCAAATTTTTCCATTCAGGGAGCTGACGGACTGCATATTGAGTTCGACACATTGGGTCATTTTCGCTGGACTCCTTCTTATGATCTGGTTGATCGGGTAGAGAAGACAAAGATCTTCAGTATTCTTTTCCACTTATCATTACCCGATGGGAAACGCGAGAGTAAAGAAGTGTCCTTTACGATCAATCACGTGAATCGTCCCCCTGTTGTGGAAGACCTTCCGGTCATTTACGTCAGGCAAACAAATCTGAATACCTACCAGATTCAGAGTGAATTTGTCTATGATCCGGATAAAGATCCGCTGGTATTCAAGTCCATTCAGGCGCAAATGCCAGAAGGTTCATCGCTTTCTTCGTCAGGGCAATTTACGTGGACACCGTCACGCAGTCAGTTTGCATCGCTCAGGAACAGTCCGCTTACGTTAGATTTTGTGGTCCAGGATCAACCGGATAAAGCCGAGACAATTGGTAAATTAAGAATTGCGCAAACGCAGCAGGACCTTCCTCCTGAGATCATGGTTGTTCCCGGAGACTCATTGTTTTCCATGAAAGAAGATGAAACGATAAACCTGAAATTATACCTTTCTGACCCCAACGGTGATGATGATGTTCGCAGTATAGGATTTATTTCCACCGACAAGAGAATACCACAAAGTTCATTAAAGGAAAACACTCCGCTTCAATATGAATTTACGTGGTCACCCGGTTATACGTTTGTGGACGACACACAAACAGCATTAACTCCCGAAATCATTTTCTTTGCGCTTGATAAATCTAATAACCGGACGCAACGGAGGGTCCGGTTAAAAGTAGCTGACACCGAAAACCTGGTGAAAAAGGACGCACACCAGTTTCAGAAGTACCGTACCAACCTGGTAGAGGCTATGATTTTGGTTCAGCAGCTTGATGCCAATCAAAAAACGTTGAATAACGATTATAAGAAGGCTAAGAAAGGGAAGAAAAATCGCTCTATTGTTAACGCCTCGTTGGGTGCCTTGACAGGTTTTACACCGATAATCATTGAAGATCCAAATCAGGCGAAAGTAGTTGCTGGAGTTGGTGGTACAACCGTTCTCACGTTTGGTACACTGGAAGCAACTGAGGTCATTGGACGATCGAAGGAGGGTATTTTGGAAAAGATTAAAATCAGCATTGATATCCGAAACAAGGTGCAGGCGGCTGGCGACGAGTTTGCGCGTAAATATGCGTTAAGGCTCCCCCGGCGGAATGCAGAATTTGATAAGGATATCGAGAAATTCCGCAATGTTCTGAATGATCAGCGAATTGTTCTCCTGGAACTCGACGCCTACGCTAAGAGTGCATCGAAAGTAGACGACAGGGATATTAAGAAAATATTTGTCGATTTCACTGAAGAACAAAAATAGAAAGTTGCGATTCAGGTTTTGGTGAAAAGGTATAAACGTATACATTTGCACTCCCAAAATGCACCGCAAAGACACAGAGGAGTGGCAGACCTGCCTGCCGGCAGGCAGGGCGGTCGTCCCGATAGCTATCGGGGGCGGCGGTCTTGGCGCCTTTGGCGAAACCTATCACCCGCAAGGTTTCGGAGGTTGTATTTAATGTTGTGTTTCATTATTGCCAATGAACAGTACAGAGGAGTGGCAGAGCGGTCGAATGCGGCGGTCTTGAAAACCGTTGAACCGCAAGGTTCCGGGGGTTCGAATCCCTCCTCCTCTGCAAGTAAAGAATAACAAAAGCCCCGGTCTCCGGGGCTTTTTTATTTAGTACGCGCACTCGTTCAACTTCGTTTTGACTCGGCCATTATCTCGCTGATTTTTTTACTTTTGCACCAAATGAAGAATACGTATCAACAAGGGTCTCTGACTCCACCCTGAAACACCCGGTTTTGTTCTGCCATTCCCGGCTTACGAAAGTATATTTTTCGGTTCACGGTTTTCTAAATTTATTCGTCACCATTTATTTCTGCCTATGCGACAGTATTTTCAATTATTTGATCTATCACAAAAAGTTAATTACAAAAACGAAATTCTATCCGGGCTTACCGTAGCTCTCGCGCTGGTTCCCGAAGCCATAGCCTTTGCGCTCATTGCTGGTCTATCTCCGCTCACCGGCTTATATGCAGCTTTTTCCATTGGTTTAATTACATCGATTCTCGGCGGCAGGCCAGGCATGATCTCGGGTGCTACAGGTGCCATAGCCGTTGTTATTGTGGCGTTAGCGAAAAGTCACGGTGTTGAATACATTTTTGCTACAGTTGTGTTGGCAGGTATTATTCAAATACTGGCCGGGCTACTGCGACTTGGTAAATTCATTCGTATGGTTCCTCATCCGGTCATGTTTGGTTTTGTCAACGGATTGGCGCTGGTAATCTTTCTCTCACAACTGGATCAATTCAAAATCAAAGATGCTGCGGGCCTTGTGCAGTGGATGAGTGGAAACACATTATTTATCATGGTAGGACTTGTAGCCTTGACCATGATTATTATCTGGGGCTTGCCTAAGTTAACGAAAGTGATACCTGCTTCACTCACCGCAATTCTGGTAGTCTCCGGTATTGTGATCGGCTTTGGCATCGAGACCAAAACCGTAGGCGATATTGCCTCAATACAAGGTGGCTTCCCACCTTTCCATATTCCATCCGTTCCATATACGTTGGAAAGTCTTCAAATCATTTTTCCTTACGCGTTGATTGTTGCCGGTGTCGGCTTGATTGAAAGTTTATTGACACTTAACCTCATTGATGAAATTACTGAAACGCGCGGAAGAGGTAATAAAGAATGTGTAGCGCAAGGTGCTGCCAATGTAATAACCGGTTTCTTTTCTGGAATGGGAGGCTGTGCCATGATTGGCCAAAGTTTGATCAACATATCTGCCGGAGCAAGGGCGAGATTGTCCGGCATTGTTGCGTCCACCATGTTGCTTGTGTTCATCATGTTTGGCGCGTCGCTCATTGAACAATTGCCTATGGCTGCATTAACGGGACTAATGATTATGGTTGCTATAGGAACTTTTGAATGGGCCAGCTTTAAAACATTTGGCAAAATGCCGAAGTCAGATGTACTCGTGATTGCGATCGTTGCGCTGGTGACCGTGTTCCTGCACAACCTTGCGTTGGCTGTATTAATCGGCGTTGTGATTGCTGCCCTTGTATTTGCCTGGGAAAATGCAAAACGGATTCGGGCCAGAAAGTATGTGGATGAAAACGGAGTTAAGCACTATGAAATATTCGGGCCACTCTTCTTTGGATCGGTGACTGCCTTTAATGAAAAGTTTGATGTGCTCAATGACCCGGAAGAGGTGATTATCGATTTTGCAGAAAGCAGGGTAACAGACATGTCAGGCATAGAAGCCTTAAACAAGATTACAGAACGGTACCAGAAATCTGGCAAAAAAATACATCTTAAACATTTAAGTGCTGACTGCCGGCAATTATTAAAAAATGCAGAAAGCATTATCGATGTAAATATTATTGAAGATCCTACCTATCGTGTTGCTGTGGATAAACTTGCATAGCGGATGACGGAAGAACAAAGGAAAAAACTAGGGCAGCTACTGATAGGTGAAAAACCAACAAGCCATCATTGATTTGAAAGAGGAACCAGGATTAAATCAGCAATAGAGCCATTGGCGAAGCGGTCTCCAGACGAAACCGCTTGGAAAATGTACCCGCTGCGGGAAATAGACATCAATCGCCTTCATCATTAGGTGAATTCTGCGTTTTACGATGATCTCTGATAAAACAATTTTCCGGTAATCAGGAAACTACCAAACACGAAGACTGCAAAAACCAGACTGCTAGCGGCTAATTGCATACCTCCGGAAATAATATGTCCGCTTGTGCAGCCCCCTGCAATACGGGCTCCGAACAGTAGAAGAAAACCACCAATAAAAGACCAGAACATTCGCTTAGAAACCGACGGCCCTTTGAATCGGATCCAGTTTTCATGGACCATTTTCAATGCGAATTCCTTTCTGAGCAGGGACATCACAACACCAGATAAGAAGGCACCTAGCAGAAACTTCATTTCCCAAGTGCCTGATCCCTTCGCCACTTTCATAAAATAGTCATTGTCCGTCGTGCCGGTTAAAACATCAGCGGCATAAGGATAGAATGTGGACGCACCAAGCACACGGTCAGTGATGGAAGAAGCAAAGATCAGACAGGTTACAACGGCCACGCCGACACCAGAATAAAACCACTTTATGTCTTTCTTCTTTTCAATTCTATTGAGCCAGAATGAAATACCAACGAAAGCAAAACCTGTAATCAACACCAACGCATAAAACAAGACTGTGCTTTGTCCCAAAGCAGCATGCAATGATATTGCACCAAGATTTGGTCCTAATACTTCATGAATAGACGGACTAAGGACCGTGTATAACAAGCCGGCAAATAATCCCCCAATAATCCCTACCAATGCATCCAGTGAACCTTGACCTAATGAGATGGGCAATGTGCCCGGACAATAGCCAAGGATTGCCATGCCCACTCCAAAAACTATTCCACCAAAAATATTGCTACCCAGAATCAGGGGCTTAACATGATAGGATGCGTAGCCTAGTCCGATTTCAAAACTGAGCAAAATGGCTCCGATCCCAATCGCTGTGGCAATTGTTTTTGCCACAGTAAAATCTTCGAGCACGGCCATGCCGGAGATAGTATTAAACTTGTTAAGATTGGCGTATTGCAACGCAACGCCAAACAAAAAACCCAGAATGACAATAGTTAGGTCCATGGTTGATTAGTTTAGAAGGAAACATCACGATAAGCTTACTTTTTTGGCTACTGCCATTTTTCTATTTACCCATCACTTTTCTTTTGTAAACCGGATGCGTGCCTCCATACATGTTTGCAAATAAAGCCGAGAGGTCTTCATCGTGTTAAAGAATTAGATTGAACAGATGACCCGAAACCACAATACAAGCCGTAACTACACCAAAGAAAATTAAAACCAGTTTAGTGGTCATGACTTTTTTAAGCAGCGTTGCTTCCGGAACAGACAAACCCACCACGGCCATCATAAAGGCCAATGATGTTCCGATAGGTATTCCCTTTGCAACAAAAACCTGGATAACCGGAATAATGCCGGCTGCGTTGGCATACATGGGTATGCCCAACAACACCGCTAAGGGAACTGCATACCAGGTATCCTCACCAATATACTGTTCAAAGAAACCTTCCGGGACATAGCCATGCATGGCAGCGCCAATGGCAATACCGATAAGTACATACACAAAGACACTTTTGACGATACCGAATGCCTCTTTGATGATGGTTGGTATTCGCTGAATGAAAGATGTCTTTTCAGAGTCAAAAGCTTCTTGTTCTGCTTTTGCCTGTTCCCATACCTTGCGAACCCAATCGGTGAGTAGCGGTTCCAGTTTCATTCGGCCTAAAACTGCCCCACTGATTACCCCCAGTAATACTCCGCTGATCACATAGATGAGTGTTGCCTTCACACCAAACATGCCCAGAAAGATGGCTACGGCCACTTCATTGACCAATGGCGAGGTAATTAAAAAAGCAAAGGTTACACCTAATGGAATTCCCCCTTTTACAAAACCAATAAACAAGGGTACCGATGAACAAGAACAGAACGGAGTAACGGCGCCAAAAGTGGAGGCCATAAGATACTCACCTCCATAAAGTTTGTTGCGTGAGAGAAAATTACGAATTCGATCTATCGGGAAGTATGAATTGACAATTCCCATTAGAAAGGTGATAAGAAAGAGGAGAATCAAAATCTTGATGGTGTCGTACACAAAGAAGCTTACGGCCTCCCCCAAATGACTTCCTAATGAAATCCTAAGAACTTTATAAATCAGCCAATCCACAAGATGTTGAAGCCAGTCGAACATACTTTTTTAATTGACAATTAGTTTGAATTTTGCTTTGAGGTCATCGGTATACTTCCTGATATCTTAAGAATTTCTTCAGCCTCTGTCAGGATTGAACTTGATTCGTTACTATTTAAATAATCTGTGGGCTGGGGAAAGTTTATCAGTAGCCATCTTAGTTTCGATCGCCTATTCCGGATAAGGTTTGTTGCAACAATGTTTTCACTTCTTCGGCAAGTGGTACGCGACCCCTTACTTTAATCTGCTCGTCAATGACAAGCACTGGTGTGGTGAGTACATTGTACTCCATAATTTTCTGGATGTCCTCCACTTTTTCAATTGTAGCATCGATGCCTAGCTGGGTAACCACCTGATTTATGATCGTTTCCATTTGTTTGCATTTGGCACATCCGGTTCCGAGAATTTTTATATGCTTCATAATAAAATAGTGGCGTCTTGGTGATATCGTAATATTACGATAGTATGATTTTGAAAACTGTGACAAAAGTCACATGGCCACATGATAGTGAACACGTTTATAACTGCCCAATAAAAGTCATGATTTCCTCCACGGTCTGCTTGGCGCTTCGTCCAACACCGATTAAGGTAGCAGAAGCAAAACCTGTCCAATTTCCATACCCTACAAGCCAAAGACCCGAAATAGTCTTTGACTTCGTCTCCTCAGTATCAAGACGGTCTTCATTTGCAATTACATGGAGACCAGATAAATGAAAAAGTGAAGATTTAAAGCCTGTGCAAAAAATAACGGCATCCACTTTCTCCCGGTGGCCATCTTCCCATTGCAACCCGTCATTCGTAAATTTTGAGAATGGCCTTACACTATTTTGAAACACACCTCTATCCCGTGCTTCCTTTACAGACGGCACCACTACTATATCACCCAGAGAGGGAGGTTGATAGGCCTTGCCTTGTTTCTTTGCTTCATACATCCGAGAAGCTGCATCAAAAAGATATCGTCCGTCAATATGATCTGCCAGGAATTGAGGTTCCTTTTGTGTAATCCAGATTGTTTCTGTTACTGATGAAACTTCTGCGAGTATCTGAGCACCAGAATTTCCTTCGCCCACTATAGCAACACGCTTTCCGTTAAATCCATCAGGTGTAACATACTGTGATGAATGGAGTACTATGCCCTGAAAATTTTCCATTCCTGGCATTTTCGGCATGAAAGGATTATCGAATGAACCTGTGGCGCTGACAACTGCCCTGGTTTTGTATAAACCATCTGATGTTTGCAAAAGAAAACCCTGTGCTGTTTTCGTTACTGATTTAACGTCTACAGATCTTTTGACAGGAAGCTGATACTTCTGCTCATACCCTTTGAGATACTGAATTGTTTCCTCACGGGTTGGGTAATAATTTCCACCACCAGACATAATCACGCCAGGTAATGAACTCCACTGGGCCGGTGAAAAAAGACGAAGCGATTTCCATTGATGCTGCCACGCGCCGCCAGGCTTTTCTGATTTATCTAAAATGATAAAGGACAAATTGGTTCGTCTCAGATAATATCCAACTGCCAAACCGCTTTGACCACCGCCAATAATTATAACATCAAAACTATTTTCCATTTGAAATGGATTGGTTTTACTGGCGTACTATTAGTTTGCAGAATACATTGTCTTCTTAAACCAGAAAGCAAGATTTACTAGCAATATCAGCGCAGGTACTTCAATTAGGGGCCCGATAACACCTGCAAATGCCTGACCGGAATTAATACCAAATACACCAACGGCTACAGCTATTGCTAGTTCGAAATTGTTACCTGTTGCCGTAAAGGAGACTGAGGCATTTTCTTCATAGTTTGCACCCAGTTTCTTAGATAGAGTAAAGCTGAGCACAAACATGATGAGGAAGTAGATGACCAATGGTATAGCAATGCGAACAATATCAAAAGGAATATCCACAATCATCTTTCCTTTGAAACTGAACATGATCACGATGGTGAAAAGCAACGCGATCAACGTAAGCGGGCTAATTCTAGGAATAACATTCTTCACATACCATTCTTCACCTTTCGCTTTCTTAAAAAAGTAACGTGTTAAAAAACCTGCGATGAACGGAACACCGAGATATAAGAACACACTCTCCGCTACATCTCCCATGCTCACATCCACTACAGAACCTTCAATGCCAAAGTAGGGAGGAAGCACGGTGATAAACAACCAGGCGAACACACTATAAAATAAAACCTGGAAAATACTATTGAGTGCCACCAGTCCGGCTGCATATTCTTTATCACCTTTAGCCAGATCGTTCCAAACCAACACCATGGCAATACACCTTGCAATACCGATCAGGATAAGGCCAATCATATACTCGGGTTTATCGTTGAGAAATATAATGGCCAACAAGAACATGAGGATTGGACCGATAATCCAATTGAGCAACAGGGAAAGGCCAATCACTTTTACATTCTTAAAGACTTTACCCAAATGTTCATACCGTACCTTCGCCATAGGCGGATACATCATGATAATAAGACCAGCAGCAATTAACAGATTTGTTGTACCTACCTGGAAGTGATTCATAAAGCTTCCAACATCAAATAAGTTACCCAGGGCGATACCAACTGCCATGGCTAGAAAAATCCAGAGAGTAAGGTAGCGGTCTAAAAATCCAAGTTTTTTTTGATTACTCATTGCCCAAATTGTTAAGCGTTAACCAGTGAAAACGCAAATAGAATTTCTCTTCCTATTTCATGGACTCTTTCCGAATACCTGGTAGCTTCCAGTGGTGTTCCGTCAAATTCTTTGGGGTCATTATAGGTGAGGGCAACTCTGCCCGATGCTCCTAAAACCAAAGGACAATTCTCATCGGCATGTGAGCAGGTCATAATGGCTGCGAAGTCTTCGTTGTGGTTGAACGGATCATCGTATTTTTTTGAGAAGGCAATTACAGGTTCAACATCCTCTGCAAAGCGGACTTCATATATTGAGTTTTCACCGGCTTTAGTCATTATAATAGAGAAACCAGCTTCTTGCATGGCCTTAACTGCACGGGGATTGAAAGCCGTTGCCTCTGTGCCCCCAGAGAAGCAGAATACGTTTGGCACGTTAAAATAATATGCTGCAGTTTGTGCCCATATCTGCGATAAATGACTTCTGCGGGAATTGTGTGTGCATATGAAATTCAAATAGACATTCTGACCTGCTTTTAGCTTCTTCTCTACAAATTTCACCAACTGTAGTAATAGCTCCTTCCGTTCAATCGGAATCAAATCAAACTCGCTGGTAAGTCTTTCTACCGTTGGCTTTAAAGAGGAAAGCAATGCTGACGTTTTCGTAATAGCCATAATTCTTAGATTGGGTGGTTAATACTTCAGGCTCTTTTGCGGCTAACAATTTTTCTGTATCCAGCGTGGCACCGGGTTCGAAGCTGGTGTAAGGTTAGCCCATGCTGTATAAATTGCAGCGGTATATCCAGCATGGCCAGAATCGATGATAAGTGTTTGAATCCTTTCCATATAAATTATAGTGTAATATTACGTTATGATTGAGCAAAAAAAGACTAGCAACAGTCATTCTTCTTTACATATCTGGAGAACATGTTGATAAAAATATCCTTCGTTTCCTCCCATACATGTTCATCAATGCAATAATTCACTTTCGGGCCTTCCACCTCACCTTTTATAATGCCAATTTGCTTCAGCTCCTTTAAATGTTGGGTTATGGTAGATTGAGAAAGCGGAAGAACGTCTACAAGATCATTACAAATACAGGTCTTATTGTCCAGCAGGTATTCCAGAATGGCTACGCGAGCGGGATGATCAAAAGCTTTTGCAAAAGTGGCTATCTTGTTTTGCCGTTTTTTAAAGAGTTCTGATTTTGTAATACCCATAATTCTTTCTTAGAAATGGAAGACAACTCCAGATTCAATCATTTTACTATCAGGTCGTATTCGAACGAGTCGAACATTGACTTTGAGAATTCATTTGGAAAACTATTGAGTGCGCTCTCTCATCATTATAACGCAATATTACGTTACATCGTTTAAAGGAACAACTTCCAGGTATTAAGAAATTATTAACCGACCATTCCTCGTTAAGAAAAAACTCAAAAGTTACTGGTATTTCTTTTTTGACAGGGCGTTGCCGCAGGAATTCGTTGCTTACTCATCGTTCATTCCATCAGATCTATCGTATCGATGTAATGTGCTGCTATGCGCAGATGTTCCCTCCTTTTCTCTTCTGGCATCTTGTCAAAGGTTCGTACCAGCATACTTAATCTCGGGTTCTTCAAAAAGAATTCACGGTGCGTATGCAGGAAGCGCCAAAAAAGTCCATCCCAAACAGGTTGCCAGTCGCCCTTTCTGTAATCACTCATCTTCATCAGGTAGTTGCTTCCGCTGATGTAGGGCTTGGTTGCCATCAATCCGCCATCGGCAAACTGACTCATACCATACACATTTGGTACCATCACCCAGTCGTAGGAATCAATGAATAGTTCCATAAACCATTTATAGACTTCGTCCGGATCAAATTCACAGAGCAACATAAAATTTCCCAGTACCATCAGGCGCTCAATGTGGTGACAATAACCAGTTGCTAATATTTTCTCAATGGTGGCATCTACCGGAGCAATACCTGTGGTAGCGCTCCAAAATGATTTGGGAATCTTCCGCTTGAAATTCCAGAAATTGGTTGTCCGCTCATACACGCCCTTTGTTTCGTACACCCCACGGATAAATTCCCGCCAGCCCAGGATTTGCCGGACAAAACCCTCCAGCGAATTCAGCGGAATAGCATTTTCGTTGGCAAACGTGATTGCCTGGTCAAGTACTTCATCAGGAGTTAGCAAGCCCACATTCATCATCGGCGTAAGCACACTGTGATGTAAAATGTTTTCCCTGGCCACCAATGCATCTTCGAAATCACCAAATTCAACAAAGCGCGACTGCAGGAATTGCTTCAACCATACGCGACTTTCAGTAAACGTGGTAGGGTAAATAAAATCTTCACGTATTTCGCCATAGTTAGAAGCAAAATTATTTTCGACATAACTCTTTGCCTCTTTCCAAAATTCATTTGGCCTTGGGAAATGTACTTCAGGCGGCGTTTTTTCCTTCGGATATTTCAGCCTGTTCTCGGCATCAAACGTCCATTTACCACCCTGCGGCTGAAGTTTTTTGTCAACTAATATTTTAAAGTGTTTGCGTTGTTGGGTGTAGAAATCTGTCTGATAAAAACGTTTTCTATCCTTGAAATAATTATTGATTTGATCGGACGTTAAAAGAAAGTGCGGTGACTCGTAGCTCACTAAAGTCAGGTTCAATTGCTTCGCACGTGTGGATAGCCGCTGTTGCAGCCAGTAGTCAGTTACATCAGTATAATGGATTTCGGTAACATGTTTGTCTTTTAAGTACGGCAGAAGATTTCGTATATCCGCGTTTCTTTCAAAAGCCTCAATGTACGTAACAACATAACCCTCGCTTTGCAAAAAGGAACTGTAGGCCTTCATGCTGGCGCGATGAAATACCAGCTTTTGCTTATGAAAGGTATACTGATTGAAAAAGAGATATTCTTCGACTATAAAAACAGGTTGACCCTTTTTCAGTGCCGGATTATTTTCGAAAAGCTGATGGGGAAACAAAAGTGAAATCGCGCTCATTTATTCGATTTATTCCTTCGGCATTTTTCGCTGCAATACTTCACTTCTTCCCATACCTTTTCCCATTTTTTGCGCCAGGTGACCGGCCTTGCACAGACCATACAGGTTTTAATGGGAAGGTTACGTTTTTGTATCACTGCGTCATCATCCGATCTCCGACTTAAACAACGAATGGCAGCAAGTGTTTGAGCCACCTAAAAATCACTTCAATTTGTGTCTTGCCGCTATCTCACGGCCTCTGGTGCTTTGTAAACCCACCCATCACCAGTTGCATGATTCTTACTTTGGCAAATCGTGGAACTGTGCGCAATGAATAGATCAAGACTTTTGAAAGCAATCCTGGTATTACATTGGTTTGCTTTCCCAGGGATGAAAGAATCGGAACACCGACTTCCGATGGTTTCAAGCCTTTATCCATTCTCATGTTTGCTCTTGTCCCAAAATTGCTTTCAACAGGCCCGGGTGAGGCCGCTAAAACAGACACCCCAAATGGTTCTAACTCCACGGCCAGGGCCTCAGCAAACGACTGGACATATGCTTTTGTGGCAGCGTAGTTTGCGGCGTAAGGTACACCCTGAAAAGCGACCAGCGAACTCAAAAAGATAATTCCACCCCTTTTATGCTGTTTGAATTTTTGTGTGTAGTAATGTGTAAGCGAAAGCACAGCTTCACAGTTAACCCTCAGCATATCTATTTCTTCGTGAAGTGAACTATCAGAAAACAAACCTGAAGTTCCGTATCCTGCATTGTTGATTAGCAGGCCAACGTTCAACGGAAGCGACTCCTGAATAATTTTATCAATGGTACTTGTTTTCGAAAGATCCCCTTCAACACATTTTACTTCAACGTTGTATTTACCTGACAAATCAAGTTTAACCTGGTTTAGTTTTGGTGAACTTCTCGCACAGATGATCAGATTAAAACCGGTATCCGCTAATTGTGTCGCCAATTCCAAACCTATACCCGATGAAGCTCCCGTTACGATTGCCCAATCTCCAAAGCTGCTTTTCAATCTTGCTTTTTCTTTATCTGATAATTTCATATGCCCTAGGTTTATAGGGCAAATTTGGATCGGCTATAAGCTGCAAAACGATAACAAATGTTTATACTTATCAGATTTTGCCTCCCATTCAGCTATGTCCTGCAAAAAAGTGGAACTGTGAAAAGTCCCACCTCGAATACATAAATTGAGTGCTAATTAATTATGCGTTTGTCTTTGGCAACAAATTTGGCGAATGCCAGCAACGCGCCCGTTACCATTATGTTTCTGAAAAAATTAATCATTTCCAGTTCTTTTTCTCTGGCCAAATTAGCAGTCATATTTTCTGCGCCTGATTCGAGGCCATTGCCCGTGGTAAGTGAACCAAAACTGCCATTAGGATTACATACAAGGCCATTAGTGAATAGGCTAACTTGTCGTATTTGCCAAGAACAGCACTTACAATAAATAATAGTATACAAGCCAGCGTGAAGTAGTTCCAGAAATAGGGGTATGGAATATAATCAGGCACGAAGGAAGCCCCTACTTCCGGCTTGCCTAAATGCAGGCCCACATAAAGAAGAAACGAAAGTGGAAAAATATATTTTCCCGAATTTAAAATTTTGTCCATTGTTAGAAGGATTAATTGGCTGGAAAAGGAATAAGTGGCCTGATTTCTACGGAACTGTTTGGGTATTTTAGAATCGGGCAGGCCTTGCTCCATTCCTGCACTTCTTCCGGGCTGTCGGATTTGCAGATCAAAAATCCTGAAACCAAAACACTGTTTGTTTCTTTATGTGGGCCAGTGGCAACACTCGTGTTGGTTACAATGGAAGCCTCATAACGAACAGGTGCCGTATGCACCAGTTTACCTTGCATGGCAATATGGCCTATCCACGATTGCCACCTGGGCATGTCTGCAGCCATTTCTTGGGTAGTTGACAAGTAGCCATTGTCGGCACTTGCATTACGAAATAGTAATAGATACTCTGTCATTTTTTTTTGAAATTTAGTTGTGAATCAATGAGACAAGATTCAGCAATTAAAATTCCGGGAGTGATGACAAAAGTCTACGTTTTGAGGCCTTACTTTTTTGGTTTATACTGATTGGCTCTGATATTCCGGGCTGCCAATTCTACAGTTTGGGTTATTCTCTTCAGTTTTGTGGCTTCTTGTTTCGCATTTAAAATCCATTCCAATATCCCGCGTTTTATTGACGGTGGAAAACTGTTGAAATTCTTCTTTGCCTCCAGGTTCATTTCAAAAAGGAGTGCGAGCTCATCCGGAATTATCAATTCATCCACCTGATTGAGCGCATCCCATGTGCCATTTTGTTTGGCATACTCTACCATTTTGATGCCTTGAGGCATCATTTTATTTTTCTGATATAACTTTTCAATTTTCAACTTATTTACCCTGCTCCAGTTACTTTTAAGGCCTCTTTTTGAAAAGAACAGAAAATAGCTTTTGTCGTCTCTTTTATTTGGCAGGCTATCTATCCAACCAAAACAGAGGGCTTCGTCCACGGATTCGGAATAGTAAACGGAGGGTATACTGCTTATCTTCTTGTAAATAATAAGCCAAACCGAGTCTTTCGTTTCATGATTTTTTTCCAACCACTTTCGCCATGCCTCTTGATCTGTGGCGTAAAAAGTATTATCACCTTCAATAGGTTTCATTTTATAATTTGGCTTTTAGCCTGCTGAAAACATCTTTGTTGATTCCCAAATAGGAGGCAATGAGTTTGCTTGAAAGTCGCGTCATTAGAGTGGGACGGTGTTGCATCAGCCATTTAATCCGCTCTAATGATGACAACGAAACAAACGTATTGATACGATACACTGAGTTCGCGTAAGAGGCTTCAAGTATTTCCTTATAAACTTTGTCGAACTGGGGTACAGACTGTATCATTTCCAAAAAGCCATTTCTATCAATTGTCAGTAATTGTGAAGCTTCAACTGCTCTGATATTTTCAGTTGAAGGTTGTCCGCTTCCAAAACTGATTAATTCGCTGCACCAGTTGTCTTCAATCACAATATCACGGGTGGCTTCGTTCATGTCGGTATCATGCCCAAATACCTGCAAGCAACCTTTGGCTATAAAATATACATGTTTACAAATCTCTCCCTGTGAAAGCAACAGCTCATTCCGTTTTACTTCAATGGGTTTGAATTTTCCCAAAACCAAATCCAGATTCTCAATGTTGTTGCCAAGGCGTTTGGTGATATGTTGCTGTAAAATAGTAATCATTGCCAGGTCAGTTTTTTATATCAATGTTCGCTCAATCTATTTACCTCTTTTAATGCCAGCTTTTTTCAACCTGCTCAAATGCACCGGTGTAACACCAAGGTAAGACGCAATCATATGCTGGGGCACACGGTTGTGAATGTTAGGAAAAACATCTGTGATGGTATCGTAACGCTCTTTTGGGGTTCGGGCATACATATTTGCTACCCGGTTGTCCTGGTAAATGAAGTAGAATTCTGCAATTAGTCTTCCCAGGCGATCTCCCTGAACTAAATTTTGATAGCCCCATTCCACCGCCGCCCGTGGTAATACAACCGTTTCAGTTTCTTCCACTGCCTCTAGCGAGTACAGAGATGGTTTTCTTAACATGAAACAACTATAGTCGGCAATAAACTGGTTATCCAACGCAAAATGTATGGTGTGATCAACGCCTTCGTTATCTGTAACAATCACTCTCACCAACCCTTTACAAATAAAAAAGATTTCATTAGGCACTGCGTTAGGCCTGCTTAGAATTTCATTTCGCTTAAAGCTCTTTGTGATACACCGTTTCGTAAATTCCTGCTGCTCCTCATCCGGGATGGTTATCATTTGTTTTATGGCTGCAATGAATTGCTGCATGTTTTCAAATAGACATAAGTAATTTGGGTGATAGTGAACTTGCTTTACTTTCAACTTTTGAAAGTCCCCCCATTCAATCACATCTAAACATTTTAGTCTGGGGAATGTTTCTCAACGCCTTATCAAATAGGATAGCTTATCCTAAACAAATTGAATTAAAAAAGGCCTATACAACTCAAAAAAGGCCTATAACTAAAATAAATAGTTAAATACTAATTTAAAATAACTAATTATATTAGTTTTTGTACATTTGAAATCCACTCCAAAAATGTCATGACACTCCAGTCAAAAGCCGATATTCTTAAGGATTTGCAAACAGACATCCTTCGTATGCAAGGTTTTAAGGCATCCGGTAATGCGGCCATGGATATTGGTTTGGGTCCAATCCTGGATGCCTTTCCCAATTCCACTTTTCCGCTTGGCGCAGTGCATGAATTTTTATCCGCACAAAGAGAAGATGCAGCGTCAACTGCTGGCTTCATTGCCGGATTGTTGTCATCCCTTATGGGAAACAAAGGAGCAACGCTTTGGATCAGTTCCACAAGAACCCTTTTCCCTCCGGCCTTGAAAAGTTTTGGCGTGGAACCTGATCGGTTCATCTTCCTCGATTTGCAAAAAGAAAAAGACGTCTTATGGGCAATGGATGAATGCCTGAAGTGTAATGCCCTCTCAGCCGTTATCGGTGAAATTCGCGAAGTTGATTTCACTTCCACCCGACGTTTGCAACTGGCTGTTGAGCAAAGTCAGGTAACCGGTTTTATTCTCCGGAACAATTATCGTCATCAGAACACTACGGCATGTGTCTCGCGCTGGAAGATCACCCCATTACCAAGTGGTGGACCTGAAGGAATGCCTGGGATTGGCTTTCCGAAATGGAGAGTAGAGCTGCTGAAAATGCGAAATGGTAAATCAGGAGTATGGGAAATCCAATGGATCAACGGACGATTTGTACCCGTTAACCATTTTCACTTGGTTTCTGAATTGGTACAAAAGAAAGCGGGATGAAATGGTTAAGCGCTTTGTCTCCATTTGGTTCCGTCACCTGAGTACGGACTGGTTCACACTCCGACAGCCGCATCTTAAAGATCTGCCATTTGTTTTACGCACCTCCTCTCATGGAAGAATGATAATCACTGCCGCGAATGCCGTTGCAGAGGGGAATGGCATTCGCAGAGGAATGGTACTCGCCGATGCCCGGGCGATCGAGCCTGACCTGGAAGTATTGGATGATAAACCGGATCTCGCCCTCAAATTATTAAAACGTATTGCCGAATGGTGTATTCGGTTCACCCCTGCAGTCTCCGTTGATCCCCCCGATGGTCTTCTATTGGATGCTACCGGTTGCTCTCATCTCTGGGGCGGTGACTTATCGTATGTTTCTGAGATCGTTAAAAAATTAAACACGCGAGGTTATGATGTACGCGTTGCCATGGCAGATACCATCGGCGTTGCGTGGGGAGTTGCCCGTTTTCGAAAAGATACTCTTGTAATAGACAGTGGTCAACATATTGAATTATTAATGAGTCTTCCTCCTGAAGCTCTTCGATTGGAAGTAGATACGGTTAACCGGTTACACAAACTCGGATTGCATCGGGTAAGTGATTTTATAAAGATGTCGCGTTCATCGCTTCGCCGGCGTTTTGGGCAACATTTTATCAACCAATTGAATATGGCGCTGGGTCAGGAGATGGAAATGATCCAGCCTGAAATACCCATAGAACCTTACCAGGAAAGATTACCATGCCTTGAACCGATTGTTACTGCTACCGGTATCGGAATTGCCCTGCAGCGGTTATTGGAAACCTTATGCTTTCGTCTGCAACAAGAGCAAAAAGGACTCCGCACGGCAGTGTTCAAAGGTTATCGTGTGGATGGAAAAATCGAACAGGTGGAAGTTGGAACTAATCGCCCATCGCATAATGTCCTACACCTTTTTAAACTGTTTGAAATTAAATTGTGCACCATTGAACCTGCACTGGGCATTGAATTATTTGTTCTCGAAGCTCCGAAAATAGAAGAGCATCTACCTGTACAGGAACATATGTGGGAAAGTTTCGGTGGATTAGAGGACGTGAGATTGTCTGAGCTTTTAGATCGTTTGGCAAACAAGGTGGGAGGGAAAGCTGTGTACCGCTACTTACCGGATGAACATTACTGGCCCGAGCGCTCATTCCGACAAGCTTCTTCACTTCAGGAAAAAACGACGGCTACATGGCGTACCGATAAACAACGACCGTTGCAGATCTTATCCAAACCCGAACCCATTGAGGTTACTGCTCCCATTCCTGATTATCCGCCCATGTTATTCCGGTATAACGGAAAAGTACATCAGGTTGTCAAAGCCGATGGGCCGGAACGTATTGAGCAGGAATGGTGGCTTCAGCAAGGACAACATCGGGACTATTATCGTGTGGAAGATGAAGATGGACATCGGTATTGGCTCTTTCGCCTGGGACATTATCACGACAAAACGTATCAGTGGTTCATTCATGGATTCTTTGCTTGAAAGTAAGAAGTATGGGTTATACCGAGCTACACACTACCACGAACTTCAGTTTTCTCAGAGGCGCTTCTCATCCGGAAGAGATGGTTGAACAGGCAGCAGCGTATGGTTATACCGCTATTGCCATCACGGACCGCAATACATTCGCCGGTATTGTAAGAGGTCATGTCGCTGCAAAACAATCCGGGATTCGTATTATTCCTGCTTGTCGCCTCGACCTTATTGACGGACCGAGCTTACTAGCATTTCCTACCGACATACATGCTTACGCACAAATTTCCAATCTGCTGACAATTGGCAATCTTCGGACTGAAAAGGGAAAATGTGATTTGTATAAGGCGGATGTTTATCAACATGCCAAAGGATCGAAGTTCGTCGTCCTTCCACCGGCTTCTCTGAATGATGTCTTTGAATTTGATCTTTCCTTCAAACACATCGTACAAGAGTACCGCGACGTGTTTGGAGAACATCTTTGCATAGCAGCAACACGGGTCTACGGAGGTGACGATTCCAAACAATTGTATCGCATTTCCCAATTGGCAACACAACTCCACATGCCCATGGTTGCTACCAATGATGTTCACTATCACCATCCACTGCGAAGGGAGTTGCAGGATGTGGTAACATGCGTTCGCGAAAAATGCACGATCCACAATGCAGGCTTTCGTTTACACCCCAATGCTGAACGTTATTTGAAACCTGCCGAAGAGATGGTACGATTGTTCCGCCAATATCCCGATGCCATCAAACAGACGCAAGTCATCGCCGAAGCCTGTACTTTTTCGCTTGATCAGTTAAAGTATCGATACCCCAAAGAGATCACGTCTAACGGCCGGACACCACAAGAAGAACTTACCTTTCTTACCTGGCAAGGCGCACGATTGATTTTTGGCGGGCAGATTCCTGATAAGGTCAAAGCGAATATTATTTACGAGCTGGACTTTATTAACCAAGTGAATTATGCTGAATACTTTCTTACCGTCTATGACATCGTACGGTATGCCCGCGAACAAAAAATTCTTTGTCAGGGCAGAGGATCGGCGGCCAACTCTACAGTCTGCTATTGCCTGGGCATTACTTCTGTTGATCCGTCAAAATTCGATTTACTCTTTGAACGGTTTATTTCTTCCGCACGCAATGAACCACCGGATATTGATGTGGACTTTGAACATGAGAGGCGCGAAGAAGTCATGCAATACATTTATACCAAATATGGTCGCGACCGTGCAGCAGTCGTTGCCACCGTTACCCAGCAGCACCACAAGGGAGCCATTCGTGATGTAGGGAAAGCAATGGGGCTTTGTGTTGATACTATCAGTCGTCTGTCTGGTTTGATCTGGGATTTTAAAGACGAAGGTTTCGATAAAAACAGAATTATTAGCCAGGGAATAAACCCGGATGATCCCACTATCAAAAAAGTTCTGCAGCTAACATCCGACTTCATAGGTTTTCCCCGTCAGTTGGGACAACATACAGGAGGCTTTGTCATTACCCAAGGCAAACTCTCGGATCTTTGTCCGATTCTCAATGCCCGCATGGACGATCGCACCAACATTGAGTGGAACAAGGATGACATCGATGCACTTGGCTTTTTAAAAATAGATGTATTGGCACTGGGTATGCTAACCTGCATTCGCAAAGCATTTGACCTTGCCAAAAAGCATTATGATCTCAACCTCACCTTAGCCAACATCCCGCAGGATGATCCAGCCGTGTATGAGATGGTTAGTCATGCGGATACCATTGGTGTGTTTCAGATCGAAAGTCGCGCGCAGCAATCCATGTTGCCGCGATTGAGGCCGAAATGTTTTTATGATCTGGTGATTGAAGTAGCCATTGTTCGGCCGGGGCCGATACAGGGAGACATGGTGCATCCCTACTTACGCAGACGGAACGGAGAGGAGCCAATTGTATATCCATCAAAAGAACTGGAAGAAATTTTAGGGCGAACATTGGGAGTTCCACTATTCCAGGAACAGGCCATGAAGATCGCTATTGTTGCTGCGGGATTTACTCCTGCAGAAGCAGATGAATTGCGCAGGAGTATGGCCACCTTCAAAGCAAGAGGAAAGATCACTTTTTTTCATGACAAACTGATCCAGGGAATGACTCAAAATGGTTACACCCTTGAATATGCTGAACGTGTGTTCAGGCAGCTCGAAGGATTCGGCAGTTATGGGTTTCCGGAAAGTCATGCGGTGAGCTTTGCTCTGCTGGTGTATGTTTCTTCGTGGATCAAGTGTTACTATCCTGATGTCTTTGCCTGTGCCTTGTTGAACAGTATGCCTATGGGCTTTTATCAACCAGCACAAATCATTATCGATGCCCGGAATCATGGTGTCGAGGTCCTGCCTGTAGACATAAATTATTCTGATTGGGATAACAAGCTGGAGAAAATGTCGGGCAAGTATTGGTCGCTTCGGCTTGGGTTTCGCCAGGTAAAAGGTTTACGTAAAGAAGATATGGACATATTGATTACTGAGAGAGAAAAAAAATACATTTCCATTCATCAACTTCGTGAAACAGGTATATCTGAAGCTAGTCTGGAAAAGTTAGCCGACTCAGATGCTTTCCGGTCGATGGGTTTCGACAGAAGGAAGGCATTGTGGAAAGTATCCACCAGGGATCATCAGCCTCGCGCACTTTTTTCGGCTCAATCGGCTTACGCAGATAGTGAGGAAAGTGTTGATCTTCCTGAAATGACCTTATCAGAACATGTGGTTCACGACTACGCTACTACTTCCTTGTCATTAAAAGCCCATCCGGTCAGTTTTGTCAGAGAACAATTGAGTCAGTTTAATGTACTTTCCGCCTCGTCTCTTGCACAGGCTCAAGCCGGAGATCTCGTGAAAGTCGCAGGTCTTGTGCTGGTGCGGCAAAGGCCAGGTACGGCAAGTGGTATTTGTTTTATTACGCTTGAAGATGAAACGGGAATAGCAAACCTCGTAGTCTTCAAGAAGTTGTTTGATGAATATAGAAAGGAAATCATTCAGTCGAGGCTACTCATGGTCGAAGGAAAACTACAACGTGAAAAGGAAGTAATCCATGTTATTGTGACACGTTGTTATAATTTTTCAAATCTGCTTCGGCAGCTTACGAAATCAAACAAAGAAGATTTATCCTTAAAACCCATGTCTCGTTCCGATGAAACCACATCACCTTTTTTGAAAAAGAAAGCGCAGGAGAGTGAAATTGTTCAGGGCAATATTTTTCCAGAAGGAAGAAATTTCAAATAGTACGCTTTCCAATAAACATGACACCTTGTCTAAGAACTTTTACTGATGTATTTTTGACCGATTAACAATTAGCTAAATTTTATTTCCGGGCAACATTCCCCTCCAAACCCGGGTTATCAACCAATTCAATCTGATGCGACATTCTCTACTGCGAATTCTGATTTTAACGTTTGTGCTTTCCTGTTCGAAAGAGGATGATCCCGAGCAAAAACTACCACTGACATGCGCGGTCTTTAGTTCGACTGCTGTGCAAATCAGCAATATCAATGAAGAAGGTGCCACTGCAACCATAGACTTGTCAGGATATCAATTAAGTTCCGCAACTGTTGAAATTGGATTCATCTATAAAATTGAAACCAGCCAGCAGGAATTCTATGTTTACCTGGATCCGGAATCAGTAGATGGAGCACTGACAAAAACCATCGAAGAAAACTTAATAGCTGGATATGTGTATGAGATCAAAGGTTTCATGACTCTCAATGGAACGGAATGTTATTCGAAAAGTACTACGTTTGAAAGCAATGGCTCAAAGACAATAGATACCACACCATTAACTTGCGAATTCTTTGTCACCACTACACCGGATCTAAGAGATATTACAAGCCTCGGAGTAACTGCTTTTCTCGAAATATCACCATACGTATCATACGAAAATGTTGAAAATTATGGGTTTACGGTCAGGACCGGAGTAACGAATGATGTACAAACAATCGCATTGCCAGGCAAGCCGACACCGACAAACTTCATGACCCAAATCAATGATAACCTTGTCTGTGGATTACCCTATGATATACGGGCATACGTTACCATAAACGCTGCCACGTGTTATTCACAACCCATACAATTCACACCTGCAGCTTCTTCAGAAGAATCGCCGTGGTGCGCAAACATTTATAACCTTAACACTGGATTTGATAATTCTTTTGGAATAACTATTAACCGTAAACCTTATATCATTTTTCAAAGCAATTCCTTTTTTGAAATTGATACGGTAACGTCAACACTTATTCGCCGAACTAATTTCCCACTTGCGGGAAATACGGGCACTTACTATTCCATGTTCTCAATCGGAAAATCGGGCTATTTTAAGTCGACAGGAACAGGTGACTTCTACAAGTACGACTCTGACGCGAATACGTGGACAAATCTTGGGAATGCGGGGTTACCAACGAACCGTTACTTCTTTGGTGGACAAGTTGGCGGAAACGGCTTTCTATTTGACAACAGTGCATCCTACAAGTATGACCCAGACACCAATTCGTTCAATAAATTAGCCGACTATTCTGAGGATATTATTTTGCAGACTTTCCAGACCAAGACCACGCTTTATGCAATAACATCTACATACGACATAGTGGTGTTTGACCCTGTGAGTGGTACCTGGACTAAAATTGCGACCTATCCTGGAAATAAAAGCGAATGGGTGGTAGCTCTCGTAAACAAGAACAAGCTATATATAGGATTGAGCCACCGGTATTTTAGTCCGGACAGAATTAGTTACTTCGATATTTATGAGCTGGACCTGCTTACGAATCAATGGCGGGAGCTTCAAACCTTTCCGTCTGAATACGTCAACTCCTACAACATTGCCAGCGCAAGTGCCCATAATTCGGCATACACGGTTTACAGAAACGGCTATGGGGAAGGTACTACGGTCTGGAGATTTGAGCCCTTAAATATTGTCTACAAGTAGTTAGGCTTGCTGAAGAATACGATTCTTAACAAGCCGAAAACTAAAAACATTTTTCAATCCAAGTTGGAACCAGACTTTGTTGGTCGAGTGACGCGAAATGAAGCCAATGCGGTACCTTTGCTCAACAACACTGTACCTTTAAAAGTCGCGTGGCTACATTCTGACTGGTTGGTCATGAGAAACTATTAGCAGCATGAAGTACACAATTGCTCTACTATTTATGTTTCCACTATTGATTGGATCAGCCGGCCATGAAGAAATTCCGGTCGCGAATAGTAAAAGCATTCAAAATATCGATCAGGAAACCGATGATATGACCACCAAAATCAGAATTAAAGTAGGTAACCAGACGTTCATGGCTACCCTTCTGGACAATGCTTCAGCCAACGCCTTCAAATCAACGCTACCCCTTACAGTAAACATGACCGAGCTGAACGGAAACGAAAAGTACTATCGTTTTTCACAGAACCTACCTGCCAATGCATCAAACGTTCGTACCATCAGCGAAGGCGATCTGATGTTGTGGGGTTCAGATACGCTGGTGCTATTCTACGAGACTTTCTCCACATCCTATAGTTACACGAGACTCGGAAAGATTGACAAGACAACCGGTCTGGCCACGGCGTTAGGCTCTGGCAATGTAAAAGTAACTATTGAGTTAGAGTGAAACCCAAATCATACATAGCTCAATAGCTAGACAGCTATCCGCAATTTCAGTTCCTCTACCAGGTTATCATCACTAAAAAGTAATGACTTAACCTGTCTTCCGTCTTCATCATAAGCGATGAAATATCCTTCCCGCTTTCCCCTCACATAAGTGCCCTCACTCTGTAATTTCCCATTAGGGTGGTAAGTGGCATAACGCCCATGGGAAGTACCATACTCATAGTTCTCTTCCAATATCAATTCTCCAGTGTCGTAGTACTCCAGCCACTGGCCATGCTTCTGATCATTGTGGAAATTACCCACAGCGATCAATATTCCGTGTTTATTAAATTCCTTCCACCTTCCGTTCTTACAGACTGGCTTTTGTTTACTGACTGGCTTCTGCTTATTAAAGAGTGCACTAAATAGTTGTCTCATGCTGGATAGAATTATATGTATTCTTCGCAATGCCACACGCCCACAGATCTGTCCGGTAGTTGACAAAGTCTCGCCAGGGCACAGTTCATACAAAGCCCTCTGGGCTCAACGGTCACTGATACCCTATCTTCAACCTCGTTATTTGGCTCGTACACCTGACATTGAATGATGATTTTTTCCGTCGTCTTTCGATACGCGCAATAGTCAGCGTTAGAACAGCTGGCGCAAAGGCCAAACAATTCACTCTCTAATAAAAATTCGATGGATTCCTGTGTTTGCATAGGCGTATTACTGCCTTACAATCCAAAAGACGTACCACTCTGAAATGGCGCTACAGGAGACGATTTCGCTATATCGAATACGGATCGGTTGATGAAAATTGAACCAGTGGTACTTTTTTCACCACTAATCTGATCGCTTGGTTTTCTTTAACTTATCCCTCAACGTTTTCCGGTCGATCCCAAGGCTGATCGCCGTTTTTGAAATGTTGTTTTTGTTAGCTGCCAATGCATCCTGTATGTATTCGCGCTCAACATCTTCGAGTTTTCGGTCGAGGCCCCTGGTTCGTTTGCCGGAAAATCGAAATGACTCAGGGAGGTCCGGTATATCAATCGTGGTGTCCTCGGACATTATTACCAATCGATGAACGAGGTTTTGGAGTTCGCGAACATTGCCGGGCCATGTGTAATCGCGCAAAGCTTGAAGGGCCTTTGTGGAAAACTTCATAGGCGGCTTACCCAATTCCTGGACGTATTTTTCCAGAAAGAATTCGATCAATTCAAAAATATCTTCTCCTCTTTCGCGAAGTGGTGGCAGATCAATGGATATAATGTTTAAGCGATAGTACAGGTCTTCGCGGAACAAACCCTTCTTTACGAGTTGCATAAGATCAACATTTGTTGCCGCTACAACACGTACGTTTACTTTAAGGGTTTTCTTCGATCCGATCATATAAAACTCCTTATCCTGCAATACCCGCAAAAGTTTTGCCTGCATCGCCAAACTGGTATTGCTGATTTCATCCAGGAAAATTGTTCCTCCATCGGCCGTCTGAAAGAAACCTGCCCGTGTTTCAGTGGCGCCTGTAAAGGCTCCCCGCACGTACCCAAACAATTCACTTTCCAGCAAAGAGTCTGGAATCCCTCCGCAATTGACAGGAACAAATGGAGCAGCTGAAACCTGTCCTCCATAATGAAGGGCCCTCGCTACCAATTCCTTTCCCGTTCCACTTTCACCAAAAATCAGAACAGTCGCATTGGTGGCCTTCGCCTTGTTTATGGTATTAAATACTTTTTTCATTTCGGCAGACTGGCCAATGATTCCAAAATTCTGCGAGGACAACTTTTCCGTTCTGATTACCGGTTTACGTGATTTCTTCAGTACTCTCTCAACCGCCGCAAAGAGTTCCTCATCCGTAAACGACTTTACCAGGTACTCCTCTGCCCCAATCTTAATTGATTCAACCGCTCCTTGTATTGAGGGGAACCCGGTTATTACCAGGATACCCACACCCTTATAATTCTCTGAGGTATGTCTCACCAACTCAATCCCGTTTTCACCCGGCATTTTCAAATCCGTTATCAGCAAGTCAATGGATACGGACGCCAGCAGCTTAATTGCCGACTGGACATTACGGGCAGTATATATCTGGTATCCCTTTGAAAGAAGGTTACGCTTAATGAGTTCGACGCTTTCCGGCGAATCGTCGACTACCAACACATTAATATTGTTTACAACCTGTATATGTTTCATATCAACTATTCGTCTGTTTCAACGGCAATAGTATTTCGAATTTCGAACCTTTACCCAAAATACTCTTCACAACAATGTTTCCCTTATGCTCGTCTATGATTCCCTGTACAACAGACAGGCCCAGTCCCGTCCCCTGTCCGATGGGTTTTGTTGTATAGAATGGCTCAAAGATTTTTCTTCTCACCTCACTTGTCATTCCGGTACCCGAATCCTTCACAATCAAACTCACCCGATTCTCTTTGTACCCCGTCATCACAATAACTTTTCCCCCCTTAGGCATGGCATGAATTGCATTTGTAATCAGGTTTACTAAAACCTGGCTCATTTGAACCGGGTCAGCTTGAATCACTGGCAATTTCGGATCAAGCTGTTGTATGATTTCAAGTCCTCTGCTTTGAAACCGGACATCGATAAAATATAAAATGTTAGCTACGATGGTATTCAGGTTAACGGGGTTAATCTGCCTGGGCATCTGCCTTGAAAAAATCATTAGTTTCTTAATGATTTCCCGCGTATAAAGTGATGCCTTTATAATCCGGTCGACATCAATTTGTTGTTGCTCGCTTAAGGAACCGTTCTTTTTCACTAACTGTGCAAATCCCAGGATTCTCCCCAGCGGTTCGTTTAATTCGTGCGCAATTCCAGCCGACAACTCACCCACAAAAGCAAGCCGCTTGGAGTGTTGCAGCTGCATCTCCAGTTTTTGATTGCTCTCCTCGATGATCGCGCGTTTAACGAACAATGATAATTCCCTCGCCACTATCCTGATCAGATTCTTTTCCTCCACCAGAAACGGTGACCTCGCATTCAACTTCTTTGAAGGCCTGTACCCGACTCTTATCAACCCATACTTAATCTTGCCAACACCAATTGAAGATGTGATGTGAAATCCCGACCTGGCAAATCCCTTTGTGGCATAGTTTACTTTGTTTACCGTAATACTCACTTCGGCCAGATCCGGATATTGCATGGCATCCGGTAGTATAGAAAGTGTTTTTGAGAGTAGGGCTTTTAAATCGTTGCCTGCATCCAGCGCGATTCTGGATAAATCATACAGGCATTTTAATTCCTTGACCCGCTCCTTGAGTTTTGTATTCGCAGCATCCATCATTTGATAATTTCAACAGCTAAAGGTATATAGCCAGAATCAATAAATGTCATTTTTAGTTTCCCTCTTTCAAAACGGTGAGGAGATTCTCCCCACTGAGTACTTCCTGACCAGCCCCGCAATTTAAAAAGTCTCATTTTCCTTCGGCATGGCATTATTTGTCTGGCACGGATACTGCGTTTAGATAAATTAAATTCAAGAGTCTAGACAGTTAATAATAAAATTATGACTGACATCCTCCGGGTGATTTTTATTATGTTGTTGATGCTTTTCGCCGCATATGCCACTCACACGGCTGAGTTGACAGTAAAGCAACAAAGGCAAAGCAATCTGACCGAAAGGAATCTGTAGTCAGCAGGCATCTAATGCCCTGATGCATTTTCTTTTCTACTTGTTGGATGGTGTTCTTATGACCACCAGCAGGACGCATGAACCCGCCTCGTCTGAAGGGAAAAGGGGCCCACTCCCTTATGAATTCACCAATTCACCTCGGCTGCTTAACAAGTAGGAAAGTATTTCGTAGGTTAGGAAATAAATAGTACAACCTACCATGATCGCAACCCTTATTTACATTCAGGTTAAAGCTGAGTTTTTGGCGGAGTTCAAAGCGGCAACAAAGAAGAACCACGAGAACTCTGTAAGAGAAAAGGGAAACATTCGCTTTGATATCCTTCAGGACCCCCTGGACCCCTGCAAATTTGTATTCTATGAAGCCTACGAAACGGAAGAGGCAGCCTTAAGACACAAAGAAACCGAGCATTATTCCACATGGCGCGACAGCGTGGCGAACTGGATGGCAAAGCCACGGGAGGGTGTAAAACATATGATCTTATTCCCCACGTCGAATTAAGGTAAGCAGGGATGGATGCCTTTAGCTTTTCACCTACTCCTCACTTGCATTTTGGAACAGGGAAAATTTCCGTCTTGTCGTCAATAGCAAAACAGTTTGGTACTAAAGTTTTGCTCATTACCGGTGCGCGTTCGTTTCACTCTTCAGACTATGCCTCAGCATTGCTTAATCAATTGAACGGTGGGGGTCTTATCGTAGAGCAGTGCATAATTGAAAAAGAGCCAACTCCGGCAATGGTTGATACTGCTGTAATGAAGTTTTCAGCGTATAAGCCCGATGTGTTGGTGGCTATTGGCGGTGGAAGTGTACTGGATGCCGGCAAAGCCATTTCTGCTATGATCCCCTTGAATACTTCCGTTAAAGATTATCTGGAAGGTGTTGGTCTTAAACTTCCGCATCCTGGGATGAAGATCCCCTATATCGCTATTCCAACAACATCCGGAACAGGAAGTGAAGCCACCAAAAATGCAGTGCTCTCTGAAATCGGACCCTGTGGTTTTAAGAGGTCGTTACGTCACAACAACTTTGTACCTAATGTGGCGATTATTGATCCGATGCTTTCTATCAGTTGCCCGCCGTCTATTACAGCCGCCAGTGGCATGGATGCGTTTACGCAGTTGTTAGAGTCGTACCTTTCTACAACCGCTAATCCAATAACCGATGCCCTCGCTTATGAAGGCTTAAAACTGGTATCTACGTCGTTGCTGAAGGCGTATCATGAAGGTGATTCTCTCGAGGCGAGGACCAACATGGCGCTTGCTTCTTACCTTTCAGGTATCACGCTGGCAAATGCTGGCCTGGGATTAGTGCACGGGTTTGCCTCATCAATAGGTGGATATTTTGACATATCGCATGGTGTCATTTGCAGTTCGCTGATGGCCGCGGTGAATACGGTAACGGTTCAAAAATTACTTTCAACCAGGGAAAATCAGGTCGCACTACATAAATATGCGACTATCGGAAAACTTTTTTCCACAGAGAAAGACAAGTCGGAGCAATATTATTATGAATCGTTTCTGGAGGTTATCCGGATGTGGACAAACGAAATGAACATCCCGACCCTCGCGCAAAGTGGTGTGAGGCCCGTAGACTATGATAAAATTATTCAGATCACTGATAACAAGAACAATCCGACTCCCCTTAACGCGGATGAAATGAGGGAAGTCTTGTATAATGCCTGTAATCGACCGTAGAACTATCGATTAAATGATCGTTCCTCATAAATTAATCTAATTTTGTACAACTTGATTTTACTTCCCTATGGAACTACAGCAGCTATTTCCTCAGTTTGACCCTGAACTGATTGAACATCTTCAAAGGGTGGGTCAAACCGTTGAATTTGAAGATGGCGAAATGCTTATGCGCCCCGGCCAGTATTTCAAAAATTCCATGGTGGTGCTGGATGGTCGGGTCAAGATTTACCGTGAAGGAGACGATGGTGAGGAGTTTTTTCTTTACTATCTGGAAAAAGGTAGTGCCTGCGCACTTTCGATCATATGCGCAACCAAAAATGAAACCAGCGCCATTAAGGCAAAGGCTATGTCGAAAGTAAAAGCATTAGCCATTCCCATTCAACATATGGATGGATTGATGAAGGACCACAGACAATGGTACTATTTCGTTTTGGAGACTTATCGGTCACGCTTTGAGGAATTGCTGCAGGTAATTGACCAGGTTGTTTTTCACTCCATGGACCAAAAACTTGAATTCTATCTCAAGCGGCAGTTTGAATCTTTTCGAAGCGACAAAATAACGGTTACGCACCAGGAAATAGCAGACGACCTTAATTCCTCCCGTGAGGTCATATCACGTTTATTGAAAAAACTTGAATCGCAGAAAAGAATTTCTATTTCACGCAATGAGATAGCGCGGCTAAATTTATAGATCAGCGTGACCGAGGTCACCAAGTCCGATATCCATTCTTGCGAATTTTGTACTCAAATTCGTATTCGATGGAAAATATTGCGGGCTATCTGGCTTCTGGCCTGATTGGATTATCCCTGGGGTTGATTGGTGGTGGTGGGTCCATTATTACTATCCCCGTACTGGTTTATTTGTTCCACATTGAGCCCACTCTGGCTACATTGTACTCCTTGTTTATTGTCGGTACAACATCACTTGTAGGAGGAATACGAAGCGCACTTACTAAAACAGTTGATTTTAAAAGTGTCTTGTTGTTTTCAGCACCATCAACTCTGGCGGTCTATTTAACGCGCCATTTTTTGCTTCCGCATATTCCGGATACGCTTTTAACGATAAGCACTTTCGCGCTAACAAAGAATATTGCCATTATGGTCTTCTTTTCCATGACCATGCTTTTGGCTTCTGTTCACATGATCCGTGACAGACAAAGGGTGTTTAGTGGTCCAAGCCATCAAAAAAAATACTTCATGATTGTGACTCAAGGATTTATTGTCGGCGTCGTTACCGGGATAGTTGGCGCAGGCGGAGGGTTTTTGATTATCCCTGCGCTGGTCTTACTGACCGGACTCACGATGAAGCAGGCGATTGGAACCTCTTTGATAATTATCGCTATAAATTCCCTTATCGGTTTTATCGGGGATCTGACTTTGCTAAAGGAGATTAATTTCCCCTTTATCATCCTTGTATCAGGCCTTGCCATAGCCGGTGTTTTCATTGGCTCCTATTTTTCCCGGTTCATTGAAGGCCGAAGACTAAAGTCCGGATTTGGCTGGTTTGCGCTCACTATGTCCATTTACATCATGATAAAAGAAATAGTGCTTTAATTGGCTTGGTGACTAAAATCACTGAATAGTCTCCGGAGTATACCGAACTTTGTATCGTAATTGAATACATATCAGGAACAAAAAATAAAAGACATGAAAGTAGAACAGATCTATACTGGATGCCTTGCTCAGGGGGCATATTATATCCGTTCAGGTAAAGAAGCCGTGATTATTGATCCACTTCGGGAAGTGGAATCTTATATTGAAAAGGCTGAAGCTGATGGTGTAACGATTAAATATGTTCTGGAAACACATTTTCATGCCGATTTTGTATCTGGCCATCTTGACCTGGCTGCCAAGACAGGTGCTACTATTGTTTATGGTCCTACAGCCCAGCCAAAATTTGCTTGTCACATAGCAACGGATGGCGAAATATTAAAAGTGGGCAACGTTACCATTAAAGTCCTTCATACACCAGGCCATACGATGGAGTCCACAACTTATTTGTTAAGAGACGAAGGCGGAAAAGATTATGCCATTTTCAGCGGCGACACACTTTTTCTCGGGGATGTGGGACGACCCGACCTCGCTCAGAAAGCAGCACACCTCACCCAGGAAGAACTGGCGGGTTTGCTTTTTGACTCTCTTCGTTCAAGGATAATGACATTGGCCGACGACGTCATCGTTTATCCGGCACACGGCGCAGGATCAGCCTGCGGAAAGAATATGATGAACGAGACAGTCGATACGCTGGGTAATCAAAAGCAAACAAATTATGCGCTTCGGGCAGACATGACTCGTGATGAGTTTATAAAAGAAGTAACAGACGGCCTCCTTCCGCCACCTGCCTACTTCCCTGAAAATGTGAAGATGAACAAGGAAGGATATGAAAGCATCGACTCCGTGCTCAGCAAAGGTCTGCGTGCTTTTTCAGCAGAAGAATTTGAATTGATTGCCAATGAAACGGGTGCTCTCGTTCTTGATACGCGCGAAGCGTCAGTCTTCGGAAAAGGATTTATCCCAAACGCTATTAATATAGGGATTGATGGAAGCTTTGCTCCATGGGTTGGATCTTTGGTTCCGGGTGTCAGTCAGCCCTTGTTGGTGATAGCTGACATCGGCCGCGAAGAGGAAGTTGTAACACGCCTCGCACGTGTCGGATTTGATAATACGCTGGGATATCTCCGGAATGGCTTTAAATCATGGCTTCAGGCGGGCAAGGAGATAGATACCATCGAGAATGTTTCTGCAAGTGAATTTGCCGGACGATTCAGACAAGAAAAATTATTTATCATCGATGTTCGAAAACCCGGTGAATTCCAGGCTGAACACATTGAAGGTGCCATAAATATACCCCTTGATTTTATCAACAATCATTTGGCTGAAGTTCCAAAAACAGGTAGTGTATACCTGCATTGCGCCGGCGGTTACCGCTCCATGATTGCCGCTTCTATGCTAAAAGCTAGAGGATGGGATAATTTAATCAACGTAGGCGACGGAATGAAAGCCATTGCCGCTACCGATGTGCCCTGTACAAACTATGCTTGCGCGAAAACGCAATCAAATGATTCCAACAAATTAAGCGAACAACTATGACTTTAAATACAGCAGCAACGAAATACGAAAACTTGTATGCAGAAGATTTTCAGGAAAAGCTTCAGGAAAAAACCGGGGCGATAGTACTGGATGTACGAACACCTGAAGAATTTGAAAGCGGAAGGATTCCACAATCCATCAATATGAATATCATGGATCCAATGTTTTTGAATCAAGTTTCCGCCCTGGACAAGGCGAGGCCATACTTTGTTTATTGCAGAAGCGGAGCCCGAAGCGGTCAGGCTTGTGCAATGATGTCAAACATGGGATTTGAAGTATATAACCTCGCGGGCGGCATTATGCGCTGGTCAGGAGAAATGGTTTAATTCCCTGGTTTGTGATTCTAGTCACACGGAGAGGAAATTATAATGCTGAACTTGCAGTGACATAAAAAAGAACTTATGAAGAATTGGATGATTTGGGGGATAGGGATTGTGATTGGCGCAGCAGGAGGGTATCTGTATTGGTATTTTATCGGTTGTGTGAGTGGGAGCTGCGCCATCACTTCTTCACCTGTCAATAGCACGTTATACGGTGGCCTGATGGGTGGTCTCATGGACAACGTATTCAGTTCTCCTAAAAAAGGCATAGAGAACAATACTGAAAAATGAAAACTTATTATGACAACCATGGTATCGGAAAAGTGATTGTTGCCCTGGCGATACTCGCAAGCGTATTCACAGCCATAAGTTGTACCAAAAACAAACCTGAACAAAAGACTGTCGGCGGGGAGCCCATTCCTGATTCAGTTTATACAAAGAAGGGCAACGCAATTGTTGCCCTCACCTTTGACACCCTTCGAAACTCCCTGCTCAACGCAATAAGTACCCACGGAATGGATGGAGCAATTACATTTTGTAACGAAAATGCCTATTCACTTACAACTACCTATTCGGACAGTGTGGTTGTGAGAAGAACTGCTTTGCGATATAGAAATCCTGACAATAGCCCTGACAGCCTTGAACAGGCAATTCTCGACGAAATAAATACTAATCTCTTATCCGGTGGGAAACCTGAAACAAAGGTTGTAAGACATTCTTCCAAGAAGGAAATACATTTCTTCAAACCGATTTTGATGCAACCCATGTGTTTGAACTGTCACGGTACACCCGGCAAACAAATTCAAAACACCACGCTCGCAAGCATCCAACAACTGTACCCGGATGATCGAGCGGTCGATTTTAAAGAAGGAGACCTGCGCGGGGTTTGGCATATTGTCTTCAAATCTCAGCACTAGTAACCGGGCCAATACGTTGACGCTATAGATTGACGCTGATAACCTACCAAAAAATGAAATACGTTTGGATCATATTGTTTATTGGATTGAGCACCATATTAGTCAACTGTAACAATGCTCAGACCTTAAAGGAAAACGGTACCGTATCTGCTGAAGCCTTTTCAAATAAACTGAAGCAAACACCCGACGCTATAATACTAGACGTGAGAACTCCAGAGGAATTCGAAGGGGGATTTATAGCCGGAGCACGAAACATTGACTACAACAGTTCGGAATTTCAGGCTGAAATACGTACGCTGGACAAAAGTAAACCCTATTTTGTATACTGCCTTTCCGGTGCCAGAAGCAAAAGTGCAGCGCAGTTTATGCGAAACAACGGATTTGTCCAGGTGTATGATATGAAAGGTGGCACACTGGCATGGACAAAAAATAACTATGACCTGACCACATCATCATCACAAAAATCTGTTGGTGACAAGATTTCAATGAAAGAGTACAATACTATTATTTCAGCTAATTCTATTACTGTTATTGACTTCTACGCACCCTGGTGCGGTCCCTGTAAAAAGATGGAACCGATGCTGGAAGAATTTGCCAGAGAAAATGAAGGCAAAATCAACGTAGTACGGCTGAACATTGATGAAAACAAACAATTGGCAGCAGAACTTGGTATTGACGAGATTCCCCTTGTCAAAATTTTTCAGAATGGTATTGAAAAATGGTCGCACACCGGACTGGTTGAAAAAGCTGTTCTGGTAGAGGCCACGGGCAAACTCTGATTCCCATTTATCAACCAGGTTTATCAACGGTAAAGGCGCCAGTGTAAACACTTTTTTGCTGAGTCACCGCTCTCTTCCTTAGTTCATTTCCCAATCAATACTGATGGCTCTGGTCCTTCATCGATCCTTCGATGAATAAATGAAACCGACTTTCTTAAAAAAATACTGAACGTGATGCAAGTCACAGTGAAGGGCGAACCTCCGCGATACCTTTGTATAAAATTTTACACTATGAAGAAAGTATTGCTCGGGCTGCTGATTTTTACGTTTTCCTTTTCGGCATCCTTACAAGCACAGAATACGGTGCCGCTTACACTACAGGATGCACTCGATGCGACACTCAAAAACAATAAGGAGATCGTAATGGCCACGCTGGATCAGGAGAGCGCTATGGCCAGCTACAAACAAACAAATGCTGTGTTCCTCCCTCAGATTAATTTGAGCTACTCAGCGATGACCACAAACAATCCACTGAACGCCTTTGGTTTTAAACTCCAGCAACAATCCATTTCTCAGTCAGATTTTAATCCTGAACTGCTCAACAATCCATCGGCCACCCAAAACTTTATGACTAAGGCAGAATGGAAGCAGCCGCTGTTGAACATGGACATGATGCACATGCGAAAGGCGGCGAATCAACAACTAGATGTCTATGCCTTCAAGGCGAAACGCACCCGGGAATACCTCACCTTCGAAGTTCAGAAGGCATACGCCCAACTTCAGCTTGCTCACCAGGCAGAAAACGTATTGAAGGAAGCTCTTGAAACGGCTAACGCAATCTATGAATCAACTAACAATCGTTTTGAAAAAGGATTGTTACAAAAATCCGATGTGTTGAACGTCCAGGTTCAGGTTACAACGATGGAGAGCAACCTGGCAGTCGCAAAAAGCAGTGTGCTGAACGCATCGGATTACCTGAGTCTTCTGATGGATGCTCAGCCCGGTGTTATTTACAGGGTGGATGAAATTGAAAAAATGTCATCTATTGTAAATGTTGAAACTAATGTTCCTTCCAATCGCGCAGATTTTCAAGCTATACAAGCTGGAATAGCGGCGAAGGATATGATAGTGAGTTCCGGGAAGATGTCTTATCTGCCTAAACTCAACGCCTTTGGTGAATACCTGCTGAACGATAACGAAGCTTTTGGTTTCGGATCTGACTCCTACCTCGTAGGCGCCCAGTTATCCTGGACAATTTTTAATGGTACAGCAACTCAAAATAAAATTGCCCAACACCGGATCGAGCGGAGCAAGATGGCCGAACAGCTCAACTATCAGAAAGAACAGAGTCAGCTTGAACTTAACAAAACACTTCGCCAGGCACAGGATACCCATTACGCTTTACAGCAACAGGAGATTGCTGTGAACCAGGCGACTGAAGCATTGCGTATCCTGCAAAACCGTTATCAGCAGGGGCTGGTTGCAACGAACGATATATTACAATCACAAACACAGTTGTCGCAGCAAAAACTCAACCATGCTCAGGCAATATTTCAATATAATACAACACAGGCCTACCTGGAATTCTTAACAACCACTGCTGAAAGTAAATAATGAACCTTATGAAAATACGTATCAATAAAATTTTTATCGCGCTGTCATTGCTGACAGGCATTCTCGTTGCCTCTTGTTCCGGAGACAATCATGAAGGGGAAGTAAAGAAGACAGTGCCAGTTAGCGTTTCAGTTGCTACTGCAATCCGGCAGACGGGGGGAACCATACAGGCAAGTGGACAGATCGAGGCCAAAGAAAAGGCAGTGATCAGTACCCGAGTGATGGGCTTCATCACCAGTGTCAAAGTAAAAGCAGGAGATAAGGTTAAGAAAGGACAACTTCTTGCCACAATCAGCAATGCAGATATAACTGCTAAAAAGGCTCAGGCTTCGGCAATGTTATCAGAAGCAGAGGCCGCACTGAAGGACGCTCAGAAAGACTACGAACGTTATGCAGAACTTTTTAAGCAAAACAGCGCCTCATCGAAAGAATTTGAAAATGCAACCTTGCATTACAACTCTGTTAAAGCTAAAGCTGAGGCCGCAAGACAGATGCAAAACGAAGCAGAAGCCATGCTCGCTTATACAAATCTTACCGCACCATTCTCCGGTGTCATTACGCAGAAAAATATTGACGTCGGCAGTATGGCTAATCCAGGAATGCCAATGCTCGTTATAGAGCAACCTGGAAACTACCAGGTTGCTGCTGCCATATCGGAAGCGGATATCGCGAATGTAAAGCAAGGAGCAGAAGCAGAGATAGTGATCAAGTCAACAGGAAAACTAATAAAAGGAAAAGTCACGGAAGTAAGCCCATCCTCCACATTCAGCGGAGGGCAGTATATGATAAAAGTGACTATCTCTGAAAATGATAGGGCTGATGTCTACTCAGGCATGTATGCCACCGTATCAATTCCAACCACAGTAAGTGCAACAAAAGAGAACATAGCTTTGGTACCCGCCTCTGCAATTGTTTATAAAGATCAGCTAACAGGACTTTATACCACCACTGAAAGCCAGACTGCATTGCTCCGTTGGGTCCGGTTAGGGAAAGTACAAGGTGACAATGTGGAAATTATATCCGGTCTGCGCAGCGATGAACAATTCATTCTTGAAAGCGAAGGCAAACTGTACAACGGCGCACCAATTAATATAAAATAAATTATGGTTACTCGTCAACAAACGAATAACCATTAACGAATAACGATTTTCACGATGAAAGAAGGTTTGTCAGGAAATATTGCGAAAGCATTCATACAATCGAAACTAACCATTTTGCTGATGATTGCCTTTCTGCTGATTGGCGGATACAGCACGATGTTGATCCCACGGGAAGAAGAACCACAGATCGATGTGCCGATGGCGGATATTTTTCTCCGTTACCCGGGAGCATCACCCAGAGAAGTTGAGGCACGCGTGTCACAGCCGTTGGAAAAAATAATTTCCAATATTAAAGGTGTGGAGTACGTCTATTCCACCTCCATGAAAGGTCAGGCTATGCTGATCGTTCAGTTTTATGTTGGCGAGGATATTGAACGCTCATTGGTGAAACTCTACAATGAGCTGATGAAGAATATGGACAAGATGCCTGCGGGCGTCATGATGCCCCTGGTAAAAACAAGGGCCATCGACGATGTGCCTGTGCTGGGCCTGACCTTGTGGAGTGAGAAGTACAATGACTATGAACTCAAACAAATTGGTCAAACCCTCACCAATGAAATTAAAAAAATACCGGATGTAGCGTCCGTTAATATTCTTGGAGGAAGAAGTCGCCAGGTAAGTGTTACGCTGGATAAAGACAAGATGGCGGAAAGTCATGTTGATTTTCTCAGCATCAACAAACAAATACAAGGAAGTAATGCGCAGCTTCTTGCCGGAAATCTGATAAGCCAGGACACATCGTTCTCCGTAGATGCCGGGAATTTTCTAAGCACCGCCGACGAGGTTGGAAACCTTATCGTGGGGTCAAACAACGGACAGCCGGTCTTTCTGAAACAGGTAGCTACTATTGAAGAAGGTGCCGAAAAACCCTCACAATATGTGTTTTATGGATATGGGCAAAACGATCCGGTGCAAGCTGAAAAGTATAAGTCTGATTACCCTGCCATAACACTTTCGATTGCAAAGAAAAAGGGTGCCGATGCGATGAAACTCTCGGAGCGTATTGTCACCAAAGTGGAGCACCTGAAAAATGAATTGATACCCGATGAGGTACAGGTTACAGAAACAAGAAATTACGGAGAGACAGCGTCGGAAAAAGTGTCAGAACTGTTGCTCCACCTTTTTGTGGCCGTCATTGCGGTAACCATTTTTGTTATGCTGGCAATGGGATGGCGTGGGGGTTTGGTGGTATTCTTATCAGTTCCGGTAACATTTGCCCTGACGTTGTTTAGCTACTACTTCCTGGACTACACACTCAACCGGATTACATTGTTTGCACTTGTTTTCATTACCGGTATAGTGGTAGATGACTCCATTATCATCGCCGAAAACATGCACCGCCATTTCAAAATGAAACGATTGCCGTTTTTACAGGCTGCTATTTTCGCGATTAATGAGGTTGGCAATCCAACGATCCTTGCGACGTTCACCGTAATCGCCGCTGTATTGCCGATGGCATTCGTATCCGGCATGATGGGACCTTACATGAGCCCGATGCCTATTGGTGCTTCCATTGCTATGATGCTTTCGTTGATCGTGGCACTAACACTTACGCCTTACCTTGGATACATATTCTTGCGGGAGAAGGAAGGGCATAACGATAAAGCACCAGCAACACTGGAAGAATCAAAAATATACAAGCTGTACAAAGCAGCCATTAATCCGATGCTTGAAACGAGATGGAAGCGTTGGGCATTCATTGTAAGTACAGTTGTTATTCTCCTTGGATCTGTCTCATTTTTCTACACCAGGTGGGTAGCTGTGAAGATGCTTCCCTTTGACAATAAAAATGAATTTCAGGTCGTCATCGATATGCCTGAGGGAACTACGTTGGAACGTACCGCGGTGGTTGCTAAAGAAATTTCTCAATATATCGCACAACAAAAACTGGTCAGGAATTATCAAGGCTATGTGGGAACTGCAGGTCCGATAAGTTTTAATGGACTGGTCCGTCACTACGATTTACGCAGTGGCGAAAACGTTGCTGATATCCAGGTAAACCTTATAGACAAGAAAGACCGGAGTATACAAAGTCATGAAATTGTAAAGGAACTGCGACCAGCTATTCAAAAGATCGCCCGGAAATACAATGCCAATGTTAAACTCGTTGAAGTTCCACCAGGTCCTCCCGTATTATCGACTATTGTCGCTGAAGTTTATGGGCCCGACTACGATGAACAGATTAGAATAGCAGGACAGGTGAAAAATCTGATTGAAGGTACTACTGGCATTGTTGACAGTGATTGGATGACAGAGGCTGATCAACCGGAATACCGCTTTGAAGTAGACAAGGAAAAAGCCATGCGATTTGGGGTTGCTCCTGCACAGGTAGTAGCCACGTTGAACGCAGCGTTATCCAATATGCCCGCCGGCATTTTACATAACCCTGTGTCGTTCGATCCTGTCAATATTGTATTGCAGCTGAGCGATGCTGAAAAGGGAAATGTAAATGACCTCCGCAATCTCAAAATCATTAACCAGATGGGGAATGCCATTCCTATTGGTGACCTGGTAAATATCAAAAAGGAAATTAAAGACAAAAGCATTTACCGTAAGAATCAAAAACGAGTAGTCTATGTATTGGCAGATATGGCAGGCGATCTGGAAAGTCCTTTCTATGCCATCATGGAAATCTCTGACAAACTGAAAACCATTGAGATGAAAAAAGGATATACGCTGGAAGAATCCTACAATGAACAACCAGAGTTTGAAGACAACTTTACCCTGAAGTGGGATGGTGAATGGCAGATCACATACGAAGTCTTCCGTGATCTGGGGATTGCCTTTGCGGTGGTGATCATCATGATCTATATGCTAATAGTTGGTTGGTTCCAGGATTTCAAAGTCCCGGTGGTTATGCTTGCTGCCATTCCACTATCACTCATTGGGATTGTATTGGGCCACTGGATGCTGGGTGCGTACTTCACCGCTACCTCGATGATCGGGTTCATTGCTCTGGCGGGCGTTATGGTTCGGAACTCCGTATTGTTGATTGACTTTATCAACATTCGCCTGGAAGAGGGTATACCCTTAAAACAAGCCATCATCGAAGCTGGAGCCGTACGTACAACTCCTATCCTATTAACAGCGGGCGCGGTAGTCCTTGGTGCGGTAATCATATTGTTCGATCCGATTTTCCAGGGGCTTGCCATTTCACTGATGGGTGGTACAATCACCTCCACCTTTCTAACCCTGCTGGTGGTACCGTTGCTCTACTTTAAAATGATGCGTAAGCAACATGATAAAAAATAAAATCCATTCTTAATTAAAGTACTTATGAAACTTCTGGTTGTAACGAGTCTTAAAGAATATCAAAAGAAAGTAGCCCATATCCTTGATCTGGCTGGCATTGAGGTATTCAGCGTTTCAGAAACGATAGGATTTAAGGATCATCAAACTTCTAACCTTCTTGACAATTGGTTCAGCAGTGGAAATGAACAGTTTGACTCCATTTTCCTGTTCAGTTTTACGGAGGAAATAAAAGCAGACCATGCCCTGGAGCTGATCAAAAAATACAATATTGAAAACAACACCGGTTTCCCGGTTAGGGCCTTTATTGTTCCAGTTGAAAAATCAAGCTATGCTTCTTAAAAATGACTATCGCATGCCCCATGGAAACCAATTCAATATGAGTTCAGGAAATTCCTATTTGTTTCTATTCAACAAAGCACTTGAGAATCTGAATCAGGTGTGTGAAGAATACAAGGACCAACAGTTTTGTAAAAAAATGCGGATCAAAAAAATAGAACTAACAAGTAAACCTTCTAATACTAAATAAAATGAGAGAACGAATTGTACGAGCTGTTGCCGGCACGATGGTGTTGATCAGCATCATATTAGCCTACTTTGTAAACATTTACTGGTTAGGGCTTACCGCCTTTGTAGGCCTGAACCTCTTCCAGTCCTCATTTACTGGATTTTGCCCACTGGAGAAAATACTGGACAAGGCGGGTGTAGAAGCGGGCAATGGCAAGCGGTGTTGATATAATGCCAGAGTTACTTCCATTGGATGAATTTAAACCAACTAGTAAACCAAATACAAGATGTTTGAATCATTAAAACAAATTCTGGGTCTTGGTCCTTCCGTTGACTATGGTCAACTGGTAAAACAAGGAGCAACTATTCTCGATGTGCGCACAAAAGGCGAATACTCAGGTGGCCATATCAAAGGATCAATAAATATTTCTGTGGACCAGCTGGCAAACAATCTTCATAAATTACCTAACAAGGAAAAACCTATAATTACCTGCTGTGCATCAGGTATGAGGAGTTCTTCCGCTAAAAGTATTTTGAAATCACACGGCTACACAGTGGTTCATAATGGCGGTAGCTGGACAGGATTACAACACAAAATCCAATAGACTGTATATTGCTATTTCTCTCAGATTGACTATGGCACGGGACCATAGTCAATCTGAGCCATCATTGAGTAATCACCAGCTCGGTGATTCTACAAGAGCAAACCAGTTCTGATTTTCAATTTTGTCGATTCTCCGCAAAAGTTAACGAGAAATTAATTCAAGACAGGTGTTTTAAGACAGCAGCTGTCTGCGTTTAATAATTCCCCCGGGTACTCGGCCCTTCCTCACACTTTTTTTGTGATTTCTAATATTTCCCAATCTTCAACCCTTGGATTCGTGTTGATCACGAAACCGGTTTCGTAAATAACGATCACCATACCATTGGTTCAATGAATAATATTCTTGAAGTTTGAAACTACTGACAGTAATGTATTGAACGACTGTTACAGGTTTAAAGATTGGATACATGACCGCCTAAATCGAGTGCAACACACGAGTAAACCATAGCGAAAGAACTACGGATTTGCTGAATCTGAGTTCTGTAGAAGTTGCCAGTGACAGTACCCATCAAGCATTAGCAAGGTGAACTTGAGTGATTACCCGGGCAGGGAGCGCAAGAGCTTTATCGATATTATGGTAAAGCAAAATTTCGAAAGCAGCGCAACAAATACGTTTACAAATCACATTCACACTTAGTTCATGTTCCAACGAGCAACAGGACTATAAGCTTAATACAACTTTAACAATGAAGTTAACCTTCTGCCCTATAAAAAGTATCTCTTTGCAAAAAGAGGCCACAAAAAAATCTTATTTACTAATCCCTTAACCATACTAATAATTGCCTATGAAAAAAATCTATCAATTCTTTCAAAAGAGATTGCTTTTTGCGTATCCACGCGATCGGTATTTCTTGATCGGTGCCCTGGTTGTCCTTGTCGGCCTGATGCCTACGGATATATCAGCAAAGGTCTCAACAATTACGGGTTCGGCATCCGTTTTACGTGAACTAACACAAGGCATTACCATTCGTGGTAAGGTAACTGATGAAACCGGATCTGCATTGCCCGGGGTAAATATCCTGGAAAAAGGAACTACCAATGGAACGGTATCGGATACCGAGGGTGGCTATACCCTGTCAGTAGCGTCTGCTGAATCTGTCCTGGTGTTCAGTTTTATTGGAACCGTAACCCAGGAAATACGGGTTGGCAGTCAGTCTGAAATTGCTATTAAACTGCTTAATGATGCGGAAACTCTTTCCGAAGTAGTAGTGATCGGTTATGGAACCCAGGAGAAAAAGGACATTACCGGAGCAATTTCCTCGGTAAAGAGCGAAGATTTCAATAAGGGTATAATGAACTCACCCGAACAATTGCTGCAAGGAAAAGTGGCAGGTGTTAACGTTATCTCCGCCAGCGGTGAGCCAGGTGCCGCACAGTCCATTACCATCAGGGGAGCCGGTAGTGTTCGCAGCGGTAGTACTCCTTTATTTGTTGTGGATGGAATGGCCCTCGATAACTCAGGTACAGGTGGAGCAATTAACCCACTGAACTTTCTTAACCCACAGGACATTGAATCGATGGATGTTCTTAAAGATGCGTCAGCTACCGCCATCTATGGTGCGAGAGGTGCTAACGGAGTTGTCTTGATAACAACGAAAAAGGGAAAGGCAGGACGGCCAACGATGGGTTTTAGTACCAGCATTGGAATTTCAAACCTGGCCAATCAAATCCCCGTACTCGGAGCAGACGAATTCAGAAGCAGCGTAGTCGAGATCGGCGGACAACTTACTGATTTAAATGGCTCAACCGATTGGCAAAAAGAGATCACAAGAACCGCCTATACAAAAAATCACAACCTTACGTTTGGTGGTGGAAGCGAAGGATTGACCTATTTCGCTTCATTGGGTATACAAGATCAGGAAGGCATTCTTAAAAATAATGATCTGAATAGATATACAGGGAGAATTAACGTGATTCAAAAACTGTTAAACGACAGGCTCAGTATCGACCTGAATTTAAATGCCACTAATACCTTAAGTGAGCGCCCAAACATTGAAGGTATCATTGGTAACGCATTAAGCCTTAACCCCACGTATCCGGCGTATGATGCCGAGGGGAACCCATCCATATTTCCGGATGTAACTAATCCACTGTTCCAGTTAGCCAAGTACAGTGACATAACGAATACAACAAGAATTTTAGGAAACATTTCACCTTCCTTTGAGATCATAAAAGGTCTGGTGTATAAGCTAAATTTTGGAGTAGATGTTTCCAGTTCGGACCGGGATATACAATCCCTTCCAAGCACAACACCTCAACAGATCGGTGACCTTGACTCCTATTATGTCAATAACAGGAACAGCCTCTTTGAGAATTATCTGACTTATGCCTTTGACAAAGGTCCGCACAACGTATCCGTTATGGCGGGGTACTCATATCAGAAAATATTTGTGCAATCCAAAGGATGGAGTATCGACCGGTTTGCTGACAATGGAATTGAACCACGTTACAACCCGGGATTAGGTCAGGAGATCGACTTGGTAGACAACCGACCTAGCGGGTCCGCAGTAAAGAATGAACTTCAGTCTTTTTTTGGGAGGGCAAACTATAGCTTTAACGACAAGTATCTGCTAACTGCCACCCTACGCGCTGATGGCTCATCAAAGTTTGGTGAAAACAATAAGTATGGTACGTTCCCTTCCTTCGCATTGGGCTGGAGGCTCTCGGAGGAAGATTTTCTGAAATCAGGTCCGTTCAGTAATTTAAAACTCCGTGCGGGGTGGGGAAAGACAGGAAACCAGGAGATCCCTTCTAAAATTACCCAGGCCCGGTTTACTTCTGCAATTAGCGGCAGTACAAGTTATCCGCTTACACCCGCCGGTGCTCCCTATCCTGCTGGCACAACTTACTCGCGGTTGGCAAACCCCGATCTTCAATGGGAAGTATCAACACAAACTAACGTAGGCGTTGACTTTGGTTTCTTTGGTGGTGCCTTGTCCGGAACGATTGACTATTTCCACAAGGTGTCAAATAACATATTATTGGATGTTGTTCCTGCCGATCCTATTCAGCCCGCTACAACCTATTGGAACAATGTGGAAGATATGACCATTACCAATAAAGGCCTTGAACTGGCATTAAATTACCAGTTTAGAAGTACCAATGATTTCACCTATGGCGTAGGCGGTAACATCACTTTCATTGACAACGTGGTGGAAGACTCTCCTTACACAGTGCTTACAACCGGAAGCGCTTCCGGATCAGGACTTACTTCGGCGACCATTAACGGCTATATCAACGGCGAACCAATCGGAACGTTTTATATGAAAGACTTCGTCGGCATTGATGAAAACGGACTCAGCATGTTCAGAGATGCCAACGGCGATGGGCTTAATACAGACGCAGATCGGGTAGTGGCAGGAACTGCGTTGCCAAATAGACAATTCAATTTCTTCGGTAATGTAGGATATAAGGGCTTCGATTTTAGCTTTAATTTCAATGGCGTATCTGGGAACAAAGTATACGACAATACGGCCAATGCAAACTTCTATAAGGCGCGTCTTGCCAAGTCCCTTAACACGACTATCGTGGCTAAAGAATTTCCGGAAGAATCGAATAACAACCCGGCTTCTGTATCAACCAGGTACCTTAAGGATGGTGCCTTCTTACGACTAAACAACGCAACGTTGGGGTACAATTTCAAGCCACAAATGATAAAACTGGATAATTGGATTACCTCCCTCAGGTTATATGTTACCGGCCAGAATTTATTTGTAATTACTGATTACGATGGCTATGACCCTGAAGTGAACACGGACCGCAGCATAGCCGGCATTACTTCGTATGGTATCGATTACCTTGGTTATCCAAAAGCCAGGACATTTATATTTGGATTGAATGTTTCATTTTAAACTAAGAAACTTGTGAAAAAATATATCTTATTAACAATGCTGTTTTTCAGCATGATGGTGATCGAAGGGTGCACCGACCTGGAGGAGGAAGTGTTGGATGAATCTCTTAATGGTGGCGCTACCCCTGACAAAATTGCGGATGGCGCGATTGCTCCAGTCTACGCCGTGCTCCCCGGGTTATTTCTGCATACCAATTATTTTGCGTTGCAGGAGATTTCAACGGATGAGGCCATTTTACCTTACAGGGGAGGAACTGATTGGGGTGATAATGGTATTTATATCGACATGCATCGCCATACCTATACGCCTGCGCACGTTCGGATTCGTGATGCGTGGAATTCCATTACACAAGGTACATCTCGTGCGGTTACGGCAATTAATGCCCTTGCCACATTGGATGATCCGAATGCAGCGTTGTATCTCGCCGAAGCAAGGGCGATGCGGGCATATTATGCCATACTGAGTCTTGATCTGTTTGGGCTTGTGTTTGTAAAGGAGAACCCGAATGAAACTTCCGTTATCATAAGGGGGGCTGAGGCCGTCGAGTATATCAAGAGTGAACTCCTGGCGGTGGAGAATTCCGTTGTCAGCACGGTAGGGCCAGGTCGTATCACACAAGGCGCTGTTTGGGGCCTGCTGTCCCGGCTACATCTCAATGCTGCAGTGTATCGTGATCCGTATGCGGAAAGCTTTGATTTCAAGACAGAGGACATGGATAAGGTGATTGAGTACTCAAACAAAATTATCGCACTTGGTCAATACCAGCTTTCACCCGAGTATTTTGAAATTTTTGACGACGAGAACAACAGCAATAAGGAGCTGATTTTTGCCGTTGATCAACGGGCTGACCTGAATGGTCACAACCGGATGGCCTACTTTTCACTCTCTGGTGATCAGTTTCCGCTGCCTCAATTTGTGAATGCTAATGGTACGGATGGTCCGGGCATCACTCCTGATTTCTATCAATCATGGGTGCAGGCGTATGGAGGTGATGATCCCGCTACCATGGATTCGCGGTTCTTCAAAAACAACCTGATAATACCAGCCGATTCGTGTATTTCAGCTGCTAATTTTGAAATCAACCGCGGCATTCTGAGAGGCCAGCAATATGGTTTACTCACTACCGCTTACGGTCAACCTTTTCAACGGTGCGATGGCGTAAATTATAAAATTGGAAAACTTCGTAATATCACCCGGGCCGATAAAACGCGTCTTGTAAACTTTACTGAACAAATTGACTATACACCGGTTGGCAGTGGCTACAGCACCGGGTACAGAGTAGAGAAATATGAGTTCAGCAAAAAGTCTGATACGGGAAGGAACCGTGGCGAGGCAGATATTGTGATCCTCCGTCTTGCCGATATCTATATGATGCGCGCTGAAGCACAGTTGCGAAAAGGAAACGCTGATGCCGCATTGCTGGATGTAAATACAGTACGTGCATCAAGAACTGCCAGAAACCTTATCCCACCACCACTTGGCTCTATGACGCTGGACATTCTGTTTCGTGAACGGGGGTTTGAATTTTACTGGGAAATGCTCAGGCGTACGGACATGATCCGTTTTGGAAAGTATGAAGGAACCTGGACAGAGAAGACCGATAATAATAAACTCAAAAGACTCTTCCCTATTCCGCAGCTTGCCATTGACGGTGCATCGATTAATCCTGGGTACCTGGTACAGAACGAAGGATATTAAAAGACAAAATAGTTAACAGAAAGAGCTATGGTACGAAGGATGTTCTTCGATACCATAGCTTTTTTTATCTCCGTCTATTGGAGCGCTTCAATGGTTAAATACTTGTAACCAAATCGTTGCGCAGCCCCTGATGTAGAAACAGCTAGAATATACCATATGACTAAATACATTTTTTTTCTTCTTCTGAGTTCGCTTGTACTACCGACAGGGGCACAGGAATACACATCATCTTCCATTTTTGCGCACAATGATTATGTACATCCCATTCCTTTTTTCATATCGTATGTTGAAGAAGTAGGCTTTATTGAGGCGGACATCTTCCTGAAACAGGGTAACCTTATGGTAGCTCATACCTTGCAGGAAATCGAAAACGAAAGGACACTTGAAGAGCTGTATGTCCGTCCTCTTCTCAATAAGATCGCTCATAACAATGGATTTGTATATACCAACCATGAGAAATCGCTTACACTCATGATCGATCTGAAGACCGAAGGCGTATCAACATTGAATGCACTCGTAAAAAAACTAAAAAAATACCCACAGCTTATTTCCTGCACAACGCTGAAAATTGTGGTTAGTGGAAATGTTCCCGATCCTTCACTTTGGAAAAACTATCCTTCGTTTATTCACTTTGATGGAAGACCGGGCATAACGTATACGAAGGAACATTTGGATCGCGTCAACCTAATCAGCACAAACTTTAAAGACCATACGCAGTGGAACGGAAAAGGTGTACTGACAAAACCAGAACAGGAAAAGATAACCCGGCTAATTGAAAGTGTACATGCAAAGGGTAAAAAAATCCGCTTTTGGGGTGCTCCTGATTTTGACAATTCCTGGATGATTCTCATGAGCCTGAAAGTTGACATCCTTGGCACTGATGATGTTACCGGACTGGCGGCGTATCTGAAGAATCTTGCAAACAACACGTATCAGCATGAAACGCCTCATTCCGTGTACCAGCCTTCCTTTGGACAGGGGAAATTTGCCTCAGCTCCTAAAAATGTAATACTTATGATAGGTGACGGAATGGGACTCACCCAACTCTATAGCGGCTATACAGCCAACCATGGTAAGCTAAACATTTTTATGATGAAGGACATCGGTTTCTCCGTGACCACTGCAGTCGACAGCTACATTACTGACTCGGCAGCAGGCGCAACGGCCATGGCTACCGGTCGGAAAACGAATAACCGCTACATTGGAGTTGATTCCCTGGGCAAGAAATTACCCTCCATTACAGAAAAATTAAAAGAAAAGGGATTCATAACTGCCATTATTACGTGTGGAGACATCACCGATGCAACGCCGGCATCTTTCTACGCCCATCAGCCTGAACGAAGTATGAATGAAGCCATAGCCGCTGATTTTTTGACAAGCAAGAACGACATCCTGATCGGGGGCGGTTCGGAAGCTTTCAAAAACAGAAAAGATAAAAGCAACTTAATGGCTGACCTCGCCCGTAAGGGATACTCCGTATCGGAAACATATCACGCCCTTGACACCATAAAGAACACTAAGTATGTGATCCTTGACAATGCTGGAACAATGTCTATGAAACAGGGACGAAGGGACTTCCTGATAAAGTCTTTACAAAAGAGTATCGCTACCTGCTCGGCTGGCCCCATGCCCTTTTTTATTATGGCTGAAGGTGCACAAATTGATCATGGCGGCCATAATAATAATATGGAACAGGTTATTCGTGAGTTGCTAGATTTTGATCAGGCTATCGGAGAGGTTATGAAATTCATTGATGAGAATGGCGAAACGCTTCTTATCGTTACAGCCGATCATGAGACCGGAGGGCTTTCACTTTTAGGTGGCAACATTTCCAAAGGACATGTCCAGGGAAATTTTAGCACGAATGATCACACTGCCGTGATGGTCCCGGTCTTTGCATATGGACCGGGTGCTGAAAATTTCAGAGGTGTTTATCAAAACACGGAAATAAACGCCAGGATTCAGCAACTCCTGCAGGTAAAGTGACACAGGCTGGATCTCCCATTCTCATCACGGATTAGCCAGGCTGACCTCGATGCGGATTACAAGGTAGTCCAACGGTGAAGGCTAAGCCGATCAATTTGGTATTTCCAGATTTAATCTTCCTGGATTTGCGGGGAACGATCTTCATTCTCTTTTGGAATAAGCAGCCTTCTGGTCGCCTTGATTCGTAGTAAAGTGAACGCAAAAAGCAATCCCATTCCCGCACCGACGCTTACATCCAGTGCCGTGTGTGCCCCTACCGCAACCCGCGAGAGTGCCACCAGAAAAGCCCATAGCATGGGAGTAAAAGCCAGCAACCTCAAATTACCTCTCTTATCCTGATAGATACTGAAAGCAAGAATAGTTGCCAGTAAATAAGCATTGAAGGAATGACCAGAAGGAAATGAGTAACCGGATTCATCTACCCAATGATCCAATATTCGTTGATCAACCATCTTGAAACTTGTGGTATCTGAAATTATCAGTTCCTGAAAGTACTTCTCCCTTATGTTCTCATCGACCCTATATAGTGAATCCATATTAACGACCGATTTTGTTTGTCTGATTATATAAGAATGGCTTGGCCTTGATAATTTTGCCACGGACTTTATCACATGTTCATTGAGAAATGCAAAGGCTGTTAGCATGCCTCCTAAAACAAGAAATGATTGAAAGAAGGTCTTTGCTTTCTCTCGTGCGGACGGCTGGTTAACAGCATATAATATGCTGGTAATTATAACAATTACGAATGTCCCGGTTTTTCCAGCAGAAACAGTAGCCCAGTATGCCACGGAACACCATAAACTTTCCTTCGAACAAGCCGTGAATTCAGGATAAAGGATCCAGACTATAAAAAGTAACAGGGCATAAGAGATGAGTGCTATTCTTATCAACGGTTCAATGAATCGGTGGAGACAACGCTAAATTAATAAATGATTCTTAATACTAGCTTCTCTAAATCGCCTTGACTATTCGGAATGGAAAAAGCAGAATGGCACTGATAAGCTTGAATACCATCTCAAGTGTAAATCCGATTATCCGGAAGGGAAGCAGGATTAGCCAAATCAATGGAAGCAGAAATAGTAGTACCAACGCCAAAGGCCAGCACATGACAAACAAAATACACCAAAGAATAATGGCCAGAAGAGTCCTCATGGATTTTTTAACATTAATCAACAAAGCTCCTGCCAATCAGTAAACCTTCGATTTTTAAGGTTTTCGCGGTAAGCGGAATTATCCTGCATTCGGAATTGTACACTGAACTGGCCAAAACCGTACAGAGCTTACCTGCTTGATTCAGTCTACAGCATCACGGACTTGAAAAATCAGAGCCCTGAAATAGACTCCAGAAAGAGTGCCAGTGAACTGTGGTCAAGATCACCGTCACCCTGAGCAAGTACCGCATCCATCTGAGCAGCAACGATAGCAGACGCAGGTAACGGCACAGAAAGAAGTTTGCCCGCCTGCAGTGCTATGTTCATGTCCTTGCGATGAAGTTTGATTTTGAATCCGGGTTTAAAATTGCCATCGATGATACGCTGGCCATGCAGATCAAGAATTTTGCTTTGCGCAAAGCCACCCAGCAAAGCCGCGCGTACTTTGGCAACGTCTACGCCGGATTTTTTTGCCAATGTCAGCGCTTCGGCAACTGCCTGAATAGTTAAGCCCACGACGATCTGGTTACAGGCCTTTGTGGTTTGTCCCGCGCCAGGTTTCCCTATATGCACGATATTTTTTCCCATCTTTTCGAATATAGGTAGCGCCCGCTGAAAAGCACTCTCGCTTCCTCCGACCATAATCGAGAGCGTGCCTCCTTCAGCACCCGATTGTCCGCCGGAAACAGGTGCATCAATTGCTTCAATGTTTTTTTTCTGAAATGCATTAAACAGCGAAATACTCGTTGCCGGTGATATGCTGGACATGTCGATGAAAAGGTTGCCGCCCTTCATTCCCTCCAAAACTCCGTCGGCTCCAAACACAATGGATTCCACGTCGGGAGAGTCGGGTAGCATGGTAATCACTACCTCTGCCTGCGCCGCCAGAGCTTTCGGACTTTCAAAAGCTTCAGCTCCTTCAGCTTTTAGTTCTTCCGCAGCCAAACTCTTTGAAAGAATTAAGAGTGGATGTCCAGCCTTCATCAAATGCCGGGCCATTGGTTTTCCCATAATTCCTAACCCAATAAATCCTATTTTTTCCATCTATACATTTGTTTATGAATCCTTTCTGAAAGTTTCCCGATTGGCAGACAGCTGTTTTACCATGTCGCTCGCCCCTTTTGCAACAAACGAACCATCAGCACCGCAGGCAAGAAAACGGTACCCCAGTTGATAATACATTTCGTACTCCTTGCTATCGAGCAGTAATACTCCCGCTGCCTTGTGATATTTCTTAGCAGCCCGCGCAACCTCCTTAATCGCTTGTTGATAAAGTGGGTGATCCAACTGACCAAAAATTCCCAGCGCCAGTGATAAGTCGTTCGGTCCTACGAAAAGCACATCAACACCGTCGATCGCTGCAATGTCATCAATATGGTTGATTGAACTTTTCGTCTCGATCTGAATAACACCAATGATATTTTTTTCCAGTGAGTTGATATAAGAATCCGCACTTCTGCCAAAACCTGTTGCTCTTACCATTTTTGCCATACCACGAATTCCTTTGGGTGGATAGTACATCATCCGGGCAGCAAGATCTGCTTCTTCTGGTGTTTGTATCTGTGGAAACATTATGCCACTCGCCCCGGCATCCAGGATGTGTTGAACATTCGGCCGGGTGGTATCATCAATTCTCACAATGGGTGTGCTGCCCGAACCTGACAATACCTGCAACTGATTGTACATGGTCTCTTCATCGCCGGCACCGTGTTCCAGGTCGATCAACACCCAGTCAAACCCCACCTGGCCAATAATCTCGGCCGATACCAATGAACCCAGATTGATCCAGCATCCGTGAACAGCTTCTCCCTGTTTGATTCTTTCTTTCAGATTATTCATTCGTTCAATAGCTCTCCGGCTTTTTCATGAAACTTAATTTAGCTCAAAGTTATAGAATCTCATCTTAATGCTGCACCCATTTTACGCTATGATCACCCGTCACGGCAATGGTCTCCTTCGGTGAGTCCTGATGAAAGAACGACCAAGGACCCGGGATAAAGGGATATTTCTGAATGACGCTCTCATTTATTTCCATACCAATCCCATTTCCCGAAGGCATCTTCAAATAGCCATTCTCGATTTCCAATGATTCTTTAAGAATCTCATCCGATAAAGGAAAAGGGTACATTCCGGCTTTACCAGGTGATGAATAGCACGGGTATTCCAGCCATTCCACGACCGACTCATCGCGACACACCCCTAGCTGCGCTGCTGCTAATACCTCCAACATAGTACCCCAACTATGAAAAGCGAATCTCATTTTATGGGCTGCCGCCAGGTCAAAAACTTTTAGTCCCATTTCAAATCCTCCCTGGCAGCATACATCCATCTGCAAGAAGTCTGTGGCCTGCAAGTTGGCAAGATCTTCAAAACCTTCATACTCCTGCTCATGCTCACCGGTGGCGATAGTCACAAAACTTTTATCTCTTAGAGCTTTATACGCGTTGTGTTCTTCGGGAAGCAGCGGTTCCTCCAGCCAGTAAGGATTGAACTTGCTCATTGCCTTGGCAAGTCCGTGAATCGTTTGCGGTGTGTAGCTTTTATTTCCCATTCGCCACCAGGTGTGGGCGTCAACCATCAAACCCATATCCGGTCCGGTTGCCTTTCGCATTAATTCCACTGTCCTTAAATCTTCCTCAGGTCCCAGTCCCGGCCGCATCTTGTAAGCCGGAAACCCCATCTGCTGAATTGCACTGGCTTCCTCGGCATACTTTTCCGGCGACATATACATTCCGCCGCTACCGTATAGTTTGATCGTTGAGCGCACCCGTCCACCCATCAGTTGCGAAATGCTGCATCCCTCATATTTTCCTACCAGATCCAGTATCGCGACTTCAACGGCATAATAGGTTTTCAGAATCTCGGGACTTGCCACGAAACCAAAAGATTCCCATTTCAACGGATCCTTTCCGATAAGGAAATCCTTAATTATCATTGAGATCTCTTCAGCAGCCCTTGCAAACGCAGGTCCCGGTGCATAGCCTGTTAGCCCGGTATCCGTAGCGATCTTTATCAGCATGGCATCCCTCTTCAAAATAGTCCGTACCCCACCCCAAAAAGGCAATTCAATTTTTTCTGGCATCGGGTAAGACATCAGAAATCCCTCCACGTTTGTAATTCTCATAGGCGTTTATTGATAGGTGTATTTACCACCTCGGAAGAATTCTTTCCCAGGAAGGATCAACATGTTTACGCATCTCTGCGGCATCGTCTCTCTTCCTGTATGATATGTTCCGATAACGTTCTTTCCCTCTCTCCAGCTGATCATAATCAAGGTCTACTCCAAGTCCTGGTTTTTCCGGTATCGTCACACAACCATCTCGAATTGGAATCCTGCCTCCTGCCACAACTTCATCCTTTTCGGATTGCCAGGGATAATGTGTATCGCAGGCATAGGTAAGATGGGGTGTTGCAGCGGCGACATGCGCCATTGCCATTAACGAAACTCCCAGGTGACTATTGGAGTGCATGGATAAGCCAATATTAAATGTCTGTGCCAGTTTGGCCAGATGCTGAACCTGACGCATACCCCCCCAGTAGTGATGGTCGCATAAAATGATCTGAACAGCATCGGAAGCAACGGAAGGCGGAATATCGGAAAAAGAAGTTATAGCAACGTTGCTTGCCAAAGGTACGTCTATACCCATATCAAGCAGCTGTTTACGGACGGCCGACATTCCCGGAATCCCTGCTGTCGGGTCCTCCAGGTAACCTCCGCCAGATAACTCGCGCGCAAGTGCCTTGCCAACCTTTACAGATGTTTCTACGGTCCAGGCCGAATTCGGATCTATACGCAGCGGTACGCCAGGCCCAAATTCCTGGTACATCAGCTTTACCGTTTCAACCTCCAGTTCCGGATCAAGTACTCCCGCTTTGAATTTAACCGAACTGAATCCATAGCGGGTTATCATTTTTTTTACTTGTGAAACAAGAGATTCCGGCGAGAGCGCTTCACCGTATTCATCGTCACGACTATCGTCTCCTTCTCCGCCTCCACCGGCGTGTTTGTAAAAGGGATAAGCAGAAAAGGGTACTTTTTCACGCACACGCCCACCTATAAGATCACAAACAGGTATACCAATACTTTTCCCAATCAGATCCAAACATGCCACTTCAATGGCCGCGTACGTACGACTTGTTTCATCCAATGGATTTTCACCCGGGACAAGATAAGTTTGCGAACTATCCTGGCCATTTTGTTTATACTTCATCTCCGGATTAAGTAGTCCGGTAATCCGGAACACATCTGCACCAATCAGCTGGCTCCTGATGGCGAGTAACGCTGCAACCGGCGCCTCTCCACCATAGGTTTCATTTATGCCAATGATTCCGTCTTCACTTTCCAATTCAATAATAGTCCGCAAGGCGTAGGGCATGTGCAGGCCATATGAACTTCTTAAGGGAGGATCTGCAATCGCAATGGAGTGAACCCGGAGGTCTTTTATTTTCATACGCATGTCTTTTCAAGAAATAGTAAACAAATTCAAAATTTCTACTCGAAACCTTCAAATCAACGGCAATAATTTAGCCATAACCATCGTCGTCACCAAACCAACGATGCCCATAATCGCCAATAGAAATGAAAAATTCCGGATCGTCTCTCCTTCAGTAAAGCCACTCATTTTACAGATAATCCAAAAGCCACTATCATTCATCCATGGGAATATTTTTGAACCACACCCAATAACGATGGCCAGGTATACCGGATGAAAACTCAGGGCGCCAGGGGCATTAAACACCGTTAACATCCCAACAGCGGTAATAATAGACACGGTAGCAGATCCCTGAGCCGTTCGAATTACAGCAGCGATAAAAAAAGCCAGCGGTAATGCAGCGAGCTTAAGGTTGGGCGAAAGCCCAACCAGCCAGTTCCCTATTGACGTCTGTTGTAACATCTCTCCGAAAGCGCCACCGGTTGAAGTGATTAAGATAATTGCCCCCGCACTGTATATAGCATCCTCTATGGGCTTCTTTAATTCCTTCAGTTGAAAAGACAATTGCCTGGACAGGAGAAATAATGAAATGATTGTGGCGATAAAAAGGGCAATGAGGGGATCACCCGTCAATTCAAAAAAAGCACGAATGCTTTCTGGCACCGCCGTGGACATGCTTGTTGTGATCGTATTTCCGGCAATTAATACAACCGGCAATGCGATAGGAAGGTTGGACATAAAAAATGAAGGAAGTTTAGCTGTATCCTTATTCAACCATTCCTTGAGTTCTTCCACAGAAGTCTCCGCTGTAGCACGTAGCGGAATATTTTGCCGTCGGTTCAACCAGAATCCATAGAGTAACCCACCCGCTGAGCATGCCAGTCCTACTACGGTACCAAAAATGATCATGAGACCAATACTTACTCCAAACGCCCCCGCAGCGAATAATGGCCCTGGCGTTGGTGGCACCAGCGAATGTGCCATCGTGCCCCCGGCAACAATGGCCATTACATAAAGTGCATAGGATTTTTCTTTCCTAACACCCATAGCACGTGCCAATGGAATCATCAGATAAAAAACCGTATCAAAGAAAATCGGAATTGCCAGCAAGAAGCTGCTTGCCATAAAAGAAGCTGGGGCCTTCTTTTCTCCAAATACACTAAGCATGGAACGCACGATCCGCTCAGCTGCACCGCTATCCAATAAACATTTTCCAATAATGGACGCAAGTACAATGAGTAATCCTATTTTCTCGCAAGTATTTCCAAATGCAATCGCGACACGCTCACCGAGTGACTGGTCGAGTAACGCCGTAATTTGTTGTGGCGAAAGTTTCTTACTTACTGCAAATTCCTCAAGCAATGAGTCCGGAGTGAGAAACCCGACAATAAGTGCTCCCAGGAGTAAGGCAAGTATAGGGTGAAGTTTAACGAACAGGATACCCCCCAGCACTACAATTAGTCCAATAATGAGTAAGATAATCGGGCTCATAATCAGCAGCTGTATATGAACTAATAAAGTATATGACGTCTACTTTCACGTGTCACCCTTAGTCCAGACCGGTTATTTCCGCTTTGATTACCGCCTGCTAGTCACCGTCCGAGGGCTTCTGGTTCCGGTTCATTCGGGTTGATCTTGACCAAAACTGCAACTACCGACTTATTCAAGTGAAGGAAGTCCCTGTTGGTAAATCTTAGTTAGATTACGATACACCGCGTATTATTTCTTCTCCGACCTTTCCGCTGCCCAGAATATTGCATTTTTGAAAAGTGTAGTATACACCACGTTGTTGAAAAGGTCAGGAGAGTGCCCCATAAAAATATAAATATTACGGGCAGCCATGTTTTCATTTGTCCATATCACGGGGTGATCACCCATCTTGATTTCTGAATTCGGCGCGTACGTTGATTCATCCACAGAAGCAATTACTTTCACACCCGGCCGTGGACTTTTGTCATAGGTGTACCATTCTTCTTTTTCAATGGTAAACACGCTCGGAATACCCCGCATGCAAGGGTGATCTGTTTCTTCAACGGTTACGCTGGCGGTCACAAAATCCGCGATATAATTTTTCCAACGGATTCCTCCCATAAAATCAGAGAACCAATTCCACATCGGGTACCCGTCAAATTCTCCCAGCAGAGAAGCATGATGGAACCCAATCCATCCGCATTTGCCATTCTTCATAAATTCCTGAAAGGCCTTCATTGACTTTTCACTCCACGAATACGGTGGAAAATCCAGTTGTATAAAGAGCTGGTATTCATTCAAAAAATTTTCGTCAATAGGCGTTGAGGTGTGTATGTAGTCAACTTCAAAGTTGCTATCGGCTGCCAGTTTATCAAGCCATACTCTTGCCGCCTGGCTATACGTAATATGATGACCTCCGTTTTCAGCGAGTACTAGTGCTCTGAATCGGGGAGGCACATCCATACAAATTTCAGCCGAGGCGAGGCAGCCGGTGGAAAAGATTAACACTTGAAAAAGTAGAGTTGAAATTTTCCACATAGCCGCATTGGGCAAAGAAAGACCAGTTTAAATCCTTACAACTCTTTGATGTATATTCTTCTGAACTGGACCAGACTGGGTGGGCTAACCCACTCGCCATCTTTTTTCGATCCATGGTGCTGCAATCCGATAGGACCTCTTTCAGGAAGTTCAGGAAGGAGAGCATTTTCAATGACACTAATGCCATTGAGTTCGACACTCATTCGATTGCCTTTCATGGTAATTTTAAAGGTATTCCACTCGCCAATGTTTTTGTCCGCATTAACCTTAGGCGTTACCCCTCTTCTCACTTCCGGCGGCATCTTTTCATCCATTCGATATCCATAAACTTCACCTGAACCTATAGGCCATCCCCATATATTGGCCTGGCACTTCCCTGTGCCACGCAAAATGATACCTGAATCCGAATCAGGAACCACCATCTTGATGGGAACTCCTTTTTCGTCTGTTTTGTGCAGACCACTCGGTAAAATCAGTGGTACGTTCGGATTTTTCCAGGGAGTTTCCTTTACGCGCCAATCCACATATAGTATAAAGTCTTTGTACTCTTTATCGGACCAGAGGTTTTTGTCCTGCGCCTCGCTTTCGGCATCATAATCGATCACAGCATCTGCTACTTTCCAATGGCCATTATCGCCGGCGGGAATCTTCCAGTTCGTAAAATTTGCCCCATTAAATAAGGAAACAAAACCGGCGGGGACTTTCTCACTGCTTTGGGCAAGTGTAACACCGCTTAATAAAATGGCAATTGAAGCAATAAGAAATCGTCTCATAGGATTGTAGTATAGTTTTTACGTTCACAACCGGCCGCTACTTTCGTTTCAGGCCTCGCTAATTTTTTATCTTTAGTTCGCCCGATAGACGAAGTCCGTCCACTCCTTGCTCTCATATATTGCAGCACCACCACCTGAGGAGGGTTCCAGGTAAGAACCTTCAACAAGATAATTAGCTAACTCTTTAGCCAGACTTTGATGCGGCCGGAACGCGTCTTTGAGCACTTTGGTTTCCGGCGCACCCGCTGGCCAGTATTTATCCCTCGCTGCAACTGAAGTGATCGCGAAAATCGTAATGTAAGTTCCCACATGATCGCCAGCAGTGGCCTTGTAATACAACAAGTTCATATCAGGCAGAACCTGGCCTACTGCCGGGTGCAGCTTTTCAACGACAAATTTTTCGAATTCCGCGGATCTCTCCTTTTTCACTTTTATGTAGTGAATTCCCAGGATGTCAATAGCCGGCAATGATTTAAATTTATCAGCGCCGATAAGGCGGTACTCAGTATACGTGTGCGTATTTTCTAAAAAATCGGAACTTCGTTTCGATGAACCGGAAAGTACTTCATCCGTAAAAGGACTACCCGTTGAAAAGGCTACACGGTCCGCCGCCGTTTTAGCGCTGAATGCCAGCAATGATTCTCCCTTCCTGTCACCTCGGTCTGCCTGAAAAAGCTGAACGCTCACTTCAGCCTTCGTCTTTTTTATTCCGCTCGCAAACTCCGCCAGGAAAACCTTAAATGCATCTGGCTTAACATTTTTTTTCAGGGATGAAGAGCTGATCACCACTACCTCTCCCATCTTGATTCCTTGCGCACTTGCAGGTCCCGCGAGCGCAAGTACTATCAACAACAAAAAAGTTTGTTTACGGGTTGTATTCATTCCTGACGGGATCTTCCTTGAAATGCAGGGTATGATTAAAGTTAGGAGTTGAAACCCTAAATGCAAGTGACTTCGATGACATTTCTATAAACGGTTGATCTGGTAAACCATCAAAATTTCAGCCGGTTCAATACTGGATTGACGCACTCCGATCCCTTCCGGTAGGTACAAGATCTGTAATTAACACTCCCTCCTGCTTAACAAACTGAGAATCCTAACCTATTTTTGTCCATGAACGTACGGCAATTAATCAGCGAACAACCAGATCCCCAGCGTGAAATGATGACCATTTTGCGCTCCTGGATACTGGATTTGGGTCCACATACTCAGGAAAAGCTCAGTTATAAAATACCATACTTTTCCTTTTATGGCACATTGTGCTATTTAAATCCCCATGAAGAAGGTATCGACCTCGGATTTACCAAAGGTTATGAACTTACTGACGATCAAAAGATCCTGGAATCAAAAGGCCGTAAACAGGTGAAGACCGTTACCTTCCACAGCGTAGCCGAACTGGAAGAGAATGAGGAGACTATCCGGCATATTCTGAATGAGGCAGCGATCTTGAACGAATACAGGTTTAAACGAGGTGGAAATAAAAAGAAATGAGTGAGGTTGAATCAGGCCCGGAAGAGGATGATGATTTACTATTTGAGCATCATCGGATCATTGCTGACCCGAAACAAAGCCTTGTCCGTATCGATAAGTTTCTGATGGCTCGCCTGCCCAACGTTACGCGGACGAAAATTCAGGGCGGCATTCAGGAAGGATTTGTCAAAGTGAATGACAAGAACGTTAAGTCTAACTACAAAGTACACCCCGCCGATGTGATTACGGTTTCCATGCCGGAGCCTCCCCGTGATACGGATGTTATTCCGGAAAATATCCCCATCACAATCGTTTTTGAAGATCCGCATCTGATGGTAATTAACAAACCTGCAGGTATGGTGGTACACCCGGCCTATCAGAACTGGAGCGGAACACTGGTTAACGCGCTTGCCTATCATTTTAAACATCTGCCGGAACTTCCGGGGAATGAAGGCAGGCCGGGACTCGTCCATAGAATTGATAAAGACACGTCAGGGTTGCTAGTGATTGCCAAAGATGAGGCAACACTTACCGGACTGGCTAAACAATTCTTTGATCACAGTATAGAGCGACGTTATCAGGCTATTGTGTGGGGAGTGCCTGATCTCGCGGTGGGAACAATAAATAAGAATGTTGGGCGCAGCCTCAAAGACCGACGGGTCACTACGGTGTTTCCTTTAGGTGATATGGGAAGAAACGCCATCACTCATTACAAGGTTCTTCACGACCTGCGATACGTATCCGTAGTGGAATGTAAGCTGGAAACCGGACGGACGCATCAAATCAGAGCACACATGAAATACCTCGGTCACCCGCTCTTTAACGATGCGCTCTACGGCGGCAATGAGGTCTTGAAAGGAACCATCTTCACAAAGTACAAACAGTTCGTGGAGAATTGTTTCAAGATCATTCCAAGGCAGGCGCTTCATGCGAAGAGCCTTGGATTTGTACATCCGGTTACAAAAGAATTCTTACAATTTGATTCGGAGTTGCCAACTGACATCCAAGAGGCGATTGAAAAGTGGGAGCACTATGTAAAGTATATTGAAAGATAATGTCCCATTTAAAAAACGGGCAATTTTATAGAGAATATTTTTTAGAACAGTGCGCGAAAGCGCACCTGCAAATCCTGAAGGAAGAAGAACCTGATCAGAAGGCGGGTCGTACCTGACTTCGCTTACCTAATGCTCTCCGAATTTCCTTCATGGCTTCCCGTTTCAACTTCTTGTGAGAAGCCTCGTCTGGTGTCGTGTACAAGAGCCCCTTGATGTACTCAAGTACTTTCTCCGCCTGACTCTGGTCAAGGGAGTTTAACGATTCCAGAATCTCGTGTTTCTGATGGATCGATGTCATCGCAATTAGTGGTTGTTAGACAATACAAATAACGTAAATAAATGGGTTGTGGTTAAGACCTTTTGTGTAATTAACCATAATGCAACACTGAAGTAACATACCGGCTACCCGTATCCCGACCCAAAAGTGAAATACCTGCATATAGTCGGATTGACAATAATGTTGACGCTTTGTACCTTTCAAACGTTAACATCTCTTTTATGCGCCAATCTATTCCCCATTTCGTTGTTGCAGTCGTTGTGCTGGCCTTTTCAGCATTATCGTGTAGTACGGAAAAACCCCAGCAAGACGAGCATTCACCTGAAATGTCACTTGCCGATCTGAAAGTGCATGACGGACTCGAGGTCACGCTTTTTGCCGCAGAGCCAATGTTTAGCAATCCGACCAATATTGCTATTGACGAGCGCGGCAGGGTCTGGGTTTGTGAAGCCTACAATTACCGTAATCAGTACAATCCAAAAAACCCTGTTAAAGCTGAAGGAGATCGTATCCTGATTCTTGAAGATACGGATGGCGATGGAAAAGCGGACAAGAGCACGGTGTTCTACCAGGGTACAGATGTTAATTCCGCCCTCGGAATATCACTTTTGGGTAATAAGGTAATTGTGTCCTGTAGTCCAAACGTTTTTGTGTTTACAGATGAGAACGGTGATGATGTGCCTGATAAAAAGGAAGTATTCTTTCAGGGAATTCAAGGACTTCAGCACGATCATGGTATGCATACATTTGTGTTTGGTCCCGACGGACGGCTGTATTTCAATTTTGGTAATGAGGGCAAGTCACTGATGGATGCGGCAGGTGATACCGTGGTAGATATCCACGGTTACAAAGTGGTAACAAATGGAAAACCATTCAGAGAAGGAATGGTAATGCGTTCCAATCTTGACGGTAGCCAGGTAGAAGTTCTGGGCAACAACTTCCGGAATAATTATGAAGTAGCGATCGACCCCTATGGAACGCTTTGGCAATCGGATAATGACGATGATGGGAACAAAGGAACGCGTATCAATTACGTGATGGAATACGGAAACTACGGATACAAAGATGAAATGACCGGCGCCAGCTGGAGCACACGGCGAACAAATATGGAAAAAGAAATCCCTGTCCGTCATTGGCATCTCAATGATCCGGGGGTGGTGCCGAACATTTTACAAACCGGTGCCGGATCTCCTTCGGGAATGACAGTATATGAAGGTGATTTGTTGCCAGAGGTGTTTCACGGCGAAATGATTCATGCAGAGCCTGGAAATAATGTTGTAAGGTCTTATCCGGTAGAAAATGATGGCGCCGGATACAAAGGCTCTATCATAAATATTCTGGAAGCACAGAAAGATCAATGGTTCCGGCCAATCGATGTTGCTGTCGCCCCCGACGGCTCACTCTTCGTTGCTGACTGGTACGATCCGGGTGTCGGAGGACATCAGGCGGGCGATGTTGATCGGGGCAGAATTTACCGTATTGCACCGAAAGGAACCGATTATGAAAAGCCCAAGGTGGATGTGTCTACAGTAGAAGGTGCGTTGAAAGCACTTGTTAACCCCAATTCCGCTGCCCGTTTTCTGGGGTGGACAGCACTCGCATCGGCTGGCAGTGCAGCAGAAAATGTCCTAAAAGAGCTTTGGACTACTGGCAATCCAAGACAAAAGGCACAAGCTATCTGGTTGCTGGCCCGGCTAACGGGTAAAGAAGACGAGTATGTTGGTATGGCATTGTCCGATAAAGATCCAAACCTGCGTATAGCAGGTATCCGGATTGCCCGGTCAATGAAAAAGGATATGCTCCCCGTTGTAAAGGCGCTGGTAAGTGACCCTTCGCCTCAGGTACGCAGGGAGGTGGCTATTGCTATTCGCGGAAATGCCACCCCTGAAGCGGCGAAGATGTGGACGGAGCTGGCAAAGCAGTACGATGGAAAAGACCGCTGGTATCTCGAGGCCCTTGGTATCAGTGCTTCTCCTAATTGGGATCTGTATTTCAACACCTGGAGGATTGCAGTCGGGGAGGAGTGGAATACACCTGCTAACCGCGATATCGTATGGCGAAGCCGGAGCAAAGCAGCAATGCCCATGATGGCAGAACTAATCAAATCAGGTAATGAACAGGAAATGATGCGGTATTACCGGTCGTTCGATTTTCAAACCGATCCCTCAAAACAACAGATCCTTGCACAACTGGTGGAACAAACACAGGGAGAGAAGGTGCTATACGCACTTAAACACATGGATGCTGGCAAACTAAAAATGACGCCATCGATCACATCAGCACTTAACAAGGTGCTCGAAGAACAAAAAGGTAAAATTGAATACGTTGAGCTGGTCACCATATTCAAACTCCGGAATCATTCCAATGATCTCCTTCAGCTGGCAGTAACCTATCCGGATAGCCTTGCCGGTAAGGAATCAGTGAAGACGTTATTATCCTGGGATAAGACCGACTTAATCAAAGCGGCACTTCATGCTGAAGACAAAGGTGACGCCCAGGCAATGATTACAGCACTACGGTCGCACATGTATGATTTGAAAGCCATCGCGCTCATGGAAGAAATCATGATGGATAGTACCCGGGATGTTGAGCTTAGAAAACTGGCCGTAAAAACATTCGGAGGTCCCTGGCAGGCTGAGAATCGCCTGCTTGTACTGGCAAAAGAAAATAAAATTCCAACCGAACTTCATACTGCTGCCGGTGGTGTTTTCCAAACTGCCTGGAGAGCGAAATTACGCGAAGAGGCTGCTGCCTACTTAAAACTTCCGGGAAGCAAAGAGGGAGCACCTTTACCAGCGGTATCCGTGATGGCAGCTAAACAAGGCGATGCAGTCAAAGGAAGTGAGGTATTCAAAACGCTGTGCAGCAATTGCCATCAGGTAAAGGGCGAAGGTGTAAATTTTGGGCCTGACCTAAGTGAGATAGGCAGTAAGCTGTCCGTAGAAGCGCTTTATACATCGATCCTGTTTCCAGACCAGGGAATCAGTTTCGGCTATGAGGGTTTTCGTTTTGAATTACAGGATGGGTCTTCTGCGGTAGGACGGATAGTTTCGGAAACTGAAAGCCAGGTGGAACTCCAGTATATGAGCAATCAACAGACTGTTACCAAGGGGAACGTTACTTCGCGCAGGAAACTGGAGACTTCTTTGATGCCGTCAAATCTGCAATCATCCATGAGCGAGCAGGAATTGGTGGATCTCGTCGAATACCTTCGTTCCCTTCAAAAAGATGAGAGAATAAGCAAAAAGTAAAGAGGTCGGATCCGCCTGAAATCAGGGTGTGGCCCTCCGTTCTATTCCTTTTTCTTCTTCAACAGGTTTTGTATTTTCTTTCTGGCTTCCTCTTCCAACTGCTTCTGTGTATCCGTAGATGTTGTTTTTGTCGTATCGGCAACTTTTGTTGAGTCCTGTGCCTTTCCTCCTCCAAGAATATCCTTCACGATCTGTTCGGCATCGGTTCCTTTCACCGCTTTCTCCAAAGCCTTTTGACCCTCTTCTTTGGCGGCGGCTGTTACCGCTTCCTGCACTTGTTCTTTTTGATCGGCCATCAAAAGTTTTGGAGCGGGACTGTTGTAAAATCCGCCTAGCCCGATAGTTACGGGAATATTTGCATTAGGGTCACTTTTTCCACCCGTATATTGTGAAATGAATGCATTGTATTGAGATCCTAACTTTCCAGCAGGGACATCCATTTTCAGGGTGTAATCCAACGATCCATCAAGGCCGGTACTTCCTGCTACGGAAGTCTTGTAACTACCGAACTTAACGTCAAAAGGTTTCACACCTAATCTTCCATCTTTAATGGAAGCCGACATAAGAACGTCTTTCATCGTCACTTTGTCGGTATTCTCGAGGTTTGTAAGTGATGTAATCCCGGAGACAAGTTTCGATCCGGTAAGGGCAGCCTCAACGATCTTGATGAGGCCCGATCCATTCACGGTTTTCAAATTAGGCATCATGGTTTGCAGCAGCTCTCCGCTAATACTGAAGTCCGTTGAAAAATTTCCATTGATTAACCCCGCAATCGGAGCGTACGTCTGAATAATGGATGAGGTATTTGCCGCCTGTTTAATAGATGCCCCCTCAATCTTAAGTCCGAAATCATATTTAGGATGATTCTTGTCTTTTGTATTATAAGCTCCATTCACAGTGATTGCTCCACCAAGCATATTGAATTTTAATCCGCGAAGGTCTGCAACGCCATCCTTCACTACTACATCCCCCACTGCGTTCGTCATCACATAGTCCATCATCAACACCCGGTCAATGTGTGAATTTAGAACAAAGTCTATATTTTCAGGAATCAGAATCACACCATAGGAAGCTGAATCAGCTGAAGGTGAAGCTTCGTCCGTGTCAGCCATGAACTCGTTCAAGTCAAGCAGGTTCGAATTCAAATTCACATTTCCTTTCAACGCCGCGTTCTTGCCAAATACATAACCAAGATAATTGACAACCGCTCCGTTAACACGAAAATCACTCCTGCCAATTTTACCCTCCATCTTTTGCAGATCAATTTTCCTGGGATCAAACACCATAGAGGCCTGCGAAAGCGAGACCACATACGACAGGTCATTTGCTTTGTACGTCAGGTTTTTAACGGATGCAGTACCCTGTGTTGGCAAGCGATCATACCTCTCCGCATTTAAGTCAGAATATTTACCTTTTGTTTGAATGTCTGCGTCTATAATTCCCGTTACACTCATGCCTTCCACAGGAAAGATCCTGGTGATTTTCTCCAGATCAATTCCCCCTTTTGCCTTTAGATCCCACGTGTAGTCATCCAGATTCTCCAGGAGAAGGTCGGCGGTGAATTTCTGTCCATCCATTAACATTGAAAAGTCGTTTACGCGGATGACAGTCTCGGCCATTTTTCCGGAGGAGTTTTTCACAGTTGACGTAAAATGCAAGTCCTCTAAAGGAATCGGAAACTCGGACGATTTTACATACCCTTTCGCCAGGGACATCGACGCATCCATTGCCGGGAAGATTCCTTTAGTGCTGTCATATACGCCTTTCGCTACCAGGTTAAGTGCATAATTGCCCTTCATGTCCAAGCCTTTCACTGGAAACATCTTGTCAACTTCTGCAAGATTTAGGGCCGCCGAAACTTCCGCATCCAGATTCGTAGGATACAATGTAGTTATGAGCGCACGCGCGTTTACCGGATTGGCCCCAAAATCAAGATGGAGTTTTTTGAGATCAATTATGGTGTGCTCAAGTATCCCGTCCTTATTGTCGACTAACAAGTCAATATTGATATTATTGATAGAGGTTGGCAAGTCTGGATAATGGAACATCGCGTCCTTGACAACCAGATTGAGATTGAAAGCAGGCATTTGTTTTTCACTGTAGGTTCCCTTCACAAACCCGTTAAAGGCCAGTTCACCTTTTGTCTCAAGACTGCCAAAGCTTTCGGAATACATTCCCGGGATGAGTGAAAGAATACTTTTGAAAGAGTTGTCAGGGCTCTTATATGAAATATCCATTCCATAATCATTCTCATTCATCTTCAGCCATCCGTCGAAGCTCATAGCAAAGTCATTTAGCTTTGCTGTGTTTTCTTTAAACGTATACTTGGTGTAATCCTCGGCTATGGAGATTACAGCATCCATTTCCAGGCGTTTGTCTGAAATGTACTCGGCTCCGTCGTAACTGACCGTTAGCGAATCCGCCACGGTTTTTGTTTTCAAATCAAACAGTGCCTGAGTAAAATCGCCGCTACCCGAATGATTCAGGCCTCTCATTTCCATCGAAAACGGAATAGACTTATCATCATACACCAACGTACCATCCAGAATCTCCCAGTGGTCGATCCCGAAGGAGAACTCGCCCGCACCTTCGTCTGCTGTCACTGTATCCGCAGAAGGTACGGCGATATCATAGTTGGCACGACCATCCTCCATGACAAGAACATTTATCACGGGTCGAACCAATGAAATACCTTTTAGTCGTAGCTGATCTCCAAAGAGTATGTCCGTTAAACTTACCTCAACTTCAAATTTCTCGGTAGCGAACAGAATTTCTCCATCAAATGGCGCGCGATTTAATACACCCAAATCAAGCATCTCGACCGTAATTCTGGGGAAGTTGCTGAAAAGCGAAACACTGAAATTATCAACATCAAATACTACATCTGCATTAACTGCGGTAGCCAATTCCTTATCAATAGCGGCCTTGATATCATCCTTAAAAACAATTGGGATAATAAAGGCTGCCGCTAGAATACAAACCAGCAGTCCGCCAAAAATAATTAAAGTCCATTTTCCTGCTTTTTTCATAGCTGTTTTGAATACCGATTGAGCGGCAAAGGTACTAAAGAGAACGCTAAAACTGACAGTCGTCTGTGTTGTGTTAAACAGTCAGGGAACCGCTTGAAGAGTATAACGGCAATTTGTGGTCAAAAGTGCGACTAAAAGAACTTTAAAAACCAATTCATGATCTTCTTTGAGCGCTCGGTATAAGGTGGATAGAAAAGCTTTACGGTGGTAAGTCCATTTCGTTGTTTAACGACGGCCTTTTCGTTTGAGAATGTCAGGAACCCGAAGTGCCCATGCGATTTCCCTATTCCACTTTTATTAACCCCACCGAAAGGAAGGTTATGGTGCATAAAGTGAATTCCGCAATCATTGATGCAAACACCGCCCGCAGAGGTTTCACGCAAAACCTGTTTCTGAATTTTCTGATTCGTTGAGAATACATATAAGGCCAGAGGCTTAGGTCTGGCATTGACAATGGCAATTGCCTCCTCAAGATTCCGGTAGGATACGATAGGCAAGATTGGCCCAAAGATTTCTTCCTCCATGATCCTGGAGCTGAGCGCCACATCCGAAAGGATTGTGGGATGGAAGAAGCGGGCAGATTGATCAAGTTTACCTCCCAGTTCAATTTTCGCACCATTGGAAAGTGCGTCCCGAAACAGTTCGTTTAAGCGTTGAAATTGTTTTTCATTGATGATCCGGCAATACTGCTCGGAAGATTCAAATGATTCATCGTTAACGGTAAACAACTTTCGGGTCTGCTCGATTAGCTCAGTTATGAACGCAACTCGAATTTCTTGGTCGACCAGAACATAGTCAGGTGCCACACACGTTTGTCCGTTGTTAAGAAACTTGGTAAAGGCAATCCGTTGCGCCGCATCGCGTAACCTTGACTTTTTGGTGACAATTGCAGGACATTTTCCACCCAATTCAAGCGTAACCGAGGTAAGGTGTTCCGCAGCCGCTTTCATTACGATCTTGCCAACTTCTGGACTCCCTGTGAAAAAGATATGATCGAATGGAAGCTTCAGCAGCTCTTGAGAGACTTCCTTGCCCCCTTCAAACGCCGTTACCTCCTGGGGTTCAAATATTTCATTTACCATTCTGATAATTTGCGTCGAGACATGCGGAGTAAGTTCAGAAGGCTTCAAAACGACCGAATTACCTGCCGCTAAAGCGGATACCAACGGTCCAAGACAAAGACTCAACGGGTAATTCCATGGAGATATTATCAGGCACACACCCCGAGGCTCATACTGAATGAAAGATCTTGTACCTAGCAAGGTAAAGGGAGCATCGACCTTTTTCGGTTCACACCACAAATCAAGATTTTTGAGTGCGTGGCGTATTTCTGCCAGGACGTGGTAAATCTCAATTCCATCTACTTCAGTTGGATTCTTTCGAAAGTCAGCATACATAGCCGCATGAATGGCTGGCCGGTTTTGATGAAGCCATTCCCTAAGCCGTTCAAGCCGGTCCTTTCGGGCCTTTATCGGCTCATTTCGTACCCCGAGCACAAATTGCCTATGCCTGTAAAAAGTCTCCGCCAGAGTCTCAATTCGATGATTTTCCTCCATTACCTGCATGGATCTAAGGTAACCAAATTCGTGGCCAGCCTCTAAAAGATCACTAGTTTTATGGAATTGTTACCTTTTTATTAACTTTAATAACACAATGATAATATTGGCGTAACATGAGGAGTGTTTTTATAATACTATTCTTAGCACCAATACTTGCCGCAGGGCAAGGTACCTCTACCCATTCGCCGGAGAGACTAGAGTACTATTTGAATTTATATCAACATGCCGAAGGAAATACCAGCCCGGTACTGCCAGTCATCAGCCTGGCGGAAAAGCTGGCACAGAAAAAGGCGTCCTTTAAGAGACCCAATGACTTCTTAGCCTACCTGTTTAACACTACTCATCAGCGTTTTCTGCGACACTTTGATGAGCGCGCCATTTTTGGACAACTTTTAACCAATCGTACGTATAACTGCTTAACAGCAACAGCGCTTTACTCCCTCCTGCTGGACTACCTTAATTTTGAATACAAGATCATTGAGACTAACTACCATATCTTTCTTGTCATACAAACTGAGCAAGGTCAGGTTTTGTTTGAAACAACGGATCCGGCGAACGGCTTTGTTAGTGATGCTGACGAGATAACCAATAGAATCGCGCAGTACCGGGAACACAGAACTCAACAAGTAGCTTCAAACAAAACTCATTATCGTTATAAGATTGACTTATTTAAGGAAGTCAATCTTGATGAGATGCGGGGATTGCTTCACTATAACCTTTCTATTAATGCCTATAATCAACACAACATTCAGCGGGCAGTCGAGCAATTTGAGCAATCTTTAAAATGGTATCATTCACCGCGTATGGACGAGTATTCAAAGGTTATCTTACTTTCAGTTATGGAAAGTGATTTATCAGAACAGGTAAAAGAAACTTACTTGCAGAACATCCAATCCCTACGAAGAAGCCAATTGAATATAACCGCCAGCACCCACTAGCGCCAGATTGGTTCGCGTTATTTATTCTCCAGGATCCGCAGTTCAACTCTTCTGTTCATGCGATGACCTTCGGGCGTGTCCTCGCGGGATAGCGGAACAGTGCCTCCAAATGCCTTTGTCTTGATCCGGTTTTTTGCTATTCCGAGGTCGACCAGATGATCTTTCACGGCATCGACACGCGCCTGTGATAGTCTCATGTTTTCCTTTGCATCCCCAACATAATCCGTGTGTCCCTCCAGCTGGATGATCATATTGGGATTTTGCTTCAATATATTATTCAATACATTAAGCTCACTGTACGATTCCTCACTGATCTTTGATTTACCCACCTGAAAGATCAGGTTGTCCAGGCGGATAACATTTCCAACAGCAAGATTTACATTGCTCGTTATCCCTTTCGAAAGCTCAATGTTCTTGACCAGTTTCCTCTCTGCGTTTGCCTCCGCCGGATCGAGCATGTACTTTGCCATGGTATATCCAGCAGCTTCAACCACGATGGAATATTTGGTCTGGTCAAGCATCGGGAAACTGTACGAATTATTATTGAGCACGCCTACCATGTTTCCATAAGGAAGGCTTTGATAGGTGATCCTCGCTACTACCGGCTCTTTCGTTTCAGCGTTGAGTATCCGACCTTCTGCAAGAACCAGGCTATCGGCAACCTGAGCAAAAGTAACCGTCGCGAAAAAGAAAAAGGGAAGCAAAAGTATGCCTGGTTTTCTTTTCATATTGGGTAGGGTCATAGTTTCAATATTTTGAATTCCACCCTGCGGTTTCTCTTTCTTCCTTCAGCTGTTTCATTTGAATCGACAGGGCTTGTTTCTCCAAACGCCTCAATGGTCATGCGCCCTGAATCCATATTCTTCTGCTTCAGGTAGGCAACCACCGCATTCGCTCTTCGTTGCGACAAACTCATATTATACACATCCGATCCCACATTATCTGTGTGACCTGAAATTTCAATTTGCATGGTTGGTCTTTCAATCATGAGGTTTACAATACGATCTAGCTCAGGGAAAGATTCTGGTCGCAGCACCGCCTTGTCAAAATCAAAGAAAAGATTGTTCAGATTAATTGAAGTATTCTCTGCCACGGCGGCAACCTGTATGGGGTCAAGGTTAAAATCATTCCCCTCAATCACTTTGTCAGACTTGATATCCCTTAAGTCAAGGTTCTGGCTCTCTGAAAGTTTACCCTCAGCTTCGGCCCGCAACCCGTACATCTCACCAGCTGGAAACCGAATCTCATACGCACCGGTTTCAGGATTGGACTGAGAGACACCAAGGCCTTTGCCATCGGGTAGTCGTTCGTAAATAATTTTAGCGCCAAGCGGTTTCCCGGTTGCCTGGTCAATTATTTTACCTCGCACCGTGACATACGGATCAGGACTTCTCAGGATTGGCAGCTTAACTCTGAAGATATCCGTATTTGTTTCGCTGACACCACGTGAATAATAAGCAAACTCACTGGCCGCAGGGATGTTAAAAAACAAATCTTCAAGGGGAGAATTGATTTCAGGTCCAAGGTTTTCGGGCTCAGACCATTTTGTCCAGGTGTCATCGAGCCTTTTCGTGACATATACGTCACTACCACCATACCCGCTGAATCCGTTGGATGAGAAATACAAGGTTCTATCATCTGATGCAAGAAATGGCGCGGACTCTTCGCCGGCTGTATTCACTATATCACCAAGGTTCAATGGTTCTGTCCAAATGTTATCAGATTTTGCAAAGGTGACATACAAATCCCGGTCACCGTAAGAATCCTGGCGCTCCACGGACATGAGCAATGTTTGCCTGTTATCGGTAAGGAAATAGTTTGCCTTCTGATTGTAGTTGTATTCGTTAATAATGTTCAGGGCTACGGGTTTAGTCCATTCTCCGTTGATATTTGAACTAACCGACACACCTGCAGACATCTTTCCATTCGGCAGATATTTATTGGTAAGGACCATAATTGCCGACCGTCCATCCGGTGTAACGGATTGGATCGTATTAATGGAGTTAGGCCCTGCATTGTTAAACTGAGTCATATTCTGTGCAAGCTTCCAGTTACCCGACTCATCCAGTTCAGAATACCAGATATCCTCTTTGTCCATTACCCCACCGCTATTCTGGGGGTGATTTTTTCTGGTAAAGTATAGTGTCTTGCCATCAGGCGAAAGCAAGGGGTTCAGCTCGTCAAACTCGCTATTTACATTTTTATCGAGTGACTCAATGATGATACCGGAAGCCAGTAATTGCATCGTTGGAATATCGGGGATGATAGGATAGTTGGAGTCTGATATGGCGACAGCATCGATACCAAAGTAGTCAGGGACAGCAGCCCCGTCAAATTCAATCTTGACTGCCGCAACCTTGTAAGGCGTTGGATCAATAAACACATTTAAGATTCGCCCCTTGAGTGGTACGGCACTTGGATTAAATGTATGAACGAGGTACTCCTTTCCGGCTTCGTCGTATACAAGTACCCTGAATATTGCGCTGGGATTATGAGATTCTCCAATAGCGATTTGCCGGATACTAATCGGGTTAGCGTAACCAAGTTTAAGAAACTCCTTGCGCTTTGGTTTATCCGGAGCCCAGGCATTCGGACTCTGACCCCCGGCTGGCAAAACGTTTGGTCTACCTAATGCCTGATTTGCAGAATATTGGACGGGCGTTAGTTCAGACGAAAAATCAATAACCTTAGTTGCCCATTGTACAACTTGAGCTTTCGACTGCTGAGAGAGTGCAGCAATCAAAAGGAGGGATAGTAAAAAACGATTCATGCCAAGTTGAAAAATTTGGATTCAGGTTTAAACTTAGCTAAAAATCTTCAAATCTGGCTCAATTGGAGCCCCTTGTCTTAATAAAAAGGCGTTTCTCTCATTCATGGTAAGACGAATGTATTGTCTTTACCCTGCCATTGGTGTCACTCAAACGTATGCTTATTAAAAAGGAGGAACCCGGCATGAAGTAATATTCCCAGCCTGTTCTCGTCGTCATCATAATAGTTCATGCTCAGGCTGATCGGCCCGATTGGCGAATGAAAGACGAAACCCGCTGTTCCGGCGAAATACAAAAGGCTACTATTTTCACTGATTTCAGCCTCCTGACTCCCGTTTTGTTCGATAGCTTCAAAAGGTTTGAACAAGTAGCCTTCCAACCGAAAGTCGAAATTCCTGCGTAGCGTAAAAACATTTCGAATACCACCCGCGGCATATTTGAAGGAACGAAAGTTCTGTAAAATACGCGTCGGGCTGTCCTGAATGGGCAGGAAGGCGGGGGTATTTATTATGGTTCCGAAATAGTTTTGAAAAAATGGCTGATTGGATAGGACTACCTCAGCGATATATCCCGGCCTGTACCAGCCGGACCCAAAATATTGCTCTGCACTTGCTTTAAACCGAACCCAATCGTGCTGCGCCTTGACCGATTCCAGTCTAACGGAAGTACTACCGGGCGTGAAATTCTCGGTTATGGCATAGTATTCAGCCCAAACACCGATAGACCGCCCTGAGGAAGCATATTGTTTTCTATTCAGGTTACTGGACGATACATTTAGCCCGGTCTTGAAACCATAGAGTTCCATCTCATCCAGTTTGTCGGTGCTTATAAAGACATCTCCATTAATATATCGGTCCAGTGTATTGACCCCTTCAAAAGTAAGATATCCCTTAAACGATTCCTTAACAGGTACACCGAGGTGCAATCCGTATTTGCGGTTGATCCGCTTCAACACAGTTGGTGTGCTTGGCGACGATACTTCGTTCAGCAGATCATCGTTGTTCAGATAGTTCCAGCCATCGAAGGCAACATACGGCTCGATGTAAAATTGATAAGGAAAGTCCATCTTGAACCTGAGCAGTGCAGACTTGTAAAAGTAGCCAGTTTGAAAGCCTGCATAGGCATGTGAAAGAACCCTGTTAAAATTATAGAGGTTCAATCCAAGATAAACATTACTTATATCCCGCGTCGCGATAACACCACCAAAGCCAACCTGGAAGTTCTGCTGAGGTCTGCGGGTAAGTTGTAATGTAAATGCCTCCTTGTTCCGGTTGTATAAAATGCTGGGATAAACATTGGAGAAGTAATCTTCCGATACCAACTTGAAGTAGCCTCCCTTAATTTCACTAAAATAAAATTTGCCTTTGTTCCTTCGGCTTCTGAATATCTCCCGGATATAACCGCGTTGTTTGGAATTAAAACTCCTGAAGGTAAGCTCATCAAAGATAAAAGGAGCGCTGCGGTTCGTAAAAACGTTACGTCGCACTGCCACGTCATCACAGGTCTCACGCCTGGCAATTTTGCTTTTTATTTCCTCTATTTGACGAATAGTCTGAGCATAACCACTGTCGACGAGACTCTTTACCTTGGCAAAATCATAGGAGGCTATACCCTTCAGGTTAGGCTGGATGTATACCCCTGTCGGCGGAATCTGTGAAGGATCCGACTTATCCAGCAATAGATAAATCAAGGATTGATTGATCAACTTCTCATCGTCGTCGTACGGATATTCTTCAAAAATTTTGCTTGACACATTGACACCAATTATCACATCGGGGTTGAATTCGCGCTGCACCACGTCTATCGGAAAGTTGTTGTAAACACCACCATCAAAAAGATACTTACCATCAACACGAATTGGTTTATAAAAGAAGGGAACACTTTGCGTTGCCCTTGCAGCATCGCTCAGCGATCCCCTGGACAAAATCTCTTCTTGTTGAGTAAATATATCTGCAGCAACAACTCTGAACGGCACAAACAGGCTGTCAAAATTATTGTTCGAAATCACCGATGCCTGGGCCATCTTTTCCGCCAATGCGAAGTTCAGTGCCACATCGTTCGCAATACTGGTATTCAGCTGGAAGTTAAACGTTGAGTCGAGTGCAAGATTGACTTTTAGAAACTGAGGAGTTTCATCCGATCGATGATAATAATAATTATAACCTCGCTCCGGCAGCCCGTTAATCCATCGGCGAAACTCGTCCGAAAGAACCATTTGTTCGATCTGGATGGGGCTCATTCCTGCTGCATAGCAGCCCCCTATGATTCCTCCCATTGACGTTCCAACGATATAGTCAATCGGGATTTCATGTTCTTCCAGCGCCTTAAGCACACCAACGTGCGCGAGACCTTTTGCCGCTCCGCCGCTGAACACTAGTCCCACTCGTTGCCCATGAGCAAATGGGAAAACAAAAATTGACAGGAAGAATAAAGCGTACTTCATCAGCAGATAGTCCTATTCCTAACAAAAAAAGTTACTGAATATTACTTGATCTTCAACGAAGCAATAAATAAAAAGATTTACAGCGTAGCAATAGGTTCCTGCTGAACCGGGAAGGGGATTACATCTAACTTCTTGCTAATACCTTGTTTGACCGTATCAAACGATTCCATTGCATCTTTCCTGACCGGCTGTGACGGAGGAAGGTCAACACGCAGGGCATCTACCTGAACACCGTTTCTCCAGAACCGGTAACAAAGATGTGGACCCGTTGCAAGACCGGTGCTTCCTACAAAGCCTATCGTCTGGCCCTGGCGCACTTTTGTGCCTGCACGAACACCCTCTGCTATACGCGACATGTGCAGATATTGGGTTGTGTAGGTTCCGTTGTGTCTTACTTTGACGTAATTGCCATTGTTCGATTTATACTGCGCCTCTTCAACAATGCCATCACCAACGCTACGGATAGGTGTTCCGCTGGGTGCAGCAAAATCTGTACCCAGATGTGCCTTATATCTTTTTTGAACAGGATGAAATCTGCTCATGGAGTACCTTGAACTGATTCGTGTAAATTCAATCGGGTATTTCAACAATGCTTTTCTTAAACTATTCCCCTCTTCATCAAAATAGTCCAGACCTTCACCCTGGTCAAACGGGAATGCGTAATAGGGACTACCAGAATGCTCAAAATAGATACCATTAATCTGCTTTATACCAACGGATACTCCTTCAACCTGCGCCTCCTCGTAAATGAGTTTAAACTTGTCGCCTTTTTGCAGGCGCTGAAAGTCTACCTGCCATCCGAAAATATCAACAAACCTGTTGGTGAGTTCATGCGAAATCCCAAGCTCCTCAATAGTCTCCGATAAGTTTGAACGTATCTCACCGGCTATGCTTTTCTCCAGTATGACGACATCTCGTTGACAAACATCGACCCACAGCGTATCCTCAAATCTGAAAACTATATAATCAATCTGATTAGGTTCATATACCAATACCTTTGCGGTCTTCAGGGAATCCTGATTACAGATAAGCGTGTATTTCTTATTGGGTGCAATCTTCCGAACATCAAATATCTGCCGGGATAACTGGGAAACCTGATGGATGAGATTAGCAGGAACGTTGTAAGCTTCGAGAATATCGCCTAATCGTTCGTTTCGCTTAATTTTGTCTTGAATAACCGTATAATTATCAACCACCATTCCATATAATAGCTGAGGCTCCTTTACCTCAATTAAATAGTTCTGGAGGCTATCAACAGGAAAGTCGTTCCCTCTATGGGTAATGGAAGGTGAATGGTGTGTGTAGAGCCTGAATAACACTATGGCCAAAAAAACCATTCCAACCAATCCGAACCATCGTTTCTGCATTTTTGACATTCGTTTAGCCTAGGAGGCAATAAAAAGTAAGTCGTAAAGGTAATAGTTTAAAAAATAAGGCCTAAGCCATTCAACCCCGCCTTTTTTCCAAATATAGGGGGTAAATCCAATATTTCAAAAGCCTCATAATGAGCACATAAGCCCGGCCTTCCAAAATATTACTGTAAAAACATCCCTCAACCCGTCAGATTTAAATTGCAGCTACTGCACTTCCAGCTCGCTGAATTTTTTCTTCGCCTCATCGAGAAATTTTAGAAAGCTCTCCGTGCTTTTGTCATATCCGTATGGGGAAACAAGGACCCTCTCATCATTTCCCAGGAGCACATAAAATGGCTGCGCATTATTATTCAGATTGGTGATCTGAAGATCCGCATTCTGCTTCCCAATCGTCTTCTTTACCTTCTTGTCATAAGCAGAAGTGTACCACTCCTTTTCCGGTAGTTCAGTTTTGTCATCAATGTATAAGGCTACAATTACAAAATCATTCTGCAATCTTCTTAATACCTCAGGGTCAGACCAAACAACGGCTTCCATTTCACGACAGTTGGTACAACCATGACCGGTGAAATCTATAAAGAGGGGCTTGTTCTTTTGTCGGGCGCAGGCAAGAGCCTGGTCATAATCAAAATATCCCTTTAGTCCGTGAGGAAGATGAAGGAAGTCGGAATACTTGGGTTCATCACAAATTTCATTCGCGTCGTTATTTCTGTTCAGGCCGATCAGATCAAAGTCATGGGTATACAAAGGAGGTAGATATCCTGCCAGCGCCTTGAGCGGTGCACCCCACATTCCAGGCACGAGATAAACAACAAAGGTGAAAGCAATTATCGCCAGTACTAGCCTGGGGACACCAATTCTCTTGTCTTCCATATCCTTGCCCGTATCGCCCGGCAGTCTGAATGACTTCATCAAATAAAGACCGATCAATACGACAATAACAATCCAAATGGCGATGTTAATCTCGCGATCAAGTATTCCCCAATGGAATGCCTGATCTGCAATACTCAGGAATTTAAAGGCCAGTGCCAGCTCTACAAAACCCAATACAACCTTGACAGCGTTCAACCATCCTCCTGATTTAGGAAGAGAGCTTAACCACCCTGGAAAAAAAGCAAACATGGTAAAGGGAATAGCAAATGCGAGGGAGAAGGCAAACATGCCGATGATCGGCTTCAAAAACTCACCACCTGCCGAAGAAACCAGAATGCTACCAACTAATGGGCCAGTGCACGAAAAGGAAACGAGCACCAGCGTGAATGCCATAAAAAAAATTCCAATCAAACCACCCTTCTCCGATTGCTGATCTACTTTATTAATCAGACTGCCGGGCAATGTAATTTCAAACAGTCCGAGAAAAGAGAGCCCAAATACGACAAAAACGAGAAAAAATATCAAATTAGGTAACCATTCCGTCGATAGGTGGTTGGCCGTTTCTGGTCCCATAAGTGGCGCAAGTGCTGCCCCTATCAATGTGTATATTATAACAATCGAGAGCCCATAAACTAGTGCCTGCGATTTTGACCTTCCCTGTCCGGTAAAAAAACTAACGGTCATGGGAATCATAGGAAAAACACAGGGTGTTAATAAGGCGGCAAGACCTGCCAGGAATGATAAAACAAAAAAACCAATGAGGGATGCCTGACGCGTATCTTCTTTGATCAGGGCTGGGTCAAGGATAGGACCTTTATTTTCACCATAGTCTTTTGTGTCTGATGCTGACGATGCCGTACGTTGCATCGAATCTATATTCGTCTTCGGCAACACCGTTGTGCTTTGTGTTTCCCCCCTCGGTTGTTCTACTTTCCCAGGCGTGGCCGAATTTCCGCCTCCCGTAACTTTTATAGCATTGAAAGACAAGTCGCCATCAAAGAGCACGCATTTCCCTTCAACCTCTGAGCATACTTGCCCCTCATAGGTGCCTGCTAATTTTAACTCCTTGCTGAGTATCCTGATTTTTTGCCGGAATTCACCCGTACCAATAAAAATCCTCACATCACAATCAAAAATCTTATCATGCTTAGCGTCGTCTCCTATTGCTAGTAGTTTTCCAACCGGTTCAAAACTGGTATGGCTCTCTAATGTAACCGACATGGGTATCGGACCGCATTCAGCATCAAATCCCACTGAATAAACGTACCAGTTCTTATCGATAGTAGCCTTAAAGACAAGTTCAACTTCATCGCCTACTTGAAATGAACCTGATGGAGTTATTGCGATAAGCTTGGCAGGTTGTATAACTTGAGCCAGGGAAAAAAATGCAATCAATACCGCTGATGAGAGGAAGACAAATCGTTTAAACATTCTGGAGTAATTTAAGTCTTAAGGTAACAAGCGGGAAACGCTAATCGTTGACGAAAAGTGAAGAAACGTCATGAGACTGACAAAAATCATACGTCCACTTCAATCTGCCCCTTTAACAGGTCCTCAATCGTCTCGCGTTCACGTATCAATTTAGCCTGTCCATCAATAATTATAACTTCGCTGGGACGTGGACGTGAGTTATAGTTGGATGACATTGAAAAGCCATAGGCACCGGCATTTTTTATAGCCAGAATATCACCCTCCCGTACCTCATTAAGTTTGCGATCGGTACCAAACGTATCGGTCTCGCAAATATACCCGACAACCGAGTAAAGCTTGTGGGCACCGGTGGGATTTGAGATGTTTACAATATGATGATAAGCGTCATACATCATCGGCCGAAGCAAATGATTCAATCCGGAATTGACACCTACAAATGTTACCGTAGGAGTTGATTTAATAATGTTCGCCTGAACCAGTAATGTTCCCGATTCACTGACTATATATTTACCGGGTTCAATCCACAGTTCCAGTTTTCGCCCATACTGCTGGCAAAAGTCATTAAAAATCTTGGAGAGCTTCAGGCCAACATCATATATATTGGTTACCAGGTCGCCGTCTTTATAGCCAACTTTGAAACCGCTTCCAAAGTCAATAAACTTCAAATCGGGGAAATCAACTGCAACACTGAAAAGAATCTCGGCCATTTTTAGAAAAATATCGGTCTCGGTAATTTCCGATCCCGTATGAATATGAAGACCCTGTACCTGAATGTTGTATTTGTCAGTTAACTCACGAATCTGAGAAAGTTGATAGATTGAAATGCCAAATTTTGAATTGCTGTGGCCCGTAGAAATCTTGAAATTTCCCCCAGCTAGGATATGGGGATTCAAGCGAATACCACACGGTACCGTATTTTTGTACTTCTCCCCAAACTTCTGAAGGGTGGGAAGGTTGTCTATATTAATTGAGAGACCAAGTTCAACACCATTTACTATTTCACCAAAAGCAACACCGCTCGGGGTAAACACGATCTCAGACGGCGTGAAGCCTGCCTTCATGGCAATGTGTGCTTCTTCCAATGACACTACCTCAATTCCTGCACCGTGTTTTCGTATTAATTTTAGAATGGAAATATTCGTCAGCGCTTTCGCGGCGTACTTTACCTTTACGTCAGAACCCGAAAAAGCAGATTTCAAGCTCCTGATCTGGTTAGCAATTTTTTCCCCGTCATAGACATAGACAGGTGTCCCAAATTGTTGAGCGATGTCAGTAACATTTAGCCCTTGAATACGATAAGTACCTTCTACTAATTCCATTGTATAGTTTAAAACCTTCAAATATAGGGCTCACATGGCAAATTCTGACTTCTGACTACTTAATTCTATTTTTACCCCATGAAATTGTTTTTTCGGGAATATGGTCAGGGTAAACCCCTTATAATTCTTCATGGTCTTTTCGGCTCATCTGACAATTGGTTAACTCAGGCAAAGCTTTTCGCTGACACCTTCAAAGTTTATACGGTGGATCTGCGTAATCACGGGCTTTCTCCCCAAAGTGACCTATTTGATTACCCTTCAATGGTAAGCGACCTGGAAGAGTTCGTAGATGACCATAACATTATCGCTCCGGTTTTCATCGGGCATTCGATGGGAGGTAAGACTGCGATGAACTTTGCAGTTGCTCATCCCGGGAAAATCGACAAACTAATTGTTGTGGATATTTCTCCCCGCGCTTATGACCTGGAGCACTATACCATTCTCGATGGATTAAACGCCATTCCACTGGAAACAATTACTTCAAGGAACGAAGCAGATGAAATTCTTTCACAGTATGTCTCAGAATCCGATGTCCGTCAATTCCTGCTGAAAAACCTTCAGCGGAAACCTGCCGGAGGCTTTTCCTGGAAGATAAATCTGCCCGTACTCACCCGAAAGTTGAGCAATATCGGACTTGATTTACAGGTTGAAGGCACGTTTACAAAACCGACGTTGTTTATTCGCGGCGCACGATCAAATTATGTTTTGGATAGTGACTGGAGCCGGATCAGTACCCTGTTTCCGGAGGCTACGCTGGAAACCATGGATACAGGCCACTGGGTACAGGCTGAAAAACCAAAAGAATTTGTTGATCTGGTGATACAATGGTTGGGACGATAATTCAGCCGGCTTTCAACTCCGTTACCGGGAACGAAAAACCCGGGCATTATTTACTCTGGTGAGATTTCAACGGGAGATTTAACTGCAGTATGGATTCGAAATGCGCTAGATCTCCTAAGAGAAATGAAATCCCTGACTCAAAATTTTCAACACATTTTTTTAGTTATACTGCAACAATAAACGGAAGAATATTGTATTCTTTCATATTAATCGATTCATGGCCAAATCAGCAGCAGCAAAAAAGGAGTTTGACAATACAGGACACGACATCATTGAAATTATCGGGGCCCGCGAACATAACCTCAAGAATATCAACGTCAGTTTTCCCCGTAATAAGCTTGTTGTTATTACGGGAATTAGCGGAAGCGGCAAGTCGTCCCTGGCGTTTGATACCATCTACGCCGAAGGTCAGCGAAGATACATGGAAAGTTTCTCGGCCTACGCCCGAAGCTTTATGGGCAATCTGGAAAGACCCGATGTTGATAAAATCAATGGTCTCAGTCCGGTAATTTCAATTGAACAAAAAACCACCTCGCGAAACCCACGCTCCACGGTGGGCACTGTCACGGAAATATATGATTTTATGCGCCTGTTATTCGCGCGTACCGGCGAGGCCTTTTCGTTCCTGTCTGGAGAAAAAATGGTTCGGCAATCGGAGGATCAAATATTGGATACTTTACTTCAGAATTTTGTAGGGAAAAAACTAGTACTGCTTGCTCCTATCGTGAAGGGAAGAAAAGGTCATTACCGTGAACTCTTTCAGCAAATCAGAAAATCAGGATATACAAAGGTCCGCGTTGATGGAGAGGTTCTGGAGATCGGCCCGAAAATGCAGGTAGACCGTTACAAGATTCATGATATTGAAATTGTTCTCGACAGGATTGTAGTTGACAATAAAGACCGTGCCCGAATTGGACAATCAATTAACAAGTCTCTTAAAGAGGGCAAGGGGGTCATGATGGTGATGGAGGAAAACGGAAAGGTCCATCATTTCTCGAAGTTCCTGATGGATCCCAAAACAGGCTTGTCGTATGATGAGCCCGCCCCGAATACATTCTCATTTAATTCGCCATATGGTGCCTGTCCTACCTGCAACGGCCTGGGCCAAATTGAAGAAATCACAGAAGGATCCGTTATACCTGATAAAAGCTTGAGCATTAGCAGAGGCGGAATTCTTCCGTTAGGCGAGTATCGCGATATCTGGATTTTCAAGAAAGTTGAAGCGATTCTAAAGCGGCATAAACTTACCCTTAGTACTGCGCTTAAAGATATCCCTAAAGATGTTATCCAGGTGATGTTATATGGAGACGATGAGCCCGTAGCCGTTCCGTCGGTAAAATATCCGGGTACAGAATGGAATACCAAATTTGAAGGAATTATAAGCTTCCTTGAAAAGCAACGTGAGGAAGGATCTGAAGCGATGAAGCGATGGGTCGAAGATTTTACGGCCACCAGAACATGTCCGGATTGTCAGGGCGCCAGGCTAAAGAAAGAATCGTTGCACTTCAAAATTGACAAAAAGAACATAGCAGAACTATCCATTCTGGATATCACCTCGTTGTGGAAATGGTTTGAAGGTCTGGAGAATCGGCTCAATGGCAAGCAGCGCTTAATCGCAACGGAAGTCTTGAAGGAAATTCGCAAACGAATCGGCTTTTTACTTGATGTCGGGCTGGACTATCTAAATCTTAATCGCCCTATTCGTACACTAAGCGGCGGCGAATCGCAACGTATAAGACTAGCTACTCAAATCGGTACACAGCTGGTTGGCGTTCTGTATATTTTGGACGAGCCCAGTATTGGCCTGCATGCCAGGGACAATGTCAAACTTATTAAGGCGCTCCAGGACCTTCGAGATCTGGGCAATTCCGTTATCGTCGTAGAGCACGATAAAGAAATGATGCTCGCGTCAGATTACATTCTTGATATCGGACCGGGTGCTGGCAGACACGGCGGACATGTGGTGGCCGAAGGAGATCCGGACACCTTTATCAAGGGTGCAAGCACAACGGCAAAATATCTCAACGGCAACATCAGGATCCAATACAAAAAAGAAAGAAGAAAAGGCAACGGTGGGGTCATCCGACTCACCAATGCCAGTGGAAACAATTTGAAAAACGTCGACCTGCAAATTCCCCTGGGAGCACTCAGCTGTATTACTGGTGTTTCAGGCAGTGGCAAGTCAACGCTAATCCACGAGACCCTCTTTCCTATTTTGAACAGACACTTTTATAACTCACGTACGGAGCCATTGGCATATAAAAAAGTAGAAGGGCTGGAGCTGGTAGACAAGGTTATCGAGGTAGATCAATCACCAATTGGCAGGACCCCTCGTTCCAATCCGGCAACCTATACAGGGGTTTTCTCCGATATTCGGGATTTGTTTGCCCAACTCCCGGAATCAAAAATCAGAGGGTATAAAACCGGACGCTTCTCTTTCAACGTTAAGGGTGGGCGCTGCGAAACATGTGAAGGGGCCGGCCTGAGACTGATCGAAATGGAGTTCCTGCCTGATGTGCATGTCCCGTGTGAATCGTGCAAAGCCAAACGGTATAACCGTGAGACACTGGAAGTACGCTTCAAAGGCAAGTCTATAAGTGATGTGCTTGACATGACGGTGGAAGAGGCAGTGTCCTTTTTTGAAAACCAGCCAAAAATTCTTCGAAAAATACAAACGCTTAGTGAAGTCGGACTGGGGTATATTTCACTTGGCCAGCACGCAACAACGTTGTCGGGAGGCGAAGCACAGCGTGTTAAACTGGCAACAGAACTTTCAAAACGCGACACAGGGAAAACTTTCTATATTCTTGATGAGCCAACTACGGGATTACACTTTCAGGACATTGCTCACCTGCTTGACGTCCTTCAAAAGCTGGTTGACAAAGGGAATACGGTTTTGGTTATTGAACACAATATGGATGTAATTAAATCGGCCGATTACATCGTAGACCTGGGTCCGGAAGGAGGAGAAAAGGGAGGCAAAATTGTTGCCACCGGTACTCCCGAAGACGTGTCAAGAAACCTCTCCAGTTATACAGGCCGGTTCCTGCTTCCGGAATTAGCCTAAATCGGCCTAAAGACAAATGCCTGTGGAATTTGAGCAAATAAGCCAGTAGCTTGCACTTTATTCTATCGTTAACTATGAACCCCAGAACACGTCAATATTTATTCGGACTTATTTTCATCGGAGTAGGGATCTATCAGTTTATTAAGAAGGACCTGCTGGAAGCGGCCCTCTATTCAGCTGCAGGTTCCGCGTTTATTTTTAATACGCTTGCATCAGAACCATCACTTCATGCTTACAAGAAGGTTTTGGTAATCACAACCTGGACCTTAATGATTGTTGCGGGAGTATTGTTTCTCTATCTCCTTCAATTTAAGATCTTGTAGCCACCCAAATAAAAGAACTTCACAGGCTGTTTGATTTGGGTAGTTTTACCATCAGAAAAGGAAATGTGAATAAGTACAGGATATACGGCGCATTACAGATCGGAGGATGGTTAGCGTATGCGATCGTGCAGATTGTAGGAAGCTATGATGCCTCGGGGAGTATTACACCCAGACGTATTGTTTTTTTTGTTTTTGAGGCCATGCTCTGCCTCCTCCTTACACATTGCTTCAGAATTCTCCTCATCCGGTGGAAGTGGTTAAGTCTTCCGCTTCCAAAATTAATTCCTGGTGTTCTATTCACGCTCTGCGTTATGGGCGTAACCATGTATTTCCTGAGAATCCCGGTGAACGTATTACTGGGAAGGTTGGTCAATCCGAGAACTGCTTTTGATATTCAGCAGATTATTGGACAATCAATTTTTTATGGCATTCTTTTTTTCTTGTGGACAGTTTTCTATTTCATTTATCATTACTTTGATCGTTATAATACTTCGATGAAGTATCAGGCGTCGATGGTCGAGATCGAACTGAATAATCTTAAATCACAACTCAACCCGCACTTTATTTTCAATGCCCTGAATAGCATCCGCGCGTTGGTGGACGAAAATCCCCACAAATCAAAGCAAGCGATTAACCAACTTTCCAATATTCTCAGAAATTCTTTGGCTTCGGACAAGAAGGGTCTGACCAAATTTGAAGATGAGTTCAAAATTGTGAGAGACTACCTTGGCCTTGAAAGTATACGCTTCGAAGAACGCCTTAAAACCGAATTTGATATTCATCCTGAATCTCATAAATTTCTAGTCCCTCCCCTGATGATTCAGACACTGGTGGAGAATGGTATTAAACATGGTATTTCAAAGCTCACCCCCGGCGGCACAATTCGGTTGAGTACAGAAGTGCTTAATGATCGCCTAAAGGTCCAGATCCGTAACAGCGGACATCTGGTTAATGGAACCAAAAGGAGTAAAGGAGGGTTGGGCTTGAAAAACACTATACAACGGCTCAAACTCATTTATGGAGAAGAGGCTTCTTTTAGAATTGTAAATGAAAGTGATAGTATTGTATTGACAGAACTTGTAATCCCACAAAACAGAAGACATGAGAGCATTAATAGTAGATGACGAGCGTTTGGCGCGGAAAGAACTAATGAAACTGCTGGAAGAACACCCAAGTATTGAAGTTGTGGGTGAAGCCATGAATGCGGACGAAGCCATTCAGCTGGTTAACGATCTTAACCCGGATCTGTTATTCCTGGATATTCAAATGCCGGGGAAAACAGGCTTTCAGCTGCTGGAAGAACTGGATGCCGTACCTCTGGTGATCTTTACAACCGCCTATGACGAATTTGCCTTAAAGGCATTTGAGGTTAATGCACTAGACTACTTATTAAAACCCATTCAGCCAGAACGTTTGGCTGAAGCTGTCTCAAAACTCGCCGACAAGGAGCGGGCTATGAATATTGCCCTCCGTGGGCCGGAGAAAAAACTTGGTCTTCAGGATCAGGTCTTTGTAAAAGATGGTGATCGATGCTGGTTTGTCAGCCTTAACAACGTACGCCTGTTTGAGTCAGACGGAAATTACATAAAGGTGTATTTCGACAACAACCGTCCAATGATTCATAAGTCATTAAATGCATTGGACGAAAAGCTAGACGAGCGTGCTTTTTTCAGAGCAAGCAGAAAACACATCGTGAACCTCAGTTGGGTAGAAGGTATTGAACCATGGTTTAATGGTGGGCTAATGGTGAAACTTCGTGGCGGCGATAAAGTCGAGGTCAGCCGCAGGCAGGCAGCCAAATTTAAAGACATGATGAGTCTCTAAAAAAATTGAGACTCATTGCTTAGCCGGAGTCAGGTTATCTTTCTCCTTTTCTCGTGAAAGGCCCCCTTGAAGTCGGGGTCTTCCTTTTTCTTTTGCCAGTCAATGTCCAAAGCCATTGCCTGCGCCTCTGCGAATGGCGTCTTCGTTACTTCAACTTGCTCAGGTAATTTCTTTAAGGGAATTTTCTCCCGAATTAATTTTTCAATTTTCTCAATGTGATAGAGTTCCGACTTCGTAACAAAGGTTATCGCTTTCCCCTCCTGAAACGCACGTCCTGTCCTGCCAATACGATGCACATAATCTTCGTGTAAGACAGGTACATCAAAATTAATTACATGGGAGACTTTTATAACATCGATTCCGCGTGCGGTTACATCTGTTGACACCAATATCCGAAGTGTTCCGTCCTTAAATTCATTAATCGCATTGATGCGACTGTTTTGTCCTTTGTTGGAGTGAATCACTTTCAGAGGCCCCAGTCCCTTGCGATCCAGAAAATTAAAGACGTTATTCGCCACCTCTTTGGTCCTCGTAAAGATCATCACCCGATTAAACTGCTCTTTATCCTGAAGTATATATTCCAGAAAATTCAATTTAGTTTTCAGATTCGGAATATGATAAATCTCCTGTTCGACCTGCTTGGCCGTAGTCGCTTGAGGTGTAACCTCTATCTTAATCGGAAACTCCAGAAACTCTTCAGACAATTTTTCCACGCGCTCCGAAAAGGTGGCGGAGAATAAGAGATTCTGACGCTTTCGCGGTACGACCTCCAGTATTTTCCGGAGTTGATGCATAAAGCCCATGTCCATCATTCGATCTGCCTCATCAAGTACAAGGAACTGAATGTGTGTAGTGGGCAATTCTCCTTTCATATATAATTCAGTGAACCGGCCAGGTGTGGCGATTAGGATATCAATTCCCTCCCGAAGCCTTTGAATCTGTGTCTTGGGTCCAATCCCGCCATAAACCGGCAAAATCCTCAGATCCGTGTACTTCGCCAATTCCAGCGCATGTTCAGCAATCTGGATCGTGAGTTCCTTCGTTGGGGCAAGAATTACCGCACGTGGTTCATCTCCCTGTGCATACTTTACCTTCATAAGCACCGGTAAAAGATAAGCAGCGGTTTTGCCAGTACCGGTTTGTGCGATGCCGATGACTTCCTGTCCGCCAAGGACCAACGGAATACATTTCTGCTGAATTTCGGTTGGCATTACAAAACCCTGATCAGCAACGGCACTCAAAAGCTGCTTATTAAGATTAAAACTTTCGAAAGACGTGATTGCTGACACTTTTGATTCTAATTTTAGGCAGAATGAATACAAAGCTGATACTTAACGCAAATATAGTTAACGAAGGTGAGGTCTTTCAGGGCGATGTTTTTATTAAAGGACAATACATCGATACCATAGGAGGAAGCTTAACCTTCGCTGCCGATGTCATCATTGATGCAAAGGGGAAATACCTTTTTCCAGGTGTGATAGACGATCAGGTCCACTTCCGCGAACCAGGCCTCACCCACAAAGGAACTATCTATACGGAGTCGAAAGCTGCTGTGGCCGGTGGCGTTACCAGTTTTATGGAGATGCCAAACACAAATCCACCGACTTTCACTCAAAAGCTCCTGGAAGAGAAGTACGCGATTGCCGCGAAGACATCTTTGGCAAACTATTCCTTCTATATGGGCGCTGCGAATGACAATCTGGACGAGGTAATGAAGACGGACATCACCAAGGTTTGCGGGCTCAAAATATTTATGGGTTCTTCTACCGGCAATTTATTGGTGGATGATCCGGTAACCATTGAAGGTTACTTCTCCCGATTCCCATCCCTCATTGCGGCGCATTGTGAGGATGAAGCGACTATACGAAAAAATTCAGCTGAGTATAAGGAACGTTATGGAGAAGATGTGCCAGTCGAATGTCATCCTCTGATACGAAGTGTAGAGGCATGTTATTTATCCTCCTCCCGTGCCGTTTCACTGGCCCGGAAACACGGAACCCGGTTTCATGTACTCCATATTTCAACAGCCAAAGAGACTTCTCTCTTCGATAATTCCATACCCCTCGGAAAAAAGAAAATCACTGCCGAGGCTTGTATCCATCACCTTTGGTTTAATGATGCAGACTATGAAAGGCTGGGTAATCTGATCAAATGGAATCCGGCTATAAAAACCGCTGCTGATCAGAAAGAAATTTTAAATGCGGTTCTTAATAACAACATTGATGTTATCGCTACCGACCATGCACCTCACGCCTGGGAGGAAAAACAAAACACCTACTTTAATGCCCCTTCAGGCGGTCCGCTAGTCCAGCACAGCCTGGTAGCCATGCTGGGCTTATATCATCAACAGAAAATCACTTTAAACCAGATCGTCCAGAAGATGTGCCACAACCCGGCCATTTTGTTTCAGGTAAAAAAGAGAGGCTTTGTCCGTGAAGGGTATTTTGCTGACCTGGTGTTGGTGGACCTTGATTCACCGTGGCAGGTAACCCAGGAAAATATACTGGCAAAGTGCGGGTGGTCTCCTTTTTTGGGAACCACTTTCAGGTCGAAAGTCGCTCACACATTTGTTTCAGGTCATCATGCATACAATGAAGGATTGTTTGATGAAAGTAAAACGGGCGAGCGTCTGCTTTTTGACCGGAATTAGAAAAGTGCCAATGATACACCAAAACGATACGAAAACGTTTTTGCAAATTCAATGACACTGGCTACCTTTGTGGCCCAATAAATGGTGATCGTAGCTCAGTTGGTTAGAGCATCAGATTGTGATTCTGAGGGTCGCGGGTTCGAGTCCCGTCTTTCACCCGATTTTCAGCCCCTTTTAAGGGGCTATTTTTTGCTCGTATTTTCTGGCTGCTTGTAAGTTTTTTAACCCGGACAGGATTATTCAGAACCCCAGAGTTCTTTAAAGAAAAACTTCGCCAGAGTCAACATTGTGCTCCGTTTATTTTTGATTTATGTTTAATCTATGATCGCCTGGACAGACTTTGAGGAGTTGGCATTAGAGGACAAGATCAGTATGCTGTATGAACAAGGAACGTTTGTAATGGCTATTAGGTACTATGGCTACAAAGTGAACCTTTATCTCCTCGGAAGCTACTACCTGGAAGTTTTTGTCAACCACAAATTCTCGCTGATTGAAAAAATAATTCCTTTAGACCCGATGCATACGCGGATGCAATTTTATTCAGATCAGATCAAGTTACCAGCTGACTCTATTTGACCAATCAATATTGTTAAATAAGAAAAAGCTGCCTCTAAACGAAGCAGCTTTTGCCACACATTCAGCCCTCCGCTAATTTATCAGTTACGCTCAAATGTGAGAAAATCAGTTCCTCCGTTACCTCCGCTTACATGGGTTAATTCAATTTTCGTATTGCTAATAGAAATGATATGCCAATCCTCCGTTAATTCCTCAAAGTCAGCAGGAGTGCTGAAAACAATATTGAAGTCCACATCATCGTAATCATCATCATCAATATCAACGTCATCACCGTCATCATCTCCCGTTATTGACCATTGTCCGGTAACAGTCGTAGCTGATTTTGTGGCGATTAGCGAGCCATTTGCTGCAAAGGAAAAACTGTACCCGTTGAAACTTGCTGTTTCATCCTTATCGGAATCCCAGAAATATGTTACTACCCACTGGCCCTCCGCGGCAATTGACTTCACTTCAGAAATTTGTGCCTGCGTGTTTGGATTTACATCATCACCATTGTCATCACATGCTATCATCCCGATCAAGCTGAATAGCATAACTAATCCTTTTTTCATTGTTAAGTTGGTTTTCATGTATCTGATTTCTATTCTAAAAAAATTTCAGCGGTGGGTTCAACTAAGGTCTCTCTAAAGTCAGGTAAGTTGTATTTCCATCACTTGAATCCCTAAGCCGGATTCTATCGGCACCAAAATCAATAAGAATCCAATCTTCATCCAATTCATCTAATGGTCCGCCGTCATCAAAATCAAGTTCTAACTCAATCCCATCATCATCAAATTCAGTTTCCCATTCACCCTGATATTGGAGTGAGCCATCGGAGGCTGTAAAAGTGCCGTTTGTCAAGAACGTAAAACTGAAATCTTCGAAGTCATCGGTTTGATCTTCTCCGTCTTCAAAAAAGTAAGTCACAACCCACTCTCCCTGCACTAGCACATCGGCAAATTCAATTTCACGTGGATCTTCATAATGATCATCTTCATCACAATCATCCTCGGCATCTTTAATTAAGCTGCTTAATGTGCTGATGTCCGACAGCGTTACTTCTGCTCCGCTGGAATTTACCATGATAATGGGGAAATAGAATCCTACAAGATCATCCTCCTTCAGGTACCCAAAGAAGTTGAACAATTCCTTATCGTTCTGAATTGTGAATACCTCTGCTGTCTGACTCCCGACATTGTAGCGTGTGACCTTTATGGGGAAACGAAAATCGATACATTCAATGTCTGCATCACCGTTTTGTGCACATGAAGCTATTATTTCGTCTAAGTTCTGCTTACTGGGAATCGTAACCTGCGTATGGTTGGGGAAAATAGCGATGATGGGAAATTGTATTTCCAACCGGTCTTCATCCATAGTTGAAGCAGCGAATAGGTTTTCTATGATTTCCAGGTCGTCCAGTGAATTAACCTTGACCTCGGTCCCATTGGCGATTACGGTGACGGGAAACACAAGTGAGACACAACTGGCCCGATCGATGATGTCATCATCGGATCCGTCACGACGGGCAACACTCGTGACCAGCGAAGCGGTTTCCGAGTTGGGCTTAACAGCCTGATTTTCTGTAGGCTCAACCACAATCACTTTCTCCTCCTGGCATCCGCTGAGGATACCGACAAAGACGAGTACCAGGATAGTAAGAACCAGTTCAGCGCTAATTATCTTCATTTGTATTGTCCTGCACGATAATAGAACCGACAAACCAGGTAAATTCCTACCCACTGCTGCCAATTTATTTTTAAACACTTTGCATCAGGAAGGGTTAAGGGCGTTCCTGTCGGTTAACGCCTTTTTTTTTAATTTGTGGCGATATTAAAAATAGATGAGTCGGGCTAAAAAGCAAAATATATGTGAGGATGCGCTTTTTCAGGAGCTTTTCAAGACTCACTCACGAGACCTTTACAAGTTTCTTTATTATAAATATGGTGAAGAGAACAATCCAGAGGATCTGGTTCAGGACGCTTTTATAAAACTCTGGAATAATTGCGACAAAGTTCCTCCGGAAAAAGCACGATCATTTCTATTTACTGTTGCCAACAACCAGATGTTAAATGAATTGGCAAAAAAGAAAACAGTAATCAAATACCAACAGGGAAAACCAAAAGCATACACCCATGAGACACCCGAATTTATGTACGAGGAGAACGAATATATGAATAAGCTCCAAACGGCAATTGAAAGTCTCTCTGAACCACAAAGGGTAGCTTTTTTACTTAATCGTATTGAAGGGAAAAAGCACGAAGAAATTGCAGAAATGCTGGGGATCTCACGTAAAGCTGTTGAAAAGAGGATTTATGCCGCATTGGCCACCTTGCGGGAAAAAATAGGAGATATTAAGTAGGAAAAAAGCGCTTGAACCGGTTGTATAGAAGTGACACAACAATATGGACAATGATCTGGTAAACAAATGGCTGGAAGGTACCCTAACTGAAGAGGAAAAAGCGACCTTTGAAAACTCAGCGGAATATAGGTCGTATAGAAAACTCTCCAGTTCGATTCCGGCATTTAAAGCACCTGAGTATGACGTTCAGGCCGGTCTTTCCCGGCTTCAGGCAAAAAAGGCTTCCCGTGGCAAAGTCGTTTCCTTATCGTGGACCTCTACGTTTCTTAAAGTCGCCGCAGCAGTCACTGTATTCTTTACCTGTTATTATTTCTTTGTTTACGACAACCGTTCAAGTACTCTGATTGAGACCCAGGCGGGAGTAAAGAGGGAAATCCTGTTGCCCGATTCGTCCTGGGTGGTGGTCAATGCACGCTCTTCACTTTCCTTTCAAAAGCAAATGAAAGAGCGCGTTGTTGAGTTGAATGGTGAGGCATTTTTTAAGGTAAAAAAAGGATCCCGTTTTGATGTACTAACTTCAAAGGGTACTGTGCGAGTGCTCGGCACGCAGTTCAATGTAAAAAACAGGAACGAGTACTTCGAGGTAATTTGTTATGAAGGACTCGTCCGGGTTGAAAGCAATGGAAAAGCACTTGAACTTCGTCCACAGCAAATATTCAGATCACTAAATGGTGTGGTTATAAATAATATCAACATTACGGATCTAGCCCCTGGCTGGATCAATAATGAAAGTTCGTTCCAGAGTGTGCCGTTCTCGGAAGTAGTGAAGGAGCTTGAAATTCAATTCAACGTATCTGTAACAACGAATCAAATGGACATGGCCCAGTTATTTACCGGAAAATTTTCTCACACAGATTTGTCGTTAGCACTAAAGTCTATCACTTTACCTTTAAATTTAGAGTATCAAATAAAAGATAAACAAACCATAGTCCTTTCAGGTGAGCTGGAATAAAGGAAAGTTGTTTTTTCTGTTACTCATACATCTCGCTTATACGGCAGAATCACAGGATGAAAAGGTATCCCTCCGGCAAATTCTTACCCGCGTTGAGAATCAATTCAGTATAACATTCACCTATGTTGATGAAAACATAAAAGGGATTTCCATAACGGATCCATCACCCCAGCTAGCACTTGTTCAGACCCTTGAATTTTTACAACTACAAACCGGGCTCACTTTTGAGCAAATCAACGAGCGGTTCGTCGCAATCCGCAAACAGCCTGCAAGGCGTTTCGATATATGCGGAATTCTGCTTGATTCGGAAACTGGAGAAAAAATAGCTGGCGCCAGTGTTCAATACGTTGGGACATTCACCTACACGGATGAATCGGGTTACTTTAAGTTAACCGGTGTAGCGGAAAACAGCTCCGTCAGTATCCTTTCACTGGGCCATAAGCCGGTCAATATTCCCATTGAAAAATTGGTCGCCTTGCCCTGTCTTTCTATTCCGTTGGAAACACAATCGATCACGCTGGAAGAAATTAGTATATCAGATTACATAACGGAAGGTATAAGCAAAAAGGTTGATGGTTCATTTCAGATTAATAGAATAAATCTTGGCATTCTTCCCGGACTCATCGAGCCAGATGTGTTACAAACCCTTCAGGCGCTGCCCGGTATTCAGAGTGTAGATGAAACAATATCCAACCTCACGGTACGTGGTGGAACCAATGATCAAAACCTGGTACTTTGGGATGGCATAAAGATGTACCAGACAGGGCACTTTTTTGGTTTAATCTCTGCATTTAATCCATACCTGACAGATAAAATTCTATTCATTAAAAATGGAACGAGCACCTCTTTGAATGATGGGGTATCCAGTACCATTGACATCCGCTCCGATGACAATGTGGTGAAAAAATTCTCCGGAGGCGCGGGAATCAATATGATCAATGGGGACTTTTTTGTTAAAATTCCACTATCATCAAAAATGTCTATGCAGGTTTCCGGGCGACGCTCTATTGCTGACCTTTTTAAAACACCTACGTATAACGAGTATTTCGAAAGGACGTTCAGCAATACGGATGTTGTGGGTACCACTTCAGCAAACGACACATTGTTAACTACCGATGAAGATTTTAATTTCTATGACCTCAATCTAAAGCTCATGGTTGACCTGTCTGAAAATGACAAACTACGAGTCAATTTTCTGGGCGTCCGCAATGAAATTTCCTATCAGGAAAACGCTACGAGAAATAATGTTACAGAATCCAAAACAAGCAACCTGTCACAGCAGAGTACGGCGACCGGACTTTCATACCACCATCTCTGGAGTAATCACGTGAAAACTATTGTCGAAGGATATTACTCTGACTATAAACTAGAATCAACAAACTACGATATTTTTAATAACCAAAGACTTGTTCAAAAGAATAAAGTATCAGACATGGGTCTGAAAGCAGGGATGTTTTTACAGCTAAACCAGCACGCAGATTTGGCTGGTGGATATCAATTTTATGAAGTCGCTGTAACCAGTGAGGATGATATCAATAATCCTCCCTTCTCAAGATTGATAAAACGGGTATTGCGGACACATGCCGCTTTTCTTGAAGCCAACTATTCGTCACCCTCAAATTTTACGAATTTAAGAGCCGGGCTGCGGGTAAATTACATCTCTGAATTTGACAAATTTATAATAGAGCCCCGACTATCCTTGAATCAAAAGCTTGGCGAGCACCTGTCCGTGGAAATCCTTGGAGAAATGAAAAGTCAGACTTCAACACAAATTATTGATTTTCAAAGTGATTTTCTCGGAGTTGAAAAAAGGAGGTGGGTGCTAGCTGACGACGATAATTATCCGGTAGTTACCAGCAAGCAACTGTCTACAGGATTTCAGTTCAACAAGGAGAACGTTCTCATCACTCTCGAAGGATACCTTAAGGAGGTTAAGGGTATTACCACATCAAGCCAGGGTTTCCTCAACCAATTTCAATTTGTTCGTTCAGCAGGAAGTTATACGGCCCTTGGATTTGATTTGCTGATCAACAAAAAATTTAACAAGATCAGTTCATGGGTTACTTATTCCTATGCTGACAATACTTATACATTCAATGATCTGGTACCTTCCTCTTTTCCAAACAATCTTGATATTCGTCACACGATTGCTCTTGCCTCCAGCTTCACGCACGAGCGATTTGAGGTTTCAGCCGGATTAAAATGGCATACCGGGAAACCCTTCACAAAACCTGTTGAAACCGATCCCATTACAGGCAGTACCATTAACTATGAAGTTCCAAATAGTTCGCGACTGGAAGACTACGCGCGTGTTGACCTTTCCGTAAAATACAAGTTTCCGCTTTCAGCGCGGATCAATGCGCAGATTGGCGCATCCATCTGGAACCTGCTCGACAACACTAATATTATTGATCAATCTTACAGGATCAACGATACGAGTGAGGTACAGGTCTTCCAACAAAAGGCTTTGGGAATAACTCCAAATGTTATGTTCCGAATTGAATTCTGAACAACTCAATCAATTTGTTCTTGTGTTTGTCATCTGAAAGACCTTTAGATCTGCCGTATATTTCCTTCTTTACTAAAAAGATATGAGAAATCTGGGCTTTGTATTGTTAGTGATGTTCTGTGCGGGGTCGGTGATTGCGCAAAAGGAAATCTTTTCAAAATCAAATACCGCAATTCAAGGCTATGATCCCGTAGCCTATTTTAAGGAGTCCAAACCCGTTAAGGGGAAGAATGAGTTTTCATATGTCTGGAAAGGTGCTACCTGGAATTTTTTCAATTCCCAAAACCTCAGTGAATTTAAGTCGAATCCTGAAGCCTTTGCACCCCAATACGGTGGTTATTGTGCTTATGGAGTAGCAGAAGGACACAAAGCTCCCACTTCACCGGACGCGTGGACTATCGTGGATGGAAAACTATACCTCAACTACGACAAAGGGGTGAAGGCACTTTGGAGTAAGGACCAAAAAGGATTTATTAAAATGGCCGATAAAAATTGGGATACCGTGAAAAAGGAAAAAGACTAGGCCACGCCGAAATTCTCTAGCGAATGGTAATCACGGGATTCTTTTTCGGAACCAAACGGCCAAACGGCTGAAGTGAATAACCAAAACTTGCCAGCAGTGATTCAAACTTTGCAGAACTTCCTTGTTCTACCGATACAAGCAATCCGCCACTGGTCTGCGGATCAGCCAACAACGCCTTCTGCTCATCAGTCACCTCACCTATCTTGGATCCATAACTGTCCCAGTTACGCTGTGTGCCTCCCGGTGTTGATTTTTGCCTCAAGTATTCATCGAGAAATTCAAACCGCGGAATTTTACCAAACTCAATCTCTGCTGAAAGTCCGCTCCCCTCACATACTTCACAGAGGTGACCCAGCAACCCAAACCCGGTCACGTCGGTCATTGCATTAACGTACGACAACTTTCCAAATTCCTTACCCAACAAATTAAGTCGAAGCATGCTGTCAACCGCAGCTTTCAGATGTTCATCTTTTACTATGCCTTTTTTTTGCGCCGTCGTTATAATCCCGATTCCTAATGGCTTGGTTAGATATAGTAAGGAACCAGCGCTGGCTGTATCATTTCGCTTCAGGTTTTCCTTCCCGAGTTTCCCGGTTACGGCCAATCCGAATACCGGCTCTGGACAGTCGATGCTGTGACCTCCCGCTAAAGGGATGCCTGCTTCGAAACAGACTTTTCTACTCCCTTCCAGAACAGCTTTTGCAACTTCTGCCGGAATTTTGTTAATCGGCCAACCTAGAATCGCTATGGCCATTATCGGTTCACCACCCATGGCATATACGTCACTTATTGCATTCACGGACGCGATAGAGCCAAAGGTAAACGGGTCATCCACAATGGGCATGAAGAAGTCCGTAGTACTGACTATACACGTGCCGTCACCCAGATCATATACGGCTGCATCGTCTTTTGACTCATTGCCTACCAGTAGTGATGAAAACTGAACCTTCTTCAGGTCAGAGTGAAGCATCGCCTCCAGTACGGCGGGGGATATTTTACAACCACACCCGGCACCATGGCTGTATTGCGTAAGCTTGATTGTTTCCATTCTAAAAAATTACGGATGACTCACTAGAAGTTAGGAGAGAGCAAATACCTGGAATAAAACTCGTCAATTACCTTGACTGCTTCATCCGGAGTATCAACAAGATTAAAAAGCTCAAAGTCTTCCTCACTGATCATTTTTTCAGTAACCAGAACTTTCTTCCACCAATCCAGCAAGCCCTTCCAGAATTTCTTACCTACCAAAACAATCGGGAACCGGCCAATTTTTTTGGTCTGTATGAGCGTCAATGCCTCGGTAAGTTCGTCAAGAGTGCCCAGTCCGCCTGGCATAACAATGAACCCCTGCGAATATTTAACAAACATTACCTTGCGCACAAAGAAGTAATCGAACGTGATGAGTTTATCCGGATCGATATAAAGGTTTCCCTTCTGCTCGTGTGGCAAATAAATATTCAACCCCACCGATTTTCCCTTCGCTCGTTTTGCTCCACGGTTACCCGCTTCCATAATACCGGGACCTCCGCCCGTAATTACACCATAACCATGCTGCACAAGCTGAAATGCTATTTCATCTGCCATTTTATAGTAGACATGCCCCTGTTTTACACGTGCGGACCCGAATATGGTCACACAAGGACCAATCTTCGCCAGCTTCTCCATCCCCTCGACAAATTCTGACATGACTTTAAAAATCATCCAGCTATTGGACCCCTTGATCTCGGCCCAGTCCCTATCCTTGAAAGCCTGGCGAATGCGGTGGTCCTCTTCTATCGTACCATTGGACTCGAGCAGAGCAACACCTTTCTTTTTCGTCTTCATAAATTCTAACTTAACCATAAATAACGCACATATGACGATCAAACAAAAAACAAATTGGCCTTGTAGTTTCTTCTGTTTCCCAATGATAACATTATTAACTATTGCCTGTCAGCCTAAGGAGACCAGTACGAAAATGTCAATTGTCAATGATTCTTCCTGGGCAATTTTGTCTTTTGTCAAAACAGATAGTGTTAATCCCATTTTACTTCCCGGTTCAAATTCCTTTTACTGTCCCATTCTAAAAACACAGGTATTGTGGGATGAGAAGGATGTGTTTAATCCAGCAGCCGTTGTCAGAAAGGGACAGGTATTCCTTCTTTTCCGTGCCGAGGACAAAATTGGAAAATATGCGGGAACCTCAAGAATTGGACTGGCTGTCAGCGACGATGGAATTCACTTCACGAAAATGGAGAACCCTGTTTTCTATCCGGATAACGACAGTCTGAAGATTTTCGAATGGGAAGGAGGCGTTGAGGATCCTAGAGTGGTTGAAACTGAAGATGGGAAGTATGTCATGACCTACACAGCCTATGACGGAACAACTGCCAGGCTGCTGTCAGCCACATCGAAAGACCTCATTCACTGGGATAAACACGGAACTGTATTACAAGGCACCTTTAAGAACACCTGGAGTAAATCCGGTGCTATTGTGGCACGGCAAGAAGGAACAAAAATCATAGCGACAAAAGTGAATGGAAAATACTGGATGTATTTTGGTGACACCGACTTATTCCTGGCCACTTCCAACGACCTTGTTCATTGGACTCCACTGGAAGAAAATGGACAGTTGAAATCTGTTTTAAAGCCACGCAAAGGATATTTTGACAGCAGACTGGTAGAGAGCGGTCCTTATGCCTTGCTGACAGAACACGGAATACTGCTGATCTACAATGGCATGAATCTCGATGATGGCGGTGATCCAGCCATTGACAAAGGTGCCTACTGTGCGGGCCAGGCGCTGTTCGACAAGAACGATCCTTCTAAAGTGATCAACAGACTGGAAAAAAGTTTTCTAAAACCCGACAAGCCTTATGAAACATCAGGGCAAATTAATCAGGTGTGTTTTGTCGAGGGCCTGGTGCCTTTCAATGGAAAGTGGTTTCTGTATTATGGCACCGCTGACTCGCGGATTGCTGTCGCTGTGGCCGACAATAACTAATCCCCGTTTACATTGCAGAAATATTCTTTATCTTATTTTGATAGGACAGCTTTCGAACTTTGTCTGATGCATTTTAAAAGGGTGTGAGTTTGTGCAAGAGAGTGATCACCGCCAAGCCGCTATGAACGCCAAGGGCCGCGATGTCAACCCATTATTCTTTGCGAACCCTAGCGTCTTTGCGCCCCTGCGGTTAACACTCCAACACCCACACCTATCATTTATCATTAACCATTTACCATTCACCATTTATTCACCATTTACCCTTAATCTTGAACCAACAAGTCCTCAAGCGCCTGATTGATATCCGAATATTTAAACTGATATCCTGATTCAATAATTCTGGATCCAGAAACTTTGCTGCCATTTAATACTAGATCAGCCATTTCTCCCAGCAGCAATTTCAGTGCAAACGAAGGAATCGGGGGCAATAGCAGTGGCCGGTGCAGCGCCTTCGCTATGGCTTTTGTTAGCTCACGATTCGTTAACGGGTGTGGAGACACCGCATTGTACGGACCACGCATGGAACTATCTTCAATCGCCTTCACAAATATCTGGCAAAGGTCTTCCATATGTATCCAGCTCACATACTGATCACCCGATCCGAGCGGAGCTCCAACAAAATATTTAACCGGCCGTGCGATTTCTTCCAATGCGCCACCTCGTTCACTAAGCACAATACCGATCCTGATTTTCACAACCCGTAGTCCCAACTCAACGAAAGCTTCCGTTTCTCCTTCCCACCGTTTTGTAACGTCTGCCAGAAAATCTTTCCCCGCCTCACTATCTTCTGTAAAAACCTCTTGTTGATTACCAAAACCGTAATAGCCTATTGCAGATGCCGCAATTACGGTCTTTACCTGGTTTGGCGTATTTTTTAAGGAGTTGACCAGTAGGCGCGTGGAGTTTGTCCGGCTTTCAAGAATTTCACGTTTGCGTTCCAGCGTCCATGGTTTGTCCGCAATTCCGGCTCCTGCAAGGTGAACAATCGCATCAACTTCCTGGAAAGCGCCTGGTTCAATATAATTTTGATCAATCTTCCAAACGAACGATTTATGTTCACCCTCCTGTTCGCTCCTGCTCAAGAGCGATACCCGATGCCCACGCTGACGTAAGCGTTCGGTTAGTTGGGTTCCAATTAACCCTGAACCTCCGGTGATGAGAATATTGATCACGTGAATACGATTTTACTCGGTTTAAACTCTTTTGAAATTTTGTAGTTTCGCTGTAACACAAGGTAAGAAACATGAATGCCATGAAAAAGTTTGTCCTGCATATCTTTCCCGTTCTGTTGATCACTATTGCACAGGCGCAAACTATAACTGTTCTAAAGGAAAGTGCGCGGGTTCATGGAGAAAATATGGACGGTTTTGAAGTGACATTGGAAGGTACCACCATGGAGGTTGCATCGGCACTGAACACCTATATGAAAACCCTGGGGAGGACACGCCTGAAGGATGACATCATTACCATTCAAGATCCTTCAGTCGATGGTAACAAGTACACCCTGCCGGTATTTGCCATGGCAAGGGGTAAAGAAAAATCTTCAGCTGCATGGGTCGGTATCAAGACAACAGATTGGTCTGAAGAAGATGTCAAAAAAGTAACGAAGGAGCTGGAAAAAACAATCTACGATTTTGGCGTAAAATTCAATCGCGACAAAATTCAGGTACAGATTGATGAATCCATCCGCGCCTCACAGGCCGTAGAAAAGCAGCAGCAACGTTTGATCAACCAAAACAAGGACCTAAACGTAAAGCTCGAGGACAACAAACGTGAGAAGATTCAACTTGAAAAATCGCTTGAAAATAATGCGCTCGAATACGAATCGTTATTAAAAAAGATTGAAAAGAACAAGCACGATCAGGATTCCGTATCGCTCACCGGCGAACAGATCAAAAAGGTCATTGGGATGCATCAAGAAAAGCAGAAAGGGGTCAAATAGCCCAGTGTTTGAAAAATTAATAGGCTGGATTGAGAAAGGCTGCTGGAGGAATAATTCTGGCTAGATGAAGCCGCTAACAATAATGGTTACTGTGTATTCGGAACACCATCACTCTTGAAAAAGAGGCGGAACTGTTCCACGTTCCCGGCACTATCCAGATCTGTTACAAAAAAATTAATGGTTTTATATCCGGGGTAATTTTTCCATTTGATATAAGCGTTCGCCAAAACATCAGAGGGTGGTAGTTGCTGCAATCCAAACTTCTCAATTATTCCAGCTTCAAAAGGCAACTTTGGAGCGGCATCAAAGACAACGATATCCGTAGACAACCCTTCCGGGTACATAATCTCAAATTCAAAATCCCTTCTGTAGATTTGTGTAAATACATGCTTGGTCACGAATACCTGGGTATAGGCTGTATCTGGCTTACCCAGAATCTCCTCTACCTGTTGTGGCGTCTTGTCAGCAAGCTCCTCAACATCCAGGATGGTTGGGTTGTTGCATGAAACAAGGCATAATACGGTGAAAAGAATAATTGTAATTCTACACATTTGTGAACTGCCGGTAAGAATCTTAAGCTATTCGACAAGGAAAGTTAACCCCAACGAAAAGGTTGACCCTAACTGATAGGACTGATAGATATATTCCTTACTTGCAAACTCCTGAGTAAATTTGAAAGGTGCGTCAAGCAAATTTTGCATAGATAGCCTTAAGTTCAGCTTGTTCGTTATCCCTTTGCTTACAGTCATGTCCAGAGAGTTACGAGGCTGCTCGTAAATATTCGGTGTGCCATTAGTGCTGACTAAGAATAGTCTGGGGCCAATAACATTGTACACCACATTAACATTCCATCTCTTCTCCAGATTGTCATAGCCAAGCGTAGCATTGACAATGTATGGCGACTGCCCGAACAACGGCCGGGTGGCCTCAGCCTCCGGATTATTTACTCTGATTTGCGCCAACTCAGCATCGTTAATATCAACTTCGGAATTCATTATGGTAACATTTGTGCCAATCCTGAAATCCCTTAACCCTACGGCTATAAACTCCAGACTTTTTCTGAATTCCAGTTCAAGACCTATTAACTCAGCTTGCGGAACATTGTTGTAAAAAAAGCTCAATCCATCTTTTGGTTCATTGTTGAATGGACTTGTAACGCGCTCGATCGGATCTATAAAGTTTTTGTAAAAAACACTGGCAGAAATGTACTCACCAGGCTTCGGATAAACCTCCCAGCGAACATCAAAACTCTGAATGGCTGTCCTCCTTAAGTTGACATTTCCAGTTTCCCGGGCATCCCCCAGAAAATCAAATGACGTAAACTGAGATAACTCGCGGAAGGTGGGGCGTGCGATTGTTTTTCCGTATGCCAAACGAAGGTTCATGTTGTCGGTTAGCTCATAAGTGACATTAACAGCCGGTAGAATATCAGTTTTTTCTAACCGTGAAGTCTTGAGCGAGTCAGGCAAAAAAGGCGAAGTATTATTAAGTTGTATATCAGTCCCCTCATATCTGGCACCGGCACTTACTCTGAGTTTTTTCGTCATCTTCATATCTACCATGGCATACGCGGCAGGAATTTTCTCAAGGCCATTGTAGCTGCCTCCCAGGTTCTGGGTCTCTACGGTGTAAATACCAAGGCGATAAGGAGATGAAGTGATCACGCCAAGATTGGGGTCAGAAAAATAAGAATCGACATCACCTTCGTAGACATCTGCATTCTGTTGCTTGTAGGTAATAATCCGTTCTTTAAAGTTTCGGTCCTTGTATTGGTAGGAACCTCCAAATTTGATTTTAGAACGTTGGCTTCCATTGTTAAACGGCAGCTCAAAGTTTATTTTCCCGTCGTAGTCGGTTTCGTCCAAATACCGATAATACCTTGAAGGGTCACTGGTGGCATTCTGGAATGTAAAGTAGTCTATCTCTTCGGTTGCAGGATCCGTTGCAATAATATTATTAAAGAAACGCTGATCAGGTTCAACCTGATCAAGGAGGATGTAAGCAGCTGACCAATCCATCTTCAACTTACCACCAAAAGTATGATCCCCCTTAAGCTGTGCTGAAACCAGCGAACGTTCAATGTACCGAATGGATCTAACCTGCAATTCATCCGTGTCGGAGTTGGCGTCCGCAGGGAAAAATCCTTGTAGGTATCTCGAAGACAAATCAGAACTTTGATTTCGTAACAGATTTAACCCTACTTTGTGGCTCGGATTAAGGCGTAAGGATATATTGGCCATAGCACCCCATAAAATTGATTCCGTTCCCTTTTTGTCTGTGTAGAAATCCCTTACTGCTATCAAATCTTGACCTTGTGCAACGCCCGGCAAAAAGTATCTGCCGACAGTGCCATTGTCATAATACTCATAATTATGCTGATAGGTAAGCCCAGCCACATATCCTAACTCTTTGCCAAACACATCATACTGATTCCCGATAGAAAAAGAAAGATTCTGGTTCAGGAAAGGTGAAAGCTTCTCTGCCTGAGGATCAAAGCTATTGTCAAACGACTTGGTTATGTTGTCAAGTTGTACATCCTGTGCAGCGTTAAATGCCGGCGCCGGGATACCAAATTCGGCCTCCGCTGGTAAGTCATACGTTCCGTCATCAAATCCTAAAAAGTAATTTTTACCTTTTACTCCTGAAAGGAATTCGTCGTTAAACGTGGCCTTTGTGTTATAGCCAAGTGAAGCAGAAGCTTTCACTGTAAACCTGTCTGGAAACTCTTTAGTCGAGATGTCCACAAAGCCACCTGAGAAGCTTCCCGGAAGTTCCGGTGAGAAAGTTTTATAGACGACCATGTTGTCTAAAAGGTTAGATGGAAAAAGATCCATCTGAACTGCGTTTTTATTTGGGTCAAGGCTGGGTAATTCCGCCTTGTTTAAGGCCGCTTTACTGTAGCGATCGCCAAGACCACGGACAATCATATATTTGCCACCTTCAACAGAAACACCCGTAACGCGCCTGATAGCAGAGGCTGCATCGTTATCATTATTCTTTGAAAACATCTCAGATGATATTCCATCCATCACCTGACTTGATTTCCGTTGGATCGTAAGTAAGGAGGTTTCTGAATTCTTCAATACCGTTGACGTGACGACAACTTCCTGCAGCTCCGTGCTTTCCTCTTTTATCCGGATATTATTTACCACAGTTACCTCATCGGCGTTCACGACTACGTTTTCTACAACTGTTGTTAGATAGGAGATGAAAGATATTTGAAGGCTGTATGTTCCAGGCGCCAGATTTGCAATGGTGAACTTCCCATCCATGTCTGTAGCAGATCCCAATGTGGTTCCCTGAATGGCAACAGTAGTTCCAATCATGGCTTCACCGTTTCCGTCATCAATTACCTGACCACGAATAGTCCCGGTTTGAGCGTACGCCATTGACGTTGTCAAAACGAACATTAGAAGAGCAAAAGACTTGATTTTGAGGCACATAAAGAGTAGAATAATACGAGTTTTGAGTTGCAAAGGTACCACAGGTCCTTTAACAAGCGGGGAGCTCCAACTTTATGAAAATATTATGAAAGGTGCTGATTCCAGGTGTTTTGTTAATAATAACTTAACATATTACCTGGCTCTCCGGGTAGGCTCGTGCTTATCATCTCTCTCAAACACGGATTCAGCGTGTTTCAAGCACTGATCCCGTTAAAGTCGTCCGCAAGAACGTAGCTGCTTATGAAACATACCACCTCCAACTGTTTCCGCCCCATAGCAAGCAACACATCTCAACACAATAGAAAAGGCCACTCCGGAGAGTGGCCTTTTCTTTAATTAAACTAAGTTATCTGATTAGTCGGTGATTCCGTACTCAGAAGCAGCCGTCCATCCTGTAAGCCAATTGGTCGCGCCAAATGCACCTTTAAATGTCACTGTCTGGTAAGTGAAACCATCAACTGGAGTAGTAGGTGCCACAAATAAATCCTGAAATGCCGGGCCAGCAGCCGCAGGCAGGGGATTCAACGCACCAGCAGCGATACCGCCCAACTGAGGGTCAGCATACGTATTTCCACCGGCAGCAAGGTTCGTTTCAATTGCAGTCCTGGTTGGAACATCCGATGTGCTGGATGCTACCTGGGCAATAGTTGTGAAAGCACCGATATTGAAGAAGATGTTCTTATCAAAATCCAGTTTACCAGCGTTCAATCTATCCAATTGCTTATTGTTTGGATCTCCGACAGTAGTCATGTTAATACCCGCACGGAAATTGGTAATGATACTGTTTCGGATATAACCACCGCTTCCCTCTGTCATATAGATACAGTTAGCGCCAGAACCGGTATTTAATGCACCTATCAATGTCATATTGAAGACTGTAGGTTCTGAAAAAGTTGTTGCAGAAAGATTACCACTATGCGCACCATCTAACTCCATACCTCTGTCTGAACCAGCGAAAGCAGGTGTCTGGTAAGCTAACCAGAATTGGTTTTGGCCTTTCCAGCCGAAATCCCAGTCGAATGCATCATCCTGATTGTACATGGAAGCTAAATAGCTCGTATTAACTGTTCCTCCAAACCATTCAAAACCGTCATCATCATTACCCCAAACTTCTACGTGATGAATGCTTGTGCCGCGGCCTACGCCGCCCATAGTAAGTCCGTTGATTTCATTACCTGCACCAATTTCTGTTCCGCCATGTCTAAGAGAAACATAAGCAACCAGTCCTGAATTGTCAGCTACACCTGTAGTAAAATCGTTAGGAGTTCCATTTCCATAAACACCGCGATCATCTGTTTCTGGAAGACCCTCGATAACAGTTTCTCCGGCAGAGTGGTTAATGGGAGCTTTACCAAGAATTATCAGACCACCCCACTGACCTCTGGTGTCCAAAGGTAAGTCGTCAGCATCATCGGTATCATCAGCTAAAGCTGTAAAGATGATTGGATCAGTGCTTGTTCCTTCAGCATCGATCTTGCCACCGCGGGCAACGATAAGTGCTGAGGCTCCGGCTCCATCGCCAGGCTGACCTTTAATAACAGTACCTGGCTCAATGGTAAGGGTTTGACCATCATTCACAAAGATAAAACCTCTTAGTATGTAGATATTTCCGCTTGTCCAGGTTGTTGTACCCACCCCGTCCTCACTGGCAAAAACCTCTACAACAGGCTTTTGTGGTTCTGCTGTCTTGTTGACAACTGCTGTCTGGGTTGCGCTCTTATTATTGTTATCTGTTACGGTGATGGTCACTGAACCCGCACCAGCTGTAGCATCCGCTGCAAAAGTGACTACGACCGCTCCTGTGGTGGCAGCAACCGTAGGTTCTGATTTCTTGGTAGTTGTTCCCCCTGTGCCAGAAATGGCAACAGACTTATAACCTCCTGGGGACGTAACATTGAATGTAACATCAGCGCTATTTTCAACTTGAACATTCGTAATTGCCGACGATGCAATCGATGGGCCGTCGGGCAGGGCCTCATCATCATCACATGCGACGAATGACGTTACCATGGCAGCAATGGCAAACATGGATAGGAATTTTTTCATGACGTAAAATTTAGTTTCAGATAATTTTATAAAGCCCAAAAGTGTACATATAATGTTAAACCAAACCCATCGGTAGTTTACCAAATTGTTAAAGTCAATTAAGTATTCTTTAAGTGGATATTACCGAAAATTACCTGAACGAAGGAAACTTCGTTTTTTAAGCACGCAAGCGCGCAAATAGCATTATGCTATTGTTAACAAATTTGAATATTATCGCTCGAGATACATCGAAGGAAAGAATCGAAGTGGAAAGTTAAGCGTGATCACTGACCTTGATCAACAGAAATCAAATGATTATTTGCTGATGGGCACCTTACCCAGGATGGCCTTAATTATGTCTGAAGTTCGCACATTGTCTGCCTCAGCCTCATAGTTCAAAATGATCCGGTGATTCATTACATCACGGGCAACTTCCTTGATATCCTCCGGCAACACAAAATCCCTTCCTTCCATGTAGGCAAGCGCCTTGGCAGAAAGATTCAAATTTATACTCGCCCGGGGAGATGCCCCGAATTGGATGTATTGGGCTTGCTCGGTAAGCTTATAGTCCAGTGGGTGCCGGGTAGCATACACCAGCTCAATAATATACCGTTCCAGCGATTCTGATATTTTTACTCTATTCACCTGATCTCGGATCGCAAAAATATCATCTTTGCTGAGCACAGTACCCACCGTAAAATCAAACTGCATATTTGAAATGCGCCTCATGATTTCCATTTCCTGATCTTTTGTAGGATAGTCTACAAACACCTTCATCATAAAGCGGTCAACCTGAGCTTCTGGCAATGGATAGGTACCTTCCTGATCGACGGGGTTTTGAGTAGCCATTACCAGGAATGGCTTGTCAAGTTTAAAGGTTGTTTCGCCGATGGTCACTTGTTTTTCCTGCATGGCCTCAAGCAAAGCCGATTGTACCTTTGCCGGTGATCGGTTGATCTCATCTGCGAGGATGATGTTAGAGAAAATGGGGCCCTTCTTGACTTCAAATTTTCCTTCCTTCTGGTTATAAATCATCGTTCCAACCAAATCTGCCGGCAGAAGATCCGGAGTAAATTGAATACGTTGAAAATCAAGGTGCAGCACCTGTGCAAGGGTACTAACAGTTAAGGTTTTCGCAAGACCCGGAACACCCTCTAGCAAAATATGCCCATTGGTGAACAACCCGATCATCAAACGGTTCACCATATATGCCTGCCCCACCACAACCTTTGCCACTTCTGCGTAAACCTGCCGGATCTTCTCTTTGTGTTCTTCCTGCTTTTCTATACCTACTGCCTCCATGTATCAATTAATGTTTAAAGTCTGCCAAAAATAGCGTAATTATTGTCAATTAGGTTCCGATTTTTTAACAGAAAGTCATGAGTGATACTTTGTAAAGTCTCTTTGGTTAACTCATATTACAATGAATGTACCATCCATTACTACGCAACATTTATTCACAAACTTCCAGCATGTTTCATCAGGGCCTCGTCCAATCTTTGGTTTGGCAGTGGTATGTGTGGATTGGGCGCGGATCTACCTGTCGGCAGACAGGCCTGATGGAACATGCGGGCCACCCCCCGGGAGGGGGGCGATGAAATGAGACCAGAGAAAGTTCAGATAAACCGGCCTATCAAAAAATAAGATAAGAAATACTTCAGCATACCCTGTAAGTAACAACAAAGTAGAATGATTCAGCTCGGCAAAACATTTGTTATCGGCGATATCCACGGAGCCTACCGCGCTTTGCGGCAGTGCCTCGACAGAGCCCACTTTGATTATGATCACCACCATTTGATTTGCCTAGGTGATGTTAGCGATGGATGGCCCGAGACAAAAGAATGCATTGATGAACTCCTGAAAATTAAGCACCTGACCTACATCCTTGGTAACCATGATCACTGGACGTTATTGTGGATGAAAACGCAGGAAATTAATGACGCCTGGTTATCTCAGGGTGGAGATGCAACGATCCGATCCTACCAGTCCGGGGTCCCCCAAACGCATATTCAATTACTGACCGATGCCTTTCCCTATTTCTTGCTCGTTAACAGATTATTCGTTCATGCCGGAATAGATGCCTACCTGCCATTGGATCAACAGGGTTTGGAAACTTTTTTGTGGGACCGAAATCTGGCTATTCAAGCGCTGGATAGCTATGAGAAGAAAGCAAATGAAAAACTTACCTGCTACGACGAAGTATACATTGGACATACCCCAACATCATTCGGCAAGCCAGTCAACGGCGGCGATGTATGGCTTATGGATACTGGCGCTGGCTGGAGAGGTGTGTTATCAATGATGGACATAGATTCAAAAGAAATAACTACCAGTGATCCCGTTCCGGATCTGTATCCGGGAGAAACCGGAAGACAGTCGAAATGATTCATCAAAAGACCACAACTTCGGCCCCTCGCGGATTCGTGATATACGAATTGATTAGATTCTGAACAGTCCTGGTTTCAACACTTGGTTTAACATAATTTCTGGCAGATTCAAAATCGACTATTGACGATTCCCGGTCAAAAAACCCGAATCCAACATATATACCTTTCTCTACCAGCACCAGCGATTGTTCCTCTGTGTTTCTACCTCTGCCAATAATCGCGACCGTTTCTCCCTCGTCCCTGAACGAGGCTATGGCCTTAGAGGCTCGCTTATTATATTTTTTAACTGACTCAATGCTCATACACGCCCCGTGGCAGCCACCGGATTGGTAATCGAAACAAAGGCCTTTTGAGATTTGCAATCCGCTGAGTTTTGGGCAGAGTTCAAAATCGCGAACCTTTTCCCACAGAAAGTTCCATGCCTCTCCTTTGGAACTGAATCGTATCAGCGGTCTCGCCCCCCTTGAGATAACATTTACAGAAAAACGCAAGTATCCGTTCCGGTCTTCGTAATCAAAGATTCCCCACTCCTCCACTCGAAATTTCTGCGCCTGGTTATACTTTGGCCATAACCTTCTAATCTCCTGCGATTCAAGAATCAGTGCGATTAACTCATTGCCGGTAAGTTCGTAAGTAACATGGTGAATCTCATTCCTGATTTTAGAGCGGCTCCATTCCCGTGCATCTCCTGTGAAATGTCCGGCGATCCTTTTTTTAATGTTAATGGCTTTGCCAACATAAATTACATTGCCTCTCGCATTTTGAAAGTAATAGACACCGGGAAGCGCCGGCAGTCGATCAAATTCTTCCTTAGAAAGATTAGGCGGAAGTATGGTCTCACCGGAATTTCGCTTCAATGCTTTGACAATAAAACCATCCCGGTCTCTGCGCAACAGTTGGTCGAAAATCCGTACCGTTGCTGCCGCATCACCTCCCGCACGGTGCCGATTGGAAATTTCGATTCCCAGACTTTCTGCCAAACTTCCCAGACTATAAGATCTGAGCCCCGGGATTATCTTGCGACTTAAACGAACCGTACATAATTTTTTGGATTGCCAGTTTATGCCGACCTGTTCAAATTCTTTTTTTAAAAAGGAATAGTCAAAATGGGCATTGTGCGCCACAAATATTTTTCCATCAAGACGCTTGAATATTTCTTCTGCAATTTCTTCAAACCGGGGGGAATCCAGTACCATTTCAGTGGTAATGCCAGTCAGTCCGGTAATGTAATACGGGATATTTCTTTCGGGATTAATCAAGGTATGAAAAGTGTCCGTTACCTGGATACCGTCATGAAAAAAAATAGCTACTTCTGTGATGCGATGATTTTCCGCGTAACCCCCAGTCGTCTCTATGTCAACAATCGCGTACATGGGCGTAAGTTAGAATTTGAGTTTTAATACTAAAAGCGGAACTTGAGCAAAATTAAATCGGATTCAAATGAACGTAATTGTTAAGTTTCTTTTGTCGGGCATCGCGGTTTTGCTAACGGCATACATTCTTCCCGGCGTTCATGTGGAGCATTATGGATATGCACTGCTTGTTGCGGCGCTTATTTCAGTGGCAAATGTTATTGTGAAACCCATTCTGGTCGTTCTCACCATTCCGATCACTATTCTCACATTGGGTTTGTTTCTGCTGGTAATTAACGCGGCTATAATTCTTCTTGTTGATTATTTTATTCCCGGATTTAATGTGGATGGCTTCTGGTGGGCTTTAGCCTTCAGTCTTATCCTCTCAATTTTTAATAGCCTGTTTTCAGATTTACTGAAGGACAAAAGCGCTTGATTCAATATTTGTCAACCTTTTAAGGAAAGACATTTGATATTCCACTCTTTGCCTTCACCACCCCTTGGCCCCTGAAGGGGAAGAATCGCCGAAAACAAATTAAAAAGCATTTCGGTCTTTTTATGCTGTATTCAAGTCCCCTTTAGGGGATTTTTAGGGGATTTAGGGGTGCTTCAACCGAAACTCAAACCGCGCACTAGCCACACTTCGTAGTACCGGAACAGCACGTTTTTTTTCGCGGCTACACCAACGGCCCGGAAATATTCCTCTCTTTCAGCGTATAAATGAAAATTGTTAAAGCAGAATTACTTCTTGCAATCAATGTTGGAATCGAAGTATGCTAAAACAAACTCACCCGGATTTAGGCCGGGTGAGGATTGTATTAATTGCCAACTATTCCTGTAAACGGAAAATCTTAGCAAGACAGCAGAGAGGGTCTTCTGTACGTTGCATTGTGGCTACACCGAAGATTGTGGAGAATTAACGTGTAAATCCGGCCATTTCTTATCTGGCATTATCTTCACTTGTTCATCCACAATTCTTGGTAACCGAACTTCAATATCTTTTAAAGCCAAAACCGCCGACACATTTAATGCCTGCACCAGATGTTTTGACTTTTCATCAACTTCGTCGGATAAAAATACGGCTGTCGTATTTTTGTTGATGGAGTTTGTCCTAATGGAGCGTATCAGCTCAAATCCACTAACCACAGGCAGGTCAGTGCCGCAGATTATTACATCGAAATGTTCGATTCGCGAGGTTAGGAGCCCATCCAAACCAGATTCAGTATAAAGCACAACTGGATTGCATCTGCTAAGCACTGACTTAATTTGATCAACGGTCTTCTTCTGCCTGTGAACTACAAGAATTTTCATTGTATTAAGCTGCTACTTTGAATAACATTTACCCTGAAAAACAATTTCAATTTCGCATAAGCAAATGGAATTGTTTTTTGATTAGTCGCAGGAAGTCAAAATGAATCGTGTGTCGCTTTCGAGAAAAGGCGCACACATTTGAACAGGATGCATATTTGCTAAAACATATCCCTGAAAAAAGGGACGGAAAAAATAGTACAATTGTACTACTCGTCAATCTTCAAATCAGTTCACTAATCCGATTTCATAGGCGTATTTTACCAACCCTACGATATTGTTAATGCCGATTTTTTCCATGATGTTAACCCGGTGATTTCGAACGGTGTTTTCACTTAAAAAAAGCCGCTGTCCGATTTCCTTCATGGTTAACTCCGCACAAATCAATAGAAGTATTTCCTTTTCCCGTTCTGTCAGGACAACCTGCTTAAATAGTGGCCCTGGCAGGATCGTCTTCTCTTTCACATTCTTGCGAAGAACTGACGCCACGAGATCATTGTGGTAGAAGTCCTTTTCTGCGACCGCGTAAATAGCTTTTTCTAACTCATCAGGATCGGCCGTCTTCAGTAGAAATGCATGCACACACATATCCATCATCCGGAGTATGAATTTGCCACTGTCATGCATGGTTAGAATAATGATTTTTACCTCTGGAAATTTTTGAATTATATTCTCACAGGTCTCAGCGCCGTCCATAATTGGCATCTGTAAGTCGACAATCGCCACGTCCGGAGCTTCCTGCTTGATGAGCGCGAGTAGCTCCTTCCCATTCTCTGCATCTTTAACTGTAGCGACCCGGGTAAATGTCTTTAGAAGACTGACCATCGCCTTGCGAAAAAGTTTGTGGTCATCTGCAATGTATACGTTATAGGCTAGCTTCATTGGTCAACCCCACAATAATCCAGCATCAACCAATAGTTTGGCACTTTTGTTCTTTCATCTGACATGTTACAAGTTGTCTCCATTTGTAAAAAGGCCCGTCTATAACTTTGCCGCTATGTGCCACCAGCGCTATGTGCGCGACGATCATAGAAAGCTCAAGATCAGATGAAAAGTCCAGTAAATCAATAGTAATATATGATGAAGCACTCCCAAATAGCAGGAGCGGACTCCGAGGACCGCTCTAACGGCACAGGAAATCGCCCGGCTTACGAAGAATACCGTTATCTCTTGTTGAAGAGGTTCCGATGAATTTTTTGGTCTACCCCGGTCGTTTATATTTGTTTAACGAAAAAGACAGTATGAAAAACAATAAGCTCACGAAGCTCACTCAATCCGTTCACACAGGCTCTGAAGGCGACAAGCTTTTTAAAGGAACTGTAAATCCAATCTTTCCCTCATCGGCGTATGACTATGAAGACGTCCCGACAACCCTCTACCCCCGATACTTTAATACCCCCAACCAGGTTGCCGTGGCAGAAAAACTTGCCGCACTGGAAAACGCCGAAAGCGGAGTAGTTTTCAGTTCCGGCATGGCCGCTATCCTGACTTCAATTTTCGCCATGATGCAAAAGGGCGACCATGCGGTATTTCAAAGTGATCTCTATGGAGGAACATTTCATGCCGTAGTCAACGAACTCCCTCGCTACGGCATGGAATACACGCTGGTGGATGCTTCCAACCCCGATAATTTTGAAAAGGCAGTTCGCAAGGAAACGCGCCTTATTTATATCGAAACGCCGTCCAACCCAACCCTCAAGATTACAGACATCACGGCCGTGAGTGCGATTGCTAAAAGGCACGGCATCACCACTATCATTGACAACACATTTGCTTCTCCCGTTAATCAAAACCCAATTGATTTGGGAATAGATATTGTCACACATAGTGGAACAAAATACATTGGCGGTCATAGCGATATTTGCTGTGGTGCCGCTGTTGCGTCGACCGGGCTAATCAAAAAGATCCTGGAAAGTGCGATCCATTTTGGCGGGTCGCTTGATGCACATACATGCTGGTTGGTGGAACGAAGTCTGAAAACACTGGTACTCCGGGTGCGTCAACAAAACCTCAACGCTCTTACTATAGCTCAATACCTCAAAACGGATTCACGCATCAGGAACGTGTATTATCCAGGCCTTCCGGATCATCCCGAGCATACCACGGCGAAAGCTCAAATGCCAGGAGGGTTTGGCGGAATGTTGTCTTTTGAGTTGAATATCGACGCTCATGGTTTTATGGGTAACCTTAACCTTGTCAAACGGGCGATCAGTCTTGGGGGCGTAGAATCGACTATTACTTCCCCAACAAAAACCTCTCATTCTAAAATGTCAGCCACAGAACGCGCTGCCATAGGTGTAACTGACAACCTTGTTCGGCTTTCGGTGGGAATTGAAGACACAAAAGATCTACTTGATGATATTCAACAGGCGCTGGAAAAAGGCTGATGTTGTCAGTTGGTGCTGGAACGGTATTCCTTGTCGAAATGTGTGCTTAGGTTTTGATCTATTTCACTTCGACAACCATTTCAATCTCCACGGCAATATTATTAGGTAATGCTACCGCGCCCATAGCGGCACGCGCATGCTTTCCATTTTCACCAAACAAGGCTACAAGAAAATCAGAACACCCATTGATCACTTTGGGTTGATCTCCAAATTCGGGAGTACAATTTACCCAACCGTTGACCTTGACGATTCGGCTTACCTTGCTGAGATCGCCCAATTCCGCCTTTAGCGTTGCGACCAACCCAATGGCTGTTACTTTTGCTGCCTCATAACCCTGCTCGATCGTCATGTCTTTTCCGACTTTGCCCATAATGTTGGTGCCGTCCAATTTGGTCGGGCCATGGCCGGAAAGAAAAAGTAAATTACCAACACGAACAGCCTTTACGTAGTTGGCGATGGGTTTTGCCGGAGTTGGCAATTCAATACCCATTTCTTTCAGCTTTTTATCATAATCAACTTTCTGAGCTGAAACTGAAATACAAAAGCCAATGCCTAATAGCGCAATTATTATTTGTTTCATAAATCGTAGTTTAACAACCTGTTCATTTAACGCAAGCATTTTGGCTGTCATGACAGATCTCCACAATTTAAAGAATTGACTATTGTAAATGAAATGCCTCCCTTCACTTAATTTATAAACTTAAAATTTTCAAATCATGCCCAAACGTGAAGAATTGGTCCGTTGCTCGTGGTGCCTGAAATTCGATCAGTATATAGAATACCATGACACCGAATGGGGTGTCCCTGTCCACGATGACAAAGTACATTTTGAATTTTTGATTCTGGAAGGTGCCCAGGCAGGATTAAGTTGGTCTACCATTTTGAAAAAACGAGAAGGATATCGCAACGCATTCGCCGGATTTGATCCTCAGAAAGTAGCGCGTTTCTCAGAATCAAGAATAGAAAAAATCCTGAAAGACCCCGGCATTGTCCGAAACAGATTAAAGGTCAAAGCCGCTGTAAACAACGCAAAATGTTTTCTGGAGGTGCAGAAGGAGTTTGGAAATTTTGACCGCTACATCTGGAGTTTTGTCAGGGGAAAGCCCATTGTTAACAAGCGGAAAAGTCTACAAGAGGTACCGGCAACAACATCGGAATCAGATGCTTTAAGTAAGGACTTGATTAAACGTGGATTTAAGTTCGTGGGAAGCACGGTGATCTATGCCCACATGCAGGCCTGCGGTCTCGTAAACGACCACCTGATGAGTTGTTGGCGATACAAGCATGTGTAGTGAAATCAAACCGGAAATAAGAAATGAAACGATTCGCTGACCTATTTTTTCTTACCCAATAAAAGAACAACATCTTTCTTTGCCAGGTAGATGTTCCAAACACCCTCAACGTTGACGACGCCATCCGACTGGGTGGTCACCACCGGCCGGGAGTACAATAGCGAATCATAGTCCTCTGATGGAGTATCGCCTTTGGCCTCGCGGTGAAGTTTCTGGATATTGTCCTGCGTTGAGCCTGTTTCAGCACCAATCACATAGGCTTCAATCATTTGATTTTCGACTTCCAGTGATTCGGATGAGCCTGGAACGAGCCATCGTACTCTGACCTTATACTTACGTGAAAGAGAATCTAGCAGGGAAGGATCAAAATTTATCTTTTCGAGGTTCGAAAAAACGGTTCTTCCGTGTTCCAGTGAAGCTGTCACGATTTCCGAATCCGTAACCTTCATTATCTTCTGGTTATCCATTCCATCGTGTAATCGCTTGCGCTGCTCATCGGACAACGATCCACCACAGGCCATCAGGAAGATGAGACTCAGCCATGCCACTTTTTTCATGTTCCAAAGTTGGGTCCGCCGACATCAAAATCCTAGGGATAGAGGCAAACATTCTTCAGCTAGCCAGGTCGAATTGTCGTCGAAATACCCTTCCTCGGAACTGTCGACTTTTTATTAACTTTGCCGGTTGATTAAGCGTTATGATTGAAAAACTGGAAGAAATAAAGCTTCGTTTTGAAGAATTGGGTCAGCTTCTGGCACAACCGGAGACGATGAAGGACATGAAGAAGTTTTCACAGCTCAGTAAGGAGTACCGGGACCTGGAAAAGATTGTCGTAAAGTTTAATCAGTTAACAGACGTTCAAAACCACCTGCAACAAGCCAAGGAGGTGTTACAAAAGGAAAAGGACGAGGAACTCCGCGAGATGGCAAAAATGGAAATCGATGAGCTGGAGCCCAAAATTGAAAAACTGGACGTCGAGATAAAGGAATTACTTATACCGAAGGATCCGAATGACGACAAGAATGTGATGTTGGAAATCAGGGCGGGAACAGGCGGCGATGAGGCGGCTATTTTCGCCGGCGACTTGTGGAGGATGTATCAGCGTTTCTGCGAAAGACGGGGATTGAAGATGACTGTGCTGGATGTAACGGAAGGCACAGCCGGTGGGTATAAAGAAGTTATCTGCGGTGTGAGTGGTGAGTCTGTTTATGGTTTACTGAAATTTGAATCTGGCGTACACCGGGTTCAGCGTGTTCCGGCAACCGAACAAATGGGACGGGTACATACGTCTGCTGCGTCTGTTGTTGTAATGCCGGAAGTGGAAGATGTTTCCATTGATATCAATCCTGCAGACCTGGAATACCAGACCGCACGTTCAAGTGGTGCCGGTGGACAGAATGTAAATAAAGTTGAAACAAAAGTGCAGCTAACGCATAAACCTTCAGGTATAGTTATCACGTGCCAGGTTGAACGCTCGCAGCATGCTAACCGGGAACGTGCCTTACAGATGTTGAAAACCAAACTCTATGAAATCGAACTGGAGAAACAACAATCGGAAATTGGCGCAACACGGAAATCCATCGTGCGTACGGGAGATCGCTCGGAAAAGATTAGAACGTACAATTATCCGCAAAGCCGTGTTACCGACCACCGGATAGGATATACTCAACATAACCTTCCGGCCGTAATGAACGGAGATCTGGATGATTTTGTTGAACAACTTCGTATTGCCGACAGCGCTGAGCGCATGATGGAAAGCGCTGCACAATAACCTAAATCCCATCTAAAAAATTGTTAATTTCACAATCCAAAATAAACGCATGAAAAAAATTCTCATTACGATTGGAGTAATCTTCCTCATTGGATTTATACTCTACAGTTTTTTTGCAGGCCGTTACAATACGATGGTCGAACTCCAGGAAAGTATACCGAAAGAATGGGCACAGGTTGAAAGTCAGTATCAGAGAAGAGCAGACCTGATCCCTAACCTGGTGAATACGGTTAAAGGTTATGCCAATTTTGAACAGGAAACACTTACCAGAGTTATTGAGGCGCGTGCCAGTGCTACACAGGTAAAAATCGATCCCAGCAATATAACACCGGAACAACTTCAGCAATATCAACAGGCACAGAATGGCGTAAGTTCTGCATTGAGCCGGCTGTTAGTCGTGGCAGAAGCGTATCCTGATCTGAAAGCCAACCAAAACTTTATGGATCTTCAGGCTCAGCTGGAAGGAACCGAAAACCGGATTGCTGTTGCCAGAAACCGTTTTAATGAAGTCGTTCAGCCGTACAATGTCTATATTAAACGTTTCCCCAATAATATGCTCGCGGGTATGTATGGCTTCACTGCGAAAGGATATTTTGAAGCTGCCCAAGGTGCTGAAAATGCGCCAACCGTACAGTTCTAATTGATCTTTAACTCTCTGCTTGCTTAGAGAGGAGCCCTGCCGGATGGTGGGGCTTTTTTATTGTGATCGTGCAACAATTCAACTATAAAAAAACCTGATGGGATCATCAGGTTTTTTGTTTGAAGTTTATTCTTTTATCAAAGCGTCCGTTTCACTTCGCGCTGTTCGTAGCTTTCAATAACGTCGCCTACTTGCATATCGTTGAATCCGTCGATACCTATACCACAATCAAAACCTGTCTTAACTTCGCTTGCATCGTCTTTATGACGCTTGAGAGATCCAAGCTTGCCCGCATAAACAACAATTCCATCCCGGATGAGGCGCATCGGATTGCTTCGTTTGATAGAACCATCCGTAACCATACACCCTGCGATAGTTCCGATTTTAGATATCTTGAATACCTCGCGCACTTCTGCATTTCCAACTATCACTTCTTCCGTCTCCGGCGCGAGCATACCTTCCATAGCAGCCCTTACATCATTGATGGCGTCATAGATGATCGAGTACAAACGAATCTCAATCTCTTCATTCTCTGCAACGCGTCTGGCCGCAGCTGAAGGTCGTACCTGGAAGCCCAGGATAATGGCATCTGATGCCGACGCCAGCAAAACATCGGATTCGGAAATCTGACCAACGCCCTTATGGATGATAGCCACCTGGATTTCCCCTGTGGAAAGTTTTAACAGGGAATCTGTCAAGGCTTCAACCGAGCCGTCCACATCTCCCTTAACAATTACATTTAACTGTTTGAAGTTACCGATAGCCAAACGCCTTCCGATTTCGTCGAGCGTAATGTGCTTCTTCGTACGGATACTCTGCTCGCGCATGATCTGACCACGTTTGGTGGCAATTTCCCGCGCTTCACGGTCAGTCTCCAACACCGTTACTTTTTCACCGGCCTGCGGTGCACCATCAAGTCCTAACACAACTACTGGTGTAGACGGACCTGCCTCTGTTACCTTCTTGCCCGTATCATCAAACATGGCTTTAACCCGTCCATAGTTTGCACCTGCCAGCAGAATATCTCCGACATGCAATGTTCCGGTTTGAACCATGATAGTGGATACGTAACCGCGACCTTTATCCAGTGATGCTTCGATTACTGAACCAGTAGCATTTCTATTCGGATTTGCTTTCAGGTTTAACAATTCTGCCTCCAGCAAGACTTTCTCCAACAAAGACTCAATACCTAATCCTGATTTCGCCGAAATTTCCTGACTCTGATATTTTCCTCCCCATTCCTCAACCAATATGTTAATTTTCGAAAGTGATTCTCTGATTTTTTCAGGATTAGCACTGGACTTGTCAACCTTGTTGATGGCAATCACAAGCGGAACGCCGGCAACCTGCGCGTGATTAATTGCCTCTTTTGTCTGAGGCATCACATCGTCGTCAGCTGCCACCACAATGATCGCAATGTCAGTCAGTTTAGCACCTCTGGCACGCATGGCCGTAAAAGCTTCGTGACCGGGCGTATCCAGGAAGGCAATCTTGTTTCCGCTTTTGGTCATTACATCGTAAGCACCAACGTGCTGGGTAATACCTCCGGCTTCTGATGCCGTTACCTTCGTATTTCTGATATAGTCAAGCAAGGATGTTTTACCATGATCAACGTGACCCATAATGGTAACAATGGGGGCCCGGGGCTGTAAATCTTCTTCATTGTCTACATCCTCCTCCATCTCGAGCTCTTCTTCTGCTGAGGTAAACTGAACAGCATAGCCAAACTCATCTGTGATTACTGTAATAGCTTCCGCATCCAGTCGCTGGTTGATGGAAACAAACATTCCCAGACTAAGGCATGTTGAAATCACATCGTTCACTGAAACATTCATCATAGAAGCCAGGTCATTGGCGGAAATAAACTCCGTGACCTTTAAAGTTTTTGATGCTTCCTGCTCCTGTAACATCTGCTGCTCCTGCGCATCGACGTTAGCCTGACGTTTTTCCCTTCTGTATTTGGCGCCCGAACCCTTTTTGGTTCCCCCGCTGAGCTTCGCCAACGTCGCCTTTATCTGATCCTGAATTTCTTTCTCGGTAGGTTCCGCTTTCTGCACCCGGGTAGGTGCCGGACCTCTGCCGCGCTGAGGCTGCAACGCTGGTCGCGGTCCCTTCGGAGCTGTACCTTGCTGCTGTCCAGTACCCTGCTGACCACCCTGACCCTCGGAAGCAATCCGTTTTCTTGGACGCTTCCCTTTATTGTCTTTTTGAGTATCCGACGAAGCAACAGGTGCATCTTTTTTCTTCTCAGGTAATTGAATCCGATCCAATACTTTCAAGCCTTGTAACTTGTCTGCCCTGCCTTTGATTAATTCCTGATCAGGTTGTTTTTCTTCCGCAAGTGGCGGTTCAACTTTTGGTGTAACCGGTTCAACAATCGGTTCAACCTGCAATGCTTCAACTTTTGCAACAGGTTGAGACTCCTCTTTAACAACCGGTTTTTCTGTCGCCTTTACAACTTCTGGTTTTGGCTCTTCCTTAGGTGGCGTTTTCTTTTCAAGATCGATTTTACCTACGACCTTGATTCCTTCAAGCTTTGTCTTTTCCCGTTCAACTTTATCGGACTTGGGCTCTTCCTTCACCTTCAGATCCTTTGACGATCCGAGGTTCTTAATCATAATGTTTGTCTCCTCATCGTCAGCCCTCTTCTTCAGGGTTTCTTTCTCTTTTTCAAGAACAATATTATCCGAATGTTTTACTCCGATGGAGAGTCCCGATGCCTCGAGCTTTTCTGTGGCTGATGTCGCAAACTCTTTAGATAATAGCGAAACTTGCTCAGGAGTGAGCTTAGCATTGGGGTTGTTTTCAACCTCAAAGCCCTTTTTTCCCAGGAACTCCAAAATGGTATTATGTCCCACATTGAGCTTCCTCGCAGCCTGACTCAACCTGATCAATTTTTCCTCTGCCATACCCAAATATGCCTGTTTTTTTAAAGACTTTAAAACCTGAACCCCCGCGTCACCTGATAAGTCGTTCAGGTATCAGCACATGCTGCCAATTTCCTGCTACTTTCCAGATAATCATTTGAAGCTCTACCCCTTATTCAAATTCCTTTTTCAAAATATTCAACACACCATCAACTGTCTCTTCCTCCAGGTCTGTTCGCCTGACTAACTCTTCTTTTGAAAGGGCCAGTACGCTTTTCGCTGTGTCTAGTCCTATGCGATTTAATTCGTCGATAACCCAGTTTTCAATCTCGTCGCCAAACTCGCTCAGGTCGACATCTTCCTCCGATTGTCCTTCTGCGAGTTCTCTGAATACATCTATTTCATACCCCACTAAACGACTCGCCAGTTTAATATTCAATCCGCCTTTTCCGATAGCAAGTGAAACCTGGTCCGGTTTCAGGTAAACAGAAACCCTGCCGTTATCCTTATCTACTTTTATAGAAACAATTTTTGCGGGACTAAGAGCCCGTTGGATGTATAACTCCAGGTTCTCTGTGAAGTTTATTACATCAATGTTTTCATTTTGTAATTCGCGGACAATCGCATGAATTCGTGAACCCTTCATTCCAACGCAGGCCCCAACGGGATCGATCCTGTCATCGTATGATTCCACTGCAACCTTTGCACGTTCACCTGGTTCACGGACTACTTTTTTTATGGTGATTAAACCGTCATAAACTTCAGGCACCTCTTGCTCAAATAGTCGCTCAAGAAAAACCGGAGATGTTCTGGAGAGAATTATCTTCGGATTCCCGTTCACCATTTCAACTTTATGTACAATGGCTCTTACATTTTCACCCTTTCGGTAACGATCTTTAGGAATCTGCTCACCGCGTGGAATCGCCACCTCATTTCCTTCAGCATCCGTAAGCAATACTTCGCGGCTTAATACCTGGTAAACTTCACCGGCGATGATCTCACCTAACAGGTCTTTGTACTTCTGAAACAGGATGTCCTTTTCAAGGTCCTTAACCTTCTGAATGAGGGTCTGCCTTGCCGTTGTAACCGCTCTCCGTCCAAAATCATCGATGAAGATCTGCTCGGAAACCTCTTCACCAACTTCAAAATCAGGCTCAATTTTATGTGCTTCCGTCAGACTTATTTTGTCAAAATCCCAAATGTCCTCAGAATCGTCGTCGACGATTTCACGGAAACGATATATCTCCAAATCACCTTTGTCGGCATTGACAATAATATCGAACTTCTCATCCGATCCGAATTTCTTTTTGATCATGTTCCTAAACACGTCCTCCAGAATCCGGATCATCGTTGGCCGGTCAATATTTTTTTGTTTTGCGAATTCAGCAAACGACTGAATTAATTCATGTGCATCCATGGTTACATCTATTTGAAACTTACTAACACAAATGATTTATCAATTTCCGAAAATTCAATATCCACCATTACTACCTGCTTTTGTTTTCCCGCCAGGCTTTCTTGCTCAAGCGTAATCTTGTCGTCAGTTACCTCCACCAGCTTACCCTCCACCGCCTTATCAGCAAGCTTTACATTTAGCCGCCTTCCAACATTCTTCCGGTATTGCCGCTTTAACTTCAGCGGCTGATCTAACCCGGGTGTGGAAACCTCAAGAAGGTAACTATCCTGGAGTGCCGGTAATGCTTCCAGTTCTTTGGAAAGTTCCCGGTTAAGGTTGGCGCAATCGTCAATGTTTATTCCCGTGTCGCCATCCAGTATAATAAGGATCTTTTTGGGACCTCTCTTGGACGTAACAATTACATCTACAATAAACTGACCGGCTCCCGACAATTTCTCCTCCGCTATTTTCCTGATTTCGTCCGCAATTTCCATCTGAAAAATATCTATAAACAAAGAGGGGACTAACTTGTCCCCTCCCAAAGTATACTCAGAAACTTTCGCAAAAGTAAATCTTTTTTACGTCAACACAAGAACCAACTGTATTTTCTTAGATGGGCTGTCCAAATGAGCTTTTCTGAACGCTAGGGTAAATACCGGCTTGACCCTGGGAATCAGGGCCCGTTTATAGGTGCCTTTTACCCTGCTGCCCGTAAAACAGACCACAATGCCAATTCTGAAGAAAAAAGGCCAATAAGAACCAAGGACTCCTAAATGTACTCAGGTAAATTTTTTAGGTACGTTCCATAGCCGCTTTTTTCCAGGGGCGTAGCCAAAGCCAGTAACTGTTCCTTGGTGATGAAGCCCATCCGATAGGCGACTTCCTCAATACAGCCAATCTTCAGCCCTTGACGGTGCTCGATAACCTGTACGAAATTGGCCGCCTGCATTAGCGAATCGAAGGTTCCTGTATCGAGCCAGGCGGTTCCCCAGCTTAATTGGGCCACTCTCAATTTCCCGCGTTTCAAATACTCATTGTTAACGTCGGTAATTTCCAGTTCTCCACGGTGACTGGGTTTTAACGCCTTAGCAATTGCCACTACTTCATTGTCGTAGAAGTATAGGCCTGGAACTGCATATTTCGATTTTGGATGAGTTGGTTTTTCCTCTATGGAGATTACTTGTTTGTTGCTATCGAATTCAACCACTCCGTATCGCTCAGGGTCGAGCACATGGTAGGCAAAAACAACCCCACCGTCAGGGTCTGTATTTGATTGCAGAAGCTGCTGTAGTCCAGAGCCATAAAATATATTGTCACCAAGGATCAACGCTACTTTATCATTGCCCACAAACCGTTCCCCAATAATGAAAGCCTGCGCAAGACCTTCCGGTCTCGGTTGAATTTCATAGCTGATTTCACAGCCAATATGGTGACCATCACCGAAAAGTTTCTGAAAACTTGGAAGGTCATGGCGAGTAGAAATAATCAGTATTTCTCTGATTCCTGCCATCATCAATACCGAAAGCGGATAGTAGATCATCGGCTTGTCATACAAGGGCATAAGCTGCTTGCTCACCGCCATGGTCAATGGATAAAGCCGGGTACCCGAGCCCCCTGCCAGGATAATGCCTTTCATATCGTATTATTCATGGTGTAAGTAACGTTGAACAGAATTTAACGGTCCTCGTACATATTTTCGTAGTACCGGAGATACTCGCCGGAGGTTACATGTTTAAGCCATTCCTGATTTGCTAAATACCAGTTAACTGTACGTTCGAGGCCAACCTCAAAAGTTACCTGCGGACGCCATCCCGTCTCGCTGATTAGTTTGGATGCATCTATGGCATACCTCAAATCATGACCCGGCCGGTCCCTGACGTAGGTAATCAATTTTGCTGAAGTGCCTTCCTCGCGACCAAGCTTTTGATCCATTGTGTAACAAAGGAAGTTTATCAAATCAATATTCTTCCACTCATTATTACCGCCTATGTTATAGACTTCTCCTGATTTTCCCTTGTGAAAAATTGAATCGATAGCTTGCGCATGATCTTCCACAAAAAGCCAGTCTCGGATCTGACGCCCATCGCCATAAACCGGCAACGGTTTCCCAGCGAGAGCATTGAGAATCATATGGGGGATCAACTTCTCGGGAAAATGTCGGGGGCCATAATTATTCGAGCAATTGGTGATCACAATAGGCAATCCAAACGTTCGCCCCCAAGCCCGAACCAGATGATCCGAAGCCGCTTTCGATGCGGAGTAGGGGGAACTGGGATCATACGGAGTCTCTTCGGTAAAGGGTTCGTCAAATTCCGTCAATTGGCCATACACTTCGTCAGTGGAAACATGATGAAACCGAAAATCCGGGTTCTCAGAGTCCGATCTATCGCGCCTTTGGCAATAAGAACGGGATGCCTCAAGGAGGGTATAGGTGCCGTCAATATTTGTTTTGATGAAATCGCCGGGACCATCGATAGATCGATCAACGTGAGACTCTGCTGCGAGATGCATGACCCCGTCCGGCTGATGTTTCAAGAAAACTTCCGCCAATGCCGGGCCATCACAGATATCGACTTTTTCAAAGGCGAAATTCTCATGATTAATCACCTCTCCCAGGGATGCCAGGTTGCCAGC
>JBGSQQ010000031.1:0-34624 GCA_041737945.1 Chryseolinea sp.
GAAAATTAGAGGTTGCTAAATGTGTCTTCTTTGCGCCATGGCGCCTTTGCGTGAAGATAAAATTATACTTGGTTGATCAGATAACTCGATACCAAAAGCAAATTCAGAATCAGTTAAAAAACGTAACTTGACAAAGTAGGATTAGCAAATAACGGTTAACAACAACTTTTCCTCCCATGAGTCAACTCAGAATATTCAGAACAATCAGCCTGGCAGAAGGTGCATCCCTTCTTGTATTACTATTCATCGCTATGCCGATGAAGTACTTTATGGGAATTCCGGAAGTTGTTAAGGTAGTCGGATGGATGCACGGAATATTATTCATCGTTTACGTGGGAATGTTGATTATTGTCCAACTAACACAGCGTTGGTCGTTTATTTTTTTTGTGGGTGCATTTCTTGCTTCTCTTGTTCCCTTCGGAACGTTTATTCTGGACAAACAACTGCGTAAGAAAGAGCGTGAAGTGTCTGCCTGACGACAAGGATTGAAAGTTTAGTGGTTCTGTCGTAATTTTAGAACAGGCGATTTAGGTTCAGCGTCGATATCATCCTTAATCCATTTGTTGTGTTCAAAAATTTTCTCATTACAGCGTTACGGAACCTGAGAAGGAACAGGTTGTATACGGCTATTAATGTGCTGGGCCTGGCGCTGGGAATGGCTTGTTGTATGGTCATTTTTATTATTGTCCGGTATGAGACTTCTTTTGATAACTACCACAGTAAGGCAAGCCGTATTTACCGCGTAAACCTGGACCAGCACACACCGCAAGGGAGGCTGCAGAATGGATGCAACTATACGCCGCTTGCGGAATCCATTCGGCGTGATGTTTCCGGACTGGAAAAAGTTACGGGAGTGTATTGTTTGCAGGTGTTTCAATTTTCCAAAGGCGAAGAACTGTTTGAAGATAAGTACGCGTTCTTCGCCGACGAGAACTATTTCGATGTTTTTGACGCGGGTTGGATAGCGGGAAACCAGAAAAAAGCGCTGACACTCCCAAATTTAGCTGTCGTTACGGTGGACTTTGCAAATAAGTTTCTGGGAGGAATCGACAAAGCCCTGGGAAGCATCTTTGTTCTGGAGAACAAGCTGACGCTCACGGTTTCAGGAATAGTACAAACGCCACCATCGAATACCGACCATCCCTATAGCATCCTCATTTCTTATTCTTCGCTGCCTGGGTTTCTCCCGGGGGTCGTTGATAACTGGGAGACGGTTCGTTCCGGAGCGACGTATGTTGTATTCGATGTAAACACGCAAAAGGAACAAGTATATCATCAACTGAATAAAATTATCAGCAAACATTTAAAGGAGGATGTTGCAAAGGATACTCAATTTCATTTAATGGCGCTGAATGACAATCACGACCGAAACTATGATTACTCAAGTTTTACCTATGACTTTCCTGTTCCGGTAATGGTTATCCTATCTATCATTGCGGGTATGATTGCTTTTATTGCCTGCATCAATTTTGTGAATCTGGCTACGGCGCAATCACTGAGGCGAGCGAAGGAAGTAGGCCTGAGGAAGACTATGGGAAGCAGCCGTGGCTACTTAATCGCGCAATACATGAGTGAGTCATTTGTGATTACCCTGCTGGCTGCGGTGACCGGTGCGATATTGGCAAAAATCGGGACTATACAATTGAACGAACTTTATGGAGGAAACTACCTGCAGTTTAATCTTATGACAGATCCCTATACCCTGGCATTTATGATCGGGATTACGGTCGTCATTAGTTTCCTCGCAGGTTTTTATCCCGCTTTTGTATTATCGGGATACAAGCCCGTGCTCGCGTTAAAGTCTCAAACGCACACGGGAAAAACAAAAGGACTTTCAATCCGTAGGGTCCTGGTCATTTCACAGTTTGCCGGGGCCCAGATATTAATCCTGGTTACCAGTATTATGATCAACCAGATCACCCATTTCAGAGACCGTCCACGCGCTTTCGACCCCGAGACCATTGTAATGATTCCGTCGCTGCGGGGAAATGATAATCAAGAGCATGATAAGTTATTCCAGGAGTTCAAAAGCGTTTCCGGGATTGTCAATTACAGCTTTGGAAATGTCGGCAATGGACGAATGGAATTTTATACGAACGCGCAGGACAGGCATTCAGGAACTATTAGTTATGCAGACACGACGTATATCCACACGTTTAATACGACGTTGCTGGCGGGAAAGAATCTCTCTTACAACCGGGCATCTTCGGAGGTATTAGTAAACGAAGCGTTGATTCATGAGTTAGGCATAGAAAATTCAATGCTGGCTATAGGTACTATTTTTTCTATGAACGATCAGGAAGTTGTGATCCGGGGAGTGATGAAAAATACGTATACACAACCCATGAGCAATAGGGTTGATCCGATAGCCTTACAGTTTGATCCCCGGAAATTTTCAGGGGTTGCTATTAAAATCTCGAAGGATCAGGTACCAAATACATTGGCGGGGATCGAGGCGGCGTGGAAGAACGTATATCCCAATTACCTCTGCAGGTATCAGTTCATGGATGATGTAATAGACCGGGAGTTTGGTTTTTACAATGTCATTTTTACAGTCTTGGGCACGGCTTCTTTTCTGGCCATATTTATCGGTTGTTTGGGACTGTATGGTTTAGTATCGTTTATGGCGATACAACGAACCAAAGAAATTGGAATCCGCAAAGTGTTTGGCGCAACGGTTTCGAACATCATGAGGATGTTCACGAAGGAATCGGCTATTCTGGTTGCGATCGCGTTTGTCATTGCAACGCCTATTGCCCGGCTTGCGGGGATTGCCATGCTGATGGAATTTCCTGAGCGGGTGACGCCGGGCATTGAAATCTTCCTGTTTACCCTTTTGGGATCGCTTCTCATTGCCATGCTTACGGTAGGCTACCGCTCTTTTAGGGCTGCCATACAAAACCCGGCAGAAAGCCTGAGGATCGATGGATGATCGAAGTCATTTAGTAGGGAAAATTTCTGTTGTGCTCCTCTCTGTGTTTTCGCATAGCCTCATCGTGATCATAGGGTTCTGCAGCCCGCCCTCCGGTGACGACGGATTTGGCAGCATGCTCAATCCGGAGTTTACAAACCGGATCGGAAGTTTGCCCGGCAGCTTTTTGTAACAAGTCGCTTATAGCCGGCCTTACCGAAGGATCGAGAATACCCAAAAATGTATCAAAGGTCTGCAACTGACTTTCCAGAGCATCACCTTCAAACTGTGGCAGGAGTTCGGCTAGTGTATAGAGGACGGCCGGAATGTTGGTATCGCCTACTGTTATCGTGTCTGCTCTGGCCAACTTTTCCGCTTTAACTTCAGTATGTTGAACGTGTCTTTCGGGAGTGTTAATCAGTTGATCTATATCATAGAGCAGTTGCTGCAAATGGGCTGCTTCATGGTCCCCGTCAAATACACGCACCGCATAAGTGGCCAGCATACTACCGGACGGGAATTCATCCCTGTCCGTAATAATCTGTTGTATTCTGGGAATAAGGATAAATTGAAGCCACTGCTCAAAGGCCATGGTGTTCGACCCAAATGCTCCCATGTTTTCAAACTTTTCTGCCGGCAACGCATCGGACTGCCAGCGATTAAGACGCCGGAGTTCCTGCTCAATGGCCATAGCCTTTACTCCGATACGTGCATGCAGATCAGGTGGCGGTGCTTGTTTTTCCATAATGGCGGTTGGTAATTCTATCAAGATAAAGAATCTGTGAGAAGACTGGCTCATTGGGGCTACATTCCCCGGACTGTTTATATCGTTTTGAGGCTCTGGTCGCCAAACAGCCGATTTTTGAGGGGTCTTATCAGATATACCTTAAATTTAGCAAATCCATAGTGGCAACTTAAAATACAACAGTTACCTTTTCGATAATTCAAAACAAAAAAATAAACCCCAAAATGATGAAAAAAATAGCAACCCTTATTATGACGTTGGCTTTGTTAGCCATCCTCGTCTCTTGTGCCCCAAGCGATGAAAAAATTACAGAGGCGGTAAAAGCGGCGCTTTCCACAAATGCATCGCTTAGCCCGGTCATGGCTTCAGTAAAAGAAGGTATTTTAACCCTTAGCGGGGAAGTAGAAAACGATGAACTCAAGGCGCTTGCGGAAAGTGCATTAAGTGGTGTAAAAGGTGTTAAAAGCGTGGTCAACAATGTGACGGTAAAACCAAAAGGTCCCACCGCCGAGGAATTAAGGCAAATGGCTGATGGTGCATTGTTGGCTTCGGTCAACGAAGCATTCACTAAGTACAGTGTTACCGGAATTACGGCAACCGTTGTTGATAGTGTCGTAACGCTTACGGGCGATGTGAAAAGAGCAGACCTTCAGAATGTAATGAAAGCGGCGATGGAAACAGCACCCCGGAAAGTTGAAAACAAAATGAATATACTTAAATAATAATTCACATGGGACTCCAGGATAAATACAAGGCAGTTATAGACATCGCTACTCAAGGGGGTGTCACCGGATTAAAGATCGAGGAAAAGAACAATGTTCTCCACATCGAGGCCAAGGCTTCAGAGGCAGTAAAACAAAAAATGTGGGATGCCTATGAAAAAATTGACCCGGATATGCGTGCCGGAGACTTGCTACTCAATGTAGAAGCTGTCGATTTTGATGTGGTATACGAAATAAAAAAAGGTGATACGCTTGGCAAGATTGCCAAAAAGTATGGCACCACGTGGCAAAAGATCCACGAGATGAATAAAGACACTATCAAAAACCCGGATCTGATTTTTCCGGGTCAGAAAATTAAAATACCGAAGTAGTTAAAAACAGGAGTTACTTCCTTTTAGTATTGTCAAAAAAAAACCCGCATGTGCGGGTTTTTTATTTTTACTTTTTCTTTTTAGCTGCTTTTTTAGCCGGCTTCTTCGCCACTTTCTTCACCACTTTTTTAGGGGCTTTCTTTGCAACTTTCTTTGTTACCTTTTTAGGCGCCGCTTTTTTCACCACCTTCTTTGCTGTTTTCGGTGCTGCTTTTTTTACAGCTTTCTTAGCCACCGTTTTCTTAGCTGCTTTTTTTGGTGCTGCTTTTTTTACAACTTTTTTGGCGACAGTTTTCTTAACTGCTTTTTTTGGAGCAGCCTTTTTAACGACTTTCTTTTTCGCAGGAGCCGCGGCAACCACTTTTTTCACCGCCACTTTTTTGGCCGGCTTATTCAAGGCAGCCTTTGCTTTACTGGCAGTTATCTGCTTTGCCATCAGGTTAAGTGCGGAACCCGCTTTAAACCACTCAATCTGACCGGCATTGTACGTATGATTTACCTTAATGCTCTCGCTGCTTCCATCACTGTGGTGCAACTCAAGGGTGAGCTGTCTGTCGGGAGCAAAGCTGGTAAGATCACTGATCTCCATGGTGTCATCTTCCCGTATCTTTTCGTAGTCGGATTCATTGGTAAAGGTAAGTGCCAGCATACCTTGTTTCTTCAGATTCGTTTCGTGTATCCGCGCAAACGACTTCACCAGAATTGCCCGTATACCCAGGTGACGGGGCTGCATGGCAGCGTGCTCTCGGGAAGATCCTTCACCATAATTGTGATCGCCTACCACCAGCGTTGGAATACCGGCTGCTTTGTATGAGCGTTGTGTCGCAGGAACAGCACCATATTCTCCTGTCAACTGATTCTTGACTGAATCGGTCTTCTCGTTGAAGTAATTGAGGGCGCCTGTTAATGTGTTATTGGCAATATTGTCGAGGTGACCACGGAAACGTAACCATGGACCAGCCATAGATATGTGATCGGTCGTACACTTACCTTTCGCCTTGATCAACAATTTCATGCCGGTAAGATTCTTACCATCCCAGGCTGCAAACGGACTAAGTGCCTGTAAGCGACTCGAATTGTCGGCAATTTTTACCTGTACTCCGGTTCCGTCTTTAGCGGGCGCCAGATAACCGGGATCCTTTACATCGAATCCATTGGGCGGAAACTCATGACCTTGTGGTTCATCCAGGCGAACAGACTCTCCGTCAGAATTCACCAGCGTATCCGTTAGGGGATTGAATGTCAGGTCACCGGCAATGGCAAATGCCGTAGTGATTTCCGGGGAAGCAACAAAAGCATGTGTATTGGGATTGCCATCATTACGTTTTGCAAAATTCCGGTTGAACGAAGTAATGATGGAATTTGCCCGGGTAGGATCATTTGTATGTCTTGACCATTGACCGATACAAGGCCCGCAAGCGTTGGCCAACACCACACCACCCATTTTTTCGAAAACATCCAGGTAGCCGTCACGCTCAACCGTATAGCGCACTTGTTCCGAACCGGGAGTGATGGTAAACTCGGCTTTAGCCTGCAGTTTTTTGTCCACGGCCTGTTTAGCTAGTGACGCAGAACGGGTAATGTCTTCATACGAAGAGTTGGTACACGAACCGATAAGACCAACTTCCAGCGTCTTCGGCCAGTTATTCTTTTGTACTTCTTCAGCAAACTTTGAAATCGGTATAGCACGGTCGGGAGTAAAAGGACCATTTACATGGGGCTCGAGTTCCGAGAGGTTGATCTCAAAAACTTCATCAAAATATTTTTCGGGACTTGAATACACTTCAGGGTCACCGGTAAGGTGGTCTTTTATTTTATCGGCCAGGTCGGCGACAGACTTACGACCAGTGCCGCGAAGGTAATCGGCCATCTTTTCATCATAACCAAAGGTGGAAGTCGTTGCTCCGATTTCAGCACCCATGTTACAAATAGTTCCCTTGCCGGTACAGGAAAGGGTTTCGGCACCCGGTCCGAAATATTCGACAATCGCTCCGGTGCCACCTTTTACCGTTAAGATACCAGCCACCTTTAAGATAACATCCTTCGAAGACGTCCACCCGCTGAGTTTACCGGTTAGTTTTATTCCAATTAGCTTGGGCCATTTCAATTCCCAGGGCATCCCTGCCATCACATCAACCGCATCAGCGCCACCGACACCGATGGCCAGCATCCCCAGTCCGCCCGCGTTTACGGTATGGGAGTCCGTCCCAATCATCATACCTCCGGGAAAGCCATAGTTCTCCAACACAACCTGGTGAATAATGCCGGCTCCGGGTCTCCAGAATCCAATACCAAACTTGTTGGAAACAGACTCGAGGAAACTGAATACCTCACCGCTGGAAGATATCGAATCAGCCAGATCCTTTTTGGCGCCATCCTTGGCCAGGATAAGGTGGTCGCAATGCACCGTGGAAGGAACCCGTACTTTGGGTATACCGGCCGACATGAATTGTAACAATGCCATTTGTGCCGTAGCATCCTGCATAGCTACCCTGTCGGGGGCGAAGTTTACATATGATTTCCCCCTGCCGAAGTTTTCAACGGTCTGTTCTTCGTGAAGGTGGGCATAGAGTATTTTTTCGGATAGTGTAAGTGGCTTGTTTACAACTTTTCGGGCTCTTGCGATCCGCGAAGGCATTTGTTGATAAAAGGCCTTGATCATGTCTAAATCGAATACCATAGTTTTGGTTTTATAACGGTGCTAAAATAATAATTTTTTCTTCGGATTAGCGCCCTTCAGCAAAAGCAGTTGTAATTGATAATCGTTCTGAAATTGCGGCAGTACCCCGGAAACAGGGAAAAGGTTATGCCGTTGACCCTGTAACAGGACCAAGGCAGAAAGCAAGTTGGCGGGTCTTTTCGGTCACACCCGCATAAACCCACCTGGTGACGTTCCCGTGAATATTTGAATTACACACGAATCATATAAGCAAGAAGAAACCGCTACAGGGGGTTTTATTTGCTATTGATATAATTCAGAAATTCGCGTTTGATGTTTTCGTCTTTAAACTTACCCGAGAAATAGGCCGTGCCAGTCTTGCTGTTGGTATCTCCAACGCCGCGGGAAGCAACACACATATGATTGGCATCGATTACGACCGCTACGTCTTCGGCGTGTAAAACGCGCTCCATTTCTTTGCCTATCTGAACTGTCAACCTTTCCTGAACCTGGGGACGTTTGGAAAAATACTGCACAATCCGGTTGATTTTCGAAAGTCCGATGACCTTACCGCTTGAAAAATAAGCGACATGAGCCTTACCGTATATCGGTACAAAGTGGTGTTCGCAGTGCGAGTAAAATGTTATGTCCTTCTCGACCAGCATCTGGTCATAGTTGTATTTATTTTCAAAAAGCCTCGCTACCGGTCTGTTTTTTGGATTCAATCCGCTGAAAACTTCCTTCACGTACATTTTGGCCACTCTTCTGGGAGTCCCGTTAAGACTGTCATCCGTGAGATCGAGTCCCAGGATGGTCATGATCTCGCGAAAGTGTTTTTCTATTCGTTCAATCTTTACGTCGTCAGCCAGATCAAAAGCATCGGGTCGGAGTGGAGTTTCAATAGACGCCGCAGCGTGGTCATCATCAAAATCATCTTCCAGTGGCTTAAGCGGACGGATATTCAACGAAATTTCTTTCTGTCTCATACAGGGTAATTTTCAGTTCATATTTAGAGTCAATCTTCTGCCTCAGAATCCTCCAGATGATAACGGCTATGTTTTCAGCAGTGGGATTGAGGTTCTTAAAGTATTCGGTATCCAGGTTAAGATTTTTATGGTCAAACTTTGTCAGTACATTTTCCTTTATAAGGTCGCTTAACACTTTGAGGTCAAACAAGTAACCCGTCTGCGGATCGGGGTCTCCCGTAAGACTGACAATAAGCTCATAGTTATGACCATGGTAATTTGGATTGTTACATTTTCCAAAAATCTGTTGGTTTACTTCGGAAGACCATTCAGGATTATGCAAACGGTGGGCTGCATTGAAGTGCTCTTTTCTGGAAACCTTTACTTTCATCGTCTAAAGATAAACATCAATATTGGTAAAAGGTTCCGACCGGTATGCCGGCGATAGGTATAAAAGCAGGTTATTCTTTTATTTTTAATAAAATGTGAAGGGCAAACGTAAACGTTCTATCTATCTCAACCGGCAGGTGAGAAACCGTGGTCAGGAACGATAGAGAATTTCGAACCGCCTGAACTGGCCGTCATCGAAATTCGTTGATGTACTTTCCCAGTGCGGGTTTACGAGAATGCGACTTGGCTGCAAATTGCCAGCAGAGTGAGCAAGAATGCTAAAAGTAAGCGATATTTCGAATCCAAGGTGATATGGGTTTTGGTTTATGGGTTGAATATCAATATTTAAAGTAATTATTCCACTTTATTGACGGACGAATTGATTATTAACTAGTTAAATGATAAATAGCACGGATAAACGGTATGGTATACGAACAGATAAAGGCCAGTATTGAGGGATATAAATCGGCAGGGAAGACCCTGTTCACTACCTCGTCCTTTCAGTCGCACAGCCTGGTATTGCTGCATATGCTTTCAAGGATTGATAAAACAATTCCGGTTTACTTTATCAACACAGGTTTCCATTTTCCAGAAACAGTACGGTTCAAGGACCAGGTTTCTGAACAGTTCGGACTCAACACCAGGGACTTAAGGTCAGAGATTCCGAAGTTTATGCAGCGGGACCCCGAGGGCAAGCTCTTATTCACTTCCGATCCGGACCATTGCTGCTACCTCAATAAGACACAGCCGGTGGATGCTATTCTGTTATCGCATGATATCTGGATCAATGGCGTTCGGGCAGACCAAAGTGCTACCCGTGCAGCGATGAAAGTGGAACAACCGGCCAAACATGGCTGCATTCGTTTTCATCCGATGCTTGACTGGAATGCCAAGATGATCTGGCAATATCAAAAGGAGTATGCGCTTCCTAAACATCCCCTGGAAGTACAGGGATTTGTAAGCATAGGGTGTGAACCATGTACCCGTAAACTGGATCCGGAAATGCAGGAGCGTGAAGCCCGTTGGTTTGGAATGAACAAAGTAGAGTGTGGTCTCCACACGGACTTAATAAATAAATAGGATAAAGAATGAACGTTTTAGTTACCGGAGGTGCGGGATACATAGGCACCGAGTTGATCAATCTGTTGGTTTCAAATGATGCGGTCGAGAAAGTAATTGTATATGATAATCTCAGCCGAATGAATTACAATTTATTCCTGGGATTAAAACTTCAAAAGCATCAGAAAATCACCTTTGTGAAAGGTGAGCTTTTGGATTCAAGGTCGCTTCGAAAAGTACTCAAGGGAGTGGATGTTGTTTACCATCTTGCCGCAAAGGTTACGACGCCTTTTGCCAGTGCCGATTCCCATGCGTATGAGCAGGTTAACCACTGGGGTACTGCCGAGCTGGTCTATGCTGTGGAGGAAAGCGACGTGAAGAAATTTGTCTACGCCAGCAGTTCAGGAGTATATGGCTCATCGGAAGGGGCGGTGGATGAGAATACGTCACCGGATCCAAAGACCTTCTATGCGATTTCAAAACTTAGGGGAGAAGAGCATGTGCGCCGGCTGGTTGACAAAATGGATACCTATATTTTCCGGTGTGGCAATGTATATGGGTACAGCCGGAGTATGCGTTTTGATTCCGTCATCAACAAATTTGTATTTGAGGCAAACTTCAACGGGATAGTTACTATTCAGGGAGATGGAAAACAGTCACGGTCTTTTATTCACATCGATCTGGTTTCCAAGGCGCTCAACAATTTGCTGCTCACCAATCAGCTGCCCAGCGGAACCTATAACCTGGTGGAGCGCAGCATGAAAATAATTGATATCGTCGATGTACTTAAGCAAATGATACCTGATCTGGAGTTTATACTAATCAATCAGCATATCAAGTTGCATGAATTGAATGCAAAGGAAAACGCGCTGGTAAATACAACACTGGGGATAAACAATCCAAGAACCCTTCAGGAGGAGTTGGAAGAATTTTTGTCGCGGTTTAGTTTCTAAACTATATTCAGCAAATTTTTGCAACATTAGTTCAGCATGGAGATCATTGCTACCGTTATCGTATTGCTCGCTGTCGTCACGGCCCTGGCTGAGGTGACGGACCGCATACGGGTACCCTATCCTATTCTTCTTGTCCTGGCAGGCATCGGTATCGGGTTAATCCCTGGCTTGCCCCGCATCAGCCTGAATCCTGAAATTGTATTCCTGGTATTTCTTCCTCCCATATTGTATGCGGCGGCATGGACTACATCGTGGTCGGATTTCAAAGCCGCTAAAAGGCCCATAACGCTACTCGCTATTGGCTGCGTTATCTTCACCACCTGTGCCGTTGCATGGGTAGCCCATACGTTTATTCCAGATTTAGGATGGACTGAAGCTTTTGTGCTGGGTGCAATCATCTCGCCTCCCGATGCAGTTGCGGCAACAGCCGCTACAAAGGGACTGGGAATACCCAGGCGGGTGATTACTATTCTGGAGGGTGAAAGTCTGGTCAATGATGCCACTGGCCTTATTGCCTATCGGTACGCTGTTGCGGCGGTGGTATCCGGCGCGTTTAACTTCTGGAGCGCAGGACTTCAGTTTATTTTGGTGGCCGCCGGAGGGATTGCCCTGGGACTGGTCATGGGATTCATATTTAAGTGGATTCACAAAATAACACCAGACAACGCGACAACGGACACCACGCTGACATTTCTGACCCCGTTCATCAGCTATCTGGTGGCAGAGAGTATTCATGTCTCAGGTGTTCTGGCAGTAGTAGCCGCGGGGTTGTTCATGAGTTGGAATTCATCAACGGTCTTTTCGCAGCAGACGCGACTCCAGGCAAACGGTACCTGGAATACTGTAATTTTTGTTCTCAATGGAATAATCTTTATTCTGATCGGTCTTCAATTGCCGTACATCCTCGGCAATTTGGGGGAGCATACATTTACTACGTTATTAAAGTATGGTGCTATCATTAGCGTAGCCGTTATCGTCGGAAGAATTATCTGGGTTTATCCGGGAACGTATGTTCCGCGGTGGTTGAGCAAGTCTATTCGTACGAAAGAACCGTTTCCCGCGATCCCGCTGGTCACGGTCGTTGCCTGGTCGGGTATGCGTGGCGTGGTTTCGCTGGCAGCCGCTTTAGCTTTGCCGCTTACGATCGCGGGCTCTTCACCTTTTCCCAACCGCGACCTGATTATTTTCCTTACTTTCTGTGTGATTTTTTCGACGCTTGTTTTACAAGGCCTCACCCTCAGGCCAATGATAAAATGGTTTGGAATTAAACCGGATGATAACGAACGACATGCCGAACATGAAGCGAGACTGAAGCTCGCATCCTCGGTTATTGAACATATTGAGGAGAACTACTCACTTTCATTAAGTGATGAGGTATTGAATCAGATCAAAACAAAATATGAGATTAGGATTCAGCGCCTGCGAAAGGATTTTGTAAGGCAGCGGCTTGACGAAGAACAAATCAATGAGTTTCACCGCATCCAGCAGGAGCTGCTGGACACAGAGAGGAAATTAATCCTTCAGCTTCGGGCGGAAGATAAGATCGGGGATGAGGCTATGCGCAGAATCGAGTATGAGCTGGATCTGGAAGAGACGCGACTGCTCCTTGAAAGAGGTATCTAACCAAATGTAACAGCGGAGATTTAATCAAATTGTTTTTTTATCTAACAAAAAAATAGAATTGCCTGCTCCAGCGGAGCATCCTGTTTATAGATAGAAAATAGTAAAAGCCCTACGGCTCCCCATAAAAAATGGTGCGATAATTCCAATTTAGACGGACCACGGCAACCCAGGCCGTCCCCGGCGTTGACCGAAATGTTACGCGCTGTTAGGTTGGCTACAATTAACATGGCGCTTCGCATCAGGAGGCTCCTACGGAGCCGGGTAAATTATATATGGTTGCTATTAACAGGATGCCCCTCCGGGGCAAATGGGCAGCGGAGATGTTAGCAAAACTGCTTCAGCGGAGCATCGCGTTTATTGATAGCAATTAGTTGACTGCTCCAGGGGAGCATCCTGTTTATAGATAGAAAATAGTAAAAACCCTACGGCTCCCCATAAAAAATGGTGCGATAATTCCAATTTAGACGGACCACGGCAGTCGAGGCCGTCCCCGGCGTTGACTGAAATGTTACGCGCTGTTAGGTTGGCTACAATTAACATGGCGCTTCGCATCAGGAGGCTCCTACGGAGCCAGGTAAATTATAGATGGTTGCTATTAACAGGATGCTCCTCCGGAGCAAAGGGAGCCAGCGGAGATTTGAGCAATTGTTTTTTTATTTAACAAAAAAAATAGAATTGACTGCTCCAGCGGAGCATTCTGCTTATTGATAGCAATTAGTTGGCTGCTCCCGCGGAGCATCCTGTTTATAGATAGAATATAGTTGAAGCCCTAAGGCTCCCTATAAAAAATGGTGCGATAATTCCAATTAGGCGCTTCGCATCAGGAGGCTCCTACGGAGCCGGGTAAATTATATATGGTTGCTATTAACAGGATGCCCCTCCGGGGCAAATGGGCAGCGGAGATGTGAGCAAAACTGCTTCAGCGGAGCATCGCGTTTATTGATAGCAATTAGTTGCCTGCTCCAGCGGAGCATCCTGTTTATAGATAGAAAATAGTAAAAACCCTAAGGCTCCATAGGAGCCTCCTAAACAGATTCGAATGATGCCAATTTAGAGGCACAATATCAAACATGAACGTATCATTTGTGTTGGTCCCAATGAACGGGCTCAAATCAGGCAGGCTCCACAAATCCACACGCGAATGTAATGCTCAACTTTGAACCCTCAGCAAGCGAAAAAGGCTGCCTTTTTGAGGCAGCCGTTTCCTAAAAGAATTCGAATTACGATCAACAATACTCGTCAAACACCTCAACAAGGTGTTGTCCGATCATCTGGGCATTTCGGCCTTCAATGTGGTGACGCTCTATAAAATGTACCAATTCACCATCTTTAAAAAGTGCAATGGATGGCGAGGAAGGTGGATACGGCAAGGTGAATTCACGGGCCGCGGCCACGGCATCCTTATCAACGCCGGCAAATACCGTCGCGAGACTGCCAGGCTTCTTTTCTGAATGTTCAAGTGCCCACTTGACACCAGGGCGTGCGGCTCCGGCAGCACAGCCGCAAACGGAATTAATTACCAGCAAGGTGGTACCTTTTTGGTTCTTGAGATTTTTCTCCACCTCTTCAGAGGTTTTGAGTTCTGTGAAGCCCGCACTGGTAAGATCTGTGCGCATGGGGGCTACGAGTTGTTCAGGATACATATTTTTTACGAGTTAAGACTGATTGAATACTATAACAAATTATAAAAATCCAAGTTCAAGTTTGGCGGCTTCCGACATCATGTCCTGTGAGTAAGGAGGATCGAACGTGACTTCCACCTTCACTTCATTAACACCTTCGATTGTTTTAATCTTCTGCTCCACTTCACCGGGAATTACTTCTGCAGAAGGGCAGGAAGGAGATGTTAGCGTCATTTGGATGTACACATTATTTACAGGATAAACACTGATCTCGTAAATAAGGCCTAATTCAAAAATATCAACAGGAATTTCAGGGTCATAAACTGTTTTAATGGCTTCCAGGACCTTATCCCGTAAGTCCGGTATCACCAGCGCTGAGACCTGATCATCTGTGGGTTGTGTCGGGTCGCTCATAATTTAACTTCCATTTTAGTTTTGAATGCCAGGGCGTATAACTTCATCTGCTTGATCATGGCTGCAAACCCATTAGAGCGTTGTGTTCCTATAAATCTTTCCATTCCTATCCGATTCATAAAGTACAGCTCGGAATGAAGGATATTATCCGGCGTCTGGCCATCGAATATCCGGATCAGTAAACTCACCAGCCCCTTCGTAATCGCCGTATTGCTATCGGCGATAAAATGAATTTTGTCGCCGTCCATCGAGGCCATGAGCCACACTTTAGATTGACAACCTTTTACAATATTTTCTTCGTTTTTAACTTCCTCCGGCATCTCGGGAAGTTTCTGACCTAATTCCATAATATAGAACACCGTCATTTCCATATCCCCGTCTAACAACGAGAACTCCTGAATGATTTCGTCCTGTAACTGGTTTATAGTCATTCCTAAAAGTTATTTCATAAAGTTGATGACCCGTTCCAGCCCTTCTATTAACTGATCAATTTCATGGGTCGTATTATAAACAGCAAAAGAAGCTCGCACAGTTCCCTCAATTCCAAAACGATCCATCAGGGGTTGCGTGCAGTGATGTCCCGTCCGAACGGCGATACCCCGTGCATCCAACATTTGCCCGATATCAAACGGATGAATTCCCTCCACGGTGAATGATGCTACGCTGACTTTGGAACGAGCGGTTCCCACGAGTCGGATACCTTTTAGTTCGTTAAGCCGGCGTGTTGCATAGTGTAACAGGCTATGTTCGTGTGCGGTTATATTTTCGCGTCCTAAAGTCGTAATAAAGTCCATCGCATATTTGTACGCAACCACATCCCCGATATTGGGTGTACCTGCTTCAAACTTATAGGGAAGATCATTGTACGTGGTTTTTTCAAACGTCACATCTTTGATCATCTCACCACCACCATGGTAGGGTGGCATTTTCTCCAGCAGTTCTCTTTTCCCGTAAAGAATTCCTGTGCCGGTCGGACCATACATCTTATGTGAAGAGAGTGCATAGAAGTCACAGTCCAGATCCTGTACATCAATTTCCAGGTGAGCGCCGGCCTGCGCCCCGTCGATAAAGACAACAGCTCCTGTGGCATGTGCCAGCTGAATAATTTCCTTTATCGGATTGATCGTACCCAGACTGTTTGAAGCGTGGTTTACCGAAACAATTTTTGTTCTGCCTGACAGTAATTTCCGGTATGCCTCCATATCAAGTTCTCCCTGATCGGTAACGGGGATCACCTTGAGCTTAACGTTCTTTTCTTCGCAAACAAATTGCCAGGGACCAATATTGGAGTGATGTTCTAATCCGGAAACAATAATTTCATCGCCTTCGGAGAGAAAGGTTCTTCCGTAGGATGAGGCAACCAGGTTTATACTTTCGGTTACGCCGCGGGTGAAAATAATCTCTTCTTCAGAACCTGCATGAATAAAATTCCTTGCTGTTTGTCGCGTCTCTTCGTAGGCTTTGGTTGCCTTTTCCGCAAGGGTATGGATACCCCGGTGAATATTAGCGTTATAGCCCTTATAGTAATCGACGAGGGCATTGATAACCGAAAGTGGTTTTTGAGAGGTGGCAGCATTATCAAAATAAACCAGGTCCCTTCCATTGACACGCTGATCAAGTATCGGGAATTCTTTCCTGATTAAACCAACATCCAGACTTGAAGAGATGAGCGCTTCAGTTTTCATTGTCAAAAGTTTTTATGAAGTCGTTCACTCACCAGCTGATCAAAATAAGTCTTAAGCGCTGCATTCTTAACATTGTTCAGGATCTCCACGGCAAAGGCATACAACATCATTGCCCGTGCAGTTTCTTTTTGGATGCCCCTCGTCTGCAGGTAAAAGAGGGCCTCTTCATCCAGTTGTCCCGTTGTACACCCGTGGGAGCACTTCACATCGTCGGCCCAGATTTCAAGCTGTGGTTTGGTATTGACAGTTGCCTTTTCGGATAATAAAATATTCCTGTTAGCCTGAAACGCATTTGTCTTTTGGGCCTGCGGACGCACATAAATTTTACCGTTGAAAACTCCTCGTGAGTTTCCATCCATGATGCCCTTATAGATTTCGTTGCTGAATGAATTCGGCTTGCGATGGTCCACGACGGTGTGGTTGTCTGCCAGTGTATCACCGTTAATCAGGTACAGGCCAAACATGTGTGATTCAATTCCCTCGCCGTCCAGGGCCAGGGTGAGGTTGTTTCGGACAAGTTTTCCGTTGAGGGTGAACGTAAATGTATTGACACGGCTTGTATTGGACTGATGGATGCAGGTTGCTGCGAATTGGAATCGGTTGCCTGCGTCATTTTGAATGCTGTAAAGTTCCAACCCAGCGCTCTCTCCGACGACAGCTTCTGTTACTGTGTTGGAGAAATGATTGGACGTTCCCAGAGAGTCAGATTTTTCAATGATAGTTACCTCGCTTCCATCGCCCACCACAAAAAGGTTGCGGTTAGTGGTGATCACTTGTCCTGCGCGCGTATCGTGAATGTTGTAGATCAGTATAGGTTTTTTAACCTGTGTATTCGAAGGAACGTTTACAAATACACCATGTTCCCACGCTGCCGTATTCCAGGCCACCAGGGAGTCCGTTTTATGATCCGAATATTTGGCGTGATGTTTTACGGCATTGTCGTCTCCGCTTGCCAGTGCTTCGCTCAGATTGGAGATCTGAACTTCATCTGCCGGAGATACTATAGTAGAATGTGCCCGCGAGAATACGCCGTTGATCATCACGATGACATTTCCTTCCACGGAAGGAATGAAAAATTCCTGTGGATTGAATTCCTGGCTTGACGCACTGGTTGTGTCAAGGTTAAAATTCTTTTGAAGTAATCGGGTAATGGGAGTGTGGCGGTATTCTTCAGTCTTGGTTTCCGGCAATCCCATTTTCTCAAACGCGTCACGCGCCTCCTGACGTACACTACGAACAGAAGGATTAAGAGACACCGTTTTATCTATTATTGCAACGACTTCCTGAGTCGTATTCTTTTCATTCACCGCTACACTCATGCCGTAATTTTTTATGCCAATGCTACTTCGTCCTTAATCCAGTCGTATCCTTTGGCTTCCAGTTCAAGGGCGAGTTCTTTTGTTCCGGACTTGACAATTCTGCCTTTGTACAATACGTGTACAAAATCAGGAACTATATAATCGAGCAACCGCTGGTAATGCGTAACCACAATGATGGCGTTGGATTTTGTCCGCAGAGTGTTAACGCCATGGGATACAATCTTCAGCGCATCAATATCAAGGCCCGAATCCGTTTCATCGAGGATTGCCAGCTTAGGTTCCAGCATGGCCATCTGAAAAATCTCATTGCGTTTCTTCTCTCCGCCGGAAAAGCCTTCATTCAGAGAACGGTTCAGCAGCGACTGGTCAATATCCACCAGTTTCATTTTCTCTTTCATAACCTTGAGAAAGGAAACGGCGTCAAGAGTTTGTTGACCGCGGCTTTGCAGTATCTGATTCACCGCAGTTTTCATAAAGTTAATGGTGCTTACCCCGGGAATTTCCACAGGGTACTGAAACGCCAAAAATACGCCCAGCCGTGCCCGGTCTTCCGGTGACATCTCTAAAAGATTATTACCCAGAAAACTCACTTCTCCGTCCATAACCTCAAATTCTTCGCGGCCCGCAAGCACAGAGGCAAGCGTACTCTTTCCTGATCCATTCGGACCCATGATCGCATGTACTTCACCCGCCTTTATTTCCAGGTTGATACCGTTCAGAATTTGTTTGTCTCCGATTCTGGCCTGTAAATTTTTTATACTCAACATAAATACTGTGGTTCAATAAGTTTAATCAAAAATGGGGGAGATTACCCTACGCTGCCTTCCAGGGTAAGTGCCAGAAGTTTTTGAGCTTCGACTGCGAACTCCATGGGCAGTTGATTCAGCACTTCTTTCGCATAGCCATTCACGATCAGCGCTACGGCAGACTCTTCATCAATACCGCGTTGCTGGCAATAGAAGATTTGATCTTCACCGATTTTTGAGGTGGTGGCTTCGTGCTCAACTCTTGCTGAATTATTTTCAACATCGATGTACGGAAACGTATGAGCACCACACATATCACCCATTAAAAGGGAATCGCATTGTGAGAAGTTGCGGGCATTAACCGCTCGTTTCATGATATGAACCTGGCCACGATAACTATTCTGAGAGTGACCTGCAGAGATCCCTTTAGAGACAATACGTGATTTTGTATTTTTTCCAATGTGAATCATCTTCGAGCCGGTATCTGCCTGCTGATAATTATTGGTTACGGCTACAGAGTAGAATTCACCCATGGAATTATCTCCCTTTAAAATGCAGGAAGGATACTTCCAGGTAATAGCCGAACCGGTCTCCACCTGTGTCCACGAGATTTTTGATCCGTTGCCGAAGCAGAGGCCGCGTTTTGTAACAAAATTGTAAATCCCGCCTTTGCCATTCTTATCGCCCGGGTACCAATTCTGTACCGTAGAATACTTCACCTGCGCATTTTCCATCGCATAGATTTCGACGACGGCAGCATGAAGCTGATTCTCGTCGCGCATGGGGGCGGTACATCCTTCCAGGTAACTCACATAAGATCCCTCATCGGCAACAATCAGGGTTCTTTCAAATTGCCCGGTGTTTGCGGCATTAATCCGGAAATAGGTGGATAGCTCCATAGGGCAACGAACACCTTTTGGTATATAACAGAATGAGCCATCCGTAAAGACGGCCGAGTTCAAGGCTGCAAAGTAATTGTCGTTTACAGGTACAACCGAGCCCATGTATTTCTTAATAAGATCGGGATGCTCCTGCACAGCTTCACTGAAGGAACAGAAAATAATACCTAGTTCAGCCAGCGTGTCTTTATAGGTGGTTGCCACCGAAACGCTGTCAATCACGGCGTCGACGGCTATTCCGGTAAGTCGCTTTTGTTCTGTCAGCGAAATGCCCAGCTTTTCAAAGGTTTTTATCAATTCCGGGTCTACGTCTTCCAGATTCTTGGCTTTTGCCTTCTGCTTAGGTGCTGAATAGTATATCAGGTCCTGATAGTCAATTGCGGGATACGTGACATTGGGCCAGGTAGGTTCCTTCATTTTCGCCCACTGCCGATAGGCACTAAGCCGCCAGTCCAGGAGCCAGGAAGGCTCATTTTTCTTCTTTGAAATAAACCGGATAATATCTTCGCTGAGACCTTTTGGGGCCGAATCAGTTTCAAAATCAATAGTCCAGCCGTGCTCGTATTCCTTCGAGGTCAATTCTTCCAGTACCTGATTATCTTTGCTCATTGACGCCTATTTAGACTAATTTTAAACAACCTACAAAAATATAACAAAAATGGCATTTTAAGGTTCTGAAATGAAACAATTTAACCGCAGAAGTTTGCAGGCCGATAGAATTCCTACGCCAGGGTTAGGTCAGGTTAAGGCTTCGGTCCAGGCTCTCTTCGAGTGATATCATCGTTTCCGTCCTTTCAATGCCCTCGACCTGCTGTATTTTATCGTGTAGTACCAGTTTCAGGTGGTTGGTGTCTTTACAGTGTATTTTGGTAAACATGCTGTAATTTCCGGTTGTATAGTGAATGTTGGTGATTTCCGGGATGGCTTTGAGCTTGGCCATCACCTGATCATATAAAGCGCTCTTTTGCAGGAAAATTCCTATAAATGCAGTGATGTCGTACCCAAGCTTGGCATAGTTAACCTTTAAGGTTGTTTTTTCTACAATGCCCGCCTCTTCCAGCTTGTTCATCCGAACGTGAACTGTGCCACCTGACACAAAAGCCTTCTTGGCTACTTCCGTATAGGGCTTTTTTGCGTCTTGCATGAGGATCTCCAGAATCTTTAAATCCACATTATCAACTTTGTAATTTTCCGCCATAATCGATTTTTGCTTTTGACTTTAATTCAAAAATATGAAATAAAATTAAAAAATATATAAATATTCGAATGTTTTATTGATTGGTAGGTCAGTTTCTTCGTTACTTTGTTAAAGATTTTACAAAGAGCACACACAAAAGTACCACCACACCGCACACCACAACCTTGTAGGGTGTTGAAATTTGGCAGACAAGCCCTCCGGTCTCGGGGGTGGAGAACACGGGATAAAGTCCAGCCTTTGGCGACCTAACCGCTCCGTGGAGGTTCGAACCCTCCCTCTACAGCAAGATCCGGATGAAACCGGATGACACACACACGCTCACGCACACACCATAACATTGTAGGGTGTTGAAATTGGCAGACAAGCCCTCCGGTCTCGGGGGTGGAGATCCCGATAGCTATCGGGACGGAACAAAGTTAAGCGCCCCGATCCCATCCCTTAAAAGGACAGGATCAGGTCTAAACCTAACCGCTCCTTGGAGGTTCGAGTCCTCCCTCTACAGCAATCACCGGGTAAGCCCCGGAAAACACACACACTCACACACCAAATAACATTGTAGGGTGTTGAAATTGGCAGACATGCCCTCCGGTCTCGGGGGTGGAGATCCCGATAGCTATCGGGAAGGAATAAAGTGTAGCACCCTGATCTTGTCACGATTACTATCAGGACAAGATCAGGTCTAAACCTAACCGCTCCGTGGAGGTTCGAACCCTTCCCCTACAGCAAGCTCAGTTTAGGTTAATGAGTTATTCAGAGCTGCCGTCCCCCCCGATAGTTATCGGGATCGGGGCGGTTTTTTACTTTCTTAGGATTCCTCTATTGATTTGCTGGCAAACAATCGTTTGCTTTGGAATGTACTAACTCACCGGCAGACCTATGAAAGATTTTCCCTGGTTTAATAAATACCCCGATGTTGTTGCCAAAGAAATTACGCTTTACGAGTACAGCTCATTGGTAGAACTCTTCGACAAGACCTGCGCGAAGTACAGTGGAAAAATTGCATTTGAGAGTATGGGCGCCCGGCTTACCTATGCCGAGGTTGATAAACTTGCCGAAAATTTTGCTGCGTACCTCCAACAGGACCTTGGACTGAAGAAAGGGGAACGCATCGCGATTCAGATGCCAAACGTACTTCAGTTTCCCATTGCATTTATTGGCGCACTGCGGGCAGGGTTAATTGTTGTGAATACCAACCCGCTCTATACACCCCGCGAAATGGAACATCAGTTCAGAGACGCCGAGATTTCGGCGATTGTGGTGGTTGCCAATTTTGCCCATAACCTGGAACGGGTGGCATTTCTTCCTTCGATCAAACACATTATCATAACGCAGCTTGGTGACATGCTCGGCGGACTCAAAGGAACGTTGGTTAATTTTGTTGTGAAAAGAATTAAGAAGATGGTGCCCGATTATAGCCTACCCCAGGCGTTGTCCTTCAAGGATGCCCTTAAAAAGGGAGCATCGTTGAGGTTGGCCAAGGTAGATTTGAACGTTAGTGACACTGCTGTTCTTCAGTATACCGGTGGAACAACGGGAATTTCCAAGGGTGCACAATTGTCGCACGGTAATATAATCGCCCATAATTCCATGATTACGGAATGGTTTAAGCCGTACATGAATGCTGCCGGCGATGATATCATCATCACCGCGCTACCTCTCTACCATATTTTTGCACTGACGGTGAATGGCGTGTTGATGTTCAGCAATGGCGTTAAAAATGTGCTGATCGTTAACGCCCGCGATATACCCGGATTTATTAAAGAAATCAAGAAATACAAATTCACCATTCTTACCGGAGTGAACACGCTTTTTAACGGACTGCTCAATCATCCGGAGTTCAAGAATGTGGATTTTTCCGGACTTCACGGCGGGGTCGGCGGGGGGATGGCCGTTCAGGATGTCGTGGCGAAGCGATGGAAGGAAGTAACGGGTACGCCACTGGTTGAAGGATATGGGCTAAGTGAAACATCACCCGTGTTATGCTGCAATCCCCTTGATGGAAATCATAAGTTAGGAACTATTGGATTACCAATGCCCAACACGGAAGTGGCGATATTTGATGAGGAAGGTAATCAGCTTGCTCAGGGTGAGGTCGGCGAGATCTGTGCCCGCGGCCCCCAGGTGATGTCGGGCTATTGGAGAAGTGATAATGAGGGAGTGTTCTTTCCCGGAGGATGGTTTCGCACCGGCGACATTGGATTGATGGATGAAGAAGGTTTTTTCAAAATCGTTGACCGGAAAAAGGACATGATAAAAGTTTCCGGGTTTAATGTCTTTCCCAATGAAATTGAGAATATAGTGGCAGGTTACCCGAAAGTTTTGGAAGTGGCAGCCATCGGAGTTCCTGATGCGAAGTCGGGAGAGGTAATTAAAATATTTGTGGTAAAGAAAGATCAAAGCCTGACCGAAGAGGAACTGCTGAAGTTTTGCTATGAAAACCTCACGAAGTACAAGGTGCCGAAACACATTGAATTCAGGACAGAGTTACCAAAGACCAACGTGGGCAAGATTCTGCGGCGGGCGCTTAAGGAACAGGAAGCACAGAAGGTAGCCTGATGGAGCTTCAACGTGCACGACACGTTGTCTGGTAAAGTTTATTTGAATTGAGGTCACGAAGATTTAAACACACTTGAAATGATAGGATTTTTTGAACACCAGTATCTTTCCTACAAGAAGAATCACATAAAGAATCTGCTGGCGCTGGCAAAGGCCGATGGTGTCATGCACCCCAAGGAAGAAGCTTTGTTATTTAAAATCGGTAAGCGTTATGGGCTGAAAGACCGCCAGGTGAGACTTCTGATGGAAACCAAAGAGAAGTTTGAAATGACTGTGCCGGATAACCACAATGACCGGATGAACTTGTTGTATGACCTCATCCTGATGGTTTATGCCGATGATGTAATTGATAAGCATGAAATTGATTTCTGTGAAGAAGCCGTGAAGCGATTCGGTATGAAAAAACAATTGGTATCCTGGCTGTTGTCTGAATTTGAACGGGGTACACCGCCTCCTCCCGATGAATGGGAAGAGATAAAACGCGAAGCCAAAGAAAAATTCTTATTGAAAAAGTAGGGGAGTCAGTAACTGATCTATTGCCAAACCGGATTTTGAGTCCGCTGTTGAATTATTAAAACACGTTCTCGATTCCGAAGAACTTGTCAATGATAACCAGAATGGAAAGGATGCTTAACAACAGCGGACAAACGTATTGAATAGTGAAGTTCAGATACTTTCGGATAAAGGAATTCATATAGTTCGCATTTCCCTGCGACAGTTCTTCATCCATGTTGTGAATCTTCCATCGGTACGTGATGAACAAACACATCAGGCAGCCGCCGACAGTCAGTGAGATATCGCACATATCGGCAACAAAGACCAGGAAATCCTGACCCTTGTAAAAGGGTAATTTGTTTAAGGCCGGAATCATTCCCTGACTGGCCATGACAGGAAGGCCAAGAATAAAAATGAGCAGTGCAATTCCCCAAACTACATTTTTGCGCTTCATCTTTTTCTGATCAACGAGATACGCTACCGGCACTTCCAGCAAAGAGATCGTTGAAGTCAGCGCAGCAAAACAAACGAGCAGAAAAAATGAGCCTCCGACAATCCGGCCCAATCCAGGTCCCATTTCATGAAAAATCTGAGGAAGGACTACAAAGATCAATGGAGGTCCGGCCGTGGCTACTTCCGTGATTTGTAACTTGTATTGCAGAAAGAAAACAAGTGGAAATACCATTAGTCCGGAAAGGAAAGCAACTGACGTATCTGCTAATGAAATCACTGCTGCGGAAGACGTGATGTTTTCGCTTTTCTTCAGATAGGATCCATACGTGATCAGTGCGCCCATACCCAGAGACAAAGAGAAAAAGGCCTGCTTCAATCCTTCAAAAACGGTTTGAATTTTTAATTCAGCAAAGTCGGGAACCAGATAAAACCTGACGCCAGCCATGGCATTCGGTAAGGTGAGGCTATAGATGATGATGCCAATAAGAATAATGTATAGCGCCGGCATCATGATTTTATTTGCCGCTTCGATTCCTTTCTGTATACCCTGTGACACAATAATGGCCGTGAGCACCATGAATATCAGCGAGAAAAGGAAATTTGAATTTGCTATGCCGTGAAAACTGCTGAGGTCAAGTAAATCGTTGACAAAAGACCCGAAGAAGGTACTGAAATCAGGATGCTGGAGAAGATCACCGAACGAGATATGAAGGAAGTAGCCAAAAGCCCAGCCTGCTACAACGTTGTAAAAGGAAAGGATAAAAATTCCAGCGAGGATTCCGAACAAACCGAGGTACCCCCACTTACCACCACCCAATTTTTTATACGACCCATAGGCATCGGTGCCGGCCTTACGGCCTATAGCAATTTCTCCGGCCATTACCGGATAACACAATAGAAAAATACAAATCAGGTAGATGAGCAGAAATACGGCCCCTCCGTTTTGTCCCGCCAGGTAGGGGAATTTCCAGATGTTGCCTAACCCTACCGCCGAACCTGCAGCCGCCAGAATGAACCCAATCCGACCCGAAAAATTCCCTCTGGATGACATAAAATATCGTTTGAAAAGCGGGCAAAATAGAGGTTATACTTTAATAATCAAACTTTGAAATACCGTGAACAATAGCTTGCGTTGTTGGTTGTAGAAGAACTTTAAATGCAATTATCTTTCAACGATTGATGTTTAACGGTAAATTGGAAGCCGAAAGCAGGAGCAGGTTATGGAAGAAATTAGAAAACTGACGACTCAGGAAAAAGCTTTACGTCTCAATCTGAGCAAAGCTATCTATGGCTCATTTGCAGAGATCGGAGCGGGGCAGGAAGTGGCGGCTAATTTTTTCAAGGTAGGCGGGGCATCGGGTACAGTGGCAAAAACCATGTCGGCCTATGACATGAAGTTCAGTGATGCCATCTACGGGGTGGGCGACCGGTACGTTTGTGAAGAACGACTTATCCGGATGCTCGACCATGAATACGTACTCCTGCCCGAACGCTTGCCACACCGGATTGAGACGACACGGTTTTTTGCTTTCGCGGATACCGTGGAAGTAATTAACTATGAGCGAACGAATCAGGGGCACGGCTGGATGGGACTTCGTTTTCAACTCAGGCCACAAAGTGAGCCCAATGAATGCGTCTTTCACCTGAAGATGCATGATCCTGATCCCCTTCAGCAGCAATATGCATTGGGCATCGTTGGTGTGAACATGCTTTATTCCTGTATGTTCCTTAGCGACCCGGAAGAAATATTAATGTCGCTCCTTGATGGGTTGACCACAAGACGGATTGAGGTTGATATGTTCCGGCTCAATGGACCGGATTTCAAGCACATCGACAACCGGGTAATGGCGCTTAAACTGGTGAAGAATGGTCTGACAAAAGCTGCCATGTTCGGACCGGATGGCAACGTCATGCAGCCTTCCGATGAACTGTATAAAAAGAACGTATTGGTGCTTCGCGGCAGGTTTCGTCCTCCGACACATATCAATGTCGACATGCTGCTGGCTTCCCGCAGGCACTTTAAGAATGAAACGGATGTCGACCGTTCAAACATTGTTTTGATTTCTGAACTGACGTTGAATGATCTGAGTCCCGATGGGAAAATCGATGAAAAGGATTTTCTGCATCGTGCGGATATTCTGTGTTCGCTGGGCCAGAACGTACTGATCTCCAATTATTTTGAGTATTACCGGTTAGTGGATTACCTCTCGAAAATCACAAAGGGTAAGAAGATCGGTATCACGATGGGTATATACGCGCTTCAAAAGGTATTCGAGGAAAAAACGTATGAAAACATCCGGGGAGGGATATTGGAATGTTTCGCCTCTCTCTTCGGAACGAATGTAAAGCTCTACATCTATCCGGCACTGAAAAAGGATTCTGGTCAGTTGTTTACTCTGAAGGATTTTGAAATGGAACTACCGGACAATCTGAAGAATTTGTTCCGGTTCCTGATGGACAACAACAAGCTGGAGGAAATCACCGGAGCCAATATCAGAAACCTCCATATTATTTCTGACAACGTACTGGCTATGATCAAAAAAGGTGAACCTGGCTGGGAGCGGTTTGTTCCTCATAAAGTTGAAGAAGCCATAAAGGAATTTGGACTGTTTGATTATCCTTTCCGTCAGGAAACGAAGCAGATTTCGGTGGAAAATTAGTCTCTCATGCACGCACAGAACTTCCAGCATGTTTCATCGGGGCCTCAGCCAATCTTCGGTCTGGCAGGGGCATGTGTGGATTGGGTGCAGCCCTGATGGAACATGCGGGGCCCCCACGGCCCTGGAGTGGGGCGATGAAATGAGACCAAACAAAGTTCGGATGAACTGTCCTATCAAAATAAGGTAAGGAAAATCTCAGTATATATTGTATGATAAACAGTAGAACCAGTATTACACATCATCCATGCCCAACCAAGGCAACTTATGTTATCAGGGCGTAGTGATGACGTTGCCAAATTAATACTCCGGCTATCCTGCGGAGGTATATTATTGTTTCACGGAACGCATAAGGTATTTCAGGGTATCCAGCATGTGGAGGATATGGTGACGGCTGCTGGTCTTCCGCGCTTTATTGCCAATGGAAATTATATAGGCGAATTTGTTGCACCTGTTTTTTTGATCCTTGGTTTTAAAACCAGGATTGCCGCGCTGGTGGTGGCGTTTAATATGCTGATGTCAATTCTTATAGGTCACTCCGATATTATTTTTTCCCGCAACGACTTTGGGGGGTGGATGATTGAAACCAATATGCTTTACATGATGATGGCAGTGGTAATTTGTTTTGCCGGTGCCGGCAGGTATAGTCTCTCCGGAGGTGTGGGTAAGTGGGACTGAGGGTGAGAGTGAGAGTGAAGAAAAGGACAGTGTGAATCATTCGCTCTCACACTGACACTCACTCTGGGGTTGCGAGGGTGAGAGTGAGAGTGAGAGCGAAGAAAAGGACAGTGTGAATCATTCGCTCTCACACTGACACTGACTTGGCTATGAGTGTGAGAGTGAGAGCGAGAGAGGGCGTGGGCGCGGGTTTGTTAACACAGAGGCGCGAAGACGCTAAGGAACGCGAAGAAAAAAACAGAATCCTCGCTCTCGCACTGACACTCACTCTGGGGCTGTCAGGTGAGGGTGAGAGTGAGAGTGAGAGCGAAGAAAAAACAGTGTAAATCCTCGCTCTCACACTGACACTCACTCTGGGGCTGTGAGGTGAGGGTGAGAGTGAGAGCGAGGGTTTGTTAACACAGAGGCGCAAAGACGCTAAGGAACGCGAAGACCCACGTGATATCTTTGCGCAACTCTGCGTCTTGGCGCCTCCGCGGTTAATGCATTTTTTCCTTACCCAACCGCCCAAAATAAGCCTTAGCTTCTTTCATCACCTTCGGCGCAAGCATAAATCCTGAAAGCATGGTAGGAATAGCCATTAACGCATAGGCTACATCAATGATGTTCATCACGTCATGCATGGAGAGAATGGCGCCCAGTACAATCGTAACAAGATAAAAATAGTCGTAGTATTTTCCGGCCTTCACCCCAAACAGAAAGGAGACGGCTTTGTTCCCATAGTAACTATACGAGAACAAGGAAGTGATAGCAAAAAAGAAGGCGCAGGTGAGTAACAAAATCTTTCCCGTTGTTCCGAGCGAACTTTCAAAAGCATTGGCGGTGAGGGTTACTCCGCTCGCACCGGATGTATTCCAAACTTCTGTTGTCAGTATAGCCAGCGCGGTGAGTGTACAAACGATGAGGGTATCAATTGCCGGGCTCATCATGGAAACAAGCCCTTCGCGAATCGGCTCCTTACTCTTCGATGCACCCAGTGCCATGGGCGCCGTGCCAATACCGGCCTCGTTGGAAAAGGAAGCTCTCCGAACGCCGGCAACAATCAATCCGCCAACAACACCCCCCAGGAGCGGCTCTCCTTTGTAATGGTTAGCTGCAAAGGCATCGGTAATAATCATCCATAGATAGTGAGGTACTTTATCAATATGTATAAACAGAATAGTCAGCACAGAGCAAAAATAAACCACGATCATCAGGGGTACCATCTTTCCCGCCCATCGTCCAATACGTTGAATGCCGCCTATGATTACGATACCGGAAATAACCATCAGGATAGTACCGATAATAAATTTGGCGGTATTAATGTCAATACCAGCAACCTGGAACGATGACGCCTTCATGGTTTCGGAGGAAATTCCTATATCTATTATTATCTGAGTAAGCTGATTCGCCTGAAAAATCGGCAAACAACCCACCGTACAACACACACAAAATAATACAGCCAGCGGATACCACGGCTTGCCTAGCGCTTCCCGTATCACATACATCGGTCCGCCCTGCACAACGCCATTGGAATCCAATCCCCGATACATTATCGACAAGGTACTCGTAAAAAAATTTGTTGACATTCCCACAAAGGCCGTTACCCACATCCAGAACAACGCACCCGGACCACCAATTGAAATCGCAGCAGCAACACCGGCAATGTTGCCCATACCCACAGTCGAGGCCAATGCAGTAGACAGTGCCTCATACGCACTGATTTGTCCCGGATTGTTTGGGTCATCATACTTGCCCCGAAGAATAGCGATAGCATGACCAAAATATTTATACGGGATAAACCTGGAATACAGGAAGAAAAAAACTCCGCCCAGGATCAAAAGAAATAATACCGGCGTCCATACCCCGGTTGCGACAGCGCTGATAAACTCACTCATGCAAAAATTCAGGTTTAGGATTAATGAGGTTTAAAAATAAACAATTCCTGCTGCCATCCGTGAAATGTGCACGATTACTTCAGTCTGAATGAGAATCAGGAATGAACAGCCGTTAATTTCCCCTGAGATACAGCCATCCAGTGACATAGTTGGTAAAGCAAACGTGCTCCCACATTTGCGTCCCAGTCATCTTTACCGGGCGCGATTTCGCTGATATCGAATCCAATGATCTTTTTTCCCGACGACACAATTTTTTTGAAGAGGTATACCAGTTGATAAAATTCAAATCCACCGGAAACCGGCGTGCCTGTGTTCGGACAAAGTTTAGGATCGAGCCCGTCGATATCCAGACTGATGTAAACATTTGCCGGAAGACCTTTGATTATTTCTGTACATAACGAATCCCAGCTTTTACCTTGATACAAAGCTGCTTTTAGTTCTTCATCATAAAAGGTGAGTATTCTGCCTGCACCCCGCTTTACGTTGTTTACCTCTTCTTCGCAGAAATCCCTGATACCAACCTGCACCAATCGGCTGACGGCAGGAACCTTCAGCGCATTATACATGATTGACGCATGTGAATAAATGAATCCTTCAAAGGCGCGTCTGAGGTCGGCATGTGCATCCACCTGTAAGATTCCGAAACGATCGTACTTTTCACTTAAGGCCTGTATAAAACCCAGTGGCGTGCTGTGGTCACCGCCCAGCAGCGCAACCATTTTTCCTTCCTTTAACAGCTGCTGAGTTGTTGACCGAATGAACACATTGAATTTTTCGCAGCCTTCATTAATTTCCTGAAGTACCGGATCCTCGCTATCGATGGCTTCTCCACGCTCAACCCGAAGGATGTGCTGCGCTGATAATTGGCGAAGGCGCGCGCCTTGTTCTTCCATTGCCGACGAAATGGGCATCATACTTACGCCCAGTTTCCAGGCATCGGGTATCTCATTAATAAAGAGATCCACTTGCCAAGAAGCATCAAGTACGGCCTGAGGTCCTTTTGCAGTACCGGCATGATATGAAACGGTCACTTCCCACGGTGCAGGAACGATAATCATCTCACTTTGTTCGGGGGAAAAGGGAAGGCCAAAAAGGTTGCCGGGAATACCAGGACCGCTTGGATTAAAACGATTTAGTATCGAATCTTTGTTCTCCATGCTCAACTTTATAAGGAGTGGATCTGGTAATACAAATTATCCCGCAGAAGCTGCATATCTAAACACCGCCCAGCATTTTGGGATAAATAAAATTCTGAAGTTCACCGTTTCCCTGGTCCACTTCGTTCCAGGAACTGATATTAAATTTGATGATCGCCAGCCCGCCGGTAGGCATGTCACCGATTTCAGCTTTGGTAATCGATTCTGCCAGATAGGAAATAGACGGGTTATGACCGACACACAAAACGTTATGATACTGATTTTCCAGTTGCAGAATAAACTGAAAGAGCGTGCGGGTTGAAGCCTCATACAATGCTTCCTGGTTACTCACCCGTTCGGGATCAAACTTCATGGCATCGGCGATTAGCCTTCCCGTTGCCTCAGCCCGTTTCGCAATACTGCAAATGACCTGATCGATTTTGGTGTTTTCTTTATATAAATATGCTCCGACAAGTATTGCTTCGCGCATACCAGCCGGTGTGAGTTCTCTCTCTTTGTCAGATTCACCGGGCTGCCTTTCACTGCTTTGCGCATGACGTAGCAAATACAAATATCGTGGCATACTAAATTATTGAGGATTTGGACTAATCCGTTGTTTGTGTGTCAATATTAGTACCGCAAATTAAGAAAGTTGAAAACTACGTAGAAAAATATGCTAATCGCGTGAACATCAGTATAGAAATGATGTAAAAAGGACGGGCAGTTTTGACTGTTTTAGCGGACGCGGGAAGGTAGTTAAATTTGACTTTTTAAAATTTTACTGATATTTGGGCTCGCCGAACGTTAGAGCAGCATGTCAAAAAATCTAGTAATCGTTGAGTCTCCCGCCAAAGCAAAGACCATTGAAGGGTATTTGGGGAAGGACTTTAAAGTGACTTCGAGCATGGGTCATATCCGTGACTTGCCTAAAGGAAGCGGGGCAATTGATATTGAAAACAATTTCGAGCCCACCTACGAAATAAGTCCCGATAAAAAGGAAATAATTTCAAAACTCAAGAAACTTTCAGAGGATGCCGAGATGGTTTACCTCGCAAGCGATGAGGACCGTGAGGGGGAAGCTATTTCCTGGCATCTCAAGGAAGCACTCGACTTAAGCGACGCAAAGACGCGCCGAATCGTGTTTACAGAAATTACCAAAAAGGCAATTCTTAATTCTCTGGAAAGTCCACGCGGTATTGATATTGACCTGGTTAATGCCCAACAGGCACGTCGTGTACTCGACAGGTTAGTGGGATATGAGTTATCTCCCATCCTCTGGAAAAAAATCGCTACCGGATTGTCAGCGGGCAGAGTTCAGTCGGTGGCGGTACGGCTGGTGGTTGAGCGCGAACGTGATATAAGTGACTTTAAGACAAAGTCTTCCTATAAAATCAACGCTCTTTTTGACCTTGGAAAAGGAAAAAACCTTGCTGCCGAACTTTCTGAGCGGTTTGATACCGAGGAAGAAGCGATGGAATTTCTCGAGACCTGTAAAGGGGCATCTTTTTCCATATCCGACCTGCAGACAAAACCCCTTAGGCGTACACCAGCCCCCCCGTTTACGACATCCACCCTTCAGCAGGAAGCGGCCCGCAAGCTTGGATTCTCGGTTATCCAGACGATGATGGTAGCCCAGAAACTTTACGAGGCAGGTAAGATCAGTTATATGCGTACGGATTCAGTAAACCTCTCAGACGAGGCACGCAACGGCGCACAAAGACAAATCAATGCAGCCTTTGGGCAGGAGTTTTTTCATTCACGGCAATTCAAAACAAAATCGGCATCAGCCCAGGAAGCCCACGAAGCCATCAGGCCTACCGATTTTTCGGTGATGGATCCGGGTATGGACCGGAATGGATTGAGACTATATGAGCTGATCTGGAAACGTGCGATAGCCTCGCAAATGGCTGACGCCGAATTAGAGAAGACAACCGCCACAATTGGTGTATCCACCACGCCAAAAACATTGGTGGCTACCGGCGAGGTAATAAAATTCGAAGGGTTCCTGAAAGTATATATGGAGTCGGGTGATGATGACGATGAAGAGGAGGGAAGCAAAGTACTGCCACCCCTTACCATCGGACAATCGTTAACCCTCGATCAGCTGGTAGCGAAACAGATATTTTCGCGTCATCCCCCGCGCTATACGGAAGCGAGCCTGGTTAAAAAACTGGAGGAGCTTGGTATCGGCCGACCTTCAACCTATGCACCAACTATTACCACTATTCAGAAACGCGGTTATGTGGTGAAAGAAGTGCGTGAAGGCAAAGAGCGTCTGTTTACTGTACTGACATTAAAAGATAATAGCATCAATAAAGTATCCGATAGTGAAATTACGGGTGCAGAGAAGAACAAGTTATTCCCGACGAATACGGCGATGGTGGTGAATGATTTCCTTGTTGAACATTTTCCGGATATCACCGATTTCTCGTTTACTTCCGAGATCGAGCAGGAGTTTGATGAGATTGCCAATGGCAAGCTCAACTGGAAGAAAATGATTCAAAATTTCTATGGACCTTTTCATAAGAAGGTTTCACTAACAGAAAAAGTGGAGCGCTCTTCCGTAGGAAAATCCAAGGAACTGGGTGTTGATGCCAAGACGGGTAAGAATGTGTATGCCAAGCTCGGAAAGTTTGGCGCCTATGTTCAGATCGGTGAAAATCCGGATGACAATGGTGGCGAGAAGCCAAAGTTTGCGAGTTTACGTCCCGGTCAGTTTATCGAAAACATTACCATGGCGGATGCGATGGAACTGTTTAAGATGCCCAGAGACCTTGGACTCTTCGAAGAGAAACCGGTGGTGGTGAGTATTGGACGGTTTGGTCCATATGTTTTACACGATAAGAAGTTTGTTTCCATTACCAAGGATATCGATCCGTATACCATCACACCTGAAAGGGCAATTGAATTAATTGAACTAAAAAGGGTTGCCGATGCGAACCGGATCATCAAGGTTTTTGATTCGAACCCTGACATTCAGGTATTGAACGGTCGCTTTGGGCCGTATATAAAGGCCGGCAAGAAGAATGTAAAAATCCCCAAGGGCAAAGAGCCTGCCGAGCTAACCCTGGAGGAGTGTGTTACCCTTGCAGAAAATGCACCAGAGAAAAGAGGTCGCGGTGGATTTATGAGAAAGAAGGCGGAAGTAGAAACACCTGTGGCAAAATCACCTGTGGCGAAAAAGAAGGCAGCTGCTTCCGGCAAGGTTGCTGTGGCCAAAAAAGTGGCAGTAACCAAGAAAGTAGTGGTTGCCAAAAAAGCAGCAGCGAAGAAAAAAGCACCGGCAAAAAAGAAGAAATAATTTGAGGTGTGTGGGTGTGGGAGTGGGAGTGGGAGTGTTAACCGCGGAGGCGCCAAGACGCAAAGTACCGCGAATTGTGCTATGAAGTTCTTTTAGAGATGATGAAAAAAAAATGGCTCATCAACGACGCCTTATCAGGAGGAGTCGTTAAACCACCCTGCGGTGCTGCAGTCGCAAGTTTGCGGTATTGAACGGTCAGGGAAAAGCACTGGAAAACGGTGCAGGTGAGTGTCAAAGAGATGAACGAAAGTGAACTGCTGATGAAGTGACGAAATCTTAAAGTTGTAGCGGAAAAATATTCTCGTTTTGCGGAGAAATGAAGAGTGCGGCGGACACCTGAACATACTGGCCGCATCCCTACCGCCATACAGGCAGCATGACTTTGACACAGGCTCTGGAAGAGAACATAGGAGATCCTGAGTGGTAAACTTGATATCAGGTACCGGGACCGAGCGAAAAAAAAAAGAAATGTTCGAGGACTCACAACAGGAAATGATGACAAGCACGCAGGAAGTCGGACTAGACCATAGTAGCGTTGAAGTTCGGTAATACGAATGGAGCCAAGGGTCTGGGTTATTCAAGTGATCAACAAGCTAGACACCTCAATGATGAGAATGATTTAACATGGATGTTCACGTAAGAAGAGTGGTTCCCATCTCTTATGAGATGGTTGCCAGAGCGTACCAAAAAGTAAGGAAGGGAGGGAAATCGCCCGGAGTTGATGAGGAAAGCTGGGCAGAATTTGAATCCAAGGGAGTAGAGAAGGAGTTGTATGTGATCTGGAATCGCATGGCCTCAGGGAGTTACATTCCCCGAGAGGTAAAGCGGATCGAGATACCCAAGAAGGATGGGAGTACAAGGAAACTTGGCATTCCTACTATGCGGGATCGGATAGCGCAAGAGGTAGTAAGAGACTACATGGAAAAGCGCATCGACATTAAGTTCCATGAAAACTCCTACGGATATCGGCCGATGAAAAGCAGCCATGAAGCCCTGCTGGAAGTTCGGAAGAATGTTTCACAGAAGGATTGGGTAGTCGATATGGACATATCAAAATTCTTTGATGAGATAGACCATGAACTGATGCTGAAAGCAGTGGAGGCGATGATGGAGGAGAAATGGGTAAAGATGTATGTAAAGCGGTGGTTGGAGATGAAAGTTCAACTGGCAAATGGGGAAGTAGAAGAACA